>JAEEWT010000010.1 GCA_016287755.1 Prevotella sp.
ACAAACTGTAGGTTTGTCCGTTGGTGGAATACCTGTAGTCAGAGCCCTCATTGTTCACCTCTTCGCCCGTGGTCTTGATAGATGTGCCCACCACGTTGGCCGTAACCGACTGGTGTTGATGGAAGTCATGATGATAGTAGATATCGAGCGAAGGAGAGCTACGGCGCGAAGAGGAGCGGTCGTCATAGGGCGTTCCGTTCAGTTCCATGATAGCATCGTTTCGCTGAGGATGAATGTCTGCATTCCCTTTTAGTTTTACTTGTACGATATAGCTGCTATCACACAGACTGTAAGTAAGTTGTGCTAAATGACTAATGTTTCTGTTCCGACTGCTCAAGCTGCGTCTGTTCATGGTCATCACTTCACCATTCTCCAACCGATAAGTTGTTCTTGCATCATATTCAGCGCCCTTGAAGTGATGGTAGTCGAGCGAGTAGTTCAAAGCAAACTCACTGCGCCCGTGGTTGAGCTTTGCGAATACCGACTCGCTTCCATTCACGGCGGTCAGGGTGTTGGTAAGCTGTGAACCTATCACATAGCCGCCCGCAGGTTTCTTCACCTTGATATTGATGATGTATGCCACATCATCCCCATATCGCACTCCGGGCTTGTCGATGAATTCTATATGATCGATACCCTGCATATCGAGCGCAAGCAGATCGTCACGTGAAGCTATAACGTCGTTGATGCGCACCTGAACGTTTCCAAGGTTCGTCAGTGCGGTAATGCTACTCATGGCTTCGTCAACACGGATGTGGGGCAGTGTGAGCTTCGCCAACAGGGAATAGCCGTTCGCAGATGACTCAATCTGCTGTTTCGACGGATAGATACGCATTCTATCTACTTGCTGCACCACACGGGCTGCCTTCACGGTTACCTCATCAAGCGTTACATCTTTCTCGTACAATGACTCACCATTGTCTTGGGCCGCTGCTGTCATGCAGCATACGACCAGTGGCAATAAAAAGAATCTCTTCATATCTTGCATTTTCAACATTTCAAACGCAAAGGTATGAAGAGATGATGGGATGGGAGAAAAAACAGTCTGACATTTGGCTGACAATTGCTTGTCATCCTTGTGTCATGTGTTAATTACTTGATTACCAGTCGGTACGCCTTACTGCGGTCGGACACGATTTTCAAATCCGATTGTTGCTCAATCACTGGTTTCAGTCTTCTAACAAGTGTGTAGAGTGTTTCGTGTGCATCAGGTTTCTTCGGCCATAGCGCATCACAAATCTCCGTCTTGGTCAGCGAGTACGAAGGCGACTGGAAGAACATCTCCATCAGGTGCTGCTGCATGGGTGTGAATGGTACTTCGCCTCCATTGGCGGCATAGAAACAACGGTCGGTGTCGGAATATACCAGACCGCCATAGTTGTTCCCCACCACACTCGGTGCAAGCATCTGTCTGTCGGTTTGACGTCTATACCATACAAACACGAACCAGATACCTGTCAGCATCCACAGCAGGGTAGCCGGACGCTGGTCGGACAAGCTGAAGATGGTGGCTTCAGAACAGTGGGCATACGCCTTGAACTGGCGACTACGGGTATCTACGGCCAGCGTAGCCTTTCCCCGCAGTTCTGCCATCTGCAAATGGCGGTTAAACGTACGGATGGTGTCCTGACTGATCACATCGCTCTGCTGTTGCTGCATGGTCAGTGCAAGAGCTCTGTCCATATCCTCGCACACCAACCTGCTGGTAGTGCGATAACTGCCCCAGCTGGTCATACTGGATGCAACAATCAGGACGAAGAGCACAATCACGGCATGTCTTTGCTTCATAATCATTCATTGATTCGTTTGTAAATGCAAAAATACAACTTTTTTGCGAATACACACTCTTTCAGTCCTTTCTTTATATTAATTAACGATGCTAAAAGCTATTTGTTCCCACGCTGGGAACTATTTATTCCCACGTTGGGAACATTTTATTCCCACGTTGGGAACATTTTATTCCCACGTTGGGAAGAAAGGGGGGAAGTAAAAGCTAACTCTATTTCACCACCTTCTTCCCATTCACGATGTAAAGACCGGAGGGGAGTTCATCCATTGATGTAGCCTGCATGCGCACACCGTTGAGGTTGTAGATACCCTTCGAGGTGTCGACGGTGCTGTCGGCAACAGTGCTGCTGATGGCTGTGGGCTCACCGCCATTCAGTCCGCGAACAAAACCGGCATAGACATGCTTGCGGTAGTAGTTACTGTCCCAGATGCCTACGGGCTCGCCACCACGCCAACCGCTGTTGTTAGGTGAGTCGGTGGCACACCACTGACAGATGCCCCACTGCTGTTCGGGCGGGATGATGCGGAAATACTCCTTGATGATCCACTCGTAGAAGTCGGCCATCTTCTTGTGCTCGGCTTCGGTAATCTGACTGGTCTTGATGGAGCTGCCCCATCGGTTGGAACCGCGTACATAACCCATATCCATCTCGCTGATGCGACAGAGCTTACCGCTATTGGCGATGATCTGGAACATCTGGGTGATATGCTTCTTGATGTTGTTCAGGTTCGTTTCGTTCTCGTGGCACGAGATATGCATCTGCGTACCGATACCGTCGATCTTGGTTACGCCGTCGGATTCCCATTTCTTGATCCAGTTGACCAGACTCTTCACTTTCTTGTTGTTGTCCCAGTCGGACTCGAGGTTGTAGTCGTTGATGAAGAGCTTGATGTCTTCGGGACCGTACTTACGGGCCAGACGACAGGCCTGACGAACATATTCGAGGTCGCCCATATAGTCCTGCCAGTAGAAAGCATCGCCACCTACATCCCATGTGGCATTAGGATTTCCGTTTGGATTATAATCCTTCGAGTGCTGCAGTGTATAGTTTCCGCTGCCGTCGTTACCGTCACCGCCGATGGCCTCGTTGACCAGATCCCAAGCCTTGACCTTTCCGTCGCAGGCTTCCATCATGCTCTTGATCCACTTGTCCATGGCATAGACAAGGGTGTCGTGCATCTCTTCCTTGGTTTGGGGAACGGTGCTGGCCTTATAGCCTTCGAACTTGATGCTCTGGATATAGACATCGCCAATGTAGTTGGGAACATGCAGGAGAATGAAGTTTCCGTCCATGGTTGGGGTGACGGATACCTGTACGTCCTGCCACTCCGTGCTGAACGGGATGCTGAAGTTAGCACCACCGTTCCAGTCGCCCAGACGACCGTCGAGCTTACCAGAGCCAGAGCCCTTCACATTAAAGGTCATCTTATATTCCTTATTCTTTTCAAGGACGATATTGCTCATGATGACGAACTGCACCTCCCAAGGATAGGATTTGGTGGTAGTCACCTTCAGTCCGTTGGTCTTGTCGAACTTGAAAGAGAAGCCGTATTCGCTTTCGTTGTTATCGGGCTTCCAGCCGATGTTCTGGTCGGTACGGAAATCCTTGACGGTGATGAGGTTGAACTCCTCAGTGCCCGGTATGGGCTTGTCGGCCAGCAGCTTGAGTAACCATCCCTTGGGCTGCTGCGAGTGCCAGGCGAGGGTGTGGCCATAGACGCTGACGCCAGCGTTGGTGGCAGCAGTGATGAATTTCTTCACGTTGTTGAAATTCATGTTACCATTTCCATCTACGCAACTGGCCATCTTCATGGCGTTACCTGCAACGGTTTCGCTAGCGTTTTTACTGATCATGTTCCTGACCAGGGCGTTATCGAGGTTCTCGGTAGCAATGCCCAACTTGAAATTGGGATACTTGTCATGGTCGATGTATTCCTTGAGTGCTTTGTATTCATCCAAATACCGATAGTTGTCGTCGTTTGGCTTTCCCAACTCGAATTTCTCCTGTGCCAAAGCGGTGGTAGCCAGACTGGCGGCAAACATTACTAAGAGTGTCTTAATCTTCATACAGCTTTTCGTTTTTTAATTGTGGCTGCAAAGGTACGATTAAACGAGCGAAAAACCAAATGAAAAAATACTTTTCTTTTACGGCGTAGCCAGCAAAGCATAGGGAATATCGTCGCACAGCATGGAACAGGCCATTTGCTCAACATCCGACTGTTGGGATGAGGTAGAGGATGGCTGTTCTTTAGTGTTCCGAGCCACGAGGCGTTCCTTGTATTGGGTAACTACCCGTGTTTGATAGACGGTGTCGCGGATGGTCTCTATATGCATAATGGTGTCATGCTGCACCTGAATGGTCTGCGCCAACGACTGCTTGTCGGGTTGGGCCATCTTGGAATGTAGTCCGTAGCCGGCGATGAAGCTGATGAAACTGGCGGCAACGGCAATGGCGGCAGCTATTCCACGGTCTTTACGACGGTGCGACTGCCACGGTTCTACATCTATACGGTTGTTGACGGTCTGCCGCTGACGGCGGGCCGACTGGATGATCTGTTCGTTGGTGATGTTATTTTTCATATCTTTTGAGTTTTTTGCGGATGATGTTCATGGTTTTATGGAGGCGCGACTTGACCGTTCCTTCTGGTATTCCGATGATTTCGGCCACCTGCGGGATGGTGAGTTCCTCCTGATAGTGTAGTGAGAAGAGTTGGTGCAAAGGGGCGGGCAGTTCGCTCAATACCTGTTCCAAGGCTTGGTCGAGCGAGGCAGCATCCAGTTGCACCTCTATGGGTTGTTCGGAAATGGGCTCAGCATCGAGCGAGGCCAACAGCTGCGCCTCGTAGGCATTGTTGCGGTAGTGGTTACGACAGAGGTTATAGGCAATGGTGAAGATCCATGTGCTGACGCTTCGCCCTTCCTGATAACGACTTCGAGCCTCGTAAGCCCGCAGGAACACATCGTGCGTATAGTCGGCTGCCAGTTCCTCGTTACCGCCCAGCTGCATGAAGAAGAAGCCCTTCAGTCGTCGGGCATAGCGGCGATACAGCTCTTCGAAAGCTGCATCACTGCCTGCCGCTGCTCTTGTCATGAGTTGCTCGTCGGTATGCTGCCGAAGGGGTTTCAGACGGAAGATACTCATTTCAGATAGCCTTTGAACTCATTAATATCGTATCCCCTTTTCTCCAACTGGCGGATGATATCGTTGAAGATGTCGGTAAGCCACTGGTAGCGCTCTGGGTTGTGCTGCTTGTAGTAGGGCAGCTGGTCGTGTAGCAACCGGATGTAGTTCATGGAGTGACCTGAACTGCTGTACATTTCGTATCGTCGTGTGTCCCTGACCTCGGGATGGAAAGGCATACGCAAGTACTCCAGACGGTAGCGCTGCTCGATGTTGCGACGCTTCACGGCGCGGTTGTCGTAGGGCTTGGCCGAGTAGCGCATGGTGAGACCTTCGTTGTAGAGGCAGGCCTTGATATCATCGGGCAATCCCTGACTAAGATTATACACCCATATGTCGTGAGCCGAGAGATAGACGGGTCGTTCGGAATGGTCGAAGATGTAGCGCATAATGTTGCGGAGCGTCTGGTCCTGCAACAAAGCGTTATGTAGCTGGTTCCACACCTTGTCGTCGAAGGGAATACCGATGTGCCCGAATACGTCTTTCACATAATCAGGGTTCATGGCAGCATATTCATCGTAGAGAACCTTGTCCTTGTGCACGCCTAACACATATTGCAGGATGAGTTTGCCGATGATTCCGCCAGGATGAGGACCGATGTAAACACCGCCTTCGGCCATGCCTTGCAGTTCGTTGAAGTGGTACTGCAACGACTCTTCGGGGTACTGTCCGCTCTCGTAGTAACGCTTCAGCAGTTGGACCATGCGTACGGTGTCGCGCTGCGGAATGAGGTATTGTATCCAGAGCTCGTAGTCGTCAGCCCAAGAGTCATCGGGGAGCTTGGCAATGGCCGAATCGGCGTACATCTTATCTGCATCGGCTTTTTCTAACAACCCCGGTTTGTAGTTGTCCTGATAAGCGCAATAATAAAAGGTATAGGAGTTGGGAATGGCCTTCTCCATGCGTCCCACCACGTTGAGTTGTTTGCGAAGGTCTTCTCCTGACTTCCAGTCTTTCTTTTTGTACCCTAGACAGAAGACCTTCCTATCCGTCACCTCGAAGAGATTGCGCCATGCAATCTCGTCCTTCGGGTGTTGCGCCACGAAGTCGTTCCAGTAGTTATACATGCTGTCTAAAACCACAGAGTCTTTTTCATAGAAACCATCCACGATGTGGGCGAGGCGCTCTGTTTTCTGTGCACTGGCACCAGTCATCATCGTGACGGCTGCCAGCATTGTCAACATTGTCCGTTTCATACGCTTTATTTGAATTTGTTTTGACAGCATACACATGAAACGTCAAATCGTTCAAAAAATTATGTGTTCTCATTGAAACTTATATAAAAAGAGGTGGAACAGCAATGTTCCACCTCTAAATATAATAGGATAGGGGATTACCCTAAACTTCTCGTCGGGATTAATCCTCCCAATTCTCCTGTGTCTTGCGAACATAGCTCTTGTAACGGAGCTGTGCCATGCGCTGAGCCTCGGCGAAGAGTTCCTCTGCCTCGTTGGGATATGCCTTCTTGACAGACAGGTAACGAACCTCACCCAGCAGGAAGTCGTGGAAGTCGGCCCAGTTAGGCTCCTTAGAGTCGAGACTGAACGGATTCTTGCCTTCCTCAATGAGGGCTGGGTTGTAACGCCAGAGGTGCCAGTAGCCACAAGCAACGGCCTTCTTCTCCTCAGCCTGGCTCTTACCCATACCGCCCTTGGCCTTCAGACCGTGGTTGATACAGGGAGCGTAAGCGATGACGATTGACGGTCCGTGCCATGCCTCAGCCTCGCGGATGGCCTTCAAGCACTGAGCGTGATCAGCACCCATAGCGATCTGAGCAACATATACGTAGCCGTAGGTAGTGGCAATCATACCCAGATCCTTCTTGCGGATGCGCTTACCCTGAGCAGCGAACTGAGCGATAGCACCAAGCGGAGTAGCCTTAGAAGCCTGACCACCCGTGTTAGAGTAAACCTCAGTATCGAGCACGAGGATGTTCACGTCCTCACCAGAAGCAATCACGTGGTCGAGACCGCCGTAACCGATATCGTAAGAAGCACCGTCACCACCGATGATCCACTGTGAACGCTTCACGAGGTAGTGGTCGAGTGTCTGGAGTTCCTTGCATACCGGACAGCCCTTGGCAGCACTCTCGGCAATGCACTTGCGCAGCTTCGGAGCAATCTCCTTGGTCTTGTCGGCATCTTCGCAGTTGTCGATCCACTCCTGAGCCAAAGCCTTGTACTCGTCGCTGGCGTTGCCGTCGATCATCTCCTGCAACAGCTTAGCAACGCGCTCCTTCATCTTCTTGTTACCCAGAGCCATACCGAGACCGAACTCGCAGAAGTCCTCGAACAGTGAGTTGTTGAAGCAAGGACCCTGACCCTTCTCGTTCTTGGTGTAAGGAGTAGAAGGAATAGAAGCAGAGTAGATAGAAGAACAACCTGTAGCGTTGGCAATCATCTGACGGTCACCGAAGAGCTGAGAGAGCAGCTTCACATACGGAGTCTCACCGCAACCAGCACAAGCGCCAGAGAACTCAAAGAGCGGCTGTGCGAACTGAGAGTTCTTCACGTTGCTCTTGATGTCAACGAGATCCTGCTTGCTCTTCACTTCGTTCACGCAGTACTCCCACTTCTTAGCCTCGAGCTTCATATCCTCAGCATCGGGGTTGAACGGAGCCATGGTGAGTGCCTTGCCGAGCTTCGGATTACCCGGACAGATGTCAGCACAGTTACCGCAGCCCAGACAGTCGAGTACGCTGACCTGGATAGCGAAGTGCATACCTGCCATGGCCTTCGGAGCCTTCATCTCGATGGTCTTGCCCTCGTAGCCCTTCACCTCCTCATCGTCCATCACGAACGGACGGATAGCTGCGTGAGGACAGATATAAGCACACTGGTTACACTGGATACAGTTCTCGATGTTCCATACAGGAACGAAGGCCTCAACACCGCGCTTCTCGTAAGCGGCAGTACCAACCTCCCAAGAACCGTCGATAGTACCGAACTTGGCGAATGCGCTGACGGGCAGCAGATCGCCAGCCTGAGCGTTGATAGGACGAACCACTTCCTTTACGAAGGCGGGAGCATTGTCCTGCTTCGGCTCATCATCGGGCAGGTTAGCCCACTCGGGCTTCACGGTGAGCTGCTTGTACTCACCACCACGGTCGATAGCTGCATAGTTCTTGTCAACCACATCCTGACCCTTAGCACCGTATGACTTCAAGGCAGCGGCTTTCATCTTCTCTACAGCGAGCTCTACCGGGATCACCTCGGTGATGCGGAAGAAAGCACTCTGCAGGATGGTGTTGGTGCGGTTACCCAGACCAATCTCCTGTGCAATCTTGGTAGCGTTGATGGTATAGACAGTGATGTTGTTCTGTGCGAAGTACTTCTTTACCTTGTTCGGCATGAACTTCTCCAGCTCAGCATCGTCGAAGATGGTGTTCAGCAGGAACTGACCGTTCTTCTGCAGACCGCGAGTCACATCGTACATGTGGAGGTAAGCCTGAACGTGGCAAGCCACGAAGTTAGGTGTGGTTACCAGATAGGTAGAACGGATCGGTGTATCGCCGAAACGCAGGTGAGAGCAGGTGAAACCACCCGACTTCTTAGAGTCGTAAGAGAAGTAAGCCTGGCAGTACTTATCGGTGTTGTCACCAATAATCTTCACTGAGTTCTTGTTAGCACCTACGGTACCATCAGCACCCAAACCGAAGAACTTAGCCTGGAACATGCCAGCGCCACCCAGAGCAATCTCCTCAACGGCAGGCAGAGAAGTGAAGGTCACGTCGTCTACGATACCGATGGTGAAGTGATTCTTGGGCTCGGGCATTGCAAGGTTGTTGAACACGCTGATGATCTGAGCCGGAGTGGTGTCGTGAGAACCAAGACCGTAACGACCGCCAACGATCAACGGACGATCCTCTACATCGTAGTAAGCATCCTTCACGTCGAGGTACAGAGGCTCACCGTTAGCACCGGGCTCCTTGGTACGATCGAGTACAGCAATGCGCTTCACGCTCTTGGGAACAGAGGCGAGCAGGTGCTTCACTGAGAACGGACGATAGAGGTGAACAGAAATCATACCCACCTTCTGACCATTAGCGTTCAGGTAGTCGATAGCCTCGCGGGCAGCATCAGTGGCAGAACCCATGAGGATGATCATACGATCAGCATCCTCAGCTCCGTAATAAGAGAAGAGGTGATACTCACGACCGGTGATCTTAGAGATCTCGCCCAGATACTTCTCTACTACTTCAGGTACTGAATCGTAGTAGGGGTTACAAGCCTCACGGTGTGTGAAGAAGGTTTCGGGGTTCTCGGCAGTACCACGAGTGATAGGACGCTCGGGTGACATAGCACGGTCGCGGAAACGCTTGATGTACTCTTCCTTTACCAGCGGACGGATATCTTCCTGATCCATCAACTCAATCTTGTGATACTCGTGAGAGGTGCGGAAACCGTCGAAGAAGTTCACGAACGGTACGCAGGTCTCGAGCGTTGCCAGGTGAGCAACAGCGGTGAGGTCCATCACCTCCTGTACGCCACCTTCGCAGAGCATGGCGAAACCAGTCTGACGACAAGCCATCACATCCTGGTGGTCACCGAAGATACACAGAGAATGAGAAGCCAGGGTACGGGCAGATACATCGAATACGGTGGGAATCAACTCACCGGCAATCTTGTACATGTTGGGGATCATCAGGAGCAGACCCTGAGAAGCCGTGAATGTAGTAGTCAGCGCACCAGCCTGCAGTGATCCGTGAACGGCACCGGCAGCACCAGCCTCCGACTGCATCTCCTGTACTGAGACGTTCTGGCCCCACAGGTTCTTGCGACCCTTGGCAGCCCACTCGTCAACGTGCTCCGCCATGGGTGATGACGGGGTGATGGGGTAGATAGCAGCAACTTCAGAGAACATGTAGCTCACATGAGCAGCAGCCTCATTACCATCACAAGTAATAAATCTCTTTTCTTTAGCCATAATAATTAATAATGTTAACGATATATTATTCTATAAATTTCCAATCTTTCAATTTTCAATTCTCAATTTTCAATTAATATAAGAATCCCAGCAGCCATAGCGGAATCTGGTTCTTCATGCCCACCTCAGTATTGTATCGGGCATAGATTGTATCGGGGTTGATGCGGATCTTGTTGCTTCCTTCAGCGTTGCAGATTCTGAACCGCTTATCTCCGTCAACTATATAGTAACCGTCTTTTCCGCCTAAGTTCACGGTGTGATCTTTCCACATAGAGTTCACGAAGAAGGTCTCCATGATGTCCTGCCGTTTGATTTCGATAGGGTAAATGGCATGCATCAGGTTTGTGTTGTGCAGCATTACCTTTACCGGCTTCTTGGGGAAATCCTGTCCCGGCGGGTAGATGATATTGATGAGACGGGCATCGGCCAGGTACTTGATGTAGTTCATCACGGTGGCACGACTGGTCTCGATGTCAATGGCCAGCTGGGAGATGTTCGGTGCCTTAGGACCTTCCACAGCCAACTGGTAGAACAATTTCTTGATTTTTGTAAGATACTTCAGTTCAATCTGTTTGATGAGCAGAATGTCCACCTCGGTCATCATGTTCATCGTCTTGAGCAGGTTCTCAGAATAGTTCCTGTGTTCCAGGAAGAAGGGATAGAACCCATGGTGCAGATAATCTTGGAAGAACTTCAGCGGCGATACATGGGGGAGGATCTGGCGTGTGAGATGCTCATGGTCGTTGAGGATCTCCTCTAAGGTGAACGGACGGAACTGATGACCGGTCTGCAGGTTCAGGAACTCCCTGAACGAGAACCCTCTGAGGTTATAGCTCTTGACGATTCCGTTCAGTTCCGGATTCTCCTCTTTCAAGCGCATCACGCTGGATCCTGTGAAAACAATCTTCAGACCGGGGTACAGATCATGGCACTTCCGCAGCTCATGACTCCAGTTGGGTTCCTTGAACACCTGGTCGATGAGCAGTACCTTACCGCCATTCTCATAAAAAGATCCTGCAAAGTCAGCAATGCCTCTTCCTTGGAAATAGAAGTTGTTCATGTTGAGATAGAGGCATTTGCGGTCGTGTGTGTCGAAATGTTCCTTGGCATATTGGAGCAGGAAGGTAGTTTTACCCACACCACGAGTTCCCTTGATGCCGATCATGCGGTCGTTCCAGTCTATCTCGTCCATGAGAAGACGGCGAACGGGCGCATTGACATGCTCCACGAGGTATGAGTGTGTACGAAAAAAAGCCTCCATTTCCAATAATCCTTGAATGTTATCGCAAAATCATGTGCAAAGGTAATACTTATTTCGCATATTGCAAAGTCAAGTTTACAAAATCTCTCTTTTTTTTGTTAATTTAATGTTGGATGGAATGTTATAGAAGAAATATGCTTATTTTTGCATGACGAATTTTACAAAATGGATTTACATGTTTTCAACCCCGAGCATGATATAGCGCTGGCTCATAACCGCCGTCATCTCACCATGCCGCATGTGGCCCAGGAACTGAGAATGAACCTGGGCTGGATTCCTGCTTTGTGGGCTTCCGACGGGGATGCTGTTCTTGTAGATGATATCGCTTTTGCCATCAAGGCTTCGTCAGGCTTCGTGAAAGGAAAGGATGTACTGTTCGTGACATGGAGCGATTTGCCGAAGTTACAGGTTGACCGGGTATTACCGTGGGGTTGGGATATTACTATTAGGACTGCGTTGGCTGAGCACGGACTGCCGGAAACGATTCTTCCCACAGATGATGATCTGGCTTTTGTGCGGCGATTGTCCAGTCGTGTAACCACCATTCCTGCACTACATGCTATTCGTGATGGCATTGAAGACCAGACTTGTGGTGAAGCACGCTATCATACATCGCTGAAGGAGGTGGTGGAAACCATAGCCGACTGGCGTCGTGTGGTTCTCAAAGCACCTTGGAGCAGCAGTGGGCGAGGGGTTCGCTATGTGGATGGTGAGATGAATCCTTCGGTTAGCGGATGGGTTCAACGGGTAATCCAGATGCAGGGAGGAGTCATGGTAGAGCCATATTATAATAAGGTGAAGGATTTTGCTATGGAGTTTTTCATGCATGAGAACGGCGAAGTGGAGTATGTGGGCTTGTCGTTGTTCGAGACCGTGAACCATACTTATACGGGAAATCTGCTGGCTTCGGAAGAAGAGAAAAGGGCTATCATGAACAAATGGATTCCTCTTGCGCTGATCGATGCAGTGAAAGAGCGGATAGGTGCATGTTTTCCGGTTTTGTTGGAACATCGTTACACGGGACCGTTGGGCGTTGACATGATGATGGTGTCACGTAATGACCAACAGGGATTCCTGCTTCATCCTTGTGTGGAGATCAACCTTAGACGGACAATGGGACATGTTGCATTGTCCTTGGAGGGTTCCAAGGACAAGCGGCAACGACTCATGTGCATTGAACACAAAGTGAACTATTATATAAATGTAACTACTGGGGGTTGAAAATATATACATAAAGGCATGTCAGCACAACAACCATGGCGACAATGCACATGAAGCGGAATAGGTATTTCTCAATGATCTTACGTCTCTTGGCAGTCATGAGAATCCGGTTCTTGACACGTTCTGAACTATCCATGTGATGATGGTGATGATGACGATGAGAATGCGTATGGGTTTTAGTCCCATCGTTCTGATGGGAGGATTCTTCTGTTGAATGATGGTGCCCTATGACTTCTTGTCCTTGAGCATCATGTTTAGTCGTGTGGCAAGGATTATGTTCTAAATCCATATTATATGTTAACGCTTGAGTTTTTACGGTGCAAATATAATCAATAGATGGAAAATAAACAAGAAAATGTGACAAAAAATCTCAAATATTCGATTTTTCGTATAATATAATGAAAGAGATCGTGCCAAAACCGATTGAAATGCTTTGACACGATCTCTGAAAAAGGTAATTCTTTTGCGAAGAAAAGGTTTAGATGAAGGCCACTGTCAGACCGGCCATGACAATGCTGACCATCGACATCAGCTTGATGAGGATGTTCAACGACGGACCGGAGGTATCCTTGAAGGGATCGCCCACTGTATCGCCAACGATACAAGCCTTGTGGGCAAAGCTACCCTTGCCACCGAAGGCACCTTCCTCGATGTTCTTCTTCGCATTGTCCCAGGCACCACCTGCGTTGGCCATGAAAACAGCCAGCGTGAATCCGCCAGCCAGACCGCCAACCAAGAGACCTAGTACACCAGCTACACCAAGAACACAGCCCACAATGATAGGGATGATGATAGCCAGAATAGATGGTAAGATCATCTCATGCTGGGCAGCACGGGTAGAGATCTCTACGCAACGACCATAATCGGGTGTGCCTGTTCCTTCCAGAATACCGGCAATCTCCTTGAACTGGCGACGTACTTCCTGTACCATCTTCTCGGCAGCACGGCCTACAGCCTCCATAGTCATTCCACAGAACAGGAAGGCTGCCATGGCGCCAATGAACGCACCAACGATGACTCTTGGATTCATCAGGTTGATCTGGAAGAAGTTCATGAAGTCGGGGATGGTTGCATTGGAAGCGGCAATGGCTTCACCTGCCACGTTCGTCAGCTCCTGACCAGCACGTACCATCGCTATCTTGATCTCCTCGATGTAAGAGGCGAGCAGTGCAAGAGCGGTGAGGGCAGCAGAACCGATGGCAAAGCCCTTACCGGTAGCGGCAGTAGTATTGCCCAGTGCGTCGAGTGCATCAGTACGGTGACGAACCTCTTCACCCAGTGAGCACATCTCTGCATTACCACCTGCATTGTCGGCAATCGGACCGTAAGCATCGGTGGCGAGGGTGATACCCAGCGTAGAGAGCATACCAACGGCTGCAATACCGATACCATAAAGACCATGAGCTAGTGACTGTGATGACAATGAGAGATCGAACCCGTTGGCACACATGTAACTGAGCATGATGGCCACACCAATGGTGATAACCGGGATGCAGGTAGAGATCATACCTGTACCGATACCCTTGATAATCACAGTAGCTGCACCCGTCTGTCCTGCCTCGGAGATCTTCTGAGTAGGCTTATACGAGTGAGAGGTGTAGTATTCGGTAGCCTGTCCGATGATGACACCGGCAGCCAGACCAGAGATAACAGAGAAGGAGAGTCCTAACCAGTTCTCAATACCTAAGAGATAGAGAATGAAGAAGGTGGCAATGGCGATGAGAACAGCACTCACGTTTGTTCCGAGAGCGAGTGAACGGAGCAGATCTTTCATCGTGGCACCTTCCTTTGTACGAACCAGGAAGATTCCTAACAGTGAGAGGAATACGCCTACAGCGGCAATCAGCATCGGGGCAATAACAGCCTTGAGCTGTACTTCAAGACCTGCGATACCAAAGGCTGCAGCACCCAGGGCTGCTGTTGAGAGGATAGAACCGCAATAGCTCTCATAGAGGTCGGCACCCATACCAGCTACGTCGCCCACATTATCACCCACATTATCGGCAATGGTGGCAGGATTACGGGGGTCATCTTCCGGAATGTCTGCCTCTACCTTACCTACGATGTCGGCACCTACGTCGGCAGCCTTCGTGTAGATACCTCCACCAACACGGGCGAACAACGCCTGTGTGGAAGCACCCATACCGAAGGTAAGCATGGTTGTGGTGATGGTGATGAGGGCCATCTCGTCGCCTGAATAGAAGTGGTTGAGTACAAGGAACCAGATGGCAATGTCGAGCAGACCGAGGCCTACCACGGTAAGACCCATCACGGCGCCGCTACGGAAAGCAATCTTCAGTCCGGCATCCATGCTTTGACGGGCTGCGTTGGCCGTACGGGCAGAAGCATAAGTGGCGGTCTTCATTCCAAAGAATCCAGCTAAGCCAGAGAAGAAACCACCTGTGAGGAAGGCAAACGGAACCCACGGGTTCTGCACATTCAGCCCATAAGCCATAAAGGCGAAGAGGGCACACAATACCACGAAGACAATACATACTACCTTGTACTGCTGCTTCAAATAAGCCATAGCACCTTTACGCACAAAAAGTGCAATCTCTCTCATACGAGGGGTACCCTCGTCGGCCTTCATCATACTCTTGAAGAAGAACCACGCCATGCCGAGGGCTACAAGTGATGCGATCGGCACGAGCCAAAATACTGTAGGTATATTCATAGGTTTTTATAAAAAGAATTAGAATCGGAAATCGAGTTCTACATCCACTAAGTTATAGTTGTGATTGTCGGGTGCAAGATTACGGTCGTTAACATGAGAATACTCCAGATGCATCTCCAGGTTCTTGGTGAAGAAATAGTTCAAACCACATTCTACCTGGTTTACTGAGCTGCTCCATTCCTTCGCAACACGATAGGTCTGGTAACGAGCCTTGGCGTGGAGTTTCGACTTGATGATTGGAACGATACCGAATGCGTACCAACCATCAGCCTTGTCGCCTAAGTTGTAGTTGATGACATTGTTGCCAACGACTCCTGTTCCCCAACCCTGAGAATGCAGGTACTCAGCACGGAACGTGTATTCGTCCTTGTCGTACTCGGCAGAGATGGCGTAACGGTTCAGGGGAACATTGTCTGTAATGGCTGTTCCTGCAGGGGTATATCCAACCACCATATCGCCGTGACTACCGTGCCATCCGAAGGCACCGATGCGGACACCCTTCATGGGCATTACCCAGATACCGCCGATAATATCCTTCTGGTTGTTCTTGTCACTGCGGTTTATACCTTCACCGTTATAGACGCCTACCTGATAGTGAAGTAACTTTCGTCCGCTGGCGTTCGGGAGGATGTCACCTGAGAGCTGTACACCGATATCGCGTCCACCGCTGGATTTCTCTCCGGCACGGTCACCGAAGCCTGACAGACGGTTAATCACATCAGCGTAACCTCTCCATCCCTGTGTGATGGGGTGGGTGGGGTTCTCAAAGGTGAAGGCACGTTTGAACTGTCCTGCACGGATTTTGAACTCCGGGTATTTGCGCCATTCTGTATAGAGGTCAACAAGTTGTACGGTAGGCTCGCCAGGACCCTTGGCATTGGTTCCCTGAATCTGAGCGCGCCAGTCGAAGTCGCCGATCTTGCCATCGAGAATAAAACGAGCCAAACGAAGGTTGAAGGAGTTGGTGTGTGCACCTTCCTTGTCCTGCCCTTGGTACTGCAACATGGCGTATCCGCTGAACTTGATGTTCTTCACCCATGCTGGCACATCGTTAGTAGATGTCTGTGAGGTATTCTGTACCTCCTCTGTTTCGGTAGTTGTTTCTGCGCTGACGGTTATGGCAACAAAAGCCATAAGTAGCATTAGCGTGATCTTTTTAGTCATGGCTTATTCTGTTAAAGTTAATAGAAAATTTGTAATTGATTGCAAATATAAACAATTTTTCCGATACTTCCAAATTATCTTTACTTTTTCTCTAACAGTACAACATTCTCTACATGCGGTGTATGCGGGAACATATCAACTGGCTGCACAGCAATTACCCGATAGTCGCAGTCGAGCATCTGAAGGTCGCGTGCTTGTGTGGCTGGGTTGCAGCTGACATAGACAATACGGTTGGGCGAAGTGCGCAGGATGGTCTGTACCACATCAGGATGCATACCAGCACGAGGCGGGTCGGTAATGATGATGTCGGGTCTTCCGTGTTCGCTGATGAACTCATCATTAAGCACATCCTTCATGTCACCGGCGAAGAACAAGGTGTTGTCGATGGTGTTGATCTGGGAATTCACCTTCGCATCTTCGATGGCCTCAGGCACATATTCAATGCCAATCACCTTGCGGGCCTTGCGGGCCACGAAGTTGGCTATGGTGCCCGTGCCGGTGTAGAGATCATAGACAAGCGGAGCCACCCCCTTCCCCTCCAAAGGGAGGGGTGAACCGAATGCGAATTCCCGAACCACCGAATAAAGATGGTAGGCCTGATCAGTATTTGTCTGGTAGAACGATTTCGGACCCACCTTGAACTTCAAATCTTCCATGGTCTCGAAGATATGGTCATTACCTTTGAATACAAGGATGTCCTGATCGCCTATCGTATCATTACACTTTTGATTATCGAGATAGAGTAATGAACTGATTTGTGGGAATTTATCAGCAACGAACTGTAGTAATGCTAAGGCCTTCTTTCCGTCTTCACTTTCCCAACGGTTTCCCTCGTTATCTGCCGCAGAACTATCCAGATGGAACTGAATAATCACCATCCATTCGCCAGTATTTGAGTTGCGGATGATGACATCGCGAAGTAAGCCCACCTGTTCTCGCAGGTCGAAGAAACTGATGTCGTTCTTCAGGGCAAAATCGAAGATCTCATTGCGAATCTGATTGTGGAGGTCATCCATCAGCCAGCATTTCTCTATGGGCAGGATCTTGTCGAACGCCCCCGTGATATGGAAACCGATGGCCGGGGTATTTTTTCTAGGACTATTCTCTCTCCTCACTCCACTCTCCTCACTCCACTCTCTTACTTCTTCCTTCGTCAACCATCGCTTGTTGGCGCAACCATAGTCCATTTTGTTGCGGTATTCCCACTGCTTGACCGAACCAAGGATAGGGCGGAACTCAGGCAGTTCAATCTTTCCGATACGCGTCAGTTGGTCCTTTACCTGCTGTTCCTTCATCTTCAGTTGCTCAGAGTAGGGCAGGTTCTGCCATTTGCAGCCGCCGCAGATACCGAAGTGCTTACAGCGCGGTTCTTCGCGTACCTTACTATATTGTATAAACCTCACCACTTCACCCTCGGCAAAGCTGTGCTTCTTTCTTCTGATCTGTACGTCAACGATGTCGCCTGGTACGCAAAAGGGTACGAATACTACCAAGTCGTCCCAGTGGAACAACGACTTTCCTTCGGCGGCACATGCTTCAATCTCCACCTGTTCCAATATTGGTAATGGTTTCTTTTTCCTGCTCATTGATTATAACTGTTCATTTTCTTTTGCAAAGTTACGAAAAAACGAGAGCAAAACAAAGAACTTGTTCTTTTTTTGCCGAGAAGGAGTAAATTCTGTGAAGTTAGCTAAATAAAACTAATACATTTGTTGTTTTGAGAATAAACACCTAAATTTGCATACAAAACATCAATTGTTGAAGAAAATGAGAATGAAATCATTCCTTAGCTGTTCATATAGAGTGTTAGAGGTTTTGTTAATACTCTCTATCACAACCGCCATTGTTTCCATGGGACTGACAAGTCATGATGACGCAGAAATGATAGGGATTCTAAATAATAATATTGTTGGTCTTGTGTGGTTGTGGTTTATAACTCTACCTATTTTTATTATTATCCTGGTTTCTTTTCTTAGGTGCTTAATACCTCCCACATCTATCTATAAGAAGATTGTCCTTTCACTCCATATCCTCAATGTCGTTCTGTTTTTCCTGTTTTATATGTTCCTTCCCAAGCCAGAACCTTGTGATGCTGCTTTGATGGAGAAACATTTCAAGATTCATCATAACGATATGTATGACTTGGTCAAATATGTGCGCAGTTCCTTGGATGATAGTTGTTCGATAATTCTTCTATATAGGAATGATGAGGTAAGGAAGTTCTCGATAGGAAACAAGAGAGATGATTGGGATTGTGCAAGCATAGTAAGCAAACAGGAACTTGAAACGGTTTTACAGAATGCGGGATTGTCGATGCAGGAGCTGGCTGTGATTCAAAAGAAAATGCACAAAGCTGGAATTATAGGTATTGAGATAGACAAGAATCCCAACGATGGGTGGATGGATTGCAAAAGCGTTTTGCAGTATAGATGGCATGGAGGCGATATCTATCAGTTTGCTTTGTACGATCGTCATCTGACGAAAGAAGAAAAGCGTGAAGCTTTGTCAATCAACCAGTTTATTCTATACAATGACAGTGTCGTATTTGAGTCTTTTGGAGGTTTTCCTGGACAAAGAGGTTTTCCTGATAAAGATGAATACCAGTCACGACATGTGGTAAAGTAATTTGAAGGGTATGATATCTGAATGTTCCCAGTGTGGGAATGAAATGTTCCCAACGTGGGAATAATTTGTTCCCAACATGGGAATAAATTGAAGTCTCACAGCAAGCGACTCCAATGATTGCTACTATACTATCAAAATAATGTTCCAAAAAAAGTTTAAATATTTGGAAGAATCAAATTTCTTTTGTATATTTGCACAATATAAAAATTGAAACACAGATTTACATTTATAATAACTATAAAGTATGAGCGAAAAAAGAGTTTATCTCTTCGGTAATGGGAAAGCCGAAGGTAATGCACAAATGCGCGAGGCACTGGGTGGCAAGGGTGCGAACCTTGCTGAAATGAACCTCATTGGGGTTCCCGTTCCTCCAGGTTTCACAATCACAACCGATTGCTGTAATGAGTACTATCAGGTAGGTCAGGCCAAGATCATGGAGATCTTGAACGATGACGTGATGAATGCAGTTAAGCACATCGAGGTACTGATGAACAGTAAGTTCGGCGATAAGGAGAACCCGCTGTTGGTATCTGTTCGTTCTGGTGCCCGTGCTTCCATGCCGGGTATGATGGACACCATCTTGAACCTGGGTCTGAACGACGAGGTGGCTGAGGGTATGGTGAAGAAGACTAACAATCCTCACTTCGTTTACGACAGCTACCGTCGTTTCGTACAGATGTACGGTGACGTGGTGCTCGAGATGAAGCCCGTGAACAAGACCGATATCGATCCGTTCGAGGAAATCATCGAGAATGTGAAGAAGGAGAGCGGTGTGGTTCTCGACAAGGACCTTTCTGTTGACGACCTGAAGAAACTGGTGAAGCTGTTCAAGGCTGCCATCAAGGAGCGTACAGGTAAGGAGTTCCCCGATGATCCTATCGAGCAGCTCTGGGGCGCTATCTGCGCTGTGTTCCGTTCTTGGATGAACGAGCGCGCTATCCTCTATCGTAAGATGGAAGGTATTCCTGATGAGTGGGGTACAGCCGTATCGGTGATGGCTATGGTATTCGGTAACATGGGTGATACCTCTGCTACTGGTGTATGCTTCAGCCGTGACGCCGCTAATGGTGAGAACCTGTTCAACGGTGAGTATCTGGTAAATGCTCAGGGTGAGGACGTGGTTGCTGGTATCCGTACCCCGCAACAGATCACAAAGATTGGTTCTCAGCGCTGGGCTGAGCGTGCCGGAATCTCTGAGGAGGAGCGTGTAGCCAAGTATCCTTCTATGGAAGAGGCTATGCCTGAGATTTACAATGAACTGAACGGAATCCAGGATAAGCTGGAGCACCACTATCACGACATGCAGGATATGGAGTTCACCGTTCAGGAAGGTAAGCTTTGGTTCCTCCAGACCCGTAACGGTAAGCGTACTGGTGCTGCTATGGTGAAGATTGCCATCGACTTGCTCCACGAGGGCATGATTGATGAGAAGACAGCCATCAACCGCTGCGAGCCTCAGAAGCTCGACGAGCTGTTGCACCCTGTCTTCGACAAGAAGGCGCTCTCTGCTGCAAAGGTGATTGCTCAAGGTCTTCCCGCTTCTCCCGGTGCAGCCTGCGGACAGATCGTGTTCCATGCTGACGATGCCAAGGAATGGCACGAGAATGGTCATAAGGTAGTACTCGTACGTATTGAGACCTCTCCTGAGGATCTCGCAGGTATGGCTGCTGCTGAGGGTATCCTCACCGCTCGCGGTGGTATGACTTCTCACGCTGCTGTGGTTGCACGTGGTATGGGTAAGTGCTGCGTATCTGGTGTAGGTGCACTGAATGTAAGCTACAAGGACAAGACCGTAGAGATCGACGGTATCGTTTACAAGGAGGGTGATTACATCTCTCTGAACGGTACAACCGGTCAGGTTTATGCTGGCGAGGTTCCCACAAAGGCTGCTGAGCTGAGTGGTGACTTCAAGGAACTGATGGACCTCTGTGACAAGTACACGAAGCTGCAGGTTCGTACAAACGCTGATACACCGCATGATGCACAGGTGGCTCGCGCCTTCGGTGCTAAGGGTATCGGTTTGACACGTACCGAGCACATGTTCTTCGAGGATCAGAAGATCGTTGCTATGCGTGAGATGATTCTTGCTGATAGCGTTGCCGGACGTGAGAAGGCATTGGCTAAGCTGCTGCCTTATCAGAAGGCCGACTTCAAGGGTATCCTCGAGGCTATGGACGGTCTGCCCGTGAACATCCGTCTGCTCGATCCTCCTCTCCACGAGTTCGTACCACACGATCAGGCTGGTCAGGAGATCATGGCTAAGGAGATGGGCGTAAGTCTGGATGAGATTAAGCGTCGTGTTGACTCACTGGCTGAGAACAACCCCATGCTGGGTCACCGTGGTTGTCGTCTGGGTATCACATTCCCGGAGATTACCGCTATGCAGACCAAGGCTATCCTCTCTGCAGCTTGCGAATTGAAGCAAGAGGGTAAGAACCCAATGCCGGAAATCATGGTTCCGCTGATTGGTACTGTACACGAGTTGAAGCAGCAGAAGGAGATTATCCAGTATGCCGCTAAGGAAGTATTCATGGAGTATGGCGTCGAGGTTGAGTTCGAGATCGGTACCATGATCGAGATCCCGCGTGCTGCTCTGACAGCTGATTTGATTGCTTCAGAGGCTCAGTACTTCTCATTCGGTACAAATGACCTTACTCAGATGACCTTCGGTTACAGCCGTGACGACATCGCTTCCTTCTTGCCTGTTTACCTCGACAAGAAGATCCTGAAGGTGGATCCGTTCCAGGTACTCGACCAGAAGGGTGTTGGTAAGCTGATCAAGTATGCCGTGAAGCAGGGTCGCGAGGTTCGTCCTGATCTCCGTTGCGGTATCTGCGGTGAGCATGGTGGTGAGCCAAGTTCAGTGAAGTTCTGTGCCAAGATCGGTATGAACTACGCTTCTTGCTCTCCGTTCCGTGTACCTATCGCACGTCTTGCCGCCGCCCAGGCTGCTGTGGAGGAGTAGTCAGATTAACCTGACAAAGAGTTGAGGGTGTGTCGATTGACACACCCTCTTATTTTATGAAAAAGAATACCTGCGGTTTTGCCTTCCAATACCTATGGTTTTAGGCGCTAAAACCTATGCTTTTGCATCGTAAAACCATAGGTTTTGGAAAAGGGCTTAAAAATGCCTATTCTTCCTCATTATTCGCCCCTCTTAGAATGATGCTCGTAGCTCCAATAGTGAACAAAGTACCGTCTTCTATTCTTCGACGTTCATTGGGCTTTAACTCCACATTGTCAACGAACGTGCCGGTATTACTGTTGTTGTCAGAAAGTGTATAACAGATATTACCATGCTTATCGCGTTTAACGTTGATGGTGCAATGGTTGAGATCCACGCTGGGATCAACAGTCTCGAAAGGAGTATTGATAGAATTGCCTTTCTGATAGCGCCCGATTACGTTATTACCTAATTGCAACGGGATGACCTGTTTGTAATGAAACACATTTTCGATGACGATGATGGAACCGAAACCTTTCTCGTTGGCATTCTCATCCGGGTTCTCGTCCTTCTGTCGGTCGCTGAGCTTGGACACACCAATACGAATACCAAACTGCTTACTGCAATCAGGACACTGAAAGATCAGTCGTTGACCTTCCTGGTACTGGGTTTCATCAAAAGTAATGTAATGGTCGCATTTAGGACATCTTACTCGCTTCATGTTTCAAATACGTTTTGGTGTGTGCGTACGGCTTATTTCTTCACCTCATAAACCCATGCCTCACGGAATTCCTCGTTGTGGCGCAACTGTCCTAAGTTGGTATAGGCTTCTTTCTCTGTGGCGTATTTACCATAGATTACACGGTTTCCGCTTTTCTGAACGAGAACCTCTGCAAGACTGAATCCTTCGCTGGTGAGCTTTTCCACGAAAGCCCTTGCATTCTTCATGCTTACCTTACTGGCCAGAACAATCGACCAGTAGCGCTGGGGTGCTGCAGGTGCTTGTACCTCATCGCTTACCTGTTCCTTAACAACCAACTGCTCAGGCTTAACGGCCGGAGCCTCTGCTTTTATTTCTGCCTTGGCAGTCTGCTCTGGCTGAAGCTTAACATCAGTTGTGGTAGTTGTCTTCTCCTTCGGCATGATCCGATAGAGCCAGGTCTTCTCAAAGTCAGAGAACTTGAACCCTGCTTGTGCATCTCTTCCAAATGGTGTGGTGATGAGGAAGAGAGCAAGGACAGCGGCTGCAATGGCAGCAGCATTACGGAGCGTGCTGACACGAATGGTGATGGTGCGCGGCTGCTTCTCTTCCGCTTCATCCTCTTTCAAGGCAACAGCAACTGCTGCGTTGTCCTCATCAGCAGTCTTGCTCTTTTCTTCCGTCTCCATATTAATAATGGTGGCAGAATCAGCAGCAGAATCCTCAGAGGTGTTCACGCAAGTCATGTCGAAAGAACTCAGACCGTAGAGTGAAGGGGTAAGAATACCCGCTTCGCAGGGCATGAACTCATAATGGCCGTCCTCGTTCAGCGAGAGCGTACCGATATCATTCAGCTCGTAGCAGCCTTCATTCTCCAGCGTCTGCTTCAGTTCGTTCACTTCTCCTTCAATCCTGTTCATGGCATCAGGATAGCTGATGTCGTATGCCTCAATATACGATTGGGCAAGAAGGGAATCATTCAGGTGGAGTTTCGGATTGAACCCTATGGTACGCAATGGCGGCAGGAACAGTTGGTCGTTCCCGTCGTAGTGAGCCTCCCTATGATGCGCAACGAATCCTCCCAGATTCGGGACGATTACGCAGTCATTGTTCAAAAGAAGAATCTCTATATGTCTTTCGAGTTCAATCATGCTGCAAATTTACTCGTTTTCTTCTGAATTACCAAAGAAATGGATGTTAAAAACAAAAAAAACAACTATTATCTTCCATAATCAAAATTTTATGATTACTTTTGCACGTATGGAATACAAAGCTACAGAAATCGAGGGTGTCTATATCATCGAGCCGCGGGTATTCAATGATGCCCGTGGGTATTTCTTTGAGGCATTCAAGCAGTCGGAGTTTGAGGAGCACATCGGTAAGGTAAACTTTATTCAGGACAATGAATCGAAGTCGGGCTATGGTGTTCTCAGAGGCTTACATTACCAGAAGGGCGACCTGTCGCAAGCGAAGTTAGTACGAGTAATCAAGGGTCGTGTATTGGATGTAGCCGTGGATATCCGCAAAAGCTCGCCAACTTTCGGTAAGCATGTCATGGTAGAACTTAGTGACGAGAACAAACGACAGTTCTTCATCCCGCGTGGTTTCGCCCATGGTTTCCTGGTACTGAGCGATGAAGCTATCTTTACCTACAAGGTGGATAATGTGTATGCACCCCAAGCTGAGGCAGCGATACGATTTGATGATCCCGACTTAGGTATTGTCTGGCCGATTAACCAACAAGATGTACTCACCAGTGAGAAGGATTTAAAAGCCAATGCATTCCGCGATGCGGAGTATTTTGAATAAACATATTAGCATTTTTATGCGACGGTTCTTATATATCATCATGGTCGTGGTTCTTTTCTCTGCCTGTGGAGGGAAGAAGCAGGATAACATGTTGCCTGTGGTGGAAGAGGACCGTCAGGCCAAGCAGCTATTGCAAGGCATCTGGGTAAACACTGTTGACGAGGAACCTGCTTTCCGGGTGGAAGGGGATAGTATCTATTATCCTGACTCCACCAGTATGCCAGCTCATTTCATGATTATTGCCGATACGCTTATCGTTGAGGGCGGTACGGTGGTGAAGTATCCGATTATCCGTCAGAGTGAGCATGTGCTTGACTTCAAGAATCCCAATGGGGAGACAGTGGAATTGGTGAAGAGTGATAATACTGAAGACGATATTACCTATTTCGAGACGAAGCATCCTGTAGTTCTGAACCAGAACAGAACCATTAAGCGAGATACCGTAATAGCCTATAATGGTGAACGTTATCATTGTTATGTTCAGGTTAATCCCACAACCTATAAGGTCATCAAGTCGGCCAATACAGACGAGGGTATGGAAGTAGGAAATGTCTATTATGATAATACCATTCATGTGGCTGTGTTCAAGGGAGCCGTGAAGAAATACTCGCATGATTTTAAGAAGCACGAGTTCGTACAGTTTGTTCCCAAGGACCGCATCAATCAGGTAATCCTCAGTGACATGATTCTGATGAAGACTGATGCTGAAGGCTTCCATCATCAGGCACAACTTTGTGTTCCTGATTCGCCCAGCAGTTATGTAATAGATGTGGTCGTATCAGCTGACGGGAAGATGGTGATGAAGGAGGTTCCTAACGAATAACCGTTTTCTGTCCGTTGACGATATATATTCCTTTAGGTAGCGTGGCGATGTTGTAACCCATGCTCCGTCCGTCAAGGGTGAATATTTCGTGTTTCCCATTCTCTTTTTGCGAGATGATGGTCTGTTTGATGCCTGTTGTTCCGTCATCAAAGTAGAACGAAACCCTTTCTTGATGCTCCGTAATGTCATACACCCGTTCTTTCATTATTCCGGTATAGGCAGGAAACTCATTGATGGCTGTGACATCTTTTGTGCCTGGGAAGGGATCCCCCGCATGATTGTCGCAATACATCTGTCGGGTAATGGTTTCTGCATCAATCTGGAAAGCGCTGATATACTCTTCGTCGGCAGGAATGAAGGTCATCCTTGAATGACCGATGGTGTTGTTTACCGTGTTGTTTCTGAATATGGAAGGACTGAAATCCACATGCGTTACAAGCATTCCATGACCGTCGAGTTTACTGTTCCAACCGGTTAGCTGAATGTTTTGCAGGATGAAGCACTCGCTGGAATCCTCACTGTTAATGATCCTATAAGCTTTTCCTCCTTCTTCATTGATGTTAGTCATCGTATAGAAACCAGATGTGTTCAGTGTATCTATCTCGAACCAACCCATGGCCTCCCGTTCCCATGCCGTATATTCGGTAGGTGTATATCCATTATCCACATACTCGCCGTCGTCCATCAAGCTCCATCGTTCCATTCCTGGATTAAAAGCAATCTGCGCAGTTGTTGAGGTGGGGTAGAAGTCGGGCATTCCCAAGCAATGAGAGAACTCATGACAGAACAATCCGATACCGTTGATGCGTTTGTATGGCGGGTTCTCCCATGCACCAGGAAAGGCGTTAAGTTCAGAATTCACACCATAGCGGTAGATGTATTTCCCATCCATCTCAAAGGCACTGATGATTCCCGATTTGGGCCAGATGCATGTTGTGGGTGTTCCTGTAAAACACTCAGAATAGCCAGCATAGATTACATAAACCAGATCCACGTAACCGTCGTCATTGCTATCATATTCAGAGAACTTCAATCCTTGTTCCTCAGCTAATTCGCATACTTCTGGTATAAACAGGTCCATGCGGTCCTTACCAGCACCATAATAGGAGGTGGGATGAGAGAGGGTGACAGGTCCATAAAGATCGAACTGGGGTTCAAACAATCCGAAGCTCATATCCTTGAAATAGCGCCTTACGCTACCGTAGTTTCTGCCAACGGTTTGGTTTCCCACCTGATTATCTATTTCCTCAGCATTCAAATACTGCTCAAAGACACTTTTGGGGTCTTCATCCATGAATGTGTCATCGGTAAACTGCGCAAGGATAACAGCAATGCGTGGCTGACCAGTATGTGGCAAATACGTATGATCCACCTTGATAGGTTCCCTTTGCATCATCCGCTTCTGCGTCTGCTTTGTCAGGAACTGAAAAAATAAGTGCCGGTCTTGTACTTGTGCCAAATGTTCCTCTGTCACCTTTCTGTTGCCTTTCTCATGAGCCAACTGAGAAGTGGGCGATAATGAACCATCGTTGTTTACCTGAGCAATGAAGAAATCCTTCCCCTCATGGTACAACAATACACTATCGGTGGTCATATAATAATGAAACGACTCATCGCCGCGAGCTACGACGATGAGCGTTGTTCCATCTGATTGAATGGTTTTGACGGGGTGAGGGTAGGCCTTTGCGGCCTGTCCTTCAATAGTTGTAAGGCAGAACAAAATAAAGCACAGGAACAATCTCATCGAATCACTGTCTTTTTCCCGTTGATGATATATACACCCTTAGCAAGGCCGCGAGTGTTGTTACCAACGTAACGACCGTCGAGTGTGTAAACCTTCTTTTCTTTGGCTGTGGTTGTGTCTGTTTGATTTATGAAGGTGGCAATAGCACGTTGTGTACTTTGACTGAAATAGACGTCCTCAAGGAAAAGGATGTTATCTTTCTTATTATCAGGCTCGCTACCGAGACTTAGTATAACACTATTGATTTCGGACAAGTCGACGCCTTGCGCAGCAAAGCTTGATAATTGAATACCAAGCGTACGCCACTCACCAGCTTCAAGTTCATATGACTTAGTAAATGTAGAAACACCATTATCTGTTTTCCTTGAATTCATCCCTAACGCTACCTTACTATTACTGTTTGTCTCAGGCGTGCCAGAGGTCAGTGTCACATTCAACGTGATAGCCTGTGATGGCTTTACACAAAGACTCAGGATGTTACAGTCTGAAGCATTAACAATATTTGATTCTATGCCGAGAGCTACTTCTTGGAAGTTCTTGACCTTATACCCTGTAGCTATCGTGTTATCTTCAGCATCTTTCCATTCATGTTCATTGATGATCTGGTTCTCATCAGATTCTGTTATCATGCTCAATTCATGAACGTTCACCTCGCTGATATCCTCATTCTTTTCAGCGGGTTCGAACATGTAATAGAAAGACACGATCTGATTGTTCTCTTGGATATTCAGGAGTGGTTTGTCCATTGGCTGTCCTGCCCATATCAATGGAATACTGTATAAATTATGGACATTGCTCGTGCCTGGGAAGGGGTCACCTTTGTGCGAGGCAATGTATTCTGCACTTGTATATTGCTTTCCAGTACCACTCAAATACGAACTGATGAGAAGTCCGTCTGCAGGAACAATGGTCATTCTCGATTTCCCAATAGTGTTGTTGACTTTATTAACATAAGGAAGATCATTTTCACTTAGTGAGAAATATGGTTTATCATATTTGACATAAGTTACCAGCATACCATGTCCAATATTCGTCCCCAGCCATTTATTCCATTTGTAGCTCTGTATATTCTGAATGCAAACATATTCTTCGCCATTTTCATTATCATCAGGGAATATTTTATAGGCCTTTCCGTCGCTTCTGTCAATGTTAATGAGATCTATCTTTTGACCGCAATTCTCTGCTTTCAGCACATCCATCTTCATCCAACCTACATATTCCCGTTCCCATGCGGTATATGCTGTAGGATTGTAGCCTCCCGTCTTACTCATTTTCTTATTAACTCCATCAACTACCACTGTTACTGTTACAGTACCCCCATACTCTCCACCATCCATTAAATCCCAAAACTCCATTGCAGGATTCCCTGCATTTTGTGCAGATTCTGATGTGGGATAGATATCGGGCAGTCCCATGCAATGTGAGAACTCATGACAGAACAGTCCTATGCCGTTGATTTGCGGAACACCTTTAAAATAATCGTTCGTGGATGCAGGATCAAAATTAAGTTCTGGGTTCACACCATATCGACATATGTATTTACCGTCATATGGTATCTCTCTCTCTTGGGGATTACCATTTTCGTCTTCATAAGGCTCAGTTATTGATACAGTTCCACTTTTGGGCCAGATGGTATTAGTACCACCACCTGTACTCTGTCCGTATCCTGCATAGATCACATAGACTAGATCTACATAACCATCATTATTAGCATCGTATTCGGAGAAATCAATGCTATCATTGGCAAAGTTGCAGACATCTTCGAAGAATTTCGGCATGTCGTCGTATTTACCTGGACCATATACACTCATGTTCTCAGGGAGATGCACTACGGTAGCCACATCGAATTGGGGAACAAACGCCCCTTTACTCATATCACTGAAATATTTGGCTACGCTACCAAGATTCAAGCTGAGAGTGGGATCACTAGGATGATATGGAGCTGCATCCATGGCATTCAGATATTGACCAAAGATAGCTTTAGTGATTTGATCATTATCCTTATCAGATTCCACATAACGCTTAAACTTCCAGTCAGCGAAATCAGCAAGGATTACCAATGCCTTGGGGCGTTGTCCATCTGGATAATTCATGTGGGGGAAGAAGGTGGATTCGATATTATCCGGCATACTGATTCTTCTCATGCTTCTACTTCTGGCAACAGAAGCCTTTTCTGTAGCAAAGAACTTGTCCTTATCCTGCTTGCCAATGAGCGCAATCTCTTCTGCTGTACGCTGACCTGCATTGTGAGCCAATACACCGCTTGATGACATATTACCTTTATCATCAATCACGGCAATATAGAAATCCATACCCTGCTGATAAAGCAATACTCCATCTGTCGTGGCGACATAGTTGAAATGCTCATCGCCATGCAAACGATAAGTAAGTATCTTACCATCCTTTTGGGTAATGGTAACGGGTTCTGGATAAGCTTTTGCTCCCCAAATATTGAGTGTGATAACCGTCGTGATCAGTATGATAAACAGTCTCTTCATTTCGTGCTATTATTAGTTGTTTATTTCTTGAAAAAGTATTGTCCCTTATGCTTGGTACGGTGGCCATACTCGATGGCATGCACCGGACAGTGGTGGTAGCAGGCAAAGCACGTTGTGCAGAGGGGATCATGATGCCATGTGGGTTCCTCTCCCTGCTTCCAGTCAATATTCTCAATCGGACAAACCTCCGCACAGGTTCCACATCTCAAACATTTGTCGAGATTCACCCGGAAAGGCCTGTCGTTGACGAGCCATTTAACAAAAGCGGCACCGAGCACATGACTGTTGATACGTGGCCAATGACCTTTATAAGTCATGGTTACACCCCGTTCCCTGTTGATGATGATCTTTTTCACCGTTTCTAACTGTTCACGGGCGGCATCCTTCTTGGCGCGTTCCTTCTCAGGTTTATCCACATCCATGAAGGGCAGTCCTATGTAACTCTCGGGCATGATAAGCGAGAACACGCTCTCGGCTTGTAATGATTGCTGTTTCAGATCGCGGTTCAGGTACTCCATGGTAAGTCCAATGTCATCACCTGCCGTGCACAGTGCCCAGCAATACGGGTTGTTGTCCGTCATCTCGATGTGCATCTTCTCAATGAAAGCTCTCACAATCTTCGGCGGTCGCCACCCATGTACGGGGAAACAAAAGCCAATGCTTTCGCTTTCCTTCAACTGGTACGTACAATTACCGTAAATCTCTTTCCCGATGTCAATCAGTTCTTCTCCAGTGGCCTTGCTAAGTTCTTCAGCAGCCCACCGGGTGTTGCCCGTTCCAGAGAAACAGAAAACCATGTGTCAGTGCCTTTGAAATATTTCGGTGCAAAAGTACACATTATTTATATAGCATCCAAAATTTTTCAACGGACAATGTGTATTTTTTAAGAAAAACTAACTAAAATGTGTGGAGTGTGGAGTGAGGAGTGTGGAGTGAGATTACTACTATGAACTTGTCATGGTGCATTTCTCACTCCACACTCCTCACTCCACACTCCACATTTAATCAGAATATCCCTGCACTATGGCACAGATATGAAATGATATAGGCCACAATAGTACTGGTAATCACACTGATCAAGCCAGGCATCATGAACGAGTGGTTCAGTAGGTATTTACCGATTACTGTGGTGCCCGATCGGTCGAAGTTCACCGTAGCGATATCCGACGGATAGTTCGGGATGAAGAAGTAACCGTAAACTGAGGGGAGCACACCCAAGAGTACCCAACCTTCAATTCCTAAGGTGTAGGCCAACGGCAGCATGGCCACAACCACTGCACCTTGTGAGTTGATAAGCACAGAAACCAGGAAGAAAGCAATGGCGATGGTCCACGGGTAAGCCGAAACAAGGTCATTGAGCATCACCTGTATCTCTTTCATGTAGTTGCCAAAATAGGTGTCAGCCATCCAAGCGATACCGTAGATAGCTACCACAGCCACCATACCTGATTGCCAAACAGCGCCGCCAACAGCTTTCTTGGGTTTGGCCTTGCAGACGATAATCATCAGCGCTGCTGCAGAGATCATGACAATCTGTATGACAAGGTTCATGGCCAACGGTTTCTTTACGGTCTCGGTAACACCTTCCATCACAATACCTGCACTGGCCAGCTGCTTAGCCGTTTCGGTAATACCATCAGCCAAGGTAATAGAGGCAGGACCGTCTTTCACGGCTTGCACGGTGTCGTACGTAGGCAGAAGGTTACCGCCGAACATCTGAGCGATAGAGAATACGACGATGATGGCGAGTGCTGCGAGGAAGATATACACAGCATTCTTGGAATCCTGACCGATCTTCTTGTCGAGTGTGGTAGCATTACTACCATAGATATACTGATACTGTGCAGGATCCTTCAAACGCTCCTGGAACTTCGGATCCTTGTCAAGATCCTTACCACGACGATAGGAGGCTGCAGCAGCAGCCATCAATCCGCAAACACAGGCGGGGATGGTGATCATGATAATCTGCAGGTTGTTCACATGGAAACCGTTTGCTGCAGAGATGGAAGCAAATGCTACTACGGCAGCGGCAATCGGCGAACAGGTAATACCCACCTGAGAGGCAATACTGGCCACGCCACAGGGACGTTCCGGACGGATGCCTTTCTTTAGGGCAATGTCGCAGATGATCGGCATCAGCGTATAAACCACATGACCTGTTCCCACCAGCACGGTGAGGAAGAACGTAGTCAGTGGGGCCATGAACGTGATGCGGTCGGGATGCTTACGTAGCATCTTCTCTGCAATCTGAATCATCCAGTCCATACCGCCAGATGCCTGAAGCACACCGGCACAGGTAACGGCTGCGATGATGATGTAAATTACGTCGGTAGGAGGCGTACCAGGTTTCAAGCCGAAGCCGAAGACCAGAATGGCCAGACCAATACCGGAGATTGCACCCAAGGCAAGACTACCATATCGGGATCCTACCCAAAGAGCCAGCAATACGATGAGAAGCTGGATTACCATTGTAAACGTCATAATGTAATAATTTATAGATTAATAGTTTGTACGTATTTGTTGGATTTATTTGCAAATATAATGATTATTTTTGATGTTTCCCGCTTTTTCCTTGTTTTTTTTCTTTTAAAGATTGATTTATCTTGGTTTCTGATGTTTTATAAGGAAACGTGTGCGGACACACTTTTTTGATATACGTCAATTATTGCGCCTTTTTTCATGATTTCCCACACTCCTGTGATGGTCGGACGGATGAATTGCCTTACCTTTGCAGTGTGATTTGAATCACATCGTCAAATAACAAGAAGTACAACATCCAGATAGGCTTGGCTTTTACAGGTAAAAGATTATTCAGGATAGTTTATACGACTCAAGTGAAAGTTTTGAGAGAATTAGCATAGAATAGGAGTTAGCGGCGCAGTGAATGCAGCCGCTTTTTTGTTTGCCGTAACTTGCGAAAGTTAATTAAAAGATGATAATTTCTTTGAGGATAGGAATTTTTTATATACCTTTGTGCCCTAAAAAATAAAACTATTATAAATAAGGTAAGATTATGGCAAAGAAATTCGCCGAACATCATGGCTTGAATCTGACTGAGACCAACAAGAGCGTACTCGATACATGGAATGAGAAAGATATCTTCCACCGCTCCATCACAGAGCGTGAGGGATGTCCACAGTTCGTATTCTTCGAAGGTCCTCCTTCGGCTAACGGTCATCCGGGCATTCATCATGTGCTTGCCCGTACCATCAAAGATACCTTCAACCGTTATAAAACCATGAAGGGTTATCAGGTACACCGCAAGGCTGGATGGGACACCCACGGTCTGCCCGTAGAGCTGGGCGTGGAGAAGGAATTGGGTATTACCAAGGCTGATATTGATAACCATGAGAGTCCGCGTTATATCTCTACAGAAGACTATAACCGCAAGTGCCGCGAGAACGTGATGATGTTCACGCAGGAATGGCGCGACCTGACGGAGAAGATGGGTTACTTTGTTGACCTTGACCATCCGTATATCACTTACGATAACAAGTATATTGAAACGCTGTGGTGGCTGCTCAAGCAGTTCTACAACAAAGGATTGCTCTATAAGGGCTATACCATCCAGCCGTATTCACCCGCTGCAGGTACAGGTTTGTCGAGTCATGAGCTCAACCAGCCCGGCTGCTACCGTGACGTAAAGGATACAACTGCTACCGTGCAGTTCAAGATTGTTGATCCGCGACCCGAGATGAAAGGGTGGGGAACACCTGTGTTCCTGGCTTGGACAACCACACCGTGGACGCTACCTTCGAATACGGCACTCTGTGTAGGACCGAAGATCGACTATGTCTGTGTGCAGACCTTCAATCCCTATAGCGGAGAGAAGATCAGTGCCGTGATGGCTGCTGCCTTGGTAGATTCGTACCTGAAGCCCGAAGGCGAGTTCGCCTCGATGGAGGAATACAAGCAGGGTGATAAGGTGGTGCCGTACCGTATTGTGGGCAACTACAAGGGTTCCGACCTTGTCGGTATGCGCTTCGAACAGCTGATGCCGTGGGTGAAACCGTGCGAGAAGGTGGAAGTGAACAGTGCCGACTTCGTGAAGGAATATGCAAAAGAGCATGCTGATAAGTGCTTCACGGTAGGAAACGACCATTTCGTGGAGATGAGCGATCTGGCTTTCCGCGTCATCCCTGGCGACTATGTAACTATCGACGATGGTACAGGTATCGTACATATTGCTCCGACCTTCGGTGCTGATGACGCGAAGGTGGCCAAAGATGCTGGCATTCCCTCATTGTTCATGATCAATAAAGGTGGAGAAACACGACCGATGGTTGACCTCCAGGGTAAGTACTATCTGGTGCAGGAACTGGCAGAGTCGTTCATCGATAAGTGTGTGAACCTCGACCTCTACAGTCGTCATGCAGGCGACTATGTGAAGAATGCATATGCTCCTGAGTTCAATATCGATGGTAAATACGATGAGAAGGCGGCTGCCAAGGCAGAAGACCTGAACATCGTGCTCTCTTTGGAGCTGAAACAAGAAGGTAGTGCCTTCAAAATCGAGAAGCATGTGCATAACTATCCGCACTGCTGGCGTACTGATAAACCGGTGTTGTACTATCCGCTCGACTCTTGGTTCATCCGCTCAACAGCCTGCAAGGAAAGGATGGTGGAACTGAATAAGACCATCAACTGGAAGCCGGAAAGCACTGGAACAGGTCGTTTCGGTAACTGGCTGGAGAACTTGAACGACTGGAACTTATCGCGTTCTCGTTTCTGGGGAACTCCGCTACCGATCTGGCGCAACAAAGATACCCGTGAGGAAATCTGCATCGGTTCATTGGAAGAACTGTACAACGAGATTGAGAAGGCTGTCGAGGCAGGCGTGATGAACACCAATCCGCTGAAGGAGAAAGGTTTTGTGCCTGGCGACTACTCACAGGAGAACTACGACAAGATCGATGTACACCGTCCGTATGTGGACGATATCGTACTCGTTGGTAAAAGCGGACAGCCGCTGCACCGTGAGACCGACCTCATCGATGTGTGGTTCGATTCCGGTTCCATGCCCTATGCACAGGTGCACTATCCGTTCGAGAACAAGGATGCAATCGACAAAGGCTTGGCTTATCCCGCCGATTTCATCAACGAGGGTGTTGACCAGACACGTGGTTGGTTCTTCACACTCCATGCTATCGCAACGATGATCTTCGACAGTGTGGCCTTCAAGAACGTGATTTCAACAGGACTGGTGCTTGATGCCAAAGGTATCAAGATGTCGAAACACCTGGGTAACGTGGTGAACCCGTTTGCTGAGATTGAACGCAACGGTGCCGACGCGGTACGCTTCTATATGCTCACCAATACACAGCCGTGGGATAATCTGAAGTACGATCCTGCCGGAGCCGACGAGATTCGTCGCAAGTTCTTCGGTACCTTATATAATACTTATAGCTTCTTCGCCCTCTATGCCAATGTCGATGGGTTCAATCCCAAGGCTGCACAGGTGAATATGGAGGACAGACCCGAGATCGACCGTTGGATCCTCTCAAAGGTGAACTCGCTGATCAAGGGCGTGGATGAGGCTTTGTCCGACTTCGAACCGACCAAGGCTGGACGTTTGATCGATACGTTTGTGAACGACGATCTCAGTAACTGGTATGTTCGTCTGAACCGTAAACGTTTCTGGGGCAAGGAGATGAGTACGGATAAGCTGAGTGCTTACCAGACACTCTATTTCTGTCTGAAGACTGTGTCCAAACTGCTCGCTCCGTTTGCTCCGTTCTATGCCGATCAGCTGTACAAGGACTTGGGCGGCGTGCACGATAGCGTACATCTTGTCTCATTCCCGTCATGCAAAGAATCAATGATCGATCTCGACCTTGAGGCTCGCATGGATATGGCTCAGAAGATTACATCCATGGTACTGGCTCTCCGTAGGAAGGTGAACATCAAAGTGCGCCAGCCGCTGCAGAGCATCATGGTTCCCGCAGTTGACGAGGCACAGAAGGCGCATATCGAAGCTGTAAAAGCCCTGATTATGAGCGAGGTGAACGTTAAGGAACTGAAGTTCGTGGAGGGTAGCGGCATCCTCGTGAAGAAAGTGAAGTGTAACTTCCGTACTATGGGAAAGAAGTTCGGTAAGCTCATGAAGGGCATTGCCGCACAGATGTCTTCGCTTTCTCAGGAGGAGATCAATGCCTTGGAGAAGAACGGTTCTATCAAGCTGAATGTGGAAGGACAGGAGGCTGTGGTTGAGGCTGCCGACGTGGAGATTATCAGTGAGGATATTCCCGGATGGCTCGTAGCCAACGAAGGAAACCTGACAGTAGCTCTGGAAATCGAGCTGACCGATGAACTGCGTAAGGAAGGCATGGCTCGCGAACTGATTAACCGAATCCAGAATATGCGCAAGGACGGTGGTCTGGAGATTACCGACCGTATCCATATTGTCATCTCTCCCAATGAGCAGACTGATGAGGCCATCAAAGCCTATGAAGATTATATCAAGACACAGGTGCTGGCCGACACGATCAGCATCCAACCGAATGACGGTGCAGTAGTGGAGTTTGATGATTTCGACTTGAATATAACAGTAACAAAATCTCTTTAGATCCTAAAAACGAATAACAAGAATATGGCAGAAAAGACACGCTACAGTGACGAGGAACTCGAGGAGTTCAAAGTCATTATCAATGAGAAATTAGCCACAGCGCGTCATGACTACAATCAGATGATGCGCCAGTTGATGAATGCCGACGGCAATGACGTGGACGACACATCACCAACTTACAAAGTACTGGAAGAGGGAAGTGCCACACAAACCAAGGAGGAACTGATCATGCAGGCTTCCCGTCTGCAGAAGTTCATCCAGGGATTGGAGGCTGCGTTGGTAAGAGTGCAGAACAAGACCTATGGTATCGACCGTATGACGGGCGAGCTGATTCCGAAGGAGCGTCTGCGCGCTGTTCCACATGCTACCCTCAGCGTACAGAGTAAGATGGGGAAGAAGCACTAATGAATAATCGTGGAAACAAAGGCCTGATGGCCGTTTGTATTGTCATTGCCATATTGGTGATTGATCAGGTTATCAAGATACTGGTCAAAACCAATATGTGTCTGCATGACAGCATCGAGATCACACCGTGGTTCTTCATTAGCTTCGTCGAGAACAGCGGCATGGCCTACGGAATGACCTTCATCAACAAAATCGTGCTGAGTCTGTTCCGTATCGTGGCCGTGTCGGTTATCGGCTACTATATCTGGCTACAGGTAAAGGAGAATGCACGACGGGGTTATATCATTTGTCTGGCCATGATCATGGCCGGTGCTGCAGGAAATATCTTCGACTGCATGTTCTACGGACTGTTCTTTACGAAGTCAACCCTCTACGAACCGTCGTATCTGGTGGCTCTTGGTGAGGGCTATGCTCCGTTCCTGCAGGGTAAGGTGGTGGATATGTTCTATTTCCCGCTGATTGAAACCACGTTGCCCGACTGGCTTCCGATATGGGGCGGTCAGCCGTACGTGTTCTTCAGTCCGGTATTCAACTTCGCAGATGCCTGCATCTCCGTGGGTGTTGTTCTGCTGTTGCTGCTCTACCGCAAAGAACTGAGTACGCTTACGCTGAAGGCGAAACCGGTGAAAACGGATGAAGAAACAGCGGATGAAAAGGAAACCGATGAGTAGGAAACTGAATAGGATACTCCTGGTGGGCGGATTGGCGGTTCTCTGTTCTTGTAAACCGTCTATTCCTCGTGATGTCATTGATCCTGATGACATGGAAGATATCTTATACGACTACCATCTGGCGGATGCTGCTGCCAACCTCAATAGCGACAGCACACGGTTCTACAATGCTCGTCTTTACCAGTTGGCTGTGTTGAAGAAGCATGGTGTGACAGAAGCACAGTTTGATTCCTCGATGGTGTATTACACCCGTCATACGGATAAGCTTTATGCTATCTATGAGCAATTGGCCAAGCGTATCGGCGGTGTACCCGAATCAGAGACTACTGATGACGGTCTTAACAGATACAGTATGGAGACGGGTGAGGCAGCCAATGTCTGGACTGGTGAACGTTGTTATGCCTTCATCCCAAAGGCTCCGTTCAATAAGCAGGCATTCGTCATCCCTGTTGACTCATCCTACCATAAGGGTGACAGACTCATCTTGGAGTTTGATGCCCAGTTCCTGTATCAGGAAGGAGTGCGCGACGGTATTGCCATTCTTGCTACAAGACTTTCTAATGATAGTGTGATTACTCGCACCATGCACATGTCTTCTAACATTCATTATTCTCTTGAGGTGTTTGATGACAAGATGGTGGGTATTAAAGACATACGTGGACTCTTCTACCTGAATCGAGATCGCAATGCCACGCTTACTACTACGAAGGTTATGATTCTTAATCATATCCGACTTATGCGTTTGCACGAGAAAGAAAAAATACAGCAACAGCAAGAAAAGGAAGCTGCAGCAAAGCAAGACTCGGTGAAGAAAGATTCCATACGACAGGATTCCATGAGAGTTGAGGATGGTAAGAGAGAGAATATTCAAATAATCAATAAAGAGTAAGGCAATAAAAAAAGGAAGGGTGAGGAGAAATCCTCACCCTTCTTTTTGCTTATTATTTATTGCTAATCACTTCTTATACGATTCCCTGAGCCATCATGGCCTTGGCTACCTTCATGAAGCCTGCTACGTTAGCACCCTTCACATAGTTGATGTAGCCATCTTTCTCTGTACCGTACTTCACGCAGTTCTCGTGAATGTCGTTCATGATACGCTTCAGGTAGTTGTCAACTTCCTCAGCTGTCCAGCTCAGACGCTCAGAGTTCTGTGACATCTCAAGACCAGATACAGATACACCACCGGCGTTAGAAGCCTTACCCGGAGAGTAGAGGATCTTAGCATCCTGGAAGATCTTGATAGCCTCAGGCAGTGAAGGCATGTTAGCACCCTCAGCCACAGCAATCACACCGTTCTTCACGAGGGCTGCAGCCTCGTCACCGTTGATCTCGTTCTGTGTAGCGCAAGGCAGAGCAATATCAGCCTTCTCATACCAAGGACGCTTGCCCTCGTAGTACTTAGCTGTAGGATACTCCTCAACATACTCCCTGATACGTCCGCGCTCTACGTTCTTCAGCTCCATGATATAGTCGAGCTTTGCACGATCGATTCCGTCCGGATCAAAGATGTAACCGTCAGAGTCAGACATGGTCATGGGGATAGCACCCAGTTGCAGACACTTCTCAGCAGCATACTGAGCCACGTTACCAGCACCAGAGATCAGCACCTTCTTACCCTTGATGTCGATGTTGCGGGTTGCAAGCATAGAAGTCAGGAAGTAAACAGTACCGTAACCAGTTGCCTCAGGACGGATCAGTGAACCACCGAAGGGGATTCCCTTACCGGTCAGCACGCCCTGGAACTGATGAGTGAGCTTCTTGTACTGTCCGAACAGATAGCCAACCTCACGGCCACCTACACCGATATCACCAGCGGGAACGTCCTCGTCCGGACCAATCACGCGGTACAGCTCGTTCATGAATGCCTGGCAGAAGCGCATCACCTCTGCATCGCTCTTACCACGGGGAGAGAAGTCGGAACCACCCTTTGCACCACCCATCGGCAGTGTTGTCAGTGAGTTCTTGAAGGTCTGCTCGAAAGCAAGGAACTTCAGAATACCGAGGTTCACACTCTTGTGATAGCGAAGACCACCTTTGTACGGACCAATGGCGTTGTTGTGCTGGATGCGGTAACCCATGTTTGTCTGCACGTTACCCTTGTCATCCACCCAAGTAATGCGGAACTCACAAATACGATCGGGGATGCACAGACGCTCGATCAGGTTAGCCTTCTCGAACTCAGGGTGCTTGTTATACTCTTCCTCGATCGTAGGAAGTACCTGAGAAACTGCCTGGATGTACTCCGGCTCATTGGGGAATCTCTGTTTGAGATCTTCTACAACTTTTGCTGCATTCATAATCAATTCTTTTAATTGGTTGTTATTGTTTGTAATTTTACCTTTTTACCTCTATTTTCAAAATTTGCTTGCAAAATTACATCATTTTTGCGAATTACCAAACATTTTGCAATATTTTTTTTGAAAAAGATAGAAATAAGTCACTTTTACGGTCATTACTACCACTTATTTGTTGGTTTTCCCGTATTTTTATCCACTTTTGACCATATTTACCCTATTGTTTGCGCACCCAACTCATCATTATTCAGTTCTCAAATACGATGAAAACCATCTTCTCAGGAAATACATCAAAAGTGTTCGGAAAGTGTTTGTGTGTTGCGAACACTGTGTTTGCGCCTTATAAACACTCTGTTTCTAACCTACAAACACGCTGTTTCCCATATATATAATAATGACACCAATTGATATTTTTGCACGCTACACACCCCGAAATTTGGAAGTTTCAGATATCTTTCGTAACTTTGCACAAAATACAGAAATAAACTACGAATTTATGGAAACTAAAAAACACTTGATCACAATGATACTTGCACTCATAGCCATGTGCATGGGTACGCAGGTGATGGCAGATGAGGCATATGCTGTGTATGACTCAAGTAACCAGAAACTCACTTTCTATTACGATACTAATAGAGGTAACTGGACAGGCGAGCAATATGTAACGTATGACTTGAATACAGGGAATAATGAACCAGGTTGGTACACAGATCATAAATCTGATATTCAAAAGGCAGAAATAGACGAGTCGTTCAAGAATGCCAGACCTACTAGTACAGTTTATTGGTTTTCGTGTTACAAACTTACTGAATTAATTGGACTTCACTATTTGAATACTAGTGAGGTGACAGATATGAGTTATATGTTCTGTGGTTGTAAGCTTTCTACGCTCAACTTGATCTATTTCGATACAAGTAAGGTAACAAACATGGAATATATGTTTAGCTCATGTAGTAAGCTAATTAATGTCAACGTATCAAGTTTTGATACGAGTAAAGTGACTAATATGACACGCATGTTTAATTGGTGTACCGAATTGACATACCTCAATCTGGCTTCTTTCGATACAAAAAAAATTGAAGATCTGGGTTTTGTAGATATGTTTTTCTATTGCAGTAAGTTGAAAACCATTTATGTTAATTCGGATTGGTTTAAACCAGAATTAGGATGTAGTATGTTCCAAGAATGTAACCAATTAGTAGGCGGTGAAGGCACTAGTTATGAAGACTACAAATGGAGCACCGAGTTCGCTCGCGTTGATGGTGGTACCTCAAAACCAGGCTATTTCACGCTGATTCCTTCTGGTTATGCTGTCTTTGCTAATGGTACGCTCACGTTTTACAATGACGGGAAGATGAGTATGAAGGAAGGAGAAAAGTATTTGATGAATGTTGGTATGGACATTCCGTTGTGGTATAAGGAAAAGGAGAGTATTAAAAATGTGGTATTCGACAGTTCCTTCGCTGAATCACGACCCGTCTCGACCTATGGATGGTTTACAGATGGTGGCGAAATCACAGAAATTGAAGGGATGCAGTACTTGAACACCAGTGAGGTGACGAATATGGAAATTATGTTTAGTGGCTGTGGACAGTTAACAAGTATCGATCTGAATTACTTTGACACTCAAAAAGTAACTAGCATGAGAAATATGTTTATATCGTGTGTAAGTTTGCAGAGTCTTAACCTGCAATCATTCAACACGAGTAATGTGACGGATATGACAAGTATGTTCCAAGGTTGTGCTGAATTGGTAAAAATCTATGTAGGTACAGGTTGGAATACAAGCAATGTGACAGAATCTTCAGTTATGTTCTTTAGGTGCAGTAAACTGGAAGGCGAACAGGGGACGAGTTACATAGATAACGCATTTGAAACCTATGACTGTAGCTATGCACATATCGATGGAGGTGAGAGCAATCCAGGCTACCTGTCGTCAGTGAAGTCTTATAATCTCTGGATTGATGGCGTACAGGTGACATCGGTAAACAATAATAACATCGGTGGTGGATCCTTTAGCTATGATCCTAGTGCAAATAAACTGACCATTAATAAGTCATTCAGTTCTAGCAGTAGCAATGATATCATTAATAATGCCATTCCTGGACTTTCTATTTATATTCCGATGGATGTGTCACTTAGTTCTTCCAAAGAGGTAAGTATCATCAAGACTTCACAGCCCTTGTTTATTACTGGTCCAGGATATCTCACTTGTACGTGTCCAGAATTGGGTTGTGGAATTGACGTTTCAGAAAGCAGTTCTCTGACGATTACCAATGCCAATCTCGTGATTCAATGCGGTTATGGTTTATCGGGTTACTTTAATAATACAACCGACGAATCATTGATGGTGATAAACAGTAATGTACATATCAATAGTTCTGAATGTGCGATCGGTTTATTTAAGGGCGGCATTAGTTTAGAAGGCTGTAATATAACTACGCCCGAAAACTGGGTAGTTGATGACAATGGTAGCATTAGAACTGATTATAGTTACGCAAAAGAGATTGTCATCACAAGAGACTCAAACATATCCACAGACATCGATGACAGTCTAAGGGACTCTGTCAAAGGTCAAAGGGATGGTTGGTACACCATTGATGGTAGGAAGTTGAATGGAAAGCCAACGAAGAAGGGTGTTTATATCAACAACGGCAAGGCCGTTGTAAGATGAAAGATGAGAGACTCTCATCTCTCATCTTATTTGATTCCTCTATGATTTAATGCCTCCGCATATTTGGAGGCATTAATCATATGCTCCTGATAGGTGCGGGCGAAGTTATGGGTGCCGCTGAAATCCTCCTTGGCACACATATATAAATAGTTGTGGTGGACATGATCGAGTACTGCATCAATGCCTGCAACAGTGGGGATGCGGATTGGACCAGGGGGCAGACCAATATTCTTATAGGTGTTATACGGACTGTTCACCGACAGCATGTTGTTATAAATGCGCTTCAGGGAGAAATCCTTCAGGGCGAACTTAATGGTAGGATCGGCCTGAAGAGGCATATTTACATTCAGTCGGTTGACATACATTCCCGCCACCATGGGCTTCTCTTCATCATTGGATGTTTCCTCATCGACGATGCTGGCAAGGGTGATGACCTGTACGGGGGTGAAATGCATCTCTTCTGCCTTGTCGAGACGCTCGTCGTTCCAGAACTTCTCACTTTCTTTCTTCATGCGCTCCAGGAACTTGTCCTGAGAGATGTTCCAGTACATGTCGTAGGTGTTAGGTATGAACATGCTGATAACGGTGAGCGTGTCGTAGCCCAGTTTCCTACATTCTTCCTGATTGGTCAGGGTGCGATACAACTCCGTACTGTCAAGCATCAGCTTATTGCCCAGATAGCCAGTGAGCCGGTCGAGTGTACGTACTGACGGAATGGTGAGGTTCAGGGGAGTCTGTAATCCGTTCTTGATGCGGCGGAACACCGTGAAGGCCCCATCGCCGGGAGCTATCTCATAGCGGCCCGTGCGGATATGCTCATTATATGAGCTGTGACGAATCAACGTGGAGAAGCCCGTCATACCTGCATCGTTGGCCATGGGTTTCACCTTGGTGAACACACTGTCGATGGTGTCGTCTTCATCGATATAGAGATAACACGTCTCTTCCTTAGCCGACAGACTGGAGAAGAAGAAATAATAGACGATGCCAAGAATCACCAGCAGACAGACTCCTGTACCGATGGCGTATTTACGTGAAGTAAAGTATTTCATTTCCTTTTGTTTCGTTTTATGGTACAAAGGTACGATTTAATGAGCAAATAAACAAATATATTTGAGTTATGTTTTGTGTTATGCTCGTTTTTCCGTATCTTCGCAGCATGAAACTGAAGTTCAGCATACAATACAAGACGGAATGGGGACAGTGTATATATGTGCATATCCGTTACCGTACCAATGATCTGCGTGAGCATGTCAACGATTGGGTCATGCAAACGCAGGATGGTGAATGGTGGTTTCTGGAGACGGCACTGATGGAGTCACGACAGCGCACAGTGATCTCTTTCACTTATGAGTATCAGCTAAAGGACCAGGATGGAAAGGTGTTGCGTTGCGAATGGAACCGAGTGCCCAGGACCTATCAGGCCGATGATACGAAGAGTTTTGTGTTTCCCGATCAGTGGCGGGATGTTCCACTACATGCTTATCTGTACAGTAAGGCAAGGAATGTGGGGCGGACAGAACCTGTGGAAAGGAATGGCCAGCACCCATCGTTGCCGCTGTTCCGCAAGACCGTGATATTCCGCGTGCTGGCTCCACAGCTTACCAAGGGCGAGCGGGTGGCTTTGGTGGGCAGTCATCCTGCCATCGGCAGTTGGAATCCCACTCGTTATCTGCGCATGGTGTATCAGGGTGACTTTGAATGGCGACTCAGTGTAAACATGGATGGTATGCAGCTGCCGCTGGAATACAAGTATGTGGTGATCGACGAGAAGACCAACCAACTGCTGACCTGGGAGGAAGGTGCGAACAGGATAACGCAGCATGGGGAGGTGAACGATGGTGAGGTGATTGTACTCGACGGTGGTTCCCTGCATCTCAAGGAGAAACCATGGAAGGTGACGGGCGTGGCCGTACCTGTCTTCGCCCTGCGTTCAAAGCACTCTTATGGCGTAGGTGACTTCGGTGATCTGCAGCGGATGGTTGACTGGGTGGCAATGACGGGCATGCAGATGATAGAGTTGATGCCAGTGAACGATACAACAGGTACTTCATCATGGAATGAGAGTCATCCGTATCATATCATCTCCTGCTCGGCCTTGCATCCACATTATCTCGACCTAGAACAGCTGGGGGAACTGACGGATAAAGAGAAGATGAAAAGCTATCTGCGACAACGAAGGGAGCTGAACTCGATGACCAGCATTGATTACTCTACAATCGAGCGGGTGAAGAATGCTTATGTGGATGACATCTTCGCGGAGATAGGCGAGGAGACGCTATCGTCTGACAGCTACCTGGTGTTTCACGAAGCAAACAAGTCGTGGCTGCTTCCGTATGCGGCATTCTGTCAGGAAGCCTCACCTTATTATAATGATATAAGGAAGGTGTGCTTTGTACAATACCATCTCTACCGTCAGCTGAAAAGGGCGGTCGACTATGCCCATAGCAAGGGTGTGGCACTGAAAGGCGACCTGCCCTTTGGCGTCTCTCGCGACAGCGTGGAGATGAGAATGAACCCGCAACTGGCGCAACCTACCTACCGTTGGGATGAGGAACATGGAATCTACGAATGGTGGCGACAGTACCTGCAATGGATGGAGCAGTTCTTTGATGCGGTACAGATCAACCATATCATCGATTTCTTCCGTTCGTGGGTTATCGTAGAGGATAAGGTGGTTACCAGTAAGCTCTCTGATATCTTAAGTAACACGAACATGCTGTTGTGCGTGGAGGATGAGGGAATGCAGCCCGCAGCTGTGTATAAAGTGCTTGACGATCTGCGCATTCCCCGTCAGGAGAACAGTCCGTTTACAATCAGTATCAAGCGCTTGCACGACTGGCTTGCCATGGACCGTGCGTTACCTGAACAGGTGACGATAGAGGAACTGATGAAAGCAAAACGTCTGAACACAAAGATAAAAACCTTGATAAACCGAAGCAAACGATGAGTTACGACGTATATGTATTCGACCTGGACGGTACGTTGTTGGATACCTTGAGGGATCTGACTGCAAGCGTGAACCATGCTCTTCGCTGGGCGGAGATGCCGGAAAGAACGATTGAGGAGGTAAGATGGTTCGTGGGAAACGGCGTGAAGAAGCTCATGAAACGGGCTGTTCCTGAAGGTACCGATAATCCGCGGTTTACTGAAGTGTATCAGGAGTTTCGCAATCATTATCTTCATCATGGTCTGGATACAACAGAACCATATCCAGGAATCATGGAGATGCTTCGTGCCCTGAAGGATGAAGGAAAGCAAATAGCGGTGGTCAGCAACAAGTTCTATAAGGCCACCGAGGAACTGTGCAGTCATTTCTTTGCCGGTCTGGTTGACGTGGCTATCGGAGAGCGGGAGGATATTCGAAAGAAACCGGCACCCGATACGGTGGAGGAGGCGTTACGCAGACTAAAGGCTGATTGCAGCCATGCCGTATATGTGGGTGACAGTGATGTAGATATACAGACTGCCATGAATAGCGGTCTGCCTTGTATCAGCGTGCTGTGGGGATTCCGTGATAAGGATTTTCTGCTGGCGCATGGAGCTACGACATTTGTCGCTTCACCGCACGAACTGCTTGATATCTGATTATACCAGCGATTGCAGTCGGGCAATGTACTTACCAAGAATGTCAAACTCCAGGTTTACCTTTGTGCCGACACGGATATCGCAGAAGTTGGTGTGCTCAAAGGTGTAGGGGATGATGGCCACCTGAAAGGTGTCTTCGGTGGGGTTGCAGACGGTAAGCGAAACGCCATTGACCGTGACACTACCTTTGTCAACCGTGAAATATCCGCGTTTGGCCATCTCCTTATCGTAGGTATACTTGAACGTGAAGTAGGTACTACCCTCGGCGTCTTCAACATGTATGCACTCGGCCGTCATATCCACATGACCTTGAACGATATGCCCGTCAAGTCGGCCGTTCATGAGCATCGACCGTTCCACATTGACTTTATCACCGATTTGAAGGAGTCCAAGGTTTGAACGCTCCAGCGTTTCCTTCATGGCAGTCACTGTATAGGTGTTGTCTTCAATCTTCACGACGGTTAGACAGACACCGTTATGCGCCACACTCTGATCGATGCCCAGTTCATCAACAAACGAACAGGTCAGTGTAAAGTCAATATTCTCTTGGTCATGCCTGATGGCTACAACCGTTGCAAATTCTTCTATGATACCGGAAAACATAACTGTTAATGATAAGGTGAGAAAAAAAGGAAGCCGTATCGATGATGTGATGAAACTCCGAGTAGAAATGATTTGAGTGCTCTCCGCCTTTGTAATCCACCGGCTTTACAGCTTAGTCGCTTTCGCGATTTATATGGCCCGCCATTAGCAAGAGAAACCTTCTCGGTTTTCGATGTTATTTGATGAGTATCCCGATCGAACCGATACGGCCCTTTTTCTATTGCAAAGATAGGAAAAATAACCATAAGTTCCAAACTTTTTTGATGAAATTCGCATGTTTTTCTTGATATTTGCCAAATCATTTGCAAGGTTTTAATCTTTTTATTACTTTTGTCGTCTCAAAAGTATGAACCATCAAAACCGATAGATATGGAGTTACCTGATTTCATGCAGTATTCGAACAGATTCTCGAAGACGGCGTTTGTAGAGAAGATATCGAGAATAGCTAAAAGGGCGGGCGCAAAGCTGGTATATGCTGCGCTAATACTGTACTATACCCTTCAGAGCGATTCGGTATCGGTAAAGGATAAAGCCATAATCATCGGTGCACTGGGCTACCTGATCAGTCCGCTTGACGTGGTGCCCGATGCCATTCCTATTGTTGGTCTTGGCGACGACCTCGGCGTTCTGGTCTATGTTTTACAGAAGGTGTGGGGTAACGTCAGCGATGATGTCAAGATGAAAGCCCGTGAACGTCTGAGCAAATGGTTCGACGACGACGAGATCGAAGAGATCGACGGACTGTTTGAAAGTGATAAGTAATCACTTCTCACTTAAAAGAAGCTTCCCACTTGATAGACTACAGCAGATACTACCCATGCCAATGCGGTGGTGTAGCAAGCTGCAAACAGGGCCCACTTCCATGAGCCTGTCTCTCCCTTGATGGCCGCAATGGTGGCGATACAAGGGAAATAGATCAGGACGAACAGCAGGTAGGCAAAGGCTATCAACGGGGTTATCCCGTCGGCTTCCATCTTCTGACGGAGGTTCGCATAACGTTCACTCTTGTTATCGACATTCTCATCAGCTACTTCTTCATCGTCGGCATAGAGCACACCCATCGTTGAGGCAACGATCTCCTTGGCGCCAACACCGGCAATCAGACTCACGTCGAGTTTCCAGTCGAAACCTTGAGGACGGAAGATAGGTTCAATGGTTTTACCAATCCTTCCGATATAGCTCTGCTCCTGTTGCTGCTGTTGTGGCAACTCTTCGTGATGGGGGAAGTAACCTAATGCCCATACGATGATGCTGGCCACGAGGATGATGCCTCCCATCTTCTTCAGATATTGCTTTCCTTTCTCCCAAGTATGACGGGTAATGGCTTTCACCGTGGGGAAACGATAGGGTGGGAGCTCCATCACAAACGGGGTGTCTTCACCTTTCACCACCCAACGACTGAATACACGACTCATAATAACGGCCAGTAGGATACCGATGGCATAGAGCGCAATCATGATAGCACTCTGGTATTTCACCGCAAAGAAGGTGCCGACAATCATGATATAGATGGGTAATCGGGCGGAACAGCTCATCAGCGGAAGAACGAGCATGGTGATGAGTCGGCTGCGCCTGCTCTCAATGGTCCTTGTGGCCATCACCGCAGGGACATTACAGCCGAAGCCCATGATCAGAGGGATGAACGACTTTCCGTGAATGCCCATCTTATGCATAATCTTATCCATGATGAAGGCGGCACGCGCCATATAACCGGAGTCTTCCATGAAGGAGATGAAGGTATAGAGGATCAGGATCTGCGGCAGGAAGATGATGACGGCACCGACACCTGCTATGGCACCATCCACGATCATGGCTTTCACCGGACCGTCGGGCAAGACGTTGTTCAGCCAGTCGGACAACATGCCTACACCAGCGTCAATCCAGTCCATAGGGTACTGACCGATGGTGAAGGTCACCTCGAACATCAGATAGAGGAAAAGGAAGAACAACGGGAATCCCAACCATTTGTGGGTAATGATTGCATCAAGGGCGTGGGTCATCTCATAAGTGTCCTTTTTATGTCCTTCCTGATAACCCACCTCTTCCAAGGCACCATGGATGAAGCCATACTTCGCATTCATAATGGCTGTCTCACTATCTTCCTTTGTCTCTTCCTTGATGATGGCTGCTGCCTTATCGCGGGTCTTCAAGATCTGCTCCTTCTGGGGCATGTCGGCAATGATGCGCTCAATGTCCTTGTCCATCTCCAATAGCTTAATGGCAAGATAACGGGTGGAGAAGCGCAGACGGATATCGTGGTCGCTCTTCAAATATTTCTGGATGGCTTCTATACCTTGTTCTATATAGGTACCGTGATTGATATGCAAGTGACGAATCTTGTGCTGACGGAACTTGCCTTCATACACTTGGATGATGGTCTGGAACAACTGGTCCACACCTCGACCGCTCTTGAACACGGTAGGCACCATGGGGAATCCCAACAACTCTCCCAACTGGTTGGGATCCAACTGGTCGCCTCGGTCTTCCATCTCATCAAACATATTTAATGCCCCGACAATGCGCAGGTTCATGTCGATGAGCTGCGTAGTAAGATACAGGTTGCGCTCCAGGTTACTGGAGTCGATGACGTTGATGATGATATCGGGGGTCTTCTCTACAATCTGTTTACGGACATATAACTCCTCCGGACTGTAAGCGCTCAGGGAGTAGGTGCCGGGGAGGTCGACGATATTGAAACGATAGCCCTTATACTCGGCAACACCTTCCTTTGCATCTACCGTCACACCACTGTAGTTTCCCACTCGTTCGTGGGCACCAGAGGCAAAGTTGAACAGGGAGGTCTTTCCACAGTTGGGATTACCTACCAAGGCGATGTTGATGGTACGACGACGTTTCAGGGCAGCCGAATGTAACTGCTTCTCCATCTGCTTCTCCTCGTATTCCACCTGCAGACTCTCTTCTTTTCCTTCCTGTTCCTTCAGGAATTCCTTCTCAGAGACGACCTCTATCTGACGGGCCTCGCTATGACGTAATGATAGCTCGTAACCCATGATCTTGTATTTCACGGGGTCTTGCAACGGTGCGTTCTGTAAGACTTCCACCATCTTTCCTTTGATGAATCCCATCTCGATGATACGCTTACGGAAACCACCATGTCCGGATACTTTTACAATGACACCTTTTTCACCGGTGTTTAGTTCAGATAACTTCATCGCCTGTTCTATTTTTCTGCAAAGGTACACATTTTTTTGATGCAACTGGGTTGCAGAACAATAAAAGGAAGAGAAAATACCTAGAAATGATGATAAAAGACCATGGTTCTTTCTCTAATCGTTATTTTTAGGTACGAAAAAAGGCAACCTAAATGGTTGCCTTCGTACGCCTGCAGGGGGTCGAACCCTGGACACCCTGATTAAGAGTCAGGTGCTCTACCAACTGAGCTACAAGCGCATCTTTGTCGGTGCAATGGGGATGCTTCCCGAATTGCGTGTGCAAAGGTACTGCCTTTTTCTGAAACCACCAAATATTTTCTGAACTTTTTTCAAAAAAGTCTATTTATCTCTATCTTTCATCTCTCATCTGGTGGCCCTGAAGCTTTCCATGTTCTCATATCGCCTTACCATAAACCGCTGGTAGATATTGCGCAGCCAGATGTTGTGCGTGGCGATGAAGAGCAGACCGATGATCAACATAGTGGCATAGGTGGCTGTCTCGCTCATGAACGCTTGCAGGATGCTGATGATAGCTACGGGTGCAAACATCGCGGCCATCTCAACACCAAAGGCAAACCAGTTACTCTCTACATTTCCCTTACTAACCAGCTTACTGTTCAAAGGAACAGTCTGCTTGTTCCATACCGCCATTTGCATAAGCATAAAGAATACAGGTCCGGCTGCGAATGCCATCATGGCGATGAGCATCAGCAGGGTATATTTACCCATGAACAAGGTGGGTATCATGATGATAAACGGCAACAGTAACAAAGCACAGTAGAAATAATACTTGGCATGCAGCAGTTGCAAGATATTCTCCTTGTGAATCATCAGTCCGTCGATATAGTTCCCTTCCGCTCCCATGATCCTCACCAACAGCATACCGCCATTGATGATGAATACATATACCATGAAGAACTTGGAAGTGAAATTGCCGTCATATATCTCTGTGTAAGAAATGACCAGACTGAGCATGACGGTGAAGATCGTACTATAGAGGAACGAGTTGCGCATGTTCTTGTTACGCATGATGCTCTTGATCTCCAGCTTCAGGTATTCGCCCATCTCACCGAAACGCTCAAACAGACGGAATTCCGTGACGGTCTTCAACTGCGTGTTCTTGGATTCGGTTGACTCGGTGTAGGTAACATGGTACTGCACCTCGCGGTTGATGAAGAAGAACAGTGCGAGGACAGCGAAGATGCCCAGATAATACAGGATGTTCCATGAGGCGACTCCTTCACCAATGAGGGCAAAACTGTCGAACATCGCATCGAAGTCCTTGATGATCCATGGCAGGAACATGGCTCCATAGATGATGATAGGAGCTATCCACCACCAGATCTTCTTCGTGATGAGGGTACGCCAGAGCATGTAGTTCTGACTGTTGATGATGATCATCAGCTGGAATCCGACGATGAAACCCAAAGCTGCCCAGAATCCACTACTGAAGAGGATGGACATGAAGGCATAGGGAATAGTGATGCACAACCATATCAGGTTGTTGGGTGTAATCATACTTGAAAGTATGAAACTCTCCACACAAACATATTTAGGGATGGGGAGTAGGATATAGGGCTTAATCAGCTGCGCGGGTGTCTGCTGCCCCAGAAACCTAAACAGAAAATCTGCCGTGAGAAAGAACGGCAGTAATCCGAAGATAAATTCACAGGCTGTGAACGTACGTGAACTGTTGGCAATCATGGCGAACATGACTGAGATAAAGATCAGATACATCACCATGAAACCTCCCATCAGATAGATGATGGTCTTGGCGGTTTTGTTCTGCTCATACACAGGACTGCGTTTTTCGCTCAGTTTCACATGGCGACGCAGTTCCTTGAATAGTTGATAACGATTCATAGAATAATAAATGGATTAACGGAGGTCGATCACCTCTGCATTGGGATAGTCTTTTGAGTGGAAGGCGAAGAATGAATCACTGAGTTTCTTCGTCTGGAAATTCGAGATGTTGATCACCGTCCAGCCTTTCTCTGTACGCATCTTCACCTGTGTGGGCTTATAGCTCTTGTCGATTGTCAGGTACATTTCCTTGATGGTACGCTTCTGGTTCTGTGCGGTGAGATGCACCTCGTACTTCCCGCTAACGGTCTTACTGCTCATCGTAAAGCCGTTCTTGTATATATTAATAAAGGTATAGGGGTTCATAGCCTGCTGCTGCGCTTCCGTAGGAGTACTTACACTTACCTCTTCGGCTTGCTTGTTCAGCGTCCACTGTGTCTTCCCGTCGTACCACACCGTGGCTTTTTCGGTATGAGCACAGAATTTGTTACCTTTGACATAGATGGTACCTGTGGCATTGCCATACTTTCCGCTCATGGAGAACTTGGCTTGTGCGCCGTTCTTGTTACCTACCACAGCCGCAGTCTTGTCGAGAATATGTCGTGCCTGTGTGGCTGTTTGTGCCTGAGCACTGATGGAGATAACAAGCATCATCAATATATAAACAATCTTTTTCATCTTCTATTATGATTAAATGGTTTGCCCTGATTTGACGGATAACACCGTTACAGGGTTTATTCCTTTTTTATCTTCTTAACGCAGCGAAGAGGTTATCGAGCTGGTTTACATCAGTAATTAACACTTCGCGAGGCTTACTGCCCATGGCTTCACCCACGATGCCTGCCTCCTGCAGCTGGTCCATCAAACGACCGGCGCGGTTGTAACCAATGGAGAAACGGCGCTGGATCATACTGGTGGAACCCTGCTGGGTGAGCACGATATGGCGCGCTGCTTCCTCGAACAACGGGTCAAGACTATGCACATCAACCTTGCCGTCAGGACCTACGCCGCCTGCTTCATCGGTTGAGGGCTCTGGCAACTCCAAGGGTTCCAGCGGACCAGGCTGCTCTTCTACGTATCGGTTGATTCTCTCTACCTCTGGTGTATCGACAAAGGCACACTGTACACGGATGGGTTCCCCACCGTTCTTGTAAAGCATGTCACCTCGTCCGATCAACTGGTTAGAACCGGTCTGGTCGAGAATGGTCATGGAGTCGATGCGCTGTGCGGTACGGAAGGCAATACGACCGGGGAAGTTGGTCTTGATGGTACCCGTGATGATCTTGGTGGTAGGACGCTGGGTGGCAATCACCATGTGAATACCTACCGCACGGGCCAGCTGGGCAATACGGGCAATAGGCAGCTCGATTTCCTTACCAGCAGTCATAATCAGGTCACCATACTCATCGATAATGACCACGATATAGGGCATGAAGTCATGACCGTCGGTCGGCTTCAGCTTATGCTCCACATATTTCTTATTATACTCCTTGATGTTTCGTGCACCGGCAATCTTCAGCAGGTCGTAGCGGTGATCCATCAGCTTACAAAGGGAGTTCAGAGTCTTGATAACCTTTGTAACATCGGTGATGATAGCTTCCTCATCCTCATTGTCGGTAGGAATCTGCGCCATGAAATGGTTCACGATGGGGGTATAGATACTAAACTCCACCTTCTTCGGATCGATAAGCACGAACTTCAGTTCGTTAGGATGCTTCTTGTAAAGCAAAGATGTGATGATGGCATTCAGTCCAACCGATTTACCCTGACCTGTAGCACCTGCTACCAGCAGATGCGGTATCTTGGCTAAGTCAACCATGAACACATCATTCGTAATGGTCTTACCCAGAGCAATGGGCAGATCCATGGTAGTCTCGCGGAACCGCTTGGAGTTCAGGATACTCTCCATAGAGACAATCTGAGGTTTCTCGTTTGGTACCTCGATACCTATGGTTCCCTTACCAGGAATTGGTGCGATGATACGAATACCCAAGGCACGCAGACTCAATGCGATATCATCCTCCAAATTGCGGATTCTGGAGATGCGCACACCTTCTGCTGGAGTGATCTCATAGAGGGTGATGGTAGGACCGACGGTGGCATGGATAGAACGAATCTGTACACCGAAGCTGTTCAGTACCTCTACGATACGGTTCATGTTACGCTGCTGCTCATCCTTATCAATCGTAGGCTTGTCGCTATCGTCGTATTTCTTCAGCAGGTCGAGGGTGGGGAACTTATACTTCAGCCACGGCTCACGGGGGTTGATAGGCGTACTCAAATCTACTTCTGTCGTAACAACCTTGCTGTTGGCTTTCTCCTCAGCATCGGCCACCTCCACATTGATGTCAATGTCATTGGTGTTCTGTCCTCCTTGCGGCTTCACCTTCTGATCCTTTTCCGGTATCTCAACGATGATGTCAGGTTCCTTTTCCGTTACTAACGGCTCTTCTACTTCCGGCTCATCATAGGTCATGACCGGTTCATATACCGGTTCGCCGCTTACTGCAGTCCCTTCCTTGCGCTGATCGTTGGTAATCACGAACTGAACTTTGCTACGGATATATCCTATGGGGTTCAGCATCTTGCGGATAACGGTGATGGTCTCGGTTGTGAGATATGTCAGGAACAGTATAGCAACGAGTCCGAGTACTGCCGTAAGACCGGGTGAACCGATGATGTTCTCCAGGAACTGACAGCAGAACATTCCATGGTCGCCACCGGGATTGAATACCTGGTCGCCCATGATGGGAGTAAGGAACTTGGCGAAGGTGACAGAGCACCAAACCATCAGAATCACCAGGCACAAGAACCATTTCAGGAGATTGATATTGTTATAGGCATGCATCATCCTCAGACCGATTAACGCCATGAGTACAGGGATGATAAATGCCGAAAGACCGAAGCAGCGGGAGATGAAGAAATAGGAGATGACGGCACCTATCGATCCGCAGCTGTTCTGGTATTCCTGATGGGTATTCAGCAGTTCACCGGGTCTTCTGTCCAGCAACAGACTCTGATCAGCCTGTCCTGTGGAGAAGTATGAGACGAACGCAATGGTGACATATACTGCCAACAACAGCAGGATAAATCCGAAAATGAAATTGAATATATCATTCTTGAATATATTGCCAAAGCCGATAGCTTCCGAGAAATTCTTGGCAGTTTTTGCTTGCTTTTTCTTTGCCATTCTCTATATCATTGTTTAATTATCTGCAAAAGTAATTGAATTTTGCCACATTTCGCCAAAAAATCGCATTTTTTTTCTAATTTTGCACCTTGTTATCAGTTTAGGATGAAAAAATTACTTGTTAACAAGTTCGATAAGAAGGATATAAACAATCTGCCGGTGGTTCAGTTCGAAGGGAGAATCATCGTCGTTCTCTCTCCTGGAGAGACGGAAAAGGCTGTGGATTATCTGCTTTCACAGGATATTCTTGGTGTGGATACCGAGACGCGACCATCCTTCAAGAAAGGTGCACAGTATGCTGTGTCCTTATTGCAGGTGGCCACACACAACTGCTGTTTCCTTTTCCGCTTGAACTATACCGGACTTACTCCAGCGCTGATTCGACTCCTGGAGGATACGCGTGTTCCCAAGATTGGTCTTTCTTGGCATGATGATCTGCTTTCCTTAAGGAAAAGAGCGGAATTTACACCGGGAAGATTCATCGACCTACAGCAGTTGGTGGGTGAGATAGGAATTGAAGATAGGAGTCTGCAGAAGCTCTATGCCAACTTCTTCCACCAGAAAATCCTGAAGCGGCAGCAGCTGAGTAACTGGGAACGGGATGTGCTCGACGATAAACAAAAGGTGTATGCTGCTACTGATGCTTGGGCATGTATCATGCTTTACGAGGAGCTGATGCGTTTGGAGAAAACTCATGATTACGAATTGGAGATCATAGATAATGGAATACAAGAGAATTTACCTCAAACGGGGCAAGGAGGAGAGTCTTAAGCGCTTCCACCCCTGGGTGTTTTCGGGTGCTATCCATCATGCCGACAGCGGTATTACCGAAGGAGAAACGGTGAAGGTGATAGGAGCCGACAACACTTTCCTTGCCATTGGTCATTACCAAGTGGGCACCATTGCCGTCAGGATCCTGTCGTTCCGCGATGTGGAGATTGACGAGGCGTTCTGGTATGCCCGTCTCAAAGCAGCCTATGAGATGCGTCTCAGCATCGGCATTGCTGGGAATCCCTTGAATAATACCTACCGACTGGTGCATGGTGAGGGGGATAATATGCCCGGACTAGTGATTGACTGCTACGGCGATACGGCTGTCATGCAGGCGCATTCAGTGGGTATACACGTCTGCAGGAAGGTGATTGCCGAGATGTTGGTGAAGGTAATGGAGGGAACGATCAGGAATGTGTTCTATAAGAGTGAGACGACTCTGCCCTATAAAGCGGAACTCGGACAGGAGAACGGGTTCATCATCGGTGGCTCCAATGATAATACAGCGATGGAGAACGGACTGCTGTTCCATGTGGATTGGCTGCGTGGACAGAAGACGGGCTTCTTTGTGGATCAGCGTGAGAACCGTTCGTTGCTGGAACGGTATGCCAAGGACAAACGGGTATTGAACATGTTCTGTTATACTGGTGGCTTTTCTTTCTATGCCATGCGGGGTGGGGCACAACTGGTTCATTCCGTGGATAGCAGCGCCAAGGCCATTGAACTCACCAATGCCAATGTGGAACTGAACTTCCCAGGTGATGAACGGCATAAGGCATTCTGTGATGATGCGTTCAAATTCCTTGACAATTCTGATGATATCTATGACCTGATTATTCTCGATCCGCCTGCTTTTGCCAAGCACAGAGGGGCTTTGCATAATGCCCTGAAGGGTTATACCCGACTGAATGTGAAGGCGTTCCAACGCATTCGTCATGGAGGTGTTCTCTTTACGTTCAGCTGCTCACAGGTGGTGACGAAGGATCAGTTCCGTCAGGCGGTGTTCACTGCTGCAGCCATGAGTGGTAGAAAGGTACGTATTCTTCACCAGCTTCATCAGCCGGCCGATCACCCCATTAACATTTATCATCCTGAAGGGGAATATCTCAAGGGGTTGGTATTGTACGTGGAATAGATGAGTGATATGAACAAACGCGTTGCAGACTTCATTAAAAAGCACCAGTTGCTCCAACAGAAAGAGCATTACCTCGTGGCTTTGTCGGGAGGTGCAGATAGCGTTTGTCTTCTTTTGATACTCAAACAATTAGGTTATTCTGTTGAAGCAGTTCATTGTAACTTCAACCTACGTGGCGAGGAGGCAGAACGTGATGAACTGTTCTGCGTTTCTCTCTGCGAAGAGCAGCATATTCCCTTGCACCGTATTCACTTTGATACACGTGAATATGCATCGTCGCATCACGTCAGTGTGGAGATGGCGGCACGTGAGTTACGCTACCGTTATTTCGCGCAGCTTTGTCAGGATCTCTCAGCTGCCGCTGTCTGTGTGGCGCATCATCAGGACGACACGGTGGAAACAGTTCTGATGAATCTTTTGCGAGGAACAGGTATTCACGGTCTTGCAGGTATTCAGCCAGTAAGTTACCTAAAGACTATGTCGAAACCTTTTCCTGCTCCGCTCACTGTGGTACGCCCCTTACTTTGTCTTTCTCGTTCAGATATTGAGCGGTACTTGGAAAAATTCGGACAGTCGTACATGACTGACAGTACCAATCTGCATGCTGATGAAACGCTCAGGAACAAACTTCGCTTGGAGGTAATCCCGCTTCTTCAACAGGTAACACCATCGACCAAGGAAAACATCGCTCAGTCTGCTTTGTATATCCAGGAGGCAGCGAAGGTGTTTGATGAGGCTATGAAAGAACATGTTATCAAGGTGATGAACGGCAATCGTATCTCTATCAAGTTACTGAAGACCACGCCGTCGCCGGAATATGTCTTATATACGATTCTGAAAGATTACGGTTTCTCGTCTCCACAGGTGGAGCAGATGGGTGAAAGACTGGATGCCGGTTCGGGAACGGTGTTTTGTTCTTCTACGCATGAAGTGCTGATCGACCGTGACGAACTGATTATTGAACCATTGTATCAGTCGACTAAGCCGATGCGGATTCCAGAAACAGGCACGTATCTCTATCATTGCGGCTCTAGTGGAATGAAAGCTGACGAGGATTCTACCATGCGTTTCCGATTCTCGTTTGCGGAGATGAACATGAGCGAAATCCCTCATGATAAGTGCATAGCGTGTCTGGATGCTGCTGCAGTGTCCTTTCCACTGACGATTCGTCCTGTACAACAGGGCGACCGCTTCGTTCCTTTTGGTATGAAGGGTAGTAAACTTGTTTCCGATTATCTAACCGACCGAAAGTATTCGCTGTTCGATAAACGTCGGCAACTCGTGGTTACAGATAGCTCAAACCGCATTGTATGGTTGGTTAATGAACGACCAGATAATCGATTCTGCGTCACTAACCACACTGAACGTGTACTGCAAATCACCGTTACTCCCTAACTGATATAATATTCCCACGCTGGGAATAAAGTGTTCCCAAGGTGGGAATAATTATTATTACCTAATTAAGCTTGGTTCAGGAGGTATGATTTGAAGTCGGAGAAATCCTTCGACATAGGTACGCTCTGCTTCTCTCCCTCCATGAAGGCAGCAAGACGGGCAGGTATCTCCACGTCGATGCCGAGGATATCATCCACCTTCTCCTTGAACTTCGCAGGATGAGCCGTCTCACAGAACACACCGATCTCACCCTCTTGCAGTCCGTCAACCAACGCCTGATAGCCACAAGCACCATGCGGATCGAGGATATATCGTGTTTCCTCATAGCACTGGCGCATGGTTTCCTTGATCTGCTCATCGCTGTAGGTAGCACCGCTGATGAGTGAGGTGATGGCAGCATGGGTCTCTTCTGGAGTGCGTGCTCCGTTCTTTGAGTAGAGGTTAAGGATACGGGCGAAATTAGAAGGATCACCTACATCCATGGCATTGGCGAGTGTCTGTACCGATGCTTTGGGGTTATACTGACCGGTCTGCAAGTAGTTGTAGAACACATCATTGGCATTGTTGGCCGCGATGAAGCGTTTCACGGGCAGACCCATCTCATGACCGAAGAGGGCGGAGCAGATGTTACCAAAGTTACCTGAAGGTACGCACATCACGAATTGATCGGTCTTTCCCAATGCCTTCATTCTGGCATAAGCATTGAAATAGTAGAATGCCTGCGGGAGGAAACGGGCCACATTGATACTGTTGGCTGAGGTCAACATCATATGGTTGTTCAGTTCCTCATCCATAAAGGCGTTCTTCACCAATGCCTGACAGTCGTCAAACACGCCATCCACCTCAATGGCCGTGATGTTCTTGCCCAAGGTAGTGAACTGACATTCCTGAATAGGACTCACCTTTCCTTTGGGGTAGAGCACATATACATGTATGCCCTCAACGCCGAGGAAGCCATTAGCCACGGCAGAACCTGTGTCGCCACTGGTGGCAACGAGCACGTTGATTTGTCTAGAACTAGTATTACCAGTGCTGCTAGTATTACTAGTGTTACTGGTAAAATATCTCAGCAAGCGCGCCATAAACCGCGCACCCACATCCTTGAAGGCGAGGGTTGGTCCGTGGAACAGCTCCAAGGAATAGATACTATCCGTTACCTTCACCACTGGGCAGTCGAACGGCAGCGTATCATACACCAGTTCCTGCAGGGCATCTAAGTCAACATCCTCTCCAAAGAAAGCGCTGGCCACATTGTAGGCAATGTCACGGAACGACATCTCCTGGATATGGTCGAAGAACTCCTTCGGCAACTGATGGATCTTTTCTGGCATATACAGACCGCGGTCTTCTGCCAGACCTTTTACTACCGCCTTCTGCAAATCGGCGATGGGAGCTTTCCCGTTGGTACTATAGTATTGCATAGACTTTACACTTTAAACTTTGAACATGGAACTTTATGAGATGCTCATGAGGGTTTGCATGAACTCGTTGAGTTTGAGAAGACCGTAGGAGCCAGTAACGCACGAAACCTCGTCGTACTGCTGTACGCTATCTGGCTCGATACCTCTGTGCCAGATCAAGAACGGAACGGGCTGTCCTACGTGGATACGCATTTCTACAGGAGTAAGATGATCGGGTAGAACGGCAATGCATACCGGCTCATCCCATGTGTTCACCTCTTTATAAATAGGAGCGATAAGTCGCTGGTCGAGATACTCGATGGTCTTGAGCTTCAGCTCCAGGTCACCATCATGTCCTGCCTCATCACTCGCTTCCACATGAACGAACACGAAGTCGTCGGTTTTCAGTGCCTCAATGGCAGCCTGAGCCTTTCCCTCGTAGTTCGTGTCAGCCAGTCCGGTGGCTCCTTCCACCTCAACAATCTTCAGTCCTGCATAATGACCGATACCTCTTATCAAATCAACGGCAGAGATTACCGTTCCCGATTTCACCTGAGGATACTGCTGCATCAGCGTTTCCATGGAAGGACGATAGCCGCCGCTCCAAGGCCAGATGCTGTTGGCCTGACGCTCACCACGCTTGGCCCGCTCGGTATTAAAAGGATGCTGAGCTAATAGCTCCTGCGATTTCAGAATGAGTTCATTGATGAGATCGGCAGTTTCTTGCGGAGAGAGTCTTTTCGCAGAATCCGTATTCTCTGCGGCTTCCGGTTTCACCAGCAGCGGGCGCCATTCTTCGTTAGGGTGATCATGGGGTGGGGCACAGACGATGTGTTTGTTTCCACCTTTGATTACCAGCAGATGACGATACTGAATACCTGTGATGAACTTCACCCGTTCGCAGCCCTCTCTTTCGTTGATGGGCTTGGCCAGTTTTTCGTTCAGATACTTGATAAGTATATCAGCATCTTGTGTTTCCAGGTTTCCGCCGTTATGTGTGATGATCTTGCCGTCTTGCAACGTGATGATATTACAGCGAATGGCAAAGTCATCGTCAGCCATTTCATAGCCTATAGATGCAGCCTCCAAGGGTCCACGACCTTCATATACCTTATTCAGGTCGTAGCCGAGAATGGCGGTGTTGGCCACCTCTGATCCTGGAGGAAATCCCTCGGGCACAGTGATGAGCCGACCACATCGACCTTCTTTTGCCAGCTGATCCATCATGGGTTTCTGGGCGTATTGCAAGAGAGTCTTCCCGCCGAGTCGTTCAACAGGAAGATCTGCCATACCATCGCCTAAAACTATAATATGCTTCATCATTTAATATGAAAAATAACCATAATAAGTATATGTATGTAGGTGTCCTTCCAATAATGCAATAATCACAAAGACCATCACATTTATCAGGAGGGCATATCCCCAAGCTGTCTTTTTAGCAATGATGAGAATAATAGATGTAATTAGCATCACAGCACAAAAAAGGCAGATAAAAAGAAAAGTCGTTAATCCATCAAGGGGAGCCCTAAATGGGAAAAAATATGGAGTGATAATGAGTAAGTCAATTCCAACCAATATTAATAAACGACTAATAATCTTCTTTGGGGATTTCATTATATCGCATTAAATGTTAGCGATGGACATGATGTTAGCAAAGACACCGGCAGCGGTAACTGCGGCACCGGCACCATATCCCTGAATCAGCATCGGATACTCCTTATAGCGCTCTGTGGTGAGCAGTACGATGTTGTTTGAACCCTCCAATCCGTAGAATGGATGTCCGTAGGGAACCTCCTTCAGGGCTACGCTGGTCTTGAAGGATGACGGATTGTTCTCGTCAGCTTCCATCGTAGCCACGAAGCGCCAGCGCTTGTTCTCGGCCTCGAGCACCTTACGGCGAGCCTCGAAGTCGGCATCCAGCTCAGGAAGCTTCTTCCAGAAGTCCTCTATGCTGCCCTCGAAATAGCTGTCGGGCACGAAGAGATGCTTCTCCACATCCTCCTGTTCTACCTGATAGCCAGCCTCACGTGTAAGAATCACCAGCTTACGGATTACGTCCGTACCGCTGAGGTCGATACGCGGGTCGGGCTCAGAGTAACGCTCTTCCTTGGCGCGACGCACTGTTTCAGAGAAGGGAACGTCGGCTGCAATCTCGTTGAAGATGAAGTTCAGCGTACCAGAAAGGATAGCCTCAATCTTCAGGATCTTATCACCCGAGTTACACAGGTCGTTGATGGTACCGATAATAGGCAGTCCGGCACCCACATTAGTCTCATAACGGAACCATACGCCACGGTCGCGAGCCGTCTGACGCAGCTTGATATAACTGTTATAGTCGCTGGAAGCAGCAATCTTGTTGGCTGCAACCACTGATATGTTATGCTCTAAGAATGTCTGGTAGAGTTGGGCAATCTGTCGACTGGCGGTACAATCCACGAAGACAGAGTTGAAGATGTTCATCTTCACAATCTCGTCGCGCATATGCTCTGTATTGGCCGGGAAGCCTGCACGCAGAATCTTTTCGTAGTTGTCGAGGTCGATACCATCGCGGTCGAGCACGAAGTTATCCACATCTGATATTCCCACCACATTCAGTTTCAGTCGTCTTGACTGCATCAGGAACTGCTGCTGGGTGCGGATCTGCTCAAGCAGCATGCCGCCCACCGTACCGATACCGCAGATAAAGAGGTTCAGTACCTTGTATTCTGACAGGAAGAACGAGTCGTGCAGCACGTTGAGTGACTTACGCAGGAAGCGTCCATCCACCACAAAAGAGATATTCGTCTCGGAAGCACCCTGGGCACAGGCAATCACGCTGATACCTGAACGTCCCAACGTACCGAACAGCTTACCCGCAATACCTGGGGTCTGTTTCATGTTCTCACCCACAATAGCGATGGTTGCCAAACCGCTTTCTACCTGCATGGGGAACATAGCACCGGTTTCAATCTCCTTGGCAAACTCAGCGTTGAGTGCTTCAGCTGCAGCCGCAGCATCCTCATCGCGAACACCGATAGAGGTGGAGTTCTCAGAAGAAGCCTGAGATACCATGAACACGGAAATACCCTTGTTGGCCAGTGTGGTGAAGATACGACGGTTCACACCAATCACACCCACCATGGAAAGTCCGGTTACGGTGATAAGTGATGTGCCCTTGATGCTGGAGATACCCTTGATGGGCTTGTTGTCATCATCGATCTTCTCCTTGATCAGTGTTCCCGGATGGTTGGGGTTAAAGGTGTTCTTAACCTTGATAGGGATATTCTTGATGCAAACGGGATAGATGGTCGGCGGATAGATCACCTTCGCACCGAAGTTACAAAGCTCCATCGCCTCCACGTACGACAGTTCGTTAATGGTATAAGCCGACTTGATCACCTTCGGATCAGCAGTCATGAAACCATCCACATCCGTCCAGATCTCCAAAATCTCTGCATCCAAAGAAGCAGCAATGATTGCTGCGGTATAGTCAGATCCACCTCGTCCGAGGTTGGTGGTCTCATGACTATCCCTGTCTCTTGCAATAAATCCTGGAACTACGTAAACCGCTTTATTATTGGGTGTTGTGTCCACCTGACCGAATGCTTCCTTTACCAGCTTCACGGTGAGGTCAGCATCGAGTGTATGCTTACCGTTCTTCTTCTCCGTGCGGATAAAATCGCGGGCATTCATGCGCACGCCGTTCTTAACCAGTGAGGCCACGATGTTTGAACTCAGTCGTTCACCATAGCTCACAATAGCATCCAGTGTCTTACCACTCAGGTCGTGAATCAGGAACACACCATAATAGATACTCCTCAACTGTTCGAAGAGGGCATCCACCTTATTAAATAAATCTACGCGTTTTTTGTTGTCGGTGATGATGGTGTCGATCATCTGATGATGGCGTGTGACCATCGCGTCGAAATTGTCTTTCCACCGTTCGTCACCTTGGAGGGCAATCTTGGAGGTCGCTATCAACTCGTCGGTGATGCCGTCTAATGCGCTTACTACTACTACGACAGGTTGCGTCCGAGCCTCTGCCTCTACAATTCTCTTTAAGCTCAAAATGCTTTTCACGGAACCTACGGACGTTCCGCCAAATTTCAAAACTTTCATTTCTGATTTAATAAGTTTGAGCGCCCTCTAACGGATGAGGGTTGGTTGCTCGATTTAATTCGGATGCAAAAGTAGTAAGAATAATCCGAATAGACAACAAATTCCTCAAAAAAATAATCAGTTGTAAGTGAAAACCACTTTCAACTACATTTTTCTATTGAAAGTGAAAATCTTTGAAGAATATTTTGTACCTTTGTACTCGAATTCAGACAAAACAATTGATGCAACATATAAGGAATTTCTGTATCATCGCGCATATTGACCATGGTAAATCCACCTTGGCCGACCGTTTGTTGGAATATACCAAGACGATCCAGATCACTGAGGGACAGATGCTGGATGATATGGATTTGGAAAAAGAACGAGGCATTACCATCAAGAGTCATGCTATTCAGATGGAATATGACTATCCCGGTGGCGACAAAGGGGTTGAGAAGGGTAGGTATGTACTGAACCTGATCGACACTCCGGGGCATGTAGACTTCTCGTATGAGGTTTCGCGAAGCATTGCTGCCTGCGAAGGAGCACTGCTCGTGGTGGATGCTACTCAGGGAGTACAGGCGCAGACCATCTCTAACCTGTACATGGCCATAGATCATGACCTGGAAATCATTCCCGTCATCAACAAGATAGACATGCCCAGTGCTATGCCCGATGAGGTGGAGGATGAGATCGTAGAACTGATCGGGTGCGACCGAAAAGATATTATCCGCGCAAGCGGTAAAACCGGAGAAGGCGTGGAGGACGTGCTGAATGCTGTGGTGGAGCGAATCCCTTGTCCCAAGGGCGATCCCGAAGCACCATTGCAGGCACTGATCTTCGACTCCGTGTTTAACTCCTTCCGCGGCATCATTGCCTATTTCAAGATTGAGAACGGTTCCATTCGCAAAGGTGACAAGGTGAAGTTCTTCAATACGGGAATGGAATATGATGCTGATGAGGTGGGTGTACTGAAGATGGACATGATTCCCCGTCAGCAGCTCAGTACGGGTGATGTGGGCTATATCATCAGTGGTATAAAGGACTCCAAAGAGGTAAAGGTGGGTGATACGATTACTCATATTGCCCGTCCTTGTCAGAAGGCCATTGAAGGTTTCCAGGAAGTGAAGCCCATGGTGTTCGCCGGTGTCTATCCCATTGACCCTACCGACTACGAGAACCTGCGTGCATCGCTGGAGAAACTGCAACTGAATGATGCATCCCTGACCTTCTCACCGGAGTCGTCAGTGGCGTTAGGATTCGGTTTCCGCTGCGGATTCCTCGGACTCCTGCACATGGAGATTATACAGGAACGACTCGACCGCGAGTTTGACATGGATGTGATTACGACAGTGCCTAACGTGTCGTATATGGTATATGACAAGCAGGGTGGGAGCAAGGAAGTGCATAATCCTTCAGGACTGCCCGACCAGACCATGATTGATCATATCGAAGAACCGTATATCCGAGCCAGTATCATCACGGCAAGTACGTATATCGGACCGATCATGAAGCTCTGTCTTGACAAACGTGGTGAACTGATCAATCAGGAATATGTGAGCGGTAACCGTATCGAACTGCATTTCATGCTGCCGCTGGGAGAGATCGTAATCGACTTCTACGATAAGTTGAAGAGCATCTCCAAGGGATATGCGTCGTTCGATTACCATATCGACAGCTACAGACCTTCACGACTCATCAAGCTGGATATCCTGCTCAACGGTGAACCAGTTGATGCGTTGTCAACACTTACACATGCCGATAATGCCGTGGCGTTTGGTCGAAGGATGTGTGAGAAGCTGAAGGAACTGATTCCACGACAGCAGTTCGACATTGCCATTCAGGCAGCTATCGGTGCGAAAATCATTGCCCGCGAAACCGTAAAGCAGGTGCGTAAAGACGTGACGGCCAAGTGCTACGGCGGTGATGTGAGTCGTAAGCGTAAGCTGCTGGAGAAACAGAAGAAAGGAAAGAAACGTATGAAGCAGATCGGTAATGTGGAGGTTCCACAGAAAGCCTTCCTTGCCGTTCTGAAACTTGACTAATGTAAACTAATAATCCTAAAGGAGGATATAATGAGAGAAATGTCAAACACAACACGAGATGTGGCGCGTGAATTGGCACGCAAATACAGTACGATGACGCACGATGAACTGGACATTCTTGAGAGCGTCTTGATCCCGAGGAAATATGCCAAGGGTGAGATGGTGCTGTCAGAGGGGGAAATATGTACCAGTATTATCTATATCGATAAAGGATTGCTCAGGCAGTTTTATCTGAAAAACGGTAAGGAGGTAACGGAATACCTTGCCGTTGAGGGTAGTATTATGATGTCTATCGAGAGTCTGTTCAAGGAGGTTCCCTCCGTTCAGCAGATCGAAGCCATTGAACCAACCATTGTCTATGAGCTGCCTAAGAAAAGACTGGAAGAGGTGGCGTTGCACAATGTCAACATCCAGATTCTGTATAGAAAGATTTTGGAGGAATCGCTGATTGTCTCACAGGTACATGCCGACCTCGTGCGTTTCGAGAGTGCTGAGAACCGTTACCGCAGAATGTGCAAGATCTCTCCGCAGATTGCCCTCAGGGCTCCTTTGCTGTTCATCGCCAGCTACCTGCAGATGACACCCGAAACCTTGAGTCGAGTAAGGAGTACTGTCTTACTCGACTAGTTGAAAAGGAGAAACTATTCGTTATGGATTACTCCTGATACAGGTAACGCTTGATACTCTTCTTCGGTGTCTTGGCAAACTCCTCCTCGTGAATGCGGATGGCAGAGAGTTTACAATAGGCGGGAAGGGCAGTATTGAGTTCCTGTTTGTTCTGCTCCATGATCTTCACCAGATCGTCATGACTCAGACCGAGGTTCTTGGCTTCGTCGAAGTCGGGGTACACCAGTCCTATCAGCTTGTCTTCTTTCTGGATTACAATGCTCTCCACCACCATGGCCATGGAATTTAGCTTGTCCTCAATCTCCTCAGGATAGATGTTCTGTCCGTTGGCGCTAAGCAGCATATTCTTCGAGCGGCCCTTGATAAACACGTTTCCTTCACTGTCCATCGTACCCAGATCGCCTGTATGGTACCAGCCCTCGCTGTCGAGCGTCTGTGCTGTGGCCTCCTCGTTCTTGTAGTAACCCAGCATCACATTCAGTCCGCGGGCAAGAATCTCACCAGGAACATTCTCCGGGTCATGACTGTCAATCTTCACTTCCATGTGAACAACTGCCTTTCCACATGATCCGGGCACGAAGTTGTGCCAGTCCTCATAGCAGATAATCGGAGCGCACTCAGTGGCTCCATAACCTACGGTGTATGGGAACTCAATGCGGTGCAGGAACTGTTCCACCTCCTGATTGAAGGCTGCACCACCGATGATCACTTCCTCGAAGTTCCCGCCGAAGGCATTCACCACCTGATCGCATATCTTCTCGCGTACCTTTTTACTAACAACCGGCATGTTCAGCAGCAGGCGCATCCTGTTGTTCTGAATCTTCGGGAACACCTTCTTCCTGATGATCTTCTCGATGATGAGAGGAACAGCAATGATGATGGCAGGTCGGATGTCAGCAAATGCCTGGGCGATGATGGCAGGAGAGGGCACACGTGTCAGGTAGAAGATATGACAGCCGTGCAGGAATTCAAAGACGAACTCGAACGCCATACCATACATGTGCGCCATGGGCAGGATACTGATGGTGTTGTCACCTTTTTTAATAGCCTTACCCAACACCTGTTCCGCGAAGTCGTAATTGCTCCACATGGCACGGAACGGAATCATCACACCCTTTGAGAAACCAGTTGTACCACTGGTGTAGTTGATGAGAGCCAGCTCGTTAGGATCCTCGTCAAGACAGTAGTTTACATGTTCCTTCCTGAAATACTTCGGGTATTTCTTTCCGAACATCTCATTCAAGTGCTCACGGGCATAGGTCAGCTTATCGGTCCTGGAAACCACGATACTGTAGTCGGGTATATAGATAATTCCTTCCAGATGAGGCATCTTAGTGGCATCAATGGTTGTAGCCACCACATCACCCACGAACAGTAGTTTTGCTTCACTATGATTAACGATATTGTGAACCTGATCGGCAGTAAACTCATGCAGGATCGGTACAGCCACGGCACCATATGTAATTGTAGCAAGGAAGGCAACGGCCCAGTTGGCACTGTTCCGTCCGCACAGGGCAATCTTGTCGCCCTTGACTACACCGCTATTCTCGAACATGATATGTAGCTTCTCAATCTTACGCGCCACATCATGGTATTGTAGGGTTGCTCCCTTATAGTCTGTGAGTGCATCACGATCCCAGTTATCGATGATGCTTTTCTGGATTATAGCTTTAAAACTTGGTATTTGCATACGATCCGCTTTTTAAATTCTGAGTTGTTTTAGCTGTCTTTATTGATACAGGTATCGTTTGATGCTCTTCTTAGGAGTCTTGGCGAACTCCTCTTCTTGGATCTCAATAGCTGAGATCTTGCAATAGGCAGGCAATACATTGTTAAGCTCCTGTCGGTTCTGCTCCATGATGGTCGTGACATCCTCACTGGAGAAGTCCATGCTTTCAGCCTCGTCACTGTCTGGATGAACCAAAGCCACAAGTTTCTCCCCGCGCTGAACGATGATACACTCTGACACCAGCGCCATGGAGCTGAGCTTATCCTCAATCTCTTCCGGGTAAATATTCTGTCCGTTGGCACCTAACAGCATGTTCTTGATTCGTCCCTTGATGAACAGATGTCCGTCGCTGCTCATAATGCCCTGATCACCGGTATGATACCATCCATCCTCGTCGAGTACCTGTCGCGTGGCCTCTTCGTTCTTGTAGTAGCCCAGCATCACGTTCGTACCACGGGTGAGGATCTCACCCAGCTCGTTCTGCTGGTCACGACTGTTGATCTTGATCTCCATATGGTCAACCGCAGTTCCGCAAGAGCCAGGGACGAAATCGTGATAGTCGCTGTATGATATCAGCGGCGCACATTCCGTAGCGCCATAACCCACCGTTAGCGGGAAGTCAATGTCATACAAGAACTTCTCCACCTCCTGGTTCAAGGCAGCACCGCCCACAATCACCTCATAAGCCTGTCCGCCGAAGGCCTGATACACCTGCTCGCAGATACGCTGCTTCACTTTCTTGTTCACCACCGGCATATTGAGGAGCAGTCGAACGGCGTTACTCTGAATCTTGGGGAACACCCGTTTGCGCATGATCTTCTCAATGACCAACGGTACTGAAATAACCACTGCCGGTTTCACATCGGCAAAAGCCTGTGCGATGATAGCAGGACTCGGCAGGCGAGTCAGGTAGAAGATATGACAGCCGTTGACGAAGCCGAAGATAAACTCGATGGCCAGACCGTACATGTGCGCCATCGGCAAGATGCCGAGCATGTTCGAGTTGGGCTTGATATGTATTCCCAGTCGTCTCAGACAAAAGTCCAGATTTCCCCAAAGGGCACGGTAGGGGAGCATCACTCCCTTTGAAAAACCGGTTGTACCGCTGGTGTAGTTGATCAACGCCAGTTCTTCTGCCTGATCCACATGGTAGTGTACATGCTCTTTTCTGAAGAACTTCGGGTACTTTTGTCCGAACATCGCGTTCAAATGCTCTCGTGCATAGGTCAGCGATTCGGTTCTGGAAACCACGAGAGAGAAATCGGGGATATACACGATTCCTTCCAGGTTGGGCATCTCCTTCTCGTCAATGATCGTAGCCACCACATCACCAACGAACAAGAGCTTTGACTCGCTGTGGTTAACGATGTTATGGATCTGTTCGGCATTGAACTCATGAAGGATGGGGACAGCTACGGCACCGTACGACAGTACGGCGAGGAAAGATACGGCCCAATGGGCACAGTTACGACCGCATAGGGCGATCTTGTCACCTGGTTTAACGCCACAATTCTCGAAAAGAATATGCATCTTCTCAATCTTTCTGGCCACATCTTTATATTGTAAGGTCGCCCCTTTATAGTCGGTCAGGGCATCCTGATCCCAATTCTTGATAATCGATTGCTCAATGTAAGAATTAAAGCTGGGTATTGATTCCATTGCACAATTTTCAAATTATTGTGCAAAGGTAATGCTTTATCTGCACATTTCCAAAATTTTTGTGCAATAATTTATATAAAACTACACCTTTTTGATGAAACTTCTCACTTTTGCCCCTTACTTACCAAATTTTGCGATTTCTCACATCTCTATTCGTATCTCATCGACTTAGCCGGATGGATATGCGAGATCAAATAACTGGGTGCGATAAGTACGAAGACACTTACCAATAAGGTGGCAATATTGATGAGCAGAATAATGGGGATGTTCACTTCCACGGGAACGGTGCTCACATAGTAAGTGGCAGGATCCAGATGAATGAGTCCTGTGTATTTCTGAAGTAGAATCAGTCCGAGTCCGATGATGTTACCAATCAGCAGTCCTTTCCCGATAATGAACACTGCGAACCAGAGGAAGGTATGACGAACGGTCTTGTTCCTTGCACCCAACGCCTTCAGTACACCGATCATGTTGGTACGCTCGAGGATGATGATCAGCAGACCGCTGATCATGGTGAATCCAGCCACGCAAACCATCAGTGTCAGGATAATCCATACGTTCAGGTCGAGCAGGTCGAGCCACGAAAAGATCTGCGGATAGTTCTGCTGGATGGTAGCCGACGAGTAGGTCTCACCATATTTGTCAGAAGAACGGTTCACGCGATGAGTGAGGATATCCACCACGTCATCGAGTTTGTTGAAGTCCTTGACGGTGAGCTCCGCTCCGCTGGTCTGATCACTCTCCCAACCATTCAGCTTCACGGCCGAATAAAGATCGGTATAGCAAATCACCTTATCGAACATCGACAGGTTTGTCTGGTAGATACCCGTGATGGTGTATTTGCGCGGACGCACCCCGTTGTTGCTGAAGAAATACGCAAAGAGACGGTCGCCTGCATGCAGATGAAGCTGGTCGGCAATCATCTTCGAGATGACAATCTGCTGCTTACTGGCCTCGCTACTGAAGGCAGGGATAGTTCCTTCCACCATATTATTATGTAGGAAGGTCGTGTCGTACTCTTCGGCAATACCCTTGAACATCACTCCTAAGAAATCGGAATCAGTCTTCAGGATACCCTGTTTCATGGCGAAGCGCTGTACCTTGTCAACCCCCTTGATACTTTTCAGCACGTTCATCATACTGTCGCCCATCTCGATAGGGTATTGGTCGCTACCCTGAATGGTCAGGAAGTCGCCTACGGTGATATGACTGCCGAAGCCGATAACCTTATCCCTGATGGTATGCTTGAAGCCTAGTACTACACTGACAGAGATCAGCATCACGGCCAGTCCTATTGCCACACCAAGGGTAGCAATACGAATCACCGGGCGACTCACTTTCCGTTTGTCGCCTTGGTCGTTATAGATCTTTCGGGCAATGTATAGGGGGAAATTCATGTTCAGACGTTTTCCTCTCTCCCAGGATAAGCCTCAAGGGCCTTGCGGAGAATGAAGAGCGCACGGTTTAGGTCTTCTTTCTTCAGCACATAGGCGATGCGCACCTGGTTGTAACCAGCGCCAGGAGTAGTGTAGAAACCGCTGGCAGGAGCCATCATCACGGTCTCTCCCTCAAAGGTGAACGATTCCAGGCACCAACGACAGAACTTCTCACTGTCGTCAACCGGCAGCTTCGCCACGGTATAGAAAGCTCCCATGGGGATAGGCGAGTAAACACCGGGAATACGGTTCAGTCCGTCGATCAGACATTTCCTGCGTTCCACAAACTCGTCGTACACCTCCCTGAGATACTCCTCAGGCGTGTCGAGCGAAGCCTCGGCGATAATCTGTCCAATGAGTGGGGGAGAGAGACGGGCCTGACAGAACTTCATCACCGCCTGACGAATCTCCTTGTTCTTTGTGATGAGTGCGCCGATGCGGATACCGCACTCGCTGTAACGCTTGGATACAGAGTCGATGAGTATCACGTTCTGCTCGATGCCTTCCAAATGACAAGCACTGATATACGGTGAGCCGGTATAGATGTACTCGCGATACACCTCGTCAGAGAACAAATAGAGATCGTATTTCTTCACCAAGTCGCGAATCTGGTTCATCTCGCGCCTTGTATAGAGATAACCTGTCGGGTTATTGGGATTACAGATCAAGATAGCCCTTGTGCGGTCGTTGATCAGTTCCTCGAACTTCTCCACCTTCGGCAGGGAGAATCCCTCCTCGATGGTGGTGGCGATGGTACGGATCTTAGCACCTGCAGAGATAGCAAAGGCCATGTAGTTGGCATAGGCAGGTTCTGGAACGATGATCTCGTCGCCTGGGTTCAGGCATGACATGAATGCAAAGAGCACTGCCTCAGAACCACCGCAGGTAATAATGATATCTTCCGCCGTTACGTGAATATCGTACTTAGCATAATAGTCAACTAACTTCTCGCGATAGCTGGCATATCCCTGAGAAGGTGAGTATTCTAGGACCTTGCGGTCAACATTCTTGATCGCGTCCATGGCTACTTGCGGAGTAGGAAGATCGGGCTGACCGATATTGAGATGATACACTTTGGTACCACGTTTCTTTGCTGCGACAGCCAGTGGTGCGAGCTTCCTGATCGGACTCTCTGGCATCTCTATTCCGCGTACTGATATTTGAGGCATTTTAATCTAAATATTTGTAATTCGGTGCAAAATTACGATATTTTGTGTTAATCACAAAGGAAATAGTGGATTAATTGAAGAAATTCCACGAAACACCGAACCTGAGAATCATTCCGTTCATGGGGTAGTGGGGCACGAAGAAACGGTTACCGCCGTCGCCTGCGTTCACATGACTCATCATAACGAAGAAGCGGGCATGCTTCAGGTGCATGTTGGCATAAACGTTCACGATGGGGTAGTTGCCTAACTCCATATTGTTCTCGCCGTTGTCCTGTATGGTGAACTGCGCCAGTAGCGGACTGTAGTCGGGTACATAGTACTTGGTGAAATAGCGCACGTCAGCTCCGAGATCCACCCTCAGTACCTTTGCGATGCGGAAATGCAGGTACAGGTTACTGTAGATGTTGAGGTCGGGTACGGGCAATACCTCGTTATTACTTGATTTCTGCCAGGTTACCTGACTCTCCCAGTTCAGCGGTCCGAGGGTGAAGTCCTGACCCACTTGTACGGTGAGCAGACTGATGTTACCCGAGTGCTGTTTCACGCTAACAGTGCTACCTGTAACAACTTCATTATTGAATGTATATTTCTGGGCAAAGTAGATGTGATCCTTCAGGTCGTCGATGGCCACCCGCACACTGGTACGTGTCTTTTGATAGGTGAACAGTCCTTCGATGCGTGAACGGATCTCCTGCGATAGTTTCAGTCCATTCTCCCCATCGTTGTCCCACCATAGGTGCTTGGCATGGTAGTTTCGCTGGTAGAAGGTAGGTTGCAACTTGTAGAAGAAACCCCTTGCAGCTAACTGCACCGTATCGCCGAAGAGCTTGAAGTTCAGGTCGGCCGAGCCGTCAAACTTCAACTGTCCTGCATCCTCACCGGTCAGCCAAGTTTCCAATGTAGCTTGATAATGTAGCAATGTACCCTCGGTCTTACTGATCTGTCCACCGAAGCTCAGGTTATGCTCACGATAGGAGCGGTAGCCTGCCAGACAGGTATCGGGCATCGAGAAGTTCCGCAGGTCGGAAGTGATGAACGCTTTCAGTCCTGCTTTCGCCCATTTGTTAAACCCTTCGAGCAATGAGAGGGCGAGGGTGTTCTTGATATCATAGTGGCGCATCTTGTCGAAGATACTGTCGCCCTGCAGTTCCTCGTTCTTCAGATAAGTGTTGTGGTAATAGGCTGACGGGGTGGCATATGCCTGGTAGATGCGTCGGTAGTTATCCACCTTCAAGGTATGTATCAGACTGGTCACTGGTACAAACTCGTTCTTCAGCCATGAAGTGTCCTCTGCAGCTTTCTTGTTGGCAGCCAGCAGACTGTCTGCCATCTGCTTGGTCACGGCAATACGATCAGAGGCAGCATCTGCATCGCCAGCAGGCTCATCCCCGGCAATCTTCGCATCATCGGGTCGGCCGGCATAAGTGTTCTGCACAGCATCCTCATCATACTGTCTTCCTTCCTTCATGGCCTTCTTCCGCTCTTTCTCCTTGGCCTCGCGCTCAGCCTTCTCCTTTTCGGCCTCCATGGCGAACTTCTTGGCCTTGATCTCCTCCTCAGTCATGGGCACCTTCCGGTTGAAACCGATGTTGTAGCGGTGCGTGAGGAAGATATGCTGGTTGTCGTTACGGTTCCAGTTCTGATTCAGTACGGTGGGGATTTCATCCGTTCTGAACGACTCCCTGAAGATTTCCGGATGCGACACGTAATCATCGTTCGTGATACCGCCGTTCTCAGCTACCTTCTCATGGTTGGTAGAAAGCAGCAGGTGTGCCTGATAGCGGTCGCCTAAGTGTGACGCATACATCGTATAGTTGAAGTGGGCGGTACTCTGGTTCTGATAGTAACCCCGTCCGTAGATATAGTCGAACTTGAATCCCAATCCCGTCTTCTTACCAGCATTCACGGCAAACAATGCCTTGAGGTGATCCTCGCCTACATTCTTGTCGCCACATTCGTCGTACGACACATTGGTAATAGGGGAGAGGGTGTTGGTGAAATGGAACTTGTCAACGGGCGTAATGAAGAAGTCATACGGCTGTGTAAACATAAACTGTTCCGGCAGACTTCTGTCAATGAAGATTCTGTTGATGCGTGGTGCACCAAGGTTTCCTGTTGTGTTGAACTCTCCGCGGCGGCCAGTAGTGAACACCGAGTTCATATACATGTGGGGAATGGTATCAGGGATGGCAGCAGTACGGTCGCCGAACCGTTCATCAACGGTCCATACCTTCATACCAATAGGAATCTCCTTGTCGTGTTTCGTCGTGTCTTTCTTGTGCGATGATTTCCAGTCATCTGCCGGAGTTATTTCACCACGATCGTTGATCTGGTTGAAATCCTGTTGAGCCTGCATCGTAGATACGAGGCAGACAACAGACAATAGGGTGATGAAAACTCTCTTCATGTTATTTCAGCAGACGGAACACACATTCTACCATCTTGAAGAGCATGGCCACGACAATCACTATCGTACCAATGGTCTTGTTCTGGTAGAAGTACAACAGTACACCAACAACAGCTCCCAACATAAAGATAATGTTCAGAATCTGTCTTAGCATCAGGTATTTGTCCTGCTTCTCGTCTTCGTCGAATCGTGAACGGTAACGCATTGTTTATCAATTTATTGAAGAACGTTCTTGATGGCCTCAAACAACTCGTCCTTGCGGTCGATTGTCTTCTTGCGGAACTTGCCCTGCGCCTTGTAGAACTTGGTCTTTTTCTTGTTCAGCGCATACTCGTCGGTAATCCATTCCTCTGCCCTGTAATGACTGCCTCCGCCCTCGCGGTCTTCCTCATACAGGTAGTTGATTCGTCGCAAATCCGCTTTCACATGATTGTCCGAGCACTCCACGATCAGGTTGAAGAAAAGTTTAGCACGGTCGAGCGACAGGAACTGGTTCTTGAACACCAGCCATTCCTTGATGGACGCAGCAATCTTGTGCTCACTCTTGTTCACCAACGACACGCTGCTGCCCTCCAACTGGTTCTCCTGCTTGACGAGATCGGCCAGATAGTTCAGTACGAGATCGTAGATCTGCTGCGCATTCTTACCAGGTACCGACAGGTCGAGTGTCCAGCACACCTCACCGTTCACTACAGGAACGGCACCTTCAAGGTATTTCGGATCTTCCGTCGTAACCTCCTTTTCCGTCTTAACCGCTTTTTTCTCCTGAATATCAGGACGCTCCCATTGGTTTTGTGCCATACCTGCCATTGGCAGACAGAGCATGATGGCTATCATTAGTTTCTTCATATTCGCTATTTTGAGTGCAAAATTAGTAAAATAACACCGATTTAATTACGAATAAGCATATTTTAACTTATTACATAAAAAAAAGGTCTCCCGCTTGGAAGACCTTTTATGATATGCGTTTGATGTTTTACTGTCTGTTGGGAGCAGCTGGTCTGGCACCTGGTCCGCCAGGAGCGCCGCCGAAGCCGCCGGGGAAGCCACCGAAGCCCTGCTGAGGAGCCGTCTCAGGCTGACCGAAGAAGGAAGCTTCTGCGTCCTTGTCGTTCAGCTTGAACACCATGAAATTCGGGTTCTTCTCTGTGCAAGGTTTCCATTCGCCACCCTTCGGTCCATTAGGATCACTGTACTTGGCGAAGTTGGTCCATGCAGTAAGCATCTTCTCAGAGAGATCCCAGTCGCCCTTGGTCCAAGGACGCCAGCAGTGCTTCAGACTCTTGAATACGAACCAGAGGTCGGAAGAGTGGAAAGCACCACGCAGACGCTGTGTTACCTCAGGATGAGAACCATCATCGGGAAGCGGACGAGCGAACTCGTAAGCCCAAGCCTTACCGCCCTTCTCAGCGCGAACCTTACAGAACTCGGCAATGTTAGGAGCCATATTACCCATATCGTTCAGGGTGTAGCCAATCATATAAGGAACGTCGGCCAACGTGCCCTCGCGAGTAGCATCATCAAAGCTCTTCACGCTTACATAACCGTCGATCATCGGCATATAGCCCATGCCCATACGCATCATACCAAAGCCACCCTGCTGCTGTCCGCTGCTGTTAGCCTGTGCATAGATAGTAGGCAGTGCAAAGACAGTCTCGGTAGAAGCCTGACGCATCTTCTGCAGATCGGTCATACCAGCCCAGTCGAACATCTTCTTGGCATTGTTAGCAGCATCCTCAACAGAACCACCGCCGTAACGGCCACCCATCATACCACCACCGTTGGGGTTGGGGATGCTCAGACCTTGAGCACTCATGATGACAGCCTTGTGGAACAAGCCACGAGCCAGGGGAGACTCACAAAGGGTACGTACGCTACCGCCACCGGCACTCTGTCCGAAGATGGTTACGTTGTTGGGATCGCCACCGAACTGTGCGATGTTCTTCTTGATCCACTTCAAAGCCTCGATCTGGTCGAGGATACCGTAGTTACCAGATACATGGTTCGGATTCTCCTCTGCCAGCAAGGGGTGGGTGAGGAAGCCGAAGATACCCAGACGGTAGTTGATAGATACGAGCACTACATCCTTAGCGCCCCATTCCTGACCGTCGAACTCGGGCTCAGAGCCGAAACCTTCACGATAGCCACCACCGTGAATCCACAAAGCTACAGGCAGTTTTTTGCCCACCTGTCCGGGAGCCTTTGTCCATACGTTCAGATACAGACAGTCCTCACTGAAGGCAGCCTCCTTACCGTAGCCCCACTCGGTGTAGTAACCGCCAGGGTACTGGATGGCCTGATAGCTCGGACGACCGAAGGTGTCGCAGATCTTCACACCCTTCCAGGGTACAACGGGCTGCGGAGCTTTCCAACGGTTCTCGCGAATAGGAGGAGCTGCATACGGAATGCCACGATAGACATACACGTCAGGATGATCGTCGGCGAATACGCCTTGTACCTGACCACCTTCGATGGTTAACACGGGGTTTTCTGCTGCGTTTACAGACATGGCTGCAAAGAGCAGGATCGGTAATAGTAATTTTTTCATAATAAGTTGTTGTTAAAAAAGGATTATATGATTCTTTAATCTTTAATGTTTAATTTAAAGGATTGTTTTTACAGCTTCGAGCATTCCTTTTTCCAGGATTAAGTCAAGATATTTCTTTACCAAATCTGCGAGTCCTTTCACCTTGCGGAGATCCTCTCCCCAAATGAATTCTGCGCTAAGAACACCATCGATAACTTTTTGCGTATCACCCGTTTCCCATAATTCCTTCAAGAGATTCATAATCTTCTGGTCATCATTAGGCGTGATCTCTGTTCCGTCGCTACGCTTACCACCTTTGTAGTATATAATGATAGCCGCCAAACCGAATACCAATCCGCTGGGGAGTGTTCCTTTGCGCTCCAGATAAGTCTTCACTCCGGGTAAATCGCGGGCCTGGAATTTGGGGAAGGAATTCAGCATGATGCTCGTCACCTGATGATCCACATACGGGTTGTTGAAACGCTCCAGAACATCACCGGCAAAGCGGCGCAGTTCATCCATGGGCAGGTTCAGTGTTTCCATCAGTTCCTCAAACTGCACCTTATGGATATATTGGCCAATTACCTCGTGGTTGCAGGCATCCCTGACGATATCTACGCCCGAGAGGAAGGCAACAGGGGAGAGCACAGTATGCGGACCGTTCAGCAAGGTCACCTTACGCTCATGATAAGGTTTCTCGCTCTCGGCGATGAGCACATGCAGACCCGCTTTCTCGGCTGGGAACTCCTCGCGCAACGCCTCGATACTCATGTTCTCAGGCTTCTCAATCACCCAGAGATGGAAGGCCTCGGCCTGTACCACCAGGTCGTCTTTGTATCCTATTTTCTGCTGAATATCAGTAATTTCCTTACGTGGGAAGCCCGGTACGATACGGTCAACCAAGGTGGCGCAAACGTAGTTGTACTTGGTGAACCACTGCTTGAACGACTCATAGTCTTCGCCCAGATCCTCTTTCCATAGTTCAATATACTGGTAGATACATTCCTTCAAGTGGTGTCCGTTGAGGAAGATCAGCTCGCAGGGCATGATAATCAGACCTTTAGTTGGGTCGCCATTGAAGGTCTTGAAACGTCGGTAGAGCAACTGCACCAACTTACCAGGATAGCTGCTGGCAGGCTTGTCAGTGAGCTTGCAAGTATCGTCAAAGGCAATACCCGCCTCAGTGGTGTTCGAAATCACAAAACGAATCTCAGGCTGTTCGGCCAATGCCATGAAGGCCGCGTTCTGCGAGTAGGGGTTCAGGGCCCTGCTGATCACATCGATACGTTCGAGGGTGTTCACGGGCTCGCCATTCATGCGGCCCTGTAGATTCACATGATACAGACAGTCCTGACCGTTCAGCCAGTCAACCATACCTCTTTCGATAGGTTGTACCACCACCACGCTTCCGTTGAAATTCGTCTTGGCGTCCATGTTCCAGATGATCCAGTCAACAAAGGCGCGAAGGAAATTTCCTTCGCCAAACTGAATGATCTTCTCAGGCATCACGCTTTTAGGCGCGGTATGTTTGTTTAATGCTTGTAATTGTTTCATGGTTGATTTATTTGCATGCGTTTGCAAAGATACAACTTTCATTCAAAACTTCCAAGTAAAAATGAGAGTTTTATTTACACTCATTCATAACACGGAACAAACAACTATAACGAACATGCGAACGAACAAACGAACGAACAGTTTTTAATACCACACACGTATATGGTGGTAGAATAATAATAAATAATATATTATTTATTATTATTCTAAGGAGATATCTAAACCAACTTGAAAACTGTTCGTTCGTTTGTTCGTTCGCTTTGAGCACGGTCATTCACTCATTGTAATTGACCTTGATCTCTGGTAGTGTTTACGTCATTCTCTGATAGCGGGAACGCCATTCACTGGGAGCGTTTACGGCGTTCAGTGTTTTTTAACAATTAAATAGGGCTTCTTTAACGGATTTTCACACGCTACGCCTCCTCATTTTTGGTAGTATGAAAAACTTGTTGTATCTTTGCATTGTAAATAGATAAAATATTTGGTTATATCCAAAATAATTGCGACATTTGCATGGAATAAAACAAGAATGATGCATACAAGAGAAGAGAAACTGGAGGCTTTCGGTAGGTTACTGGATGTGTTGGACCAGCTGCGGGAGAAATGTCCCTGGGATAAGAAACAGACCAATGAGAGTCTGAGGCCCAATACGATAGAGGAGACCTTTGAACTGTGCGACGCCTTGATGAAGAATGATACCAAGGGGATTAGTAAGGAACTGGGTGACGTGCTGATGCACGTGCTGTTCTATGCAAAGATCGGTTCTGAGACAGATGATTTCGATATCGCTGACGTGTGTAACACGCAGGCCGACAAGCTGATCTTCCGTCATCCGCATATCTATGATCCTTCGCAGGTGGGACAGAAGGAACCGCTGCCGCTGGATGATCCGCGCTTTCAGGAGAAAGTGGAACGTCCAGATGTGAAGACCGCTGAGCAGGTGCTGCAGAACTGGGAGCAGATCAAGCTCAAGGAGAAGGACGGAAACAAAAGCGTGCTCAGTGGCGTACCTGATGCATTGCCGAGTCTGATCAAGGCTTACCGCATCCAGGATAAAGCCCGAAATGTGGGGTTCGACTGGCAGGACCGTCGTGATGTGTGGAAGAAAGTGCGCGAGGAGCTGGATGAGCTGGAAGTGGAATTGAACAAAGAGGATAAGGAACGATCCACCAATGAGCTGGGCGATTTCCTCTTCTCGGTGATCAATGCAGCACGGCTGTATAAGCTGAATCCTGACAACGCCCTGGAGCGCACGAACCAGAAATTCATCCACCGCTTCAACTATGTGGAGGAGCATTCCATCAAAATGGGTAAGCCCTTAACGGAAATGACGCTGGAGGAAATGGATGCGCTGTGGGAAGAAGCGAAAAAGGGAAGCCTCACCTAATTGAAAATGGAAAATTGAGAATTGAAAATTATATGAAGAAATTAGTTTATGTATTTGCAACCCTGCTGACACTGACCTGGGTGTCTTCGTGCAAGGAGCAGAAGAAGCCGGAGCCAGAGGTGGAGAACGACTCGACATTCGTGGAGATCGACTCGGTGGAAGACGTGAGCATCTACGGTCGTTGCGGTGACGGAACAGCCATGCATACGCTGGAACTGATTACCGATCAGGGTGATACGTTGTATATCGGCGTGAACGAAGACTCGGTGTCTAATGTGAAAGGCGGTATGGGCGTAGGCGACAGAATGGCAGTAACACTGGAATCGGAGGCTACCAACGATGAGCCGGCCAAGGCACGCGTGGTGGTGAACCTGACCACCCTGCTGGGTAAATGGGTGAGTCTGGATAAGTCGTTCGAGATCCAGGAAGGCGGCGTGGTGGTTTCGAATATCACAGAGCCGAAACCGTTGGTAGACTGGAAGATATGCAACGGACGACTGGTTCTCTCTTCCGATACGTTCAGCATCTATGAGCTGGGTGCAGATAGTCTGTTCTTGGAGAACGAACGGGGTATCTATGCCTATAAACGACTCAAGTAATGCAGCCGTTCAGAGTATATATCCTTGGTTGCGGGAGTGCTTTGCCGACTCCTAAACACATGGCCACATCGCAGGTGGTGGAGGTGCGCGACAAGCAGTTCATGATCGACTGCGGTGAAGGTACTCAGATACAGCTGCGGCGCTCACACATCAACTTCAACCGCTTACACGCTGTGTTCATCTCGCATCTGCATGGTGACCACTGCTTCGGACTGATTGGTATGATCAGTACCTTTGGTATGCTGGGACGAACGGCTCCCTTGCATGTCTATGCACCTGGAGAACTGGAACCGATGCTGAAGGCACAGATGGATATGTTCTGCAACGGACTGGAGTATGAGGTGGTGTTCCATGCCGTGGATACAACGCTTCAGCAGGTGATCTACGAGGATAAGAGCGTGACTGTGGAGACCATTCCGCTCGAGCACCGTGTGCCCTGCTGTGGCTATCTGTTCCGTGAGAAACCCACACTGCCGCATATCCGTCGCGACATGATCGACTACCTGCAGATTCCTATCAGTCAGATCAACAACATCAAGGCTGGTGCCGGATGGGTGAAAGAGGATGGGGAAGTGGTGCCCCATGAACGACTGGTTACGCCGGCTGATCCGCCTCGTGCCTATGCCTTCTGTAGTGATACACGTTATATGCCCGAGTTATATAAGGTGGTTCAGGGGGTTGACATGCTCTATCATGAGAGTACGTACTGTGAAGACAGGGCCGACCGTGCCGAACTCTACCATCATAGTACAGCGGCTCAGGCGGCAACCGTGGCCCTGAAAGCGAACGTGAAGAAACTTATTTTGGGACATTATTCAGCAAGATATAACGATGAACAGCAGATTGTGAACGAAGCTCGAAAAGTGTTCCCGGAATCGTATCTGACAGCCGAAAATGATGTTTTTGAGCTGTGATGACTGTTAAAATCATCTATTTTCTACAATTTTCTGAAAGAAAATGGTAAAAAATGTTGCTGGATTCACAAAAACAATGTATATTTGCACAAAATATAAGCGCTTATGAATAAAAGATTACTCATGATCACCCTTGCTGCAGCTCTGGTATTCGGCGTACCAGTGAGCATCATGGCGAACACTTCCATAGAGATCATAGAGCAGGAAATCGTTCAGCCGACTGTTGTGCTGCAGGGCAACACCCTGCATGTGAACAACGCCAGCGGACAGATGCTTTATATCTATAATGTGGCTGGTGTACGCGTCATGAGCGTGAAAGTAGAAGGTGCAGAAAAAAGCTTTGAGCTGAGCTTGCCGAAAGGTTGCTACATCGTAAAGGTGGGCAAGGTGGTTCGCAAAATCTCCGTCAAATAGTATTGACCTACACTCACCGTGTATAGAAAACTCATACTATTTCTTGTCCTGGCATGTATGTTTATATCATGTCAGGAAAAACAAGAGAATCCCAATAAGGCTTTAACTTTAGACGCTTTCTCTGAGCTGAGAAAGTCGGCCTTTTGTGTGGATGCACAGACGGTGAAAAAACATTTGCGACAACTGGCAAGGGAAGACAGCGGGAAGATGGTGGCCGACCGCCAGACACGAAGTCATTACTTAAACGGCCGCCCTTTGCTCTGGATTGACAGAATGGGAATAGACCAGCGGGCTGATTCCCTGATGGCGTACCTGGAAAAGGTGGAAGAAGGGGGACTATCATCGGGCGTGTTCCGACGTAAACAGCTCTCTATCGACATGAACAGGGCGCATAACATGGAGATGGGTGACAGCGTGGCTGATATCAACAGGGTGTTCGCCCGACTGGAGTATAACCTCACCAAAGCGTTCCTGCGCTACTGCAGCGGTCAGCATTTCGGCTACCTGAATGCGGAATATGTGATGAACCACTGCGACGTAAAGGACAGCGACTCGGTGCGCGTGACATACTACCAGCTGTTCGACATCAAGGTGAAACATCCTGACGAGAACTTCTTCAGTAAGGCCATGCGGAAAATCCGGAACGACAGCGTGGCGCGTTTCCTCAAGGAGATACAGCCGAAGAATACGCTCTATCCTGCGCTGTGCAAGCGTTTGAAGGAAGGAGGACTGTCGGAGGCGCAACGACTGACAACGATCTGTAATATCGAACGTAGCAGATGGTATCTGGAGGATGCGCCTGAGCAACATAAGAAATATGTATTGGTGAATGTGCCTTCCTACCGACTGTTTGCCGTTTGTCCCGACTCTTCGATCTCGATGAGGGTGGGATGCGGCACCAGAAAGAGTAAGACACCTCTGCTCACCAGTAGGATACAGCGGATGGACCTGAATCCGAAATGGTTCGTGCCGCAGAGCATCGCCAAAGGCATTGTCTATAGTCATGGCTACCTGAAAAGGAATAACATGTACATATACGACAAGAAGGAGGGGAAACTCGATGCTACGCGAGGCTCGTACAGCAGGATCATGGAAGGGAAACAGTATATCGTACAAGAGGGCGGACCGGGGAACTCGCTGGGAAGAATCATCTTCAGGTTCCCTAACAACCACGCGGTATATCTGCACGACACGTCAACACCGTGGTTCTTCCAACGCTCGTTCAGAGCTGTTAGTCATGGCTGCGTACGCGTACAAGAGCCCTTCCGACTGGCGCAGTTCCTGCTGAAGGATCCGGATGAGGAGCTGCTGGAGAAGATCAGGTATTCCATGAGCGCTAATCTGACGGCGGAGCAGAATGAAGATGTCGATACCAGTTTAATGGTTGACAAGAGTTTGTTGATTCATCAGGTGAAGGTAGAGCCGGAAATACCGCTCTTCATCACATACTATACAGTTTATCCCAATCAGGATGGGGTGCTGACAGAGTATCAGGACGTATATGGATACGACCGTGCGCTGAAGAAGCACTTAAAACCTTTTATTAATTAGTAATGCATGGCAAAGCAATACGATGAAAACGAGGTTATGAAGATGCTCGGCGAGCCTGAAAACCAGCGCCGCGCCTTCGGAATAATCGTACAGCAGTACACTGAGACGCTGTACTGGAAGATCCGTCGTATCGTGCTCGACCATGATGATGCGAATGATGTGCTGCAGAATACATTCCTGAAAGCATGGAACAGCATAGGGGATTTCCAGAGTAAATCGAAAGTCTCTACATGGCTCTACCGCATCGCTATCAATGAGAGTCTGGACCACTTGCGCAAACAGCAGCACAAAATCAGTACGGACATGGATCTGTCGGTGGCCAACCGACTCATGGCTGATGACTATTTCGATGGTGATGATGCGCAGGCTTTGTTGCAGGAAGCAATCGCAGCACTGCCTGATGTACAGCGTACAGTGTTCACGCTGCGATACTATGACGAGATGAAATACAGCGAGCTTTCCAAGCTCACAGGAACGAGCGAAGGAGCACTGAAAGCATCTTATCATATTGCAGTGAAAAAAATTTCTGAATATGTATTAAACCATTCCGCGAATACAACGTCTAATAAAAAAACTATATAAAAATGACAGAGGATATACTCAAACAGAAATTTGGTCAGCAGAACCATTTCCAAGTGCCTGAAGGGTATTTCGACAAGTTTATGACGGATATCATGCAGCAGTTGCCGGAGGAGAAAACAACGGCAATTGAAGTGAATTTGTCTGAGACTAAGAGTACCAAGAGGGCATGGATTAGGCCTATGCGGCGACTGGCCATTGCTGCAAGTTTCGCAGCGCTGTTATTCGGTGCCGCTACGTATTATACTTCGATGAGTGGAAACCAGAGCCATCAGGCATCTTCTGAAATGCAGACTGCCAAGATGGAAAAGGCAACCGACTCTAAGTCCGCTAATGCTGAAAATGACGAATATTATCTTGATGAAATGGCTGACTATGCCATGCTCGATAATTCGGACATCTATGCTTATCTGATTGAGAATTGATAAACGGAGTACTTAATGAGAAAGGTATTGATCTTATGGGTGACGATGATGCTCAGTTGTGCTGCCTATGCCCAACAGTGGGGACAGCAACCGGGTAGATTCGACCCGCAGCGTTTCCAGAAAGAGCTCGAGCAGTTCATCACCAAGGAGGCAGGACTGACCCCGAAAGAGGCAGCTGCTTTCTTCCCGGTATATCGGGAGATGATGAACAAGCAGCGTGCGGTGTATACGCAGGCTGCCCGCTACCGCTATATGAAACCGAAAGACAATGCGGAATGCAAGAAGGTCATCCTTCGCCGGGATGAACTCGACCTGCAAGTGAAAGAGATTCAGAAGACTTACCACGAGAAGTTCCTGAAGATCATTCCTGCCACAAAGGTCTTCGATGTGATCAATGCGGAAGATAATTTCCATAGACAATCACTCCGCTGGGTAGGAGGAAGAAATCCCCAACCTCCAGGAAGGAACGGACAGTTCCCCGCCCGCCCGAACAGTGGAAGGAAATAATCAAAGAATAAAAGAATAACACAAGAAATTGTGTTATTTTTTTTGTTATATACAGTTTTTGTCGTACCTTTGTCACTCATGATACGGTTCACGAATTACAGCTTACGGAATATATTGTTCCTGTTCCTCATGACAGGTTCTGTTTCTACTGTTGCCCAGCAGCAGAAATGGAACCAGCGTTACCAGACATATATCGACCAGTATCGCGACATGGCGATCGAGCAGATGCTGCGTAACAAGATTCCAGCCAGTATCACATTGGCGCAAGGAATCCTGGAAAGCGGTGCTGGAAACAGTGAACTGGTGAAGAAAGGGAATAACCATTTCGGTATTAAGTGTCACGGATGGACAGGTAGGACGGTTCATAAGGATGATGATGCCAAACAGGAGTGCTTCCGTGCATATAATAATGCACAGGAGAGTTATGAGGACCATAGTAAGTTCCTGACCAAGAACAAACGATACAGTCAGCTGTTCTCTCTCTCCATCACGGATTACAAAGGATGGGCGCACGGACTGAAGGCGTGTGGCTATGCTACGAACCCGAACTATGCACCGATGCTGATCAACCTTATCGAACTGTACAAGCTCTATGAGTACGACCGTGCCAAGAGCTATGACAAGTTCATGGCGCAGAACTCAGGACATAGACAGGACGGATTCCTACACCCTATACATATATATAATAAGAACTATTTCCTTCAGGCCAGGAAAGGGGATACCTTTAAGGCGATTGGTAAGGAGATCGGTATCAGCGGGAAGAAGATTGCCAAGTATAACGAACGTGACTACAATTCACCGCTTGTAGAGAACGAAATGATCTGGCTCAAAAAGAAACAGAAAAAGGCCGAGGCTTCCTATAAGAAACGTCCGCATCGTGTGAAGGCAGGCGAGAGCATGTATTCCATCGCCCAGTATTATGGTATCCGACTGAAGAGTCTGTATAAGATGAATAAGCTGAGTCCTGACTATGAGTTGAAGGTGGGAGATGAACTTAGGGTGCGATAGTGCATCAAATCAATAAGAAAGAAGCGAAGAAATTTGGCTTTTCGCTCGACTTTTCGTAACTTTGGCTCGCCGAAATTACTCAGCACTCGGAAAAGCACAAATAAATTTGGCTTTTCTCTCGATTTTTCGTAACTTTGCACCCGTTTTTAGAGAATATCAATAATCATTGCAATGAATATTTCATATAAATGGCTGAAAGAGTATGTTGACTTTGACCTGACTCCGCAGGAAGTGTGCGATGCGCTGACTTCCGAGGGTCTGGAAGTTGACGCACTGGAAGAGGTACAAAGCATTAAAGGAGGACTCAAAGGATTGTATGTAGGTAAGGTGCTTACCTGTGAGATGCACCCCAATTCTGACCATCTTCATGTAACCACTGTTGACTTAGGTAAGGGCGAGCCTTCACAGATTGTCTGTGGCGCGCCTAACGTGGCTGCAGGACAGAAGGTGATCGTGGCTGATCTGGGCTGCGTGCTTTATGATGGCGACAAGGAGTTCGTGATCAAGAAGAGTAAGCTGCGTGGCGTGGAGAGCAACGGTATGATCTGTGCCGAGGATGAAATCGGTATAGGTACGAGTCATGCGGGTATCATCGTACTGCCCGAGGATGCTGTTGTAGGTACTCCTGCTGCTGAATACTATCACCTGGAGAGCGATTGGCTCATCGAGGTGGATATCACGGCTAACCGTGCTGATGCGCTCTCACATTGGGGCGTGGCCCGCGACTTGTATGCGTGGCTGAAGCAGAACGGTTATCAGACATCCCTGCATCGTCCCGACTGCAGCAAGTTTGTCGTTGACAACGAATCACTGCCTGTTGAGGTGGTGATCGAGAACAACGAGGCTTGCAAGCGCTATGCTTGCGTGAGCATCACTGATTGTGAAGTGAAGGAGAGTCCGGAGTGGTTGAAGAACAAGCTCAACACCATCGGTCTCCGTCCTATCAACAATATCGTGGACATCACCAACTACATCATGATGGCCTACGGTCAGCCACTCCACTGCTTCGATGCAGATATGGTTACCGGTCATAAGATTGTGGTGAAGACCATGCCCGAGGGTACGAAGTTCGTGACGCTCGACGGTGTGGAGCACAGTCTGTCCGACAAGGATCTGGCCATCTGCAATGCGGAGGAGCCGATGTGTATAGCTGGTGTGTTCGGTGGAAAGGGTAGTGGTACGTATGAGACAACCACCAACGTGGTGCTCGAGAGTGCTTACTTCCATCCCACATGGATCCGCAAGAGTGCCCGTCGTCATGGACTGAGCACCGATTCCAGCTTCCGCTTCGAGCGTGGTATTGATCCCAATGGAACCATCTACGCATTGCAGCAGGCTGCCATCCTTTGTAAGGAACTGGCCAACGGTAAGGTAAGCATGCAGATCAAGGATGTGTATCCCAATCCGCTGCCCGACTTCCCCGTTGACTTGAAGTACGACTATGTGCACCAGTTGGTGGGTAAGGTTATTCCGGTGGAGACCATCAAGAGCATCGTAACCAGTCTGGAGATGCGCATTGAGAAAGAGGATGCGGAAGGACTGCAACTGGTTGTTCCCGCATACCGCGTGGATGTGCAGCGTCCTTGTGATGTGGTGGAGGATATCCTTCGCGTGTATGGATATAATAATGTGGAGATTCCCACACAGTTGAAGTCATCTCTTGTGAACAAGGGCGATGAGGACCAGAAGCATCTGCTGGAGAACCTGATCGGTGAACAGCTGGTAGGATGCGGCTTCAATGAGATTCTGAACAACTCGCTGACCAAGGCTGCTTACTACGATGGACTGGAGAACAGCTTCAATACAGAGAACCTGGTAAGAATCATGAATCCGCTGAGCTCCGACCTGAACGTGATGCGCCTGAGCATCTTGTTCGGCGGTATGGAAAGCATTGCACATAACGTGAACCGCAAGAGTGCGAACCTGAAGTTCTTCGAGTTCGGCAACACCTATTTCTATTCACCTGAAAAGGCTGATGCAGAGAACCCGATGAACGCCTACAAGGAGGAGACTCATCTGGGCTTGTGGGTAACTGGTAAGCGTGTGGAAGGCTCATGGGCTCATCCTGATGAGCAGAGCTCGTTCTTCGAGCTGAAGGCATATGTGCTGAATATCCTGCGTCGTATCGGACTGCCTATCGGTGCTGTTGTCTTCAAGGAGAGCAAGGGTGATATCCTGTCAAAGGGTATGGTCATCGAGAACCGTGGCGGAAAGCTGCTGGGTGAACTGGGTATCGTATCCAAGAAGGTGGCAAAGCGCTGTGATGTGGACGCCGAGGTGTATTTCGCCGACTTGAACTGGACTGCCTTGACAAAGGCTGTTCGTAAGAATAGTGTGTCTTACACGGAGATCAGTAAGTATCCTGCCGTGAGTCGTGACCTGGCGTTGCTGATTGATAAGGATGTGGAGTTCTCTCGCATTGAGCAGATTGCCTACCAGACGGAGAGGAAATTGCTGAAGAAAGTGGAGCTGTTCGATGTCTATGAGGGTAAGAACCTTCCTGCAGGTAAGAAGAGCTACGCTGTGAATTTCATCCTCCAGGACGAGGAGAAGACCATGGGTGACAAGCAGATCGATGCGATCATGCAGAAACTCATCACCAATATTAAGAAACAGCTCAACGCAGAGCTGAGATAATTATGAATTATGAATTACTAATTATGCATTAGAATATGGGAAGAGCATTTGAATATCGCAAAGCAGCGAAATTAAAGAGATGGGGCCACATGGCCAAGACTTTCACAAAGATTGGAAAGCAGATTGCAATCGCAGTAAAGGCTGGCGGTCCTGATCCTGACATGAATCCTACTCTTCGTGCTATCATCGCGAATGCCAAGCGCGAGAACATGCCGAAGGACAATATCGAGCGTGCCATCAAGAATGCGATGGGTAAGGACCAGAGCGATTACAAGGAAGTAACGTATGAGGGATACGGTCCTCATGGAATCGCCATCTTCGTAGAGACACTGACCGACAACACCACTCGTACGGTGGGTGATGTGCGTTCAGTATTCAACAAGTTCAACGGTAACCTGGGTACTCAGGGCAGTCTGGCATTCCTCTTCGACCACAAGGCAGTGTTCACCTTCAAGAAGAAGGATGATCTGGATATGGACGAGCTGATTCTCGACCTGATTGACTATGGTGTGGAGGATGAGTTTGACGAGGATGAGGAAGAGAACAGCATCACTATCTACGGCGACCCGCAGAGCTTCAGCGCTATCCAGAAACATCTGGAGGAGAACGGCTTCGAGGTGACGGGTGCTGAGTTCACCCGCATCCCCAACGACTTGAAGGATGTGACTGCCGAGCAGCGTGAGACCATTGATAAGATGGTGGAGCGCCTGGAGGACTTCGATGATGTGCAGACGGTTTACACGAACATGAAACCGGAGGAGGTTTAATGAAGCACATCGTTTATCAAACCTCTGGTACCTGCTCCCAACAGATCGACCTCGACATCGACGACGAGAACCGCGTGAGGAATGTGCAATTCCTGGGGGGCTGCAACGGAAACCTGCAGGGAGTATCTCGCCTTGTTGAAGGAATGAAGGTGGAAGAGGTGAAGGAACGTCTTGGAGGTATTCGCTGCGGATATAAGAATACAAGCTGTCCTGACCAGCTGGTAAGAGCCTTGGAACAGGCAGAATAAACTATAAGGACATGGGTATGGCCCGTGTCCTTTTTCTTTGTTATGGTAAAAACGATTGTCAGATTTCTGAAAAACTGGACGTTACCTGTCTCCATGGGACTGGGAACGTTGTTGTATATCCTCTTTGCCTTCACACCGGAACTGGAGGAGGCGAGCAGGTTCTTTGAGCCTATCTTCGATGAGATCCTGCCGCTGTTCATGTTCCTGATTCTGTTCGTGACGTTCTGTAAGGTGGATTTCCATCAGATGCGTCTGGAACCATGGCATTTCTGGATCTCACTGTTTCAGATACTCTTCGTGCTGATCATCGTCGGCATCATCTTGTTTGCCACTGATCCCAATGATACGAATACGAAGATCATGTGGGAGGGAATCCTATGCTGCGTCATCGCTCCTTGTGCAGCAGCTGCCGCCGTTGTCACGACGAAGCTGGGAGGGAACCTGAATTCCATGACTACCTTCACCTTCCTGTCGAACTTCGTTACGGCACTGATGATTCCCATTGTATTCCCCTTGGTGGAGAAGAGCGCACATATCTCGTTCCTCACTGCCTTCTGGATCATTCTCCAACGAGTGGCGCTCATCCTGGTGGTGCCTCTCCTTATGGGATGGTTCGTCAAACACCACATGCACAGACTCCATCGGCGCATCATCAGTATTCCTGATCTGGGTTTCTACTTCTGGGGTATCTCCTTGGCTATTGTAACGGGAACGACCGTGAAGAATATCGTGAACAGTCATTCGCCAGTCATCTTACTGTTACTGATTGCTGCTGTTTCTCTTTTACTCTGTTTCGTGCAGTTTATGGTGGGCAAATATGTTGGGCGTTTCTTTCATTCAACCATCGAGGCCGGTCAGGCGTTAGGACAGAAGAATACGGCTTTTGCCATCTGGATTGCCTATACCTATCTGAACCCCGTGGCATCGGTAGGACCGGGGTGCTATATTCTCTGGCAGAATATCGTAAATAGCTGGGAGCTATGGCAGCAGAGAAGAAAAAATGGAAAATAAAATCCATTATATTTTTTGCTCTTATCTCCTTTTTTCGTACCTTTGCACTCTCAAAAGATTAATATACACATATGGGTGGTTTTTTCGGGACAATATCGGTGAAGGATTGCGTAAACGATTTGTTTTACGGAACCGATTATAATTCGCATTTAGGAACAAAACGTGCTGGTCTTGTAACCTTCGACCAGGATAAAGGCTTTTCACGCTCCATTCACAGTCTGGAGAGGGATTACTTCCGTTCACGTTTTGAGAAGGAACTGGATGACTTTACCGGTAATAGCGGTATTGGTGTCATCAGTGATACAGATCCCCAACCCATATTGATCAATTCACATCTCGGTAGATATGCTGTGGTGACCGTTGCGAAGGTGAACAACCTTCGTGAGATTGCCCAGGAACTGATGGAAAAACGCATGCATCTCAGTGAGATGAGCGCCAACACGATTAACCAGACTGAGCTCATTGCCCTGCTCATCAATATGGGCGATACGTTCGTGGATGGTATCAACCTGGTCTATCAGAAGGTGAAAGGTTCCTGTTCTATGCTGATCCTCACCGACGATGGTATCATCGCTGCCCGTGATGCGTTAGGAAGAACCCCGATTGTGATTGGTAAGAAGGAAGATGGTTATGCGGTAACCACCGAAACAACCAGTCTGCCTAACCTTGACTATACACCCGTTCGCGACCTTGGTCCTGGAGAGATTATCCGTTTACGGGCTGATGGGGTAGAGGTTCTTCAGCAGCCGTTCAAACGTGAACAGATCTGTTCGTTCCTCTGGGTGTACTATGGTTTCCCCGCCAGTGATTATGAGGGAATCAACACTGAGGATTTCCGTGAGAAGGTTGGAAAGGTGATGGGTGAGGAAGACAGCACCGAGGCCGATTGTGTCTGCGGTATTCCCGACAGTGGTGTAGGAACTGCTTTAGGATATGCGGTGGGTCATAAGATCCCGTATAAGAGAGCCGTTCTGAAATATACGCCTACCTGGCCACGTAGCTTTACTCCCGGTAACCAGAGTCGCAGAAACCTTGTGGCGAAGATGAAGCTGATTCCCAACAGGGAGTTGATGCAGGGACAACGTGTGGTCTTCTGCGACGACTCCATTGTTCGCGGTACGCAGTTGCGTGATAATGTCAAGATGTTTTTCGAGTATGGTGCCAAGGAAGTACATGCCCGCATCTCCTGTCCGCCATTGGTTTACGGCTGTCCTTTCATCGGGTTTACAGCATCCAAGAGCGACTTGGAACTGATCACCCGTCGTATCATACAGGACTTCGAAGGCGATGCGAACAAGAACCTTGACAAATACGCACAGACAGATAGTCCTGAGTACCAGAAGATGGTAGAGGAGATCGGTCGTAGGTTAGGTCTTACCAGTGTGAAATTCAACAAGATAGAGAATCTGATTGACGCAATAGGTTTACCCAAGTGCAAGGTCTGCACCCATTGCTTCGACGGTTCCAGCTATTTCTTCCAGGATCAGAAAGGTGAGTAGTGAAACGATAGGGGGATGCTGATGGTGAACTCGGTAAGGTCGGCCTTAGTGAGATGCGCCTTCACCTGTCCGCCAATCTTGATCTTTGTTCCGGGAATATTGTAGAAGAGTCCGATTCTTTCATAATAGGGCTTCTCCAGTTCCTTGGCCCATTCACCCATGTTCCGATAAACATAATAGCCTAAGCTCATGGCTAATGAGAATCGGTGGTAGAAAGCCTCATGGCGGATGCCTATGCCTACTGACCACGGACTGAGTTTGCCTTCGTTTCCTATATAGCTGTTATACTTCTCCAACTGTTTATGGTAATTGCCATAACAGATATCTGTACCGATGCCTGAAGCCCATCTGCGGGCATAGCGATACATCAGACCAGTCTGCAACGAATAGGTGATATAGCTCTTAAAGTCGGCCTTGCGGTAACCTTCCTTGTCAGGTGTTATCTCAAATTGTGTGTAGAGCCATTCTTCCAATAGGGTTCTCGTACCTACGGAGAGGTCGAACTGTAGGTACAGCGGTGAGCCGTATTCCTTAGATGACTTGTTGTTATGACTTAACGCCTGAGCCGTATGATGCTTTTCTGCTTTGTTGTCATCATCCCATAACACGAAGGCACCGATATAGGGGGAAAGGAAGTTCGCCCCTTTGTTCGGACGGTTCATGGCGCCGTTGCTGTGATGATAGAACTGAACGCCGCCAGACAGTCCCCAGTTCTTTCCCACACGATAGCTTGCATTCGCTCCCATTCCGAAGAAGATGTTCCAGCGGGCACCGATCATCTCATTGTCAATACCGTTCTCCACATTGTATTTCCGATGACTGTAGCCTACACCGAAATCCAGATTATACCCCACCTGCCACCGGTTGTTCTGCCATACAGGACGGTTGAACTGACCATACAAGGTGATGATGTTTCCCATCTTCGAATCGTAGTCAACTTCTTCAATGTAGCGCCACGAGTTACTGAGGGGCTTGTGCATGGTGACGCCGTGGTTCATCTGCCACCGAACACCTACTGAAAGAGCAGGGTATCCGTAGTCTTTGGCGAACGCATCACTGTCCTGAGGGAGTTTCCGGAAGCTCACCTTGGCGTCGAAGGCCATATTGTTCCTGTCCTTTAACCATTCCGACTGCCACTTGTCGGCCACGAGGGCACGTCCGGGCATGGCGCTCACCTCCAACTTCCAGTGGTGCAGTGTGTCCAGCTCTTCCGCTTCTGTCAGTAATGGAAGCAACGATAACAATATCCCTATAAACCTTTTCACAATCAATCCCGGTGAAACGTTCTATTTTCTCTTGAACACTACCTTCGAGGGAATCTTGTGCCATTTCTGACCCACGGGGAACTTCAAGGTACTTCCAGACTGGTGTTTATAAGTATAGGAACCGTCTTTCTCATAGGTCAGCGTGGCAGAAACATCCTCACTACCGTAGTTGTTGATCATCTCGATATGCGCCGTATGACCCTTCACCTCAGAGGTGACGATGGTCCAAACGTGTTCAGTACCGGTACAGCCCATGTATCCATCCACTTTTCCGAAGATGTCCTGCTGCGGAACGGTCACGTTCTTATCCACAAGGTTCATCACGATATATACCTTGAGTTCATCGTTATAGATTTTACCGATAAAGGTTGAATCCGGTCTGTCTTGCGCATAACCGCCTAATGTAACCAGCATCAACAAAACCAGTATGAGTATGCATTTCTTATTCATCTTGTCAAGATTTATAAATCCGGTTGCAAAGATAACTAACATTAATCAAGAAATCAAGGATTTACGGGAAAAAGTGATGTTTATAGTTGGTAATAAGGGATTTTTATGTTATCTTTGCAGGCGTTATATTTGTACAGAATGACTAAAGGAGTATTAGCTCCCGACTACGTTTTTGAATCAAGTTGGGAAGTTTGCAATAAGGTTGGCGGTATATATACGGTTCTTTCAACAAGAGCTAAGACGCTTCAGGAGATGATGAACGACAGGATTATCTTCATTGGTCCCGATTGTTGGGGCGAGAAGAACTGTCCTTATTTCACCGAGGATGCTGACTTGTATCCGGATTGGAAAGCTGAAGCTGGTCAGCAAGGACTGAAAGTGAAGGTAGGCCGCTGGAACATACCTGGCAATCCTATTGCCATTCTCGTAGATTTCACTCCGTATTTTGCTCAGAAAGACCAGATCTATACTTGGTTGTGGGAAAACTATCAGGTGGATTCCCTCCATGCCTATGGCGATTACGACGAGGCATCGATGTTCTCCTATGCTGCCGCTTTGGTGGTGGAGAGCTTCTATAAGCATTATCTGGGTGCTTCGAAGAAGGTGGTCTATCATGGCAATGAATGGATGACGGGCTTAGGCGTTCTGTACATCAACAAGCATCTTCCTGAGGTAGGAACCGTGTTCACCACCCATGCTACCAGCATTGGCAGGAGTATTGCAGGCAACAACAAACCGCTGTACGACTACCTTTTTGCGTATAATGGCGACCAGATGTCATGGGAGCTGAACATGCAGAGCAAGCATTCCATTGAGAAGCAGACTGCCCATTACGTGGATTGCTTCACCACGGTGAGTGATATCACGGCCAACGAGTGTAAGGAATTGCTCGACCGTCCTGTGGATTTTGTTCTGCCCAATGGTTTCGACGATAGTTTCGTACCGAAGGGAGCTACGTTTACCCAGAAGCGGAAGGCCGCAAGGAAGCGTCTGCTGGATGTGGCTAACGCCTTGTTAGGTACGCAGTTGGATGATGATACTTTAATCGTTTCTACAAGTGGTCGTTACGAGTTCCGCAACAAGGGTGTGGATGTGTATATAGAAGCCATGAACCGTTTGTTGCGTGACAAGGAGTTGAAGAAACAGGTGGTAGCTTTCATCGAGGTGCCCGGTTGGGTAGGGGAGCCTCGACAGGATCTGGTGGAACGTCTTAACAGCGGAAAATCGTACGACACACCGCTGCCCGTACCTGAGATTACCCATTGGCTGCATAACATGACGCATGATAATGTGCTGGGTATGCTGAAGTTCCTCGATATGCACAACCTGCCTGAAGACAAGGTGAAGCTGATCTTCCTGCCCTGTTACTTAACGGGCGACGATGGTGTACTGAACCTCTCGTATTATGATCTGGTATTGGGTAACGACCTGTGCATCTATCCTTCGTACTATGAGCCTTGGGGATATACACCGCTGGAGGCCATCGCCTTCAAAGTACCTTGTATCACTACCGATCTCGCAGGCTTCGGTCTGTGGGCCAACAGCGTGAAAGGCGGATACAGCGAACTGGAAGATGGTGTGAAGGTGATTCATCGCACGGATTACAACTACTCTGAGGTGGCCGATGAAATCAAGGATACCGTGGCTCTCTATTCATCAATGAGCAAGAAGAATGTGGAGAAGTCGCGCAGCAACGCCGCCAAACTGTCGAAGTTAGCCCTGTGGAGTCATTTCATCGTGTATTACCAGCAGGCATACGATTTCGCTTTGCGAAAGGCAGAAGAGCGGAAGCAGAAATAATGAATCTTATATAATAATATAATAGGTATAGAATCAAAAAAGCAATAACAAAGAGAATATGAAAATTAAAGCAGATTATTCCAATACTCCTCTATGGAAGGAGTTTGCCGTGAAGTCGAGTCTTCCCGAAGAACTGAAGTGTCTTGACGTACTGGCACATAATATGTGGTGGGCATGGAACTACGAGGCTCGTGAACTGTGGCGCAGTCTTGACGAGGACCTGTACGAAGAGGTGAACCATAATCCTGTTCTCCTGCTCGAGCGTCTGAGCTATCACCGCAAGGAAGAGATTGTTAAGGACAAGAAGATCATGAAGAATGTGAAGAGTGTTTGTAAGCTCTTCAAGGATTATATGGATGTGAAGCCCAACAGCAAACGCCCGTCGGTGGCCTACTTCTGTATGGAGTACGGTATCAACCAGGTGCTGAAGATCTATTCAGGCGGTCTGGGTATGCTGGCAGGTGACTACCTGAAGGAGGCATCCGACAGTAATGTGGATATGTGTGCTGTGGGTTTCCTCTATCGCTATGGCTATTTCACACAGAGTCTGAGCATGGACGGTCAGCAGATTGCCAACTACGAGGCTCAGAACTTCAACTCACTGCCCATCGAGCGTCAGCTGGATGCTGAAGGTAATCCCTTGGTGGTGGATGTTCCCTATATGAACTACCAGGTGCATGCTTATGTATGGCGTGTCAACGTGGGTCGTATCCCCCTGTATCTGCTGGATACCGACAATGATATGAACTCCGAGTTCGACAAGTCGATTACCCACGCACTCTATGGTGGCGACTGGGAGAACCGTCTGAAGCAGGAGATTCTCTTGGGTATCGGCGGTATGCTCTTGTTGAAGAAGCTGGGCATCAAGAAGGATATCTACCATTGCAACGAGGGACACGCTGCCCTTTGTAACCTGCAGCGTCTGTGCGACTACATCCAGGATGGTCTGACATTCAACCAGGCCATTGAGCTGGTACGTGCAAGTGGTCTTTACACTTGTCATACACCTGTTCCTGCCGGACACGACTACTTTGACGAGAGCTTGTTTGGTAAGTACATGAGCGGCTATCCCGCATTACTGGGTATCTCATGGGATGAGTTCATCGGTATGGGACGTACCAACCCCGGTGATCACTCTGAGAAATTCTCCATGTCAACCTTCGCCATCAACACCTGTCAGGAAGTGAACGGTGTGAGTAAGCTGCACGGATGGGTGAGTCAGAAGATGTTCGCTCCCATCTGGAAGGGCTACTTCCCCGAAGAGAACAGTGTGGGTTATGTCACCAACGGTGTGCACTTCCCCTCATGGGCTGCTTCGGAGTGGCGCCACCTGTACGCTAAGTACTTCGATAAGAACCACATGAACGACCAGAGTAATGAGGAGATCTGGCATGCAATCTATAACGTGGACGATGAGGAGATCTGGGCCACCCGTATGGCACTGAAGAACAAGCTCACCGATTATATCCGCACGAAGTTCCGTGAGAACTGGCTGAAGAACCAGGGTGATCCTTCACGTGTGCTCTCTCTGCTGCAGAAGATCAACCCCAACGCCCTGATGATCGGCTTCTGCCGTCGTTTCGCTACCTATAAGCGAGCTCATCTGCTGTTCACCGATCTCGACCGTCTGTCAAAGATCGTCAATGATCCTGAGCATCCCGTACAGTTCCTCTTCGCCGGAAAGGCACATCCTGCCGACGGTGCCGGACAGGGCTTGATCAAGATGATCTATGAGATCAGTCAGCGTCCAGAGTTCCTCGGTAAGATTATCTTCCTTGAAGACTACGACTTCCGCTTGGCTCGTCGTCTGGTATCGGGTGTGGATATCTGGATGAATACACCGACCCGTCCGCTCGAGGCTTCCGGTACATCTGGTGAGAAGGCCGAGATGAACGGTGTTGTCAACCTCTCCGTACTCGATGGTTGGTGGCTCGAGGGCTATCGCGAGGGTGCCGGATGGGCATTGACAGAGAAGCGTACCTATAAGAATCAGGAGTATCAGGACCGTCTTGATGCTGCTACTATCTACGGATTGCTCGAGAATGAGATCATCCCGCTGTACTACGCCAAGAACGAGAAGGGCTACAGCGAGGGCTGGATCAAGGTCATCAAGAACTCCATCGCTACGATTGCTCCGCACTATACCATGAAGCGTCAGTTGGATGACTACTACGAGAAGTTCTACAACAAAGAGGCCAAGCGCTTTGCTGAGCTCTCTGCCGACGACAACCGTCTGGCCAAGGAGATTGCTCAGTGGAAGGAGACCGTGGCTGAGCGTTGGGATTCCATCAATGTAGTGAGCAAGGAAAGCGATATTCCTGTTGAGGGTCCGGTAAGCGGCGTTCCTTATACCATCCGGTTCGTCATCGACGAGCAGGGCTTGAACGATGCCATCGGACTGGAGTTGGTAACTGTGAAGACCAACAAGGATGGGGAAGATTCCATCGGAGCCATCCGTCCGTTCAAGGTAACGAAAGTAGAAGGCAACCTCTATACCTTTGAGTGCGACATTCAGTCGGCTCATGCAGGTTCATACAAGGCTGCCGTACGTATGTTCCCGAAGAATGACAAGCTTCCACACCGTCAGGATTTCGCCTACGTGAAGTGGTTGGAGTACTAAAATAATACACCAATTTGTATCAATTAGTTTCCTTGTTGTTTCTTTTATATAAGAAATGCCAGTACATTTTGTGCTGGCATTCTTTTTTTTTGTATCTTTGCGAATAATTCGCAGATAAACCTACTGAATGATCATAAACAATCATATCAACTATTTTTAAACAAAGTAAAATGAAAAAAAACATTCTGAGAACTACCGCTTGCGCCATGATGCTTTTCATGGGCGCAACAAGTTGTTGGGCGCAGAGTGCGGCAAAAGGATTGAAAGATGTCTACAAGGACTACTTCATGATTGGTGTTGCCGTTAATCAGCGCAATGTTACTAACCCCGAGCAGATCGCTTTGATCAAGAAGGAGTTCAACAGTATGACTGCTGAGAACGACATGAAGCCGGAACCCACTGAACCACGCGAGGGTGAGTTCAACTGGGAGAATGCCGACCGCATCGCTGATTTTGCTCGTGCTAATGGTATCAAACTGCGTGGTCACACACTGATGTGGCACTCTCAGATCGGTCGTTGGATGACTGCCGAGGGTACAACCAAGGAGCAGTTCTATGCTCGTATGAAGAACCATATCCAGGCTATCGTTACTCGTTACAAGGATGTGGTGTACTGCTGGGACGTGGTGAACGAGGCTATGAGCGACGATCCTAACGCTACCGATCCTTATCGCCAGAGCGCTATGTACCGTCTCTGCGGTGATGAGTTCATCGAGAAGGCTTTCCAGTATGCGCATGAGGCTGACCCCAAGGCGCTGTTGTTCTACAACGACTACAGCACTGTTGATCCGCACAAGCGCGACCGTATCTACAATATGGTGAAGAAGATGAAGGCTAAGGGTATTCCTATCGATGGTATCGGTATGCAGGCCCACTATAACATCTATTATCCTTCTGAGGCTCGTCTCGACTCTGCCATCACTTTGTTCAAGAGCATCGTGAAGCACATCCACATCACTGAGTTCGACATCCGTGTCAATGAAGAGATGGGTGGTGGTCTGCAGTTCAGTCGTGAGGGTGCAAACATCACCGACTCTGTGAAGCAGCATCTGGCCGACCAGTATGCTCGTTGCTTCAAGATCTTCCGTAAGCATAAGGATGTTATCGACTGTGTGACCTTCTGGAACCTTGGCGACCGCGATTCTTGGCTCGGTGCACGTAACTATCCGCTGCCTTGGGACGAGAACTATCAGCCTAAATTGGCTTATGAGTATATTCGTGATATGAAGGCTCCGAAGTGGGAGATTCCTGCTCGTCCTCCTCGTCGTCCGCGTCCGCAGGGACAGGGCTTCGGTCAGGGTGCTCCTGGACAGGGCTTTGGTCAGGGTGGACAGCGTCCGCAAGGACAGGGTGGTCCTGGTCAGCAGGGACAGCGCCGTCGTGGTCCTGGTGGCCCTGGTGGAGGTCCTGGTGGCTTCGGACAGCAGCGCGCTCCGTTTGATGCTGGTCGTGCCTTCCCCGAGCAGCCTGGAATTAAAGAGGACTTCGTTCCTTCTGAGCTGAACCAGCCGGGTCAGCAGTATCCGCAGGTGAACTCTCAGGGTTATGCCCGTTTCCGTATTGAGGCTCCCGATGCACAGGCTGTGACAGTAGGTCTCGGTCTTGGAGGACAGGGCGGAACTCAGTTGAAGAAGACCTATGATGGTTCATGGGTTGGTACAACAGCTGGTCCGATGGACGAGGGTTTCCACTACTATCATATCACTGTTGACGGTGGTACATTCAACGACCCGGGTACAGGTAACTACTATGGTTCTACCCGTTGGGAGAGCGGTATCGAGATTCCTGCCAAGGATAAGGACTTCTACGCTATGAAGAACGTGCCTCACGGAAAAGTACAGCAGGTTCTCTTCTGGAGTGAGAGCACTAACCAGTGCCGTCGTGCCTTCGTTTACACACCGCCTACCTACGACAAGGATGCAAAGACTAAGTATCCTGTGCTCTATCTGCAGCACGGTTGGGGTGAGGACGAGACCGCTTGGATGACTCAGGGTCACGCTAACCTCATCATGGATAACCTGATTGCTGAGGGTAAGATTAAGCCCTTCATCGTTGTCTGCACCTATGGTATGACCAACAACATCCAGTTCGGTGGCCTCGGTGGCTTCACCGCTCAGGATTTCGAGAAGGTGCTCTGCGACGAGCTCGTTCCTTATGTTGATGCTAACTTCCGCACCATCGCCAAGAAGGAAAGCCGCGCAATGGCCGGTCTGTCAATGGGTGGTATGGAGACTCATACTATCACACTGCGTCGTCCCGAGATGTTCAACTACTACGGACTGCTCAGTGGTGGTGTTTACACTCCCGAGGAGATCACCGACAAGAAGCAGGTGAAGTACATCTTCCTGAGCTGCGGTTCTAAGGAAGGTCCCGACCGCATCAAGTCTGCTGTCGATGCGCTGAAGGCTGCCGGCTTCAATGCCGAAGGTCATGTTTCTGAGGGCACAGCCCATGAGTTCCTTACATGGCGTCGCGCTCTTCGTCAGATGGCTCTGAGCCTGTTCAAGTAAACAATAGTACTATCTATACTTTAAGAAGTTCGCCCAACCAGGCGAACTTCTTTTTTCTCTACGAATTGGACGAATTGGACGAATTAGACGAATTGGATGAATTGGACGGATTAGACGAATTGGACGAATTGGACGGATTAGACGTATTGGACGAATTGGATGAATAACAAGAATTGCTAAGCAGAAAAAGAATTCTCCGCTAGTACGTCTAATTAACTTATAGTCAGTTGGTTGTTGGCGGAGAATTATGAGTGGATTACCACTTGTCATCTCAACAAATCCTACAAACTTAGTTGCAGCTACAAATCAGCCTTATAACACCCAGTTATCAGCCTTATAACCTATCGTAACCAGCCTAGTTGGATGGCGTTATAAGCCTTGTAGGAATTCCAGCCCTTTCCAACATACAGTTTGTTCTTAGCTTCATCATTACAAGAGCATGTACATACAACATGGTACACCTTTTTCTCATCACAATAATTGGGTTGGTATTGCGTTAGAGAATAATAAGCATAGAAATAGTAAATGGTTGAGCAAGAGAAATGGCAATGGCAAGAGCCGGGAACAACATGGAAAGGGGCAGGGCTATATCATATCACTCTGACGATTCCCAACCGACAGCCATTGCTGGGTTCGCTAATTATTCCTGATAATGATCCCTCGAAGGCTTATGTAAAACGTACGGCTTTAGGGAATGCGTTGGTTGACTGTCTGTTGAACATTTCATCATATCATCCGGAAGTGCAGATTTTACATTTCTGCCTTATGCCAGACCACCTGCATGCAGTATTGTACGTGAGGCGCACTATGCCTAAGGGCATTAGAATGGTGGTGCGAGGGTTCTGGCAAGGGGCTAAGAAACTGGGGCGTGCTTATTCGGTGGCTTCTTCCATTGCCCCGAATACAATTCGGGAGAACTACCAAGAAGATAAACTGAAGAACTACCAAGAAGGCATGCTGAGGTACTACCAAGGAGGAGTGAGGAATCTAAAGGAGGAGACTGCACAACTGGAGGCGGTTTCTGCTTCCTTGTGCAAGCAGATGGACAAAGAGGCCTATTATCAGCTTGAACCTGTTTTCACCGAGATTCCCTTCATTCGCTCGATGGGCCACAACACTCAATTACCTAATACCATTCGTTATATAGACATGAACCCTCAGCGTTTGGCCACCAAGCGCCTCAAGCCAGGTTATTTCCGTGTGCAGAAGGATATCATGATAGGTAAACGCAGTTACGATGGAGTGGGGAATACAACGTTGTTAATGGCAGAACATTTTGAAACGGTGCATGTGCGAAGAGTTATGGTTGAGGAGGCAAATCATGGTAATGATGAACCACTGCGTAATTATATGAATTCTTGCATACTGGCGGCCCGTAAGGGAGTAATCATGGTTTCGCCTTTCATTTCTCCATATGAGAAACAGGTGATGTTGGTGATGTTGAGAGAGAAGTTGCCATTCATCTATCTTTCAGACAATGGCTTCCGTGATTACTATAAACCTACTGATGCTCTTTTTGATGCATGTGCATCCGGTCGTATACTTATCCTTAGTCCATGGACATATGATGCCAGTAAACGGCACATCAGTCGTGTGGATTGTGTTGCGCTCAATGCCATGGCTGAAGAAATTTGCAACAAAGAACCTGTCAGATAAAGGGACAAGAAGTATGGGATTCTGGTACAAAATGCCAAGAATAAAGGGAACAAACTGCCGTTTTGCCATCGTTCGCCTATACCCAAACGATCGTTCGCCTATACCCAAATGATTGTTCGCCTATACCCAAATGATTGTTCGCCTATACCCAAACGATCGTTCGCCAATAAGCAAACGATCGTTTGGCTATACGCAAATTCAAGCGTATATTTTGATGATGTATCTCTTGATTACTTGATGTTCGGCTCCTCCAGTCCGATACCCTTCTTCTTGTCAACTACCTTCAGAACCAAGCCGAGGATGAGGGCGGCAATACCTAAGCAGGCCAGCATGACCAACGGCCAGGTGTAGTCGAGCTTTGTGGGATCTTCAACACCGGGGTTGGTACTTGTAAGAACCTTACCGATGAGCAAGGGGAAGAGCCACAAACCGATGTTCTGAATCCAGAAGATCAGCGCGTAGGCAGAACCAATTACCTTTGCATCCACCAGTTTGGGAACGCTGGGCCACAACGAAGCAGGCACAAGCGAGAACGAAGAACCAAGCACCAGGATGGTGATGTAGGCAATGACGATACCGCCGATGGCGTTGCCCTTGAAGGCAGGGAGGATGAAGGCGAAGGTGAGGTGACAGGCAATAAGCAGTAATGAACCCAGCACCAACATGGAGGCTGCCTTACCCTTATGATCGACATAGCTGCCGAGAATAGGTGTGATCAATACGGCCAGCAGGGGGAATACGGCGAAGATGGACTCAGCCGACTGGCGCATGTAACCCATATAACAATAGGTGATGAGGGCAATGATGGACAGACCAAGCAGACCGTATTTGCGACTCTTCACTTTCTGGAAGTTGCTGGCGAAACCAGCTGCGGCAACAACAAGCATGATGATGTACTGTACGATGGTTACTGTTGAACTTGTCCAGAAGGAACCTGGCTCTGGCTCCGTCAAAGTGAGGTTGCACTGCAGCATGTTCACGGCATACTTCTGGAAGGGGAAGATAGCTGAATAGTACAGAACACATAATAGAGCGACAAGCCAGAAACCGCTGTCGGTAAGGATCTTACCAATATCGCTTACCTTGAACGGATCGTCTTTCTCCTCAGCCTCACCAGTCTGAGCATCCAACTTCTTGTCCATGAAGAAATAGACAATGGTCATGATCAGGGCGATACACATCAACACCACACCGAAGGCTACTGAGCGTGTTACGCTGACATTGCCTCCTAACTTAGCGAAGAAGGGTGAGAAGATCATACAGGTGGCAACACCCAAGCGGGCCAATGCCATCTCAGAACCCATGGCCAATGCCATCTCACGCCCCTTGAACCACTTCACGATACCTCGTGAAACGGTGATTCCAGCCATCTCGCAACCGCAGCCGAAGATCATGAAGCCGCAGGCAGCGAACTTCGCAGAGGCAGGCATACCATTATAGAACGGCGAAACCCCTAACTCATCGAATACAGGGATGTAGTTGAGGTTATTGGTAAACCAAGTCTCCAACCCGCTACCGATGAACGACTCGCTCACAGCATACCATTTGATGATGGCACCGATGAGCATGACTGCACCAGAGAGCACAGCTGTGAAACGCACTCCCATCTTGTCGAGGATGATACCAGCGAAGATGAGGAAGAAAACGAAGACATTGAGGAATACCTCAGAGCCCTGCATGGTACCGAAGGCCAATGAGTCCCAGCCGCGGGTTTCCTGCATCAGGTCCTTGATTGGGGAGAGAATGTCCATAAAGATATATGAACAGAACATGGCAAGTGCCAGTAATAAAAGGGCGGTCCAGCGCATGGCGGCGCTGTCGCGCAAAGTCTTTTGAATTGCTTGTGACATTTTTCTTGTTTTTACAATTTTGATGCAAAGTTACGAAAAAACGAGAGCAATGCAAAAGAAAAGCTTGTTTTTCTTTTCATTGCCGAGTGCATTATAACTTCGGCGAAGCCAGAGTTACTAAAAGACGAGAGCAGAACAAAAAGAATTATTCTTTTTTTACGCCGAGTGCATTGTAAGTTCACGACTTTTCTCGTAAAGTTACGAAAATATTATGAGAAAGTGTTGACGAATGGTGTTTTTTTCGTATCTTTGCGATTGAATTCAATGCACTAATATTCATAGAAGTGAAACTACAACAAAGTATCATTCTTCCCAACGATGTCGAAAAGGTGTCAGAACTGACAACTTTTGTCGAAGGGATCTGCGAGTCGTTGGAATTCGATCCTGTAACGACCATGCAGATGAATCTGGCTATTGAGGAAGCAGTTGTGAATGTAATGAGCTATGCTTATCCTCAAGGGGCCCAAGGCTTTGTGAATATAGAGGCGCAGGCGAATGAATCACGACTGAAGTTTGTGATTACCGATACAGGTATTCCCTTCGACCCGACGGCAATGGCTAAGGTGGACACCACACTATCGACCGAGGAACGTGGTATTGGCGGATTGGGAATTCATCTGGTTCGTACCATCATGGATAGCGTTAATTACAAGCGTGTAGATGGTAAGAATATCCTGACGCTCCGGAAGTTTTTCTAAGTATATATATATAATAAGGTATAATAAAAGAGGCTGCATGTGATTTCATGCAGCCTCTTGTTTTGGGTTCTTGATTCCTGATTACTTGATCAGGGCAGCACGTGCAGCAACGATCTTGTCCTTTGCCTCTGCAAGCTGAGTCTTCAGCTGGTCAACAGAGATAGCATTCAGTACGTCGAGGGGCTCGATAGCCTTTGCTACGGGCTCGATTGACGGATCATACTGCTTCAGACGACTGATAGCTTCTGTCAGAAGGGCAATACGATAAGTTACGTTAGAAGCGGCATCGTCATCAAATGAAGCGAGGAACTTGTCAGAGTTCTGGCTGATTGCAAAGAGCTGCTCAACAAGTGAGGTACCGGCCAACTGCCAGAAGTAGTTGATACGACCGTTCTGGTTCATGTTGTCGTAGAGAGCCTGAGAGGTCTCAAAGATAGTAGCTGCATCCTGGATCTCCTTGAAAGAAGGATCGTCGATGTCGGCAACCAGCTTGGAAATAGCCTGGTCGTACTCATCGGTAGGCAGATCATACAGCGCTGCAATCTTCTTGTCAACGCTCAGTGCGCTTACCATGCGGTACTTCTCTGCCAGTGTAGCAGCATTCTCAGCAACTGACGGCTGGAGGAGATAGTCGGGCTTTACCTGCTTCTCTTCATCACTCAACTTGATGCCGTCGGCATCCTTCACGATAGGAAGCTGCTTGAGCTCACCGATGGCAGTAGCAAGACTGTCGAGTTCCATCTTGATCTTTGCTTCAACCTGCTCCTGCTCAAACGACTTGATGGAGTCTGTTTCCTCTACGGGTTGTGCACTCTTCTTGCCATCGCATGCTGCGAAAGCCAATGCTGCGATTACCACAGCGAACATTGCTAATTTTTTCATTGCTTTTGTTTTAAATGATTATTATTAGAAAATTGATTATGTATTATTGTTCTTTTCGTAAATACCTTCCGGGACAGTCGGTTAGTAATATTCCTGTGGTGATAAGGCACATCAGCAGGATGACGCCCATATTGAACCACAGTGTTTTTACTTTCCATGACCCCAGCATCTTCTCACTACTATAGAAGGGAGCACGTCCCATCCTGTTCTGGGGTGTCAGATAGATGATGCCGGCACGGGGAACGATATGATCATCAACGATCTCGAGCATACGCTGCTGGTCGGCACCGATGACACAATCCTCCAACTTGGTGTTGTGGTTGTTGCGTTTCAGTTCCAGCAATGCTTCCTTGCCGTGTCCTTGTATGTAATCAGCCACCAGGGCATCCTTCTTCATGGTTGTCTTGTTTCCTCGTTGCGCAAGAATCTGCTCAGCTTCTTGCATATACTGGCGGAGGGATTCGTACGAGTAATCACCTTCGTATGCTTTCATCCCACAAAAAGCCGTCAACTGGGGTAGGTTGGTGCGGATTGTCCTCAGGTGAGAATCATTCACTTCCTTTCCCCGTTTCTGTTCATCGTTCATGGTTTCAAGCTGCGACTGCAGTTCGTAGAGGTAGGCAGCGTTGTAGAACTGATTCTCCTGCTTTTCCTTGTCCAATGCGAAGAACTGTTTCTCGTACTTGTTGTCTGTGAACGAAGTAACAGCGAGTGCCTCATAGCTCCATCTGGAAGGAATGAGATCACCGATCAGCGGTACGTTTCCCGTGGTACTCTTGGGAGTGAGATCGCTGAAGCTTACCACAAGACCACAGAGCAAAATTTGTGGAATGAGCAACAGGGGAATGGTGATGTAGATGGCAACTACCGAGTTGAGACACTGTGACAGCAGCAGACCTGTCAGATTGGCCAGCAGGGCCGTCATGAACAGGATGAACCACCATACACCGAAGAGTCCGTGCAGTCCCATGATACTATTACCGATCAGGATGAACAACAAGGTCTGTATCAAAGACAATCCGGCCATCAGAACAATCTTCGACCAGATATAACTTCCGTACGATAGGTGTAAGAATTTCTCGCGCTTCAGTAAGGCACGGTCCTTGATGATCTCCTCGGCACTACCGCTCATACCAATGAAAGTGGCGACGATGACGGCCATGAAGAAATAGCTGACGAGGTTTTTGTTATCCCTCACTGAATAGCCTTCTGGAGGAGCATAGCGGGTAAGAAGGGCACATACTACCGCTAAGACCGGTGCTTCCAAGAGGGCAATAGCCAGATACTGGACGTTGCTTACCTTACTCTTGATGTTCCTTTGCAGGAAGATCAGGAACTGCTTCAGACAACCAGGCTTCTTCTGGTCAGACTGTGGTATGCTGCTGACTACTGGTGCTGCCTGTTCGGGGCGGTTCTTCAGGTAGAGTTCATGCCATTCCTGTGGAGTTATCTTTCTTTCGTCAGAGATCTCGCCACTATTGTTCAGCGCTTTCTCATCAATGATGTTCAGAATGATTTCCGGGTTCACATTACCGCAAGTAGGACAGGCACTTGTCTCTGCGTCGGCATAGCAAGCCGTCTCCTTGAAGTAGGTAATGGCATCAATGGGGTTGCCGTCATAAACCGGATAGCCACCACGGTCCAACAGCCACAACCGGTCGAACAGGATATAGACATCACTCGACGGCTGGTGGATGTTAACGATAATGAGCTTTCCTTTGTAGGTCTGTTCCTTCAGCAGGTTGATCACCTTTTCCGTGTCGGCTGATGACAATCCTGATGTTGGTTCATCGAGGAAGAGCACAGCCGGCTCACGGATGAGCTCCAAAGCGATGTTCAGTCGTTTGCGTTGACCACCTGAAATGTATTTGTTGATGGGCGAGCCCACCTTCAAGTCCTTGACTGCTTCAAGACCTAACTCTTTCAGCGTCTTGATTACACGACGGTCGATCTCTTCTTTTGATAGTCCCTCAAAACAAAGTCTGGCCGTGTAGTACAGATTTTGGTAAACCGTCAGCTCCTCAATAAGCAGGTCGTCTTGCGGTACGAACCCGATAAGGTCCTTGGTACCTGATTCGGAGATGTCATGACCATTGATGGTGATGCTGCCTTCCTGCGGTTTCAATGTGCCATTCAGAATGGATAGCAGGGTTGTCTTTCCTGTTCCTGATCCACCCATGATGGCGAGCAGCTCACCGCTGTGCAAGGTGAAGCTCAGGTTGTGCATACCATTGTCACTGCCAGGGAAGCGGAAGTTGATGTCGCGTCCGCAGAACTCCACCGACTGGCGTTCGCCTTCACTATCATTCTTGTTGTAGGCAGCTAAAATAGTGGAGTAATACACAGGGGAACTATTCTTTCCTTTTAGTACACTGCTTTGCAGCAACACCTGATAGGCTCCTGCCAGTACGGGTACATCATTCAGCAAAACCTTGTCATTACCGTTATAGGTAAACACCAATGTTCCTGAATCAGGATTGAGGAGTGTCTTCAGCTGACCGTCAAAACCTTCGGGTTGGAACAGCATCACTCTATCAGTGGACTTATTATTAATGAAATCCACAAAGTCGTTGAACTGTCTGTCGGAGATGTTGAACGTGTCGGCCATGACTTTGAACATCGGATGCATCTTACCTTCCTTCGCTCCGCAGAACTCCATGATACGGAGGAGAAGCATGGCCTCCTCGTTAGCACGGATCTTACCATGAAGATTGGCACAGATAGACTGAACAGCTTTCTCAGTGTCCAGTTCATCTGTCATCTCGTAAACGCCCCGCATGTCGCTATAGAGGGCGAGATAGGAATTGATGTTTCTGATGCCGAAATGATGACGCATGTAACTCACGAGCATATTCTTTGCCCGTGTCTCATCCACTTGTTCTTCCTTGCCGAATAATGCAAATAGGCTAAGAAAACTGGATAATACAATGTCTGTCATCTCCGTTAAATACTACCTGACGTGGTGTCGTCGTTGAGTTTATTTTTGCAAATGTACAAAATTATTCTGATTGGACTTTTCCCCTATGGGTTAAAAATGATTAATTCTACAAGCGGTCTAAGAGGGTGTTTAGGTATTTTTGTTATTTTTGCATATCCATTGAAGGAAACAGACTATAATCATGCAATAATATCATTATATGAATACAACGATTCTAGAAAAAGATGGCAACCTGGTAGCCGTTTTCGAGGGTAGACTTGACACTGCAGCCGCAATCAAGACAGAGCAGGAGGTGAAACCGCTGTATGACAATGTCGATCACGACATCGTCCTTGACTGTACTGCCATGGAGTATATCTCCTCGAGCGGATTGCGCATCTTCCTGAATATACTCAAGAATACGAAACCCAAGGGCCACCATGTCTATATCCAGGGCATCAGTAAAGAGCTGCGCACTGTCTTCGACATGACGGGTTTTACCAACTTATTCGAGTTTAAATAATCCCATTTTTATTTCAGCCAGCGATCCAGCCATTCGAAGTAGGTGCGCTGCCAGAGAATACCGTTCTGCGGTTTCAGTACCCAGTGGTTTTCATCGGGGAAGATCAGTAACTGGGCTTCAATACCTTTCATGCGTGCTGCATTGAAAGCAGACATTCCTTGTGTGGCATTGATACGGTAGTCTTTCTCTCCATGGATGCAGAGAATAGGGGTGTCCCATTTGTCAACATACAGATGAGGTGAATTCTTATAGGTCTTGTCTGCGTCAGCTGTGCGATCTTTATTCCAGTATGCATCATCATACTCCCAATTGCTGAACCAGTTCTCTTCGGTCTCGGTGTACATTGCCTCGAGGTTGAAGGCACCGTCGTGAGCGATGAAACACTTGAAGCGTTTGTTATGATGACCAGCAAGATAATAGACTGAGAAACCACCGAAGGAAGCACCCACGGCACCCAGATGGTCTCTATCTACATAAGGAAGATTATCGCAAGCATAATCGATGGCCGAGAGATAGTCGTTCATGCACTGACCGGTCCAATCGCCACTGATCTCTTCGCACCATTCGCTGCCGAAGCCCGGCAATCCTCTACGGTTGGGAGCCACGACAACATATCCTTGCGAGGCCATGATCATGAAGTTCCAGCGGTAGCTCCAGAACTGAGATACCGGACTCTGCGGTCCGCCTTCGCAGAACAGCAGGGTGGGGTATTTCTTGGTCTCGTCGAAGTTCGGCGGCAGGATGACCCACACCAGCATCTGTTTCCCATCGGTGGTAGGCACCCACACCTGTCGTTCCGTTGGTATGAGCAGCTGATCCAGGATGTGCATGTTCTCTGCAGTGATTTGTGTAGCAACCGTCTTTTCCGGTTTCTTGAAGTTCGGTGTGACGACATAGAGGTCGGCGGGTGCCAAATGACTGTGTCGTTCCATGAGCAGTTGCTTACCGTTGTTCAGCGGCTGCAGGGAACCCCAGTCGGCCCATTCGTTGGTAAGCTGCTTCAACTCACCTTTCCAGTTGATGGCATAGAGGTTGTATGTTCCGTGCCATACACCGGTGAAATAAATCAAGGCATCCTTGTCGTCCGACCAGCAGAAGCCGTCCACGTCAGAGTCGAAGGCCTCAGTCACATACCTTTTCTCACCTGTTGCTAACGTATAGATACACAGTCGGTTGCGGTCGGCTTCATAGCCGTCACGTGCCATACTCTGCCAAGCGATATACTTACCATCAGGTGAGAACTGCGGGTTCTGGTCGTAGCCCGGATTGTTCTTCAGGTTCTCAGGTGCGTTCACAGCTTGATGGCGCAAGGTCTTTGAGGGATCTACCTTCGGTTCGACATAGTCGGCCGGCTTGCAGAGATTGATGGTTTTCCGCGTACCTATATTATATAGGTAGATATCAGAATCGGTAGAAATGGAGTAGAGCAATCCCGTCTTCTTCCTGCAAGTATAGGCAATGCTCTGCGAATCCTTACTCCAGTCGAGCTGCTCCATACCACCGAACGGTTCCATAGGACACTCAAAGGGTTCTCCCTCCAGGATGTCGATTCCGTTATCTGCGATGGCAAAGCCATCGCCTACGGAGTAGACGAACGGGTGCTGGATGCTTTTCACATAATGATCCCAATGACGGTACATCAGATCGGTTACCAGTCGTCCGGTAGCCTTGGGCAGATCTTTCGGGTTCTCCTTGATAACTTCGTTGAAAGGAATACTCTTCAGCAAGATCACCTTCTTACCGTCGGGTGAGAACTTAAAGCCCTCCACATTACCGTCGGTCTTGCTGAGTTGCTGACGATTGGAGCCGTCGCTGTTCATCGACCATACCTCTCCTCCTGAGAGGAAGGCGATGCGGTTGTTGTCGAGCCAGGCGGGATCGGTCTCGTTTTTATTACTGTTGGTGAGTATTTGCTGTCCCGAGCCATTGGCATCGATTATATAGAGTACCTGATGACTCTTGTTCTCCTTGACACTGTAATATCCCACCTGATAGACAATCTTCTTGCCATCGGGCGAAGCAGCATAACTGCCGATTCGTCCCATGGCCCAGAGAGCCTCAGGTGTCATGGCCATCTTTCCATTACTGGCGGTGATGCGCTGTTTTCCAATCTTCACGTTTTCTTGAGCTTTTACGGTACCGACGACGAGACAAAGCACGACGACGGTCATACTGGTTAAGAGCTTGTTCATAAGGTTATAATAGATAGTTTATATTTTTCTCACGGGATCGCAGGTCAGACCGCAGCCGAGCTTCTTGAAGATCTTCCGGTCAACCTCGCTGAGCATCACCGTACTGTGTACCTGACAGTCGCGTAACCTCGGCAGCTGTTCCAGCGCACGCCGGCAGTTCTCATCATGCTGTGAGAGCACCGACAGGGCCACCAGTACCTCATCAGTGTGCAGACGCGGGTTCTTGGCACCCAGGTATTCAGTCTTTGTCTTCTGCACAGGCTCAATCAGACTCTGCGGAATCAGCTTCATCTCATGGTCGATACCTGCCAGGAACTTGGTGGCATTCAGCAGGAGAGCCGCACTGCAACCGAGCAGCGGACTCGACTTGGCGGTGATGATGGTACCATCTTCCAGTTCAATGGCAGCAGCAGTATGTCCGCTCTCGATCTTCTTCTCGTAGGCAGCCACTGTCACCTTGCGGGTGGCTGTAGAGATCTTTGCCTGGTTGAAGAGCAGACGGATCTTCTTGATCTCGTTTTCATTATCTGCGCCGTCGGCCAGCTTGTTCGTGGCTGTATAGTAGCGGCGGATGATCTCTTCACGACTGGCCTGACAGCATACGTCATCGTCGCTGATGCAGAAACCAATCATGTTCACGCCCATGTCGGTAGGCGATTTATAAGGATTCTCCCCATAGATGCCTTCGAAGAGTGCATTCAATACAGGGAAGATCTCGATGTCGCGGTTATAGTTAATGGCCGTCTTACCATATGCCTCCAGATGGAACGGGTCGATCATGTTCACATCGTTGAGATCAGCCGTAGCAGCCTCATAGGCGATGTTCACCGGATGCTTCAAGGGCAGGTTCCACACAGGGAAGGTCTCAAACTTGGCATATCCGGCACGGATGCCCCGTTTGTTCTCGTTGTAGAGCTGAGACAGACAGGTAGCCATCTTACCGCTTCCCGGTCCCGGGGCAGTCACGATAACCAGCTCACGGGTGGTTTCCACATAATCGTTCTTACCAAAGCCATCGTCGCTGGCAATCAGTTCCACATTATGAGGATAGCCGTCAATGGGATAGTGGATATAGGATTTGATACCCATACGCTCCAGACGGTGGCGGAACTGATCGGCGGCATGCTGACCGTTGTAGTGGGTGATGACCACAGAGCCCACCATGAAGTCGCGCTTCATGAACTCTTCCCGCAGTCGCAGCACATCCTCATCGTAGGTGATGCCAAGATCGGCACGAACCTTATTCTTCTCGATGTCTTCCGCACTGATAACGATTAGGATCTCGATACTGTCGCGCAACTGGGCCAGCATCCGCAGCTTACTGTCGGGCTTGAACCCTGGCAGAACGCGCGAAGCGTGGTGGTCGTCAAACAGTTTTCCACCCAGTTCCATGTACAGCTTACCATCAAACTGGGCGATGCGTTTCTTGATGTTCTCTGACTGTATCTTCAGATACTTCTCGTTATCAAATCCAATCTTCTTCATGTGTCGTGTGTTTATCTCTTTTGCTGATTCATTCTCTGTTTCTGCATCTCCTCAACCTGCTTCTGCATGGCTTCCAGACGGGCTGCCATACCGCTTGCTTTCTTCGGGTTACTCTGGTTCTCCTTGTATTTAGCTTCAAGGATAGCCAGCAGCTTCTTGTCATTCGTTGTCTTGCGGAGCAGCCACATAATGGCAGCACTGAAGAAGAGTGAAATGAAGTAGTAGAAGTTCAAACCGGAAGAATAGTCGTTGAACCAGAAGAAGAACATCACGGGCATGAGGAACATCATCCATTGCATGGCCTTCATCTGTTCCGCCTGCTGACCCACCATCTGGTCTTTCTGCTGGCGCATTGTCATAATAGAATACAGAAGGTTGGCTCCACTGAACAGGATACATGTCAGCGACAAGTGATCACCAATCAGCCAGATATCCTTAGTCCACTGCAGGATGGGGTCGAATGTACTCAGGTCTTTCATCCAGAGGAAGCTCTCGCCACGCAGCTGGATAGCATTCGGCACGTAGTTGAACATGGCAATCCAGATGGGCATCTGGATGAGCATAGGCAGACAGCCACTGAGCGGACTCACTCCATATTTCGAGTACATCTGCATCATGGCCTGCTGTTTCATCATCTGATCCTCAGGCTTATCGTACTGCTTCGTGGCCTCATCGAGTTTCGGTTTCAGCACACGCATCTTGGCAGAACTCATATAGCTCTTCTTCACCAGCGGGAAGGTGATGAGCTTCAGTAGCATGGTGATGAGGATGAGTACGATACCCATGTTCAGTCCGAGCTTGGTGAGCCAGTCGAACACATACAGTGTAAACCAGCGGTTGATGATACGGATGAGCGGCCATCCCAGATAAACGAGTCGTTCCAGCTGGAGATTCTTACCAAAGGTGCTCTGCTTCTCCACGCGCTGCAGCAGACGGAAGTCGTTCGGACCGATATAGAACTCAAACTCAGAAGGCTTCTTACCTGTCGGGTCGAAGGCAGTCTTCAGTTTGGCCTCATATTCCTTGAGGATACGTGTTTCTTTCTTCTGGGGCAGACTGGTCATGAGCGCATTCTCAGCATATCCGTCCTTGGCGATCATCACCGCAGAGAAATACTGGTTCTTGAATGCCACCCAGTCGATAGCCTCCTTTATCTCCTTATCCTTATACTCCTTGGTCTCGTTCAAATAATCGGTTCCACCATCCACGAAATGATAGGTGAGGGCAGAGCGCTGGTTCTCAAACGTGAAGCCCTTCTCCTGCTGACGGCACTGCTGGTTCCATTCAATGTCCATCTGACTGTAGTTCGGGGCGAACAGACCGGCCATTCCTTCTGCCTGCAGACTCATATGGAGCATGTAGTCCTTTCCTAATGTGTAGTTCATGACCAGCTGCTGACCGGCACCTGCCACGGCAGTCATCGTAACTGTACTGTCGGTTACGTTCGACGGAGTGAAGAACAGATCAGAAGTGATGATGTTGGTATTCTTACCCGCCATCATGAACTTCAGCTGCTGTCCGTCCTTGTCGAAGAGGGTTACATCCTTGTTTCCGTTGCAGTCCTTGAAGTCTTTCACCACAGCCTTCTCAATGGTACCACCCTGTGTGTTCAGTGTGATCTCCACCTTCTCGTTCTTCAGAACCACCTTACTGGCTGTACCTGAGAGTGCCTGATAGAACAAAGCGGTGGTATCCTGCTGGGCCGTCTCGATGGCCTTCTGCTTTCTGTCCTGTTCGGCTTGAGCTGCCAACTGCTGTTTCTTTTCTGCTTCTTTCTGAGCAACCAAATTAATCGAGTCCTGCTTGCGCATAGCCTCTACCTCTTCGGCAGAGGGCTGCTGCCACCAGCTATAGCCGATGATCACTGCTGCAATCAGGATAAATCCTGTTATCGTATTCTTATCCATAATCGTAATTAAATCTCAAAGGTGCAAAGTTACGATTTTTCCATCAAACGGCAAAAAAAACGACTTTCTTTTGGAACAAAAAAGTGTACTTTCAATCTTTTTTCCACTTTCTGATAGGTTATCGTTTTTTTTTCATACCTTTGCATGAAGTAAGAAAACAGTATTTCGAGAAAGAATAAACCTATTAATTATAAATGGTATAATATGATGAAGTTCTATCTGTCAGCTTTGTTTAGTATGGTGGTGGTTACTGCCGGAGCGCAGCGCCTATCCGCCTACAATCAGTATCTGTTGTTCACGCCCTCTACCTTTTTCCATTCGGTAGCGAGCAACAAACTGTCGTTGGATCAATCATCGCAGGATGCTGGAAACCAAGAGATTAATTCCACATTGATGAATGCCTACTTGAATCATCCGGAAAAGATTGTCGATAGTGAGAATCAGCTCCGTCATGCAGGTGAAGTGAAAGAAGAAATCGTGGAGCCGATCAAGCATGAGGTGACCTTTGTCAATAAGGTGACGCCACTTCCCCAAGAGGAAGAAGTAACACCCGTAGAGGTGGTGGTGGAAAAACCCAACTTCTGGAATTACAAAGGCGATTACTATCTGCAGTTCCTGCAGAACTATATCTCCAGTAACTGGTATAAAGGAGGAGAGAGTAACTACGCCATGGTGGGTAGTGCTACGATTGAAGCGAACTATGACAACCAGCAGAAAATCAAGTGGGATAATAAGCTGGAGGCGAAATTAGGTTTCCAAACCTCCCGTGCCGACTCGATCCATAACTTGAAAGCATCAGAGGACTTGCTCCGCTTAACCAGCAAATTCGGTCTGCAGGCCTCCAAACGGTGGTATTATACCTTGAATGTACTGGCTTATACACAGTTCATGCGAGGATATAAGAACAATGATTTCTTTACCTACAGTGACTTCATGTCGCCCTTGACCTTGAACATCTCTGTCGGTATGAACTATACCGTGGAGTGGTTTGACAAGCACCTGACGGGTAATATCCAGCTGTCGCCCTTCGCCTATAATTTGAAATATGTGGACCGACTGGCTCTTTCCAAGAAGAACGGTATTGATGTGGGTAAGCACTGTCTGAACGATTTCGGTTCGATGTTTACCGCCGATCTCGAATGGAAGTTCAGTGAGAACATCATCTGGAAAACCCGTCTGTACGGATTCTCTTCCTATCACAGAGCCGAGTTGGAGTGGGAGAACACGATTAGCTTTAAGTTCAACAAGTACATCTCCAGTAACATCTTCATCTATCCGCGTTTCGACGATCATACCACACGCGACGGACATCATGGATACTGGCAGTTCAAGGAATATGCATCCCTCGGATTCAATTATACATTCGGGAAATAAAAGACAAAAAGAATGGCGGTCTGTTCAGACCGCCATTTCTTTATTTATTTTCCTTCTTCCATCTCACCACTTATATAAAGGCGAGTCATCTCTGTCTTGCCGTTCGTACGAATGGTGATGGTTTTCTTGAAAAAGCCTGGGAACTTGCCCTTACCGTTGTAAGTAACATTGATCGTACCGGTCTTACCAGGTGCAACAGGCTCCTTGGTGTATTCAGGAACTGTGCAACCACAGCTGGCAATAGCCTGATTGATGATCAGCGGGGCATTACCTGTATTGGTAAATGTAAACGTACACTTCTGTACAGGGTTGCTCTCGGGGAATTTCCCTAAGTCCATAGTGGTCTTGTCAAACTTGATGTCTGCTTGCTTCTGGGCATTGGCATAAGTGAATGCACATACCAGCATCAGGGTTATCAACAAATACTTTTTCATTGTCTTCTATCTTTTTAGTTATTCTTCTTGTTCGTTAATACTCTCTAACCGTTAGACGGAATACGAGGACAAAAGTAGTAATATATATTTATATAACGGTCATACATTATTAATTATTAACATTTGCGACGCTTTTAAGCGAAAAAACTGCGCTTACTGACTTGTGTTTGAAAAAAAACATGTAACTTTGCATGAAAATTGAAAATCTACAATAAGATGTATAGAAGTAACACATGTGGAGAACTTCGTCTCCAAGACGCCGGAAAGGATGTGACACTGGCCGGTTGGGTACAGCGTACCAGGAAAATGGGCGGTATGACATTCATTGATGTTCGTGACCGCTACGGTATCACACAGGTAGTCTTCAACGAGTCGGTTGATGCTGATCTGTGTGCTCAGGCCAATAAACTGGGACGTGAATATTGTGTACAAGTAAAAGGAACGGTGAGCGAAAGATCGAGTAAGAACCCGAAAATGCCGACAGGCGATATCGAGATCAATGCCAAGGAGCTGACTGTCCTGAGTGAGAGCATCACGCCTCCCTTCACCATTGAAGATAACACAGACGGCGGTGATGACCTCCGGATGAAATACCGCTATCTTGATCTGCGCCGCAAACCGGTGCGCCAGAATCTGGAACTGCGACACAAGATGACAATCCTGATTCGTAACTTCTTGGATTCACACGACTTCATCGAGGTGGAAACACCCATTCTGATTGGTAGTACACCAGAGGGAGCACGCGACTTCGTGGTGCCTTCCCGCATGAATCCGGGTCAGTTCTATGCGCTTCCTCAGAGTCCGCAGACCTTGAAACAGTTGCTGATGGTGAGTGGTTTCGACCGTTATTTCCAGATTGCGAAGTGTTTCCGTGATGAGGACTTACGCGCCGACCGTCAGCCGGAGTTCACACAGATCGACTGCGAGATGTCGTTCGTGGAGCAGGATGATGTGATTGATCTGTTTGAAGAGATGATCCGTCATATGTTCAGAGAGGTGAGGGGAGTGGAGCTTCCTGCTAAGTTGCAGCAGATGACCTGGCATGAGGCGATGCGCCGCTTCGGTAGCGACAAGCCCGACCTCCGTTTCGGCATGGAGTTCGTGGAACTGATGGACGTGCTGAAGAAGGGTACCTTCCCTGTCTTTGACAACGCTGCATACATCGGAGGTATCTGTGTTCCCGGATGTGCTAACTACACCAGGAAGCAGTTGGATCAGCTGACCGACTTTGTGAAACGTCCGCAGGTGGGTGCTAAAGGACTCGTCTATGTGAAGTATAACGAAGACGGCACGGCGAAGTCGAGCGTTGATAAGTTCTATACACCAGAGGATCTGGCTGTTCTGAAGGAGAAGATGGGTGCCAAGGATGGTGATCTCGTACTGATTATGTGCGGTGATCAGCCTAATAAGACCCGTGTACAGTTGTGTACGCTCCGTCTGGAGATGGGCGAGCGCTTAGGATTGCGTGACAAGAACAAGTTCGAGTGCTTGTGGATCATCGATTTCCCGCTGTTCGAGTGGAGCGATGAGGAGCAGCGACTGATGGCTACACATCATCCGTTCACCATGCCTAATCCCGATGATATTCCTTTGCTGGATGAACATCCCGAACAAGTGCGTGCCAAGGCCTACGACTTTGTCTGCAATGGTATTGAAGTGGGTGGCGGCTCCTTGCGTATCCACGACGGTAAACTGCAGGCGAAGATGTTCGATATCCTCGGCTTCACACCCGAGAGAGCTATGGCTCAGTTCGGCTTCCTGATCAATGCGTTCAAGTATGGTGCTCCACCTCATGCAGGACTGGCTTTCGGTCTTGACCGCTTTGTGAGCATCATGGCAGGACTGGATAGTATTCGCGACTGTATTGCCTTCCCCAAGAACAACAGCGGAAGGGACGTGATGCTGGATGCTCCAGGCGAACTTGATCAGAAACAGCTGGATGAACTGCAACTAAAAGTTGATATACATCAAGAAAATGCATAATTTGTTGAAATTCAGTCATTAAGCGATTGCCAGACCAAGAGAATTCACTACCTTTGCATCGAACAAAAACAAAAAGGATTGAATTTAAGGTATCAATCAAATTAATTATTTACTAAAATGGCAGAAAAGAAAGCAACAAAGGCAGCTGCTACAACAAAGAAGGCAGCCGCTCCTAAGAAGGAAACAGTGAAGAAGACAGTCGCTACTAAGGCAGCTAAGGCTGCTCTGGTTATCAATGCAGAGAATGCAGGTTTCAAGGCTGGTGATGTTTACAATGCACTTGCTGCAGCTGGTAAGGCTCTCTCTGTTGCAGAGATCGCTAAGAAGGCAAAGATCAGTAACGAGGAAGTAATCCTGGGTGCTGGCTGGTTGCTCAAAGAGGGAAAGATTAAGGATGCTGAAGGCAAGATTGTTTTGGCTTAATCGATTGTAAGAAATATAAGAAGGGCTGGATGCTTGAGCATACCGGCCCTTTTTTAATCATCTATCAAACCTTGTGGAAAGTTACGACCAAAAGATTCTGAAAGTACTGGCGGAAGCAGGAACAGACGGACTGAGTATTCAGAAGATCGTCTATCATGTGTATAATTCCTCCAACACCTTCTTCGAGACCGTCAGTCTTGAGGATGTACACCGCTATGTGCGACAGTTTCTTCAGCGTAACTCCAAGAACAAAGACTCGATGGTGGAAAGCACAGGTGTGCGTGGTGTTTACCGTATTAACGAAAAATCCTCCGACTCGCAGCAACTCATGCTGATGTTCAGCGATGAGGTACAGGAGGCGGAGGAAAAGAAACCGGTCGTCGACCAGTCTTTGTCGTTATTCTAACTATTTGATCAAATCAACGCTTCGTTTGAGGAAGGCATCAAGGGCAGCCCCTTTCAGCATGCCGTTCTGCAGTAGGGCGAGGTCGATAAGCTGATGCACAATGGCATTGTCCTTGGCATAGTCGGCGATAATAGCCTTTTTCTTGTCCTTCTGCTCATTCAGTGCTTTCTCACTGGCCTGCAGGTCGTCTTTCTCTTCCTGCGTAATCTCGTCGTATTTCTTCTTGTTCTGCTCTTGGCGGAGTACGTCAACACGAGCTTGCTGACCGCGGATCTCACTCTCAACAGGTTTCAGCTGTTCACTCACAGCCGCAGTCTCGTCATCCAGCACTTTCTTAATCAATGGGTGATCACTGTTCAGTACGAGGTTGAAGCTGTCAGGCATCTGTGCGTAGAAGCCCATTCCTTGCTGGTATCTGCTCATGTCTTTCATTCGACGCATGTACTCGCTCTGGGTGATAACCACTGGTTGTGCGTTCTCTCCTAAAGCCTGTACCTCGACCATGAACTCAGCCTTATCGAGTTTCGGCATCTGCGAACGGAACACTTCTGACAAATTGTCACGCTTATCTTCCGCCAGTTCATCCTTCTGTGCATCTTCCTTCACAATCAGTCGGTCGATGATGTCTGCATCAACACGCACGAAACGACTCTTTTCCAGCTTCTGTTCGAACATGGAAACAGACGGTGTATCCAACTGTCCGTCCATGAGCAGTACGCTGTATCCTTTAGCCTTTGCAGCCTCAATATATGAGTATTGCTCTTCCAGGTTGTTGGCATAGAGGTAAATCAAGTTCCCGTCTTTGTCGGTCTGCTCGTCCTTGATGAGTGTCTTATACTCATCAAGCGTGAAATACTTACCTTCCACGTCTTTCAACAGACAGAAATCCTTGGCCCGATCATAGAAGTCTTCCTGAGACAACATACCGTAGTTGATGAAGATCTTCAGGTCGTCCCATTTCTCCTCATACTCCTTTCTGTTCTCCTTGAAGATACCATTCAGGCGGTCGGCCACTTTCTTGGTAATGTAAGTACTGATCTTCTTCACGTCGCGATCGCTCTGCAGGTAGCTTCTGCTCACATTCAGCGGAATGTCGGGAGAGTCGATCACACCATGAAGTAAGGTAAGGAACTCAGGAACGATTCCTTCTACCTGGTCGGTAACGAACACCTGATTGCAATACAGCTGTATCTTATTGCGCTGGATGTCGATATTGTTCTTGATACGAGGGAAGTAGAGAATACCTGTGAGGTTGAAAGGATAGTCAACATTCAGGTGAATCCAGAACAACGGCTCGTCCATCTGCATGGGGTAGAGGGTGCGGTAGAAGCTCTTATAGTCCTCTTCTTTCAGCGTACTGGGTGCCTTCGTCCAAAGAGGCTCTACACTGTTGATGATATGATCCTCTTCCGTCTCCACCTGCTTACCGTCTTTCCATTCGGTCTTCTTACCGAAGGCAATGGGTACAGGCAGGAACTTACAATACTTATTCAACAGCTGTTCAATCTGGCTCTTCTCAAGGAATTCCTTGCAGTCGTCATCGATATAAAGGATGATATCACTACCGCGGTCTTCCTTTTCAGCATCCTCTATGGTAAATTCCGGACTGCCGTCGCAGCTCCATTTCACGGCTTTGGCTCCTTCCTGATAACTCTTGGTGACAATCTCCACCTTCTTGGATACCATAAAAGAAGAATAGAAACCTAAACCGAAATGACCGATAATGGCGTTGGCGTTGTCCTTGTACTTGTCGAGGAAGTCGTTTACGCCAGAGAAGGCAATCTGGTTGATGTACTTGTCGATCTCTTCTTCTGTCATGCCGATACCCCTGTCGCTGATGGTGAGTGTACCTTTTTCACTGTCCAGTTTTACCTGTACGGTTAAATCACCCAACTCGCCTTTGAAGTCACCACGGTCGGCTAATGTCTTCAACTTCTGTGTTGCATCAACGGCGTTCGACACCATTTCACGAAGAAAGATCTCATGATCTGAATATAAGAACTTTTTGATCACGGGGAAAATGTTCTCAGTGGTAACCCCGATGTTTCCTTTTTGCGTCATAAATGTATTATTATTAATTTGATTATTTACACAGTAACTTACAAAATCCGTGCCAAAGTAAGGAAGAATTATTTGATATGTTACCAAAATAGCGATTAATTGTTTCTTTTACATTTTTTATCATGAGAAATGATGACACGAATCAAATTTTTCATTATCTTTGCAATGCCTTCCAAAGGCAGTAAGATGATCATGGAAGAACAACAAGGGAAAAGACAAATTATAGCGGACTATTACACTGCTCATTTTGACGAATTGTTAGGATTCGTCTATAAGCAGGTTAAGAATGCTGACGATGCTGAGGACATCGTTCAGAATGTCTTTCTTCGTCTGTTGAATAGTGACAAAATGATTTCTTTGATCACACTGCCTTGTTTGGTATATACGGTTGCCCGCAATCTGATCTTTGATCATTGGCGCCGACATAGAATCTTTGACGAATATGAGCATTACCTGCAATCGTCAATTAATGATGATGCTATCGATGTGGCATCTGTATTTAGTGTGACAGAGATTACCGAGATGCTGGAACGGGGTATAGCCCGTCTTACAGATAACCAACGCCAGGTATATCGCATGAATTTCTTCGACGATCTTCCGGTTTCGACCATCTCCAAGACGTTAAACCTCAACTATAAGAGTGTTGAACATCGTTTGGGATCGGCCCGCAAGGAAGTCAGGAAGTATGTTGAAAGGATGTTGGCATAGTAGTAGATTATTATAGGTACGTTATATATATAAGGTAAAGAAACCTATTCGAATTATCGATAGGTAGGTTTTTAAGGTTAACAAGCTCCTGTCAGCGTAGTGATACGCCAACAGGAGCATTTTTTAGTTCTCCTTGATAGCCAAGACACCATCATCATGGAGTTCCGGATGGAGATAGATGGTTCTGATGAACGTGTCTTTGTCCTGAATGATGGTTGTTCGGATGAATAGCAACTGTGGCAGTTCTTGGTATGCACCGTATTGAACAGACTTCTTGAACAGCTTGTCGGATTGCTGTGTTGCTTGGCGCATACTGCGTAACTTCAGGTCATCTATCTTCTGCGTATGACCCAGCTTCCCGTATTGAGCCTTGTATTCACTATTCACCAGGTTCTCGTTCAAGAACTGTTTGACTATACCCTCTGCCTTGTGTTGCTCGCCACAGGAGGCGAACAACATGACAGATAGGATGATGAGAAGTGTTTTCTTCATAAACGTTTACTTGACAGGGATGTTCTTGAGGATTTCCAACAGGTGGTCCCATACCATCTGAACCGTTGGAATCAACAAACGCTCATCGGGCGAATGCACACCGCGAAGGGTAGGACCGAAGCTGACCATGTCGAGATGGGGGTACTTCTCAGAGAATAGACCGCATTCCAGTCCTGCATGAATACCCAGTACCTGCGGATCTTTGCCGAACAGTTTCTTGTAGGTCTCAACGGTCAGGGCTGTGAGTGCACTGTTGGGATTCATCTTCCATGCAGGATAACCGTCACCTTGTACCACCTCGGCACCGGCGAGTTGGAACACCGCCTTGATGGTGGCAGCCTGGTTGTCAAGGGCACTCATCACATTACTGCGCTGACTGGCGATGATACGTACTTCGCCATCTGTTGTTTCCACGCTGGCCACGTTGTTGGAGGTCTCAACCAACCATGCCAGTTCCTCATCCTGGCACATGGCGAAGACACCATTATCAACAGCTTGAAGAGCCTGGATCAGTTTCGTACTGGTCGTCAACGGCAGGACGTTCTCAGCTTCTGTACTCTCCATATTGAACTGCATGGTCTTCTCTGTTACGTGGTATTCCTCTTCGATCTGGGCAGCAAACACATTCCAGTCGGCACGTACCTGCTCCTTGACATCATTGGCTACACCGAATACGATGACACCGTCACGAGGAATGGCATTATGGAGCTTACCGCCGTTGAAGCTGGCAAGTCGCAATCCGTTTCTTTCCTGCGTCTGATAGAGGAAACGGGCGAGTATCTTGATGGCGTTTGCCCGTTTCTTATTGATGTCGTCACCGGAATGACCGCCGATAAGACCTTTCAAGGAAGCTTTGAGGAAGAACAGACCGGCAGGGGCTTCTTCTTTCTGGAAATGGAATGTTGCAGTAGTGTTTCGTCCGCCAGCGCAGGAAACGAAGATCTGACCTTCATCCTCTGAGTCGAGATTGATCAGCATATTACCAGTCATGAATCCCGATTTCATTCCTTCAGCTCCTGTAAGTCCTGTCTCTTCATCACGGGTGAAGACACACTCCAATGGTCCGTGCTCAATGTCATTGGAATCGAGTATGGCCAGTTCTATAGCACAGCCAATACCATCGTCAGCTCCCAATGTGGTTCCTTTAGCCTTCAGCCACTCACCATCTACATAGGTCTGGATGGCATCTTTATCGAAATCGAAGTCAATATCCACCAGCTTCTCACACACCATATCCATATGACTCTGAAGGATAACGGTCTCACGATTCTCATAACCTGGTGTGGCTGGTTTACGGATGATGACATTACCTGTTTCGTCTATAACGGTCTCTAATCCATGGCTATCACCAAACGCTTTCAGATAGCTGATCATCTTTTCCTCGCGCTTGCTGGGACGAGGAATTTGGTTAATCTTTGCGAATTGTTCGAAGACGCAAGTAGGTTTTAAGTTACTTTTTTCCATATTTTTGTTCTTTTATAGTTTTAATACTTTTGTATTCACACAATTATTCGTATCTTTGCAACCGATTTTATATTGCAATCCATTTGCAAAGATACTAAAAATGGCAGAAATTATAGTCATAACCGTGTTAATAATTGCTATCAGTTTAGCATTATTGTGCATCAAACTCTTTGTCAAGAAAGACGGGGAGTTTAAGTCCATGCATATCCACGACAGTCAGGCCATGAAAGACCGTGGCATTCATTGTGTGTTGGATCAGGATAAGGAAGCACGTTCAAGCGGTAAGGCTTATTAATGGAAATATAATCAAAACAGTAATAACAATGAGAAAAATTGCTTTTATGGCCATTGCCGCAACATGTGTGCTGGCCTCTTGTAACAATCAGGCTCCTAAGATGGATGAGAAAACTCAGTCATCAGATAGTGCAGCTACAGAGATGAAGATTGCCTATGTGGAGGTTGACTCTATCATGTCACAGTATCAGTTCTGCAAGGAGTATACAAAGATCCTTGAGAAGAAGAGCCAGAACATTCAGAACACCATCAACCAGAAGGGACAGAGTCTGCAGGCAGCAGCCGTGAAGTTCCAGCAGGATATCCAGAACAACAAGTACACCCAGCAGCAGGCAGAGGCAGTGAACGCTGGTCTGCAGAAACAACAGGCCGATCTCCAGGCTCTCCAGCAGCGTTTGGGAAATGAGTTCCAGACAGAGACAGACAAGTTCAATGAAGCCCTGCGTGACAGCATCCAGCATTTCCTTGCCAGCTATAATGCTAAGAAGAAATATTCCATTATTCTCTCCAAGGCTGGTGACAATATTCTGTATGCAGACAAGGTTTACGATATCACAGCCGATGTGATCAATGGCTTGAACAAGGCATATAAGAGCAAGGCTGCTGCCGCAACAGCAGAGAAGAAAACAGAGAAGAAATAATTGTTTCTTCTGATTTATTCTGAGAACTGTGTCAAAACGCATCCGGAGTCTTTCAGATAAAGACTCAAGCAATGTTGCATTTTGACATAGTTCTTTTTAGATTCATAACCTATGAAACGTCAAGAGCGATACGACTATCTACTGAAGTATTTCCGGGAACGCATGCCTCATGTGAGCACGGAACTGGAGTTTGGCAGCGTATTCCAGCTATTGGTTGCTACCTTGTTGAGTGCCCAGTGTACTGATAAGCGTGTCAATCAAGTAACGCCAGCTCTTTTCAGTCGTTACCCTGACGCAAAGAGTATGTCATTGGCCGAACCGGATGAGATCCTGGAGTACGTGAAGAGTGTGAGCTATCCTAATTCCAAATCGCGTCATCTTTCAGAGATGTCACGTATGATTATGGAAGTCTTCAATGGGGAAGTGCCCACAGAGATGAATGATTTGATGAAGCTACCTGGTGTAGGACGCAAGACCGCCAACGTGATACAAGCAGTGGGTTACGGAAAAAGCGCCATGGCTGTCGATACCCATGTGTATCGAGTCAGTCATCGATTGGGATTGGTATCTAAAGATGCGGATACGCCAGAGAAGGTGGAAAAGGAGTTGTGTAGGAATATTCCTGAGGAAGACCGTGCCGATGCCCATCACTGGCTGTTGCTTCATGGGAGATATGTATGCCAGAGTCGTTTACCTCTTTGCGACCGTTGTCCGTTTACGGATTTTTGTCCTAAGCAACTTGACAACTCAAAACTTCGGTAAAGCTAAGTATGCTTAGTGCGTTGCTTCCCACCAACCTGTTGTATTCAGGTGGTTAGTAGCGCTACTGTTCCTTGACGGGTCAGAGATGGTGATTCCTGAGAAAGTGTTGATGGGTATAATATACTTCTCCCTTAAAGATGGTTGAGAGAAGAATTCAGGTGTGCAGCGCTTATAGGGAACCATCTTGTTCAACTGACTCTCAAATGCTGCGTATAAGGTAGCATCCTTACACAACGTCTTCACATAGTCGCCCATGTCGAAAAAAATGGTTGGTGTATAGCCGTCAAGTCTTTGTATTTCATCGATGTCGCCATCAAAGGAGAACTGGTTATTGATCTGTTTCATGAGGTTAACCGTTTCCCCAACCTCGCTGAGTTTAGTGACACCAATCGTTCCATAGTTACGAGGTACTCCTTGGTCGTTCACATAATCCTTATAGAAATTATAGAATCCCTCGGTAATACCGTTATAGTCCTTCTTCATCAACGAAGAACCAATCGTAGCATAAGGCATTCCTGCCAGCATCACCTCACAAGTGGAGGCGATGAGATAGTCGGAAACATCCTTCAGTTCATAAGCCACCTCGATGTTTGACATGTAGCAGTCGTCAAACAGGATATACGCTGTGTGCTGGAAGGAGTTCCTGATGGCAGCTGCCAGCGTACTGATATTCGCCTGATATGTTTCTGATGAGGGATTGCCAAACCAGCGGGTCTCGATCAATGGTAAGTTCTCTTCTTCGGCTTTAGTACCTCGTGCCAGAGAGACATGGCGTTTGGCACCAACACTCTGACCAGCAGGAATCCATCCGCATGCATGACTGCCGATGATAAGGGCATATGAATTTGCTGGGGCTTGAGCTTTGACGTCGTTAAAGAAAGAAGTCAGTCCAGCCACAGAGGTGTAGTTGCCACCAGTCAGGCCTGTATAGGTCTTGATGGTATCATTTACACATGCACCGTTCTTGTATTTGATGTCAATTAGATATGCACGACTTTCATTCGTCGCAATCAGTACAAGAAACCTCTTGTTTCCCAGTCCTTTCTCATATTCGATAGCTGTCTTCATACCGCTGATGTTCTTCAGGAAGCATGAATAGATATTATCATTGCTACCGGATTTCGACCACGGCATGTACATCAGTATGGTAAGTTCAGAATCCTTAACAGGTTCTGGCTCATCATGATGCTTATGACAAGCAACCATGGAGAAGGCGATGAGGAATAGGAGGACGACTTTCTTCATATCTATACTATGATTGTTTCTTTTGGAGTTCAGCGATGCTGTCTTTCAAAGCAGCAATCTTCTCCTCGGCATCGTGTTCCTTCTTGCGTTCCATAGCCACAACGGCTTCTGGAGCGTTTGCTACGAACTTCTCATTGGAGAGCTTCTTCTTCACACCCATGAGGAATCCCTCGAGGTGCTTGAGCTGAGCTTCTGCCTTTTCGATCTCTGCCGCCACGTCGATCATGTCACCCAATGGAACTGCATACTCATCGGTTCCTACCATGAAAGCACTGGCGTCAGCAGCTTTCTCATTCACCACAGTAATACCCTTCAGGTTACCCATTTTGACTATTACATCGTTGTAGGTCTCATAGCGGTTTGCATTGACGGTGAGCAGTTCCAGCTTTTCCTTCGGTGCGATATTCTTCTGACTACGTACCATACGAACACCAGAGACGATCTGCTTCACCTGTTCAATGTCATTGATCAGTTTCTCTTCTTCACTTGAAAGACGCTCCATCTTCAGACAGTCACGCATGATGCTTTCACCTTCCTTGCGGTCGTAAAGATGTTGCCAGAGCTCTTCCGTGATGAACGGCATGAACGGATGCAGCATCTTCAGCAGGTTGTTGAAGAAGTTGAGCGTAGCCTCGTAGGTCTGACGGTCGATAGGCTGAGCCTCGCCGTTGATGTAGGCAGGCTTAATCATCTCCAGATACCAGCTTGAGAACTCATCCCAGAAGAGTTTGTACACAGCCATCAATGCTTCAGAGATACGATACTTCGAGAACAGGTCATCGATCTCAGCATTTACCTGCTTCATCTTGGCTTCAAACCATGCAACGGCAATGGCATTGCTAGAACTAGAACTACTAGTACAACTAGTATTACTAGTATTATCCTCCACCTTCCAGCCCTTCACCAGTCGGAAAGCATTCCAGATCTTGTTGTTGAAGTTACGACCTTGTTCACACAGACTCTCATCAAAGAGAATGTCGTTACCTGCAGGTGCAGAGAGCATCATACCCATACGAACACCATCGGCGCCGAACTTTTCAATCAGTTCGATGGGGTCGGGAGAGTTTCCAAGACTCTTAGACATCTTGCGTCCGAGTTTATCGCGAACGATACCTGTGAAATAGACGTTCTTGAAGGGGAAGGTACCCATATACTCCTCACCAGCCATGATCATTCGTGCCACCCAGAAGAAGATAATATCTGGAGCAGTCACCAAATCAGAAGTGGGGTAGTAGTATTTGATCTCTTCATTGCCAGGGTTGTTGATTCCGTCAAAGAGGCTAACCGGCCAAAGCCATGAAGAGAACCATGTATCGAGTGCATCCTCATCCTGTCTTAAGTCTGCCAGCGTGAGGTTGGCATTGCCGCTTTCCTTACGAGCCAGTTCGAGTGCTTCCTCAGCTGTCTCAGCAACCACGAACTTCTCATCCGAAGCATCATCAGCAGGTTCACCATAATAATATGCCGGAATACGGTGTCCCCACCACAACTGACGAGAGATACACCAGTCCTGAATGTTCTCCAACCAGTTCTTGTAGGTGTTCACATACTTCTGCGGATAGAACTTCATCTCACCGTTGAGCACGGGTGGTAGGGCGATGTCAGCAAAGTGCTTCATCTTGAGGAACCACTGCAGTGACAGTCTCGGCTCGATAGCCGTATCCGGATTACGCTCAGAGTAACCTACCTTGTTCACGTAGTTCTCCACCTTCTCCATCAAACCGTTTGCCTGCAGATCCTTGGTAATCTGCTTACGACAGTCGAAGCGGTCCATGCCCACATAGATAGGACTCTGCTCAGAGATTGTTCCGTCGGCATTGAAGATATCAATGGTCTCGAGGTTGTGTGTCTTGCCCAGCATATAGTCGTTGGTGTCGTGTGCCGGAGTAACCTTCAGACAGCCCGTACCGAACTCGATATCTACGTAGCGGTCTTCTATTACAGGAATAACACGGTTCACCAAAGGAACAATCACCTTCCGACCTTTCAGCCACTGGTTCTTGGGATCCTTCGGGTTGATACACATAGCGGTATCACCCATGATGGTTTCAGGACGAGTGGTGGCCACAACGGCATAATAGCCTTTCTCATCTTTGTGGATGATGTTGCCCTCGGCCTCTAACTGTTCCTGATTATCAAGTTTCTCAAGTCCATCAACATAATACTTTAAATGGAACAAATGACTCTGTTCCTCTTTGTATACCACCTCCTCGGTGGAGAGAGCCGTCAGCGCTTTGGGATCCCAGTTCACCATACGCATACCGCGGTAGATGAGTCCTTTGTTATAAAGATCCACAAATACCTTGATGACACTCTTAGAACGTGTCTCATCCATGGTGAAGGCTGTTCTGTCCCAATCGCATGATGCACCCAGACGGCGCAACTGCTTCAGGATGATTCCACCATGCTCATGAGTCCAGTCCCATGCGTGTTTCAGGAACTCGTCGCGAGTCAGGTCGTGTTTCTTGATTCCCTGCTCAGCCAGTTTCTTTACAACCTTGGCTTCCGTTGCAATACTGGCATGGTCTGTTCCTGGAACCCAGCATGCGTTCTTACCCTCCATTCGGGCTCGTCTTACGAGGATATCCTGAATGGTATTGTTAAGCATGTGACCCATGTGGAGTACGCCAGTTACGTTTGGCGGTGGGATGACAATCGTATAGGGTTCACGATCATCTGGTTTTGAACTGAACAATTTGTTGTCAATCCAATACTGGTACCATTTCGATTCCACCTCCCGTGGATCATACTTGCTTGCTAATTCCATTTGTCTTTATCTTTTTTATCTGTTTGCTAATAACTATATTGTCCTTTGAAACAATGGTGCAAAGGTATAAAGAATTTCCGAAACCACCAAATCTTCACCTTTTATTTATATATGTGATGATTCTTGTGATTCTTGAAGCTTTTCATGACATCCTTCTATCATCGTCTTTAGCTGTGCAATTCGCGACCGTGCGCTTTTTACTTCAGGATGTTGGGTGTAGTAGGAGAGGGCCGACTCGAAGCCCTCACATGCATTTGCCCATTCCTCTTGGAACATGTAACAGAAGCCGATGCGATAGAAGGAGTCAGCTTTCTCATTGGGATAGCAAACCATGATATGCTGTTCGTAAAAGGGAATGGCCTCGGCATATTGTTCGAGATTAAAATGACTCTCGGCATTGGCGAAATAATATACGCTTCGCTCGTGTGGCGCCAGCGATTCTATCTTAGGAATGGCCTCATCGAAATAAGTACACGCTTGTTGATAATCCCATTCGTAATAGTAGCAGAGTCCCATAAAAGCATGAAACCTTGCATTCAATGTATATTCCTTGTCAAGTGCCGTGAACAGGAGTAACGACTCATGATACATTCCGCTGGTGAAATAATCCAGTGCCTTACCCAGTTTTTCTGTATCAGGCGACTTGTTTTTCTGGGCGGAAACAGGAAGGGCAGAAACCGACAGTAACAACAAGGTTGCCATGAACCATCTCAATAATCCTTTGTACTGACGGTTATTCTTCATCTGTATAGAATTTGATGAGATTCTGCAAAGCACGGTTGCAAACAGGACAAAACTCAGGATTCTCATTGGTCCTCATGCGACAGTCCTGCATACCTCGATACACCCCCTTAAGACTATATCCTGCACCTTCGTACAATCCCACCTTTCCCTTGTTCTCGGGAGTAGAAGGTGTAGGCCTTGGTGTACCTTTCTCTATCATGTCTTCCCACTTCCCGTGAAAATCAGTTAGCGTAGTGAGGTTGGGCTCCCACGGTTCCACGTCGTGCGGATACATAGGAATCTGTTCATACTCATAAGCATACTCGTCGCCCAGTCCGCCGAAACTATGACCGAACTCGTGAACCACCACAGGACGGTATTGCGGATGGTGTGTCATAGACAGGTTATAGGAGTTCAAGATACCACCGCCACCATACATGTTTGTATTGACCAATACGATAATATGCTCGTAAGGAGTGCCAGCTAAGACATTGTGTAAATCTTTGATGTTCAGTGTTGTTAAATACCGATTACTATAGAAAGTGTCGAAGTGTGAGTGGAGGGCGGTTTCTTTCCAGATTCCTTTAGATGGTTCACTCGTTCCGCTTTCCTTGGAAGGAGATTTGACAGCGATGATATTGAAGCGGTCTTGCATGCTTTTGAAAGGCTCATGAGCAAATAGAGCATCGATGGCCACGTGGGCATCTTTGAGAAATACCGGCATCTCGTTATCCTGATATCCTTCGGCTACAAAGGCAATATGAATGCAGCGATTGGTATCGGTTGCCTGCTGGAGCGTTTCATACGGGGTAACCATATGGGTACCAGTCTTCCTGATCAGGATATCTGTAGGAACAACGGTATGTGTAAACGAAGTCATGATCTCTCTTCTATTGTTCATCAATGCCACCGTTATATCTACGGTGTCCTTCGGCATCGGAACAAGGAAGACGTTTTCAAATGAGCGCCTTACCGTTTGGGCCTCCTCATAGCTCAGCCATTCCTGGAAGAGGGTGGAGAAGGAGTTCCGGTAGATAATCTGGTGCGTATGATGATCAGCTACCCAGATCTGTCCGTTTCCTTCAACAGGCACCTCGTCCAAACGATATCTTTTCCCATACCAGCGAGGAATACTATTGAGCTTGTCTAAGGAAATCTCCTGATGGTTCACATCACCCGAGAATGTATAGTCGATACGGAGTGTGCCGTCGATGAAATAGTCGTCGAACGCAGGTTTATGGCCACTCACTTCTTGTGCCCATGTAGGTGCCAACCAGCATACCAACATGACCAATAATGCTCTTATCATCTTCATCTTATTATAACTTTGTTTATACGCAAGTGTTTTTATGTATTGTCGAAATCTGCCAGTATCGTGTTAACAAGCTGTTTGATATACGGTCTTTGCCAGTCGTTTAGATGATAGAGGCGGTCGTTGAAAGCCAGGATATCAAGATCCATGGCTACTTCATGACGACTGCGTGCTTCCTCGCTGTTCCCGCACATGCTTTGCAGTTTCTTGAGCAACGAGTTTACCTGTTGGTAGCTAAGACTGGTGTGGAATACGGCCACCATGTTGATATAGTCGGGCCCCTCCATATTGATATCCTTAGTCTGCATCGATGGAGAGAACACAATATCACTGAAAAAACCCTGTAGTAGGACTCTCACCTCATTCATTCGTCTTTCTGCCTCATGGTTGGATCCGATGGCTATCAGTATTTTATTCATCTTTCTAATCATACAAAATTAGTGTTTTTGAAATATTAATTAAAATATTTTAGTAAAAAATTTGCATTATAAAATGTTTTTTAGTACTTTTGCACCAGAATTTTAACTTTTTTGACTATAGTGAGGAAATACAGCTTCCTGATCGTGATGCTTTTTCTGTGTTCGGCCTGCGAGTGGAAACTCAAGCCGAATGATGAAGATGTGCTTCAGCAGCGCATCGAGATTCAGCGTTATGACCGTTTGCAGAGTATGTATCTCACCACAGCCGATTTTGCTGCCCTTCAGCAGATGGAGACCAATTACCCCATGGAAACCCGTGCATTGATCGAGAATGTACTCATGCTGGGACCGATTGATTCTCCAGACATCAACAAGAAATTCCTCGCCTTCTACCAAGATTCGACGTTGCAGACCATCCTCAGCGATGCGGAGGCTCAATATGCGAACATCGACGATGTGAACAAAAAGCTCAACGACGCCATTACCCGTCTCAGGCATGATGTTCCCGGTATTCCTATTCCACGCTTCTATACGCAGGTCGGTGCGTTGGGACAGAGTATCATCGTAGGCGATGAGAGCGTGGGTATCTCGTTGGACAAATACCTTGGTGCCGATTATCCCTTGTATGCCAAGTATTATCCGGATCAGACACGGGTAACGATGGATCGTGAACACATTGTACCAGACTGTGTCAGTTTCTATTTACTGAGTCTGTATCCGTTGTCTGATTTCGAACTCCGCAGTCAGGTTGACCGTGACCTTCACATGGGTAAGGTGATGTGGGTGACCAATCATTGTGTGGGGCACCGATTCTACAATACCCGTTATGTTCAGGTTGTTGACCGCTTTATGAAGAACAATCCCGGTATTACCGTGGAGGCGTTGCTTAAGATGACCGACTACACCCAGTTGAAGTAAGTCGTTGTCTGACAGCTTCGTATAGGAGTACTGCGGCCGACACGGAGACATTCAGCGAATCCAGTTTCCCGTTCATCGGTATTCTGATATGTGCATCAGCGGCTTCCCGCCAGGAAGTCGTCAGTCCTGTTGATTCTGTTCCCATCACAATGGCCGTCGGACAAGTCATGTCTGTATCGTAATACAGACGGGAGTCTTGCAACTGCGCCGTCAGAATCCTGATATGATTCTCTTTCAGATAGCGAATACATTCTTCCGAGGTGCAAGCCACGCAGGGAACACTGAACACTGCACCCAGCGAAGCACGGATCAGATTGGGATTGTATAAGTCGGTTAAGGGGTCACAGACAATCACGGCATCGGCTCCCGCCGCATCGGCACTACGCATGATAGCGCCCAGATTTCCCGGCTTCTCCACCCGTTCCAATACGATCAGCAAGGGATTGTCTTTGAATGACAGCTCATCCAAGGTTCTGTTTCTCGTACGTACCACGGCAATGACACCTTCGGTACTTTCCCTGTAGGCGATGCGTTCATATACATGCGGCGATACGAACAAGATGTTTTCTGTCGACATGTCCTCGGGAGCAATCGCCTCCGACTCTCTGGCTCGAACATATAGCGTGTCAATCTCGAAGCCTGCATCGATGCATTGACGGATTTCTCTTCTTCCTTCAACAACGAACAACCCGGTTTCACGGCGAAGTGAAGATTTCTGCTGGAGCGCCAGCAGTTTCTTAATCCTGGGGTTTTGTGTACTTGACAAGTAGTTTTCCATGTCTCGATAATTTGTGGGGTCAAAATTACTAATAAACGAGCGAAAAACCAAACAAAATGTGAAAAAGTGATAATCATTTGTGGGTTCCAAGAAAAATGATTACCTTTGCATACTTGGAGGGTTATATCAAAAATTGGCCTTCTCCAAGCACATGACTCATCTTTAAAATGGACAATACATTCATGAAAAGAAACCTCTGGATCATCATAATCCTGCTGCTCTCTGTAACTACAAAGGCACAACGCATTGATATCAAAGACATCAACCGGGGTATGTACTCGGCCAGTGCTTTGCGTACGGTGACACCCTTACCTGATGGGGAAAGCTATGCACAGATCAGTGAGGACGGTAAGCAGGTGGTAAGTTATGCTTACAAGACGGGTAAGCAGACTGGTGTGCTCTTCGATTTGGCAAACACCAAGAAATTACAGTTGGACAACTTTGATGACTATATCCTGAGTCCTGATGGTAAGAAGATGCTGATTCAGACACAGACAAAGCGCATCTACCGTCATTCGTTTACCGCAGTATATTACATTTATAATATTGAAACCCGACTCCTTGAGAAGCTTTCCGACTACGGACCTCAGCAGGTTCCCGTGTGGAGCAACGACGGTCAGCAGGTAGCTTTCGTCCGCGACAATAATATCTTCCTCGTAAAACTTTTGTATGACAATGCAGAAAGTCAGGTAACCAAGGATGGGGTAAAGAACGAGATCATCAACGGCATCCCTGATTGGGTGTATGAGGAGGAGTTCGGTTTCAACAGTGCTCTTACTTTCAATGCCGATGGTACCATGCTTTGCTGGGTGCGCTTCGATGAAAGTAAGGTACCTCAGTATAGTCTGCAGATGTACAAAGGTATGCGTCCTGAGATGCAGGAGTATTCAACCTATCCAGGCTTCTATGCTTATAAGTATCCCAAGGCTGGTGAGGTGAACTCTACTGTTAGTGTGCATAGCTTTGATATCCAGAGTCGTCAGACTCGTACCTTGCAGGTGCCTCTGGATAAGGATGGGTATATTCCTCGCCTCAAAGCTACGGATGATGCAGAAAGGATGATTGTCTATACCATGAACCGTCATCAGGACGAGCTGAACATCTATGCTGTGAATCCCCGTAGTACGGTAGCCAAATTGCTGATACAAGAGAAGGTGGATAAGTATGTGAAGGAGGAGGCCATGGAGAATATCCTGTTCACTTCGAACAACATCCTGCTGCCCAGCGACCGTGATGGTTCCATGCAGTTGTATCTGTACAATAAGAACGGTCAGTTCATCAGGAAGGTAACGGATGTGAAGGGTGAAGTGAGCGAGGTGTATGGTTATGATGAGAAAACAGGAAATACCTATTATCAGGCTGCAGGCGAAGATGCCTTGAACCGTGAGATCTATGTAGCAATGAAGAACGGTAAGACGCAGAAGCTAAGTTCACGCAAGGGATGGAACCATGCGATGTTCAGTAATGGATTCCGTTATTTCGTGAATCAGTTCAGTGATGCGGAGACACCTTATATATATACTACATGCTCAGCAGAAGGCAAGATCTTGTCAACACTGATGGATAACGACCGTTTGAAGGAACGTCTCTCTGATTTACAACTGCCCAAGAAGGAGTTCTTTACATTTACCACATCTGAGAGTGTGAAACTGAATGGTGTCATGATTAAACCGGTGAACTTCAATGCCTCCAAGAAATATCCAGTTATCATGTGGCAGTATAGCGGACCGGGCAGTCAGCAGGTGAAGAACAGTTGGACAATCGGCTCCATGGGTAGTGGAGCGATGTTCGACAACTATCTGACAGAACTGGGATATATCGTGGTCTGTGTGGATGGTAGAGGTACTGGTGGCCGTGGGGCCGACTTCGAGAAATGCACCTATCTGCGATTGGGCGAAAAGGAGGCGAAGGATCAGGTTGAAACCGCTCTTTACTTGGGATCGCTTTCTTATATCGATAAAGAAAACATCGGTATTTGGGGATGGAGCTATGGTGGCTTCTGCACGCTGATGAGTATGAGCGAGGGCAGGGGAGTGTTCAAGGCTGGCGTTGCCGTGGCACCACCTACCGACTGGCGTTTCTATGATACGATCTATACGGAACGGTTTATGCGTACGCCGCAGGAGAATGCGCAAGGCTATGATGTGAATCCCATCAACTGGGCTCCGAATCTGCATGGTGCATTACTGATCTGTCACGGACTGGCTGACGATAATGTTCACCCGCAGAACACGTTTGAATATACCGAGGCGCTGATACAGGCCGATAAGGATTTCAAGATGAATGTGTATACCAACCGTAATCACAGTATTTATGGCGGAAATACAAGGAACCATCTGTTCAGGCAGATCGTGAACTATTTCAATGACAACCTGAAGTAAGACAGGAAACAACCCTCAGATTGTTTTTGATGATTTTGATGGGGGAAAATGATATTGGAACGTATTATATTAAAAAGGTTATATAAACTATTTATGGCAAAAAGGTATTTATTAGGTTTTGATGTCGGCAGCTCGTCTGTCAAGGCATCATTGGTTGATGCAGATACAGGTGTATGTGCAGCAACTGCTTTCTTTCCTGAGACAGAAGCTCCCATCATGGCTGTGAAAGCAGGTTGGGCAGAACAGGATCCGGAGATGTGGTGGACAAACGCTAAGCTTGCTTTCCAGAAGATCAAGGCGGAAGCAGGTGCCAAGGCTGAGGAGATCAAGGCCATCGGTATTTCTTACCAGATGCACGGCTTGGTATGCGTTGACAAGGCTCAGAAGGTGCTCCGCCCGAGTATTATCTGGTGTGACTCACGTGCTGTCCCCTATGGCGAGAAGGCTTTCAACGAACTGGGCGCTGACAAGTGCTTGGGTCATCTGCTGAACTCACCGGGTAACTTCACCGCTGCTAAGCTGGCTTGGGTGAAGGAGAATGAACCTGAACTGTTCGCAAAGATCGATAAGATCATGTTACCTGGCGATTACCTTGCCATGAAGTTAAGTGGAACAGTGAATACCACCATCAGCGGACTGTCTGAGGGTATGATGTGGGACTTCAAGGAGAAGGCTCCTGCTAAGTTCCTGTTCGACTACTATGGATTCGACGAGAAACTGGTTGCTGATATCGTTCCTACCTTCAGTATTCAGAGCACGGTCAGCAAGCAGGCTGCCGAAGAACTGGGTCTGCAAGAGGGTACACCTATCTCTTACCGCGGTGGCGACCAGCCCAACAATGCTTTGTCACTGAACGTGTTCAATCCGGGTGAGATTGCTTCTACCGCTGGTACATCAGGTGTGGTATATGGTGTGCTGGGCGAGGCTAACTACGACAAGAAGAGTCGTGTGAACACCTTCGCACATGTGAACTACACCACTGATCTCGACCGTCTGGGCGTGCTGCTCTGCATCAATGGTACGGGTATCCTCAATGCCTGGATCCGTCGTAATGTGGCTCCAGAGGGAATCTCCTATGCTGAGATGAACGATATGATGGCTAATATCCCCATCGGTAGCGAAGGCGTGTCCATCATCCCGTTCGGAAATGGTGCTGAGCGTGTTCTCGAGAACCGTGAGGTGGGATGCTCTATCCATGGCGTGAATTTCAACAAGCACTCCAAGGCTCATCTCATGAGAGCTGCGCAGGAGGGTATCGTGTTCAGTTTCTGCTACGGTATGGAGATCATGCAGCAGATGGGTATGGATATTCGCAAGATCCATGCAGGAAAAGCCAACATGTTCCTCAGCGAGATCTTCCGCAATACGCTGGCTGGCGTGAGCGGTGCTACGATCGAGCTGTATGAGACTGACGGTAGTGTGGGTGCTGCCAAGGGTGCTGGTATGGGTTGTGGTATCTACAAAGACCATGACGAGGCCTTCGCCACCTTGAAGAAACTTGCAGTCATCGAACCTGACGATAGCAAGCGCTCTCAGTATCTCGCTGCCTACACGGCTTGGAAAGAGCAGCTGGCAAAGATCTAAGAAGTAAACAAGTAAATCACTTAGAAATAATAAATTCATTATTCAATTTAATCATTTAAACTTATGGCAAAAGAGTATTTTCCGTTTACCGGTAAGATTCCTTTCGAAGGAAAGGACAGTAAGAATGTAATGGCTTTCCAC
>JAEEWT010000001.1 GCA_016287755.1 Prevotella sp.
GTTTGATTGGCCTTTCACTCCTACACACACCTCATCCGGAAGCTTTTCAACGCTTATCGGTGCGGGCCTCCATCCCGTGTTACCGGGACTTCACCCTGGACATGTGTAGATCACTCGGTTTCGCGTCTACCCCGGCGTACTAAACGGCCTCTTCAGCCTCGCTTTCACTGCGGATACGTCCCTCAAGGGACTTAACCTCGCACGCCATGGTAACTCGTAGGTTCATTATGCAAAAGGCACGCCGTCACTGACATAATCAGCTCCGACCGCTTGTAGGCGACTGGTTTCAGGTACTATTTCACTCCCCTCATAGGGGTGCTTTTCACCTTTCCCTCACGGTACTGGTCCGCTATCGGTCTCTCGGGAGTATTTAGCCTTGCCGGATGGTCCCGGCAGATTCGCGCAGAATTTCTCGTGCTCCGCGTTACTCAGGATACCACTAAGCCACATTCAGCTTCGATTACGGGACTATCACCCGCTACGGTCGAACTTTCCAGAACGTTCTTCTCACTGTCTGTGTACTACGGCGTGGTCCTACTACCCCGTACATGCGTTGCCACATGTGCGGTTTGGGCTCTTCCCCGGTCGCTCGCCACTACTGGGGGAATCATTAGTTTATTTTCTCTTCCTGCAGGTACTAAGATGTTTCAGTTCCCTGCGTTCGCCTCCATACCCAAGTATGGATAATCACCCTTCAGGTGACTGGGTTGTCCCATTCGGAAATCCTCGGATCAAAGATCATTTGCATCTACCCGAGGCTTATCGCAGCTTATCACGTCCTTCATCGCCTCCGAGAGCCAAGGCATCCACCAGACGCCCTAACTTCCTTTCGCCATTCATGCCAATACATATTATACATTATCAATTATGCATTGGCATAGCTCATACTTTCAGCTGTAAATTGAGAGTTTTATTTTACTCAGTCTATTAACTTAAAGTCTTTACTTACAGTCTTGTGTGTCAATATGTCAAAGATCTCATGCCCGTTCGAATTTTCGCTGATTGGCTGACGCCGATCAGCATTCTCACAGACGCTGTGGAGAATAACGGATTCGAACCGTTGACCCCCTGCTTGCAAAGCAGGTGCTCTAGCCAGCTGAGCTAATCCCCCGGAACAGGAGCGATGAGTAGTCCCAGGCAGACTTGAACTGCCGACCTCCACATTATCAGTGTGGCGCTCTAACCAACTGAGCTATAGGACTCTGTTTGGTCAGAGGGGGTGCCTCTGCCCAGCCTCATACATTCTCTATCATGATAAACATCAGTAGCAAGAAGCTTTTGGGCTCCGATCCAAACCTCTTTCAATCTTCAATTTTCAATTGACAATCGTTCTCTCCAGAAAGGAGGTGTTCCAGCCGCACCTTCCGGTACGGCTACCTTGTTACGACTTAGCCCCAATCACCGGTTTCACCCTAGGCCGACCCTCGCGGTCACGGACTTCAGGCGCCCCCGGCTTTCATGGCTTGACGGGCGGTGTGTACAAGGCCCGGGAACGTATTCACCGCGCCATGGCTGATGCGCGATTACTAGCGAATCCAGCTTCATGGGGTCGGGTTGCAGACCCCAATCCGAACTGAGGATGGCTTTTAGGATTGGATGCACATTGCCATGCACCGACTCTCTGTACCACCCATTGTAACACGTGTGTAGCCCCGGACGTAAGGGCCGTGCTGATTTGACGTCATCCCCACCTTCCTCACACCTTGCGGTGGCAGTACCGACGGAGTGCCCAGCATCACCTGATGGCAACTGTCGGAAGGGGTTGCGCTCGTTATGGCACTTAAGCCGACACCTCACGGCACGAGCTGACGACAACCATGCAGCACCTCCACAGGAGTCCCGAAGGACCTCATCATCTCTGAATCGTTCTCCTGCAGTTCAAGCCCGGGTAAGGTTCCTCGCGTATCATCGAATTAAACCACATGTTCCTCCGCTTGTGCGGGCCCCCGTCAATTCCTTTGAGTTTCACCGTTGCCGGCGTACTCCCCAGGTGGGACACTTAATGCTTTCGCTTGGCCGCGCAACCAAAAAAGGCCACACAGCGGGTGTCCATCGTTTACAGTGCGGACTACCAGGGTATCTAATCCTGTTCGATACCCGCACCTTCGAGCCTCAGCGTCAGTGACGCAACAGCGGGCTGCCTTCGCAATCGGAGTTCTTCGTGATATCTAAGCATTTCACCGCTACACCACGAATTCCGCCCACTTGCAGCGTACTCAAGGGATGCAGTTCGCGACGCATACAACCGTTGAGCGGATGCATTTAACGTCACGCTTACACCCCGGCCTGCGCTCCCTTTAAACCCAATAAATCCGGATAACGCCTGGACCTTCCGTATTACCGCGGCTGCTGGCACGGAATTAGCCGGTCCTTATTCATGCGGTACCTGCAAAACAACACAAGTGATGTCCTTTATCCCCGCATAAAAGCAGTTTACAACCCGTAGGGCCGTCATCCTGCACGCTACTTGGCTGGTTCAGGCTCTCGCCCATTGACCAATATTCCTCACTGCTGCCTCCCGTAGGAGTCTGGTCCGTGTCTCAGTACCAGTGTGGGGGACCTTCCTCTCAGAACCCCTACTGATCGAAGGCTCGGTGGGCCGTTACCCCGCCGACTACCTAATCAGACGCATCCCCATCCCTCAGCGGTAAACCTTTCGTCCAGCTCAGATGTCCTCATCGGACTGCATAGGGTATTAATCCGCATTTCTACGGGCTATGCCCTACTGAGGGGAAGGTTGGATACGCGTTACTCACCCGTGCGCCGGTCGCCATCAGGATTTGCAAGCAAATCCCATGCTGCCCCTCGACTTGCATGTGTTAAGCCTGTAGCTAGCGTTCATCCTGAGCCAGGATCAAACTCTACATTGTATATTTTTTATGTCTCCGACAGAAAAAATCTACGAACTTCCGTCGCCTCTCGGCATAGCGCAAGCAAGCTTGCCTCTGCTCTCGCGGCTAGGAACTTTGTAAACCCATCTGCCAGCGTTAATCTGTCTCAGAACGACTATCCTTATCAAGTTTTAGTAAAAAATTGACGGTTCATTTCTTTACCCAATGACAACACATATATAAATAATGTATTGACATTGCTTCTTGTACTACTTCTGTCTATGTAAATCTATCAAAGAACTCTTTTTTGAGTTGCTCACACGCCTTTCAGCGCGAAAGCGGATGCAAAGGTACACATTTCTTGCGAACCTCCAAAACTTTTCATCGATATTTTTTAGAAAAAGTGTGATTTTTACATTTTTTATGGAAAGCAATGAGTACCAAAGGTTGCTATACCTTATTATATATTATAAGTTGTGGAGTGTGGAGTGAGGAGTGTGGAGTGAGATTAGTGCAGAGATAAAGTATTCATATACAAAACCACTTGTACTCGAAGCATATCTCATTCCACACTCCTCACTCCACATTCCACGAAACGACTCCTCACTCCACATTCCACAAAACTACTCCACAAAAAAAAACAAAAACTGTTGATTTGTTTTGTGTTTTTTTTGTACTTTTGCAATCGAAAAGCTATCGTCTGCCTAGAGCGGCATGACTTTTGCAGAGAAGCTATTGAATACAAACCTTTAAAATGAGAGAATATGGATTTACAGAAACTGCAGCAAGAAGTATTGAATGAGAAAGAAAGTAGCAGATGGGAAAGTTCTACCACTCTTCCTGTTTTGATGCGTAAAGTATATACTTGGATGACCTTGGCGTTGGTCATCACCGGTATAACCGCCTGGGTGGTGGCTCATAGTCCCGCCATACTACAGATGATCATGACCAACAAGATTCTGTTTCTCTCCTTATTGTTTGGCGAGTTGATTCTTGTTTGGAGTGTCAGTGCCGCCATCAACCGTTTGTCGTTGACCACGGCTACCCTACTCTTCGTGCTCTATTCCGTGCTGAACGGTGTCACGATGTCGTTCATCTTCCTGGCCTACACCTACGAGAGCGTAACCAATGTCTTCCTGATCACCGCCGGCACCTTTGCCGCTATGGCCTTCTTCGGCTATTTCACCAAGACCGACCTCTCATCGATTGGCCGCATTCTCTTCATGGCCCTCATCGGACTCATCATTGCCACCATCGTGAACATCTTTGTGAAGAGTAGCGGGTTCGGCATGATACTGAACTACTTAGGCGTGCTCATCTTCGTGGGTCTCACCGCTTGGGACACTCAGAAGATCAAGCAGATGCTCTCTATGGCAGAAGACACTGGTGAGACAGCCCAGAAGGTTGCCTTGATGGGAGCCTTGAGCCTGTATCTCGACTTCATCAACCTGTTTATCCACCTGCTCAGGATCATGGGTAACAACCGGAACTGACGACAGAAAAAACAGGTGAAGACATAATAACATAATAACACATAACACAAACAATGAACTTATACTTTTATTTGATCATCATTCTGGTGATCGCCTTGTTGGCTATTATCGCATGGCATATCCATGTGGTGCGCTGGAAGAACCAGAAACTACTGAAACGGCTGCGTAAGGAGAAGGAACTGGGTAGGCAGGTGGGTCTGCTGACACAGGACAACACCTTACACGACCAAGATTGGGCACTCTTCCAACAGCTCGAGAAGAGCATGTTGGAAGACAAGCTCTATCTGCAAGCCGATCTGAACCGCGACCAGGTGACACAGTTCTTAGGGATAGATAAGAACCGCCTTGCCGTTATCATGCAGAAGTTCGGCAACGGCACCACCCTACCCGCCTACATCAATCACCTGCGGATTCACCATGCCTGTCAGATGCTGAAGGATTATCCCAACTACACCATCCAGGCCATCGCCACCGACTCCGGTTTTACATCCCTCCGTAACTTCCAACGACTATTCAAGGACTACACCGGAATGACGCCCTTGGAATTTAAGGAAACGCTGGAGCAGGAAACCGCTGCGAACTAAAAACGACCACGGATTCAACGGATTCAACGGATGACCACAGATGCTTTTTCATTCCCCACCCCTCTAAGGGGCGGGGTTCCTGGCAAGGGGGGCTGGGTGTCACCTAATATCCGTAAGATTCGAGTTATCCGTGTTCAATTAAAGTCATGCAGATCATGCAGATTTAGCAGATCTCTTTCCGTTATTCCGATTATATTCCGTTTATTCCGTTTTTATACTCCTCCAACCCAAAATGGACTAAATTTTAGCACGAAAATCCTAGTTTTGGACAAATTGTCCATACTACTTTATACATTATTAAATGATTTTAATCAGAATTATTGCTAGTTTGCCCCTAAAATATTATTTTTGCACTTTGAAACATGACACGTACGAATTCAACAAAAATATAACAAAAACATTGATTAATAACAACTAATTACAGCAATATGAAAAAAATGAAAACTAAAAACAAATGCCTTGTCACCAGCTTGGCCATCATTGCTATGCTAATGATGAGCCTGGGGGTGAAGGCACAAGATGTGGACATTGCCCCTGAATGGGGTAGCGTTGTGACCTCAGTGTCATCCGCAGACGACTCTGGATTCATTCTCGGTTTAGGTGCTTTGTGGCGTCACCAGCAGTTAGCATTGTCAATGACCGGAACCGACCGCGATGCCATCAACGCATCCGGAGAAATATCACAGCCTTCAACGGTAATAGGCGAATACAATGGAATGCTGACGCTCGTAGGTGGTCGCAGACCATCGTTTTTGGTTGTCTCTTTACCTAAGGGTTACCGCATCACAGGTTACGACCTTGTCTTGGTTAATAACTTGATTGGTGTGGACTACGCTCCTGGCAAAAACACAGGTAGTGGCCACGGTGGCTTTCATCATTTGAATGGTAATCAAAATGATAACGAACTTTATGGGCAGGCTGTAAGTAATGGTTATGGAACTATGCGTTTTTATGAAACAACAAAATGGGAAGTAGACGAAACGAATAGTCCTGCAACTCAATCTAAATACACTGATAATAATGTTAGATTAATTGAACCAGCCGAGATCGGATCTACTATCCTTGCTACGGCAGCAAATGGCACTGATATCAATATTGACGCGAACGATGCAGATAACGGTAAAGAATTTACCATCTCTCGCCACAACATTGAAGGGGCCAACCAGCTCTATTTCAGACTCGTGAAGAATTTCACGCACTATGGTATTTCTATTAAGTCGTTTAAGATTTATTTCACCGCAGAGGGAACTTTCGATGCACCAGCAAAGCCATCTGATGTTGACCATGCCAGGAGGGTTGTTTCATATTCATTCCCAACGAACAAGATTGACATTGGAAAGATGCAAATGTTGTCGCAGGAAGGACATGAAGGAGAAGCTGATTACACCTTCTTCTCTTACAACTTTAGAAATGTGACAGACCTTAATGCCTACACATATATTTACCAAGAGAAGGCAGTTAAAGACGGTGTTCCTTACGAACGTGAAACTGATGACCAAGGAAACAGCATCACTCCACATATCTATCCTGTGCAGTTCGGTACAGGGGAGAATGCGGAGCGTATGTTTGCTTTTGAAAACGATGTATATTATGTGGAACCACCTACTACCATTCATACTTCATCTGGTTTGGAAGCACCTATAGGCTATAGAATCGTAGGAGCCAAGATAGAATATCTTTGGAAGGATGCCACCAATATTACAAAGACGATTCCCGATGGATTCTATATTGTATACGACCGTGTGACAACCACAAGTAACGGTGCAACTACGACGCGTTATTATTTGGGTGAGAACCTTCAATTCGCTACATATAACGACAACAACCGTCCTGTGTGGCATATGGACAACGATGGTAACATTTACTATGATGCCAATAACCGTCGATATCTTTGCTGCTATGGTTCTGGAGACACCCGTGAGCTTACTTGGGCTACCGATCCCACTTCTCGTTGGAACTTGCGGACTGAAAATGGCGAAAAGATCTATTACTATAGTGATGGAATGAATTATTACAATTTGCAGGCTGTTGTAAATGCTAGTGGTGTCCCCTCGGGTGCCCAGGTGGTGAAAGATGCGCTGAATAATTTACCATATAGTCAATATCAGGCGGGAGGCCATACAGTAACAACCTGTGAATACAGTCCTGGAAACTATACATTAAATATTTGGGATCAGAAGACCGGAGAGACTATCGATGCAAGCAAGAGTGTCGAGGTAACAGAAGCCAAAGCAAAAAGTGATGAAAACTATGTAGAGTTAAAAGACTTAAATAATGATGCCATTAAGTTCTCTATCTCGGGTTTGTCTTCAGGCAATAAGGCATTGCTTTTGATTACTTTGCAACTGCAGGCTTTGGATCCTTATATCAACAACATGTTGGTTGAGTGTAAGAATCTTCCTAAAGAACTGCAAATGTCACAGACGTTCACGGCTAGTAACTTTGCTGTGAGTGGTGGCTCGTTTATCTTCTATGTTCCAAGCGATTTGGCGGGAGAAACGATGGATATCAGTTTCTCTGACTTGTATAGTAATTATGGTGACAAGACCTATTGGGGTGAGACTGAGAGTCTGACAAATGCCCGCTACAGTTTTGTTTCTTCTGATTATTTCAAACAATACAGTGGAAATCAAAAGACAACAGAACAACTTATAGCGTTAGGAATGGATGCTGAAGAAGCTGCGAAATGGCCAGTTAATGGTGGATTGTATGATAAAGATTACACTCCTGATACTGATTATAGGAATAAAGTAACTACCGCTACTGCAGGTAACGTTCGCTATAAATTCAACAATGCAGAAGACTTGAGTAATGACATAGATGTAGAGGAAGGAACTGAATACTCTGCATATCTTGAGGAATTCCCATTCTCTGTAACCAAATATCTTTCTAACTATCCTGACCCGGATGCTGCAGCTGGTACAACTCCCACAAAAGCAAAGTTTGCAAAATGTCAAGTGATTGCTGGAGATGGTACACAAAATGCTGGCTCGTTCTTCGTGTTTACTGCTGATGAGACGCGTTATAATATAGCACCAACTACCGATTGGCAGCACCGTTTCTATGCTTTCTATCGTATGGATGTGAAGGCAGTTGCAAAGTCCTACTCACCTGCCCTTGAATGGACAAAGGTGTACAACAGTGCCCTCTATGTCACAGAAGATGAAGATGGTAAGGAAGTAAAGGGCGAAGAGGCTCAGTTTGGTTTGATGCTTAAAACAAAAGAGATACACGACAATGGACAGATTGGTGATTTTACTAAAGGTTATCTGACTGTAAAGGAAATTAATGATGCTATTGCTGCTGCAATTACTGCAGAAAAAGCCAATCCTACTGGCGACGTGCCGACGTCAAGAGATCAGATTCTCTATATTGATGGTAGCGGCCTTATTGGTATTTACAACTATATCAAGACCCAGGATGGACAGCCTATACCTGCAACCCTTGAGGATTTGATGGATGGTCTGGGAACAAACGCATTGATTTACTTGCCTAAAGCCATTTCCACCAAACTCGATAACTTCGCATCCTTTGAGCCAGATATCAATTCGTTCCGAGCAGCAAAAGACATTGTGCTGACAGACAAGCAGCCGTTCTACTCGAAGTACGACATACAGATTGACCCTGCTAATACGGTTACTTATGAGCGTAAGATTTCTGACGCATTAAACGGTCAGGCTAAGTTGGCTACTATCATGCTACCATTCACGTTGACTGTAGACAAAACCAATGGTTTACACACCAATCCAAGCGAAACACCAGTATGTACGTTCACAGTTAATACAATGTCGGATGGCGCAGAGATGAGTCTGGAGGGTAATTCAGTCAATCATGGTACAGCATTCTTCGCTCCGTTGAAAGAAACGACAACAGAGGCCAATACGCCTTATATGATTGAAGTGAAATCAACGAGTGCTGCAACGACAGACGACTTCTCGTTCGTTATTGCTGAAAAGGGTGCGAAGATTATTGCCTCGAATATTGATGGAGAAGACAATCCTAATGGTACAGGTTGGCTCCATACTGGTGAGGAGGATGTTAGTGCAACGTTTGGTAATTATACTTATACATTCACTAACAAGGCGACATTCTCTGGTGCCAAGTTTGACCGAGCAGCTAAGGATAATTCTGGGAAAGAAGTCGGAGAAGATGTGTTCTACTTTGCTGGCAACCAATATCTGGATCTGCATACTTTGGTAATGTATCAGGATGGTATCCATGATGCAGCGCACCTCAATCAGTACCTCTACATCTATCCGTTCCGCGGAGTATACACTTACACGAAGACGTTGAAACCTGGAACAACTGGTGCAAAGATGAATAGTTTCGACATCTCATTCGATGAGTATGTGAAGAACTTTGGAATTGCCACGGATCTTGATAAGACAGGAACAACACCAGACTTGATGATTCGCTCTGGTAGAGGTATGTTGACCATTACGGCAAGTCGCAGTCAGGATGTTGTCATCCGTTCTGTCAATGGCATGGTGGTTAAGAATACCAATGTCGAAGCTGGCAATACTACCACAATTGCCTTGCCTGCCGGCATTTACGTAGTAAATAACACAAAGATAACCGTTAAATAAGGAGGGCCGCACCATGAAGAAACTATATGTACAACCTAACACCGAGAACGTAGTCCTCAACCTTGGCGAACAAATAACGTGGGGAGAAGAAGGAAATCCCTCCAATCCCTTTCACACTGGTGATGCCAAGCAGAACGTTATCATCTTTGAGGAGTTCATGGATGAGGAGCCTGACACCACTGACTTCTGGAGCAACGACCCATGGAAGATCCAGTATAGTCTTTGGGACGAAGAGTAGAAGGCTTCGCCAGTTGACAGTTGACATTTCTTCGCATAGCGAAGCGGCAAAGCCGAGCAGACAATTGACAGTCAACATTAACAATAGAACAAACAGCAGCAACTACTGAAGTGGTTGCTGCTGTTGTTATGTAGTAGGTCGAACACGGATCTACCAAATTCAACGGATAAATTCTCCGCTATTACACCTAATCAATTTATAGTCAACAGGTTGTTGGCGAAGCAATTCCCAAAGCAATATCCGTTAAATTCCTCCGCCACAAATCTTCTGGTAATCATGTAATTACACTAATTTGGCGGAGGAATATGTGGATTACTTCAGTGATCAATTATTGTTCCACAGGAATGCAGAAATTATGTAAGATTTTGAATTAGATTATGTAAGATGTCTCCGCGTAGCGGATCCAAAGATATAACAATGACTAACCAGCCTTATAACACCCACTTATCAGCCTTCTAACAACCTCCAACCAGCCTACTTTCACCCCGCAACCAGCCTTATAACAGGAATAATCTCACACGGAAAGCACGGAGATCACAGATATTTGATTCTCATAGTGATTGGTGCAAGGGCTATTTATAACGTAAAGATTTCTGTGGTCTCTGTGATTTCCGTGTGAGGTTTTTAGTCAACATTTCCCGTAAAACGTCTGAAACGCCCTGCCACAAAGGGTTTCACCAACGGGATATGTTGTCCAAACATTTCCCGTAGATCTCCCGTACATTTCCCGTAGATCTCCCGTACATTTCCCGTAGATTTCCCGTATTATTTTATAACGGAAGAAACAGAAATAAACGGAAATGCGGAAAAATCAATTTTGGGGTTCCAGAGCCTTATACATTAAAGATTAAACATTAAATTTTGGTCCTTTGGTTCTTTTGTCTAAATATAAATATGATCTTATGTTATTATGTCTAAAAAGTTCTTCTGTCTAATCCTGGTACAAAGGTACTAAATTATCTTGAGAACACCAAAAACAAGACCCCGTAGCGTGCAAAAATCTGTTAACGAAACAAGCCTATTCTGTTAAAAAACACTGAACGCCGTAAACGCTCCCAGTGATCAAGGCAAACGCTCCCAGCGTTTGACGTTCCCGCTATTGGCGTTTGAGGCACTTTTTACCAGAAACTGCCATAGTTTCTCCAAGAGAATGACATACTCTCTCATAGAGAAAATGGCTAAAGGCACACAGATCTTAACCATCTTCACAGATTTCCGCTTTTCCGTTTCTTTTCCGTTTCTTCTGTTGTAGAATACGATCGAGGGTATTTGTGGGTTAGATCTACGGGAAATCTACGGGAGATCTACGGGAAATGTTTGAACAACATATCCCGTTGCTCAAACCCTTTACAAATCGGTGTTTCAAGAGGTTTACGGGAAATGTAGGTACAACCTGATAATCTGCATGATAATAATTGAACACGGATAACTCAGATCTTACGGATATTTGCTATCACCCCGCCCCCCTTGCCAGGGGCCCCGCCCCTTTAGAAGGGGTGGGGAATGGATAATCATCCGTTGAATCCGGAAAATCCGTGGTCGCTTTATATAAAACCTTGGATCTGAGGTTTGAATCTATTTCCGTTTCTTTCTTTCGTTACAAATAATTAGCAGAAAATTCCACCACTTTGTTCGGTTTTTCGGGTGGCGGACAATTTGTCCATAAAAAACGCCCCAACTACTTTCGATTTATCACTCAACTGTTGCAGCAGCAACATACTTCTCACATACGGAGTGGTTGCTGCTGTTTTTATAATCATTCCCACGTTGGGAACTTGTTATTCCCATATTGGGAAATATTGTTTCCCATGTTGGGAATACTATATACATGAGCCCCCGATGCCTCATATCAATAAATATTTACGAAAAATCTTGGTAAATTCCTGTTTTTTTCGTACCTTTGCCGCGCAAAACCTCATTAATATGAGGATGGAAAAAAGAAAAGGGAAATGCGGGAAATCTCTCTGGTGCCTGATCTTGGTGCTGTTGGGAATCGCTGTGAAAGGCAATGCGCAGCGCAACGATTCTGTGGTAGTAGCCCCCGATAGCAGCAATTTCGTAACGGCGAGCATATTGACAATTTCACCTACAAACGAGGTCTATTCCGTGTTTGGCCATACAGCCATTCGCATGGAATGTCCAGTTCACCAATTGGATTATGTGTTCACCTTTGAGAGTGATCCGTCGGTGGGCGGCTTCCTGACCTTCTTCGCAGGAAAGGCCAAGGCCCGGTTTATCGCTGTGCCAACACAGCAGTTCCTGAATGATATGGAAAGGATAGGCAGAGGAGTCAAGCAAAATGAACTGAACCTTACACATCATGAGAAACAGGAGTTGTGGCGCAATCTCGACAACGACATGGTTGCAGGTGCACATAGGAAGTTCAACTTGTTGCTCAACAACTGCGTCTCAATGACGGTATTGAAACTGCACCAGAGTTGTATTGATGAGCATTTAGAGTGGGCACCTTGGAAAGGCTCAATGCTTCTGAACAACGGTGACTTAGTGCGGCATAATGCAAGACGGTCGCCATGGGCTGAGTTCCTTTTTGTCACTTTCTTGGGAACAGGATATGATGACTATTACGACCAGGAATTGAGACTATGTCCAGAGATCCTGATAGATGAGCTGCGCAAGGCTTCATTCGTTGAGAATGAAACAGACAGGCAACGTCCTGTAATAACGGATCAAGGACAAACACTGCTCACGGAAAAGAAACCGTTGCAGGAAAATCGAGTTACTCCATCATTGGTGTTTAGCTTCCTTCTACTGCTCGTCTGCATCTTAACCATCGCAGAATGGTGTGGGCATTGTGTTAAAATCGCCCACTATTTAGATGTCTTCTTATTGATAGTTCAAAGCCTATTAGGCTTCATACTTATATATATCACTTTTGTGTCGGAGATCTTTGGTCTAATGTGGAACTGGTATCTCATACCGTTCAACCTAATTCCTTTGATTCTCTGGATTTGCCTGCATAAGCAGAAGAACTACGGCAGAGTATATCTGCTATATTCGGTGGTACTTGTGGCGTTTCTCGCCCTTACCCCGTTCCTCTCTCAACTAGATTTTCCGCATCAGCTGATAACAGCGATGTTTACTGTAAGATGTATTAGTAATTATTGTATTTATCGTTTTAAATAATATGGATAAGCAAATACGTTCTCTATTGATAGGTCTGCTTTCCCTCTTTATGTGGGGGATAGCTACTCCATCATATGCATTTGGAGAAGCAACATTTTACCACAAGATTGCATATTGTGTAAACGAAACTGGGGCTGGTACCGTTTATGCTAACGGTCCTTTGTACGAGAATCAGGGGAACACTAGTCATGATTTTACCTCTACAAGTAGCACCTCCGACCAATATGCTGTCTTTAGTAAACATGATTACGCTTTTCTAAGTACTCCAAGCAGCGTGACCATGTATTACAGTTTGCATGCTGTAAATTCGAACGAGAATTATCAATTCGATCATTGGGAGACAAAGAATGGAAACAACTGGGTAGTAATAGATGAGCCATCCCTAATTTATGATGCCCCATCGGAAACTGTTACTAATTCAACAAACAACGACCCCAGTGTTAGCGCAAGATATAAGGCTTGCTTCTCTTTAAAAGGCGTTTTAAAAGCAGAGGTTGCTGTAGGCCAGGAAAATCTTGGACATGTTATGAATTCCAAAGTGAATAATACGACTGGTGATGTCGTAACACTAACTGCACAATCCACCCAATCATTTCAGGGCGTATTCTTCAGTCATTGGACTATTGACGGAAACAGTACATACAAATCAACAGAGAATCCTCTCACCGTAAAAGTTCCTGAGGGTGTGACAAGTATTGTCTATAGGGCCCATTTTACAGAACCGTCTGAACAAACGTATTGCCGATTTGAAAATGTTGGAACAGGCAAGTTTATATCATTATCAAGTTTAAACAAAGCTTCTGTTAGAAAAGATGGTAACAATTATACTGCTCTGATTATGAATGGCTTGAAACTTATAAGCAATTCTTCAAGCAGCATGGGAGATCCTTCAACTGTATTCTATATCGGTGGAACATCCGATAATGCAGAAGGAATTTCTTCTGTGTTGGTTTTGAATTCTCAGGGTGAGGATTTAATGCCACAAGTCTTTGTAGATGGAAACAATAGCTATTCCGTTAAGATTAAAAAGGAAGGACAGTATTACCGTATCTCAACAACAATGACAGTCAACACTGATGGCACAACAGGAGAGGTCTTCTTAACTGACGAAGGAAAAGATACACCGGTGTTTAGTAATACTCAAGGAAATAATGCTTTATGGACAATTCATTTCTTAGATGAAGGGCATTTAAATGAGCATGCGTTTGGTGTTGCTCCTGATTCAAGAATGCTTCTAAACGGTAAATACTATACCACTCTTTATACAACGTTCCCCTATAAAATGCTTGATGGAATCAAAGCATATTACCTTGACATTACAAAAGCGGACCAAATATATAATGAGCAAACCAAGAAAATTACATTCTTGGAAGTACCCGAAAACGAGAAGATTATACCTAAGAAGATGGCTGTAATCCTTGAGTGTTCTGGAACAAACCCAGAAGGAAACAGGCTTTTGCCTATTGTGGACAAAAATAATAGTATTAGTGAAGGTAAATATGTCACCGACAAGAATAATCTTTTGAAGGGAGCTTTGGTTGTTGGAGGAGGTTTAACAGGTGCTCAGGCTGCAGCAAAGAGTAAGCTTCCCGATCAGGACTATGTTTATGTCTATTCTGCAAAGAATGGGCTCGTCAGTTTCTTCAAATGGAGTGGAACCAAGGTAATACCAAATAATAAGGTGTATCTGGCAGTAACGAAAGACTTCGAAGGTGAAACAAGTTCTGATGGTAATGCTGCGAAGGGTTATACATTCATATATGGAAATGATTTCGAGGAAGGAAGTATTGCTACTAATATAGATCATCCAGAACAAACAGAAGAAGATGGAATCATCTATAACTTGCAAGGAGTTAAAGTGACAAATCCTTCTACAGGAGTATATATTAAGAATGGAAAGAAATACATTGTAAAATAATGGAAACCAAAAGACTCTATATACATCCTATGACCGAAGTATGCGTTCTTCATTCTCATGAAGAATTCATGCTTCAGGCATCTCTACATGATGACGAAGCAGATTTCGTAGGTGCAAAGGAGAACTCATTCGACTTCGACGATGATCCGTGGGCTGATGACCCATGGGCTGATACCTCCGTTAAGGATCCTTGGGAGGAATAAACAAACACAATAACAAACAACCGGCAGGAGTGAAAATTCCTGCCGGTTTTTGTATGTTGTAGGAGGCCATTTCCAAAACCATAGGTTTTAGAACGCAAAACCACATGTCCAAGAAAAACTGCTAAAATGCGGAGGCTTTCAGCCGTAAACCTGCGGTTTCATCGATGCCGAACATGATGTTCATATTCTGAACAGCCTGACCTACAGCACCTTTCAACAGGTTGTCGATGACGGATGTGATCAAGAGCTTGTTGCCGATCTTTTCGCAATGAACCAGAGCCTTGTTGGTATTCACCACCTGCTTCAAGTCGAGTGCCTTGTCGCTGTAGTGCGTAAAGGCGGCATCTTTGTAGAACGCTTTGTAGAATGCAACCACTTCCTCAATAGGACAATCCGTCTTGATGACCTCTGTAACAAAGATGCCACGGGCAAAGTCACCACGGTAAGGAATGAAGTCGATGGATACTCCGGACTCCTGCTTCTCTGAGATGGGAGAGGTGAAGAAAGGTGCATCGGCTGGCTTTACCTCGTTCAGACTCTGACAAATCTCGTGTAGGTGCTGATGGGTGAACTGCTTATAGATGCTGAAGTTGTTGTTACGCCACGAGAAGTGGGTGGTAGCACCGGGTTTCTGTCCTGCGCCAGTACTTCCTGTAATACCGTTTACGGCCACATCATCGTGAATCAGGCCCATCTTGGCAGCGGGAAGGAGTCCCAGCTGGATGCAAGTGGCAAAACAACCAGGGTTAGCCAGATGCTGTGCCTTCTCGATCTCTTCCTTGTGGATTTCCGGAAGACCGTAAACGAAGTTATAGTGAATAGTGGACAGTGAATAATTTGCTTCCGCTGTGGCATTTGCGCCATGTGACTTTGTATCAGAATCCTGTGCGGCAGCAAATTGTTCACTATTCACTGTTACCTGTTCCCTTTTAATCCGGAAGTCCTGCGCCATGTCGATGATCTTGACATTGGCGGGGATGGTATGGTCTTTCAGGAACTGTTCGCTCTTGCCATGACCGAAACAGAAGAACACCACATCGATCTGGTCGAAGGGCATCTCACTGGTGAACCGCAGATCGGTCTCACCAATCAGTCCTTCATGCACATCGCTCACTAAGTTCCCTGCATTACTCTCAGAGTTGGCAAACACAATCTCCGCCTGAGGGTGGTTCAGCAGCAGGCGAATCAACTCACCGCCCGTATATCCTGCCGCACCTAGAATACCAATTTTAACCATAATTATAAGTAATAATGAATAGTGAACAGTGAATAATTTGCTTCCGCACTTCCCTACCCACTTCCTATTTATTGTTTTGTTTCGCTGTTTTTATAGATGATATTAAAAGCTTGAGCAATTCCTGACAGTCAGTACTCATGCTTCCAAACTCTTTTTCATTGAGATACTCTGTATCTTTCAATATATTGAGCCAATAGAGGGTCTCATTGCACTCTTTCAGTGCAATAGACAACTTGTTTACAAAATCGGCAGGACTTTGTGCATAGGTTGCCTCGCTTACTAACGCTCCTATGGCAGTACCTGAACGGAAAACTTGATTAAGCATTCCATACTCTTTAGGACTGCACTTGATGTACTTCACCATATTTACAATTCTTACTCCAAAAGTATAACTTTTAGAGGTAAGAGGTGAATTATAGCTTTGTACGTATTTCATGTATAATGTAAGCGGAAGCAAATTATTCACTATTCACTGTTCACTGTTCCCTTCCCCCCTCAGAGGGGGGAGGGTCTTATCTCTCATTCGGATGAATTCCGTAATAGACGCGGAGGGGGGTGCTGCTGACTTTGATGAAGCCCTTGGCCTCGTCGGCTGTCCAGCCGGTTTGGGTCTCACCGTACTCACCGAGCTTCGACTTGGTCAGGTCGTTATCGCTGTCAACACCTACTGTCTCGAAACCGAAGGGACGGAGTTTCAGGATAGCGGTACCTGTGACGTTACGCTGACTGGAGGTGAGCATCGCCTCGATATCGGGCATTACCGGCTCCAGATACTGACTCTCGTGCAGGAACATGCCGTACCAGTTAGCCACCTGGTCCTTCCAGTACTGCTGCCACTTGCTCAGGGTTGACTTCTCCAGCAGACGGTGTGCCTCGATGATCAGCTTGGGTGCTGCGGCCTCGAAGCCCACACGACCCTTGATACCGATAATCGTGTCGCCCACGTTGGCGTCGCGACCGATGGCGTAAGAGGCGCCGATCTCCTCGATCTTCTGGATAGCCTTCACCTTATCATCGAACTTTTCGCCGTTGACAGCCACGATTTCGCCCTTCTCAAACTGGATCTTCAGCAACGACTCCTGTTCCTTAGCCGTTACATGCTTCAGGTAAGCATCCTCGGGCAGACCTTGCGTAGGATCGAGCAGCTCACCACCGCAGATACTGGTTCCCCAGATACCCACGTTGTATGAGTACTTCAGTTTGGTGAAGTCGGCAAAGAACCCATGCTCGTTCAGGTAATCCACCTCCTCCTTACGAGTCAGCTTTTTGTCACGAGTCAGCGTGATGATCTCCACACCCGGTGCCATCACCAGGAAGGTCATGTCAAAGCGGATCTGGTCATTACCGGCACCTGTTGAGCCATGAGCGATGGCATCAGCGCCGATCTCCTTGGCATAACGGGCAATGGCAATGGCCTGGAAGATACGCTCTGAGCTGACGGATATAGGGTAACAGTTATTACGCAGTACGTTACCGAAGATCATATACTTCAGCGACTTGGCATAATACTCCTGTGTTACGTCGAGGGTGACATATGCTTTTGCGCCCAGCTTATAGGCGTTCTCCTCGTTCTTCTTCAGCTGTTCTTCGCTGAAACCGCCGGTATTGGCACATGCTGCATATACTTCATATCCTAAATCCTTTGCCAGATACATCACTGTGTAGGATGTATCCAGTCCGCCAGAAAAGGCGACTACCACTTTTTTCTTTTCCATATCTCTTTTTCTACTTCTTTTATTCTTTATTACTATCTATCTCTCTGATTCGTTCCAGCACTTCATCTGGAATCTTGGCAGGCAAATGTTCGGTGGGATCGAAAAGCATGCCGGTGCAGATGCAATACTTGCGACCGGTGCGATGCAGCACATCCACGTTCACACAGCCTTCGCAACCACGCCAGAAAGCCTCATCGTCTGTCAGATCGGCAAACGTCACGGGCTTATAACCCAGCTGCGAGTTCATCTGCATCACAGCGGCTCCGCTTGTCAGCGAGAAAATCTTTGCTTTGGGCCAACGGATACGAGCCAGCGTAAAGGTCATGTCCTTGATGCGTTTTGCCAAATGCAGACCGCGGAACTTGGGGTGCACAATCAAACCAGAGGTGGTGACATACTGCTTGTTCCCCCAGGTTTCGATATAACTGAAGCCTGCGAACTCATCTCCATGGAGGGCGATAACTGCCTTGGCCTCACGCATCTTGGTTGCCAGATACTCATGCGTACGCTTGGCAATACCTGTTCCACGCACCTTGGCCGCTTCGCTGATGGTCTCTAAAATGGTGTCCACATACTTCTCATGCGAAGGGTCGGCTACCATCACCTGGATATCTTCAACCCTTACCACCGTCTTTTCTTCCTTTACGTCCTCCTTCACCGCTTCCTTACTTTCTTCTTTAATCTCTTCCATTTCTTCTCTACGAATGAGTCGAATTATACGAATTATCCTTTGATGTTCGGTATCACTAAGCTAAGTCCGTCTATGACCTGCTCCTCGCGCGTACCTTGTTTTATTACTATAAAGATAGTATCGTCACCGGCAATGGTACCGATGATTTCTGGAATAGCACTATTGTCGATGTTGTAGGCGATGCTGCTGGCATAACCGGGACGTGTCTTGATCACGCCCATGTTTCCAGAGAAGTTGATGCTTACGAAACCGGAGGTCTGTAGCATCTCCATGGCTGAACGTGGTGTGCTCACCCTTTTGTACATGGTCTCGTTGGGCAGCACGTACACATACTTACCATTCATTGAGGCAGCCTTAGCTACCTTCAACTGCTTCAGATCCCTGCTAAGCGTTGCCTGTGTCAGTTTGAAACCTTCTTTCTCCAGTGCTCGCAGCACTTCCTCCTGACTGCCCAGTTCCATACTGGAAATGAGCATCTTGAGGGCTTCCATTCTACTGTTCTTTACTTTCATCTGAGTATATTTATGCTATTTAGGCTGCAAATTTACTGCTTTTTATGCAATTACACAAATTATTCTTGCATAAAATAGCAGTCTTCCCACAAATTTATGCAAAAGAGATACAAGCTTATGCAAAAGGAATAAAATTTTATGCAAAAGAACATGCATAAAGAAAGCGGGTGCTATGGTTTAGCCACAGCACCCGCCTTGTTTATCGGAAAGTCTTTATCGACCTTTGATTTACTTCACAATGTACTTCTTACCGTTAACAATGTAGATACCCTTATCCATCTTGCTTACCTTGCGGCCCATCAGGTCGTAGATAGCATTGGTCTTCTGCTCAAGCTGGATATCCTTGATGCCTGTTGCACCATCGGCAGAAAGAGTAACATTGTAGATGTAGTACCAACCGCTCTGAGAGATAGCGAGCTTGGTTTGAACGGTCTCGCCACCATCGAACTTCAGACCAGAGTCGGGATTGTTCCAAACCATCACGTTGATCTTAGAACCATCAATGCTCTCGTCATCCAGACGGATATTGATACCATTCTCCTCTTCCATGTAATAACCCTGACCGTTAATAAATCCACCGTCTGTCCATGGGAGCAATCCGCTGAAGGTTTCTGTAGGCTCTTCCTCGGGATCCTCAGGCTGAGTCAAAGCCAGAAGCTTGATACCATCCTTGGCATTGTTCAAGAAGCTGAAGTCTTTCTCTTCGAATGCTGTCAACATGCCAGCCATATCGATAGTTGTAGCCACCTCATCATCATCGAGGTTTACTTTCAGACCGATATCTTCAGGTGTGCCGAGCGTACGGTCTGACATGGTTACATTAGCCTCGCTGAACGAGCACTCCTCGAATACGAAGTAGTAGTTGTTAGCTTCCTGGAGGCAGTAGCAGTCGAAAGTAATGGTCTGACAGCCATTTGCTCCACTTGGAACGGTCTTACCCTGCGGTGCGCCTAACTCAAACTTCTGCCACTCTGTGGTAAGAGCGAAATCACTCTCACTTCCGAAGGTGTTATAATCCTTGTACTTTGTAGGCATAGTATGTGCCTGTGTAGCAAGTGAAGCTGGTTTATCTGCTTTAGCCCAGAACACGAACTTATAAGGCTCATTAGACTTCATCTTATGCAGCGTAGATACGAAGAACTGAGAAGAATATCTTGCAGGAGCAGATTTACCATCGCCGATCTTAGCACCATTCTCCCAATAGTAAGTAATACTGTCTTTCATCAGGACATTACCTTCCTCATCATACTGCTCGTTACCTTCAGCATCAAGATCCTTGATCTGAACAGTCTCGGTGTAATAATTCAGGGTAGGAACCTTCACAGCATTCGGGAACTGAGGATCACCTGTTTCCACTACAGGAGCTTTCTGCAATACGTTTGCACCTCTTTCAGGATCATAAACCTGAATCATGAAGTTAGACACTTTCACCATATCGGGCTCTTCTTCAGATCCATAGTTTACTTCATCAATAGGATCCTCAGAGAACACGCCCTTTCTCATGAAGTTAATCCATGAAACCTGACCTGGGTCTGGCACATCCCTGATTTCCACTTTGATATTATCAAGGTAGACGACATTTCCTTCATAAGGAGCATGGGTCATGTTTAAGGCAATGCACTGGAACTGCAAACCATCAGAATTAGCTGCAGAACTCTCTGATACAACATCCATCTTAACATACTGCTTTTCGGGCCATGCTGTTGTATAAGAAAGAGTGTTTCCACCGTTTTCATCATTGGGGAACAGCTGATAATTAATATAGCTCTGCGGATAAGCATGTGTCTGGAACTGGAAACTGCCTTCCTTCTCACCCATTACATCTGCTTTGAAACGAATCTGCTTGCCTGCGGGAATTGGCTCCTTAAAATAAATAAAGAACTGGGTATCCCAGCTGATCAAATGCGGGTCACCTCCCCAAGGTGTCTCGGTTTGGTATTCGCCTTCAGCTTGTGCCTCAGCATCACTACGAACAATAACCTTGATACAGTGGTTTGCGGGATTTGTAGGATCCTCAACTACTCTCACCGGACCGCGGTTAAGATTGTGGCTTTCAGAAACCTCGAAGAACTCCATGGCTTGATCATCAAAACCATTTTCCATGTCTTGATCAAAGATGGCAGTCCACCTTGTCTGTCCGTAGGCAGAACCTGCCAACAAGACACCAACTAATAATGTAAATAATTTCTTCATAATTGTGATAATAAATTATTAATAATGTATAAAGGTTTTTAGTATAAATCAACGTTTAGGTACCCAAAAGTACACTATTCGCTCATTCAGATACAAAAGTAGTGCATTTTTGTGAAATAAATATTATTTGGTGTTACAAAATCTTTATTTTTTGTATCATTGGGCGTTTTTGGTGTCATTCTACAATACATATTATGGAGATTTTTTTTAATTTTGCAATCATGGTGTAAAAAATACACGCTGTGCATAACGCGGATTATTATCAACAATCATACCTAAATCACCGATTCGGCATATCTTTGATATGAAATCGAACGAATAAACTTTAAACGATTATAATAACAATTTATGGAAAAGAGACAAATCGCAAAACAACGGCATCAATGGACTGTTGCTGCCTGCGGACTGCTGATGAGTGCCTTCGCCCTTCAAGGTTGTCAAGACGACGTTTTGACAGGGCAGCCTTCATGGTTGGGTAACTCTATCTACGAACGTCTGGAGGAAGATGGCAACTACACAACCATGCTGAGGTTGATTGATGACTTGGGGCAACACGAAGTGCTCAGCCACACCGGTTCGAAGACACTGTTTGCCGCAAACGACGATGCTTTTCAACAATGGTTCTCCCACAATGGCTGGGGCGTGAACCGTTATGAACAGCTGTCAGTGTCGCAGAAGAAACTTCTGCTTAACAATTCAATGGTTAACAACGCCTATCTGATCGAGTTGTTGTCGAACGGAAGGCCTCAGGGAGAGGACTCACATCCAGCTGAGGGTCGTACCATGCGCCGTGAGACTGCAACCAGTGTTTATGACTCTGTGCAGATCATGAGACCTGATCAGATGCCGAGCACTCCAGTTTGGGCCAGATTCAAGAATAATGGCAGGAGTATTCCCGTGCTGAAGGATATTACACCAGCACCGATGATCCATTTCCTGCCTTCTTATATGAAGATCAATAAGATTACCAGTACCGACCTTGACGTGCTGACCAACCATCAGGCCAATGACATCAATGAGGCATGGGTGAACGGTAAGAAAGTGATTGAACGCGATATCACTTGTAAGAACGGTTATATACAAAAGGTGGACGGCGTAATTGAGTCGTCGCCCAATATGGCAGAAATCATCCACCAGCATCCCGACATGTCGCGCTGGGCAAAGATGATTGACCGCTTCTGTGCACCTTATTATACTGCTGCGGGTACAAGAGAGTACAACCGTTTGTATAACAACCAGGATTCTGTTTATGTACTCAGCTACTATAGTGACTTTTCTGTTGGTGGAGCTAACACTACCACACCAAGCGGTGAGGCTGTAAATGCCAAGCTGAAGTTTGATCCGGGATGGAACCAGTACGTCAGCACATCAGGCGATGCCAACATGAACTATGATGCCGGTGCTATGTTCGTTCCTACAAACCAGGCTTTGGAAGCTTGGTGGCAGAACGAAGGTAAGGACCTGCAGACTGAGTACGGTGAAATCGACAGTATTCCCGAGGCTACGATGGCTAAGCTCATCAATGTGAACATGCGCGACGTGTTCTCTGAGGCCATCCCCACGAAGTTCGACAAGGTGCTGAACGACGCCAAGGTGGAAATGGGCATCCGCATTGAAGATGTTGATTCCTGCTTTATGGGCTGTAACGGTGTGGTATATATGGTGAACCGCGTTTATACGCCGGCAGAGTTTGCTTCTGTGGCTTATCCGGCCCTCGCCCACCCCACTGTCATGAACATCATCTACTGGGCTATCGACCAGCTGAACTTCTTGCCTTACCTGCTCTCCATGGACTCCAAGTATAGCTTGATTCTCCCGACGAACAATGCCATGTTGTGGTATATTGATCCGTATTCCTATGGCAATGAAAGAGACGGAATGGAGGCACCTACCGCAGTGGCTTTTGCTTATGATGAAACCAAAGCTTTGGAACAGCGTGTGAGAGCTTTCCGCTACGACTGTGTGATTGACGCAAATGGTAATATCTCCATTGACGAGAGTACAAGGAAAGAGGAAACAACCCGTTCGGTTGTCAATGACTTCCTGAAGCGCCTGATGGACCAGCTGATCATCGTAGGCGACGTAGAGGACGGTCATGAGTTCTACAAGTCGAAGGGCGGTACTCCTATCCGCGTGACAAGAGATGCTAACGGTCGTCTGGCCTTTGCCGGTGGATGGCAGATGAACCACAACAAGGTTCTGCCCGTGAACCCGGAGGATATCTACGTGAAGACCAACGGTAAGTCGTATGTAATCAACGACCAGATGCCTTTGACAACAGAGAAATCCGTCTTCCTGACATTAGATGAGCGCGATGAGTTCTCAAAGTTCCTGGAGTTGCTGGATAACGACGGTGCCGACCTGTTGGCAACCACAGTAACCAAGAACAATTACGAAGCTGGTATGCAGAAGAAATCCAGCAAGAACCTGAAGTTGCTCGACAACTATAACTATACGATTTATGCGCCCACGAACAGTGCTATTCAGGAACTGATCGACCAGGGTCTGCTGCCTACATGGGACGACTATGAGGCTCAGACCGAAGAGATCTGGGGTTCTGAAGAAGCTGCCGAACAAGCTAAGGCTATTATCAAGAACATCATCGTCAGCTTCCTGCGCTATCACGTACAAGACCATGCCGTACTCGTGAACATGGCTCCAGAGATCTACGATGAGGAGAACGGTCAGAAATCGCCAAGATACGAGAATACCTATGAGACCATGAAGCGTAATCTCGAAACAGGTCGATTCGATCCCGTTGTGGTCAACAACGAACCGGGTCAGATGTGGGTACGTGACTTACTTGGCAACACACGCCATATTGTTAAGACTGAAGGACTTTACAACCGCATTTGCCGTGAATACTGGTTCAAGGCCACTGGTGAATGCTACATGGCATCCGATGCTGTAGTCCATCAGATAGACGGTGTCCTTCTCAGTGAACAGATGACACCTTGGAAAGATCAACTTAATAAAGTAAGAGCAAGGAGGAACTAAGGCATGCGAATTCTAAGATTCACTATTATATTATTCGCCCTGATTGCTGCAACAGTAGTCAGCGCGCAGGAACCGATAACCTCCATTCACGGAAGTGTTAGTGATGACATGGGACCATTGATGGGTGCCTCTGTCTGTGAAATGGATGGAAGCGGACGTATCATTGAGTCAACCATTACCGACCTGAATGGTAACTTTACCATGAGGATCAGGAATCCCAAGGATAAAATCCGTTTCAGCTATGTAGGTTGTAAGGATGTTGTTGAGCCGATTAACAAGACCAATTACCAGATTGTCTTGAAGTCGGAACTGCAGATCGACGAAGTGGTGGTAACCGCCACAAAGCGAGTAGGCGGAAACGGTCTGCCTATCCCGCAGCGAGAGGTTTCCAACGCTACCCAGAGTATTTCGACGAAGGAGTTTGAAGGTCTTTCCGTCATGTCCATCGAGGAAGCGCTCGTTGGTCGTATCGCCGGTCTTGACATTATCGGAAACTCCGGTGACCTTGGAGCAGGATCCACCATGCGTCTTCGTGGTGCTTCATCTCTCTCCACACTGACCGATGCCAACCCGCTGATCGTAGTCGACGGTAACGTACGTCAGGTTGACCTCGCTAACTTCGATATCAATACTGCCAACAACGAGAAGTTCGCCGAGTTGCTGAACATCAACCCTGAGGACATCTCTGATATCCGCGTGCTGAAAGATGCTGCCGCTACAGCGCTCTACGGCTCGCAAGGTGGTAACGGTGTGATTGAGTTAACCACCAAGCGTGGTACTCGTGGTAAACCAAGACTCTCTTATTCTCTGAAGCTGACTGGTACATACCAGCCTAAGGGATATGAGCTCCTGAACGGTGACGACTACACCATGTTGCTGAAGGAGTCGTACTTCAACCCTGAGCAGAGCGATGCTGCTTCAAATATTCCTGAGCTGAACTACGACCCGTCATTCTCGGAATATGAGCAGTATAACAACAATACCGACTGGCGTAAAGCTGTTACCCAGTGGGGTCTCCGTCAGAACCACTATGTTACCGTAGAAGGTGGTGGTGAGAAGGCATTGTTCCGTATCGGTGCAGGTTTCGATAATGAGACCGGTACGATGATCGAGCAGAAACTGCAGCGTTTCTCTACCCGTGTGGCTCTCGACTATAATGTAAGTGAACGTATCCGCGTAAGTACCAACTTCGCGCTTACCTATACCAATAACCATCGTAACTCTGACGGTTTGCTCGACATCGCCATGAAGAAGATGCCGAACATGAGTATCTATGAGCAGGATCCTGTAACGGGCGAAAATACCTCGTCATACTATTCCATGTTGCAGAGTGCCAGCTCGGTATTCGACAGAAACCAGAAGGATTACGTGAACCCTGTGGCAAGTGCTAAACTGGCTAAGAACAGACAGAGCACTTACGACATGACTCCTGAGTTGATTATCCAGTACCATCTGCTGGGCATGGATTATGACAGCTGGCAGTTGAACTGGAGAGGTTCAGTCTATATGAACATCAACAACGGATACTCTAACAAGTATTATCCGCAGGAACTGAAGACCGTTTCTTGGGACCAGGGCGTGAATACCACCTCCGACAGTTCTAACAAGAGCGTGTCGTTCAATACCAAGCAGCAGCTGACGTTGATTCCTGCTTTCAAGAACAAAGACCACTCTCTGATGGTGATGGGACGCTTCGAGTTGACAAGCGGATCATCCACAGGACAGTCTGAGGACAAGCAGGGCGCTCCCACTGGTATCACCACCACACAGGGTGGCGGTATGATCAAGAACCTGAGCTCAAGCTTCGGACAGTCACGTTCCATGTACTACACAGGAACATTCCACTATGCTTACAAAGGACGCTACATTGCCGATGCTTCGCTGCGTGCCGATGGTACCACCAAGTTCGGTCCGGGTAACCGCTGGGGCTTCTTCCCCTCTGTATCTTTGAAGTGGATCATCAGTGATGAGCCTTGGATGCAGTCAACCCGCAAGTGGCTGTCAATGTTCGCCATCCGTCCCAGCTGGGGTCGTGTAGGTCACCAGCCCGGACAGAACTATCTGTTTACCTCTAAGTACGATTCTGCCGACAGGTACATCGACATGATGGCCATGAAGCCGAACAACATCCGTTTGACCGACCTGAAGTGGGAGATCGTGGAGAGCTGGAACGGTGGTATCGACTTAGGATTCTTCAACGACCGTTTGACATTGACTATCGAGGGTTATAGTCAGACCACCTCAGACATGTTGATGTCCAACTACCGCATCCCGTCTAACGCAGGTTTCTCTTCAATACCTTATAGCAACAACGGTAAGATGCGTAATACAGGTTGGGAGTTCCATATCAATGCCAACCGTCTGATTACCGCAGGAAAGAAATTCTCTGTTGACTTCAACGCTAACTTCGGTAACAACCGCAATGAGTTGCTGGAGTTGGAGGAGAACCTCTTGGACAACCTGAACTCTGTTTATGGATTCTCTAACGATGAGACCCTGCAGCGCGTACAGTTGCACAACCCGTTAGGTGCTATCTACGGTTTCCGCTATAAGGGTGTTTATCAGTACAACTACTCCACCTTCAGCAGAATGTCTCCCGAAGAGCGTGAGCAGTTCCTTGCCGATGGCAAGACAGCTCCTGTTGCTCAGAGTGCCGACGGTAAGCTGATTGTTGACGGTAAGGGCGACCCCGTACGTATGATGTTCAACTACACCAACGACGCTACGGGTAGAAACTACCGCTTCAATGGTGGTGATGCTATCTATGAAGATATTAACCACGATGGTCAGATCAACGCACTTGACATCGTCTATCTGGGCTCTTCTCTGCCTAAGCTCACTGGTGGTTTCGGATTCAATTTCAACTACGGCAGCTGGCGTCTGAGCACCCAGTTCACCTACCGTGTTGGTAATAAGATCCTGAACAGAGCCCGTCTGCACGCAGAAGCTATGATCGGTAACGACAACCAGAGTCAGGCCGTGAACTACCGCTGGCGCAAGGAAGGCGATATAACATCTATTCCTCGAGCCATGTACGGTAACAACTCCAACTACAACACGCTGATCAGCGATCGTTTCGTAGAGGATGGTTCATACCTCCGTATGGGTTACGCCCAGATCTCTTATGCTATCAACAGGAAATACCTCAAACACCTTGGTCTGAACCGAGTGAGTTTGTATTTCAGCGCCAACAACCCGTTCGTTCTGACAAAGTACTCGGGTGTTGACCCGGATATTTCGAGCGGCGGTTACTCTCCTGCTATCGATAACGCACAGACACCGCGTTCTCGCTCTTATACGTTAGGTATTACTGTACAATTCTAATTGATCATCGTAAACTGAAATATGAAAATTATGAATACCAAGATATATAAAGGGTTCTTAGGGGTATTAGGGATACTTGGAGGCTTAGGGCTTACCGCATGCTCTGATTTCCTGGAGATTGAACCTCAGAATGAGATTATCCTGGAGAAATTCTGGAATGAGAAGGCCGACGTTGACGCCATCATTGCAGGTTGCTATTCAGGAATGCAATCAGAAAACGTTATCAAACGTATGATGGTATGGGGTGAGTTCCGCAGCGATAACATCGGTCCGGGCAGTAACGTCAGTTCCGATGGAAGCCTCGAGAAGATCCTGAAGGAGAATATCGATGCCAAGAATGGCTACACCAGCTGGACGGATTTCTATTCTGTCATCAACCGCTGTAATACCGTCATCAAATATGCTCCCGGCGTGGCCGCCAACGACCCCGCCTACACGGAGAGTGAACTGCAGGCCAACATCGCCGAGATGGTGGCACTCCGCAGCCTCAGCTATTTCTATCTGATCCGTGCCTTCCGTGACGTGCCTTTCTCAAGAGTGGCCTATACGGATGACGACCAGACCATGGATCTGCCCGCTACGAAGTTCAATGATGTGCTCGACTCACTGATCTATGATCTGGAGAGTGTACAGAACTTTGCCGTGAAGCGTTATCCTGTAACCAAGGAATTCTACCAGACTGGACGTATTACGCAGGATGCCATCCATGCCCTGCTCTGCGAGCTCTATCTCTGGAAGAAGGACTATGCCAACTGTGTACGCTATGCCGACATGGTGATCGATTCTAAGAAAGCCATCTATGAGGAGAACCGCAAGAAGCGTTCCAACTCTTCCTTATCAAACGATGACGACATGGCTCGTTTCAATGGATTCCCCTTGGTCAGCAACTCATCGGGTGCCAACTACTATGGTGATGCCTATTCCGTCTTGTTTGGAACAGACAGGAACAGCATAGACCTGGTCAATCAGGAAATCATCTTCCAGTTAGTCTTCTCAGACTCTCCTGAAGGAGAAGGTATGATGGCCAACGGTGCAGTCAACTCTTTCTACGGAAACTCCAATGCATCCGTCGGTCTGGTAGCTCCCTCTGACTATATCTACGCTCAGATTGAGGCTACAGGACAGGATCGCAGAGTTTTCTCCGAACGCAACAAGAAACTGGATGCCCGTATCTATACCAACTGTTTGTACAGAGGTAGCGGCGGCGACAAAGCCATCAACAAGTATACCACGAGTTCGGTTGATATCTCTACCGCTTCAGGTACTCCGGAAGCTTCCTACGGTTCAAAATATACGCAGAACCAGAACGGTACCAACTGGATTATCTATCGTTTGACAGACATCATGCTTCTCAAGGCTGAGGCCTTGGCACAGATGGTTCGTGAGGGCAGTGGCGCAGAAGACAGCGAGTACAACAGATCGCTTCTGGACAGAGCATTTACACTGGTCAATGCCGTTAACAAGCGCTCTCTCTGTCAGAACCAACTTAATGATACGCTCCGCAGAGCCGACTATACCAACAAGAGTGATATGGAAACATTGGTGCTCCAGGAGCGTCAGCGCGAACTGATGTTCGAAGGCAAGCGTTGGTTCGACCTCGTTCGCCTCTCACAGCGTACAGGTAGCACACAGACCTTGGCTTCGGCCGCCTTGCAGAAGGCTACAACCGGCGCAGGACTGATTGGTAACCACTTGGCAAAGATGGACGCCATCTATTGGCCTTATAATCTCGACGAGATGAAGGTTAACCTGAATCTTGTACAGAACCCTGCCTTCAGCAGTGGTGAGGACGAGAGTTACCAAAAGACGACGAAGAAGTAAATACGAAAAGAGAAAATAGATATGAGACGTAAGAATATATTCAAAGGGATTTTGGGAGGACTGCTCATTGCGATGCTGACTCCTCTCAATACGCTGTTGCTGACCAGCTGCTCTGATGAGCCTGACAGCGAGTACTTCTACACCTTCACGGGTGAGATGATGAGCGAATACCTGAAGAGCCGTCCACAATACAGTGAGTTCAGCGAGATTGTGGAAAGAGCCGGTCTGATGGATCTCCTCGCCACCTACGGTCACTATACCTGCTTTGCCCCTTCCAACGAGGCAGTTGACAAATTCCTGCAGGGACGTGGCCTCAGCAGTGTCTCACAGTTGAGCGACGCCGACTGCGACACCATTGCCCGTACACACTTGGTATCCTACATGTACACGACATATGACATGATTGGACATAAACTGCCGACGGTGAACATGCTGAACCGCTATCTGGCTACCGAACCTGGTTTCGATAACGATAGCAATGCGGTCATCGTTCTCGAAGGACTGGCCAAGATCAAATTCGACCTGAAGGATGACTCTGTGGAGAATGGTATCATGCAGCCCATCGACATGGTGATTGAGAAATCAAACAGCTACATCACCGACTTGATGCGTGAGAATCCGAAAATCAGTACCTTCTACAGTGCCCTCGTGGCTACAGGCGTTATCAATGATGTAATGCTGGTAGAGGATGAGAACTACAATCCTAAGGATTACGAGCCGTACTACGCAGCCTCTGGTGACTACGAGACAAATAAAAAGAAATATGAGGCACCGGATTCTAAGAAATATGGTTATACGTTCTTTATTGAGCCAGACGAACTGTTAGAGTCGAAATATGGTATCCAGAAGGGCGACCTCCGTGCCTTGTACGACTTGGCTTGCTCAATCTATGACGAGGTATATCCGAAGGATGTGAGTGCTCCTGGCCATAGCTTTGAGAACCTTACCGACAGTGTCAACCCACTGCGTCGATTCATTCAGTACCATATTCTGAACAAGATCGCAGCCGGTGTCGATGACCTTACACCGCAAGAGATTCCTAACAAGGCTAACTTTGAAGGTGCCATCGGTATTGACGAGACACGTGTCAATCCCAGTGACTGGCATTACACCCTCCTGCCCCACAGAATGTTGAAGGTGGATAAGGTTACCGTTAGCAAATATCTGGGCGGAAGCAAGAGAGGTCAGCGTTACATCAACCGACGTAACGATGCCAAGTTCAAATTCCTTGGACAGCGTATTGAGCCCAATGACGATGAGTACAAGCACGATGGTATCAACGGACACTACTTCTATGTTGATGATATCGTAGCCTTCAGTAAGGATGTCCAGGATAAGATTCACAATCAGCGAATCCGTATGGACTTCAACACGGTATTCCCCGAATTCATTACCAACGGTCTGCGTATCTTGGGTGATCCCTGGCAGTCGGACAGCGGTGAAGAGAAATACGGTCGTATGTGGAAGTTCCCGGAGGGTTATCTTGACGGTGTGACATTCTCCAACTGTATCTTCACATGGAGACGTCCTGTTGCCATGTACAATATCTACATGTGGGATGAGTTCGCCCTCAAAGGTAACTACGACTTCACCTTCCGTCTTCCGCCGGTACCATTCGATGGTGAATGGCAGATCCGTCTGGGCTTTACAGCTCAGGATTCCCGTGGTGTTGCCCAGATCTACATCGACGGTGTGCCACAAGGTATTCCTCTTGACATGACCCAGAGAATGAATTCTGAGTTCTACATTGGTGATGATTTCATCAGCAGCATCGATGACTACGATGCCCTGAGTGCTGAAGAGAAAGCCGAGTACATCAAGTCCATGAAGAACCTTGGTGTATATACCTACCCCCGCTCGATGTATTGCGACAACGGCGGTTCAGGTAACAGAGGATGGGATCTCGTTTATGATATCGGTATGCGTAAAATCATCAGCCAGTCGTATATTGACTGTAACCAGGACCACTACATGAGAATCAGGGTGGCTTCCGACGGTAAGCAGGGTAATGACAATGAGTTCGCACTCGACTTCCTGGAGTTGGTACCGAAGAGTGTCTATGGTGCCGACGGTGATGGAGAAATGGAGGATGACCTCTAATAATTCATAATTCACAATTCATAATTCATAATTGAGAATTGACAATGATGAAAAGATATAATATATATAAAAAGGTGTTAGGACTTGCGTTGGCAGTCCTCACCTTCGCGGCCTGCTCTGACACGTGGGATGAACACTATGACAGGTTAGGTGAAGGCAAGAACGATGCTACACTCTGGCAGGCCATTTCACAAAACAGCAACCTGAGTAACTTTGCCAAGGTTATTCAGGCCTGCGGCTACGACAAGGCATTGAACAGCAGTCAGGTGTTCACGGTCTTCGCTCCTACCAATGACAATTTCTCTGCTCAGGAGGCTGACGAACTGATTGCTGCCTATAACGCAGAGAAGGGTAAGGTAAATGAGGATGACAATACGGTTATTAAGGAGTTCATTCAGAACCATATCGCATTGTATAACTACTCTATCTCAGAATCGAGCAGCGACTCACTGGTTTTGATGAACGGCAAGAAGACCTTGCTGTCTGCCAGCAGTTTCTGTAACAGTCCGATTCTGTCAACCAACGGTCTTTATAACAATGGTGTTCTGTTTACCATTCAGGGAAAAGCCCGTTACTTCCCCACGGTATTCGAATACCTGCGTAAAGATGCCGATCTTGACAGTCTCTCAAGCTTCTTCTACAACAGCCGTTTCTACCGCAAGGAGTTCATTCCCGGACGAAGCGTTCCCGGTGGTCTGGTAGATGGTAAGACCGTTTATCTCGACTCTGTCTTCGTACAGCAGAACGATCTCTGGGATATGCTTTGGGCATATACGAACGAGGAAGACAGTACTTACTGGATGGTTGCTCCCACCAATAAAGAGTGGAAGAAACTGATTGAAGAATACGAGCCTTATTTCAACTACGACAATTTTACGGCATTCCGTGACTCGATGGCTTACACCATGCCGCGTTTGGCCATCGTTGCCGGTACCACCTTCAGTCGTACACTGAACACTGACGTCCACCTGACCGACTCTGCCATGTCAACTGATGCAATAGAGAATTACCTCAGTCGCCAATGGAGTTGGGGTAGCAACAACCTGCACTATTATCAGTACGGTGGTAAATCAGCTACCAACACCCAAAAGCCATTCTCGGCAACGGGCGTCTTCTCTGGCACCGACAATGTTGAATGCTCCAATGGATTGGTGATGAAGTCTGACGACTGGAAGATCAACAAACTGAACACATTCTATCAGTGGAGAATCTACGAAGCAGAGGACGCATCCAACATCAAGGAAGTGAGTAAGAAAGAGAACGCCACGACCAAAGAGATGGAGCCTACCATTGCTGCTGTTTCCCGTGAGGTACAGAACAACAACCGTTTCTATGGTAAGGTTTGGACCAACGAATTCGTGGAGTTCAGACAGATTCAGGCAACACAGAACCACACTGTTACCTTCAACCTCCGTTCAGTACTCTCCAACATCGGCTATGACATTTATCTTGTTACAGCTCCTGCTTTGGCCAACGACAGTAACGCTACTGAAGAAGAGCGCCTGCCGACCAAGCTGACCTGCTCTATCAACTATCATAACCAGGATGGCGAGACAGAAACACAGATACTACAATCAGGTGTGGAAACGAATCCTAATGTAGTGGACTATATCCTCTTAGCCGAAGACTTTAAGTTCCCGACAGCCTCTTATGGACTGGCCGAAAACGAGGCTCTGGTGACACTTGATGTTACGACCAAAGTGTCAGCTCCTGAGATACGCTCCAAGAAATTTACGCGTACCATGCGAATCGACTGTATCATGCTGGTTCCTCACGGCATCGCGAATGTCAACGAGGAACGATTCGAGATTGCGCCACATGGCGACGGAGACATCTTCCAATGGCTGAAGTACTAATAATTAGTAATGAATTAAGAACTGTAAAGTTATGAAGAAATATATATTATTTGGACTTACACTACTGATGGCCTTTCCTGTAAGCATTGCTGCACAGAACGAGGATGCGACAGAAGACGAAGATGTCATCTCAGTCCTTGCACGCAAGTTGCAACCGAAGCATAAGCAGTACCCCACACGCGTTATTCGCGGTCGTGTCGTCAGTGCCACCACAGGACAGCCCATTGCTGGTACCATCATCAGCGCTGATGATGTTGAAGGATACAGTACGCTGACCGAAGAGAACGGTACCTTCAAACTGAATGTACCTACATTCACCACATCAGTGTATATCAACATGCCTGACTATAATCCAGTTCGCTTAGGTCTGCAGAACACAGAACAGCAACTGGAGGTCAAGCTCTATCCCCAGACTTTCTCAAAAGACTACGGGAAAGATATTAATGTACGTAATGACTATTCTACCGACGATTTCACCTATACCAATTCGGTGAATATCAAGGAAGAAGTGCAGAAGCACCTGGGAGCACAGGTATATAGCATCACCCGCAACGGTACACCCGGTGTTGGTAATGTAATGTTTGTGCAAGGTCTCAACTCACTCAATGTCAATGCTCAGCCGCTGGTAGTTATTGATGATGTCATCATCGACCAGCAGTACGGACGTACGATGCTCCATGAGGGTTTCTTCAATGATATCCTCTCGACCATCAATCCGGCTGACATCGAAAAGGTTACCGTGATCAGAAATGGTACAGCCCTGTATGGTGCCAAGGGTGCTAATGGCGTGATCCTGATTCAGACACACCGTAGCAAGTCGATGGCTACCCGTATCACAGCTAACATTTCTGCTGGTGTAACCCTGCAGCCGAAGTTCATCTCCGTGATGGATGCCGAGCAGTACCGTAGCTACACCTCTGAGTTGCTGAAGTCAACCAATACACGTAACCGTACCTTCAAGTTCCTGAAAGAGGATCCTGACTACTATTACTACACACAGTACCACCAGAACACAGACTGGAAGGACTATGTGTATCGTACAGCCATGACCCAGAACTACGGTATTAACATTGAAGGTGGTGATGCTGTGGCTAACTATAACCTCTCTGTAGGATACATCACTCAGCAGAGCACATTGAAGTATAACGACATGGATCGTTTGAACATCCGTTTCAATACTGATATCTCACTGAGCGACCGCTTTGACATCCGCTTCGACGCTTCATTCGGAAACATCACCCGTGATATCCGAAACGATGGTGCCCCTGCCGGTTACGACGAGGGTACGCCTACAGCGCCTGGATTCCTGGCCTACATCAAGAGTCCGTTCATGAGTCCTTATAGCTATGGTATGGGACGCTTGTCTGACACCCACTACGACATCGATCAGGAGTCGTATCTGTCAGAGGCCCTGGCCAACTACAAGAACTACAACTGGAAGTTGGGTAACCCTGCAGCCATTAACGAGTATTCCGAGGCAGAGAACAAGAACCGTCTGGAGAACTCCATGCTGAACCTGACCGTTACGCCTAAGTTCCGTCTTACCCGTAACCTCACTATCTCGGAGCACTTCAGCTATAACCTGGTGAACACCAATGAGGCATTCTACATTCCTATCAACGGTACACCAAGTTACTATGTAGGCAGTATCGGTGCCTATCGTGACAACGAGGTACGCTCACTGGCTTCCAAGCAGAACTCTGTGCTGAGCGACACCCGTCTTGACTGGCAGAACCGCTACAATGCACACTTCATCCATCTCTTCGGTGGTGCTCGCATCAACTGGGAGAGCTATTCCATGACTTCCCTGCTCGGTTACAACACAGGTAACGATAAGCAGCCGTTCTTGAAGTCAAGTCTTACCAACACCAACGACTTCGGTACCAGTGACAACTGGAACTCGCTGGCTTGGTACGCTCAGGCTGAGTACAACTATCTGGGCCGTTACTTCCTGCAGGCTAACCTCACGGTAGAGGGTTCTTCCCGCTTTGGCCGTGATGGCGGTGACCTCCGCGTCTTCGACGCTGCATGGGGTATCTTCCCCGGTGTTCAGGCTGCATGGATTATCAGTAATGAGCCTTGGATGGCTAAGATGAAGGCCATCAACTACCTGCGTCTGTCTGCTGGCTTTGACGTAAGTGGTAATGATGATATCGACTATTACGCTGCACGTAGTTTCTTCAGTGCTTCGCAGTTCCTCAACACCATTGCTGGAATCAGTTTCGATGGCATTGGAAACACCAAGATCCAATGGGAGACAACCCGTCGTATCAATGTTGGTCTGGAGGCTAACCTCTTCAACAACCGTTTGAGCATCGGTCTGAACGGCTTCCGTTCTACCACCGACAACCTGCTCACCCGTCAGTCACTGGGCTTCCTCAGCGGTCTGAACCAGAACTGGACCAACGACGGTAAGCTGAAGAACATCGGATTCGATGCTTCTGCTGCTGTCAAGGTATTAGCCTTGAAAGACTTCCAGTGGGAGGTTGGAGCCAGTGTAGGTCACTTCAAGAATGAGATTACGCAGTTGCCCGAAGGCGCAAGCTTTATCGACAATGACGTATATGGAGCAACAATCCGCACCCAGGTAGGCCAGGCCGCCAACCTGTTCTACGGACACAAGTCGCTCGGTGTATTCGCCACAACTGCTGAGGCTGATGCTGCCAGTCTGTTCGTACTCAAGGAGAACGGTATCGACCGTGACTATTACAAGGCAGGTGATATCCACTTTGCCGACCTCGATGGCGATCATCAGATTACTGATGCCGACCGTACGGTTATCGGCGATCCTAATCCCGATATCTATGGTAACATCTTCACGACCTTATCCTACAAGCATCTGAAACTGGATCTCCGCTTCAACTACTCTTTGGGCAATGATGTGTATAACTATCAGCGTTCACAGTTGGAAGGCGGTAGCCGCTTCATGAACCAGACCACAGCCATGCTTCGCCGCTGGCAGGTGGAAGGACAGGTGACGGACATCCCGCAGATCACCTTCCAGGATCCGCTTGGCAACTCTCGTTTCAGCGACCGATGGATTGAGGACGGTAGCTATCTCCGTCTGAAGACCGTTACCCTTAGCTACGACCTTCCACTCCGCAGCGAGTACCTGCAGGGTCTGCAGTTCTGGGTACAGGCTAACAATGTCTTCACCCTGACGAAGTATCTCGGCAGCGATCCTGAGTTCACCATGACTTCCAATGTCATCGGACAAGGTATCGACTTGGGACAGATTAGTCAGAGTCGTTCCTTCGTGGCCGGAATTAAGATTAAACTCTAATTGAAAGTTGAAAACTGAAAATTGAAAATTATGATTACTAAGATATATAAATTCATCTTCGCTTTCAGCGTCATCTGTGGCTTGGCTTCCTGCTCCGATTTCTTTGACCAGGAGTCTGAGCATGTAATCTTCACAGAAAAGGACCACCTGCACAATGCTACCGACACCATCTACAGTGTTATTGGTATCTTGAACAAACTGCAGGCCATTGGCGACCGTACCGTACTGCTCGGTGAGGTGCGTGGCGATCTTGTTGATATCACCAATACAGCCAACAGCGACCTGCGCGACATGGCTCTATTCAACATGGGTGACGACAACCAGTATAACCAGCCACGCGACTACTATGCAGTGATCAACAACTGTAATTATTTCATTGCCAACGTAGATACCGCCATGAAGAACAACCGTAATGAGTATCTCTTCATGAGGGAGTATGTGGCCGTGAAGGCTATCCGCGCCTGGACCTATCTCCAGCTGGTGCTTAACTATGGTTCTGTTCCCTTCGTAACAGATCCTATTCTCAGTAAGATCGATGCAGAGAAGGAGTTCCCCAGGTACAACCTGCAGGATATCTGCCAGTATTTCATCAACGATCTTGCTCCCCTGACCGATCGTTGGGCCAATGAGTATCCGAACTATGGTAACATCAGAACCCTCAGAAACGGTGCTTCCAGACTGCTTTTCTTCCCTGTGAACATCGTGTTGGGTGATCTGAACCTCTGGCTGGCCAGCGTCACTGGCAATCAGTCAACCTACCGCGAAGCTGCTTTGCGCTACTATAAGTACATCTCGCAGCGTAATGGTGACAACTCAACCTACCCCATTGGCGGCAGCTACTATTCTTGGATGCCTGGATCAGCAACATGGGACAGCATGTATGGTTATATAAGCGGTGGTGACTATAGCTCAGAGACCTATGGACAGAATACTGAGCTCATCACTGTTATCGCCGGTGACTCTATCCCCGCAGAAGGAAACTATAGTCAGCTGCGCAACTTGTTCTACTCTCGTGAGGACAACGACTACCATGTAAGCATCGTTCCTTCTACTGGTATGTTCAATCTGTCAGAGAGTCAGGCCAACTGCTGTGTAAGTACTACAGGAACCACCTTCTACTATGCACCAAGTGACTTGACACGACACAGAGCAGGTGACCTGCGCCTGTATTACTGCTATGACTGGGGACAGGGTACCAATACTTTAACGGGTGAGCGCTATGATGTATCGTACATCGACAAGCAGTCGTTCCAGAACATCCACATCTATCGTCGTTCCATGATCTATCTGCGTTTGGCAGAAGCCCTCAACGGAGCAGGATTCCCACGTGCTGCCTTCAGCATTCTGTCAACAGGTCTGAACAATGAAATCCTCAGCCAGGAAATCTATCCTCGTTGCTCTCAGAGCGACTCCTTGTGGATCAGTCAGATTGACTTCCCCGAGACTCGTTATGGTATCATAACGGTTCAGGAGTATGCTAATCAGACTTCGACAGCTAACCACAACACCATAGGTATCCACACCCGCGGTTCCGGTTGGACACCGTTTAACGAATACTACAAGTTGCCAGATGTTGAGCCTTTGTTCGAGGTTGATGAAGAAGGTAATCCTATTGAAGGTTCTTATATCTACCAGAAGGATACACCAGAACTGACCCAAAGGCAAAAGGAATTCGTTGACAGTCTGCTGCTCAACGAGAACGGTCTGGAGCTGGCCTTCGAGGGCACCCGTTTCTATGATATCATGCGCTTTGCTTACCGTCAGCCGAACCCCGGACAGTTCCTTGCAGAGAAGGTATATGCCCGTCGCGGTAAGGCCAACAGCGGTGCAATGCGTGGTGAGATCAAGAAGGACCTGACCGACCAGCGTAACTGGTTCCTCCAGTGGAACGGTCAGATTGGTCTGCAATAGATCATAAGGAAACATTTTATAAAAGAAAATCCCTGAACGCTTGGCGATTCAGGGATTTTTTATTATATTTGCAACGTATTATATACCAAAACAATCAGCTACTAACCTAAAACAAGGGAAATATGGAAACAAGAAGGAAAAAACTCATCACCTTATTGGTATTACTGTTTATGCATATACCGGTAAGCACGAAAGCTGCTAACCCTGTCATCACACTCGTTGTACTGACAAAGGACAAAGCTGAACATTATTTTGCGCTCACCGACAAGCCGAAGGTAACATTCTCGGGCAAGAAACTCAAGGTGACCTGCTCGAAGGCATCCGCCTCTGCCACCTTCACCCTTGCCGACGTGGTGCGTTTCACCTACAAGAAGTTGGACCCAACAGGCATCGACGAACTGGTAGAAGATCCCGCCTCACTGAACTTCGAGGACGGCGTGCTGGTCATCAGTAACCTCAAAGCCAACGCATCCGTAGGTGTCTATACCCTCGACGGCAAGCCAGTCAAGCAACTGCATGCCGCTCGTACCGGCACATTCCGCCTCAGTCTCTCGGAACTCCCTTCAGGAGTATATATCGTCAAAGCCGGAACCATCACCTATAAGATCGCGAAGCCATGAAGTCAATACGTACTTTAGCATATGTACTGGCGGTCTTGCTCGCGGTCCTTTCCGTACAGACTGCAAGTGCTCAGACTACGCAGGATGCGCTTTATATCTTCCGCAATGACGGAAAGTTCAACGCATTCTTCTACGGTGATATCGACCATATCGCCTACAGCAAGGTGGATACACTGGGAAAGACGCAAAAGGAATATGTGACGCAGGAGATCTATGCTCTCGACAGCGTGTTCCGCATTCCAGTCAGTGCCATCGACTCAGTAGCATTTGTCACACCCAAGACCGTTTATAAGAAGGGGGTGGTTCGGCCCGATAAGAGTATTTCCAAATACATCATTGCCTCCGACACCATCAACTGGATACGTCTTTCCAAGAACACTCCTGAGAAGATGATACCCAAGAAAGGTGACAAGCTCCTTATTGAGGAACCCAGCAAGTACATCCCCAATGGATTCGGCGGAAAGGTAACCAGTGTGACCACCACCAGTGCCGGCAACTACACCGTGAAAACATCAGCGCTGCAGCTCACTGATGTGTATGAGCGCTTGGTGATGAAAGGGGCTGTTGGTCCTAAAGACGATGATACCTCTGCCAAAGAGACCAGAGGAGTCACCGATGGCACCTATTTAGACTATAGCGATACATGGGATATCGAGCCTATCACCCAGACGTTGAAGATTGCCGGTTCGCAGAGTCTCATTGAGGGAATGAACGGTAACCTCTCGGTTGCTCTCTCCGGCGAGGGAACCATCAAATACGTCCTCACGCCCAAGATCACTGCACGCGGGTTCCTGTTCCTCGATCCGATAATAGGTGTGAAGATTAACGCCTTTGCCAAGATTACTACTGGTGTAGCGGTCAATGGTGAAGTAGATGGAGCTCTGGGCACATCGATCGACATCCCCTTTACGCTGGCCACCAACAAGAAATCCCTTGTCAAGGGGTTCGGTCAGAAGGACGAGTATGACAAGTATCCCCTTGTCTTCGATTTCTCCGCAGGTCTCAACCTCAATGCATCCGGTCATGTCAAATCAACCTTCAACTGGACAGGTGCCTCTGGCACGGTAGCCGAGAACATCACCTATACTAAGTCTCCTACCGATCTGATAGGAGAACTGAGCAGGAAAGGTTCAGCGAACGGCAATCAGGGAACCTTCGACTATACGATCGGGGTGGATAAATACTTCCAGTTTGGCATCGGAGGGTATGCCAAGGGAGAACTGAAGTTCAACAATCCCGTGGTGAAGGAGGATGACCTGCAGTTCGGAATACGTATTGACGATGCTTTCACGGAAGATTTCCGCATCGGGAAAGCTGGTCTTAATATATCCAATAACCTGTGGAAGACAGCAGAGGATAAAGTGTATGATGCGCTGGAAGCCGACCCAATAACCGAAGGCGAACGTTTCATCCAAGGTCAGGCATACGCAAAACTGTTCAAGACCACCTTCGGACCCTATTCTAAAAAGTTTACGCTGTATGATTTCGGTTTCGCGGTAGTACCGAAATTCAAAAACTTCAAGATGACGCCCAATGAGAAGGCACCATCGATCATCAAGTTGTCATCGTCGCTCTCTAGGAATGTCCTCATGCCTGTCAGGGTGGGCTTTGTCATATTCCAGACTGCCGATGAGAAGGAGGTTGGCACGTCCGCATGGTACTCCAAAACTTACAGAAAACAAGAGTTCAAGAGTTTCTCCCGTACTTACAGCGTCCTCGACCCCGGTGTAGGCTACGTTGCCGTACCGAAGATGAAATTCTCTGGTTTCGGTAATCCCTTCGTTGTTACTGATGTACAACCTATCTATTTCGACCTCGGCGCCCCGATGATAGAGGTAGCGAAAAAGGTTACGGTTGGAACCCAATACGGTGAGACGAATGTCAGTGTACTGACGAATATCCCCAACATGACATTTACGACCAGTGAGAAATGGATTGAAACCTACTGGAGCCGCGAGGACGGTAGTCTGAGGCTCATCAATTACACCTTGCCGGAAGGTACGAAGGGTCGCTCAGGCAAGATTCATATCACAGGTAAGACCAACGATGGAAAGACGGTTCTCATGGAGAAAGACATTGTTGTTGAGCAAGGCGAAGTGGAAGAATATGATGTCTCTCTTGACAAGTATGAACTCGACTACACTTCAGCCCAAAGCACGCAAGATGTGACGCTCAATATAGATTGGGATGCTGTTCCATTCACCAACGGCCGTGCCAGAGTTCGTGAAGACGGAAGCAGTGACTGGATTAGAGTAAAATGGTCAGGTAATGTTTGTAAGGTCACAGCATTGCCCAACTTTGATAAAAAGAAACGAAAGGGCTATGTTGATTTCTATGTCTATAAGAAGGTTAACAATCAGACTCCTCCAGAGAGCGAATGGGTTCTCGTAGGAGGAAAACCCTTGACAATTACCCAGAATCCGCCTATCGCAATCAAAAAGGATATGAAGTTCCTTGGAAAGTGGACTTTCGATGGTTCCAATGGAAACTATCACGTGGAGTACTATTTCGGCAGTGACGGTACTTATCGTGAGATATGGGACACTCCTAGTTACAAGAAGAACCTCAAAGGTACCTTCGCTGTGAACAGCTACTCAGAGGATGGGTATGATGATGTGGTCATGGAGGCCAGTCTCAATATTCGCTGCACTGACGAAAATGGTGAAGTTGAAGAGTACACTACCGATCCGCCTATCAAGCTAATCAAGACGTCCGGTTACGTTGATGGAAAATGGACGAGCGATGGTCTCAGGGAGTTGCAAATAGGCTGGAATACTTATACCAAAGCAAAATAATAATGCCATGAAACCAATACGTATATTAGCATATGCACTGGCGGTCATGCTTGCGGCCCTGTCTGTACAGACCGCTAGTGCTCAGGCTACACAGGATGCGCTCTACATTTACCGTAATGACGGCGGGTTCAATGGTTTCTTCTTCAGCGATATAGAGCGGATTGAATATAGCAAGGTAGATACCTTAGGTAAGACGCAGAAGGAATATGTGGTTCAGGAGATCTATGCTCTCGACAGCGTGTTCCGCATTCCACTCAGTGCCATCGACAGTGTTACCTTTGTCACTCCAGAGACGGTTTATAAGAAAGACGTAGCCCATACCACGGAAAGTAAATTGTGGGATTATGTTACGGGCAGCGACTCGGTAAAGGTGTTGAAACTGAAGACCACCACACCCTCATCGCTTGTTCCCAAGAAAGGTGACAAAATCGTTACCACCAAGAGTCGTAAATACCTTCCTGGTGGCTTCTATGGAGTGGTAAAAAGCGTGAAGACTGGCTCAAAGAACATCACTGTTACCTGTGAGGTGCCTAACCTGACAGATCTGTTCGACCAGGTTGTGTTCAAGGCAGCAGTTGAAGGAGCACCCAAGAGCAGTAACAAGGTTCGTAAGGCCAGTGGGGAGAATGCTACAGAACAAGAGTTCGAGATACCCGCTGTTACCTACTACCAAGACTTGGGCGGGGGAGGTATCAGCTACGATTCATTCAAGGGCAGTGGCAAAATAGACATGGGCGTGTCACACAAGGTGAACCTCCGCGCTTTCATGGCCATCAGATGGGCACTGGGAATGAATCTCGATATCGTCCAACGTGTGGAAACAACCTCCTGGTTTGATCTCAAACTCTCTGGCGAGGTGGGCGGTTCAATAGACCTACACACCTATCTGCTCAATGGTTGGAAGTGGATTCCCGATACGCCGTTTGCCATCGAATGGGAAGGAGGCTTCAGCATTGGTGCCTCAGGTAAGGTGGATCTCGAGATCTCCCGCAAGCATGTGTCAAGCAGCTACCTGATGGTGCAGTATAACGACAGTTTCTACGACCAAGAGCACAGTCAGTGCGCAGCGACCTTCCATACCTTAGGCTCTGAGGCTTCCACCTCACTTAGCGGTGAAGTGTCGGCCACGATAGGTCCATATTTCTCGATTTACGTCAGCTTGGTCAAGAAAGAAGTGGGAAAGGCAGGCTTACGCTTCGATGCTGGAGTGAAGGCAGCTGTCGCTGCCGAGTTGAGCATGACCGACTACCTGCTCGCCACTGTACCTTCTGCCCTTTCTGCTACCATGATGACAAAGCCTACAGCCCTCTATGATTATCTCAACCGCGACGGCTCTTTGAAATTCGGACGTTTCTTCAAATGCGACTTTGAGGCACAACTGGCCAACCTCAAGCAACTGAAATACTCCAATACGCTCTACGACAATTTCTCTACACCCGAGAAAGCTGCAGTGATTGACTTTGAGGGTGGTCTGGTACCCAAGTTCTCCAGCACGAAGCTTACCTACGACGAAGAGAAGAATACCTTGACAGCTCAGGCCGCCTTGACACGTAAGACTTTGGGTAACAAGGTGGGCTTTGCCGCCTATTACACCAAAAGCGGTAAACGTGCTGCGAGAAGTCTCTACAAGACGCAATACAACTATGATGGCGAGAAGGCCTCATTCAACAAGTGGAGCCAGACCTTCAAGAACCTACACGGCGGTAAGGAGCTGACCATCTACCCCATTGTTACGCTGCCCCTGTTCAAATACGAGATGCTGGCTTCACCTGCAAGAACCTATAAGATTCCAGCAGTTATGTATGTCGAACCTGACAAGATTGAAGTCACAGGTGATGCCATAGAGGAACGTATCAACGTCACCGACAATCTGGATCATGATGAAGACAAATATGAGACTACTGCCAAAATCGATTTTGGTAAAGGTGTCAAGGCCTGGTTTACGGGAAAGTGGGACGGTAACGACTATGTGCTGAAGATCAGTAAGAATGCCACTTCCTCATTGCGCTCTGCTGACATCACTTTCACCACCGCCAACAAGGACAAGAGCATTAACCTGGAGAAAACCGTCACGGTGAAACAGGATGTAGTACCTGTTATGAATCTAAGTCCAGATAAGCTGGAGTTCGATGCGAAAGGTGGTAAAAAGACCGTGAAGATTTCCGAAACTAACCTTACTAACATTAAGGTCTCAACCACTGCCAAGTATATCACTGTCAAGTTGAGTGACAAGACCATCACGGTAACAGTCAGCGAGAACAAGAGCAAAGACAGTAGAAGTGACTATGTCTTCGTGGAAGGCAAGACAGAGATGGGACAAGACTGTCAAGCTAAGATATCAGTCTTCCAGTCAGGTACTGGCGGTGATGATCCAGGTCCTGGAAATGATCAAGTCGTTGCGCTCCTCGATTCCGTGTATGTCAATATACAGGCATTCAAATTCGGCAATCTCTCTTTTGGTATGAGTTCAAGGAACCCCAAGAAGAATATCACTGTAGTCAAAGCAGATGAAGGCTATTCAGTAACCGTAGTCGATAAGACAGAATCATCAACCCAGATTCTCAAGTTCAAACTGTCTGAAAGACAGGACAATGGATATGACTATCCCTTCAAAGACATTACTGACTTCGAATATGAGTATGCTTTTACCAATGATTACAATACAATGGCTAGCGGTCACTACTTCACGAAGGTGAAGTTCAAGTGCAGCAAGGTCCCCGTCTATGCTTCTGCCAGTTGGCCTGAGTACTATTACTATCAATGGGATGGCTACGGATTAAAAGATTTCCTCGTTACAGAGGGCTCCGCTGAACATACATATGTATCAAGGACAAAGGAAGTAACCAGTGAAAACCTAGATCTTACAAATGCTGGTTCGATATTGTTGAAGGCGTATATCAACAAATGATGTAGCATGGTAAGCTTAGCTATTTAAGAAGGTGTGACAAAATACAGGAAAAGTCACACCTTCTTGCATTAAGTAACTTTCCCAACGTGGGAACAGTTCATTCCCAACGTGGGAAAATATATTTCCCAACGTGGGAATTGACAAACAAACAGCAAAAAGATAGAGAAATGTAACGGAATGTCGGATAAATGCTGTAACTTTGCAACCGATTTATGTAATATAGTAACGAAATGAAGTTATTCGACGTATATCCGCTCTTCGATGTAAACATCGTAAAGGGAAAAGGTTGTAAGGTCTGGGATGACAAGGGTCAGGAATACCTTGACCTCTATGGCGGTCATGCCGTCATCAGCATCGGTCATGCTCACCCCCACTATATCAGCAAGGTGAATGAACAACTCGGCAAACTCGGGTTCTACTCGAACTCCGTCGTGAATAAGCTGCAGGTGGAACTGGCAGAACGACTGGGAAGGATCAGTGGTTATGACGATTATCAGCTGTTCCTGATCAACTCGGGTGCAGAGGCCAACGAGAATGCCCTGAAGCTGGCATCGTTCACCAACGGTCGTACGCGAGTTCTCAGTGCAGCCAAGGCTTTTCACGGAAGAACATCACTGGCTGTGGAGGTAACGAACAATCCCAAGATCATCGCGCCCATCAATGCCAACGGTCATGTCACCTATCTGCCGCTAAACGATCTGCCGGCATGGGAGAAAGAACTGGCTAAAGGTGATGTGTGTGCCGTCATCCTGGAGTGCATCCAGGGTGTGGGCGGTATCCAGTTGGTTACAGAGGAGTTTGCACAAGGATTGGCTGCTGCTTGTAAGAAACACGGCACCATCCTGATCTGCGATGAGATCCAGTGCGGCTACGGACGTAGCGGAAAGTTCTTCGCCCACCAGTGGTTAGGTATCCGTCCTGATATCATCACGGTAGCCAAAGGTATTGCCAACGGCTTCCCCATGGGTGGCGTACTGATCTCGCCTAACTTCAAACCTGTTTATGGACAGTTAGGAACGACCTTCGGTGGAAACCATCTGGCTTGTGCCGCAGCGTTGGCCGTGCTTGATGTCTTCGAAGAGGAACATCTCGTGGAGAATGCCCGTGTTGTTGGTGATTATCTCATCAACGAAATCAAACAATTAAATAGCGATAGAATCAAGGATGTAAGAGGACGCGGTTTGATGATCGGTATCGACCTTGACGTGCCGCATCAGGAGGTGCGGAAGCCGCTGATCTACGAACAGCATTGCTTCACAGGCTGTGCAGGAACGAATATCCTGCGACTGCTGCCGCCGCTTTGTCTGACAAAGGCTGAGGCAGATGATTTTATTACAAGACTGAAGAAATGTTTATAGTCTAAGATATGAGTAAGATTGCAGTGATTGGCGCTGGTGCCATGGGAGGCGCCACCGTAGAAGGATTGATCAAAGGCGACTATTTCCGCAACGAGGATATCACCGTTGCCGATCCGTCGCAGAAAGTGATTGACAAATTCGCCCAGATGGGACTGGCCGTTACGACCGACAATCAGCTGGCTGCCGAGTCGGCCGATGTGGTGTGTGTGGTGGTGAAGCCCTGGTTGGTGGAGCACGTGCTCAAGGATATCAAACCAGTACTGGATCCTCAGAAGCAACTACTCATCGTGATTGCTGCCCGCGTAACATCTGCCAGCATCAAGGAATGGCTGGGTGAGAAGTGCCCTCCCCTCTTCCTCGTCATCCCCAATATCGCTATTGCTGAGATGGCTTCGATGACCTTCATCGTTCCCGTGGGAGCCTCAGAGAAGGAAACCCAGATCGTAGTGGACATCTTTAACGAGATGGGTAACGCACTGATTACCGATGAGCAGCATCTGGCTGCGGGAACAACCCTTGCCAGCTGCGGCATCGCCTATGCCATGCGCTATATCCGTGCTGCCAGCGAGGGCGGTGTGGAATTAGGGTTCAAGGCCGACGATGCGAAGAAGATTGTGATGCAGACCATGAAGGGTGCGGTAGAACTGCTTGAAGCCAGTGGTTTGCATCCCGAAGCAGCTATCGACCTGGTGGCCACGCCTGGCGGTGTCACCATCAAAGGACTCAACGAAATGGAGCACGCTGGCTTCACCTCTGCTGTTATCCGCGGACTGAAAGCTGGTGCGAAATAAGAATAATTGAGAATTAAGATATGGAAGAACAACTGAAACAAATAGGTGAGCGACTGCGCGGACTCCGTGATGTGCTGGATATCTCTGTTGGTGAGATGGCGGAAACCATCGGCATCAGTGAGGATAAGTATGAGAAGATCGAGGCTGGTGAACTGGACATCACCATCTCGAACCTGATGAAGATCGCCCACAAATATGGAATCTCTGCCGAGGAACTGATGTTCGCAGAGGCGCCTCATATGAAGTCGTACTTCGTGGTACGCAAAGGACAAGGCATGTCGGTTGAGCGTACGAAAGCTTACAAGTACCAGAGTCTGGTAAGCGGTTTCGTGAACCACAAGGCCGATGTGTTCATCGTTACCGTGGAACCGAAACCCGGTGCACGCACCATCTACAAGAATACACACCCTGGACAGGAGTTCAACCTCGTACTTGAAGGTGCTATGGAACTGTATATCGGTGGTAAGACCATGATTCTTGAGGAAGGCGACAGTATCTATTTCGACTCATCAAAGCCTCACGGCATGCTGGCAGTAGGCGATAAGCCTGTGAAGTTCCTCGCCTTTACTGTGGAGTAAAAGACCCACCCCTACCCCTCCCTGCGAGGGAGGGGAGTAAATGCATTATCAATAAGAACAAAAATGGAAGAGAATAAAGGAACAAAAGGAGTATCTGCTCCCCTCCCTCACAGGGAGGGGCAAGGGGTAGGTCTCTTGAATAGATTTTTAAAGCAGACCAAGTTTACTTCTGTAGAAGACTACAATAAGAACCTGGAGTTCATCATCCCTGAGAACTTCAATTTCGCCTATGACGTGATGGACGCATGGGCAGCCGAGGCACCTGAGAAGCTGGCCATCCTATGGACGAACGATCAGGGGGAGGAATTACGTACCACGTTCGGACAGCTGAAGGAACAGACGGACCAGGCCGCCAGCTACCTGCAATCATTAGGCATCGGCAAGAACGACCCGGTGATGCTTATTCTGAAGCGCCGCTACGAATGGTGGGTGGTCATGCTGGCCCTCCATAAGCTGGGTGCCGTGGTGATTCCTGCCACCCACATGCTCACCAAACATGATATTGTTTACCGCGATACCCGCGCCAGCATCAAGGGTATCATCTGTGTGGATGATGCCTATGTGATGAGTCAGGTGGAAGCAGCCTTACCTGAGAGTCCTACTGTGAAGGTGCTCATCAAGGTGGAGGAGACTAGTGATACTAGTAGTGCTAGTGGTGCTAGTAATACTAGCTTATGGCATTCCTGGCAAAACGAGTGGAAGAAAGCCCCGAAGTTTGTCAAGCCAGCCTTTGTCAACACCAACGATGACACCATGCTGATGTACTTCACCAGTGGTACCAGCGGTGAACCGAAGATGGTGGCTCACGACTATCTATATGCCATGGGGCATCTCTCAACGGGTGTGTTCTGGCATAACCTCCACGAGGGCTCCCTTCATCTCACCGTGGCCGACACGGGTTGGGGCAAGGCTGTGTGGGGTAAGTTCTACGGACAGTGGTTTGCCGGTGCAACCGTCTTTGTGTTCGACCATGAAAAGTTCAATGCAGATACATTGCTTCGCCAGATAGAGAAATATAAGGTGACGAGCTTCTGTGCTCCTCCAACCATCTACCGTTTCATGATTCGCGAGGATCTGAGCAAGTACGACCTCTCTTCACTGGAGTATTGTACCACGGCCGGCGAGGCATTGAACCCCGCTGTGTTCGACAAGTTCAAAGAGAAGACAGGTATCCAGATGATGGAAGGCTTCGGACAGACAGAAACCACCATGACACTGGGAACCTTCCCTTGGATGACCCCCAAGCCAGGTTCCATGGGAATCCCCAACGCACAATACGACATCGACCTGCTGCGTGCAGACGGTACGCCATGCGAAGATGGTGAAAAGGGCGAGATTGTGGTACGAGTAGGCGACCGTAAGCCTATCGGTCTGTTCAAGTGTTACTATCGTGATGAAGAGCTGACACGTGAGGCATGGCACGATGGCATCTACCATACAGGCGATATGGCTTGGCGCGATGAGGACGGCTACTACTGGTTCGAGGGTCGTATTGATGATGTCATCAAGTCGTCTGGCTACCGTATCGGTCCGTTCGAGGTAGAGAGTGCGCTGATGACTCACCCCGCCGTCGTGGAGTGCGCCATCACGGGTGTACCTGATGACATTCGTGGTATGGTGGTAAAAGCTACTGTCGTACTTGGTAAGGAATGGAAGGACAAGGCTGGCGACGACCTGATCAAGGAACTCCAGCAGCATGTCAAGAAAGAAACAGCTCCTTATAAGTACCCCCGTATCATCGAGTTCGTCGATGAACTGCCGAAGACCATCAGTGGAAAGATCCGCCGCGTAGAGATCCGTAATAAGGACAGCAAGAAATAAATGGCTGCTCACAACGAACTCGGCAGGTGGGGAGAAGACCTGGCTGCGGCCTTTCTCGAAGAAAAGGGTTATGCCATCATCGAACGCGACTGGAAATCCGGTCATCATGATCTCGACATCGTGGCAAAGGATGGCAGTACGCTGGTCATCGTGGAAGTAAAGACCCGTCGCAACCGTTTGTATGGTAATCCAGAGGAGGCTATCGACTACAGAAAACGTCGGAGTCTGCTGTCGGCCATCAACCACTACACCAAGTCGCATCGTATCTACAGCAGTGTCCGCTTCGACATCATCAGCATTGTCGGCAACATGGGTGAAAAGCCCGAAATAGACCACATCATAGATGTAGCATTATTATGAAAAGAATCGTTATAAAAGTTGGCTCGAACGTCCTGACACGTCCAGACGGGAAACTGGATGTGACACGCATGTCGGCACTGGTCGACCAGATTGCCTGGCTGCGTAAGCACAACATTGAGGTCATCCTTGTATCATCAGGTGCCATGGCCTCCGGTCGTGGAGAACTGAAGGTTGACCACTCGTTGGATTCCGTAGAGCAGCGACAGTTGTTCTCTGCCGTCGGACAGGTGAAGCTCGTAGGACTCTATTATGATTTGTTCCGCGAGTTCGGTATTCATGTAGGACAGGTGCTGACCATGAAAGAGAACTTCCAACCGGGTGAGCAATACCGTAATCAAAGGGCTTGTATGACGGTGATGCTTGAGAACGACGTGCTACCCATCGTGAATGAGAACGACACGGTGAGTGTTACCGAGCTGATGTTCACCGATAACGATGAACTGTCTGGCCTCATCGCGCAGATGATGAAAGCCGATACGCTGATTCTGCTTTCTAACATCGATGGTATCTTCACCACTCATCCCGATGATCCGAATGCCGAACTGATCAATGAAGTGGCTCCAGGTCGCGACCTCTCGGAATACATCCAACCCGAGAAGAGTGCCTTTGGTCGTGGCGGTATGCACTCAAAATACACCACTGCCAGCAAGGTATCACAGTCGGGCATCCGTGTCATCATTGCCAATGGAGAACGTGAGAATATCCTTATCGATTTGATTGAGCGTAAAGACGAAACCCCACATACAGAGTTTACACCATGCAACTGAAAGAAACATTCGAACGAGTGAAGCGTGCCAGTAAGAGTCTGGCCCTGCTGAGCGACGAACAACGCAACGAGATTCTTCAAGCCGTTGCCGATGCTATTATCAATAATAAGGTGAGAATCCTGGAGGCTAATGCACAGGATTTGGCCAAGATGGAGAAGAGTAATCCGCTGTACGACCGTCTGCAGCTGACTGACAGTCGATTGGAGGGCATCGCTGCCGACATGCGTAATGTGGCTACCCTACCCTCTCCCCTCGGTCATATCACCAAGCAGAAGACGTTGCCCAATGGACTTCACCTTTGTCGTGTGAGTGTTCCCTTCGGTGTGATCGGCATGATCTACGAGGCACGTCCCAACGTTACCTTCGATGTCTTCTCTCTCTGCTTCAAGAGTGGTAATGCCTGTGTATTGAAAGGTGGTAAGGATGCCGACTGTTCGAACCGCGAGGAGGTAGCATTGATTCATGAGATCTTGGAGAAATATGGTGTCAATCCTGATGTCGTTGCTCTGCTGCCGGCTACACATGAAGCCACAGGCGAGATGTTGAATGCGGTAGGCTATGTCGATCTGTGCATCCCCCGTGGCGGTCGTAAGCTCATCGACTTCGTTCGCGACACTGCCCGTATCCCTGTTATCGAGACTGGTGCCGGTGTGGTGAACACCTATTTCGACAAAGAAGGTGATCTGGAAATGGGCAAGGCTATCATCAATAATGCCAAGACCCGCAGGGTGTCTGTATGCAACGCCTTGGATTGCCTGCTAGTACATCTAGATAGACTAGTAGATCTAGTAGAACTAGTTAAGCCCATGGCAGAGAAAAATGTCATCATCTATGCCGATGAGAAGGCCTACGCTGCCCTCGAAGGTAAATATCCTTTGTTGGAGCATGCTACCGACGAGAACTTCGGTACGGAGTTCATGGATTATAAACTGGCCGTCAAGACCGTTTCTTCTCTCGAAGAGGCCCTTGCTCATATCGATGAGAATGGCTCTGGTCACAGCGAGGCCATCATCACCATGAACGAGACAACAGCCCGTAAGTTCCAGGCGCATGTAGATGCAGCATGTGTTTATTGGAATGCCCCGACTTCCTTTACCGACGGTGCTCAGTTCGGTCTTGGCGCCGAGATCGGCATCTCTACCCAGAAACTCGGTCCTCGAGGACCGATGGCCTTGGAAGAGATCACCACCTATAAATGGCTTATCGAGGGTGAAGGTCAAATAAGGGGATAGTGAATAGTTTGAGTAATCATAAAGTTCAAAGATCAAAGTTCAAAGTTCAAAGATTATGAAGAGTTTCATCAACGTACAAGATATCGGCGACCTGCACCAAGCACTTGCCGAAGCCCAAGAGATCAAGAACGACCGTTTTAAGTACCAGCATCTGGGTAAGAACAAAACCCTGATGATGATCTTCTTTAATAACTCCCTGCGCACCCGCCTCTCTACCCAGAAGGCTGCCATGAACCTCGGCATGAATGTCATCGTGCTTGACGTCAATGCAGGCGCCTGGAAGCTGGAGACAGAACGCGGTGTCATCATGGATGGTGACAAAAGTGAGCACCTGTTGGAGGCTATCCCTGTGATGGGATGCTACTGCGACCTGATCGGTATCAGAAGTTTCGCTGGTCTTACCGACCGCGAATACGACTATGCTGAAACCGTTCTGAACCAGTTCATCAAATACAGCGGTCGTCCGGTCTTCGCCATGGAGACTGCTACCGTGCATCCCTTGCAGGCCTTTGCCGACCTCATTACCATCGAGGAAACATGGGCAGATTGTAATCATAAAGTTCAAAGTTCAAAGTTCAAAGTTCAAAGACCGAAGGTTGTATTAACCTGGGCTCCTCATTGCAGAGCATTGCCGCAGGCTGTTCCTAACAGCTTTGCACAGTGGATGAACGCAGCCGATGTGGATTTCGTGATTACCCATCCTGAAGGCTACGAGCTGGATCCGCAGTTCGTGGGAAATGCCCGAGTGGAGTACGATCAACGGAAAGCCTTTGAGGGAGCCGACTTCATCTACGCCAAGAACTGGAGTAATCCGGGTGTGACCAATCCTGCCGACTATGGTAAGATTACCTCGAAAGACATGTCTTGGACAGTAGATACAGAGCACATGTCATGGACCAACAACGGAAAGTTCATGCACTGTCTGCCTGTACGACGTGGTTTGATTGTCACCGATGATGTGATTGAGAGCGAGAACTCCATCGTCATCCCAGAGGCTGCCAACCGCGAAATCTCCTGCTCTGTGGTTCTCAAACGCATGCTTGAGAGCTTATAAATCCATTTCCTTTGGGTGTTGTGTCGTTTTTATGTAACTTTGGCTTCGCCGAAGTTACAATGCACTCGGCAATGCAAAGAAAAACAAACTTTTCTTTTGCATTGCTCTCGTTTTTTCATAACTTTGCAGTATGAAAACGGCCATCAAGAAATATGCTCCATGTATAGTGGGTATTGTATGGGGAATAGTGTGCTGGGCTTTCTTCCAGTTCTGCTATTCCTACCATTTCTTTTACCAGGAGCAAAACCAGATCTTCCTGCTTTCAAGCGATTATGTTCTCTCATACTTGCCGGAAGCAGGATGGCTGGCACGTCTTGTTGGTGATTTCCTTACCCAGTTCTATTATTATCTTTATGTAGGACCGGTAATTCTGACTGGTTGCCTACTGGTGTTGGGGTACTTCCTGCAGTGCTTGCTGCATCGATGGGGCGTACGCAAATGGATTGCCCTCTTTGTGGTCATTCTCGTAATGACACTCTTTGCTGTCTTCTGTTTCCACCACAATTACCGACTGAGTAACATCATTTCTGCCGCAGGACTGGCAGGAACGTTCCTCTTGGCAACCTTGTTGTGGAAGAAACGGAACTGGCTCAGAATACTCTTTGCGTTCGTTATCGCCATCGCAGGCTGCTATCTTTTCGGTAAGCCAGAGATGGGAAAGCTACAACAACCGAACTTCTTCGTAGAAAAACAACTCGCTGTTGACAACGAGTATCATTTCAGGAATTACGATAAGGTCATCAGTATGGTAGAAAACGATCCGCATCCCACCCAGGAGATGAAGTTCTTCTACAATCTGGTGCGTGCCCAACAAGGACAGCTTCCCGACTATCTGATGCGATTCGACAACAACGAACTCGGCACCTTCTACAAGATTGGTCCTGAAACTCCGCTGTTCACCATCAAGAGTATGAACGAGTTGTACTGGGTATTAGGCGATATGACCTTCACGGAACGGGCCGCCATGATGGCCAACGTGTTCTCTCCTGAGAATAGGAACGTACGAATGATCAGACGATTGGCAGAATGTAATATGGTTAGTCAGGACACGATAGCCGCCAACAAGTACCTGCGAATCCTCGATAAGACACTTGTCTATCGGTCATGGGCCGAAAACATCCGCAAACATGGTCAGACCATCTACAAGGAGAAGATGCAGCTGGTAAACCACCACGACACCATCACGGTTTCTGACAATGCCCATTTCCTGATGATGCAGTTACTTGACACTAACCTTGACAACACCATTGCGTTGGATTATATCCTCTGCAGTAACCTGTTGCTGAAAGACATTGAAAACTTCAAGCGCGATTACGACCGCTATTGCATTGACACAGGGAAACCCCGTTTGAAGACATTGTATCAAGAAGCCTTGTGCATATGGCTGGCTGGTACCGATGCCCCGCAGGAAGAATGGGAGAAATACATCCAACGGGCAGATGTTTTCCAACAGTTCCAGCAGTATAACGAACAGCGTGGTCATCCCCGCTTCAAAGGCACCTACTGGTATTACTTTGACAAATCAAAAGCGCCGAAGGTATGAAAAGGAAACATATACTCAATAAACTAGTAATACTAGAAAAACTAGTTACACTAGATATACTAGTGACACTGGTTGTTTTAGCAACAATAGCATCTTGCACCCCCACTCCAAGGGATGTGCAGAAGAGCGATGAGTTGCCGCCTATCTACCCTGATTACTGTGATGTAACCATCCCAGAGAACATTGCTCCGTTGAACTTCTTGCTTCGGGCAGATTGTGAGGCTGTTCAAGTGCAGGCAGGAGACATCACCATCCATGCCAAAGGTAATGAGGTGACGTTTGACATGGACGACTGGAAAACACTGATGGAGCAATTCTCGGGCAAGACCATCACCATTACCGTTACGGCGCTTATCAATAGTAGGTGGGTACAGTACAAACCATTCACATGGATGGTAACGAAAGACAAGATCGATCCTTTCCTTACATACCGTTTGATTGAGCCTGATTACGAAGTGTGGCATCAGGTGGAGCTTCATGAACGATGTGTGGAGAACTATGATGAACGGAGTATCTCTTCTTATAAGAATGTAGGCGACCGCTGCATGAACTGTCATGTCTATCACAACCAAAACCCGGAAAGATCGATGCTCTATGTCCGCGGTGAAGGTGGAGGTGCTTTCCTGAACGAGGGAGGAAGACTGCAGAAGCTTAACATCAAGACCGATAGCATGGTCTCAGGAAGCGTTTATTACGGTTTCAGTCGTACCGGACGATACATCACGTTCTCCTCCAACGTCATCATCCCTGCCTTCCATGCAAAACCCGATAAACGGTTAGAGGTATATGATAGTAAGTCGGATGTCTATGTAGCCGACCTCCAGACGAACACCATCATCCCCTCTCCCCTACTCTGCGACAGTATGAAGTTCGAAACCTTCCCCACCTTCTCCCCTGACGGCAAGTATATCTATTATTGCGTTGCCGACAACGTCAGTCTGCCAACAGAGATCAGTAAGTTGCAATATGTCCTATGCCGTATCCCCTTTGATGAGGAAAGCGGCGCGATCGGTACTGAAGTAGATACGTTGAGAATTACAGCAACGCCACAAGGAACGAAGAGCTCCGTCTGCCATCCACGCATCAGTCCTGACGGCAGGTTCCTGCTCTATACCGTGGCCGACTATGGTACTTTCCCTATCTGGCACCCTGAGGCCGACCTGCAGATGTTGGATCTTCAGACAGGAGTGATTGATACCCTTCGTATTGTGAACAGCAACAAGAGCGACACTTATCATTCCTGGAGCAGCAACAGTCGTTGGTTTGTGTTTGCCTCCAAACGCGATGACGGATTATATGGCAAACCCTATTTCTGCTATGTCGATAAGGACGGCAAGGCACACAAGCCCTTCTGTCTTCCCCAGAAACATCCAACGTTCTACGATAACAACCTGAAATCGTTCAATGCCCCGGAATTAGGTAAGGGAAAGATTCCCTTCGATGCAAACGATGTCGCAAAAGCGATGAAACAAGAGGCAATACCTTTTAAATATTAAAACAACAATGGCGGCCATGGCCGCCATTATCATTTCACTTTTGTCTCTACACGTTTATCAGAAGAGATCTCCCTACCAGCCTTGTAAGCATCGAAATCCACCTTTGTCTTGGTGAAGTCGGGTGTATTAAAGGAATAGACGCTCTCCTCATAATAAGCTTTGGGATGTCGCTGTGGCAAGAGGAACGGTTTGGAGAAATGCCCCTGGTCGTCAACACTGGTGAGATACAAACGGGAGTAATAGCCATCATCCCTCCTACTGGTGAATACAATCCAATGCGAGTTCACGTTCCAGTTATGGTAGCTGTCGGCTTTCGGACTATTGATCTCTTTCAGTTCGCGAGCTTCCCCAGTCTGTAGGTCAAGTAACCATTGCTCACTCTCTTCATGCCAGATGGAGAAATAGCCATAGTCCATCAGTGTGAAGAGGATATACTTCCCATCGTAAGAAGGTCGTGGCCATGTCAGACTCTTCCCCATCGCCACAGCATTAAACACCGTATCCACCTTCTCGCCGAACTTCCCCGTCTCAGGATCAAAACTAATCTTACAAAGGTTATACTTCTCATCCTTATAATGGGCAGGATACTCCTGTTGTTTGCAAGTCATATAATATAAAGTACGCCCATCAGAAGAGAACACTGGTGAGTTCTCACTCCAATCTTTGGTCTGCAAGAGAGAATCCGTCAGGATCTCATGGGTGGCAGGATTATAGACGAACACATCCGACGAGAGGTCAAACACCTCGATACGCTCATTGGGAGTTACATGGAAAGCCTGACGAGTCTGGTTCGTAGAGAAGGCACAATACTTCCCGCTGGGATGCCAGTACGGATATACCATCGAGCCTCCTAACTGTTCGTTGGATGCTTTCAGCCACTCGCGCTGACCGTCTATCTGGAACATTGTGGCCCCATGACCGCCTCGAACATGGAAGACAAACTGCTGAGGATCGGTTTGATGGGCAGAATGGCAGTTGACACACATGCCCGGCACCTGAGTATTCTCGATGATAGGATACTCATTAAAGTTGGACAAGTCGCGCTGATAGAGTCCCATCTTACTGAACACCTCATAGCTTGGAGCGATACGGCGGTAGGTAAGTCCCCATTCATCGAGGGCATACGGACTCACTGTGACGATGAAATCCTTATATTGTGTCCATTGTCCATCCTTCATTATGCAGACAGTAAAAGTAAGCTGTCCCCCCTTGTTCTGTTGCGCCAGTGCATGCCAGTCGGCTATATCGAAAGCAGCCTCATCACCTTGGACATGCAGTTCGCCACCTTTGCTGCCCTTCACCACCACATCCATGCCATCAATACCATCTTCAACCCAGTTGAAGTTCAGCGGAGCGATCTCTGCAGGAATCGTCACACCGATATAATCAGGATAGATCTTTGGCAGCTGGTTCACCTTGGTAGGGTTGACCACCTGACTGGTGCAGCCAGTAAGAAAGGGTATCACTAGTAATCCTAGTATCACTAGTTTAGCTAGTACAACTAGTTTCTCTGGTTTTAATATATGCCGCATCCTTTTCATTTTCCATTCGTTAAATAATACCACACTGTATTCTTGAACCTTGCCAGTTCAGGCGAGTTCTTGTTGTTGGAGTAGATTCTGCTGAATTCATTCATCTGCTGTAGGATCATATCGCTGATCAAACCCCGTGGCGGTTGCTGTCGTTGCTGCATGAAAGCAAAGGCCAAGGCCTCCTGACAACTGCGCGGACGATACTGCGCCCTTTCCTGCACCACCTGCACATACGACATAAAACGAGGGATATCCTTATCGAGCAGCGGCATCAGCATCAGATACTGCATAGCCATCTGATTCTGCGGGTTATGAACAAACAACTGTCCGCAAATCTTATCCAGCTCCGTTTCGCTGAATAAGAAGTCCTCTTGCAGTCGATACCGGCGGAGTTGTCCATTGAGCGGATGTCCATTGATGGCTTTCTCATCCCCCAGCATGGTCATCATACGCTTAGCCCACGGTCGGTAGAACACGGTCTTCTCCAGCATCTTCAAGTATTTCTCAGCCACTTTGTACTGACCATTTATCATATTCGTTTCCGCCAACCGCTTCACTACACGGGCACTCTTATTGTAATTAGGAATAGCCTCCATGGCCTCAAAAGCAAACCGCTGGGCTGTGTTCACCAGTCCTAAATGGAAATAGATCTCGCCTGTGAGCTGTGCCGTGGCGAAGTTCCGTTCGAACTTCGGCAGCAAACCCTCTGAACCACGCTGGTAGAAGTCGAATGCCCGCTCGCCCAACTGGTTCGTCATACCCAGCGCCAGGTTCGTAGCACTCACGCTCATCGGCAGGTCGGGCATCTGTTTTTCAGCCTTGGCGATAATGGCGTTCCACTGATTGGTACGTACCAGATAGTCGTATTCTATTAACTCATATTTCTTGGCATCATAGCCCCGAGGGATGATCAGTACAGCTGCAACCGTCAACACAACAAGTTCAGCCACATAAACCCATTTCTTCTGCTTCTCTGCAACGTTCCTGCAGAGCCAAACAAGCAGGATTATTACAACGGGGATCGCCATCAGCACATAGGGCAGCACCTCAGGGATACGGTAGTAACTAATGCCCAACACCACTCTTGACATGGGGAAAGGCAGATAGTGTGCGCTCAGCAAGATCAGTGCCAACGCATAGATAACTGCCGCTGCCGCCACTGTTAAAGGCAGCATCAATGCGGCCACCAACAGCACCATCGGACCGATGAGCCAATAGAGCAGCGGAATCAAGAACAGCAAGATGCCTAGTATTACTAGATTGCCTAGTTTTTCTAGTTTATCTAGTACAACTAGTTCCAGTCGTCTAAGCAACAATGCCACTGCCAGCGCCATCAGCAATGCCACCACATACGTCAACATCACACTCTCATCGCCCATGGCATACCACAGCATCAAGGCCGGGAGGAAACTCAAGGGATAGAGTTGATAGTTCTTGCCTTGCAAGCACCCTTCGGCCGAATGACAGTTGATCGTTGTCATCAGTCGCCAAGTGAGGCGTTGGATGAGTATAAAGAGTACGGCAAGGATCAAGGCGCCGAAGGTGACACCATTATAGAACTGCACCAGGAACTCAGCGATATACCTGGCAAAGCCCCCTGGTTCTGACAAACGCTCACAGAAATAATCACCGTCGAACAGGAACAGTTGCAGCTGCTCCTGATAAGTAAGCGCAAAGGGATAGCGGTATCTCCAAAACAGGAACACCGCAATGCCGAACACCAGTGTCAGCACCCATCCACCATATTTAAATCTATCGACTTTCAATTCTCAATAATCTATTATTCCTTTATCTCTTCATTCGTATCAGCATTGAACGTGACAACACGTCCGTCAGGATACTTCCGCTTATAGGTCAAGGGAAAACGTACCTTCAGAAAATCATGGAGCACACCCTTCTTCATGTTATTCGCCAACTGACGAGTATAGTTCTTATAGACCAGATGGAAGCTGTCGGCCCGTTGCTCAAAATACTTCGCCTGCACTTCATCACCCTTTTGTTTGAGTTCTTCCACATTCCTGCGCATCTTTGCCAATTGCAGGTTATGCATCTCTGTGCGCATCTTCCACTGCTGCAGCGAGTCGTTCTGTGGTGTGCCGCCTGCACTACTCACACTATCAATCACCACCTTCACCTCTCCAGGTTCACCCACCACCAGTATAGGCTGCAAGCCCATACGATAGTGATAGTCCATCAGAATCTGATACATCTGCATGGTATCTCTGCTGAAGTCTTTTTCGAAGGAGAACTTCCCATTGGTTATTTCCATGGAATCCACATACTCTGCGGTCTTAGGACCGTTCATGGGTACAAGGAAGATACGCTTGCCCTCGTACTGTTCGCCTTTCACCACACCATTGATGTAGCACTTCCCGTTGTTAGCCGACTGACAGCTGAACATCATCATTGCAGCTGCCACTGTCACAAAGCATAATAGAATCTTTCTCATATATTATTCATTTTGACTTCTCAATTTAACTTGCTCCCGTTTGTTATCAAACACCTGTCGGTAAGCTTCATGGGCATCCACATCCACCTTCGTCTTGGTGAAGTCGGGCACATTATACGCATCCATCATCTCAGAATAGAACTTACGTGGATTCTGCTGAGGCAACAGGAACGGTTTCGATACCTTTCCCTGGTCATCAATGCAGGCCAGATAGAGTTTGGTGTACATCCCGTCTTCACGTTTACTGCAGAACACGAACCACCTACTGTTCTCGCTCCAGTTGTGGAAGCATTCGCTCTGATTACTATTCAGTTCCTTCAATTCCCGACTCTCACCTGTCTGCAGATCCATCAGCCACAGGTCGGCATCATTCTGACTAACCGGGAAGTTTCCACGACTGCTCACACAATACATCAGCCAACGACCGTCGTACGAAGGACGTGCCAGCACATAGCTCTTATCAGTAGCAGGACCGTTCAGCAATGTATCCACCGTCTCTCCAAACGTACCTGTCTTTGCATCAAAGCTAATACGGCACAGCGAGCATTTCACCTTCTCATATTCCGCAGGAACCCGACAAGGTTTCGAAGTACTATAATAGAGCCATTTACCGTCGGCCGAGAAAGCAGGGAAGATCTCCAGATCGTCCGTCTGCAGCAGCGGAGAGAGAATCAGTTCGTTCGTCCGGGTATCAAGCACCTCCACATTACTGAACTTATGATACACCTCAATACGCTGTCCTGTTCCAGTGAAGAAGCTCTGATGAACGGAGTTGACAGCCAGAGCCACATAGTCGCCATCAGGATGCCAATAACTATAAGAGCCAGCCGCTTTGGTAGAGTCGGTCTTCGTTTCCACCCACGTCTGCTTTCCATCCTTCTGTATCATGGTTCCCCCACCTTCGCCACGCATCTGTAAAGTGATACGGTTAGGGTTGGTGCGGTTGGCCGTATGACAGTTAAAGCAACGACCAGGAACAGCCGTTTCTGTCAGGATCGCATACTCGTTAAATGTATGGATATCCCGCTGGTAGATACCGATATCGCCACCCACCTCATACCCAGGTTTGATACGACGATAGGTCAGACCCCAATCATCCAGCGGATACTGACTAACATGAATCATGAAATCCTTATACTGTTTCCACTGCCCTTCTTTCTTCACACAAACGGTAACGGTCAGTTCGCCCCCGATGTTCTGTTCGGTAAGCGTATGCCAGTCGGCTATATCGAAATCAGCCTCATCACCTTGGACATGCAGTTCCCCGCCTTTGCTACCTTTTACCACCACATCCATTCCATTGATGTCTTCATCAACCATATTGAAGTTCAGGGGTGCGATACCAGCAGGGATGGTCACGCCGATATAATCAGGGTAGATCTCCGGCAGGGCATTTACCTTAGAAACGTTCTCCACCTTGTTAGAGCACCCTAGGAGAACTAGTGAAACTAGTTGTACTAGGAGTACTAGTGTTACTAGTTTAGTATAACCCCTTCTCTTCATTCTCCCCTCCTTTCCATCATTCGTTGCACATACTTGGCATAGGGTGAATCGGGCACACGGCCTTGAGCCTGAATGCAACGCATTACATCCTGATAGCCCAAAGGCATCTCACGGTAGCCTCCATACTGCTGAGCCAATCCTAAATACTGTTGGAAACCCTGCAGGTTTCCCTTCAGGAGCATCTGCGCCAAGAAATAGTCGAGTGCCATCTTGTTACCATTGTTGTTCATGAACAGCAGCCCGAACATCTTATCCATCTCCTCGTAACTATAGAGGAAGTTCTCCTTATATCGCAGCTGGCGAAGCCTACCATAGACAGGATGCTTTTCCATTTTCTGCTTATCTTTCATCAATGCCTCAGCCTCCTTGGCCCAACCCCGATAGAAGAGCGTCTTTTTCAGTAAGGCGAGTTGTTTCGCTGCTGTCTTTTGATGCCCGTTCACCATCATACACTCGGCGATGCGCTTCGTGCAACGCCCGCTTTTCCTGCCGTTCAGGATCGACTCCTGTGTATCGAACATATACCGTTGAGCCGAGTTTACCATACCCAGATGCCAGAAAGCCTCAGCCGAAGGAAGCATAGAGGTCAGGTCGCGGATACGCGGCATGATCAGTGCATCGTCGCCACTCTGGTAGAAATCGAACATCCTGTCAGCCAGCTGACGCTTCTTTGACAAAGCCAGATTCACGCAGACAGAGCTGAAAGGTGTCTTCACCTGGTATTGCTGAGCCCTTTTGACAATCTCATCCCAGCGCTCGTTTCGCACCAGATAGTCCTGACGGATCAACTCATACATCTCCTTGTCGTAGCCTTTCAACTGCGGATAGTGCAGCGGAATGCGGTAATAGTTCAGTCCTGTCATCACCTGTTGCAAAGGCCACTGCGGCAACAGCCAGGCGTATGCTATCAGTTGAACCGCAACGAACCAACCAGCCAGCCATAGATGTTTCCAGCCTAACTGGCAGACGCGTACCAATATATATATCCATACTGCTGGTCCGATGAGCCAATAAAGCAATGGAACCATGAGCAGTTCTATCATAACTAGTATGACTAGTTTATCTGGTTTTACTAGTTTCCCCATGATCCATGCCGCGAATAATGCCAAGACCACAGCCACGGGGAATGACAGCAACACGTTGATATCACCCATCAGCCACCATAACAGGATAACAGGCAACACACTCAGCAACCACCATTTCTTGGGAAGCAATCGAGCAGTCAACCGCTGCAGAACGACAAACAGCAAAGCCAGCAGCAATGCCCCCAGCCATTCCACATAATAGAATTGCACGATAAACTCGCCGAGCCAGTCGGCCAAGCCACCGGGAACGCTCATCCTTTCCAGGAAATAATCGCCCGTCCACAAGAACAGTTGATACTGCTCCTGATACGACAAGGCATGGGGGTAAAAGACATACCAGAACAAGAATACGCCGATGCCCACCAGCACCGACAACACCCAGTTTCCATATCTCCTTAATTCCTTTCCCATATACCTTGCAAAGATACGATTAATTCTTTAAACGACCAAAGGTTCAAAGGGCAACTTTAAGTGCTTTCTTTGTAAATCTGAGCAGGATTCCAATTATTCCCAACGTGGGAACATTTTATTCCCAACATGGGAACAATTCATTCCCAACGTGGGAACATTGTGAAACACAAACCGTCCCGTAACGAACGCCACGGGACGGAGCAAGGTGTTATCACCTTTTCATCTTTTTACCTTATAGGCGCGTTTACTTGGCCTTGAAGTGCCAGTAAGTTGCCTCACCCCAACTACCATTGGAAGAGAAGTCACCACCATCAGGATAAACCAGACACATCTTTGAGCCAGTCAGATAGACAACCTCGAAAGATGTAGGCATATTACCACCAGAGTTGATCTCGTATGGGAACAAGATTGTACCAGCTGTCGTGTTCAGGTTAGCCACCTTCCATTCGTTAGCCACACTGGTATCGAACTCAAACTTACCGCTGTTGATCAAACTGCCATTACCAGCATAACGCTTGATGGATCCGTCGCTTGCGAGTGAGAAGAAAGCATCCATGCTCTCATCACCATGAGCAGCGCCATCATTTGTGTGGTTCAGCTGACCCATGAACTCTTCCTCATTGGTTACGCCCCACCACTGTCCGTTGTGAGCTGTACCTACATCGGCTCCACTACCGCCGCAGTAACCCATGTTACCCCAAACGGTATTCGTTCCGTCATAGTCCCATGTCCAGTCTTTAGAAGCAGTCTTTCCATAGCCAATAGCCATACCTTCGATATCACTGCTGCTGCAGAAATGCCAGAACGTAGCCTCGCCCCAGTTGCCAAGACTGCCATAGTCGCCACCATCAGGATAAACCAATGTCATCTTATCGGCAGTCAGATAGACAATCTCAAATGTACCAGGGTTGTTACCACCTGAGTTGATTTCGTACGGCCAGAGGATAGAAGTGGTAACCAGATCGCCAACCTTCCACTCTCCATTAGGATTGTAACCAGATACAGAGAACTTACCTGTACGGATCATGTTTCCATCCTTGTCGTAGCAAGTAGAGACACCATCGTCGGTGAATTCCATATAAGCATCGATACTCTCGTCACCATGAGCAGCATTATCGGGAGTATGCTGGAGCTGATTCATAAACTCACTCAGCTCACCACTTTCATCGAGGCCTACGCCCCACCACTGACCGTTACCAGAAATACCTACATCAGCACCAGCACCGCCGCAGTAACCCATGTTACCCCATACGGCACCTGTCACACTTGTATCCCATTTCCAGATCTTCTTGCCATATACATCACTGGCGAGGAGACGGAGTTCCGGATCAAGCTCCTGTTGTACATAGACTGTGTATTGCTTGGTGATAATCACCTCAGAGTTATCAGAGTTCACTGTGCGAACATAGAAAGTCTGATTAGGATCTGAACCACGCTTAGGCTTGATAGCAAACGTACCACTATAACCTCTTGCTAACTGGTTCTCTGCACCTTCGGAATCGAGGTTGAAGATCGACACCATCATAGAAGGATTGGTTGTATAGGTAAAGTAGTTGCCATCAGCGGCTGGATTGCCATTCGCATCTGTCTGGGTGATGTAAACAGCACTCTCTACATCACTGGCAGCCAATGACACCGGATCAAAGTCTTTCTCACTCTGACTGGGATCGCAGGCCGTAAGAATACCCGCAGCTGCCATCAGGAAAAATATTGTTTTCTTCATATTGATATTTTCTTTAATGGATTGAAATTAATATACCGGTGTACCTGACATCTGGGCATCGCTTGCGCTGCTTCCCCATCCAGGATTCTGTTTCAACACTTCCTCGTCTCCAGCCAACTCAATCTGTGAAGTTGGAATCTGCAGGAAGCCATCGGTTGCAGCATAACGCTTAGCCCAGGAAGAGGTGGCGTGATGCATGGTGGTCCAACGACCGCAATAATTCACCTTCGAACCATTCTGTTTCTCCAAAGCCTGTGCTGCTTCGCAGTTCTCACCTCCGTTGATACCCGACCAACGGCGCAGGTCATTAAAGCGTACGCCCTCGAAGGCCAACTCGAAGCGACGTTCGTTCTTGATATTCTGCCAACTGTAGTTTGTAGGATTCAGTCCGGCACGAGCACGCACCTTGTTCATCTGATCGGCAGTACCTGTCAGCTCTGAGTGCATCAGCATTACGTCGGCAAGACGGATCAGTGTCACGTCACAGAAATGAGAACCCTGCATACAGTTACCGTTCTTCGGTCCTTGATAGTTGTCCGGATCTGCCACATCCCACCAAGTGTAAGGACCAGCACCTGTATAGCTGTCCCAGTTGGCTTGCATGGTGGTTACCGGCATCAGTTTCTTATTATAGTAGCCAGCATCCTCAGTACAGCTCGTTGTGAAAACGAAATGATCCAACTCATTCTGTGCATCACAGATAGAAGCTTCCTTACGTGGGTCGGTATCGCTCCAGTCGTCCCAAAGTGTAGCCTGTACAGTTCCCTGACCCCAACCTTGTCCGAAGGGGAAGGTGTTCTCACGACCGTTAAAGTAGGTATTACCTGTATTAGGATTGGTTGCACCAGCAGCATCATCGTCGCAACGCAGACCGCAATAAAGTGACAGCTGGTTGCAGTAGCCCATACCGGTTGTACCGTTCCACGACTGACAGTTCATGAACTGAATCTGGAAAATCTGTTCAGCATTACCGTTACCGGCAAACTTCAAGCCCTGTCCCTTGGTGTAGTTATAATCCTCTACTGTGAATTCATTGGTGTACTGCCATAGTTCCTGATAGTGAGGAATCAGACTGTAACCACCATTGTTAATCACATCCTCAAGAGCTTTCACCACCTGATCTTTGGTCAGTTCCTGCTCACCATCAAGGGTGATGATTGTAACAGGAGCCAAGTTGGCATTAGCCAGCTCACCAGCTTTCTTGTAGAAACCCTGATAGAACATATAGGCACGACCCAACAGTGCTTCAGCAGCATACTTTGTAGCATGTCCGTCACCCTGTGTCTTCTTCGTCATCAGGGTAGCAGCCTGAACAAGGTCACCTAAGATATGCGGATAAATAACGGTCTCTGCATCTTGCTGCGGACAAGGTGTAGGACATCCGGGCTGCCAGTAAGCAGGGATATTTCCGAACATCTGTGTTCCCCAGAACAAGTATAAAGCACGCATGAACAAGGTCTCGCCAAGTAACTGATCGCGCTCTGCCTTATTGGCCCACTCCACATTATCGATAGAGTAGATAATGGTACTTGCACGGTTCAAACCCTCATACACATGCTTCCAAGCATTCTGATAGAGATTCTCGTTGTTTGTGGTGAGATGACCAACGGCATGAGACTCCGTGTCGCCAGTACCACCAGCACCGTTACAATCGTCAGACATCAAATTCCAAACCATGTAAGGCATTTCCAACGGTGTCGTAACGAAACCGTTCAGCACAGAATACACACCATTCAACTCACTAACCACATCATCGGATGTAGCAGGGAAGTTTCCGGTATCCTGTTTCGTATAATTGATTGAGTCGAGCTGATCCTCGCACGAAGTAAATCCAAATGCGAGCAATGCAGCTACGGCCATTGTTACTATTTTTTTCATATTATTCTTCTCTATTAATCGTTGTGAATCCTTTAGAACTTAATATTGACACCAATAAGGAAGGTACGTGAGGTTGGATAGAGACCTACATCAATGCCACGTGCCCAAGGGTCCTTACCACCGTTTGAACCGATTTCAGGGTCAACACCGGTATAGCCAGTGAAGGTGTAGAGGTTCTGAGCCTGTACATAGAGGCGCAGCTGCTGGAACGGACTGCTCTTCCAAATATTGTTCACGTCGTAACCCAATGTTACGTTCTGGATACGGAAGAAGTCGGCATCCTGCATGTAGCGTGTAGAAACCCATTGGTTGTTGTCGCCAGCGAGGACGAGACGGGGCTGTGTATTGCTTGTGCCCTCTCCGTGCCAGCGCTCGAAGATATCCTGTGTGAAGTTATCATACGGATTGGCAAGCTGAGCGGTACGGAAATACTGCATCACCTGCATACCGAACTGACCACTACCTGTTACAGAGAAGTCGAGGCCCTTCCAGTCGAAGCCCAAAGAAACACCGAGGGTGTAGTCAGGATGTGGGTTACCAATCTCATGACGATCAAGGTCGTAATTGATTACATGGTCTCCATCATAGTCAACCCAGATCATATCACCTGGCTGAGCATCGTCACGAACGGCCTTACCTTCTGCACGAGCCTTATCGATCTGAGCCTGGTTCTGCCAGATGCCCTCATAGTCCATACCATAGAAGTATGCGATGGGGTGTCCAACCTGAACACGAGACACATAAGCGGAATTCTCGAACAGAGCCTTGTCCTGACCATTGATGATACCCTGCTCATTGGCAATTCGGGTTACCTCATTCTTGTTGGTAGCAAAGTTCACGTTTGCACGATAGCGGAAATCCTTACCGATCTGGTCGTTCCAGGAAAGTGCAACCTCAATACCCTTATTCTCGATGTCACCACCATTGATATAAGGAGCATTTGTACCAAGTACTAATGGAGCTGGAGCCATGATCAACCAGTCTTTGGTGGTCTTCTTATACCAGTCGAAGTTCACACCGAGCTTACTGTTGATGAAGCGTGCATCGAAACCGATGTTCAGCTGTTCAGAGGTTTCCCATGTGATATCCTCGTTAGGAATAATGTCTGCGAAAGCACCAGGTGCGAAGCTGGTCTGTGACAAGGTCTGCGCCATAGAGCTACCGAACTTATAAGCATAGTCGGCATAGTCTGTCGGAGAATAGGAAATAGTAGCCAGATACTGGAAGTTAGGAATAGCACAGTTACCATTCTGTCCCCAAGATGCACGGATCTTCAAGAAGTCCATCCAAGAACGGGTACCTTCCATAAACGACTCATTGGTAACAACCCAACCTGCAGAAACAGAGGGGAAGTAACCCCAACGGTGACCGCGAGCGAAGTTGGATGAACCATCAGCACGCATGGTGAAGGTTGCCATGTATTTCTCATCGTAGTTCCAGTTAACACGTCCGAAGAACGAAGCCAAAGCGCTGTCGCCCCATGGTGAGCCACCGAAAGAACTGACCTGACTGGCAGCATAGTTAGAGGGCCACTGATAGATACCCTGATGTACCATTGACTTCTCTGTGCCTTCAGGTGCCTTTGTACTAACAGAGAGGCTTTGTCCCCACTGGGTCTTCTCGAACGACTGACCAATCATTACATCAAAAGCATTCTTGGCAAATACGGGAAGAACGTATGTCAGTGTGTTATCCACTGAGAAGCTTCCGCCGTCGCTGGAATTCTGGCTGACAGCGTAGTCACCAGAAGAAGAGCTCTGGTTCATGGAGAATGGACGGCTATAGCCGCGTCCGTTATAAGAACTGTAACCTGTGTTGAATGATCCACGATAGCGCAGACCCTTAATGGGTTCGATAATCCAGAAGAAGGTTGCGCCAACACCGAAGTTACGGTCTTTCTGTGTAGAATTAAACTGTCCTGCATAGAGACCCTGCAACGGGTTCGACCACATCTGACCGCTGTAGCCGGTAGAGTTCTTTCCATAGGCTGACAACGATCCGTCTTCGTTGTAAGGCATTACTAACGGAGAGGCGATATATACAGGCTGGATAGAGTTCCAGTAACCATTACTCTCTGAAAGACCTGTACGGGTATTGTACCAGAACGAGATGTTCTCACCAATGGTAATGATGTCGTGTGACTTACCCTTGAGCAGTATGTGCTCAGAGTTGATACGGCCACCATAGCGCTTGTACGACGGAGCCATGTCACCACCGAAAGTACCATTGTTTGAAGTATAGTTCAAGCCCATGGCAAATTTAGAACGCTCGCTACCACCTGTCAGACTGAAAGAGTGGTTGAACTGCATGGCGTTCTTGTTACGGTAGATCTCAAACCAATCGGTACCTTCCCATCCTCCATTCACCTTGTCGAGAACAGCCTGGGGAACGATTGAGTTCCACTTGACAGCATTACCTGTGGTATTGAAGTTCAATTCATTGATGATCTGTATGTATTCTTGGGCATTCAATGTAGCAGGACGTTTGGCGGGATTGCTCCAACCAACGTATCCATCGTAAGAAGCCTGAATCTTTCCTGCTTTACCCTGCTTGGTGGTCACGAGGATTACACCGTTGGCAGCACGGGCACCGTAGATGGCAGCAGAAGCAGCATCCTTCAATACGTCAATGCTCTCAATGTCAGCGGGGTTCAAACCGTTCAAACCTTCATCAGCAGTACCACTGGAGATACCGTCGATGATCAGCAATGGTGAAGAAGTACCCATGGTACCCACACCACGAATGTTTACCTTAAAGCCTTGACCTGGCTGAGCTGATGCCTGTGTAATCTGCACACCTGGAGTAGAAGCCTGCATGGCTGTCAGTGCGTTAGTGGTGTTCAACTTGGCAATGTCCTCACCTTTTACCTGAACCGTAGCACCGGTAACCAGCTTTTTCTTCTGGACACCATAACCTACCACAACCACTTCTTCCAAAGAGGTGTTATCTTCCTCTAAGGTTACATCGATGCGACTGTTGTTACCCACTTTGATTTCTTGGGTTTTGTAGCCGATGTAGCTGATAACCAGGGTTGCACCTGGCTTCACGCTCAGAGTGTAGTTACCGTCAAGATCGGTAACCGTTCCATTACTAGTACCTTTCTCCAAGATGCTGGCACCGATAACCGGGCCCATTGCATCCACAACGGTACCTGTCACTTTTCTGTCCTGCTGTACCGACTGAACGGTATTCACAGCAGAGTCAGCCTTAGCTTGAGGTGACCAGAACAATCCGAAGACTGCACAGACACCTGCTAGCAGCGCTGTCTTTCTCAAGTTTTGATTCATACTAATTTTTCTTAGGTTTATATAGATTTCTTTAAATAGATCTCTGTATTCCCCCTTGTTTCGGTTTTGTTATACGTTAGGGTTATTAGCTATGGTATATATCTCCCACTGGATGATATAGCTTTTCAAGTTGCAAAGATATATGTATTTTTTATAAAAGTATAATACTTTCTTGCCAATTATTACACTTTTCTTGCTTTTTTTTGCTTTCCTAACGCTCATCACCCCCTTTTTACCTTATTATATTATAATTCGAGCTCTCAGAATCTTTGTTTTCTATCGTAATTAAGATTATTTGGGAAGTAAGAAAAGAAAAAGCCTCCTTCTTGAAAAAAAATGTGCAGAATGTTTCATGTTGTTAAATAAAATGCTTATATTTGCAACCGATTACCTTTAACAGTATAACTAATCACAATAATTTTTAACTTAAGCATGAAACAAAATACGGGAATAATAACAGGCAAAGAGTACCATAGGTACTGTGGCTGATGATTCTATGCATCTGATAATCTAATAAATAAACCAAATAGTCTTATATGGAAAAATGTAAATCTTATCTCTTTGGGCTACTTGCACTATTGTGTATGTTGCCCAGTGTGGCTTTCGCCCAGAACATCCGGGTGGAAGGTCAGGTGAAAGATGAGACTGGTGAACCCATGATTGGTGTCTCCGTGATGGTGGCAGGCACTGATACTGGCGTTATCACCGATCTCGACGGCAATTTCGCATTGCCTTCCGTTTCACAAGGAGCAACTCTGGAGTTCTCCTACATCGGCTATCTTACCCAGAGTCTGAAAGCCAGTAGAAACATGACCGTCAGCATGAAGCCCGACCTGCAGAGTCTGGAAGAAGTGGTGGTGATTGCCTACGGTCAGCAGAAAAAGGTTACCATCACGGGTTCCGTCTCGCAAGTTGGTGGTGACGAACTGCTGAAGGCGCCTGTTGCCAGTGTGGCCAATGCCCTGCAAGGAAAGCTGCCGGGTATGTCGGTGGTACAGCCTTCAGGTATGCCAGGTGCTGACGAACCAGTTATCCGCGTTCGTGGTACAGGTTCACTGAACAGTGCCGAGCCCTTGGTGCTGGTGGATGGTGTTGAACGTTCGTTTGGACAGCTCGATCCTAATGAAATTGAGGACATCTCTATCTTGAAGGATGCCTCTGCTACAGCCGTATTCGGTGTACGTGGTGCTAATGGTGTTATCCTTGTTACCACCAAGCGTGGTGCTCCTGGCAAGGCTTCAGTAACCGTTTCGGCAAGTACAGCAGTTCAGCAGATCTCGAAGTTCATCGATTTCGCAGATTCCTATACATATGGAAAGATGTGGAACTACACAGCCATTACCGATGCACTTCCTATGAGTCAGTGGCCAGGTACGGCCAATATTAAAGACTACACGCCTTATGCCGACACCGGTATCCGATTCAGCCAGGATGTGATGGAGCATTTCCGCACAGGTGATATGCCTGTAACATTCCCTAATACCGACTGGATTAAGTATATGATGAACGATGCCGCATGGCAGGAGCAGGTGAATGTGAATGTGAACGGTGGTACCGAGAAAGTAAGGTACTTCGTTTCTGCTGGATTCCTGAATCAGAACTCACTCTTCAAGACCTTCTCTGACAATAAGGATGAGACCTTCAAATATAATCGTTTCAACTATCGTGCCAACTTGGATATCAACGTATCTAAGTATAGTCAGCTTGCCCTCACGCTGGGTGGACGTGTTCAGAACCGTACCACGATGGGTGGTGGCGAGGGATTCCTCTTCCGCTATCTGCAGGGAGCTACGCCATACGCTGGTATCGGTGTGGATGACCAAGGTCGCCATATCGTTTCCGATGAAAACTTCGTAGGACCTTACGACCGTGATGCCCTCTCGAACTTCTTCGACTTAGGTTATGTAAACGAGAGCACCAACGTACTGAACCTTGACCTCCAGTACAAGCTCGACATGAGTTTCCTCACACCGGGTCTGGATTTCAAGATCAAGGGATCATACAACACCGACTATACAGCCCAGAAGAACCGCCAAAACGGATTCGGTACAGGTGTTACCTACGTGGCAACCATCGTTGACGGCAAGGAGGTGCTCCGCAAGGAGAACATTACCTGGCCGATTCCTTACAACGAATCTAAGTGGGGTAACAGAAACTGGTATGCTGAGGCAAGTTTCAATTATTCCCGTAAGTTCGGCAACCACAACGTAGGTGCGTTGCTGCTTTACAACCAGAGCAAGACCTATTATCCATGGGATTCAAGTGGCAGTCTGTATCAGTCTATCCCGAAGGGTTATGTAGGACTGGTAGGTCGTATCACTTACGACTATGCCACACGTTACATGGTTGACTTCAATATCGGTTACAATGGTTCAGAGAACTTTGCCGAGGGTAAGCGTTACGGTACGTTCCCATCGTTCTCTGTTGGTTGGATACCATCAAGCGAAAAGTTCTGGGAGCCCATTAAGCCTTACATTGGCTATCTGAAACTCCGTGGATCATGGGGTATGGTAGGTAACGACAACACCAATGGTGCCCGTTTCCTCTATCTGCCTGGTGCTTGGCAGTTCTATTCAGGTGCCACAACTGTTAACCCGCAGAAACGAGGCGCAAACTTCGGTACGAGCGGCAACTGGTTGCAGGCTGTGAAGGAACTGACCGCCGGTAACCCGAACGTTACCTGGGAAACAGCTACTAAGATTAACCTTGGTTTGGATGCAGCTTTCTTGAAAGACCGTCTGACGGTTAACCTCGACCTCTTCTGGGAAGACCGCAAGGACATTCTGGTATCAAATGCCTCTATGCTTCCTGCTGTAACTACTCTTCCTTCAAGCTATGTCAACGAAGGCCGTGTGAAGAATCATGGTTATGAGCTGACCTTGAAATGGGCCGATAGGATTGGTGATCTGCGATACAGCATCAGTCCAAGCATTGCTTTTGCCAGAAATAAGGTAATTGAAATGCTCGAGGTACCGCCTATGTATGATTATCTGAGACGTACCGGATTGCCGGTTGGACAGCGCTTCGCTTATGATCTGTTTGAGTTCTATCAGCCAGGTACTGAGCAGCGCTATAAGGAGAAGTATGGTGTAGATATGCCTGACCAGGTGGCAGAACTGAGATATGGTGATGCTGTCTATGTGGACTTGAACGACGACGGTGTTATCGACCAGAACGACCAGAAACCTCTTGGTTATACAGACAATCCTGAAATCACTTGGTCGGTCAACGCCAATCTGAATTGGAAGGGATTTGACTTCTCCATGCTTTGGGTAGGTGCCGACAACACCAGTCGTGCACTGAACGGATACTTCCGCGACCAGTTTGGTTCTACCAATACTTCAGCATTGGCACAATGGGTTGCTGATAACTCTTGGACAGAGGACAACCCCAATGCCATCCTGCCACGTATCTCGTTCACCAACCGTGTTCATAACAATCGCGATTCACGGGCATGGGTTATCGACTCTAAATATGTGCGTCTGAAGAATGTGGAGATTGGTTATACCATCAACAAACCCAAGTGGTTAGATCTGCTCAACTACGTGAGATTCTATATCTCCGGTCAGAACCTGTTGACATTCGCAGACTTCAAGGGCAACGACCCCGAGGCTCCTGGTTCAGGACTTGACTTCGGTGTACGCTATCCTATGACACGTGTGTATAACTTTGGCATACAAGTCAACTTCTAAACAATTGATGATTATGAAAAAAATATTTAATTACATATTGGCTTTGGGGATGACCAGTTGCATCTTCACTGCATGTGTCGATGATATCAATGTGGGTAATGCTTTCCTGGAGAAAGCACCTGGCGTAGAAGTGAATATCGACACCGTGTTCAACAAGGCCGAATACACCCGCAATTTCCTGTGGAGTGCCTATGGACAGCTATACTGTACCTACACCTCTGGAAATATGATGAACGGTGCTCCCATTGACGTGCTTTCCGACTCCTATCATTGTTACGTTGGATGGGGCGGTCCCATACAGAGTTATTATCCAGGAAACTTAACCGAGAATGCTCAGGATACCGAGGATGGTAACTTCCAGGGCAAATTCTCTTATTCTACAAAAAGTGGTCTGGACAGCGATGCTGGTGGACGTGTATCTATCTATGAGACCGTTCGCAAGTGCTGGCAGATCATTGAGAATATTGAGCGCGTACCCGATATGAGTGATACGGAGAAGAGTCGTCTGCGTGGTGAGGCTTACACCATTATGGCCAGCCGCTACTTCGACGCCTTCCGTAACTTCGGTGGCTTATGCCTCGTGAAAAAGGCATACGAAGTAGGTGAAACTTTCACAGAAGGTCGTTCTACTGCTTGGCAGACTGTTGAGTTCATCGACTCGCTGATTCAGTGTGCCATCAATGAGCCAGGTTACATCTGGAATATTCCCAACGCCGACATCGGTCAATGGTCAGGACGTCTGACACGTGCTTCTGCCCGTGCCCTCCGTGCCAAGGTTTGGATGTTTGCTGCATCACCATTGTTCAATAACAATGAGCCTTACATGACATACTCCAAGAAACCGACTGGTTTGGAGAGTGAGGAGCATATCTGGTTTGGCAAGGAAGATCCATCCTTGTGGAGCCGCTGTCTGCAGTATTGCAATGAGTTCTTCGATGACAATGCTGCTAATGGAAACTATTACCAGCTGGTACAGCCAGAGACACAGGATGAAGCCGGCTACCGCATGGCTTACCGCCGCGCCTATCGCTATCGTAACAACGAGACACGACACGAGAAACTGTTTGATGCACATCCCACACTTACCTTGTCCGATGGTGGCTGGGGTTGGGGCTGGCGTGGCTTTGCCCTCGACTGTTTGCGTCAGGGTGGTGCCGTTCCTACCAACGAGCTGATGGAATGCTTCGGTATGCAGGATGGACGTAACTTCCCCTATTCCGATATTTATGGCCGCGGTAAGAACCCTGATGGCATTGATATCTTTGCCAATCGTGACCCGCGTTTGTATGAAACGATGGTTGTTCCCCAGCAGTCGCTCCCTGCCGGCTTCGACTATGCAGGTATGACCTACATGGACTCTTGGGTAGGTGGTTTCCTGGAGAAGAACAGTAATGTCACCAACAAGGACGATGTAGCCTCCGGTTACTGCAAGTTCAAGTGGTTGCTTGATTATTACGGCGGAAGCCGTTATGATGACGACCTCATCGGTGTGCCCTATATCCGTTTGGCTGAGATGTATCTCATCCGCGCAGAAGCCAAGGCTGAGACAGGTGACCTCCGTGGAGCCCTGGACGACATTCATGTTGTTCGCAGCCGTGTAGGTCTAGGACGTCTTGAGACCATGAATCCGGAATTGAATCTGACCTCTAATAAGGAGAACCTCATCAATGAGATTCTTCGTGAGCGTAACTGCGAAATCGGTGCCGAGTGCGGCGACCGCCTCTACGACATGGTACGACGCAAGCGTCAGGACCTTTTCACCAAACCACTGCATGAAATCAGAATCTATTGTCTCGATGCAAACGGTAACCGTTTGGACGATGGAGAAGATCACCAGTATAAGGCTGGTTCTCCTTGGCCGAAGTTTGAGTATGAGAAACCTCAGATTGTAGTTGGTGCCCGTCGCTGGTGGGATCCTGGTTACTGGACCAACAAGTGGTATCTCGATCCAGTATCTCGTATTGAGATTCAGAAGGGATATGGTCTTACACAGAATCCTGGGTGGTAATTTTTCAAATTGAGAATGAACAATTGAAAATTGAAAAGATTATGAAAATAAGAAATAAATATATATATACCTTGATGGGACTCTGCGTTGCCCCAATGGCAGTCAGTGCCCAGGTGACGCTGAGCGACAAAGCGTCGCAGAAGGTAGATTTAGGCTATGGCGTTGAGCAGACGGAATACCTGACTACAGCGGCAGCAACAACCATCACGGCTGAAGAGTTGCGTCGCACCTCAGCCATCAGTCTGGCTGATGCCCTCTATGGCAAGCTCCCTGGCCTGAATGCTTTCCAGAACACTGGTTTCAAGGGCGAGGAAGGTCGTGGTGCCACGTTTAACATCCGTGGCGTACAGACCACTGGTGAGAGAGATATCTTGATTCTTGTTGATGGTGTAGAACGACCCATCGACCGTCTTTCTGTAGAAGAGGTGGAAAGTGTTACCGTGTTGAAAGACGCGGCCGCAGTAGCTCTCTACGGTCATGAAGCCATCAATGGCGTGCTGTTGGTAAAGACCAAGCACGGTTCTAAAGACGGCAAGTATCATTTCAAGGCAGGTGCTTCGCATAAGATTCAGTTCGACCCGCAGATGGCTGATATGGTTAGCGCCTACGACTACGCCAATGCTTTGAACCGTGCTCGTCAGAACGACGGTCTTGCTCCCGCTTATACAAGTAGCGAGCTGCAGAAATTCGTTGACGGTAGTAATCCGCTGGTTTATCCTAACGTAAACTGGAAGGATGAAGTGTTCAAGAACACGGCACATGAGTCGAATGCCTACCTGTCATTCTTCGGTGGTACAGACAAGGTACAGTACTATACCCAGCTCGACTATACCGATGCCCGTGGTCTCTATAAGAACCCCGATCAGGGTGATTTCAACTCTCAGCTGAAATATTCGAAGGCTAATATCCGTGCCAACATCGACTTCGAGGTAAGCAAGTCAACAAGGGTTAGCGCCAACATCTTAGGTATTCTGATGGAGACAAATGGTGTGCCCAACGTGAACTCTAACGATGCATGGTGGCATCTGTATAAAGTGCCTGCACTGGCCTTCCCCATCAAGACTGCAAGTGGCGTATGGGGTGGTAGTCAGACCTACGGCGACTTCAACCTTTTGGCTAAGTCACAGGGTGCCGGTTTCATGAAGACACACCAGCGCCAGATCTGGGCAAACATGACCTTGGAGCAAGACCTTGATTTTATTACAGATGGCTTGAAGTTCTACGTAGGAGCATCTTACGACAACTCCTCCAATACCATTGAGACTCGCACGAAGGGTTATCAGTACGGATGGCATGAGGCTGATGGTAGTGAGCATGTGATGGGTACTGTAGAAGACAAGCTGACGTTCAACCACTGGGTTGACACACAGTGGCGTATTGCCACCTTCAATGCAGGACTGAAATATGCTCTCCAACTCAACAATGGCGACAACTTCGGTGCCAATGCCAACTATAACATGAAGAGCGAGATTCGTGACGGCCAGAGTAATACTTGGTATCGTGCCAACTGGCAACTGGCTTTACACTACGACCATGCTAACCGCTTGATGGCCGATGTGGCGTTAGCTGCCAACGGTTCTAACCGCAGCTATCCTGCCAAGTGGGCCTTCTCGCCAACAATCGGTCTGGGTTACATCTATGCCAACAATCCTGATGGTATCCTCAATTATGGAAAGGTTCGCCTTTCTAGTGGTATTCAGCATACCGACTATGTGCCGGCTAACGGTCTCTGGCTCGCTGCTTGGAACAATTCTCACGGACAGTTCTGGTATGGCACTAATTTCGCCAACTCATGGGGTGCCTTCCTGACTCAGTTCCCCACCGATGACTTCGCACAGGAAACTGCCTATAAGGCTAACTTCGGTACAGACCTGAGAATTGCCAACGCGCTGGACGTTACATTTGATGTATTCTATCAGCAGCGTCGCAACATCCTGGTCAGCGCTAATTCACTCAACTCCTCTGTAGTTGGTATCCAGTCATCATATGATGATAAGGGACGTGTAGCCAGCTATGGTATGGAACTGGGACTTCGCTATGCCAAGACCTTCGCCAATGGTCTTAACCTGAATGCCGGTGCTTCATTCTCAACAGTGAAGAGCGAAATCCTGGAATGGATTGAGACACCTGCCTATCCTAACCTCTCGTTGGTTGACGGTCCTGCCGATTATGAGCGTGGACTCATCGCCTTAGGTTTCTTCAAGGATCAGGCTGATATCGACAATAGTCCTGTTCAGCAGTTTGGACAGGTGAAAGTAGGTGACATCAAGTATAAGGATGTCAACGGTGATAATGTCATCAACGAAAACGACTATGTAGCACAGGATTATGGCAACGCCTTCCCCGCCCTGAACTATGCCTTCACCTTTGGAGCAGAGTATAAGGGATTTGGCTTCAACGCCACTTTGCAGGGGGCTGCTCATCAGGTAAAGAACCTGCGCTATGTTGATGGTGTATGGGGAGCCCTCTCCGACAACCGCAACCTCTCTCAGGAATACTACGACAACTGCTTCGACATCGCTGGAGCCAATGCAAGCTATCCTCGTCTGTCAACAGAGAATGTAGCTAACAACGCTCAGAACTCCACGATCTGGTACCGCAACATCAGCTGGCTGAAGCTGCGCGACTGCGAAGTTTACTACAAGTTGCCTGCAAAAGTCATTGAGCCGCTGAAGGTTTCAGGTGCCAAGGTATTTGTACAGGGACAGAACCTCTTGTCCTTCGACAATATCGATGCCATGGATGCTGAGAACCTCAACACAGGCTACCCAGTGATGAAGAGTATTAATGTTGGTCTTTCAGTTCAGTTCTGAAAAATTGATAATCAATAATTGATAATTGAAATTATGAAGACAAATAAATATAATAAGGTTGCGGTGGGAGTGATGTCCTTCCTCCTTCCTCTTTCCTCTGTTCTTCTTTTCTCCTGTGCCGATCTGGATTACACAGAGCAGAACACCCGAGACGAGGATTGGACCTTCGAATATTTCGAGAACGGAATCAAGAACCTGGTATTCGACGTCTATGCGCAGGTGTACAATAACGAGTTGGCCTCTAACAGTGCCTACTTCCTGGCCGGAGCTACCGACGAGGCTCAGTATGCACTCGAAACAGGAGCCGTGAACAACTACGTGAACGGCGGATGGAGCCCGGCTAATCCTTATTCCAACACATGGGATAAGTCATATACCGCCATTGCAGATGTCAACATGTATCTGGAGAAGATCGACCAGGCCGATATCTCCGACTGGCAATATAACCCTGATTACAATATCTGGGTACAGCAGCTGGAGATTTTCCCCTATGAGTTGCGCTTCCTCAGAGCCTACTTCTATTTCGAGTTGTTCAAGACCTACGGCAACGTTCCTTTGGTAACAACCACACTCACCAATGGTCAGGCTAATAGCATTGAACGTACCTCTGAAGATGAGATCGTGAAGTTCATCGTTGAGGAACTGGACGCTATTGCCCCCTACCTGCCTGAGAACTATAACACAGAGGTGGGTTCAGAGGTTGGTCGTGCCACTCGTATTGCAGCTTATGCCCTCAAGGCACGCACGCTGCTTTATGCGGCCTCACCGCTTCATAATCCGACAGGTGACAAGACAAGATGGGCCAAGGCAGCTGAAGCTTGCAAGTACATCCTCGACAACGCTTCCGCTTGGGGTCTGAAGCTCAGCTCTTACGGTTCTCTGTGGGGACATGATGCTTTCTTCAACCCGGAAATTATCTTCGGTCTGGGACGTGGTGAGAGTAACGCTTTCGAGATGGCTAACTATCCTGTTGGTGTAGAGAACGGTTCTTCTGGCAACTGTCCCACCCAGAGTCTGGTAGATCAGTATGAGTATCAGGACAACGGTGAGACCTTCGGTCAGCGCTATCCGGGCAACATCGACCTCACGTCGGTTGATCCTTACGAAGGTCTTGACCCACGTTTCGCACTCACTGTAGTGAAGAACGGTGACCAATGGCCCACCAATGGTTCTCAGGGGAAGGCTATTGAAACCTTCGTTGGTGGATTCAATGGCGCTCCGAAGTATGGAGCCACTCCTACAAGCTACTATCTTAGAAAGTATGTCGATGGTTCATGTGTTACCACAGCTGATAACCAGACCACCCGTCGTCACACTTGGATCATCTTCCGTCTGGGAGAGTTCTACCTTGATTATGCCGAGGCAGTATTTAACGCCACAGGAAGTGCTAACGATGCAACCTATGGAATGACAGCCAATGAGGCCATCAACGTGCTGCGCAATCGCTCAGACATCCAGATGCCGCCGTTCACTGAAGATGGCGATGCATGGGTTGCACGCTATGAGCGCGAGCGCCTGGTGGAGCTGGCCTTCGAGAATCATCGTTTCTGGGATGTACGTCGTTGGAAGAAGGGTGCACAGTACTTTAAGACCATTCAGACAGCAACGCTCAGTAGCGATCTGATGCTTACACGCTCTACGATTAACCGCCAGTGGGATGAAAAGTTCAATTTCTACCCCATTCCACAGTCGGAACTGAAAAAGAATCCTAACCTTACCCAGAATCCGGGATGGTAATAAATTGATAATTGACAATTGAACTTTCGGAGCAGCGAGCGCCAACAAGCTTGCTTGATTGGCCAAGTCGTGACGAAAGTCAACGAAGTTAAAATTGAAAATTAAAAGATTATGAAGCATATAATCAATTATTTAGGCGCGTTGCTTGCGGTGGTTCTCATCGGAGCCACATTTACAGCTTGCTCTGACGAAGACGCCCAATCGGCAAACGTAGGCCTGGGCATCAAGACTTTCTTCCCGACGAAGGTAGTCACCAACCAGCCCATGACCATCAATGGTTCCGGATTTAATGGTGTGACTGAAATTGAATTCCCCGGTGGCAAGAAAGTGACCGATTTCGAGATTGTCGGCAACGACATGATCAGAGTCAACGCACCATCTGGCATTGCAGCTGATGGTGGTAAGATTATAGTGCGCACAGCCGATGACGAGGCTGAGTCGCATATGTCGCTTACTCTTGGACATACCTATGTAACAGGTTACTCTAAACAGCCTGGTGAAAAAGCCACAGGTGGTGAACTGATCGATGTGTTCGGTTCTGACCTGGAGTTCATCAATGGTGTCGAGCTGCTCGATGCAGATGGTGTTCCACAGCTCATCGACCATAAGGACTTCTATCGCAAGGGCACCTACAAGCTCACGATTCGTCTTCCTAAGAAGAACATCTACAAGGGTACCTTTGTGGGTATCCTTCATACCTATGACGGACAGAGTATCCCGATGCCGGAACTGGCCTATGAACCAGGTGCTGATGAAGGTCACTGGGAGACAGTGAAGACTACCATCTGGAAGAACGAGGATCCCGATGGCAATGGAGTGGTCAATTGGAGCGGCACGTACCGTTTCGGTCTTGACGGCCACGACGGTAATAACGAGTGTATTGCCACCTTCCCAGAGGATGTTTGGAACACACTCAAGACCGGAACATTCTACATCCTTTATTCAGCTCCTGATCCAACCCAATACCAGATTCGTGTCACCAACGGCTGGTGGGATACCCAGTGGATGGGCAAAGATAATGACATTGCTCCATGGAATATGGCTGAGCGCATCATTGACAATGGCGACGGTACGTTCTACATTGAGGTGAACTTCGGCGACGATCCGCTTGTCGGCACGCTCGACGAAAAGCACCTGCTGCTCACCGGTAGTGGCTATACACCACTGGAGATCTATACTGAAGAGGACATCTGGATTGACGGTCCTGGTGGTGATCAGGAGGTAAAGACCGTCATCTGGACAGGCGACGGCACGACGGCAGTCAACTGGAACGGAGTCTATCGCTTTGGACTCGATGGCCACGACGGTAACAATGAGTGTATTGCCACCTTCCCAGAGGACATCTGGAACCGTTTGAAGACCGAGACATTCTATGTGAAATATACGGTGGCCGATCCTACGCAGTATCAAATCCGCGTCACCAACGGCTGGTGGGACACCCAGTGGATGGGCAAAGACAATGACATTGCTCCATGGAACATGGCAGAGCGCATCATTGACAATGGCGACGGTACGTTCTACATTGAGGTGAACCTCGGCGACGACCCGCTTGTAGGCACTCTTGACGAGAAGCACCTGCTGCTCACAGGTAGTGGTTACACGCCACTGGAAATCTACTTCATCGACATCATCCATGGTGGTGGCGGCGGAAGTGAGAACGTATTCTGGGAGAACAGCGGTGCCGGTGCAGTATCTTGGAACGGTACCTATCGTTTCGGTCTTGACGGCCACGATGGAAACAACGAGTGTATTACCACATTCCCGCAGGATATATGGGACAAGATCAAGACCGGTACATTCTACCTGCAGTTCAAGCCTGAAGCCGAATCGTACCAGGTACGTATCACCAACGGCTGGTGGGATACCCAGTGGTTGGGCAAAGACAATGACTTTGCTCCATGGAACATGGCTGATCGGATCATCGACAATGGCGACGGCACGTACTACATTGAAATCAACTTCGGTGATGACCCACTTGTCGGCACGCTCGACGAAAAGCACCTGCTCTTCACAGGTGATGGATATACACCGTTGAAACTCTACTTCAAATAAACTAACTACATAATCCTCCGCCATGTTAGTGTAATCACATGATTACCAAAAGATTCATGGCGGAGGAATTTGATGGAAATTGCTCCGCCAACAACCTACTGACTTTGAGTTGATTAGGTTTGATGGCGGAGCATTCTTTTATTCTATTCTTAGCGATAATAAACCTTGGATAATTCCTACAAGGCTGATAACGCCCTCCAACCAGGCTGGTTAGAGGGAGAAACTAGGCTGATAAGTGGGTCTAACCAGGCTGATAAGTGGGAGTAACTAGGCTTGTTGGAAATTCAACTATGTAATACGCCCAGTTCCTTGCCCACCTTGATGAAGGCAGCAATGCAGCGGTCAAGGTGTTCACGCTGATGTCCGGCTGATATCTGCACACGAATACGAGCCTGTTCCTTGGGAACTACAGGATAGTAGAAACCTGTAACGTAGATTCCCTCCTCCTGCATCTTGGCAGCATAGACCTGTGAGAGCTTGGCATCATAGAGCATCACGGCACAGATAGCACTCTGCGTGGGTTTGATGTCGAAGCCCGCCGCCATCATCTTATCGCGGAAATAGTTTACATTCTCCACCAGACGGTCGTGAATCTCATTACTCTCCTTCAGCATCTTGAACACCTCCAATGAGGCTCCGATAATGGCAGGAGCCAAGGAGTTGGAGAAAAGGTATGGACGACTGCGTTGGCGGAGCAGGTCGATAATCTCCTTCCTACCTGTGGTGAAGCCACCAAGGGCACCGCCGAACGACTTGCCCAACGTACCGGTATAGATGTCCACCCTACCGTAGGTATTAAAGAACTCGCTCACACCATGACCGGTTGCACCTACCACACCTGCCGAATGACTCTCATCCACCATCACCAATGCATCATATTTCTCGGCCAGATCGCAGATCTTATCCACAGGAGCCACATTACCATCCATCGAGAACACCCCATCGGTCACAATGATACGGAAGCGCTGTGCCTGTGCTTCCTGTAGGCATTTCTCCAGCTCCGCCATATCGGCATTCGCATAACGGTAGCGCTTGGCCTTGCAGAGTCGTACGCCATCGATGATTGAAGCGTGGTTCAACGCATCAGAAATGATGGCATCCTCTTCGGTGAACAAGGGTTCAAACACACCACCGTTCGCATCAAAACAGGCCGCATAGAGAATCGTGTCCTCGGTCTTGAAATAATCAGAGATGGCTGCCTCCAGTTCCTTGTGGATATCCTGTGTGCCACAGATAAAGCGCACACTCGACATACCAAAGCCACGGCGGTCCATCATCTTCTTTGATGCCTCAATCAATCGCGGATGGTCTGACAAACCCAGATAGTTGTTGGCACAGAAGTTCAGCACCTCCTGTCCCTTCACTTGAATCGCTGCCCGTTGCGGGCTCTCAATCAATCGTTCCTCTTTGTAAAGTCCTGCTTCACGAATCTCAGCAAGTGTCTGCGTGAGATGTTCTTTCATTCTTCCGTACATAGGCTAATGATTTGTTAGAATTATGCTACAAAGTAAGACAAAAATTTCGAGAATTCCGCTGTTTCCCCCAAGAATTTTGCGAAAAGAACTTGTTTTTATGTAATTTTTATGCTAAAAAGTGACAGATTGTCGAAAAAAAGTATTTATTTTGCAGTTGGAATATAACTACTCTAACCTATTGATAACGATGATATGAAAAGAATCCTGGTAATAGGTTCAACTGGACAAATCGGTTCAGAACTGACAAGAGAACTGAGAAGACGCTACGGCAACGAACATGTTGTGGCAGGATACATTACTGGTGCAGAGCCTACCGGTGAGTTGAAAGAGGCAGGACCTGCCGAGCTGGCTGATGTTACCGACGGTGAGATGATAGCCCATGTGGTGAAGAAACACCATATTGATGCCATCTACAACCTTGCTGCCCTGCTGTCGGTAGTGGCAGAATCAAAGCCCAAGCTGGCATGGAAGATTGGTATCGACGGTTTATGGAATGTCTTGGAGGTAGCCCGGGAGAACCACTGCGCTGTATTTACCCCCAGCAGTATCGGCTCGTTTGGCAAGCACACCCCCCATCGAGGTACACCTCAAGACACCATCCAACGACCGCAGACCATCTACGGTATCTCGAAGGTAACCACTGAGATGCTCAGCGACTACTACCAAAAGAAGTATGGTGTGGATACCCGCTCGGTTCGTTTCCCAGGCATCATCTCGTATGTAACACCCCCAGGAGGAGGCACTACCGACTATGCCGTGGATATCTACTACAGTGCTGTGAGGGGAGAGAAGTTCATCTGTCCGATAGCCGAAGGAACACTGCTCGACATGATGTACATGCCTGATGCCTTGAAGGCGGCCATCAGTATCATGGAAGCCGACCCCACGAAGTTTGTTCATCACAACGCCTTTAACGTCACAGCTATGAGCTTCGCCCCGGAGACCATCTTCGCAGAGATCAAGAAACACCGTCCGCTATTCGAGATGGAATACCAGGTGGACCCGCTGAAGCAGAGCATTGCCGAGAGCTGGCCCGACAAGATGGACGACACCTGCGCCCGTCGTGAATGGGGTTGGATGCCCGACTACGATTTACGCCGCATGACCATCGACATGCTGGAGCATCTGGAAATCAAACTTAATAAGTGAACGTCTTGGTGACCCACCCTTCGTAGGTGTTCACTGCAACCGATAGAGAATCGCCCGTGCCCAAGTGGTACGGGTTGTTTTTTAGCGGGATACTGAAATACAACTTAGTGGTATAATACTCAGGCATGCTGTTTCTGGAATGGTAGAACTTCAGCTGGAGATGCTTACTACCATCTTCATGCTGCAACAATGTGTCACATACCATTCCCACCGAATGCTTACTTTCATCATCCTCGTTCGTTCCTGTCACGAATCCTAAACAAAGGTTCACATACCTTCCGTTCCGACTGCGCCATGCACTGATCATCTTTACCGGATCGTTGTACATGGTCTTCACCTTACTGATAGGACGGATATTGGGAACAAGCACACTCACCATCGACCTTGGCTGCAGCTTCTCGTCCACCTTACTATAATATAAGAGGGCACGGTAGGCAGAATCGGGAGTGGTTGCCCATTTCGCTTTCAGCGGAGCAGAAAACACCAAGGAGTCGCCATCATCGGTCATGGCCTTCACAAAAGAAGCGTTACTATTGGTGTAGGCATCCACAAAATCCGCACGGTAGTGCGACATCTTCCCATCACCTGTATCATAATCGTTCGAGGTACAGGCCATAAGCAACAAGACCGCCATGACAACCCATGCAGTCCTTCTTAAAAAGTATGGGAACAATCTGATCATTTAGACGACAGGTAGTTGATGGCCGGGTTCGCGTACATATTCAATATACACTCTCTGAGGAAAGCCTCATCCTTTTGTGGAACGTCGTTGATCTTCGTCAGCTGTGTGTCGAGGTACTGCAGGAACTGTTCCTTGTATGCATCATCATAATGCATACTGAACGATGATTCTCCGCTCAGCAGATCGATGGCAAGATAGTTACAGGGATAGAGTCGGTAGTTACGATGAATCTCCTCGTCGATATGTGATGCTATCACCTCATAGATCTCCGTCTTGGGAATATCAGGTGAGAGCTGATCCAGATAGTCATCTATGCAGGGAGCGCAATGGTAATGCACCTGTCCTTTATAGCCCATGATGCCTGTCCTCATGCTCAGCACATCATCCTCTTTGGTCTTCTTCCACCCCTCGATGTCACGTTTCAGCTGGAACTCACGCGCCTTGAGATAGTCGCATGGATCAAACTCATAACTGATGGCCAGCGGTACGATATGCAGTTGCTTCAAGCGTTCCACGGGAGTTCCTGTTCCACCCATCGTCATCATCTTCAGGATGGCCTGCTGGGTGCGGTCGTTAGAATCCTTGGCCCGTCCTTCACGCTGAGCAATCCAGATATTGTCGTGCTTCTCTTCAATCACGAAGTGCATATAGTCAGACAGTCGTTTGCTGGCCATGAACATCTGTCGTGGCGGTAGGGAGCGTTCAACGATGAACGATTTGTTCACCCTTACCAGATCCTTCACCCATGGCAGTGAAAGGAGATTATCGCCGATGGCAATCTCACAGGTAGTGTCGAAGCCGCTGTCGATGAGGAGCACATCGAGCAAAGCCGAGTCGAGTACAATGTCGCGGTGGTTACTGACAAACGTATATCGGCGTGACACGTCAATACACGACACATCCATGTCAAAACCCTTACTGGCCTTGGCCATGAGGTTCTTCAGGAAGTCGTAACAGAACGCCTTCTGGAAGTCGAGGCACGAATGACACGCATGCATCTTCTGAGCAACAGCCTCCAAGGGCACCTGCGGATACAGATAGGCCAGCACTGCCTGAAACTGCTTGTCGGCAAGCAGTCGGTCGAACACCTCCGGCAACTCCTGCGGCTCGAAGGGTCGTATAGCATCAAAATCCCTCAACTCCATATTCTTTGAACATTGAACTTTGAACTTTCAACTGTTAACTGTCAACTGTCAACTATCAACTGTCAACTAGAACTGATTCTCCACGATATCGGTCAGCACATCCTTGATGTCGAGTCCTGCGGCACGAACCTGCTGTGGAATGAAGCTTGTGGCGGTCATACCCGGTGTGGTATTCACCTCCAGCATACTGATCTTTCCTTCCTTACTGATGATATAGTCGATGCGGATAATACCGTTACAGTGGAGGATGTCGTAGATATGACTGGTGATCTTACCCACGCGTTCTGTCAGCTCTGCAGAGATACGAGCCGGGGTGATCTCATCCACCTGACCGTTGTATTTTGCATCGTAGTCGAAGAACTCATTACTGGTCACCACCTCAGTAATCGGCAGCAGAACCGTCTTCTCCTTTGTCTTATAGATACCCTGCGTGATTTCAGTTCCCTCAAGGAAACTTTCCACCATCACCTCGGGACTCTCCATCATGGCCTTGCGGATGGCGGGAGCCAACTGATCCTTGTTCTTCACCTTTGATACACCGAATGAAGAACCGTCGGCAGCAGGTTTCACGAAGCAAGGCATACCAATGCGCTCCTCTATCTCGTCATCGCTCACCAGCTCCTCATAGCCTTTGCGGATGAGCAGACTCTCTGCCACGCTCACGCCATAGCTGCGCAAATATTGGTTCAGCACGAACTTATCAAACGTCAAAGCCTCAACCAAAACGCCACTCGTGCTATAGGGCAGGTGAATCAGCTCGAAATAGCCCTGCAGGATACCGTTCTCACCGGGGGTGCCATGAATGGTGATATAGGCATAGTCGAACATCACCAGCTTACCATCCTCCTTGAACGAGAAATCATTCTTGTCGATTGGTGTCGTGGTACCGTCATTCAGGTTCGCCTCCCAGCGGTTACCTTTGATCACCACGATATATACGTTGTATTTTTCCTTGTCGAAAAAAGAGTACAGCCCCTGTGCTGAACGCAGGGACACACCATACTCCGATGAGTTACCGCCACAAACAATGGCAATTGTTCTCTTCAAATTATTCATTATTATTTTTCGTTAATACGTTATTACGATAATTCGTTATTTCGGTTCATAAAATAATGCCGCCACTTGTCAATCAGCTGTGCCATATCTGTGGGCCACTCGCTGTTGAAATCCATCTGCTTACCTATACGTGGGTGAACGAAACCCAGCGTCTGAGCATGCAACACCTGTCGTGGACACAGTTTGAAGCAGTTCTGGATGAAGGCCTTGTAGCTGGCCGACCGCTCCCCCCTCAGTATTTCTGTTCCGCCATAACGCTCATCGCTGAACAAGGGATGTCCGATATGCTTCATGTGGGCACGAATCTGATGGGTTCTACCCGTTTCCAACACACATTCCACCAGCGTGACATAGCCGAAACGCTCCAGCACACGGTAATGAGTAACAGCACTCTTACCGATATCTGAGTCGGGCGGGAACACACTCATTCGCAACCGGTCTTTCGGGTCACGACCGATATTCCCCTCTATCCTACCCTCGTCTTCCACGAAGTTGCCCCATACCAGAGCATTGTAGCTTCGGTGGGTAGTCTTGTTGAAGAACTGCACACCCAATTTCGTCTTGGCGTCAGGCGTCTTGGCCACCACCAGCAGTCCGCTGGTATCCTTGTCGATGCGATGCACCAATCCCACCTCCGGGTCGTTAGGATCATAGTCAGGATTGTTGCGCAGATGCCAGGCAATGGCGTTCACCAAGGTACCATGATAATTGCCGCAGCCAGGGTGCACCACCATTCCCGCCTCCTTGTTAATCACCATCAGGTCATCATCCTCATAGACAATCGTCAGGGGAATGTCTTCAGCCTCGATGGTATCATCGTAGTGCGGACGGTCGAGCATCAGGGTGACCACATCCAAGGGCCGCACCTTGTAGTTACTCTTTACGGGTCGGTCGTTTACATGGATGAATCCAGCCTCAGCGGCCTTCTGAATGCGGTTCCTACTGGAGTGCTGCAGATGTTCAAAGAGGAACTTATCCACCCGCAGCGGCTCCTGACCTTTATCGGCCACGACACGGAAATGCTCATACAGCTGCGCCTGTTCCTCCAGGTCGCTGTCTTCAGTCATCTCTTCCAGGTTGTCAAACCTCTCGTCAATCATCTTTATTCCGGTCCTGTTACCACCTCGAACTCATCCACTTCACCTGTAGCGGCAGGCTGATCAGTTGGCTGTTCTGCAGGCTGATCAGCAGGTTTCTCCTCTTCCTCGGGAGCCTCCTCCACTTCGATCATATCATCGAAATCATCATATTCGGGTTCGATGTATGCCACAGAGTCGGCCAGGTCGCGCATGCCATCACCCACCTGGATAATCAACATTGCATCCACAGGCACCTTCTGTCCGCTGGCCACCAGTTTGCCACGGCATTTAATGCCATACACCCAATCCTTTTCACCAGGAACATACTGCGGATCGCCCACTTTGAAGCCCATGGCCTCAAGCTTGGCTCGTGCTTCGCGGTAGCTACTGTTGTCTATCACATCGGGAATGGTCAGTGTTGGCGTGTTGGCAGCGTTGATCACCACATAGACGATGCGGCCCGACTTTACTGTGGTTCCGGGCAGGATCGACTGTTCCAGGATGCAATCAGGCGGCAGCACCTTCACATAGCCGGTGTCGCTGATTTCTATCTCCAGTCCGAGCTTGTCGAGGATATGCTCGGCATCGGCAAACGATTTATGACGGATAATCGGCACCTGGATTCTTTCTCCATGATGTGTATAGAGGTCTATACCGTATTTGACACCGAAACAGGCAGCGACCACAACCAGTGCCATGGCGAACAGATTGGCCCAAAGTTTCCAACTGAACACCTTCTTGAAGAACTCTGATGACTTCATACTTTCCAAATTTAAGGACAAAGGTACGATTTAGTGAGTGAAAAACCAAATAAAAGCTTGTTTTTATTTGTTTTTCCGAACAGAAGTACCTTCGTCGAAGACAAAGGTACAAAAAAAACAAAAAGAAGCAAAGCCTTTGCCTTACTTCTTTCTGTTTTCCTGTTGTTTTTTCTCTGCCGACGGATTACTTTCCGTGATTCTCGTCAGAAACAGTCAGTTTTTTACGTCCCTTAGCACGACGTGCAGCAAGCACGCGGCGGCCATTCTTGCTGGCCATTCTCTCACGGAAACCGTGCTTGTTCACTCTTTTCCTGTTGTGAGGCTGAAATGTTCTTTTCATTGCTATTTATATATTTTATTTGTTATTATTCAACGAGTTCATTCCAATTTGGGGTGCAAAAGTACACATAATTTTTGAATTGGCAAAGAAAATACCGCTTTTTCTTTCTCAACCACTGGAAATTTCGTACCTTTGCACCCGAAAATAGAAAATTCATTCATTAGATAAGATAATTATGATCAAATCACAAGACATTAAGAAAGGTACATGCATCCGTATGGACGGAAAGCTGTACTTCTGTATCGACTTCCTTCATGTGAAGCCGGGTAAGGGAAACACCATCATGCGCACCACCTTGAAGGATGTGGTAAGCGGTCGCGTTCTTGAGAAGCGCTTCAATATCGGTGAGGCCCTGGAGGATGTACGCGTAGAGCGTCGCCCCTATCAGTATCTCTATCAGGAAGGTGAGGACTACATCTTCATGAACCAGGAGACATACGATCAGATTCCTATCGCAAAAGACTTGATCACTGGCGTTGCCTTCATGAAGGAAAGCGACGTGGTGGAAGTGGTAAGCGATGCTGATACCAATACTATTCTTTATGCAGAAATGCCGGTAAAGACCGTGCTCCGCATTACGCACAGCGAGCCGGGCGTAAAGGGCGACACCGCCACCAACGCTACCAAGCCTGCTACTTTGGAGACTGGCGTGGAGATCCGCGTTCCCCTCTTCATCGATGAAGGTGAGCTGGTTCAGGTTGACACCCGCGACGGTAGCTATCTGCAGCGCGTGAAGGAATAATGAAGTATTCAATCATCGTTCCCGTCTTTAACCGTCCCGATGAGGTGGATGAGTTGCTTCAGAGTCTTTGTGGACAAACCATCAAGGACTTTGAGGTACTGATTGTTGAAGACGGATCGGTAAAACCCTGCAAGGATGTTTGCGACAAATACGCAAGCATCCTTGATTTGCATTATTACGCCAAGGAGAACAGCGGCCCCGGTCAGAGTCGTAACTACGGAGCCGAACGGGCAAAAGGCGAATGGCTCATCATCTTGGATTCCGATGTGGTCCTTCCCAAAGACTACCTGAAAGCTGTAGATGCTGAAGTATCCACTCACCTCCCTCACAGGGAGGGGCAAGGGGGTGGGTCTCTTGCTGCCTTCGGCGGCCCTGACGCTTCCCACCCTTCGTTTACACCTGTCCAGAAGGCCATCAGCTATTCCATGACCAGCTTCTTTACTACGGGCGGCATCCGTGGAGGTAAGAAGAAACTGGATAAGTTCTACCCGCGTTCGTTCAACATGGGCATCAAGCGGGAGGTATATCAGCAGCTTGGGGGATTCTCCAAGATGCGTTTCGGTGAAGATATCGACTTCTCCTACCGCATTGTGGAAGCAGGATACAAGACGATGTTGATTCCCGAGGCATGGGTATGGCATAAACGACGTACCGACTTCCGTAAGTTCTTCCGTCAGGTGTATAACAGCGGCATTGCCCGCATCAACCTCACGAAACGTCATCCCGGAACGCTGAAACTGGTTCACATGCTGCCCACGGTGTTCACCTTGGGCGTCATCGGCTGTCTGCTGCTGTTCCTCTTAGGAGCAGGACTTTACATCGAAGGCGAATGGCTCGATGCTCATGGTCTTCGTCCCACCGACAACATGCACCAGGGTGTAGGTATGGTGTTCTGCGTTTTAGCCTTACTCCCCCTACTCCTCTACAGCCTCGTCATCTTCATCGATTCCAGCCTCCGCAACAAGAGTCTGTGGGTAGGCTTACTATCCATCCCCGCCGCTTTCACCCAGCTCATGGGCTACGGTCTGGGCTTCATCGCCGCCTGGTGGAAGCGATGCGTTCTCAAACAAGACGAGTTTACAGCGTTTGAGAAAAATTTTTATAAGTAAAGTCCATATTATTGTTGAAATCGTTTGGTATTATACGAAATTGTTGTATATTTGCAAACGAGACATTAATAATCTATTAACGCATCACTATGGACTTTGGAAAAATCTTATTGAAATTAGCGGGAGTTGCCAAGGATTACATCGAAAAGCAACAGAAGGAAGCAGAACCAGCACGCCAGACACGGCCAGTTGAACGTCCTGAAACATCATTCGTGGAAAGAGAAAAGACAGACGCTGAGTGGGAAGCCTACTTCAGGGATATCCTGCAGAGTGAGTTCTCTTCGTACAGCATTCGCGAGAAAGTGCCAGTAACTGATCTGGCTGGATTCGTCAGCGATGAAGCACAGCTTTATACAACACGTCCCACACAGGCATACAAGGCTGAATGGGGCCAGCCGTTCACCTTCGTACTTGAAGCAAACGGCAGTGCCAAGGCAGTAGTCATGCTTGGCAAAGGGCACAGCCACGACGAGAATGTGAAGTATCTCGTTTCGAGGATGTATGCCGAGAAACTCCATCTCCCCTACATCAACTTCTACACGCAGATGCCCAACGAGCGGAGCTACGTAATCGGACGTATCCGCAAGTTCCTGAACTAAGAAACATAGAAAAAGGGGATGCAGCAAGACTGCGCCTGCAAAGGAGGCAGCCTTCCCGCATTGATGCTTTGCAGGCAGCAGGGAAAGGTATCCTCTGGTGATCCGCAATTTTGCGGATTCAAAATCCTCCCCTTTTTCTTTTTTTATCATGGAAAGCCTCATCACACAACTATCCCGACAAGACGTCTGGGATGAGTATATCGCCTATCGACTCCTGAAGGGTCGTTTCACGTGGCATGAGTTCCGCGAAGCCGACCAGTTTGTTGAGAAGGAACAATATCTTCACTTGGTGCAGAAGATTGCGCAGGGTGAAGGATTGGGTCTTCCCAAGAAGAAGATTGTCAACAAGATGGGCACTGGTAAGAAACGGGTGGTATATAGCTTCTCGCCCGAGGAGATGATGGTGCTCAAGGTCATTGCCTTCAAGCTCTACGATTATGATGGGTATTTCTCTCCCAACTGCTATGCGTTCCGCCGAGGGTTGAAAGTGCACGATGCGGTTTTCCATCTCAACCAAGCTGTTGCCGATCAAAAGATGTGGGCCTACAAGCTCGATATTCACGACTATTTCAATTCCATCCCTATAGACATCCTACTCCCGATGCTGAAAGAGATGATGGTCAACGACCCGCTTCTGTACCGTTTCTTTCAGGAGATGCTTTCCAACGACTGTGTGGTTTATAACGGGGAAACCATTCATGAACGTCACGGTGTGATGGCAGGAACGCCTACCTCCCCTTTCCTGGCCAATGTCTATTTGAAGGAGGTGGACAGGTTCTTCCATGATGCCGGTGTAATCTATGCCCGCTATTCCGACGATATCATTCTCTTTGCCCCCGATCTCGCCACGTTAGAGGAATACAAGAGGAAGATGGCGGAATTCCTCGAGCAATACCAGTTGGAGGTAAACCCCGACAAGGAAAAGATCTATTCGCCCGATGAAGCGTATGAGTTCTTGGGATTCAAGTGCCACGGTCATGACATAGATATCTCGGAGGCCGCCAAGAAGAAGATGAAGGGGAAGATCAAACGGGCGGCTAAGTCGCTTATGCGCTGGCGTAACACGAAGCACATCGAGGCTGAGAAGGCCATGAAAGGACTCATCAACCACTTCAACAAGAAGTTCTTCGAGAACGACGACAATGATGGTCTCACCTGGTCGAGATGGTTCTTTCCAGTCATCAACCAAACCGATGGCTTGAAGGAAATCGACCACTATCTTCAGCAGAACATTCGTTATCTCAGCACAGGGAAGCACAGTAAGGCGAACTTCCGCACCGACTACGCCAAGCTCAAGCAATTAGGCTACAGGAGTTTGGTGAAGGAGTATTTTGAAGGGAAGGTAAAGGGAAGCTAAAGCCTCCCTTGCTCCCGATAGCTATAGTAAGCGCCGTCTGTGATGATGACATGGTCGAGCAGGTAGATGCGCATGGTGTCGCAGGCTCTTTTTACCCGTTCCGTCAGATGGTTGTCATCATTACTGGGACGAATGCTGTTACTGGGATGGTTATGACAGAGGGCCAACACCGTGGCATTGCACAACAGCGCCTCTTTCAGGATGATACGCACATCCACAGCCGTCTCACTGATGCCGCCCCTACTAATCCGCACTGTTTTGATGAGTTTATAGTCCTGGTTCATCAGCAGAATCCATGCCTCTTCCGTACTCAAATCCTGCATCAGCGGATGCATATGTTCATAGATGGCCACGGCCGAATCGATGCGCATACGTTCCTGCGCTTTCTCCAGCTGTCGCCTTTTACCCAGTTCGCAGGCTGCCAGAATCGTGATGGCTTTTGCCTCGCCGATACCGTTATATTCGCACAACTCTTGTACGCTCTTCTTTCCTAATGTGTTCAAGTTGTTCTTACAGTCGTTAAGCACCCGTTTCATCAAATCCACAGCACTCTCCTGCGGAGAACCTGATCCGATAAGGATAGCCAACAACTCAGCGTCGCTCAGCGTTTCAGCACCAAGCGAAGCCATTTTCTCTCTCGGGCGATCTTCTAATGCCCATTGGTTGATGTTCAGTTTGTTCATAGTATTTTATTTGTGGAATGTGGAGTGAGGAGTGTGGAGTGAGATTACAATTTACTCTCTCCTTCCACGTATTCTTCAAGTAACAGGTGTTCACCATCGAACACCACATAAGTGAACTGCCAGATCCAGTCGCCGATAATCATCATGCGCGATTTACGCGACAGCATCAAATCGAGTTCAATATGGCGATGACCGTAGATGAAGTAGTCGATATCGGGATGTGTCTTGATATATTCCTTCGTATAGAGCACCAGGAACTCCTTGTCTTCTCCCATATAAGGAGGTTCCTTTCCATCGGCACGCTTCATACGGGAATGTTTTGCCCAAGTCTGTCCGAACCACATCGACCAGCGCGGATGAAGCATGGAGAACAGGTGCTGACAGGCTCGGTTATGGAACATACTGCGGATGAACTTGAATTTCTTGTCAGGATCGCCCAGTCCGTCGCCATGAGCCATGAGGAACACCTTACCATAGATCTCGGTGGTGAGCGGTTGTTTATGTAGAATCACGCCGCATTCCTGTTCCAGATAGCCATACATCCAGATGTCGTGGTTGCCAGTGAAGTAATGCACCTCTACGCCCATATCGGTCAGCTCCGAGATCTTTCCCAGGAAACGTGTATATCCTTTGGGTACGGCATATTTCCATTCGTACCAGAAATCGAACATGTCGCCAAGCAGATACACGGCTGCCGCCTTGTGCTTAATATCGTCAAGGAACCTCACGAGGCGTCTTTCCTGCATCCTTTGATGCGGGATAGCCCACGATCCTAAGTGAGCATCACTGATTATATAAACATTCTTCATCTCTTACCTCCCAATTCTCAGTTCAGTCGAATCCTAATTCGAGTCTTGCTTCTTCACTCATCATACTCTGGTCCCAAGCGGGCTCGAAGACCAGATTCACGTTTACGTTGTTGACGCTTTCCACGCTTTCGATCTTTGTGCGCACATCCTCGAGGATGAAATCGGCTGCGGGACAGTTAGGCGCTGTAAAGGTCATATCGACATCCACATCGCCATTATCCTGCACATCGATCTTATAGATCATGCCCAGGTCGTAGATGTTTACGGGGATCTCAGGATCGTACACCGTTTTAATCACATCCACGATACTCTCTTCTATCTTTGTCCTTTCTTCTTGTGTCATGGGTTACAAAGGTACGAATAAGCGAGCGAAAAACAAAATAAAAGCTAGTTTTTATTTGTTTTTCCGAGCGGAAGTACCTTTACCGCTATCAGCGTTTGAGGCACTCTCTGCAAGAAAGTGCCATAGTTTTCGCCAGAAAGTGCCATACTTTGCAATGAAAACTATGGCACTTTTCTGTAAAAACGCAACATTGTAACATTGCAACATTGTAACATTAAGCATCTTCCTGAGTGATTCCAAATTGAAGTCGCTTATAAACTGTCAAAATTTGCATAGAGAATTTTCATGTTTATAAGTATATTATTTTTATATTAATATATAATATATATTATATATATAATATAATGTATTGTTTGCACCTTTTCTACCACCTTAATGTTACAAAGTTGCAAAGTTACAAAGTTGCGTTTTGAACAAGACAATGTCAACCAAAATCAGGAAAAGACAAACTGTTATTCACAGCCCAAATGTACCCTTTCTTTACCAAATGCTATTGCTCGACAACATTTTAAGGAGAAAAGCATCCACTTTTCAACATAAATCACTATCTTTGCATCAAAGATACATAAAAAACTAAAAACTGAAGGAACATGAAAAGAATTCTATCAACCTTAGTTTTGCTGACCATGGTATTGGCGGCAACAGCAGAAGAAGACAAGTTGAATGTAAATGGAAACAACGTTCTCAAAATCTCTGGTGGTTGTAGTAATGTTTCCCTTGGACAAGGAAATGGAACTTATTCATATAATCCTGATACCAAAGAACTCATACTAAACAATGCGAAGATTACAAGAACAGGCAGTGACAACAATGCTATCTACTGCAATATCAAAGGCGTGACCATTCGTTTCAAAGGAAACTGTGAGTTTAACACAGAAGCCTCGGGTATTCATGTGAAGCAAGCTGTTACTTTCTACAATGAAGGTACCCTTACAATCAACAGTACTGGATACAGGGGGATCTATATACAGAACACAGATAATAGCGCACTTATTCCTAATATTCGATTCCATGGCGGCACTTGGAACATAACAGCTAAACAGCAAGGTATTGAAGGGGTTAAACGTGAATGTGTTTATATGTATGATGATGATCCTGACCACCCGTTTTATATGAAAGTCAAGGGATCGGGAAAAGGAGCCATCTACGATTTGACGAGTCTGGAATTAGACAAATTAGGCATAGGTTATCCATGGGGAGCCGTATTCAACGAAACAAAACATGCGGTTTGCCCAGAAGGCTCTTCAACTATAGCGGAGATTGTTATCATAACTACTTTAGCCTTTGAACTGGGAGGACGACAATGGACAACGTATAACCAAACCATCTCTGGCCCCAATATCTCGGGTACTGTAACATATACAGCCAGTTCGAAGACAGTCAAGCTGAATAATGCCACTGTGAAAGGTGCATTCACACCCCATCTTGATGGCATGACGCTCATCTCGACTCAAACAAACACATTGAGTCCTGCTGATGGCGGAATATATTGTATGTTTATAAATAAGGACAACCTGACCATCCGAGGAAGTGGTACATTGAACACTGGTCCAATAAAGATAAATAACAGTACCTCCAATACGACGACCATCTCTGGTGGTGTTACGGTAAACGTGACAAGCTCCGAGAATAGCATATCCGGTTTTGAGGGTTATTCTACATATAGTTCAGCTTATTTGGTCATCGATAACTCTACGCTGAATGTTAATGTCAAGTCTGGTGTTAGCTGTATTCCCCCGTATGTTTCCACTAAACTCATCGGCAGCGTTGTCAGCAGTCCTGCAAATATCGTAAGACTTTTTTCCTATAATCCGAGATTATCGTATTATTCCCAAGTAGTTAATAATGAATATGCATCATTCTTCGACATCGACCGCGAGACTCCACACCAAGGTAGTTTGAGTATCGTTCCTGGCATTGCCTACAATGTTTGGGTGAACGGTGTGCAGGTGAACAGCAAGAACTACAGTAACCTGAGCAGTGCCTTGAACGAAGGTGGCACTTGCAGCTACAATCCGAACACAAATACACTGACGTTGAACAAAGCCAAGATATCCTATGAAGATGGTGGCCATGGCCTCTATCCAGCTATTTATAACAAGATTAATGGACTTGTAATCAATAATACTGGAACAAGCGAGATAGGAGGAGACTACCACGGCATCGAGTCGGAAGCCGACTTCACCATCACTGGCAACGGACATCTGAAAGTAACTGGTACGGGAGTGACTTATGGTGGCATTAAATTAATAAACTGTAATCTAACCGTAAACAATACAGAACTGACAGTCACAGGAGGAAAGTATGGCATCTACGAATCAGGGCAGGATACAGGGAAAAGAAAAGTGATACTGAACAATTCCTATCTGCACCTCACAAGTAATCCCGATATTAGTGGCTCTATGGCTGTCGCTGTGAAATCTTTTGATCCCAACTGCCAAGTCGTATTCCCCGTTAATGGAATCATCAAAAACGGATATATCTATGAAGCCGATGGTAAGACATATGCTAAAAAGGTAGAGATTGAACCCAAGAATGGAATCAGCACCGCCATCGATGCCGTAGTTCCCATCGAGGAATCAAGTGAAACCAGCATCTACACCACCTCTGGTACATTGGTATGGAAGGGAAAAGGACAGCCACAGCTACCGCAAGGTATCTATCTCATAAAGAAGAACGGGAAAGTACAAAAGGTACAAAAGAACTAAAGGAGAACTAAGACCAAAGAACCAAGGAACTAAGGAAAATAATAAGACCAAAGAACCAAGGAACCAAAGGGAATTAATAAGACCAAAGAACCAAGGAACTAAGGAAAATAATAAGACCAAGGAATAAAGAACTCCGTATTTTGGTTCTTTGGTTCCTTGGTCTTCATTTTATATATCTTTGGGCCTTGGGCTACATACCTTAGAAGCCACCGCCACCCTGGAATCCGCCTCCGCCGAAGCCACCGCCTCCTCCGAAGCCACCAGGCATTCCGCCGCCCGGGAAGCCACCGCCTGGGAAGCCACCGCCACCGCCGCCACGATTACCTCGTCCGCCACGACCGCCACGGTTGTTCTGCTGCTGCTGACCGCCCCATCCTTGACCGCCATTGTTGCCAAAGAGGTTAATACGATAGCTCACATGGAGCATTGCGTAGCTGGTGATGGAATTCACCTCACGGTCGGTCCAACCGTTAGCCGTTACGTTACGGGTGAAGTTCGACTGCTGGTTCAGGATATCATACCACTGCAGCATCACAGTAAGCTTCTTCCCTTTCAGGAATCCATGCGAGAGCTGCATGTTCCATATAAGTTCATCGGTGTTCAATGTCTTATCGTCATAACCTCGTTTACTGAACATATTGATATCGGTTGACAGACTGGAGCCCCACGGGAAGGTAATCCTGGTGTTGGCACCATAAGAGAAGTTCCATGTGGTGAGGTTACGAGAAGCCTGCAGTCTGTTCTCGGTATGCGCATAGGTGGCACGACCGTTCAGAGAGAAGCTGAGCCAGGTGTTACGGAAGCTGAGCGAAACATCGGGAGACACATTATAGGTGTGTGTGACGTTACGATCAGGAATAGCCGTACGGTTCAGGTTCACATAACCAATCTGGTGGTTATAGCTGGCGTTCACGCCTCCACTGAAATCCCATCGGTTCAGGGTATCAAGACCGATATTGAATGAACCACCACCATTGATGCTCCAGTTACCGTTGATATTCTCAGGACGAGAAATGCGTCCACCAGTCGTCTCGTTATAGGTAACTACATTACCGATTGAATTCCTCGTAGTACGCAATCCTGCATTAGCACTGAAGCTCCAGTGGCGCTGCGCCTTGGGAATCTGGAAGCCTTCGCCACCAGGGAAGCCACCACCTGGGAAGCCACCGGCACCACCAGGCATCTGGAAGCCACCGGCACCGGGAATCATAGTGGGAATACGCTGCATCTGGAAGTTCACGTTCAGGTTCGTATTGAACGAGGGCTTCAAACCGGGATTACCCATCGAGATGCTCAGGGGGTTCGTATCGTCGTAGATATCGAGCAGCTGCGTGATATTCGGCTGTGACGACTGTCCTCTAAGCTGCACCTGCAGGTTGGTTTGCTGGTTGAAACGATAGCGTACATTCAAGGTAGGCGACACATTGGTCACAGTACGAGTAGTATCAATGGGAATGCCCAGATACTGCTGGATGTAGTGTGAGTGCTGCGGCTGGATGGTTACACCGGCATTCATATTCAGCTTGTCGCGTACCACTCGCAGCTGGAGGTCTACATTATGATTGTTTTCCGTACGCTCTGAATAACGACTCAGACGGTCGCTCAGATACATCTCGTAGGGATTGTCAAGATAGCCGAACAAACGGGTCCATTCGCGATAGTCGTTGATGACATCGGCAAAGGCCTGATCGGTGAAGGTGGGGAAATCGTAGGTTGCGGGATCGCTCTTCTGACTACTATAGTTGTACCGGTAGTTCACCTGGAGGAAGAGACCTTGGGAACCAAAGGCACGCACATTATTCCTCATGCCGCCAAACGGACCGCTAGCCATCAGGGAATCCATGGGCGATGGTTTCGGTTTGAAGAGGTACAGCGGCTCGGTATAGGTAAGACCTAAGGAGTAGCTGAAGTTATCGCTGTTTGACAGTGTATAGCGGTTGGTTTGGTAGGTAGAGTCGTTACCAAAGGTGTTCATGGTCTGGAAAAGCCGGACGGCTGAGAGATTCGCATTGCGGTTGTCGTTGTCGCTGTAGTTGATGTTCGAGCTGATGGCCACATTACGTCCCTTGTTACCCAGACGACGGTTAATCTGCAATTGCGAACTGAGGTTCTTGTTCTCGCCGTACGACAGCGACTTCCTCTCGTTGCTGTTCACAATCAGGTTGTGCTCATCCATGTAGCGCAGACTCTCTTCGCTCAGGGCATCGGTCACATAATCGAAGGGGTTGGCATTGAACGAAGCCGAGGTTGAGAACGAACGACTGTCGCTGCTACCCAGACTGACATTGGGGCGGAAGGAAAGGGTGGTTACACTGTCGATATTCCACTGCAGGTTCATGTTTCCTGTCCAGTTGTTATTGCGCGAATAGCTCTGACTGATGCTGTTCGAGAAGGCACCGCCTCGGGTGTTGACGAAGTTCTCTGATCCCGTTCTGTTCCAGTTGTCGGCATCATTGCGGGTCCAGGTAATACGTCCGCTAACCCTCAGATCCCTTGTCTTCTCGTAGCTGACATCCAGTGCCGCTGTCTTCGTTTCTCGCTGTCCTTGGTTATTACCACGTCCTCGACCACCACGACCCGAGAAGTTTCGGTCGTTCACGTTGTTGGCATTACCCATGAAGGTATAGCGCATATCACCAAACGGCTTCATGGCGGTAAGACGAATACCATAGCGGTTATCTGTACCGTAGCCCACATCGGGGTTCATCTGCAAGCCGTTACGCGCACTACGCTTGGTTTCAAACTCCAACACGAAGTCGTCATTACCATCATCGATATTGGTCATCCTCGACAAGTCGCTCTTCTCATCATAGGCTTTTACCTTGTCAATCACGTACGAAGGAAGGTTCTTCATCACCGCATCGTTGTTTCCGGTCATGAAGTCACGACCGTCCAGTTTGAACCTCCTCACCTGCTTACCATTGATCGTTACACCGCCGTCATCATCGATCTTGGCGCCAGGCAGCATCTCTACCAACGACTCAATAACAGATCCTTCAGGAACACGGAAAGCATCGGCATTATATACCAACGTATCATCTTTCACTACCATCTTGGGGACATTGGCCAGCACCACGGTCTCGTCGAGTACCACGGCATCACGCTCCATGGTGATCTGTCCCAAAGCCAATGCACGACCGTTTACCTTTGTAAGCTGACGGTTTACCACCTTGTAGCCCAGATAGCTGATGCGCAGCAGGTAATTACCGGCACTCAGGGAATTGAACACAAAACGTCCGTTCTGGTCGGAATAAGCGCCATTGACATAGGTGGTGTCTTGCTTACCATTCTGTGAATTACTTAACTTATACAACTGAAGCGTGGCATTCTCAAGAGCTTCGCGTTGCTCTTTGTCAACAACAGAGCCCGACAGCGACTCATTCTGGGCCTGCACGGTTAGCAGACTCAGCATCAGTGCCATCGACAATACAAGGGTACGGCAGTGAAAAATCATACAACAAAAGGGTTAATCATTTAAGTTTACATTCGCTCAACAATGTTGAGTTCATGGAATGTGTGATATACGTACACGTATTAGAGTGGTTAGATTAAAAAATGTTTAATCGTAAAATTACACTTTAACTTTTATTAAATGCTGTATGAGGGTCGGGAAAGCACAAAAAAAGAGTGAGCCGAAGGTGTTCCCTTCAACTCACTCTACTTGGAGTAAATAATTAGATTCTACTAAGAGGAGTGTTACTTCAGCAGGTTCATGGTGTCGGTAGCAATCATCAGCTCCTCGTCGGTGGGTATGACAACAACCTTGACACGTGAATCGTCGGCAGAGATAATTGCTTCCTCGCCGCGAACTTTGTTCCTCTCTTCATCGAACTTCACACCCAGGAACTCCATATCCTTGCAAACCTCAGAGCGCATGCTGGTCTGATTCTCGCCTACTCCGGCGGTGAACACGATGACATCAAGACCGCCCATGGCTGCTGCATAGGCACCGATATACTTCTTGATGCGGTAGAAATACATCTCCTGAGCCAGACGGGCACGAGGATCGCCGCTCTTGGCAGCGTTCTCCACATCGCGCATATCACTGCTGCCACCAGTAAGGCCGGCCACACCGCTCTTCTTGTTCAGCAGGTTCGACATTCCGTCGGCATCCAAGCCGAGCTTCTTCTCGATGAACGTTACGGCGCCACCATCGATATCTCCGGCGCGGGTACCCATCATCAGACCTTCCAGCGGGGTAAGACCCATAGAGGTATCTACGCACTTGCCGTCTTTTACTGCAGCAATAGAGCCACCGTTACCCACATGACAGGTCACCATCTTGGTTCCTTCGGCAGGAATGCCAAGGAACTCACAGGCACGGGCCGACACATAGCGGTGTGAGGTACCATGGAAGCCATAGCGACGAATGCCATACTTCTCGTACAGCTCGTAGGGAATGGCATACATGAAAGCCTTCGGCGGCATGGTCTGATGGAAGGCGGTGTCGAATACGCCTACCTGAGGCAAGCCGGGCATCAGTTCCTTCACAGCGTTCACACCCTTCAGGTTGGCGGGGTTATGGAGGGGAGCCAGATCAGAGCACTCCTCAAACACCTTCAACACCTCGTCGGTAAGAATCACGCTCTTGTTGAACTTCTCGCCACCGTGCACCATGCGATGACCTACGGCATCAATCTCGCTGAGGTCTTTGATTACACCAATCTCAGGATCGGTGAGCAGGGAGAAGATGAACTTCACGCCTTCGGTGTGTTCAGGAATATCGTGCATAATCTGCTTCTTCTCGCCATTGGGCAGCTTCACCTTCACAAAGGCACCATCCAAGCCCACTCGCTCAGCACCACCACTTGTCATCACACTCTTATCGTCCATGTTGTACAATGCGTACTTGATAGAGGACGAACCACAATTCAATACTAATATCTTCATGTAATTTTCAATTTTCAATTTTCAATTCTTACTTCGCGTCCATTGCCTGACAAGCGGTGATGGCAACGAGATAGTAGATGTCGTCTACAGAGCAGCCGCGGGAGAGATCGTTTACCGGACGGGCGATTCCTTGAAGGATAGGACCTATGGCAATAGCGTCACCCAGTCGCTGAACCAGCTTGTAGGCGATGTTTCCCACCTCAAGGTTCGGGAATACCAGCACATTGGCATTACCGGCAATCTCAGAGCCCGGAGCCTTCTTCTTACCTACGGAGGGAACCAAGGCGGCATCAGCCTGTAACTCACCATCGATCTTCAAAGCGGGATCCAGCTCCTTGGCCAGACGGGTAGCCTCGATGACCTTGTCCACCACCTCATGGGTAGCAGAACCCTTGGTAGAGAAGCTCAGCATGGCTACACGCGGATCGGTGAAGCCTGCCACGCTCTTGGCGGTCTGTGCCGTACATACGGCAATCTGACTCAGCTGATCGGCATCGGGCATCGGAGTAACGGCCACATCACCAACTACGAGAACACCATTCTCACCATACTCAGGCTTCTTCGTGATGAGCAGCATGGCACCACTCACACAGGTAATACCCGGAGCGGTCTTGATGATCTGCAGGGCAGGACGAAGCGTTTCACCAGTGGTGGAAAGAGCTCCTGAGATCTGTCCGTCGGCATCTCCCGTCTTGATAATCATACAGCCCAGATACAGCGGGTTCTTCACCAGCTCACGAGCCTGCTCGATAGTCATTCCCTTCTTCTTACGCAATTCAGCAAGCAACTGGGCATACTCCTCGCTCTTGTCACAGTTCAGCGGGTCGATGAGTGTTGCCTTGTCTATATGGGTCAGTCCTTTCTCAGCAGCCAGCGCGTGTACCTTCTCGGGATTACCGATGAGAATGATATCAGCGATATCATCCGCCAATACACGGTCAGCAGCTGTCAATGTGCGCTCCTCTTCAGCTTCCGGGAGCACGATGCGCTGTTTATTACTCTTGGCGCGTTCGATGATTTGTTGAATTAAATCCATAGCTTGTTTGTTAATATAAGTTCTTTTACCTGTTATTCTATTATTGACATTTCCTTGGTCAGGATACTCTCCAGTTCTTCGGCCGACAGACGGAGTTGGAAGTTGCCTTTGACAGCCACGCTGATACGACCAGTCTCCTCAGAGCATACCACAGCAATGGCATCACTTTCTTGTGAGATTCCCATGGCAGCCCGGTGTCTCAATCCCAGTTCCTTGGGAATATCCACGTTATGCGACACGGGAAGGATACAGCCAGCTGCCTTGATGCGCTTACGGGCTATCACCATGGCACCATCGTGAAGCGGTGAGTTCTTGAAAAAGATGTTCTCGATGAGTCGTTGGTTGATGGCTGCATCAATCACATCACCTGTTGCCACGATATCGTCGAGAGGGATATTGCGCTCGATGACAATCAAGGCGCCCACCTTTCTGCGCGCCATGTTCATACAAGCCATAACGATAGGGATAATGGTTTCCTTATCGGTACTCCGCTCCGAACTCTTATCATCGTTCTTGAACACTTTTACCAACGAGCGTACTCGCTGGTGGGCTCCCAGATTATAAAGGAACTTTCGGATCTCGTCCTGGAAAATGATGATGATGACAAGTACACCTACGCTTACCAACTTGTCCATGATACTGCCTAACAGACGCATCTCTAAAATCTGACTCACAAAGAGCCAGGTCACGATGAATACCATGATACCGATGAAGACGTTCAGCGAACGCGACTCTTTCATCAGTCGGTAGCAGTAGTAGAGCATCAACGCCACAAGGACGATGTCGATGATATCCTTTAATCCAAAATCAAACACTTCTCTTTATTTAAAGTTCAAAGTTCAAAGTTCAAAGTCTGTATCAGCTTAACCGTTTCCACAGCTGCCTTCACATCGTGCACCCGAAGGATGTTTGCTCCTTTCAGTAAAGCTACGGCATGCAAGGCTGTAGTTCCGTTTAAGGCTTCAGCCGGAGTAATTCCCAGTCGCCGCCATATCATACTCTTGCGAGAGATTCCTACCAATATCGGGAGCTGCATCACCTGCAGCTTTTCCAGCTCTCCCATCAGGGCATAGTCTTGGTCGGTTGTCTTACCGAAGCCGAAGCCGGGGTCTAGAATGATGTCTTTCTGTCCGAGATCGCGCAACTGCTGCGCCTTTTCGGCGAAATCGAGCAGTACCTCACGAAGGGTGGCGGCAGATGTCATATAGATATAGGGCACGTGCATACTGCTCACCAAACGGAACATCTCCTCGCGACGAATGGGATCGTCGGCAAGAGCGCCGTCAGGACCTGCAGTGAGGCCGCCCACATCGTTGATCACACAATCACCGAACTCCTCAATCACCCGCTTAGCCACTGTAGGACGGAAGGTGTCGATGGACAGAACCGCCTCGGGGTGGTTGCGACGGATTACGGAAAGGGCAAGGTGCAAACGGGCACTCTCTTCCTCTTCTGACACCATGACTGCCCCAGGACGCGTGGAAAAGGCTCCCACGTCGATCATCTCGGCGCCCTCCTCAAGAATCTGTTCAGCACGCTTGGCTATCTCCTCTTCTGTCTGCTTCCGACTGTCGGCATAGAACGAGTCGGGGGTGACATTAAGGATTCCCATCACCTGCGGATAGGACAAATCGATGAGGCGGCCACTGACATTGATTGTATAATCCATATCTGCTACAAAGATACGATTAAGTGAGGGAAATACAAAATAAATTAAGATTTATTTTTATATCCGAACGAAAGTATCTTCGACGGAGTCAAAGATACAAAATATTTGCGAAAGTAGGTGTTCGCAAAACGAAAAATGCTCAATTCTTTTTGCTTTTTGCTCACTTAATCGTACCTTTGTACAAAATATTAATCATAGAATATGGATATTAAAGAACTATATCAGCTGTACCAACAGCATCCTTGTATCACTACCGACAGTCGTGACTGTCCCGAAGGGAGTATCTTCCTCGCCCTCAAAGGCGAATCGTTCAATGGTAACAAATTCGCCGTACAGGCATTGGAGAAAGGATGTGCTTATGCCATCGTTGACGAAGACATCTCCGAGGGTAATCTCCTTCCTCCCTCCTCCCCCCTCCTTCCTCGGATTATAAAAGTTGACGACTGTTTGCAGACCTTCAAAGATCTGGCTCGTGAACACCGCAGACAATTCAATATCCCTGTCGTTGCCATTACTGGCACCAATGGTAAGACTACCACCAAGGAACTGGTGGCTGCGGTGCTGTCTGAACAATATAACGTTCTCTACACGCAGGGGAACTTCAACAACGACGTAGGGGTTCCCAAGACGCTTTTCCGTCTGAACAAAGAGCATGATATTGCCGTTGTTGAGATGGGAGCCAGTCATCCGGGTGATATCAAGACGCTGGTGGAGACAACGGAACCTACCTGCGGACTGATTACGAATGTAGGACGGGCTCATCTGCAGGGGTTCGGCTCTTTTGAAGGGGTGAAACGCACCAAGGGGGAACTGTACGACTTCCTCGCTTCACAGCAGAAAGAGGACTTCGAGAAAGGATTCCTGTTTATCAATGAGGATGATCACGACTTACAGCAGATGGCTGATGAACGCGGACTGATTTTCCGTTCTTCATATGGTTTAGGAGATAACGAGGACATCACGGTAAAAGGACAGGTCATTTCGTGTGCTCCCTTCCTCAAATTCAGTTGGTTTGTACATGATGAGGAAGAGGGTGACTCAGAGAAATACATAATCCAGACTCACCTGATTGGCTCATACAATGTATATAACATGTTAGCTGCAATCTCTGTCGGTTTATACTTCGATGTGGATGAAGAACTGATCAACCAAGCACTGGCCAACTATGTTCCCAGTAACAACCGCAGTCAGTTGGAAGAGACAGCCCACAACCATCTCATCGTGGATGCTTATAACGCAAATCCCACCAGTATGGCCGCTGCCCTGAAGAATTTCCGCGACATGGAGGTTGCTCCCAAAATGGCTATCTTAGGAGATATGCGAGAATTGGGTGATGCCTCTGCCGAAGAGCATCAGCATGCCGTTGACCTGATGAAAGAATACGGTTTGGAAAAGGTGTGGCTTGTGGGAGATGAGTTCGGGAAGACAGCGTGCGACTACCGCAAATTCAAGGATGTGGAAGAGGTGAAGGCTGCCATCAAAGAAGAGCAGCCAAAAGACTATTACATCCTGATCAAGGGGAGCAACGGCATGAAACTGTTCCAACTACCGGAAATACTGTAAGGGACAACGGGAAAGGTGCTTTTTGCAGGTTTTTCTGCAAATTTCCAAGTAAAGTTGCACGTGTTTCATTTTTTTGCAGTATCTTTGCAGCCGGTTTCTTATGAAACCGTCTGCGATTGTTGGCTGCACCTCGGCATAAAACAAGTTTTCTGCTCTCGGTTTGCGCAACAATTGCAGCCCTTAAAGATCGGGATGTAGCGCAGTTGGTAGCGCACTACGTTCGGGACGTAGGGGTCGGGCGTTCGAGTCGCCTCATCCCGACATGAAAAAAGGAAGTGGCATTTCTGCTACTTCCTTTTTTCTATTACCGGTTACTCACCGAATATCTCTTTGAGCTTGGCTTGAAGAGCTTCTGCACGAAGTCCGCGAGCCACAATTTTGCCTTGCGGGTCGATGAGCAGGTTGTCGGGGATGCTGTTTACTCCATAAACGCCAGAGGCCACGCTCTTCCATCCTTTTACGTCTGACAAGTGTATCCATGGCATGTTCCAGTCGGTGATGGCTTTCACCCAAGGTTCTTTCTTGTTGTCGAACGACAGTCCGACAATATCGAAGCCCTTGACATGATACTTCTCGTAGGCAGCCACCACGTTGGGCATCTCAGCCTTGCAAGGTCCGCACCATGAGGCCCAGAAATCCACGAGCACCCATTTGCCCTTACCAACATATTCGCTCAGCTTGTGGATGTTTCCATCTGGGTCAGCCTCTTCCAGGTCGGTGAACTGCTGTCCGATGAAGGCCAATTTCTTTTCCTCCTCTGCCTTCTGGTAGGCCCATTGCTCCATCTGCTGCTTTACGATGGGGTGACTGATCCAGACGGGCTTGGTGGCGAGGACGCTGTCGAGCTTCTGCTGACCACACATCTGCTGATACTCGCTGATAAAGGCGACGGGGATCAACGTCTCACGTTCGTCCTTGAAAATCTTCTCTACACCTTCCATCATCTTCATCATGGCAATCATCATTCCGCCAGCCAGTTCCACCTTCTTTTGCTCACGTTCTTCTTCCGACATGCTCTGAACCTTCATCATAAAGTTGCCGTAGGGTGCATTGATGTCGATATCATAGCGTACCAGGCGTTCGTTCAGGGGCGAGCCTTTCAGCGTGCTGTCGTTGAGATTGATGGTCATAGGCGTGCCGTCGTTAAAGAAGATGGTAGCCCAAGGATTCTCCATGATTCCGATAGCCATAAAGGCGTCTTTCTCAGCATTGCCGCTCATCGAGAACTTACCATCTACCACTGTTGCGGTGTTGACGATCTGATTAGTCCGGCGGTCTATCAGACTGACCGTTTTACCATTGTCCTTACTGATTCCGTTAATGGAATACTTTACCTGTTGTGCCTCTGTGGGCAGCACAGCCAACATCAGGGCTGCCATAAACAATACCTTTTTCATATTTGTGATATATTTATATTTCTGGTTGCAAAGATAAGGATCTTTTCTCAAGCCTCCAAATTATTTCGTTCGCAATAGTTTGCGTCCTGTTTGCAATAGTTTGCAGCTCAAGCATTCTTATAGAAATAATAGGCTAAAAATGCCATACCAATGACTTTTACTAATACATCGGGATTGCCTGACTCAGTAATGTTCAGATACATCGAAAGAACGACAACAGCCACAGCCACGAGCACTACAATAGCAAGAAGAGTATAAAATAGTTTTTCGGGAATCCTAATTGCATTGATAACGTGAAGCAGTGCTAGTATAAGGACTATTCCGATGGCAACGTTTGAGGCATGGTACAGATAGACCATCAAGTCTGTCATATTATCGATGTAAGCAAATCCGAAAAAAACGGGGATATTACCAAGTATTGTAACAATACTAAAAAGGCATATCAGCAAGATGAAGATTCCCTTATGCTTTTTTGCAATTTTGACAGGCCCACCAGTTTCGGGATCCATATCTATACCGTTATGTTCATTCTTGATGATTCTGCGTCGGTACGAAGTACCTACCCAATAGCCTATTACCAAAGGAATGGTGAACAAGCAGAAGAAAATGATTCCCACGCCCCATCGGCCTTCTGCAACAAAACTCAAACCGAAATATACGGGGAGAAACATTACTATTATCGGAACGAACCATTTCGTCAACTTTTGGTACAAAGAATTCTTTTCGCACAGCGTTTTCACATCCGACGTGGAATACTCATCAGTACGTGCCAGTCTCATAAGATACAGTCCGAACAGCAATGTTGTAATCCAGTCTACGGCGAGTACGATGCTGCCCAACCAATTCAGTCTGCCATTGTAGTATTCTACAAATGCGATCAACGGCAACAACACTAGATTAATCATTACAACCAGTTGCTTGGCATCCTTTCGTATGAAATTCATTCTACGACCCATCACCACACGGAGTTGCTCCTCCGAAACAATCTCCTGACCGTCCAGACGCTCGTCCATCAGGTTATAGATGGCTCTCAGTTCATCCAACTCATGGAGTTCTAAAACATTCTCTGACATAGCTTTACGGTTTTAATTGTTTGACATTGATTTGAGTTGTTCCTTGATGCGGAACAGGCGGCTGGTGACTGCCGAAGTGGATATGCCCACTATCGCGGCAATCTCGTCATACCGCATACTCTCCAGCCAAAGAAGAATGATAGCACGATCAAATAGTTCAAGGCGGTTGATACGATTGTAGAGCATTTTGATTTGCTGTCCTACTTCGTCTTTTTCGCTCATCACATCCTTGTCGATGAGCAGCGGAACGGTCGTCACCCTCCGCTTATTGCCTCGCTCAATGTTACAGCAAGTGTTCAAGGCCACGCGCCATATCCACGTTTTCCTTTCACTCTCGCCACGGAACTTTGGAAAGCCTTTCCATAGGTTTACCAACACTTCTTGGAAAAGGTCGTCCACATAGGTGGGGTTGTCTGAGAAGAAGTAACACACCGTGTAGATTGTCTTCCGGTGCTCTCTGACCATTTTTGTGAATTCAAGTTCTAATTCATTCATCTTTTGGGGAGTTTGTTCAAACAGTTAGTACCCAAAGCATCAGATTCCTTTCGCGAAATTCGCAAAAAAATTACAAAAAAAGGAAGTGGCATCTCTGCAACTTCCTTTTTATCGTGTGAAAAGTTTCTCTTATTCTGCCTTTGCCTCTTCTGCAGCAGCTTCCTCAGCGGGAGCTTCAGCTACAGGAGCCTCAGCTGCGGGGGCCTCAGCCTTCTTCTTACCGCCACGACGAGTACGCTTAGCAGCCTTAGGAGCCTTAGCCATATTCTCGTCGAAGTCAACAAGCTCGATGAAAGCCATGTCGGCACCGTCACCAAGACGTGAGCCAAGCTTAATCACGCGGGTGTAACCACCGGGACGATCAGCGATCTTCTCAGCAACTACTCCGTAGAGCTCCTTCAGTGCTTCTTTGTTCTGCAGGTAGCGGAACACTACACGACGAGAGTTAGTGCTGTCGTCCTTAGCGCGGGTGATCAGCGGTTCTACATATTTCTTCAAGGCTTTGGCCTTGGCAAGGGTCGTAGTGATTCTTTTGTGCATGATCAGCGAGATGGCCATGTTAGCAAGCATGGCCTGGCGATGATCTGCAGTACGGCCCAGATGATTGAATTTCTTTCCGTGTCTCATTTTTACGTTTTTTCTTTAAGCGGACAACTGTCAACAATCAACTGTCAACTACTCTTTGTCCAGTTTGTACTTTGAAATATCGGTTCCAAACGAAAGATTCAGACTCTCGAGCAAATCATCAAGCTCTGAAAGCGATTTCTTACCGAAGTTACGGAACTTCAAGAGGTCGGTCTTGTTGTACTGAACAAGGTCACCGAGTGTCTCTACATCAGCTGCCTTCAGACAGTTGAGTGCACGTACAGACAGGTTCATGTCGGTGAGCTTGGTCTTGAGCAACTGACGCATGTGCAGCACTTCCTCGTCAAACTCCTGGTTGGTCTCGCTGTCGGTATTCTCCAGCGTGATCTTCTCATCGGAGAAGAGCATGAAGTGGTAGATCAAGATCTTTGCAGCCTCTTTCAGTGCATCCTTCGGGTGAATGGAACCATCCGTTGTCACCTCGATGATGAGCTTGTCGTAGTCGGTCTTCTGCTCCACACGATACGGCTCAACAGCGAACTTGACATTACGGATAGGAGTGTAAATAGAATCGATGGGAATAACGTTAACATCGGTGCAGAATTCACGATTCTCGTCAGCAGGCACGTAACCGCGCCCCTTGTTGATTGTCAGGTCCAACTGCATCGATGCCTTCGCATCTAAATGACAAATCACCAAATCTGGGTTTAACACTTCAAATCCAGTCAGATACTTACTGATATCACCAGCCTTGAACTCGGTTGAATTCTCAACGGTGATACTAACTTTCTCATTCTCGAATTCTTCTACTACTTGCTTGAAGCGTACTTGCTTCAGATTCAAGATAATGTTGGTGACATCCTCTTTTACACCAGGTACGGATGAGAACTCATGCTCAACACCAGCGATCTTGATGGTGTTGATGGCATAACCCTCAAGTGATGAAAGGAGAATGCGGCGGAGTGCGTTACCTACGGTAACACCGAACCCGGGCTCTAACGGACGAAACTCGAACTTGCCGAATTTGTCGTTTGCCTCCAGCATTACAACTTTATCAGGTTTTTGAAATGCTAATATCGCCATTAATTTATGATTTATTATTTAGAGTACAACTCAACGATTAACTGCTCTTTAATGTTCTCAGGGATATCGGCACGCTCCGGCTTGTGCAGGAACTTTCCGCTCTTCGTGTTCTCGTCCCACTCGATCCAGGGATACTTGCTGTGGTTGAAACCAGCGAGAGCAGCCTCGATAACCTCAAGTGACTTAGCTTTCTCGCGAACGCCCACAACCTGTCCGGGCTTCACTGAGTAGGAAGGAATGTTTACAACCTGACCATCGACAACAATGTGCTTGTGACCAACAAGCTGACGAGCAGCAGCACGCGTAGGAGCAATACCCATACGAAATACTACATTGTCGAGACGACTCTCAAGGTTCTGCAGCAGAACCTCACCTGTTACGCCGTCAGCCTTTCTGGCCTTCTCAAACATGTTACGGAACTGGCGCTCAAGTACGCCATAGGTGTACTTGGCCTTCTGCTTCTCTGCCAACATGACACCATACTCCGACATCTTACGACGACGGTTGTTGCCATGCTGTCCAGGAGGGAAGTTTCTCCTGGACAAAACTTTGTCCGGGCCGAAGATGGCTTCTCCAAATCGGCGGGCAATTTTTGATTTCGGTCCAATATATCTTGCCATAACTAAAAAATAAAATAATATTTCTGGATGAACCTAGTAAAACTAGTAATACTAGCAATACTAGTTTAATAATTATACACGACGACGCTTCGGAGGACGGCAGCCATTGTGCGGCAGCGGAGTAACGTCGATAATCTCAGTAACCTCGATACCTGCACCGTGGATGGCACGGATAGCGCTCTCACGACCGTTACCGGGACCCTTCACATAAGCCTTCACCTTGCGGAGACCAAGATCGTAAGCGATCTTTGCGCAATCCTCAGCTGCCATCTGAGCAGCATACGGAGTGTTCTTCTTGGAGCCGCGGAAGCCCATCTTACCTGCTGAAGACCAAGAAATAACCTGACCTTCGCTGTTTGCCAATGAAACGATGATATTGTTGAAAGAGCTGTGGACATGAAGCTGTCCCATAGCGTCAACCTTGACGTTTCTCTTCTTTGTGACTGTTTTCTTTGCCATAATTCTTTTAATCTTTAATGTTTAATGTTTAACAGAATTACTTCGTGGCCTTCTTCTTGTTTGCAACAGTCTTCTTCTTTCCCTTACGAGTACGAGCATTATTCTTGGTGCTCTGACCGCGAACGGGAAGACCATTACGATGACGGACTCCACGATAGCAACCAATATCCATCAGTCGCTTGATATTCATCTGGATCTCAGAACGGAGATCACCTTCAACTTTGAATTCAGCGCCGATAATTTCACGGATCTTGGCTGCCTGATCGTCAGTCCATTCATTGACCTTCAAGTCGCGACTAACACCGGCCTTATCCAATATCTTTGCTGAACTACTTCGACCTATACCATAGATATAAGTCAATGCGATTTCGCCACGCTTATTCTGGGGCAAATCTACTCCAACAATTCTTATTGCCATTGTTAATTAATTGATAAATAAAGTGTTTAAAATTCGAATTTTGCCAAAAAAGCATGCAAAGGTAAGAAAAAAAATTGGATTTTTCTTACCTTCTTATGCATATTTAACATTTTTAGCCCTGACGTGTCTTATACTTAGGGTTTTTCTTGTTAATGACGAACAGACGACCTTTACGACGCACGATCTTGCAGTCGGGTGTACGTTTCTTTAATGATGCTCTTGTCTTCATATCTGTCTTTTGTTTTATTTGTATCTGAAAACGATTCTGCCCTTGGTCAGGTCGTAGGGACTCATCTCCACCTTCACCTTGTCGCCAGGCAGGATTTTAATATAGTGCATTCGCATCTTGCCAGAGATATGTGCAATGATCTGCACACCATTCTCCAGTTCAACTCGGAACATTGCATTCGACAGGCTCTCAACAATGGTCCCGTCTTGCTCAATCGCGGATTGCTTTGCCATAATTAATCAGTATAATATTCCTTCTATAGATTCAACTTCCTCAAACGATGATAAGATTTCTGCCTTTCCCCTGCGGACGGCAACGGTATGCTCGAAGTGAGCGGCTGGCTTTCCGTCTCTTGTACGGATGGTCCAACGGTCCTTTGCGTCCATGTAGATAGCCCTGTCGCCCATGGTAATCATCGGCTCAATGGCTATGCACATTCCAGCTTTAAGCATCATGCCGTTTCCACGTCTTCCGTAGTTTGGCACTTGTGGATCCTCATGCATCTGGCGACCGATGCCGTGTCCTGTCAGTTCACGGACGATTCCGTAGCCTTGCGCTTCGCAGTGATCCTGTACGGCACTTCCTATATCACCGATGTGTTTGCCGGCCACAGCATTCTCAATTCCGATGTAAAGACTTTCCTTTGTCGTCTTGAGCAGCTGTTTTACCTCATCGCTAACGGGTCCTACACAGAACGTGTAGGCAGAGTCTCCGTTGAAACCGTCGAGCAACGTTCCGCAGTCGATAGTGATGATATCACCCTCTTTCAGAACGGTCTCTTGGTTGGGTACGCCATGCACCACCACATCGTTCACTGAAGTGCAGATGCTACCCGGGAAAGGCCCTCCATAAGGATTGGGGAAGTTCTTGAACGTAGGTTCAGCCCCATGATCGCGGATGAACATCTCGGCGATGGCATCCAACTGGAGGGTCGTTACTCCCGGTTTTATATGTCTTGCCAGCTCACCCAGTGTTTTACCCACCAGACGATTGGCCCGACGCATCAGTTCAATCTCATCTTCTGTTTTCAGAAAGACTTTCATCCTACAGATTAATAGGCTGTAACCACGCCATGGTGTGTGGTACGCACACGACCAGAGTTGAGCAGACCGTCGTAATGACGCATCATCAAATGACTCTCAATCTGCGTCAACGTGTCGATGACCACACCGACGAGAATCAGCAGAGAGGTTCCTCCGAAGAACTGCGAGAAGCTATCCTGCACATTGAGAAGTGAAGCAAGAGCCGGCATGACTGCGATGAATGCGATGAAGAGCGATCCCGGGAAGGTGATACGCGACATCACGGTATCGATATAGTCGGCTGTGGGCTTACCTGGCTTAACACCAGGGATGAAGCCGTTGTTGCGCTTCATGTCTTCTGCCATCTGTGTCGGATTCAGCGTAATGGCTGTGTAGAAATAGGTAAATGCAATGATCAGAATAGCAAATACGATATTATACAACAGACTATTACGGTCGAGCAATGCACGCAGCACAGGGTTCGTACTGTCTGTAGAGAACTGCACGATAGTCAACGGAATGAACATCAGGGCCTGGGCGAAGATGATAGGCATCACGTTAGCAGCGAACACCTTCAAGGGGATGTACTGACGGGCACCGCCGTACTGCTTGTTTCCCACAAGACGCTTCGCATACTGTACGGGCACCTTACGAACACCCTGTACCAGCATGATGGCTGCACAAACTACTGCATAGAGGATGAGCAGCTCGACGATGAACATCACCAGACCACCACCTGTGATGGCAGTGAAACGTGAGGTCACCTCCTGGATGAATGCCTGGGGCAGACGGGCGATGATACCGATCATAATGATGATGGAGATACCATTACCGATACCCCTGTCGGTGATGCGCTCACCCAACCAAAGGATGAACATACTACCGGCAGCCAGAATGATGGTGGCGGGGAACATGAACACAGGCCAGGAAATACCTGATGCCAGTGCACTGCCAGAAGTCATTTTCAGGTTGATCAGGTAGCTCGGAGCCTGGAACAGCAAGATAGCCACTGTCAGGTAACGGGTGTACATACTGATCTTCTTCCTACCGCTCTCACCTTCACGCTGCATCTTCTGGAAATAAGGAACTGCCACAGCAAGCAGCTGCATCACGATAGATGCAGAGATGTACGGCATGATTCCTAACGCGAAGATTGACGCATTGGAGAATGCACCACCTGAGAACATGTCGAGAAGTGACATCAAACCGCCGGCTGTCTGCTGCTGCAGCTGGTCAAGTGCAGCAGGGTTGATACCCGGGAGCACGACGAAAGAACCGAAACGATAGATTGCCACAAACAGGATGGTGATGAGGATTCGCTGGCGCAAATCCTCAATTTTCCAACAATTCTTCAGGTATTCTATTAACTTTTTCATCGAAGTTTAGATTATAGTTGTGTTACCACCAACAGCCTTGATTGCCTCTTCGGCTGTCTTTGAGAAGGCATGAGCCTCAACATCGATCTTGGCTTTCAGTTCACCATTGCCCAGGATCTTCACGAGTTCCTTGCCATTGGTAAGTCCGGCAGCCTTCAGCTCCTCGATACCAATCTTTGTCAGACCCTTGTTCTCAGCAAGACTCTGAAGTGTTGACAAGTTCACTGCGAAATACTCCTTATGGTTGATGTTCTTGAAACCAAACTTCGGAACACGACGCTGCAGTGGCATCTGACCACCTTCGAATCCAATCTTTCTCTTGTAGCCAGAACGAGCCTTAGCACCCTTGTGACCACGTGTAGAAGTACCGCCGAGTCCAGAACCCGGACCACGACCGATGCGACGACGTGAATGCGTTGAGCCCGCTGCAGGTTTTAAAGTATGTAATTTCATTATTCGAATCTGTTTAAAAACGTTTGACAATTATTACTCTACTACGGTTACCAGATGATGAACCTTGCGGATCATACCACGGACTTCAGGAGAGTCCTCACGCTCAACGACCTGAGAGATTTTACGCAATCCCAATGACTGAAGCGTGCGCTTCTGATCGATGGGGGCACCGATTTTACTCTTAATCTGCTTAATTTTGATTGTTGCCATAATGCTCTCCAATTAATTAACCGTTAAACACTCTTTCCATGCTAATGCCACGGGCACCTGCCACTGTGTAGGCATCACGCATCTGACTCAAGGCGAGGATGGTTGCCTTTACCAAGTTGTGGGGGTTAGAAGAACCCTTAGACTTAGCCAGCACATCCTTCACACCGACACTCTCCAGAACGGCACGCATAGCACCACCAGCCACAAGACCGGTACCGGCAGCTGCGGGTCTCAGGAATACCTGTGCACCACCGTAGCGTGCTTCGATTTCATGAGGAACCGTTCCTTTCAAAATAGGAACCTTCACCAGATTCTTCTTAGCTGCCTCCGTACCCTTAGAGATGGCAGCAGTTACCTCGCCAGCCTTACCCAGGCCCCAGCCGATAACGCCATTACCGTCTCCAACTACGACGATTGCAGCAAACGTGAAGGTACGACCACCCTTTGTTACCTTGGTAACGCGGTTAATAGCAACCAGTCTGTCTTTTAACTCAACGTCGCTATTTATCTTAACTTTGTTCATTGCCATAATCTTTAGAATTTAAGTCCACCTTTACGTGCACCGTCAGCCAGTTCCTGCACACGACCATGGTAGAGATAACCGTTACGGTCGAACACTACCTGAGTGATGCCTGCTTCAAGTGCTTTCTTTGCTACGAGTTCGCCGACCTTGGCAGCCTGCTCTTTCTTGGGCATGGTTTCCATTCCGAGAGAGGAAGCAGACACAAGGGTGTTACCCGTCAAATCGTTAATAATCTGAGCGTAGATCTGTTTGTTACTGCGGAACACGCTCAGACGAGGACGCTCTGCGGTACCGTTTACGCTCTTGCGAATTCTAAACTTTATCTTGATTCGTCTTTCTACTTTCTTCGTTGTCATAATCTCTTAATTTTCAATTTTCAGTGATTCAATTTTCAATTCATAAGATTACTTAGCTGAAGCTGACTTACCAGACTTTCTGCGGATAACCTCGCCTTTGAACAGGATACCTTTTCCTTTGTAAGGCTCAGGCATACGGAAAGAACGAATCTTAGCACAAATAAGACCCAGCAACTCCTTGTTGCATGACTCTAATATAATCTGAGGGTTCTGGTTTCTTTCAGACTTCGTCTCAACCTTAACTTCCTGAGGAAGCTGAATGAAAATCGGGTGAGTATAACCGAGTGAGAACTCAATCAGGTTACCCTGGTTTGACACACGGTAGCCCACGCCTACCAACTCAAGCTCTTTCTTATAGCCCTCGCTAACACCAACAACCATGTTGTTCACGAGTGCGCGATAGAGACCGTGGAAGGCCTGCTTCTGCTTTACGTTCACCGGACTCTTCTCATCAATCTCGAAGGTCATGCGACCGTCCTCGATCTTTACGATGATAGACGAATCCACCTTCTGTGAGAGTTCACCCTTGGGACCCTTTACACTTACAACTCCGTCTTTGTAATCAACGGTTACGCCAGCGGGAATGACGATTGGTAACTTACCTATTCTTGACATACTTAAGTCCTCCCATTAATATACGTAGCAAAGAACCTCACCGCCGATCTTCAGCTGAGAAGCCTCCTTGTCCGTCATGACACCTTGGGATGTAGATATGATAGCGATACCTAATCCGTTAATTACTCTCGGCATGTCTTTGTAACCAGTGTACTTACGAAGACCTGGCTTAGACACTCTTTTCAGCACGCGGATAGCGTTCTGTCTTGTTGCAGGGTCGTACTTCAAGGCAACCTTGATAGTTCCCTGCGGTCCATCCTCGATGAACTTGTAGTTCAGGATGTAACCTTTCTCGAAGAGGATCTTGGTAATCTCCTTCTTCAAGTTTGAAGCTGGTACTTCAACAACACGGTGATGAGCCATGATTGCGTTTCTCAACCTCGTCAGATAATCTGCTATTGGATCTGTCATAAAATAAAATGTTTAATTAATCGGGACTCCCCCGACAATATTAAAAAAATCTCTTGCGTAATTGTCAATCTTCAATTGTCAATTTTCAACTGCTTACCAGCTTGCCTTCTTCACACCGGGGATCAAACCAGCCGAAGCCATTTCGCGGAACTGGATACGTGAGATACCGAACTGACGGATGTAACCCTTCGGACGACCAGTCACCTTGCAACGGTTGTGCAGGCGGATAGGATTGGCATTGCGGGGAATGCTCTGCAACTGACGGGCTGCTTCGTAAGCCTCTGCAGGATCCTCAGCTGTGGCAATCACTTTCTTCAGGGCAGCACGTTTCTCAGCATAGCGAGCAACAAGCTTGGCGCGCTTAACCTCGCGGGCCTTCATTGATTCTTTAGCCATATTTCTTAATTTTTAGCGTTCTTGAATGGGAGGCCGAAAGCCTTGAGCAGGGCAAAGCCCTCTTCATCGGTCTTAGCAGATGTCACAAAAGTGATATTCATACCCTGGATACGATCGATGGTATCGATGTTGATCTCCGGGAAGATGATCTGCTCCTGGATACCCAGTGTATAGTTTCCACGTCCGTCGAACTTGGTCTCGATACCTTTGAAGTCACGGATACGGGGAAGTGCAACACGCACGAGTTTCTCGAGGAACTCATACATACGCTCACGACGCAGTGTAACCATCACACCGATAGGCATCTTCTTACGGAGCTTGAAGTTAGCGATATCCTTCTTTGAATAGGTAGCTACCGCCTTCTGACCCGTAATGGTGGAAATCTCGTTAATAGCCACGTCGATGATCTTCTTATCCTGAGTGGCATCGCCCAGACCCTGGTTTACTACAATCTTCTTCAGGACAGGAATCTGCATAGCTGAAGTGTAGTTGAACTGCTTCTGCAATGCCGGAGCGATATTCTCCTTATACTCTTTCTTTAACTGTGCTGTATTCATTATTTAATCTCCTCTCCTGATTTTTTAGAGATACGAATCACGTTCTTGCCCTCGTGCTTGATAGCAACGCGAGTAGGATCACCGCTCTTCGGATCAACCAACATCAAATTTGAAATATGAATAGGAGCCTCCTGCTTGATGATACCTCCCTGAGGATTCTTGGCAGACGGCTTCGTGCTCTTAGAGACCATGTTCACGCCCTCTACGATGGCACGCTGTTCCTTCACGAGCACCTTCAGCACCTTGTGCGGAGTCTTGTTGCCCTTGATCTTGTAATTGTCCTTACCGGCAATCACGAGGACCATGTCACCTTTCTTAATATGTAACTTACTCATTACTATTCAGTTTAAAAAATTAAAGAACCTCAGGTGCCAAAGAAACGACTTTCATGTTTACTGCACGGAGTTCACGGGCAACGGGGCCGAAGATACGGCTGCCGCGAAGTTCACCTGCATTGTTGAGCAGCACACAAGCATTGTCATCGAAGCGGATGTAGGAACCATCAGCGCGACGAATCTCTTTCTTTGTGCGAACAATCAAAGCCTTAGATACTGCACCTTTTTTCACATCACTTGTGGGGATTGCGTTCTTGATGGCAACAACAATCACGTCACCCACGCTGGCATAACGGCGGCGGGTACCACCCAGCACGCGAATGCAAAGAGCCTCACGAGCACCACTGTTGTCAGCGACTGTAAGTCTTGATTCTGCTTGTATCATAATTACTTAGCCTTTTCTACGATTTGTACTAATCTCCATCTCTTTGTCTTAGACAACGGACGGGTTTCCATAATGAGTACGGTATCACCGATATTGCACTCATTCTTCTCATCATGAGCATGGTACTTCTTTGTCTTCTGGACAAACTTACCATAAATCGGGTGCTTCTCCTTGAACTTAGCGGCAATAACAATGGTTTTATCCATTTTGTTGCTGATAACGACACCCTGTCTTGTTTTTCTTAAATTTCTTGTTTCCATCTGGACCATTGTTATTTGTTAAGTTCTCTCTGACGGAGTTCTGTCTTCATACGCGCGATGGTTCGACGAGCTTCCTTAATCTGAGATGGATTCTCCAGCGGTGTGATGGCATGATTGAGCTTTAACTGCTGCAACTTTGTCACTTCTGTCTCTAAACGCTCCACCAAATCCTTTGTGGCGAGCTCTCTAATCTCTTGAATCTTCATCTTTCTTAAGCGTTTTTATCGAAATCACGTCTTACAACAAACTTAGTCTTTACAGGCAGTTTCTGAGCGCCGAGGCGGAGAGCCTCCTTGGCAACCTCGAACGGAACGCCTTCAACTTCGAAGAGGATACGACCCGGTGTCACAGGTGCAACCCATCCTGCGGGATCACCCTTACCTTTACCCATTCGGACATCAGCAGGTTTGCGGGTGATGGGTTTATCCGGGAAAACACGAATCCAGACCTGTCCTTCACGCTGCATGTAACGGTTGATTGCAACGCGGGCAGCCTCTAACTGTCGGCTGTCGAGCCATTTCGCATCAAGCGTCTTGATACCGAAAGAACCGAAAGCCAGCTGTGTACCTCTGTGGGCGTTGCCTTTGTTGCCACGTCCGTCTTGAGGTCTTCTATATTTTACTCTTTTTGGCTGTAACATGATCAATCTTTTTTACTTGTTATTGTTTCTTTTACGATTACCACGACCGCCTTGTCTGCCGTTTCCACGACCGTTCTGTTTCTCCTGTGTGAAGTTGGGGGCGAGGTCGCGCTTCTCGTAAACCTCACCGCGGCAAATCCACACCTTGATGCCGAGCAGACCAACCTTTGTCAGAGCCTCAGCCTGGCAATAGTCGATGTCAGCGCGGAACGTGTGCAGGGGGGTGCGGCCTTCCTTGAACATTTCCTTACGTGCCATTTCAGCACCGTTCAGACGACCAGTGATCTGGATCTTGATACCTTCAGCTCCAGCACGCATGGTGTTGGCAACAGCCTGCTTGATGGCGCGACGGTAAGCAATCTTACCTTCAATCTGACGAGCAATGTTGTTTGCCACGATTGTTGCATCGAGCTCAGGCTTCTTCACCTCGAAGATATTGATCTGGATCTCCTTATCATAGAGCTTCTTCAGCTCTTCCTTCAGTTTGTCAACATCCTGACCACCCTTACCAATAACGATACCCGGACGGGCTGTGCAGATAGTGATGGTAACGAGCTTCAGCGTGCGCTCGATAACGATTTTCGAAACACTTGCCTTAGCCAGACGTTCGTTGAGATACTTACGGATTTTCTGGTCTTCTACCAGATTATCACCGAAGCTCTTTCCACCGAACCAGTTTGAGTCCCAACCGCGGATAATGCCCAAGCGGTTGCTGATTGGATTAACTTTCTGTCCCATTCTACTTACTTATTTTTCGTCATTAGTTTTAGCGTCAACGAACAAGGTGACATGATTAGAACGCTTGCGGATGCGATAGCCGCGACCCTGAGGAGCAGGGCGCATGCGCTTCATGGTTACACCTTCGTCAACAAACACCTTGGAAATATACAGCTCACCATCCTCGGCCTTGCGGTCGTTTTTCTGTTCCCAGTTGTTGATGGCTGAGCGGAGCAACTTCTCTACATCAGCTGCGGCATGCTTCTTGGAGAATCTCAGCACGCCGAGGGCGCGGTTCACTTCCATACCGCGAATCATATCTACGACATAGCGCATCTTGCGAGGTGAAGAGGGAACACCCTTCAGTTTCGCAAAGTACAATGTCTTCAGGGCCTCTTTTCTTTTCTCAGCCGCTAATTTCTTTCTATTTCCCATTATTACTTCTATTTAAATGGTTGCAGCCCGTTTACTTCTTGTTACCAGCATGGCCGCCGAAACGACGTGTGGGAGCGAACTCACCCAGCTTGTGGCCTACCATGTTCTCAGTAATGTAAACAGGGATAAATTTGTTACCGTTATGAACAGCTACAGTGTGTCCCACGAAATCCGGGGAGATCATTGAAGCTCTGGCCCATGTCTTAACGACATTCTTCTTGCCACTCTCATTCATAGCGAGAACTTTCTTCTCGAGTGACACGTTGATGTACGGACCTTTTTTTAATGAACGACTCATAATTTACTTCAGTTTACTTTGTTATTTACTTGCTCTTGCGATGATATACTTGTTGGAGAGCTTCTTAGGAGCACGAGTCTTGAGACCCTTTGCATACAAGCCCTTACGTGAGCGCGGATGTCCACCGCTCTGACGTCCTTCACCACCACCCATCGGGTGATCGTGCGGGTTCATCACAACACCACGGTTGTGCGGACGGCGACCCAGCCAGCGAGAACGTCCGGCTTTACCAGACTGCTCAAGGGCGTGGTCAGCATTACCAACAACACCGATAGTTGCCTTACAAGCACTGAGTATCTTGCGTGTCTCGCCAGAAGGGAGTTTGATCACGCAATAGCTACCTTCACGAGAAGTAAGCTGAGCAAAGTTACCAGCCGAACGGACAAGCTTGGCACCCTGACCCGGACGGAGCTCGATGTTGTGAACCACCGTACCCACGGGGATGTTTGCCAAGGGAAGGGCGTTACCCACTTCAGGTGCTGCCTCAGCACCAGAGAGCAGTGTAGTACCCACCTGCAATCCGTTAGGAGCAATAATGTAACGTTTTTCACCATCAGCGTAGAACAGAAGCGCAATGCGAGCAGAACGGTTAGGATCGTACTCGATTGTCTTCACTACAGCTGGAACACCATCTTTCTCTCGCTTGAAGTCGATGAAACGATACTTTCTCTTATGACCGCCACCCATGTAGCGAACAGTCATCTTACCTGTATTGTTTCGACCGCCAGTTGAGCGTTTTCCGTAAACGAGAGACTTCTCTGGCACAGTTGCAGTAATATCCTCGAATGTGCCAATAATCTTGTGTCTTTGACCGGGAGTTACCGGTTTTAATTTACGTACTGCCATTTCTTATTTAAATATTGCTGTAAAAATCAATAGTATCGCCCTCTTTCAAGGTAACGACTGCTTTCTTGAATGCATTGCGCTGACCTTTGATCAAGCCCAGCTTGGTATAGCGGCTTGAGCGCTTGCCTGCGTAACGCATCGTGTTCACGTCAACCACTGTGACGTTGTACAGACTCTCGACTTCGTTCTTAATTTCGAGCTTATTAGCCTCGGGACGTACGATGAAACCATACTTGGCCTGAGCCTTCTTGGTGCGTGTCTCACCCTTGTGCTTATAAGTTCTGTCTTCAGAAGACTTGTCTGTAATATTGGTCATCTTCTCAGTGACCAACGGTTTAATGATAAATGCCATATCTATTGTCTCCTTTTACTTGATTAAGATTTCATCGATTGTCTTCAGCGAATTCTCTGTGATAACAAGTACATCAGCATCCAAAATCTTGTATGTGTTGATGGCACTTGCCAGCATCACATTGGTACGCTGGAGGTTACGAGCCGACAAATATACATTTTTATCTATATTTGGCAAAACGAGGAGAAGTTTCTTTCCTTCGACTTTGAGATTTTTAGTAATATTTATAAAATCTTTAGTCTTGGGTGCATCCATCGTGAAGTCCTCTACAACGATGATGGCATTCTCCTTTGCCTTATAAGAGAGGGCACTCTTACGTGCAAGGACCTTAACTTTCTTGTTCAGCTTGAAGCTGTAGTCGCGGGGCTTCGGACCAAACACGCGGGCACCACCTACGAGTACCGGTGAGTTGATGTCACCACGGCGAGCACCACCACTACCCTTCTGACGGATCAGCTTGCGGGTAGAACCTGAGAGCTCACTGCGCTCCTTTGACTTAGCTGTTCCCTGGCGCTGATTGGCAAGATACTGCTTAACGTTCAGATACAGAACGTGATCATTCGGTTCAATAGCGAAGATAGCCTCATTAAGAGTTGCCTTTCTTCCGGTCTCCTGACCATTGATATTTAATACGCTAACTTCCATTACATGTTAATTATTACAGTTGAACCTTTGCATCCAGCGACGCTACCCTTCACAATAAGAAGGTTGCTCTCTGGGATAACCTTTAACACTCTGAGGTTCTGAGTGGTTACACGGTCACCACCCATCTGGCCGCCCATGCGCATACCCTTGAACACCTTAGCGGGGTATGAACAAGCACCGATAGATCCCGGCTTGCGGGCACGGTCGTCCTGACCGTGTGTAGCCTGACCTACACCACCGAATCCGTGGCGCTTCATAACGCCCTGGAAACCCTTACCTTTGGAAGTACCAATCACGTCAACGAAGTCAACATCGTTGAAGATCTCAACTGTGATGGTATCACCGAGGTTGTGCTCCTCGTCAAACTTGAACTCGGCCAAGTGCTTCTTTGGTGTTGTACCGGCCTTCTTGAAGACTCCCTGCATAGGCTTAGAGGTATTCTTCTCCTTAGCCTCGCCGTAGCCCAGCTGAACAGCCTGATAACCGTCTTTCTCAACGGTCTTAACCTGAGTAACAACACAAGGACCAGCTTCGATAACAGTGCACGGCACATTCTTGCCGTCGGCACTGAAAACGGATGTCATTCCGATTTTCTTTCCTAATAATCCTGGCATTTCAGTTTAAAATTAAATAATATAATGTTTAATATGGTTTCTTTTTAAGTGCTCCTACGCTTTTTTCACACACACAACACACTTAAAAAGAAACATCCTCACTTCTTCGCAATTGAAGGTTAAGTTGTTCTTTATCAGAGTATTGATGGCATAAAGCCAGCGCAATACGCACTTTAGCGGGTGCAAAGGTACACATTATTATTGAAATAACAAGCATGAGCACCTTTGCACCAGGCAACTTTTATTGATTTTTAACTATTCGATAAAGGGAAAAGCCTGATACTGTATCAGGAAAGGGGTTTATTTCAGTCCGAACAGTCCTTTTAGCTTCTGGAAGAAACCGCTTTTCTCCACACTCTCGGCGCTCTCCTTGATAAACTCACCGGCGCGGTCGGTTTGTTCGCTTACGAACTCCTTGGCTTGCTGAACGGTTTCGTTAGACGTAAGCTGCTCCACGGTTTCGTCGATCTTCTCACGAACAGCTTTCACGGTTTCGTTTTCGCTGATATCGTTGATCACACCTTCCACCTTCTCCTTGACGTTCTTCAGGTTTTCTTCGCTCACCCAGCCTTCCACTTTCTCGCGGACAGCCTTCACGGTTTCGTTCTCACTGATATCGTTGATCACTTCCTCAGCTTTCTCCTTCATGTTTTTCAACAGGTCTTCAGCCGAATCCTTTACGTCACTTGCTGTTTCTGCGGCCTGGTCCTTTACCTCTTCAGCCGCTTCTGCTGCTTGATTCTTCAGTTCTTCAGCTGCTTCTGCTGTTTGATTCTTCAGTTCTTCAGTTTCCATATGCTTAATAATTTGGTTATTACGGCTACAAAGATATATAAAAAATGAATACACTCCAAAAAAACGGCCAGCAAATGAATTCTAAAGAATGCTCCGCTATTACGCCTAATCAACTTATGATCAGCAGCTTGTTAGCGGAGGATTATGTGGATTACCACGTATTCATGATGAAGATCAAACCCATTATCAATGATGTGCATTGCTAACTGGGCTACTCACGCATAGAAACTAGGCTGATTTCCCATAGAAACTAGGCTGATTTCTTATAGAAACTAGGCTGATTTCTTATAGAAACTAGGCTGATTACTCGATATTCTGCAATTCAATCAGGTCGTTTGGAACTTTGACCCACTTCTGTTAGGGAAAGGTGAAACGAGTTCCAATGGTAAAGACACCCTGGAATCCATAGCCCAGTTCCGAATAGAAATGGATGAATCGGTTACCGAGATCGATGCCAACAGGAGTCAGTTGATAAGCGGAACGCCATTTCACCTCATCAAAATGTTCATGGCGATATTCATCGCGTTGAGTGTCGTCTTCTAAAGCAGTATATAGTCTACCATCAGAAGCAGCCTGCTGATAGTCGAATAACATGTGTTGTCTGATGGTTCCCAAAGCCGCCCGAGAATAGAGTTGCATGTGTCCTCGCATGGTAGTAAGCCAACTGTATCTGACTGACGGCGCAATATAGAATATACGACTCTGCTCACTGCCATGCTTGGCAAGATAGGAATGGGGTGCCGACCCATATTCTTCTATTCCATCATAGGATTCATTCGATAATCCCCATCCGGCGATGCAGCCTACAGCCCATCGTTGGTTAAGACGATAGTGGTACTCAAAACTCAGAGTTATATGCGAATCACCGAAGAGGTCGGAACATCCCACCTCACTTTCCATATGATAGGTTTCCAAATAGTGATCTACCACATCATTAACCTTGTTATCGGCCATATTGTTCCCGACACCGAAGCCCATACTGAACTCATGTCTGATCTGTTGCTGAGCTCCCAATCGAAGGGTGACGCAGCAAAGCAACGCCGTCGCTAAAATCATTCTTTTCATAATAGTATAGCTTTGACACCGCAAAAATATAGCTTTCCAGCCTCTTTTGCAAATTATTTGAGATCAAAAAGTTCACAAATGTTCACCTTGGGCTATTCTTATATCAATTTCTTATGAAGTTTTGAGATTACGACAAAACAAAAACGGGAATCACAATATGTGACTCCCGTTTTTATGATAGTTTGCCCGTTCGGGCTTTAACTATACCTTGATCTCTACCTCAACACCGCTGGGAAGCTCAAGCTTCATCAGGGCATCAACCGTCTTGGCAGTTGAGCTGTAGATGTCGATCAGACGCTTGTAGTCTGACAACTGGAACTGCTCACGAGCCTTCTTGTTTACGAAGGTAGAACGGTTTACTGTGTAGATACGCTTGTGAGTTGGAAGGGGGATAGGACCGCTAACGATAGCACCTGTGGCCTTAACTGCCTTCACGATTTTCTCTGCTGACTTGTCAACCAATTTGTGGTCGTAGCTCTTCAGCTTAATGCGAATTTTCTGACTCATAATCTTTAATGTTTAATATTTATTGTTTAATATGAGGAGCCGCTAAAGAGTCATTTGCTCAGCGGCTCGCTCTTTTTTCTTACACGAGATCTACGCGACCCTTGATCTCCTCAAGCACAGCCTTGGCGATAGAGCCAGAAACTGGTGCGTGGTGATCATACTCCATAGAGCTGGTAGCACGACCAGAGGTGATGGTACGCAGAGCGGTTACATAGCCGAACATCTCAGCCAGCGGAACCATAGCCTTCACGATGCGTGCACCGCTACGGGCCTCTTCCATACCTTCTACCTGACCACGGCGCTTGTTCAAGTCACCAATCACGTCACCCATGTTCTCCTCAGGTGTCACCACCTCAAGCTTCATCACAGGCTCCATGAGTACAGGACCGGCCTTCACGCAAGCGTTCTTGTATGCGTTGCGGGCAGCGAGCTCGAATGACAACTGGTCAGAGTCAACCGGGTGGAATGAACCGTCGATCACAGTCACCTTCATGGAATCCATCGGATAGCCACCGAGCACACCATTCTTCATGGCATCCTCGAAGCCCTTCTGGACAGCGGGGATGAATTCCTTAGGAATGTTACCACCCTTCACCTCGTTGATGAACTGCAGACCGCCGTTCTCCTTGATGTCGTAATCCTCATCAACCGGACCAACGTTCACGATGATGTCAGCGAACTTACCACGACCACCCGACTGCTTCTTGTAAACCTCGCGGAGGTTAACAGTCTTGGTGATGGCTTCCTTATAGTTCACCTGAGGCTTACCCTGGTTACACTCTACCTTGAACTCACGCTTCAGACGGTCGATGATGATATCGAGGTGAAGCTCACCCATACCAGAGATCACGGTCTGACCGCTCTGCTCGTCGGTATGTACAGTGAAGGTAGGATCTTCCTCAGCCAGCTTAGCCAGACCATTATCAAGCTTGGCAATGTCAGCCTGGCTCTTCGGCTCAACGGCGATAGAGATCACGGTATCCGGGAAGCTGATGCTCTCCAGTACGATGGGATGAGCCTCATCGCAGAGGGTATCACCCGTACGGATATCCTTGAAACCTACACCAGCACCGATATCACCAGCGTCAATGCTCTCCATGGGCTGCTGCTTGTTGGAGTTCATCTGGAACAGACGGCTCACGCGCTCCTTCTTACCGGAACGGGTGTTGAAGACGTATGAACCAGCCTCCACCTTACCAGAGTAAACGCGGAAGAACACCAAACGACCAACATACGGGTCGGTAGCAATCTTGAAGGCCAGCGCTGAAGTGGGCTCGTCCTCACTCGGCTTACGGTCTTCCTCTTCGCCTGTGCTGGGGTTCTCACCAACGATATTGGGAGTATCCAGTGGAGAAGGAAGGAAGGCACAAACATAGTCGAGCAGAGTCTGTACACCCTTGTTCTTGAATGATGAACCGCAGAGCATCGGTGTGCACTCCATGGCGAGGGTACCCTTACGGATAGCAGCGATCAGCTCCTCCTCAGTAATTGAGTTAGGATCCTCGAAGAACTTCTCCATCAGAGCCTCATCGAACTCTGCTGCAGATTCCACGAGCTTGTCGCGCCACTCCTGAGCCTCATCAGCGAGATCAGCAGGGATGTCGGTTACCTCGAACTCAGCACCCTGTGTCTCATCGTTCCAGATGATAGCCTTCATCTTCAGCAGGTCAACGATACCCTTGAAGGTCTCCTCCTGTCCGATAGGAATCACCAAAGATACGGGCTTAGCACCCAGTACGTCCTTCATCTGCTGGAGAACGTCGTAGTAGTTTGCACCAGAACGGTCCATCTTGTTCACGTATCCCAGACGGGGTACGTTATACTTGTCGGCCTGGCGCCACACCGTTTCACTCTGGGGCTGTACACCACCTACTGCACAGTAGGTTGCCACAGCTCCGTCCAGTACACGGAGAGAACGCTCCACCTCAGCGGTGAAGTCCACGTGTCCCGGAGTATCAATCAAGTTGATCTTAAACTGTTTGTCGTTATAGTGCCAATAGCAGGTGGTAGCAGCAGAGGTGATAGTGATACCACGCTCCTGCTCCTGTGCCATCCAGTCCATTGTTGCGGCACCGTCATGAACCTCGCCAATCTTATGAGTCTTACCTGTGTAGTACAGGATACGCTCAGAAGTTGTTGTCTTACCGGCATCGATGTGAGCCATGATACCGATATTGCGGGTCAAATGTAAGTCTTGTTTTGCCATTTTCTCTTTTTACCTATTATTATCCTGAATGTTTAGAATCTGAAGTGAGCGAATGCACGGTTAGCCTCAGCCATACGGTGCATGTCCTCCTTACGCTTGTATGCACCACCCTGGTTGTTGTAGGCATCCATGATCTCAGCAGCCAGACGGTCAGCCATAGACTTACCACCACGCTTGCGAGCGAAGTTGATCATATTCTTCATGGACACACTCTCCTTGCGGTCCGGACGGATTTCCGTAGGAACCTGGAAGGTTGCACCACCGATACGACGGCTCTTCACCTCCACCTGGGGAGTGATGTTGTCGAGGGCCTGCTTCCAAATCTCAAGCGGAGCCTTCTCTTCCTTAGCCATCTTCTCTTTGACGATGTCAAGAGCTTTGTAGAAAATCTCATATGATGTATTCTTCTTTCCGTCATACATCAGATGATTCACGAACTTTGAGACCTTTTGGTCGTTGAAAACGGGATCCGGCAGGATCACGCGCTTCTTTGGTTTTGCTTTTCTCATTTTTTACTAAAATTTATTCTGCATGGGGCTGTTCTTTCTGATATCTTCAACGCTCACTCCAGAGCATTTACTCAACCTGTTAACAATTCTCCAGCAAAACGGTTTACTTCAAGTTTCTGAGTTTTCAGTACTGAATGTTCAGTTACTGAGTTTGTAAGTTTCTGAGTCTTCGAGTTGTTGAGTTTCTCCTCTTGTTCCGAGCCTGCTCATCACCGAGCACCCATGAACTTAAAAACTCACTGACTCTTTTACTTCTTCTGCTTAGGACGCTTAGCTCCGTACTTGGAACGACGCTGTGTGCGGTTTGCTACACCTGCAGTATCCAGCGTTCCGCGAACAATGTGATAACGTACACCGGGAAGGTCCTTTACACGACCGCCGCGTACCAAAACGATAGAGTGCTCCTGAAGGTTGTGACCCTCTCCCGGGATGTAGGAGTTCACTTCCTTCTGGTTTGTCAAACGAACACGGGCAACTTTACGCATTGCCGAATTAGGCTTCTTCGGGGTCGTTGTGTAAACGCGTACACAAACGCCACGACGCTGAGGACATGAGTCCAAAGCGGGCGACTTGCTCTTGTCAACAAGCGCCTTTCTGCCTTTTCTTACTAATTGTGAAATAGTAGGCATTGTACTTAATTTTTAGATATTTATATTGTTTTGTTTATATTCGAGTATGTGCACTATAATCCCTGCGGACTATTTCGGGCTGCAAAGGTACAAACTTTCCCCGAAATCACCTAATTCTATAAATAGCAAAAGCAACAGAATAATAAAAAATTAGTAAGAAATACACTTTGTTAACATTATTTTAGTATATCTCTTACTAATTTCGTTCAAGAATCAACAGGATTCACGAGATTAAGCCTCACCTTTTCCCATCGGAAACGGTGTTGCGGTACGCGGTCCTTGGTTTGGGATGCGAATGGTTCCGAACTCCTGTTCGTAACGCATGATATTCTCCTGTAGCGCAGCGAGGAGTCGCTTGGCATGTTCAGGAGCCAGAATCACACGACTCTTCACCTGTGCCTTCGGCAATCCGGGAAGCACACGGGCGAAATCAAGGATGAAATCACTACTACTGTGGGTAATGATGGCAAAGTTGGCATACTGTCCCTGTGCCACATCCTGCGGCAACTCCAACTGCAATCCGTTATTCTTCTGTTCCTCCATAACCTAAACTATGAACTATGAATTATGAATTATGAACTATGAACTATAAATTATTTCTGTACTTCTCTGCCTGCTCACGGATGAGCTCAGGATCATCAAAGTAATTGATCTTCATGGCCTCGCGCACCTCATGGAGTGTCTGGGCAGCCACCTCGCGGGCAGCTTCACTACCCTTCTTCAGGATGTTATACACCTCGGGGATGTCCTGTTCAAACTCATGACGGCGAACACGGATGGGCTCCAGCTGCTTGTTCAACACCTTCATGAGGAACTTCTTGCATTTCATGTCACCTAATCCGCCACGACGATAGTGGTCCTTCAGCTCATCCAAGTTCTTGTATTCGGGCCAGAACTCTGCGAAATCATCATCAGAAGAGAAGGCATCAAGATAGGTAAACACCACGTTTCCTTCCACATGACCGGGATCTTCCACGCGCAGATGCTCCGGATCGGTATAAGCCGACTTCACCTTCTGCTCCACCTCCTTGGCGGTGTCGCTCAGATAGATGCAGTTACCCAGACTCTTCGACATCTTTGCATTACCGTCGATGCCGGGCAAGCGCAGACAAGCCTGGTTGGAGGGCAGCATGATCTGCGGCTCCACCAGCACCTCGCCGTATATGGAATTGAAGCGTCTTACAATCTCGCGGCACTGTTCCAGCATCGGCTCCTGGTCCTCCCCTACCGGTACGGTGGTAGCCTTACAGAATGTGATGTCGGCAGCCTGTGAGATGGGATAGGTGAAAAAGCCCACGGGAATGGAGGTCTCAAAGTTGCGCATGGCAATCTCTGTCTTCACGGTGGGGTTGCGCTGCAGACGACTTACGGTAACGAGATTCATGTAATACACCGTGAGCTCCGTCAGCTCAGGGATCATCGACTGGATGAAGATGGTGACCTTCGAGGGATCGAGACCCACTGAAAGGTAATCGAGTGCTACCTCAATGATGTTCTGACGCACCTTTTCAGGATTGTCGGCATTATCAGTAAGAGCCTGTACATCTGCGATGAACACGAACATCTTATCGTAGTCACCTTCATTCTGTAACTCCACGCGTCGGCGCAGTGACCCCACATAGTGTCCTAAATGCAGGCGACCTGTGGGGCGGTCGCCTGTGAGTATGATTCTTCCCATATTACTGTTTATTCTCTTTGGCTTGCAAAGGTAATGAATTATTTTCAGATTCGGTAAACAAAATGAAAGATAATGTCACAAATGCCAAAAACAACAGCAGCCATATCCTTCTCACAGAAGAATATAGCTGCCGTTTCGTATATTCAAGCACTCAGACGAGTAGCTTTTCTATTGTCTTAACGGATTAAGGCTCCACCTCCATGGCCTCCTTCTCGGAGAAGTCGAGCACGTTCTTGCGGTTAGCCTGAATACGCTCATACTCCTCTTTCGAGCCCACGATGATCTTGTCGAACTCACGCAGACCAGTACCGGCAGGAATCAGGTGACCGCAGATCACGTTCTCCTTCATACCTTCCAAGGTATCTACCTTTCCGCGGATAGCTGCCTCGTTGAGCACCTTCGTCGTTTCCTGGAAGGAAGCGGCCGACATGAAGCTCTTGGTCTGCAATGCTGCACGGGTGATACCCTGCAGAATCTGGGTTGAAGTAGCGGGCACGGCGTCACGAACCTGTACGGTACGGAGGTCACGGCGCTTGAGCATAGAGTTCTCGTCGCGCAGCTTACGGGCGGAAACGATCTGTCCTGCCTTCATGACCTCAGAGTCACCGGCATCAACAACCACCTTCTTACCCCAGATGCGGTCGTTCTCCTCTGCGAAGTCGAGCTTGTCAACAATCTCCTGCTCCAGGAAGATCGTGTCACCCGGATCATTGATCTGCACCTTGCGCATCATCTGACGAACGATGATCTCGAAGTGCTTATCGTTGATCTTCACACCCTGCAGACGATATACGTCCTGAACCTCATTCACGATATACTCCTGAACGGCGGTCGGACCCTTGATGGCCAGGATGTCGTTCGGTGTAATCACACCGTCAGAGAGCGGTGTACCTGCACGTACGGCATCATGCTCCTGTACCAGGATCTGCTTCGACAGGGAAACAAGATACTTACGCTGGTCGCCTGTCTTAGAGGTAACAATAATCTCACGGTTACCGCGCTTTACCTTACCCATGGTCACCTCACCGTCGATCTCAGATACAACAGCAGGGTTAGACGGGTTACGAGCCTCAAAGAGCTCAGTTACACGCGGCAGACCACCGGTGATGTCACCACCCTTGGCAACGGTACGCGGAATCTTCACCAAAGTGGTACCGGTCTTGACGGTCTGACCGTCCTCAACAACCACGTGACCACCTACAGGGAAGATATAGGTTCCGATAACCTCGCCATTGCTGCCGATGATATCACAGGTAGGCACCAGATTCTTATCGCGTGTCTCCGTGATGATCTTCTCAGTCAGACCAGTGGTTTCGTCGGTCTCGGCCTTATAGGTACTGCCTTCAACCACATCCTTGAACTTCAAGGTACCGGCATATTCAGTAACGATAACGGCGTTGAACGGGTCCCAACGGGCAATCATTTCGCCCTTCTTCACCGTACTTCCATGCTTGAAGTAGAGAGAAGAACCGTAAGGTACGTTCATCGTAGAGAGTACGATGTTGGTGTGCGGATCGACAAAGCGGACCTCAGCCAGACGACTGACAACCATCTGGCACTCGCGTTCACCAGTCTCACCATCCTCAATGAAAGGAACGGCACGAAGCTCATCGAACTCCAGACGACTGTCGTTCTTGGCCACGATAGAAGCGTTGGCGGCAGCATTACCTGCCACACCACCGGCGTGGAACGTACGAAGTGTCAGCTGTGTACCCGGCTCACCGATAGCCTGAGCGGCAATCACACCGACAGCCTCACCCTTCTGAACCATACGCTGGGTAGCGAGGTTACGACCGTAGCACTTCATACATACACCCTTCTTGCTCTCGCAAGTGAGCACCGAACGGATCTCAACACTCTCGATGGGTGATTCCTCGATGATTCGTGCCACATCCTCGGTGATCTCCTCACCGGCAGAGATAATCTTCTCGCCTGTGGTGGGGTTGATGATGTCGTGTACAGACACACGACCAAGGATACGCTCATACAAGGTAGAGATGGTCTCATCACCGTTCTTCAGTGCTGTGCAAACCAGTCCGCGCAGCGTACCGCAGTCCTCTTCGGTGATGATCACGTCGTGTGACACATCCACCAGACGACGAGTCAGGTAACCAGCATCGGCGGTCTTCATAGCGGTATCGGCAAGACCCTTACGAGCACCGTGAGTAGAGATGAAGTACTCGAGCACCGACATACCCTCTTTGAAGTTCGAGAGAATCGGGTTCTCAATAGTACCACGTCCTTCAGCACCTGCCTTCTGCGGCTTGGCCATCAAACCACGCATACCAGCCAGCTGCTTGATCTGGTCCTTAGAACCACGGGCACCTGAATCGAGCATCATGTAAACAGCGTTGAAGCCCTGGTCTGCCTCGGTCATCTGCTTCAGCAGCACCTCACCCAGACGGTTGTTGACATGTGTCCAGGCATCGATTACCTGGTTATAACGCTCGTTGTCGGTGATGAATCCCATGTTATAGTTATCGGTGATGGCCTGTACCTCATCATTACCTTTCTGAACCAAATCATCTTTCTCCTTCGGGATGATGATATCATCGAGGTTGAAGGAAAGACCAGCGAGATAAGCCATACGATAACCTAAGTTCTTGATACCATCAAGGAACTCACAAGCCTCAGCAAAACCAACATGCTTGATCACGTTGGCAATGATGTCGCGCAGTGATTTCTTAGATATAATCGTATTGACGAAGCCCACCTCATCGGGGATGATGCCATTCACGATGACACGACCGACGGAGGTCTCCACCATATGGGTATAATACTCACCCTTCTCATCCTTATCCTTGACCATCACTTTCACCTGAGCATGGAGGTCGCACTTGCCTTCGTTGTGGGCAATGATAGCCTCCTCAGGACCGTAGAAGGTCAGACCTTCACCCTTGGCACCCGGACGGATCTTTGTGATATAGTAAAGACCCAGCACCATATCCTGTGAAGGAACGGTAATCGGTGCACCATTGGCAGGGTTCAGGATGTTATGACTCTGCAGCATCAGGATCTGTGCCTCGAGTACAGCCTCGTTGCTCAACGGAAGGTGAACAGCCATCTGGTCACCGTCGAAGTCGGCGTTGAAAGCCGTACATGCCAGCGGGTGCAGCTGAATAGCCTTACCCTCGATGAGCTTCGGCTGGAAGGCCTGAATACCCAGACGGTGCAGTGTAGGAGCACGGTTCAGCAGTACGGGATGACCCTTCATCACGTTCTCCAGGATATCCCAGATCACCGGCTCACGGCGGTCAACGATCTTCTTGGCGCTCTTCACCGTCTTCACGATACCGCGCTCAATAAGCTTACGGATGATGAACGGCTTATACAGCTCGGCTGCCATCAGCTTCGGCAGACCGCACTCGCCCATCTTCAGCTCAGGACCTACCACGATTACCGAACGTGCTGAATAGTCAACACGCTTACCGAGCAAGTTCTGACGGAAGCGACCCTGCTTACCCTTCAGTGAGTCAGAGAGTGACTTCAGCGGACGGTTGCTGTCGCTCTTCACGGCAGACGACTTACGACTGTTGTCGAAGAGGGAGTCAACAGCCTCCTGCAGCATACGCTTCTCGTTACGGAGGATCACCTCAGGAGCCTTAATCTCCATCAGTCTCTTCAGACGGTTGTTACGAATGATGACACGACGGTAGAGGTCGTTCAGGTCGGAGGTGGCGAAACGACCACCATCCAGCGGTACCAACGGGCGCAACTCAGGAGGAGTAACGGGAATGATCTTCATGATCATCCACTCCGGCTTGTTGGTCTCCTGACTAACGCGGAAGGCCTCCACCACCTGCAGACGCTTCAGCGCCTCGGTCTTACGCTGCTGAGAAGAGTCGCTATTGGCACGGTCACGCAGCTCATAGCTCAGTGAGTCGAGGTCGATACCCACGAGCAACTCGTAGATAGCCTCAGCACCCATCTTGGCAATGAACTTATTCGGATCGGAATCATCGAGATACTCATTGCCCTGGGGCAGACTCTCCATGATGTCGATATACTCATCCTCAGACAGCAGGTCCATCTTATGTGAACCGTTCACCTCGTTGCCTTCAGCATCTTTCTTACCTTCCATCACACCCGGCTGGATGACGATGTACTTCTCATAATAGATAACAGCATCGAGTTTCTTAGTTGGAACGCCTAACAGATAACCGATCTTGTTGGGCAGGGAACGGAAGTACCAGATATGTGCCACGGGCACCACCAGCTCGATATGTCCGGTACGCTCACGGCGCACCTTCTTCTCGGTTACCTCCACGCCGCATCGGTCGCAGACAATTCCTTTATAACGGATACGCTTGTACTTACCGCAAGCACACTCATAGTCCTTGGTCGGACCGAAGATGCGCTCACAGAACAATCCATCGCGCTCGGGCTTGTATGTACGATAGTTGATGGTCTCAGGCTTGGTAACCTCGCCGAAACTGCTCTCGAGGATCTCCTCGGGAGAAGCCAGTCCGATAGTAATCTTCGTGAAATTACTCTTTATCTTGGAATCTTTCTTGAAAGCCATATTTAATTTTCAATTATCAATTGTAAATTATCAATTCACTTAGTCGAGACTTACACTTAAACCTAAGCCACGAAGCTCATGGAGCAACACATTCAGAGATTCGGGGATACCCGGCATCGGCATGGGCTCACCCTTCACGATGGCCTCGTATGCCTTCGAACGTCCCACTACATCGTCAGACTTGATGGTCAGGATCTCCTGGAGCACATGACTGGCGCCGAAGGCCTCCAGTGCCCAAACCTCCATCTCACCGAAACGCTGACCACCGAACTGTGCCTTACCACCAAGTGGCTGCTGGGTAATCAAGCTGTACGGACCGATGGAACGTGCATGCATCTTGTCTTCAACCATATGACCGAGCTTGAGGAAGTAGGTGATACCAACCGTTGCGGGCTGGTCGAACTTCTCGCCCGTCTCACCATCATAGAGGTGAGTAGAACAGAGGCGCGGCAGACCGGCTTTGTCGGTCCATTCCTGCAGATCCTCCAGTTTAGCACCATCGAAGATCGGGGTTGCGAACTTCACACCCAAACGCTTACCGGCAGCACCGAGGATAGCCTCGAAGATCTGACCGAGGTTCATACGTGAAGGCACACCCAGCGGGTTCAGTACCAGGTCAACAGGACGACCATCCTCCAAGAACGGCATATCCTCCTGACGTACCACCTTAGAAACGATACCCTTGTTACCGTGACGACCAGCGAGCTTATCACCCACACCGATCTTACGTTTCTTGGCCACATATACCTTGGCCATCTGCAGGATACCAGAAGGCAGCTCATCACCGATGGTGATAGCGAGCTTACGGCGCTTCAACTCAGCATCAAGCAACTTGTACTTCTTGATGTAGTTCATAATCAGCTTCTGAATGAGGTCATTCTTGTGCTCATCATTTGTCCAACCGTTACTCTGGATGCCATCGTACTCGAGATTCTTCAACGCAGCAACAGTGAACTTACTGCCCTTGGTGATGATCTCAGCACCTGTATAATCCTTCACGCCCTGTGACACCTTACCCTTGGTAAGCGCCATCAGCTTATCGATCAGGATATCTCTCAAGTCGTTGATCTTAGCTGCATACTCTTCGTCGATCTTGGCCAGGATCACCTTGTCCTGCTGCTTGCTCTGACGTGTCTTGACGGCACGAGAGAACAGTTTCTTATCGATTACGACACCTGTCAGCGACGGATTAGCCTTCAATGAGCTGTCCTTTACATCACCGGCCTTGTCACCGAAGATGGCGCGGAGCAGTTTCTCCTCAGGTGAAGGATCACTCTCACCCTTCGGTGAGATCTTACCGATCAGGATGTCACCCGGCTCTACGCGGGCGCCGACACGGATGATACCGTTGTCGTCCAGATCCTTGGTAGCCTCCTCGCTGACATTCGGGATATCAGCAGTGAACTCCTCCATACCACGCTTGGTCTCACGAACATCGAGAGAGTACTCATCAACATGTACGGAAGTAAGGATATCCTCACGAACCACACGCTCGTTGAGCACGATAGCATCCTCATAGTTGTAACCCTTCCAAGGCATGTAAGCCACGAGCAGGTTACGACCGAGTGCCAACTCTCCATTCTCTGTAGCATAACCCTCTGTCAAGATATCACCAGCCTTTACGCGCTGACCCTTGTTACAGATAGGACGGAGGTCAACCACCATATTCTGGTTGGTACGACGGAACTTCGGAATGCGGTATTCCTTCAAGGCGGGCTCGAAGCTCACGAACTCCTCATCCTCGGTACGGTCGTACAGGATACGGATCGTGGTAGCATCCACATATTCAATCACACCATCACCCTCAGCGGTGATCATGGTACGAGAGTCTTCACAAACCTGCTTCTCAATACCTGTTCCTACGATAGGAGCCTCGTTATGAAGCAGAGGTACAGCCTGGCGCATCATGTTCGATCCCATCAACGCACGGTGAGCATCATCGTGCTCCAAGAAAGGAATCAAGCCAGCTGCGATAGAGGCGATCTGCTGTGGAGCCACGTCCATCAAGTCAACCTCACCAGGAGCCACAACGGGGAAGTCGGCATCCTGACGGCACTTCACATAGGTACGGATGAACGAACCGTCATCCTTCAATGGAGCGTTACCCTGACCGATGATGTGATCCTCTTCCTCCTCAGCGGTGAGATATACCACATCCTCGTTTTTCAGGTCAACTACACCGTCCTTCACCTTACGGTAAGGAGTCTCGATGAAACCGAGCTCATTGATCTTCGCATATACACAGAGCGAAGAAATCAGACCGATGTTCGGACCTTCAGGACTCTCAATCGGACACAGACGACCATAGTGAGTATAGTGCACGTCACGCACCTCGAAACCTGCACGCTCACGAGACAGACCGCCAGGACCGAGGGCCGAAAGACGACGCTTGTGAGTAACCTCAGCCAGCGGGTTGGTCTGATCCATGAACTGACTCAGCGGATTGGTTCCGAAGAATGAGTTGATCACGCTAGAGATGGTCTTGGCATTGATCAGGTCGGTAGGTGTGAACACCTCGTTGTCGCGAACGTTCATACGCTCACGGATGGTACGGCTCATACGAGCCAGACCGATAGAGAACTGATTGCTCAACTGCTCACCCACCGTACGTACACGACGGTTGCTCAGGTGGTCGATATCATCAACGGTAGCATTTGAGTTCACCAGCTGAATGAGATACTTGATGATCTCTATAATATCTTCCTTGGTCAGGATACGGACATCCATATCCGTGTTCAGACCCAGTTTCTTATTGATTCTGTAACGACCCACATCACCCAAGTCATAACGCTTGTCAGAGAAGAAGAGGTTCTGGATCACCTCTCGAGCACTGGCATCATCAGCAGGATCAGCGTTACGCAGCTGACGGTAGATATAGTTCACAGCTTCCTGCTCACTATTACTCGGGTCTTTCTGCAGGGTGTTGAAGATGATGGAGAACTTGCTGGCTGTATCCGCATCCTTATGAACGAGGATGGTAGAAGCGCCACTGTCGAGGATTTCCTCGGCGTTCTCCTTGGTAATCTCCGTTTCGCGCTCCATGATCACCTCATTACGCTCAATGGAAGTCACCTCACCAGAGTCCTCATCCACGAAGTCTTCCGTCCAGCTCTTCAGCACACGGGCTGCGAGATGCTTGCCGATGACCTCCTTCATGTTCTTCTTTGTCACCTTCACTTCCTCAGCAAGGTCGAAGATCTGGAGGATGTCCTTATCAGCCTCGAAACCGATGGCACGGAGAAGCGTTGTTACCGGCAGCTTCTTCTTTCTGTCGATGTAAGCATACATCACATTGTTGATATCGGTAGCGAACTCAATCCATGATCCCTTGAAAGGAATGATACGGGCACTGTAGAGAACCGTACCGTTAGCGTGGACACCCTGACCGAAGAATACACCCGGTGAACGGTGCAGCTGAGAAACGACTACGCGCTCTGCGCCGTTGATGATAAACGTACCGTTGCTGGTCATGTACGGAATCGTACCCAAGAACACATCCGACACGATTGTCTCGAAGTCCTCATGGTCCGGATCAGTACAATACAGTTTCATCTTAGCCTTCAAAGGTACACTGTAGGTCAGACCGCGCTCCAGACACTCGTCAATGGTGTAGCGGGGCGGGTCGATAAAGTAATCCAGGAACTCAAGAACGAAATTGTTCCTTGTGTCGGTTATAGGGAAGTTCTCTGCGAACACCTTATATAAACCGTCATTCTTGCGTTCCTCAGGCGGAGTGTCTAACTGTAGGAAGTCTCTGAAAGACTTCAATTGCACATCGAGGAAATCCGGATAGGGCATCGGATTCTTCACGCTGGCAAAGTTTATTCTGTTATCAACAATTCTTGAAACCATCTAAAATAAAAAATGTTTGGTTTTAAAAAAATCCCGGAGTAACCGGAGATTCCGGATTTTCCGGAATTCTGCCTTTTAGACAAGAAAAGGTTAGGACTCCCCTACTTAGGAAATCCTAACCCGTATATGAGTAACAAACCCGATTATTTGAGCTCTACCTCAGCACCAGCTGCCTCGATAGTCTTCTTCAGGTTCTCAGCCTCGTCCTTTGACAGGCCTTCCTTCAGAGTAGAAGGAGCACCGTCTACGAGATCCTTAGCCTCTTTCAGGCCAAGACCGCAAGCTTCCTTCACAGCCTTTACAACCTGGAGCTTAGCAGCACCAGCAGACTTCAGAACTACATCAAAAGATGACTTCTCCTCAGCTGCCTCAGCTGCGCCAGCAGCAGGACCTGCAGCAACTGCAACAGCTGCAGCAGCAGGCTCAATTCCGTACTCGTCCTTCAGGACTGTTGCCAACTCGTTAACTTCTTTTACTGTAAGGTTTACCAACTCTTCAGCAATAGCTTTAATATCTGCCATTTTTATTTAAATTTTTAATTGTTTTTAATGTGAATACTCTGGTTCGCTTATTGGTTACGCTCAGCGATAGCGTCAAGCAATCCGTGAATCTTGCCACCAGCGTTCAAGCCAGAAACAACATTCTTGATCGGAGACTGCAGCAAAGCCACGATGTCGGCGATCACCTCGTTCTTGCTCTTGATAGATGCCAGTTCATCCAGCTTGTCAGCACCGATATAGATGCCTTCCTCTGCGTAAGCAGCCTTCAAAGCCGGAATACCCTGCTTCTTATACTCTTTCAGCATTTTTGCCGGAACGTTTGCAGTGTTGCAGAACATAACGGCTGTACTGCCTTTCAAAGTCTCATACAAAGGCTCAAAATCAACTTCTGATGCCTCGAAAGCCTTGTGAAGAAGCGTGTTCTTCACTACTACCATCTTGATCTCATTCTTGAAGCACTTGCGACGGAGATCACTTGTATCCTTGGCGTTCAATCCAGAGACATCAACCAGGTAGAAATGTGCATACTCCTTCAGCTTCTCACCAAGTTCAACGATGATAGTATCTTTTACTTCCTTTCTCATTTTTCGTTTTCTTTAAAAATTACTCAATAGTCTTGGGATCTACCTTGACACCAATACTCATCGTACTTGAGAGATAAATGCTCTTGATATAAGTACCCTTAGCAGCAGCGGGCTTCAGTTTGATTACGGTAGCGATGAACTCCTTGGCATTGCCGTAGAGCTGCTCAGGGGTCATGCTGACCTTACCGATTGACGTGTGGATAATACCAGCCTTGTCAACCTTGAAGTCAATCTTACCCTGCTTCACTTCCTTAACTGCCTTTGCTACATCCATAGTAACAGTGCCGCTCTTGGGGTTCGGCATCAATCCACGGGGACCGAGCACACGGCCCAGAGGACCGATCTTACCCATACAAGAAGGCATCGTAATAATCACATCAATGTCTGTCCAGCCACCCTTGATCTTATCGATATACTCGTCAAGACCAACATAGTCAGCTCCAGCTTCCTTGGCAGCAGCTTCCTGATCGGGAGTACAGAGCGCGAGCACGCGAGTAACCTTACCAGTTCCGTTCGGCAGCGACACAACGCCACGAACCATCTGGTTAGCCTTACGCGGGTCAACACCCAGTCGCACGTCGATATCTACTGAAGCATCGAACTTGGTTGTGGTGATTTCCTTAACCAGCTCGGTAGCCTCCTGTAAAGAGTATGCTTTCCCTGCTTCAACCTTATCGGCAACTGCTTTCTGATTCTTTGTCAGTTTACTCATTTTCTTTAAAATTGAAGTTATAAATTATTTTCCAGGGAAGTCCCCCTTTACAGTAATACCCATACTACGTGCAGTTCCGGCAATCAACTTCATGGCACTCTCCACTGTGAAGCAGTTGAGGTCGGCCATCTTGTCCTCTGCAATAGCTCTTACCTGATCCCAGGTAACAGAAGCAACCTTCTTACGGTTCGGTTCCGAAGAGCCTCCCTTTACCTTGGCTGCTTCAAGAAGCTGAACAGCAGCAGGAGAAGTCTTGATCTCGAAGCTGTATGACTTATCGGTGTAGTAAGTGATAACGACGGGCAATACCTTACCTGCCTTATCCTGGGTTCTGGCGTTGAACTCCTTGCAGAATCCCATGATATTGATACCTTTAGAACCCAAAGCAGGTCCTACTGGTGGTGAAGGATTCGCAGCGCCACCTTTAATCTGTAATTTGATTAATCCAGCAACTTCTTTAGCCATTTTGTTTATAAATTAATTGAATTCATTACTAGCCAAGTCGGCATACGCCTTCCTGGCTGAATATAAAAGAACCGGTGCCCGTAACATGCGACCTATTCTTTTTCAACTTGCATAAAACTGAGCTCCAGCGGGGTTTTCCTGCCGAAGATTTTGACCATCACCTTCAACTTGTGTTTCTCGGCGTTCACTTCTTCGATGACGCCACTGAAACCACTGAATGGACCATCCGTAACTTTTACCGTTTCATCAACGACATAAGGTACGTTAACCTCGTCCATGAGTTCTGTCTCTTCAACATTACCCAAGATGCGGTTGATGTCCGACTGCTTGACTGGTGTCGGGTTGTCTAATCCGCCGAGAAAGCCTAATACGTTCGGCATGAAACGCAAGGTATGTGCCACATCACCTTTCAGTTCGGCTTCTACAAGCACGTAACCCGGAAGAGAGATTTTCTCCTTTACCACTCGCTTGCCATTACGCAAGGTAGCATGTTTCTCCGTAGGAATAAGAACCTGGGAAACATACTGAGTGAGCAACGCATTGTGCTTCATTTCAGCCTCGATGTATTCTTTCACCTTAGCCTCTTTTCCGCTCACTGCGCGAAGAACATACCATTTCTTACCTGATTCAGCCATTTCTCTTTGAAATAATAACCTTTACAAAAGACCCGTTTAGATACCGAGTCTATAGATACCACTCATAACAGCCTTAAAGACACTATCCATGGCGAACACAACCAGGGCAATGATAAGGGAAGCAGATAATACTACCATTGCCGTATGTGTCAGCTCAGCACGTGTAGGCCAAGTCGTTTTATGCGCAAGTTCGTTGAAACTATCCTTGCAATATTGTACAAATTTCTTGAACATACTTATATTCTTTCTTAGCACGGGAAGGAGGACTCGAACCCACGACCCTCGGTTTTGGAGACCGATGCTCTACCAACTGAGCTATTCCCGTAAAAAAGTTCCCGCCGCATGGAGCGGGAACCTATAATATGTATATTAGTCTAATTTGGACTTATTAGTCAAACAGGCTAATATTAGTCTTCGTAAACCTCAGTGATCTGACCAGAACCAACGGTGCGGCCACCCTCACGGATAGCGAAACGCAGACCTGGGTTCAGAGCAACAGCGTAGATCAGCTCAACAGTGATCTCTACGTTATCACCAGGCATTACCATCTCAACGCCAGCGGGCAGAGAGATCTCACCTGTACAGTCCATTGTACGGAGGTAGAACTGAGGACGATACTTGTTTCCGAACGGAGTGTGACGTCCACCCTCTTCCTTCTTCAGGACGTAGATAGAAGCCTTGAACTTCTTGAAAGGCTTGATCTGACCCGGATGGCAGAGCACCATACCGCGCTTGATCTCGTTCTTGTCGATACCACGGAGCAGCAGACCAACGTTATCACCGGCCTGACCCTCGTCGAGGAGCTTGCGGAACATCTCAACACCAGTAACAACTGACTTCTTGTCCTCACCAAGACCGAGGAGCTCAACCTCATCACCTACGTGGATCACACCAGTCTCGATACGACCAGTAGCAACGGTACCACGACCAGTGATAGAGAATACGTCCTCAACAGGCATCAAGAAGGGCTTGTCGGTAGCGCGAGGAGGCTCCTGAATCCAAGTGTCGCAAGTATTCATCAGCTCCATAACCTTCTCTTCCCACTTAGCTACACCATTCAGTGCACCAAGAGCAGAACCGCGGATGATTGGGGTATCATCTTCGAACTCATACTGAGAGAGGATCTCCTGAACCTCCATCTCAACGAGCTCAAGCATCTCCTCATCGTCAACCATGTCGCACTTGTTCAGGAACACCACCAGACGGGGAACGTTTACCTGACGAGCGAGAAGCACGTGCTCACGTGTCTGAGGCATAGGACCATCAGTAGCAGCAACAACGAGGATAGCACCATCCATCTGAGCAGCACCAGTTACCATGTTCTTCACATAGTCGGCGTGTCCCGGACAGTCAACGTGAGCATAGTGACGAGTAGCGGTCTCATACTCAACGTGAGCGGTGTTAATAGTAATACCACGCTCCTTCTCCTCAGGAGCGTTGTCAATCTGGTCGAAAGACTTCACCTCAGAAAGACCCTGCTTTGCCAATACGGTAGTGATGGCAGCGGTCAGAGTAGTCTTACCATGGTCAACGTGACCAATAGTACCAATGTTTACGTGCGGTTTGGTACGCACAAATTGCTCTTTAGCCATAGCTTTACTTTTTATTTAATAAATGAATAATCGTGTATTGTCTGCTTCACAAATACTACAATCCAGTAGAGCTGTAACCGAGACTTGAACTCGGGACCTCTTCCTTACCAAGGAAGTGCTCTACCACTGAGCTATTACAGCGAGTAAGAGCGGAAAACGGGGCTCAAACCCGCGACCCCCAGCTTGGAAGGCTAGTGCTCTATCAACTGAGCTATTTCCGCATAGCGACAATCAAGCTTGCCCTGTTACGTAGTGGCTTGCACTCAATTCCGCAATCAAACTTCTACTGAAGTGGGTGGTGATGGATTCGAACCACCGAAGTCGAAAGACAACAGATTTACAGTCTGCCCCATTTGGCCGCTCTGGAAACCACCCTTGTTGTTAACCGACTATTTTAGGAGAGCCTCTTGTCGGATTCGAACCAACGACCCCGAGATTACAAATCACGTGCTCTGGCCAACTGAGCTAAAGAGGCTTTTCAATGCAGCCGCTCTCTGATTCAGATTTACGACCTGTCGGAAAACGGCTGCAAAGATACGTACTTTTTTCGAAACACCAAAATTTTTTCTGTGTTTTTTTATCTGTTACGTTGTTTTTCCTTAAATTTGGTCAACTGTACCTTCAACGAATCTACGCACTGATCTACGGCCTCCTCAAACGTATCGCACACTTTCTCAACATACAACGTATTTCCGGGAACAGCTACGGTAATAGCTGCTTCCTTGTTCAAGGCTGTAGCAGGCTTGACGACCTTCAGCTGCACTTCTACGTTCTGAATGTCCTCGTAAGATTTTTCCAACTTGGCGGTTTTCTTTTCGATAAACGCCTTCAACTGCTCGGTTGCGTCGAAATGAATCGACTGAATCTTCATTTCCATAGTTACCTCCAATTTTAAGAGTTATGCCCTTGGGTGGGCTTTACGATATACTTTTTTCAGCTGCTCGAATGTGGTATGGGTATAGATCTCGGTCGTTGACAGACTCTGATGTCCCAGCAGCTTCTTTACACTTTCCAGTCCTGCCTCATGATTGAGCATGGCCGTGGCAAACGAATGGCGCAGCACGTGAGGTGACCGTTTCTTGAGCGTAGTTACCAGCGAGAGGTATTTCTTCACTTCAACTCTCACCTGACCGGTAGTCATTCGCTCGCCCTTCGGAGTCTGCAGCAGCGCATGTGTTGAGCTCTGTATTTCCTCATCCCTGCGTTTCATGTATTGCTGCAGAGCTGTGCGCATCTCCTCGCCAAACGGGATGACACGTTCCTTGTTTCGCTTTCCCAGCACTTTCAGTTGGTTGTTCACAAAGTCAACGCTGTCATTGTCAAGTCCCACAAGCTCCGACACACGCAATCCGGCTTCATAGAGTAATATAAATATGGTACGCGCGCGTACTTCCTTATAGGAGTCACCTGTCAGCAGATCATCAAGTAGTTTGTCCATCTCCTGTTCCTTCACGAACTGCGGTAACGGCTTACTCTTCTTCGGTCCTATAATACCATGAGCCGGATCTTTCTCCACCAGATGACGGCGCAGCGCAAAACGGTAAAACGACCGTAACGCACTCAGTCGGCGGTTGATTGATGTGGCAGTATGGCCTTTATCCATCATGCTTTCCATCCAATCGCGAATCACGTCCGCATCAACCGTTTCCCAAGTAATATGGTTGTCAAGCGTCTTGAAGAACGTCTCGAAAGCCAACAGGTCATCTCCGTAGTTCTTCACGGTGAGTGGAGAGTAGTTCCGCTCCGCCTCCAGATAGTTGAGGAACGCTTCCGTTATGGTCATACGCAATCAAAGTGGTTTCGTCAGCGAAGATATGAAAATTATTTCATACTTCCAAATATTCGCATGAAAAAGAAACGTAATAATACTAAAAAAAGCCGACTACGTCTCACGTAGCCGGCTATTCTTGTTACTTGCCTAGCAGTATATTTACAGTTCTTCAGCCTGACGCAGCTTCTGTACGTAAATAGCGTGTTCCATCTTCAGACGCTTCAAGACTGAAGGTTTGTCGAACTGCTGGCGAGCGCGAAGTTCTTTCACGACACCAGTCTTCTCAAACTTTCTCTTGAACTTCTTCAATGCTCTTTCGATGTTCTCGCCATCTTTTACGGGTACGATAATCATGTCTTTGCTATAAATTTTATCTGTTAAACGTATGTTATTAATCCATTTTTTGTAGTTGCCATTAAAAGCGGGTGCAAAGTTACAGCATTTTTGGTAAACAAGCAAATTTTTCCATCTTTTTTTCAAAAATATCTTATTATGGATGGTTTTTAAGTGCCTTTTCACTTGAATTAAGTGATGTGCGTGAAGATGCATACTCATACGTTCTTATGCATAAAAATACCCGGTGCCTTAAACGCTGGGAGAGAAAACGTCAAACGCTGGGAGTGATCAAGGCATTTACTCCCTCCAAATGGCATACTCTCTAAATGCCCTATTTGGGGACCGTATAAATATACATTACCGTTAATGGTTTAATGAGTCACATCATGCACATTTGTTTTCAAAATACCCCAACATATAACCCAACATGCCTGAAACGCCCTACCACAAAGGGTTTGACATGGGTCAGATGTTTAAGCAACATGTACCTAACATCTAACCTTCATCTAACCTACATCTAACCCAAGTTTCACTAGAGGAACAAAAGCAACGGGATATCTACGGGATATGTTGGTTAGATGTTGGTTAGATGTTTGAACAACATCTAACCCGTCTCAAACCCTTTGTACATCGGTGTTTCAAGAGATTTGGGTTAGATGTTGGCCAAAAAATGAAAAGTGCTTGCAATAACGTTGTCTCACCACGAAACCTTGAAATAATCGAGTAGTGATTTGTATTGGTCTTGTGCTATCAGGCAAGTATCCATTAGATACCCGTTGATATGCCCCCACTCACGGAGACCGCGATAGTAGAACATCTTGAGTTCATCAGTGATGATAAAGGGAACGATATCATTAGCCAAACACTCCTTGAACATCAGCAGACGACCTACACGACCGTTGCCATCTTGGAAAGGATGTATCTGCTCGAATCGGACATGAAAATCAAGGATGTCTTCCAGTGACTTTTTGTGAAGATGATGATATTCGCCAAGCAGGGTCTTCATCTGTTGATGCACCTCCTTGGGGGCAGTCGTTTCTTGTCCTCCAACCTCATTGGGCAGCCGCTTGTAGTCGCCAACGACGAACCAGTCCTTCCGACTGTCCGAAGTCCCCGCCTTAAGGAGCGAATGAAGTTGTTTGCCGAAGTCTTCTGTCATTTTCTCCTCCGCATGGTCAATGATATAGTCAATGCAGCGGAAATGGTTGACCGTTTCTACAATATCATCCACATTGACGGCATTGTCCGTAATGCCGATGGTGTTTGTTTCAAAGATATAGCGCGTCTGGTCGTGGGTTAGTCTGCTGCCCTCGATGTGATTGGAGTTGTAAGTCAAGTCAATCTGCGTACGATGATAAATGCTTCCTCTCAGCCCTGAAGCCTTTTGTTCTCTAAGCGTTGAGAGCAAAAAAGACACTTTTCCCTTTGCTGCACCACGTTTGGGCAGGACTGCATCAACGGGGATATTCCACGTCTTTCCGGTAAGGAATGCACCTTCTATCTTCCCTCTCGCACAGTAGTTGCGTGCTGTGCGTTCAGAAATGCCGTACTTCTCGGCATATTGTATGACTGATATATACTTCATGCTTTTGTCTATCGGCAAGTTTTTATTCCATTTTCGCCGCAAAGATACTACTTTTTGCCGATACCGGCAAGAAAATAGGCTTTTATCTTGTTCATGTTCATATTTGTTTTATGTATTCCCCAAGTTCGACTCAACGATTTTGTCGATAATTAGAAACAAACGTAGGGCTCCAGTTGCTTGATGGCCTCTGGCGGGAACTCCTTCAATAGTTTAAGATCATCAAGACGTTTCAAAGGACCGTGCAGGCGACGGTAGTCGAGAATGGCACGGGCCTGATAGAAATTGATGTAAGGATGGCGACGTAGTTCTTCAAGCGTGAGCTGGTTGACATTCAGCTGTCTTACCCTTGGATTCTCGATAGTAAAATACGGTAGCGCTTGTTCGGGAAATCCGTTGATCTCGCGCAACTGCTCTACCCTACTATATCCACCAAGTCGTATACCATAGCGCATAATGGCGCGGGCGAAATAGCTGCCAATACCAGGAACACGTTTCAGTTCAGCAGTATCGGCCATGTTCAGGACGATGGTTTCACCAGGCGACAGTTTCGGTGAATACTTAGGAACGGCATTGTTGTTCGACGATGAGCCTTTGTTCGAATCATACGTATGGTATGAGTGTTGAGAGGTTGATCTTCGATAATCCTCCTTAGAAAAAAGTGTGGACGCCGGAAGGTAGTCGGGCGAGATGCGGATATAGGGTTCCAGCATACGGTACTGCTTCACAGTCAGACCATACAAACGGGCGAAGTCGGACGGTCGACTATACACGCCTCCACTTTCCCTATAGCGATAAATGTTCTTTACCTGCCATGACGACAGTCCTAATCTCAACAGCTGCGTACTATCTGCTGTGTTGGGATCAAAGGGGAACAGTTCCGTAGGACTATTCTGGTGGCGTTGCCCCGATGAAGAATAACCAGTGGCCGACTGTTTCTTTTCAGTTGTCTGGGAATTTGTAAATGTTCCTGTTGTCTTACGTTCTCCTAATATATATAATAAGGTGAACGCCACGATGATAACCGACAGGAGTACAAGGATAACCTGACGATCGGATTTCTGTAGATAAAAAAACTCTTTCCATTTCATAGTGTTAAGGATTTAAGGGTGAAGGACTGTTCAGATGACGCCCAGCTGGTGGAGGAACACCAGAAGGATGCACAACGGACAGACAAACCTGACGATGAAGAGATAAACAGGGAAGAAGGTACCGCGAAGTCTTCCCTTGTTGGTGTACTCCTCTTGCACCACCTTTCGCGGTACGTACCAACCGATGAACAGACTGGTAAGGAAAGCTCCTGCCGGCAACAGATACTGAGCCGTGAGACGGTCGCAGAAGTCGAGCAAGTCGGTTCCCAACAATCGGATACTCGGACAAGCACCGATTGACAGCGCACAGAAGACAGCGATCAAGCTACATACCGTTGTGACAATCCATGCCGACCTGCTGCGCCTTGTATGCAGTTCTTCGGTAAAGAACGCCGTACCTATCTCGTGCATGGAGATGGTGGAAGTGAGAGCAGCAAACACCAGCAGGGCATAGAACATCACCGAGATGGCATAGCCTATGGTCGGAATCCCTGCAAAAGCCTGCTGGAACACATTGGGTAAGGTGATGAAGATGAGCGACGGACCAGCATCGGGTGTCACTCCCACGGAGAAGGCAGCAGGGAAAATCATCAGTCCTGCCATCACCGCTATCATAGAATCAATCAGGGCAATCTGCACTGCCGAACCCGCCAGATAAGTATCTTTGTTAAAGTAGGAAGCATAGGTACACAGACATGCCGTTCCCAGACTTAACGAGAAGAACGCCTGACCTAAGGCCTCGAGGAACACGCTACCACTGAGTTTCGAGAAATCAGGTTTCAACAGGAACTCTATTCCCTTATCGGCACCGGGCAGCAGACAGGAAGCTATAACAATGATGACCAGTAGGATGAGCAAGGTGGGCATGAGCAGTTTCGAAGCCCGTTCAATACCATTACGGATGCCTCGCACCACGACGATATGTGTAATCAGGATAAAGGCCACAGCCCACAGACAGGGTTTGATGGGATTACTGGAGAACGTCTGGAAATACTGCTGCACATAGTCGGCATCCCCCTGTATCTTCCCCATGACAGAAGCAAAGAGGTATTCTAAGCACCAACCAGCCACCACGGCATAGAAGCCCAGGATGATGGTAGAAGTAAGGATTCCTAAGTAGCCCACCAGCTTCCACGGTTTCCCTCTGGAAAGAATATCGTATGCCCGTGCTGCATTTGTTTCGCCATGACGACCCACGATGAACTCACTGATCATCCCAGGTATGCCCAAAAGAAAGACGCAACAGAAATAGAGAAGGATGAAAGCAGCACCCCCGTTCTGCCCCGTCATGTATGGGAAACGCCAGATATTCCCCAGTCCGACGGCAGAACCAGCTGTGGCCAGCACGATACCTATCCTTGAAGCAAATGAACCACGTCCTTCCATTCTCTTAACTGTCAATTATCAACTATCAACTATCTACACCCATCCCAGCTGATGCAAGAAAATAAAGAGGATGAACAACGGACAGATATACTTCACCACGAAGACAAACAGATGGAAGAAGTGATAGTTGCTGGTTCCCCAGTTGGTGATCTCATCATGGATAATCTTATGTTCCACATACCAGCCGATAAACAGACAGGTGAAGAAGCCGCCCAACGGCAGACAGATATTCGCCGTGAACCAGTCGAAGAGGTCGAAGAAAGGCATGCCGAACAACTTTGCCCATTCCCAGCCACCTAACGACAGCGAACAGAAAGCACCGACGATGACACACATCAGCGACACAAACGTTGCTGCCTTCCGCCGACCAATGCGCAACTCCTCACTGAGGAATGATGTCGATACCTCATGCAAAGAAATATTAGAGGTGAGGGCGGCAATCGACAAAAGGATGTAGAAAGCCAGGGAAACAACATACTGCACCACAGGCATTGAACCGAAAGCCTGCTCGAAGACGTTGGGCAGCGTGATGAAGATCAGCGACGGTCCGCTATCGGGCTGCACCCCTACCGACATGGCAGCAGGGAAGATCATCAGTCCTGCCAGAATGGCCACGAACGTATCGATAATGGAGATCTGGAAGGCAGTACCCACCAGGTTCGTCTCCCGTTTGAAATAGCTGGCATAGGTACAGAGACACCCCATCGCAATGCTCAGGGAAAAGAACGATTGTCCCAGTGCTTCGAGGAAGGTCTTACCCGTTACCTTCGAGAAATCGGGTTTCAGCAGGAACTCCACACCATCCATGGCACCAGGCAACATCAAAGAACAGCCCACCAGTACCAAGAGGAGAAGGAACAGCAGGGGCATCATGATCTTCGACGCCTTTTCTATCCCGTCTTCAATGCCATGCACAATAACATAATGCGTCATACCCACCAGAAGGGCCATCCAGATAATGGGTTTGATGGGATTGGTCGAGAACTCTGAGAAATAGGCACGGAAATCATCAGGCGTTCCGTGGAGCTGACCCGTGACCGATGCCAGCACATACTGCAGGGTCCAACCAGAAACCACCCCGTAATAGCCGATGATCAGTGCCGCAGTGAGCACTCCCATGTAACCCACCCATTTCCAAGGTGTACCGTTGGCCAGTTTAGAATAGGCACGAGCCGTATTGGTTTGTGCGTGCCTGCCAATGAGGAACTCACAAAGCATCACGGGAACACCCATGATCAAGACACAGAGGAAATAGATGATGATGAAGGCCGCACCACCGTTCTGACCTGTCACGTATGGAAAGCGCCATACGTTTCCCAAGCCAACAGCACCGCCTGCCGTGGCAAGGATTACTCCTAATTTGGTTCCGAAATTACCTCTTTCTAAACTGTTTGACATCTTTTTGTCCTAATTTGTCGGCCGTTTTTCTTTGCATTGTTTTCGTTTATTCGTACCTTTGCACCATGAGATACATCCTTCAATACATCAGAAAGTACCCTTTCTCCTGTTTGTGCATAGTGGCAATATGGGTGGTCTGTCTGATACCCATACCAGAGAGTCCGTTGAAACATGTCCGCTTCATTGACAAGTGGACACACATCGCCCTGTATTTCTGCACCTGCGGTGTGATCTGGACCGAGTATCTTCGCCTTCATCCCCGCAACCAACAGTCAAGTACCTTCAGTTGGCGCAAACTCATCCGTTGGGGATGGCTTGCTCCTGTCATCATGGGCGGTCTGATTGAACTGGCCCAAACCTATTGCACGGGCGGCATGAGGAACGGCGATTGGCTCGATTTCCTGGCCAACGCCACCGGTGCTACTCTAATGTTAGGTGTCGGAACGCTTTGGGTATGGTTCCGCGCCAAAGGATGAAAGGAAACTGACGGAGGTGCGAGTTGTGGAAACGGCGGTCGCCTGTCACCTCATCACCGATGAAATCGGGTTTCTCGAACGATTCCTCCACACTTCCCAGTTCCACCTCAGCCATCACCAGTCCGGCATTGTCTCCATAGAACTCATCCACCTCAAAGGTATGTACGCCATCGGTACTTTTCACCAGATAGCGTGTTTTATCGATGATTCCCGGCTCACAAAGCTTGAACAGTTCTTCCGCCTCATCCAACGTGATTTCTTTCTCGAACTCATACCGCTTGATGCCCGACGCATCCGCTGGTCCTTTGATGGTAAGGTAGCCACAGCTATCGCATAGTCGCACTCTGACTGTCCGCCCGCGACTACATATATACCCCTGTTTGATACGGATGCTACTGGTGGCTGCCGAGCGGTAGTCCTCTCCTCGAACAAGGAATTTGCGTTCGATCTCGAAACCGCTCATTACATCATGGCAACGGTGTTGATCACTAAGAAGATCAGCGCAAAGACTATCAATGCGATGATGATCCACATAACAACATCCTTACCCTTCTTTGCAACTTCAGCCTCATGGCGTGCACGTTGCACTTTTCTTTTCTGACTCATACTAATTTATATTTAACTTTGAACTTTGATCTTTGAACTTTGAACTTTATGATTACTACTTGATAATCTCGTAACATCGTAATAACGGGATTACGGGATTACGAAATAACGAGCATCCTCCTCATTCTTCGTTTACCGGGAACTCCATCAGATAGGCCTTGATGAACCCGTCGAGTTTGCCATCCATCACCCCATCCACATCCGTGGTCTGGTAGTTTGTACGATGATCCTTCACCCGTCGGTCGTCAAACACATAGCTGCGGATCTGACTGCCCCACTCTATCTTTTTCTTCCCGGCCTCGATCTTCGCCTGAGCTTCCAGACGTTTCTTCATGGCGCGGTCGTAGAGTTGCGACTTCAGCAAGGTCATGGCCCGTTCCTTATTCTTAGGCTGGTCGCGTGTCTCCGTATTCTCGATCAGGATCTCCTCTTCCTCACCCGTGTCAGGATCCGTGTACCAATAGCGCAGACGGACACCCGACTCCACCTTGTTCACGTTCTGACCTCCAGCACCAGAGCTGCGGAAGGTATCCCACGACAACTTAGCAGGATCCACATACACCTCAATCGTATCGTCAACCAGCGGAGTCACAAAGACAGATGCGAAGCTCGTCATACGCTTGCCCTGTGCATTGAACGGAGAAACACGCACCAGTCGGTGCACACCATTCTCGCTTTTCAGGTAACCGTAAGCATATTCGCCACCCTCAATCTCCATGGTTACACTCTTGATGCCCGCCTCGTCACCATCCTGCAGGTTACTGATTGTCACCTTATGACCGTGAGCCTCGGCCCAGCGCATATACATACGCATCAGCATCGATGCCCAGTCCTGACTCTCCGTACCGCCGGCACCCGAGTTAATCTTCATCACGCAGTCCATCGGATCCTCTTTCTGGCGTAGCATGTTCTTCAGCTCCAGATCCTCGATAGCGGCAATGGCCTTGGCATAGTCGTCATCCACCTCCTGCTCGGTCACCATCTCATCATGGTAGAAATCATAGGCCAGCTGCAGCTCGTCGGCCAAGGTACGCACCTCCTGATAGCCATCCAGCCATCGCTTGATGTCCTTTACCTTCTTCATCTGGATCTGCGCCCGCTTGGGGTCTTCCCAGAAGTCGGGAGCCTGCGTACGCAGGTCTTCCTCCTCAAATTCTATCTTTTTCCTATCGATGTCCAGATAGCGGTACAGATCATCTGCACGTTTCAGGACATCCTTCAATTGGTCTTGTGTGATCATATATCATCTGATTGCCTCTCCTGAGGCGATATACGGTTCTTACTCCTTATACATCTCTTCTATCTGCTCGGCATAGTTCTTGTTCAGCACGGCACGTTTGATCTTCAGTGTGTTCGTCAGCTCGCCCGACTCCATGGTGAACGGTTTCGGCAGCAGAACGAAACGCTTGATCTTCTCGTAGTTCGCCAACTGCTGCTGTAAGGTCTCTATGCGCTCGGTAAGCATCTGGATGATCTGTTCGTTATGACAGAGGTCCTCATGCGTCTTGAACTCGATGCGGTTGTCCTTGGCATACTCCTCCAGTTCAGCAAACGAAGGAACGATGAGTGCTGAAACAAACTTCCGCTGGTCGGCTATGACAGCCAGCTGCTCGATATACTTGTCCACCAGCAGCTTAGCCTCGATCATCTGCGGTGCGATATACTTTCCGTTACTGGTCTTGAAGAGCTCCTTGATACGCTCCTTCAGGAACAGCTCACCATCTTTGAGATAGCCTGCATCGCCTGTCTTGAAGAACCCGTCCTCGGTGAAGCTCTGCGCATTCAGCGCATCGCGCTTGTAGTATCCCTTGGTGATGGTCGGACCCTTCAGCAGGATCTCCTCATTCTCTCCGATACGTATCTCAATGCCCTCGATAGGACGTCCCACGCTACCGATGGTGTAAGGCTCTCCCTTATGGTCGCACGACACAGTGGCCAAGCTCTCGGTCAAACCATATCCCACAATCATGCAGATGCCCACCGAATGGGTGAACTCCTCCACCTCGGCCGACACATACGAACCTGCTGTGGGGAAGAAATTGCCTTTCTCCAATCCCAGCTGCTTACGTACCAGCGAGAACAAAGTCCTATCGAACGTCTCATACTCCAGCTTCAGCGGCAACGGAGCACGTTTGCCCTTGCTGACGAACTCTGCGTGGTACTTCCTACCAACGGCAAGAGCCCTATTGAACAGCTTCCGCTCCACGGCATTGGCCTTCTCGATTTTCTCCTTCACGCCGATATACACCTTTTCCCAGAAACGGGGAACGGCACTCATACAGGTAGGATGCATCTCCTTCAACGACTGCTGGATCTCCTTCGGGTAGGTGTTGACGATAATCTCCGAACCCTCTGTCAGACACAGGATGATCCATCCCCGTTCAAAGATATGGGTGATGGGAAGGAAGTTCATAATGCGGTCGTTCTCTCCGACGGGCACACATTTGTTGTTCGCCTCGAAGGCAGCATGATATTGTCCGTAAGTAAGGATGACTCCTTTCGAATCGCCTGTGGTACCACTGGTATAGAGGATATTGGCTATGTCATCCCAACTGGCCTGCTTCCACAGCATCTCCACCTCCGACTGCCTTGGCAGGTTATCGCCCAGCTGCATGAAGTCATCGAAGTAGATGGAACTGGGATCACCGTTGATCATCCGTACGGAGCGGTCGAACACGATGATCTTCTCGAGCGTAGGACAGGAAGGCAGCACGCGGTGCGCCTTGTCATACTGTTCCTGCTCGCCCACAAAGAGGAAACGGATTTCCGCATCAGCCACGATATGCTGAATCTGCTGTTCACTACTGGTGGCATAAAGCGGTACGGTAACGGCACGGATACCGAAAGCGCCGAAGTCGGTATAGAAATAATGCACGGTATTCTGCGAAAACACACCGATGTTTTCTTGAACACGCACTCCCATGTTCAGCAAGGCATTACTCACCTGCTTGACACGTTCGGAGAACTGGTTCCAAGAAATCTTCTGCCATTTCAGACTACCGAACTCTCTATAGTTCAGTACCGTTTTCTCTCCGTATTTCTTTGCCTGCTCATGGATGAGCACTGAAAGGTGGCTGTTGTTCTGCATAGTCCCTGTTTTTTTCTATTGCAAAGATAATGCTTTTTTCCGAAAATTGATAAGAAAAGCAAAAAAAAACGTCATGATGATAGGGATTACGTGAAAAATCCGTACTTTTGTTGCTGACTATCAAGATGTGAGATGACAAACGATTCTATCTGCAAGGAATATACACGGGATGCAATCACGTTACTGAAACAGCTGATTGCCACACCCAGCGTGAGTCGGAACGAGGAGAAAGCGGCCGACATACTGGTGGATACTATAACCCACTACGGCTTCACGCCCGTCAGGGAGGGAAACAACGTATGGATCATGGATCCGCAGTATGACGAACAGCGCCCCACCCTGTTGCTCAATGCCCATATCGATACCGTGAAGGCGGTGGCATCATGGACAAAAGATCCGTTTGAGCCCGTGGTGGAAGGGGATATCCTCTATGGTTTGGGCAGTAACGATTGCGGCGGCGGACTGGTCTCTTTACTGCAGGTGTTCCGCTATCTTGTTTCCCATCCCCAGCAGTATAACGTCATCTTCCTTGCCTCAGCCGAAGAGGAGGTGTCGGGCGAGAACGGCATCCGTCGTGCCTTGCCCCTTCTGCCCCCTATCGATGTGGCCGTAGTTGGCGAGCCCACCGGTATGCAGCCAGCCATTGCCGAGAAAGGATTGATGGTGCTTGACGTGAAGGCACATGGCAAATCCGGTCATGCGGCCCGTAACGAAGGGGTGAACGCCATCTACGAAATCTTAGACGACCTCGTCTGGCTGCGCAATCATCGGTTCAGTAAGGTAAGTGATTTCTTGGGTGAGACGAAGATGAGCGTCACCGTGATCCATGCCGGTACACAGCATAATGTCGTGCCCGACCTCTGTGAACTGGTGGTTGATGTGCGCACCAATGAGTTCTACAAGAACGAGGAGGTGTTCGAAGAGGTTCGTCAGCACCTGAAGAGCGAGGTCAGTGCCCGTTCCTTCCGTCTGCATTCCTCCCACATCGATCCGCAGCATCCGTTGGTACAGCGGTGCGTTGCCATGGGAATGGTTCCCTTCGGCTCCCCCACCCTGTCTGACCAGGCGCTGATGTCGTTCCCCTCGCTCAAACTCGGACCGGGCGAGAGCAGTCGTTCGCACGCTGCCGATGAGTTCATCAAGATATCGGAAATAGAAAAAGCCATAGGTGTTTACCTACAGCTTTTCGATGGTATTGTGATTCCTTCTACTATCTGATCCAAGCCTCTGGATTCAAGGTCTCGGCATTGCCGCCTCGCATCCTTCGCAGCTGGAACTGCATGACACCATCGGAGCCCACGCTACCGATGGTCTGTCCTGTGTTCACATGCTTTCCTTTGCTCACGCTTACCGTGCCGAGGTTACAATACACAGAGATATAACCGCCGTGGCGGACCATCACCAGGTAGCTACCACCGAAGTTATACACGGCACTTACCTCCCCGTTGAACACAGCACTCACGGCAGCTCCTGACGAGGCTTTGAAGTGCACACCCTTATTGTCGAGCATCACCCCTTTCAGACCGTCCACGCTGTTCTGTCCGTAATGACGGACGATGCGACCTGAAACGGGTCGTGGTAATCTACCTTTGTTTCCTTCGAAGTTACTGCTCAACCGACGGTCCTCTGTATTCATTGTAGAGACAGAGGTGGTCTCCTTACGGGCTTCTGCCAGTTCACGTTCACGACGTTTGTTCTCCACAGCTGCCTTGCGCTCCACTGCCTCACGGTCGGCCTGAGCCTCACGCGCCTTGGCCTCAGCACGTTCCTTGGCTTCCGCATCCTTCTTCTTTGCCGCAGCACGAGCCTCCTCCTTGGCTTTGGCCTCCTTGGCCTTCGCCTCTGCTATACGACGATCATTCTCCTTGGCAGCCTTCTCAGCCTCAGCCTTCTTACGCGCCAGTTCCTCTTCACGTTTCTTCTTTGCGGCAGCCAGTTCAGCAGCTTTCTTACGCGCTTCCTCAGCAGCACGAAGACGGGCCTTGGCCATTTCCTCAGCCACCAACCGGTCGATCTGTGCATTCAGCTCCTGGTCCTTTTTCCGCTGCTCATCGATGACACCTTGGATGACTTTCTGCTGTCTTTGAAGCGTGTTCACCATCTGTTGCTGCTCCTCCTGCTTACCTTGCAGGGCAGCCTTCTCTTTCTTGTCCTTTGACAGCAGGTTGTTCTTCTCGCCTCTTACCTTCTTCAGCTCGTCCTGTTTCTCGGCAATTTGCAACTGCTTGGCTTTCAGTTGCTCGCCCTGTGCTCGCTGGTAGGCCGCATAGCGTCTCACGAAACGCATACGACGATACATCTGTCCCAGGTTCTTGGCAGAGAAAATGAACATCAGCTGCTCCTGGAAAGAGCGATGGCGAGCCATATAGCGCAACGACTTCACATACTTCGCTTTCTTATCATCAAGCTGTTTCTCCAAGGTGGCCAACTGGGTCTTCAACAACTCTATATTCCCCTCAATACTGGTAATGTCGCGCTGGATTCCCTCAATCGACTTCTGGTGCTGCTCTATCTCACTGTTGATGACATACAGGTTGTTCAACCGGTCCTTCACATCGGCACGGTTAGCCTGCAGCAGTTTCTCCTGTTCCTTGATCTTCTTCTGAATCTGTGCCCGCTGACTCTGCAACCCCTTGATCTCTGTATTGGTATATACAGGCTTCTTCTGTGTGGTGGCAGCCTTCTTGGTGGTCGTTGCTTTCTTGGTCGTAGTGGCCTTCTTCTGCGTCGTGGCAGTTTTCTTGACGGGCACAGCTTTCTTAGCAGTTGTGGTCTTCTTCTGCGCAGGCGCAGTCTTTTTCACCGTTGTCTTCGCCTTCTGCTGCGGTTTCTTGGTCTGTGCGAAGGGCGACAAGGTGAATGCCAGTGCCAGGGATAGAATCAGGATTCTTCTCATTTACAGATTCATCAGTCTATTCAGTACATCTTCTGCCGATACCTCCTTGTATTTCTTCGACAAGGTGGTACGGGCATCCCATTTACTATCGGTGTTCAGACTCTTCATGCGGATATTCATCTTGATCTGCTTAGCCTTCTTCGTGGCCGATGTATTCATGTCGAGGGTGATATCAGCGGGGAACTGCTTCACGCCCAGCGGTCGGAAATCGCCGTAGGTGCACTGCAGCTTGGTGTTACCGCTCTGCTGACTGCTGTACTGGGCGTCCACCTGCTTGATCAGGGCGGAGCTGTTATCTGCCTGCCATACATACGAGAGACGGTCGCGCTTGAGCGACAGTGTGGAATTCTTCGGGTCGTTGTTCAAGGTAATGTCGAACGCTTTCAGCTTGTCCTTGGTGATGGTCTTCTCGCCGGGCAGGAACAGCTGATTCCAGAACAAGGCCTGCAACGAGTAGAAATCCAGTCCGTTGTTCTTCAGGAAATCCACCTTGTTATAATCACCCTTCACATATTCCGTATGAATACGGTCAACGATCATCACATAATCCTTTGTGAACTCCAAGCGCCCTGCCTCCATACCGAGAATGGGCACAGAGAGCTGGATGCGAATCACATCATCGCGGCGCATCTGGATCTTTCCGCTCACTTCAATCTTCTTACTACCTGAGTTGATGGTGAAGTCGATCTTCGATGTGATATTTTCTACGTAAACAGCATTATCGAGCACCCTTTGTGCAAACTGCTGCTTCCGCACCTCCTCCATCGACTTGGTGTCGGTAGGCTTCACCTGTCCCGACGGTGCGGTTGTCGGCTGCACCACGGTAGGTTCCTTTACCAAGTGTTTCTTCGTGCCACATGAAGATACAACTATGGTTGCTATCAGCAGCACGACCTTGATCAATCTATTCTTTTTCATATCTATTTCTCTATTACTAATCTCTTGCTTCCTGCTTCTTGCTTCTTACTTCTTTAGATACTTCCTCTGTCTGATTTTCCTGATCAGCACCTTACTGTCGTTTCCTGCTTTCTGCGCCTGCTTCCAGTAATCCACGGCTTGCTGCATATCTTTGTTCATCGCATAGATATCGCCAGCATGCTCGATGATTACCCCACTCACTGTGGAATCGTTCTGCAAGGCCTGGTCGATATATATCTTCGCCTCTTCGTAGCGTTCCTGCATGAAGAGAATCCAGGCGTAGGTATCCAGGAAAGTACTGTTCGTGGGCTCCGCCTTGATGGTGCGGTAGCTCATCTGTTCCGCCTTCTGGAGTCGTTCACCCCGCTCACTCAGGTAGTAGGCATAGTTGTTCAGTACCTCGATGTTATCGTCCTTCCACTGCAGACTGCTGTCGTAGGCCGCGAAAGCCTCATCGTCAAGACCCTTATCATGCAGGATCTGTCCCATGATGGCGTAGAAGTCAGAAACGAAATCGGGATTGCTTTCCTCATTGATCTGCGACACCCCTCTGCGGAAGGCGTCAAGAGCCTTGTCACGCTCATCCTTCTGGAAATGTGCCAGACCGAGGAAATAGTAGAACGCCATCTCGTCGGGATTGTATTCCGTGGCCGGCTCACACAGGTCGATCACCGTGTTATAGTCCTGACTCATCCATTTCGACTGCACCAACTGGAGTCGCACCCCCACATTGTCGGGTGCCACCTCGAGTGCCTTGGTAAGTACTGCATTGATACTTTCCTCGGGCATCTCCTTCAGCTTCATGTAAGCCACATAGAGCTCATACATATCCGCATTCTTCTGCGGTTCAGCAAGGATACGGTTGAAGAGAGCGAGCACCTGGGTACTATCGCCACCAGCCTGCTCGTTGTCGGCCACCACCTGTCGCATCAGCGTCACCTTGTCGTCGATAGGAGTGTTCTGACTGATCAGCATCTCCTCCTGAATCTCCTGCGCCAAGGAGTCGGCACCAGTACTACGGTAGTAGTCGAGCATCGACATCTTTGCTCCTATATGATCAGGTTCTTCCTCCAGCACTTGTTTGTACTGCTCCAGCGCCTCATCTTCCTTTCCGTTCTGCAACAGCCAGTTACCCATCATCACATGGTAGTTCATGTCGTTCGGATGACTGTCGGAGAGGTCTTTCAACGTTTCGTATTCCTTGTCGGGCTGACCGAGTACGGAATAGATCCGCATCTTCGAGAGCGCCAGTCGTTCATTACTCCCTTCTAATGCCTCCACCTGTTCGAGGGTAGAGAGCATCTTCTTGTAATCTTTTTGCTGGTTATACAGCTGTAGCAGGATATCCAGCACATCAATGCGGTCTTTGTTGTTAGCATACAGTCGTTCATAGGCTTTCACCGCCTCATCGAACTGTCGGGAGTTCACATGTGTAATGGCCAACCGTTCCAGATAGGTATCATTACCCGGGTTCAGGTCGGCCGCCTTTTTCATGCACGCCAGCGCCATCGAGTCGTTATTCAGCTCGGCATAGTAGGCAGCCTGTGCATAGTACACCTCTGCTGCCTGCGGATCGATGGTCTCGCAGTGCTTCAGCAGATCGAAGGCTGCCGCGAACTTCCCCTGATCCTGCAGGTTCTGAGCCTCGAAGAAGAAGTATTTCAGTCGCTGGGAATCATTGAAAGAGAGTGAGGAGTGTGGAATGTGGAGTGTGGAGTGAGATGTGCTACCTTTCTTAGAAGGCGCACAAGAAGCAAGAAGCAAGAAACAAAAGACAAGAGACAAAGTTATGAGAATAGTCCTCATGCTCAGCAGTATCGTCTTAACTCCAGAACAACTTAACTCCATTACTCGAATAATTTTCAATTCTCAATTCTCAATTTTCAATTTGGCGAAGCCTCACTTCACTCCGGTATGACCGTATCCGCCAGCACCTCGTTCTGTCTCGTCAAGTTCTTCCACAACCACGAAGTCACCTTGCTCATGCTTGGCAATCACCATCTGGGCAATGCGTTCGCCATCGTTGACAACAAAATCTTCCTGTGAGAGGTTGATCAGACAAACACCCACCTCGCCGCGATAGTCGGCATCAATGGTACCAGGCGTATTGATTACGGTGATACCATGTTTCAAGGCCAGTCCGCTACGTGGACGCACCTGTGCCTCATAGCCTTCAGGCAGGGCAATATATAATCCTGTCTTGATGAGCTTGCGCTCCAGAGGTTTCAAAACCACGGGTTCATCCAGATTGGCACGAAGATCCATTCCTGCACTCTGCGGAGTGGCGTATGCGGGCAGCTGCTGGTGCCCTTTGTTCACTACTTTTACGGTTATCATTTTTATACCTATTAAACAACTTGCAAAAGTACGAAAAAATCAAGCAACAAACAAACGATTTACGAAGATTAACGAAAATACGCTTACCCATTATTTGGTAACGACGCAAAAACGTTGTAACTTTGCAATCGAAACCTACTCATTCAGTATGGACTGGAAACAACTCATCAGCAACAAACGACTCGGACAGGAGAACCGTCATAGCGAACGCCATGACGACCGTACGGAGTTTAAGCGCGACTACGACCGATTGATTTTTTCTGCACCGTTCCGCCGACTGCAGAACAAGACACAGGTGTTCCCTTTGCCGGGAAGTATCTTCGTACATAACCGCCTTACACATTCGCTGGAGGTGGCCAGCGTGGGTATGTCGTTAGGCAACGATGTGGCGCATCGTGTCCTGAAACGTCAGCCGGAACTTACCAGCACGCTGTTCCCACAGATCGGTACCATTGTCAGCACAGCCTGTCTGGCACACGACTTAGGTAATCCGCCCTTCGGTCATAGTGGCGAGAAAGCCATCCAGACATTCTTTACGGAGGGAAAGGGTGCGGAACTTCAGTCGCAGGTCAGTAAGATCTTCTGGGATGATATTACCCACTTCGAGGGGAATGCCAACGCTTTCCGACTGCTTACCCATCGTTTCAAGGGTAGGCGCGATGGTGGGTTTGTCATGACTTATTCCACCCTGGCCTCTATCGTCAAATACCCCTATGCCTCATCGGCTGCAGGGAAGAAAGGGAAGTTCGGATTCTTCAACTCAGAACAGTCGATCTATCAGCGAATCGCCGATGAAATGGGCATTATCAGACTATCTGCCGAGGGTGAGCCCTTGCGTTATGCCCGTCATCCACTGGTCTATTTAGTGGAAGCGGCCGATGATATCTGCTATGAGATTATGGACATTGAGGATGCGCATAAGCTCAAGATTCTTTCCTTTGAGCAAACAGAACAGATGCTCCTGAGTTTCTTCGATGCGGAGAGTCAGCAGAAAATCCGTCAGCGCATCAACGATGAGGGTATCGACGATGACAATGAGAAAGTGGTGTATATGCGGGCTTGTGCCATCGGCAAGTTGGAGAATGCTTGTGTAGAGGCTTTCATGCAAAACGAGGAAGCCATCATGAATGGTACCTTGAAAGGCTCTCTTATCGACCATATCGACGATGCACAGCGTACGGCTTACCAACAGTGTATGCAAATCTCTGTTAAGAAAATCTACCGCAGCAAGCCCGTGCTTGATGTGGAACTGAGTGGTTACAAGATCATGGCAACGCTCATGGAGGCCATGACCGAGGCCATCCTCTATCCCGACCGTTTCTACTCTCGTCAGCTCATCGACCGTGTCAGCAGTCAGTACGACATTAACGATCCTCATCTTGAGGCACGCATCATGGCCGTTATCGACTACATCAGCGGTATGACCGACATCTATGCCCTCGATGTTTATCAGAAAATCAACGGTATCAGTCTGCCGATTGTGTAGATTCCCAACGTGGGAACATTTTATTCCCAGCTTGGAAACACTATATTCCCAACGTGGGAACAATTCATTCCCAAGTTGGGAAAGTTTTTCGTTTACGCTTTTTCCTTATAAATAAGATTATTTGCACCGCTGGTTATCTTCAGTGCTTCGGGATGCTCCTTGATGAAACTGTCGATGTGACGCACGCGCTTTTGTTCAAGAATTTCATCAACAGCAATGAGAATACCCGTTTCTTCCACGTCGCCAAAGCCGTAGTTAATGGCGGTACCAAAGAGTTTCATGGTAGGAGAAAGACCCATGTAGGCATTGACCAGTGGTGGGATGTTGTAACCCATCTTGCGGATCTCGGAGTTCAGAATACGGTAGTCTTCCTTGAAGTTCTTCCCGCTAAACAACTGCTCGAGTTCATCGGGGTCAGATTCCAAAACAAGCGGTTTCATCGGGGTAATTAAGTTCTCCTTATCATCGAAATGTTTCTTCAGGAAGTAGAGAATCATATCACGACCCTTACGCACATACGAAGGGTACATGGTCATTTTTCCAAAGAAATACTTCAGATTGGGGAAGAGCACTGTAAGGGCTCCCAGTCCGTCCCAGAGGTTATCCAAGGCGAAGATACTCTTGGTGTTCTTCTGTACGTTCTGGTATTCGAGCGACACGAACGAACGTCCTAACTCAACGGTATAGGGCATATAGTCGCGTAAGAATTTTTCAGAGAAATGGAACATATGACTAGTGGCGAGGATAGGCTGACCTTGAGCATTCAGTTCCCAGTCGGTTCCCATCAGGTAACGGTAGCCGCCGATGATCTCTTCCTCGTCGGGGTTCCATACGATGAGCTGCTTGTAGCAGTTTTCGCAGGTGTCGAACTCATCAATGTCCACCTCCATACCTGTACCACCGCCTGCCTCGCGGAAGGCGATCTCACGCAAACGACCGATCTCGCGCATGACGTTGGGTGCCTGATGGGCGGTCACCACGTAGATCTCGTTGTTGCTCTTGTTGGTCATACGGAGCTGGCGCTCACGGGTGAGCTCACTCTTCAGCAGCTCTTTGCTGACAGGACTGATAATCTCTTGTTCCATGGTTGTTTGAAATTCTATAGTTGATAGACAATGTCCTGCACATACTGTGCCCATTGTGCTGGTGTTTTCGATTTGTCGAAGGTCTGCCAAGGTATCGGCTTACCGATGCTCACGCGGAAAGTCTTATGCACGTTCTTGTACATCTCGTCCACGAGGAAAAGCATGGCAATGTTCACCTTCTTGATGTGCTTATCGCAGAAACCACTGAGGCGGTAGAAGAAATTGGAATTCTGTCCACCGAAATGGATCGGCACCACATCGCGCTGATATTCCACGCTCTTGGTAATGAAGGTCTTCTTCCAAGGCAGATCATGTATTTCACCGTTGATTCGGCGTGAACAAAGACCGGCGGGATACATCAGCATGTGATTGTCGCTCTGGAAACCGGCCTCTACCATGGCAGGGAAGTTACGGCTCTGCTTACCTGTTTTATTGATGGGAATGCAGAGGGGTGCAAGACCAGGAAGGTTCATCAGGATATCATTTACAAGATAACGGAACCGACTGTCGTAATGCCTACCGATGATGCTACCTAAGGCCACACCGTCGGCACCGCCGAGGGGATGATTGCTGACAAAGGTATATAACTTACCGTCATCCTTGTCAGGAAGGTTCTCCTCACCCTCCAACTCAAGCGTCATATCGAGGTAGCGCACGCACTCTTCGAGCCACTCCGTACCTGTGAGATGACGACTCTCCCACAAATACCGGTTCACCTCATCCTGGTGCAAGATATGTTTGAGCCAGCTGACCACAGGGGATGGAACCCATTTGGCCTTGCTGCCCATCTTTGCCTTCAGAATGCTCTCTACGTCGACTGTCTTTTCAGTTATTTGATCCATGATGTTAGAAACAGTATGCAAAAATACAAATTTATTTGGATAATGGTGGCTTTTTATAGAAAAATGTTCAAAAAACTATGATTTATATTGTAAAATGTTGTTTTTGAAGTAAAGGAGTTAAGCAGTTATGGAGTTATTGAGTTATGCACAAAACAGCACTTTTGTGTAAAAAATCAAGAAAAATTGCAGATTTTTGATATTTTTGTGGAGAAAAGTGGTGGAAAGTGGAGGAAAAGTTGTATCTTTGAAGCCGAATTCATATATTAATAAGTACGCATGCGATTTTTAGGTAATATAGAAGCAAAAACAGATGCGAAAGGACGTGTTTTCCTTCCGGCGATATTCCGCAAGGTGCTGCAAGCAGCGAGCGAGGAATCGTTGGTGATGCGAAAGGACGTGTTCCAGCCTTGTCTGGTGCTCTATCCGGAATCGGTATGGAACGAGCAGATGGACACCATGCGGAAGAGTCTGAACCGCTGGAACCGCGAAGAGCAGGAAATCTACCGTCAGTTCGTGAGTGATGTGGAGCTGGTAACGCTGGATGGCAACGGAAGGTTCCTGATACCCAAACGTTACCTGAAGATGGCTGATATTGAGCAAGGTATCAAGTTCATCGGCATGGGCGACACCATCGAGATATGGAGCAGCGCCAAGACCGAGAAGCCGTTTATGGATCCAGATGACTTTGGAAAAGCGCTGGAGAGAGTGATGGCAGGCTCCGTCACAAATGATGATAATGAATAAATGACAAATGAGATAGTGTATCACGTACCGGTGCTCTTGAAGGAGAGCGTTGACGGATTAGCAATCCGTCCCGACGGCATCTATGTGGATGTGACGTTTGGGGGTGGCGGGCACAGCAAAGAGATACTGCAGCGACTGGGCAAGAACGGTCATCTGTACAGTTTCGACCAGGATGCAGATGCAGAAAGGAATATACCAGGAGAAGAGCGGTTCACCTTCGTAAGAAGTAATTTCCGCTACCTGCGCAACTGGATGCGCTATTACGGCGTGGAGCAGATAGACGGTCTGCTGGCCGACCTTGGGGTATCGAGCCATCATCTCGATGATGAGACACGCGGATTCTCGTTCCGCTTCGATGCCGCACTGGATATGAGAATGAACACAAAAGGGGGAACCACGGCAGCGGAGATCGTGAACAAGGCCGATGAGCAGAAACTGGCCGACATCTTCTACCTCTACGGGGAACTGAAGAGCGCCAGGAGAATAGCAGCAGCTATCGTGAAGGCCAGGACAGCGAAGCCCATAGTAACCACACACGACCTGCTGCATGTCACCGAGCACCTGTTCCAGCGGGAACACGAGAAGAAAGATGCCGCCAGGATGTTCCAGGCACTGCGCATCGAGGTGAACCATGAAATGGATGCACTGAAGGAGATGTTGCTGGCTGCCACCGACCTGATCAAACCAGGCGGACGCTTGTCGGTCATCACCTACCACAGTCTGGAAGACCGCATCGTGAAGAATGTCATGAAGGCGGGCAACACAGAGGGGAAAATACAACAAGATTTCTATGGGAGGATAGACACTCCCTTCAAGGCCGTGAACGGAAAAGTGATCGTGCCCAATAATGAGGAACAGCAAGAAAACCCGCGCAGCAGAAGCGCCAAGTTAAGAATTGCCGAAAAAGTATTACATACAACATGAATGAAGACAAAAGTCTTTTAAATCTGAATGAGAAAGCAAAGAAGGTGGATGCCCACGAGCAAGTCCCTGCGGGAGCAGGGAAGCTCGTGGAGCAGCCCGATGCTGTAAAAAACAACGGCAATGCTACCAAAGAGAAGGAGGAACCGCTCTCGCTGCAAGAGGCCTTCAAGGAACAGGCACGCGAGGACGAGCAGCCGATGTCGGCTACCTTCACACTGAGGAAGATCCTTGGTGGCGACTGGTTGACTACCGACTTCCTTAGACGTCAAATTGGGGTAATCCTGCTGATCGTAGGTTTCACCATCGTCTATATATCCAACAGATACAGTTGTCAGAAGGATATGCTGGAAATAGACCGACTGAACAACGAACTGACGGATGCCAAGTACAAGGCGCTCTCCAGTTCAAGCGAGCTGACGGAGAAATGCCGCGAGAGTAATGTGCTCGAGATGTTACAGAACAACAAGGACAGTGTGCTGAAGATTCCTAATCAGCCACCTTATATTATATATACACCTTAGAATCATGGGCAGTCTCTTCGACAGAAAGAAAATCATACCGCGCTACAAGATCATCGGTTACCTGATGGTCTTGCTGGGCATCATGATCGTAGGTAAGGCGCTCTATACCGCTACGGTGAAGCGTGACTACTGGATGAAGGTGGCCGACCGTTTGAAGAGAGACAGTGTGGATGTAAAGCCGGTACGCGGTAACATCCTCAGCTGTGACGGACGACTCATGGCGAGCAGTCTGCCAGAGTTTAAGTTGTATATGGACTTTAAGGCAGGTGGTGACGAGAAGGACTCGCTGTGGAACGAGAAGGTGGATAGTATCTGCGAAGGTCTGCACGATATCTTCCCTGAGAAATCAGCAGCAGAGTTCAAGCGTGACCTCGAGGAGGGGCACAAGATCATGAGTCAGAACTGGCCCATCTGGAAAAAACGCGTGAGCTATGATGTCTACACAGAAGTAAAGAAACTGCCTGTATTCAACCTGAAACCGTTCAAGGGAGGCTTCCATACGGAGACTTTCAATGCCCGCCAGCGCCCCTTCGGTTCATTGGCACAACGTACCGTGGGTGACATGTTCGGCGCAAAAGATACGGCCAGGTGCGGACTGGAGTTGTCGTTCGACTCGATCCTGCGTGGAAAGTCGGGTATCGTGCAACGCAAAAAAGTGATGAACAAATACCTGAGCATCACGGAACGTCCACCTATCGATGGAGCAGATATCGTGACCACCATCGATGTGGGTATGCAGGATCTGGCTGAACGCGCCCTGATCGATGAGCTGAAGCTGATCAACGGTAATGTGGGTGTGGCCATCGTGATGGAGGTACAGACCGGTGATGTCAAGGCCATCGTGAACATGACGAAGTGTGACGACGGAGAGTACCGCGAGGTAAAGAACGATGCAGTGTCCGACCTTCTTGAACCGGGCTCTGTGTTCAAGACAGCCTCGATTATGGTGGCACTGGATGATGGCGTGGTTGACACGAACTATCATGTGGATACCTTCGGTGGTATTATGGATATGCACGGGGCAAAGATGCGCGACCATAACTGGCACCGCGGTGGATATGGAAGACTGTCGTTGCCGCAGACCCTTGAGTACTCTTCGAACATCGGCGTGAGTCGTATCATCGACGAGCACTATGGCAAGAACCCGGAGAAATTCGTGCAGGGCATCCACCGCTTAGGACTGGCTGAGGATCTGCGCATCCCATTGGTGGGATCATCTCCTGCCCGCATCCGTATGCCGAAGATGGACAAGACGGGTAAGCACTGGGCCAACTGGAGTAAGACGGCCTTGGCATGGATGAGCATCGGATACGAGACCCAGGTGCCTCCTATTTCTACCCTCACCTTCTACAACGCCATCGCCAATAACGGTAAGATGATGCGTCCCCGCTTCGTGAAGCAGGTGGTGAAGAACGGAGAAGTGCTGATGGATTTCCCACCGGAGGTGATCAGAGAGCAGATCTGCAAAGAGAAGACGCTCAAGGAGATACAGACCATCCTCTACCATGTGGTGAGCCAAGGACTGGGTAAGAAGGCTGGTTCTCCCTCATTCAAGGTGGCAGGTAAGACAGGTACGGCACAGATCTCGAAAGGTGCCGGCGGATATAAGTCGGGCCAGATGAACTACCTGCTGTCGTTTGCCGGTTACTTCCCTGCCGATGCCCCCCGATACAGCTGTATTGTATGTATCCAGAAGTCGGGTCTTCCCGCATCTGGCGGTGGTATGAGCGGTGTGGTATTCCACCATATAGCCGAGGGAATCATGGCGCAAGACCTGAAACTGAGCGTAGCTGATGCTCGCGACTCACTGTCGGTGCTCTTACCGGAGGTGAAGAACGGTAATATCCTCGCAGCCGACTATGTGCTCTCCCGACTGGGTGTGAAGACCAATGAGAACTGGAGCGGAAGCTATGCCAGCGGTAACCCCATCTGGGGCACCACATCGCACCAGAACAACCAGGTGATGCTGACAAAGGTGGATAACGTGCAAGCAGGACAGATGCCTGATGTGACAGGCATGGGTGCCCGTGATGCTGTCTATCTGCTGGAGAGCAAGGAGGTGAAGGTGCGTATAGAAGGACGCGGCAAGGTAGTGAGTCAGAGTCTGCCCGCCGGTCATCAGATCAAAAAAGGAGAAGTGTGTTCATTAAAACTCAACTGATATGATACTGAACCAGTTACTGAAGAATATCAAGCCGGTCTGCATCAAGGGTGATACAGACATCGACATAACGGGTGTGAACATCGACAGCAGGAAGATCCGCGAGGGTCATCTGTTCGTGGCCATGCGAGGCACACAGGTCGACGGTCATACCTTCATCGGCAAAGCACTGGAACAGGGTGCCAACGCCATCCTCTGCGAGGAAATTCCAGCAGAGACAAAAGCAAATGTGACTTATATCCAGGTGGAGTCCACGGAAGATGCCGTGGGTAAGGTAGCTACGTTATTCTACGGTAACCCCTCAGCTCAGCTGAAGCTGGTGGGAGTGACGGGAACGAACGGTAAGACAACCATCGCCACCTTATTATATAATATGTTCCGTCAGCTGGGTTATCGCTGCGGACTGCTCTCTACGGTATGCAACTATATCGAAGGAGAGGAGATACCAGCCAGTCATACCACCCCCGACCCCATCGAGCTGAATGCCTTGCTTGCCAAGATGGTGGAGGCAGGATGCGAATATGCGTTCATGGAATGCTCTAGTCATGCCATCCACCAGAAGCGTATCGGTGGACTGAAGTTCGCAGGAGGCATCTTCACGAACCTGACACGCGACCATATGGACTACCATAAGACTGTGGAGAACTACCGCAACGCCAAGAAGATGTTCTTCGACAATCTGCCGAAGAGTGCCTTTGCCATCATCAATGCCGATGACAAAAACGGTATGGTGATGGTGCAGAACTGCAAGGCAACGGTGAAGACCTACTCTACCCGTGCCGCAGCCGACTTCAAAGCACGCATCCTGGAGTGTCACTTCGAGGGGATGTACCTCGAGATCGACGGTCGTGAGGTGGGTGTACAGTTCATCGGGAAGTTCAACGTAAGTAATCTGCTGGCCGTCTATGGCGCAGCCATCATGTTAGGACAGGATCCAGAGAAGGTTCTGGTGGTGATGAGTACGCTGAAGAGTGTGAACGGTCGTCTTGATCCCATCCATTCACCAGAGGGATTCACAGCCATTGTTGACTATGCCCACACCCCTGATGCCTTGGAGAATGTGCTCAAAGCCATTCACGAGGTGTTGAACGGTAAAGGACAGGTGATTACGGTATGTGGTGCAGGCGGAAACCGTGATAAGGGAAAGCGCCCGTTAATGGCACAGGAGGCCGTCAAGCAGAGCGACAAGGTGATCATCACTTCCGATAATCCTCGTTTCGAGGAGCCACAGGACATCATCAACGATATGCTGGCAGGTCTTGACAAGCAGCAGATGAAGAAAGTGATCAGCATCGTTGACCGTCGTGAAGCCATCCGCACGGCATGTATGATGGCCAAGAAAGGCGATGTGATCCTCGTGGCCGGCAAGGGACATGAGGACTATCAGGAAATCAAGGGTGTGAAGCACCACTTTGATGACAAAGAGGTACTGAGGGAGATCTTTCATTCGTGATGAAGTAATACCGTAACAACAAATCGTAAAAACGAAACAATATGCTATACTATCTGTTTAGGTTCTTGGAGAAATTCGATATACCCGGGTCGCACCTCTGGTCGTATATCTCTTTCCGCGCCTTGCTCACCCTGATCCTGGCGCTGATCATCTCTGCCTGGTTCGGAGAGCATTTCATCAAGTACATGAAACGCAGGAACATCGCTGAAACGTCGCGCGATCCCAGCATCGACCCGTTTGGCGAGAAGAAGAAAGGTGTTCCCACCATGGGTGGCATCATCATCATCGTGAGTATTCTCGTGCCCGTGATCCTGTTGGGACGAATGAGGAATATTTATCTCATCCTGATGATCATTACCACTGTTTGGCTGGGATTCCTGGGATTCCTCGACGACTATATCAAGATCTTCCGTAAGAACAAAGACGGACTGAAAGGAAAGTATAAGATTGTTGGTCAGGTAAGTATCGGACTCATCGTGGGTCTTACCCTCTGGCTGAGTCCTGACGCAAAGATCAACGAGAACCTCACCACCGTAAGACAAGGACAGGAAACGGTGATACATAAGTCGGAAACGGTGAAATCGCTCAAGACCACCATTCCGTTTGTGAAGAATCACGACCTCGACTACTCGAAGATCACATCATTCTGCGGGGAGAACGCCCGTGCAGCAGGATGGATTCTTTTCGTGATCATGACCATTCTCGTGGTAACAGCTGTCTCCAACGGAGCAAACCTCAACGACGGTATGGACGGCATGTGCTCAGGTACATCGGCTATCATCGGTGTGGCGTTAGGCATACTGGCGTATGTGAGCAGTCATATCGAGTATGCAGCCTACTTCAACATCATGTTCATCCCAGGTTCGCAGGAACTGGTGATCTTCCTCTGTGCTTTCATCGGTGCCATGATCGGATTCCTCTGGTATAACGCCTTCCCGGCTCAGGTATTCATGGGTGATACAGGATCGCTTACCATTGGTGGTATCATTGGTGTGGGCGCCGTGATCATCCACAAGGAACTGTTATTGCTGATCCTCTGCGGCATCTTCTTCGTGGAGAGCCTCAGCGTCATCATACAAACACAGGTGTTTAAGATCTACAAGCGAAAAGGTCAGCGTGTTCGTGTGTTCAGAGCCACACCGATTCACGACAATTTCCGCAAGCTCGACTCGCAGCTGGATCCCACCAGCCGGTATATCTTCAAGAATTGGCCGCAGCGCCAGTTCCATGAGTCGAAGATCACAGTCAGGTTCTGGATTGTGTCCATCATCCTGGCAGCACTCACCATCATCACCTTGAAAATCAGATAAAGAAGAATGAAAAAGATTGTCGTATTAGGAGCAGCAGAGAGCGGAGCAGGTGCCGCCGTACTCGCCAAGAAAGAAGGGTTCCGTGTCTTTGTATCAGACATGGGATCGATTAAGGACAAATACAAGAAATTGCTGGACGACCACCAGATTGAGTGGGAGGAAGGACACCATACAGAAGAGAAGATCCTGGATGCTGATGAGGTGATCAAGAGTCCGGGTATCCCTGATGAAGCCCCTATGATCCAGAAGATCATCGCCAAGGGCATCCACATCATCAGCGAGATTGAGTTCGCAGGCAGATATACCGATGCGAAGATGATCTGTATCACAGGTAGTAACGGTAAGACCACCACTACCTCGCTGATCTATCATATCTTTAAGGAGGCAGGCTATGATGCAGGACTGGCTGGAAACATCGGAAACAGTCTGGCACTACAGGTGGCTGAGGATCCGCATGAATACTATATCATCGAACTGAGCTCGTTCCAGCTGGATAACATGTACGACTTCCGTGCCAACGTGGCAGTATTGCTGAATATCACGCCCGACCATCTGGACCGCTACCAGAACAACATGCAGAACTACGTGGACTCGAAGATGAGGATTATCCAGAACCAAACCAAGGATGATGCGTTCATCTATTGGAATGACGACCCCATCATCAAACGCGAGTTGGAGAAATATGATATCAAGGCGCTGCAGCTTCCCTTCTCGGAACTGAAGGAGAAAGGCAGTATCGGTTACATTGAAGAAGGACAATATACCATCGAGGTCCCTACCCCGTTCAACATGGAACAGGAAGCCCTCTCGCTGACAGGTAAGCATAATATCTACAACTCACTGGCTGCAGGTATCGCTTCCGATGTGGCAGGTATCAAGAAAGAGGTAATCCGCAAGAGTCTTAGCGACTTCCCCGGCGTGGAGCACCGACTGGAGAAAGTGTGCACCGTGGGCGGTGTGCAATATATCAACGACTCCAAGGCTACCAACGTAGATGCATGCTGGTATGCACTGGAGAGCATGAAGACCCCCACAATCCTGATCATCGGCGGTAAGGACAAGGGTAACGACTATACCCCGATCAAGGAACTGGTGAAAAAGAAATGTGCAGGACTGGTTTATCTTGGTGCCGACAACACCAAGTTGCACGAAAACTTCGATGAAATGGGCATTCCTGTACGCGACACCCACTCTATGAAGGAGTGTATAGAGGCCTGTTACGAGATGGCAGAGCCGGGCATGACCGTACTGCTCAGTCCGTGCTGCGCCTCGTTCGACCTTTTCAAGAATATGGAGGATCGTGGTGAGCAGTTCAAGACGCTCGCACGAAACCTATAATATAATAGTAGTATATGTTCAATAAACTGAGCCGACTGAAAATCAAGGGCGATGGCATCATCTGGATGGTATTCTTCCTGCTGTGCATCGTCAGTGTGCTTGAGGTATATAGTGCCTCCAGCTCGCTGACCTACAAGGCAGGTAACTACTGGAATCCGGTGCTCTACCATACCATCCTGCTGTTCTTCGGCGTGGGATTCATGATCGTGACGATGAATATCAAGTGTAAGTACTTCAAGATCGTCACCCCCTTCGCACTGGTCATCTCGCTGGTTATGCTCATTGCCGTACTGATTGTAGGACAGTCAACCAACGGCGCCCAGCGATGGATTGGCTTGTTCGGCATTCAGTTCCAACCCTCAGAGATAGCGAAAGGCGCTGTCATCCTCGCAGAGGCACAGATTCTAAGTGCTATGCAGACCATTGACGGGGCCGACCGTCGTGCGTTCAAATATATTCTGTTTGTATCACTGCCCATTATCTTCCTCATCGCCATGGAGAACCTCTCCACGGCAGCACTCCTGTTCTTGACGGTGATTATCATGATGTTTATCGGACGGGTACCAAAGGTACAGCTGGGTCGACTCATGGGTGTGCTGGCCTTGTTGGCAGCAACAGGATTTGCCATGATCATGCTGGTGGGTAACGATGCGAAAGAGCCGACCGACAGTGAGAAGATGAACATGACCGAGCAGGTGGTGGAGAAGAAGGAAGCACCTGGCTTCATGGCCAAGATCTTCCACCGTGCCGACACCTGGAAGGCGAGAATCGTCGATTTCATGGACCATACGGAACTCTCACCCGAAGAGGTTGACCTTGACAAGGACGCACAGAAGAGTCATGCGAAGATTGCCATCGCCTCCTCGAACATCGTGGGTAAAGGACCGGGTAACTCTGTGGAGCGTGACTTCCTCTCACAGGCTTTCTCCGACTTCATCTACGCCATCATCATCGAAGAGATGGGTATCGTGGGGGCAGCTGTAGTCTGTCTGCTATATATCATCCTGTTGTTCCGCACGGCTTCCATCGCCAACCGTTGTGCCAATGCGTTTCCTGCTTTGCTGATTATGGGTATCGCCCTGCTGCTGGTAACGCAGGCTATGTTCAACATGGCCGTGGCCGTAGGACTGGCACCTGTCACAGGACAGCCGCTGCCGCTCATCAGTAAGGGTGGTACATCCACGATTGTGAACTGTGTCTATGTGGGAATCATCCTGAGCGTCAGTTACACAGCCAAACGGAAAGACGAGACAACGGAAAAGAGAACAATGGCCAAAGCGGCTTAAGTCATCATATAAGGATCACCTAAACAACAAAGACATGGAAAAGGAATTGAGGATTATCATCAGTGGAGGTGGCACAGGAGGACATATCTTCCCTGCTATATCCATTGCCAATGCCATCAAGAACAAGAACCCGGAAGCAAAGATCCTGTTCGTGGGTGCAGAAGACCGCATGGAGATGCAGCGTGTTCCCGCTGCCGGATATGAAATAAAAGGACTGCCTATTTGCGGCTTCGACAGGAAGAACCTGCTGAAGAACGTGAAGGTGCTCTATAAGATATGGAAAAGTCAGCGCATGGCACGCAGCATCATCAAGGACTTCCGTCCAATGGCTGCTGTGGGTGTTGGCGGTTACGCCAGCGGACCTACACTGAACAAGTGCGCCGCCATGGGAATCCCCTGTCTGATACAGGAACAGAACTCCTACGCAGGTGTCACCAACAAGCTGTTGGCCAAGAAAGCAGAGAAGATCTGCGTGGCCTACGAGAATATGGATCGCTTCTTCCCTGCAGAGAAGATCATCATGACAGGAAACCCCGTACGACAATCGTTGTTGGAGACAACCATCAGTCGTGAGGAGGCCATCAAGCAATTCGGTCTGGATCCCGAGAAGAAAACCATTCTCATCGTGGGCGGTTCCTTGGGAGCCCGCACCGTGAACGAGAGTGTATTGCAACACCTGGACGAGATAGAGAACAGTGGTGTGCAGGTAATCTGGCAGACCGGTAAGTACTACCACGAGAGCATCCTGGAGAAGCTGAAGAGTCATCATGAGCTGCCGATGCTGAAGGTGATGGATTTCATTACCGACATGGGCGCTGCATACAAGGCTGCCGACTTGGTCATCAGTCGTGCAGGGGCAGGAAGTATCTCTGAGTTCTGTCTCCTGGGAACACCCGTTATCCTTGTTCCTTCGCCGAATGTGGCAGAGGACCATCAGACCAAGAACGCCATGGCACTGGTAAACAAGGATGCTGCCTTGTATGTCAAGGACAGTGAGGCACCCGAGAAGGTCATCGAACTGGCCATCGCCACAGTGAAAGACGAAGGGAAGCTATCGTCTCTGCGTGAGAACATCCTCAAGCTCGCCCTGCCCAACTCGGCCGACATCATTGCCGATGAGGTGATTCGTCTGGCACAAAGAAACCAATAACCTTATAAAAGAAGGTTGGAACAAACAAAAAGAAACATGGAACAGAAAGATATAAAAGCAGTATATTTCGTAGGTATCGGTGGAATCGGTATGAGTGCCATCGCCCGTTACTTCCTGAGGATGGGACTGGTGGTGGCCGGCTACGACAAGACACCATCGCCGCTGACCAGACAGATGGAGAAGGAAGGGGCGCTGATTCACTATGAGGAACTGGTGGATGAGATTCCGCATACCTGCAAGAACCCTAAGCACACCCTCGTGGTATATACACCTGCCATCCCGCAAGAGCACAAGGAACTGGTATTCTTCCGTGAAAACGGCTTTGATGTGGAGAAGCGGGCACAGGTGCTGGGCATGCTCACCCGTTCAAACAAAGGACTATGTGTGGCTGGTACGCATGGCAAGACCACCACATCCACCATGTGTGCCCATATCTTGCACCAGAGTCATATCGACTGTAATGCGTTCTTAGGAGGCATCTCCAAGAACTACGGAACGAACTATATCTTCAGTAAGGAAAGCGAGTTCGTAGTCATCGAGGCCGATGAGTTCGACCGCAGCTTCCACTGGTTGCGTCCGTGGATGACGGTGATCACCAGTACTGATCCTGATCATCTCGATATCTACGGTACCAAGGAGGCCTATCTGGAGAGCTTCCGCCACTACACCACACTGATTCAGCCGGGCGGCGCACTGATCATCCACCGCGGATTGGAGATGAAAGCCGACGTACAGGAGGGAGTGAAGGTGTATGAGTACGCTCTGGAAGATGGTGATTTCCATGCAGAAAACATCCGGATCGGAAACGGAGAAATCACCTTCGACTTTATCTCTCCCATCGAGAATATCAAGAATGTAGCACTGGGACAGCCTGTTCCCATCAATATTGAGAACGGTATTGCCGCCATGGCTATGGCCCAGCTGAACGGCTGTCTGGCGGAAGAGATCAAATATGGAATGAAAACGTACGGTGGTGTTGATCGCCGCTTCGATTTCAAGCTGAAGAACGACAAGATCGTATTCCTGAGCGACTACGCACATCATCCCAAAGAGATCTACCAGAGTGCGCGGAGCATCAGGGAACTGTATAAGGATAGAAAGATCACTGTGATCTTCCAACCGCACCTCTATTCACGCACCCACGACTTCTACCTCGACTTCGCCGAGAGTTTGAGTCTGCTCGACGAGGTGGTACTCACCGAGATCTACCCTGCCCGCGAGCTGCCCATTCCCGGGGTTACCTCGAAGCTCATCTACGATCATCTCAAGGAAGGGGTACAGAAGATGATGATTGCCAAGGACGACGTACTGGATTTCGTGAAGGAACACGACTTTGAAGTATTGATTGTTTTGGGTGCAGGAGACCTTGACAACCTGGTTCCTGAAATGGAAAAGATTCTGAGTAAACGGTATAAATGATATAAATGATGCGCTTCAACTGGAAAAAGGCCCTCATTGTGATACTGGATCTGGCCTTAGCGGTCTATCTGGTACTCGCCATGACCTCGTTCAACAAACCGGACGAGACTGCCAAGTTGTGCACCAAGGTAAGCATCAATATTGCCGACGAGAACACCAACGGATTCCTCAGCGCGAAAGAGATCAAGCGAATACTGGAAAAGAACAAACTCTATCCGCTGGAGAAACACATGCAGAACATCAATCCGCGTGACATTGAGGATGTGCTCAAGACCAGTTCCTTCGTGAATACCGTCCAGTGCTACAAGACACAGAATGGTCATGTGTGTATTCAGATCACCCAGCGACTGCCCGTTGTACGAATCATGAACGTCAAAGGCGAGAACTACTATCTCGACGACGAGGGAGGCATCATGCCCAACTCGAAATACACCAGCGACCTGATTATCGCCACCGGCTATATCAATCAGGGCTTCGCAAAGAGTTACCTCGCACCGCTCACAGAGGTGCTAATGTCCAATGAGTTCTGGAAGAACCAGATTGTGCAGATCAATATCCTGCCCGACCTTGGTGTGGAACTGGTACCACGAGTTGGTGAACACATCATCTTCATCGGCTACCTGCCGCAATCTAAGGATGATGCCACCAGAAAGGTGCTGATTACCGACTACATCAACAAAAAACTCGAGCGTTTGGAGAAGTTCTACCAATACGGACTGAATACCGCAGGCTGGAACAAATACCATTACATCAGTCTGGAATTCGACAACCAGATTATCTGCAAGAAAACCGTCAAGAGCATGCCGGTCTATACCCCACCGGCACCAAAGAAAGAAGAGAAGAAAGACTCTACGGCAACCATCAAAAAGGACACCATAAAACAAGACAACAATAAAAAAACAGTATAGCTTATGGCACCAAAGGATTTCATCGTAGCAATTGAACTCGGCTCATCCAAGATGACCGGTATCGCGGGAAAGAAGAACCTCGACGGCAGCATTTCTGTACTCGCCGTGGTTACAGAGGATTCTTCCACGTTTATCCGCAAGGGAGTGATTTACAACATTGACAAGACGGCACAATGCATCTCCAGTATTGTCAAAAGACTGACTGCGACATTGAAGACCAGCATCTCACAGGTCTATGTAGGTGTCGGAGGTCAGTCGATACGAAGCCTCAAGAACGTCATCGTCAAGAATCTTGCTGCCGACACCATCGTCACACAAGAGATGGTGAATGAGTTGATGGATGCAAACCGTAACATGAGCTATCAGGATCAGGAGATTCTGGATGCAGCCACCCAGGAATATAAGGTGGACAACCAGTACCAGTTGGATCCCGTGGGTATCCAGTGTGCCCGACTGGAAGGTAACTTCCTCAATATCCTGTGGCGCAAGATGTTCTACAGGAACCTAAATAAATGCTTCGATCTGGCTGGCGTTCCCATTGCCGAGATGTATCTCGCTCCGCTGGCCTTGGCCGACAGTGTGCTGACTGATGCTGAGAAGCGTTCGGGATGTGCCCTTGTTGACCTGGGTGCTGATACTACCACTGTCAGTGTCTATTACAAGAATATTCTCCGTCACCTCGCTGTGATTCCTCTGGGCAGTAACAATATCACCAAAGATATTGCTTCCCTGCAAATGGAAGAGAGCACAGCCGAGGAGATGAAACTGAAATACGGCAGTGCCTGGACAGACAATGGAGAGATCGACAACAACATGTCACTGAGCATTGATGCCGATCGTTCCGTGAAGAGTCGTGAGTTCATCTCCATCGTGGAAGGACGTATTGAGGAGATCATCGAGAATGTATGGTATCAGGTGCCGTCAGAATATGCTGACCGTCTGCTGGGAGGTATCATCCTGACAGGTGGCGGTTCGAACATGAAGAATATCGAGACCGCCTTCCGCAACCATACCCATATCGACAAGATCCGCATTGCCAAGTTCGTCACACAGAGCATCAGCGCCAAGGATCCGATGATCGCTGCTCACAATGGCACAATGAACACCATTCTCGGTCTGCTGGCCAAGGGTGACATGAACTGCGCAGGTGCTGAGGTTGATGCCAATGGCGATCTGTTCAAAGAGACCAAGGCCGCACCTGTTAATCAGGATCGCGAACCTCGCAAGCCTAACGAGTTAGGTCCTGGCGTAATCCAGACCGAGGCTGAGAAGCAGAAGGCCGAAGAGGAGAAACGCAGACAGGAAGAGGCCGAGGAAGCTGCACGTAGAGCCGAAGAAGAAGCTGCAGAGGCTGCTCGCAAGGCAGAGGAAGAAGAGAAGAAGAAAGAAAACCGCAAAAAGACGGTCGGCAAACTGAAGAACTTCTTCAAGAATCTCATTGCTGAACCCGAAGAAGAGTAACCTCTCCCTTTTATCAATCAAACATTCATTCACCATTAAATAAAATAGCGTTATGATGGACGATAACAGATTCAACATATTAGACTTTGGCGAGCCAGAGAAAGAGAATAGTATCATCAAAGTGATCGGTGTTGGTGGCGGTGGCGGAAATGCTGTAAACCACATGTACCGCGAGGGCATCCACGATGTCACCTTCGTGTTGTGCAACACTGATAACCAGGCATTGAACGACAGTCCTGTACCTGTTCACCTCCAGTTGGGAAAGGAAGGACTGGGTGCCGGTAACAAACCCGAGAAAGCGCGTAAGGCTGCCGAGGAAAGCATCGACGACGTACGTAACATGCTGTCCGACGGTACGAAGATGGCTTTCATTACTGCCGGTATGGGTGGTGGTACAGGAACAGGTGCAGCTCCTGTCATTGCCCGCATCAGTAAGGAACTGGGTATCCTCACCGTGGGTATCGTTACCATCCCCTTCCGTTTCGAAGGTCCGAAGAAGATCGACCAGGCCCTTGATGGTGTGGAGGAGATGTCAAAGCATGTAGATGCCTTGTTGGTTATCAACAATGAGCGTCTGCGTGAGATCTATCCTGAGCTCACCGTGCTCGACGCCTTCGGCAAGGCCGATGACACTTTGAGCGTGGCAGCCAAGTCGATTGCTGAGATCATCACCGTACATGGCTTGATCAACCTCGACTTCAACGATGTAAAGACCGTTTTGAAGGATGGTGGTGTTGCCATCATGTCAACAGGTTACGGAGAAGGTGAAGGACGTGTGAAGAAGGCCATTGACGATGCGCTGAACTCACCGTTGCTCAACGACAACGATGTCTTCAACTCCAAGAAGATCCTGCTGAGCATCTCCTTCAACAGTGACAAGCAGACGCAGACGGGTCTGATGATGGAAGAGATGAACGATGTGAACGACTTCATGGCCAAGTTCGGTAATGACTTCGAGATCAAGTGGGGTCTGGCAACCGATCCTGAGCTGGGCGACAAGGTGAAGGTAACCATCTTGGCCACCGGCTTCGGTATCGAGGATGTGGACGGCATGAGCAGTCATTTCGGTAAGCGCACCCAGGAAGAGGCCGACCGTATCGCTGCAGAGGAGGAGAAGGCTGCCGAACGTCTCGACCGTCGTAACCGTTACTACGGAAAGGATGGTTCCACCACACAGTATAAGCGTCGTCCCCATATCTTCATTTTCCGTCAGGAAGACCTTGACAACGACGATGTGATCTCTGATGTGGAGCAGACACCTACCTATAAACGTACTCGTCAGGTGCTCGATGAGATCCGTAACAAGGCAGCAGGCAATGTCAAACCCACCGAGGAGGACAAGGAGGCCATTCAGGGCACCATCCGCTTTGCCTGACCCTCATTAGGATAACTCTATACACATACATATAAATTATCCTCATTATTTTTTGAACATAATACCTTTACCGCCCTTTCCTCGTGAGAGAAAAGGGCGGTCTATTTAATGGAGTATATTGCTACAGAATTGGGGTTCCTTCCGTCATACAAGTTATTCCCAACGTGGGAATAAAATGTTCCCAACGTGGGAATAAATTGTTCCCAGCGTGGGAATAAATGGAAACCTTCTTGTCAGAACTTGATCCACTTGCTCAGATCAACCTTGTCCTTGAACATTGGAGCTACCTGCACATTCTTTGTATCAGCATCCTTGCCCAGCAGGAACTTGTCGATGAAAGCCTCTACTTCCGGGTATTGTGACTGTGGGAGCTGACAATGACCATGACCATCCACGATGGAATAGCCCACACGGTCGGCTATGCCGAAATACTCCCACACCTTACGTGCTGCATTCATGGACACATAACCAGCCTCATCAGCCAACCACTTGTAGTCGGGATTACCTAACATCAACAAGGCACGCGGACAAACCAAAGCACACAGCTCATGATGGTCGTAAGGCATACGGTACAGACTGTCGCCTGAGAAGGTCGTACGCATGCTCTCCTTGAACCAATGGTAGTCGGTACGCTCCAGACTCTCCACTTCGCCCAATGTCTTGGAAACACGCCAGGCAGCAGCACCACCGCCACCAGGTTCCTGAGCAATGGTCAGTGCCACACGCTCATCGAAGGCACCACACATCAGTGCCATCTTACCAGCGTAGGAGCAACCCGTTACACCAATATGCTTCATATCGATCTTCGTCTTAGCCTCGCCAAGAATCTCCAGACCGTCAAGCAGTCGGCTCAAGCCCCATGCCCACTCGCTGTAGGCACCATTCTCGGAAAGGGCAGGATACAGGCGGTCGAAGTTATGCTCTCCACGCTCATGATGACGACCAAACTGTCCATAGTCATTTACCTGCTTCTCATGGAAAGTCATGGTAGCTATATTCCTGCTGTCGAACATCTGTCGGGGCAGAGAGATATTACTGGTACCGATCATCAAAGGATAAGGAGCCTGTCCGCCCTTCGGGTATCTGATGGTAGAAGACAGATGCAAGGTCTCACCGTTGACGGTTACATCAACAAACACGGTATCACCATTCATCCAAGCCTTTACCTGACTCCTGTCAACAGTTGGCTTCACACCAATACCATAGTGCTGGATTTCGGCAGCAATCTCGTTTCGGCGGCGTTCCCACTGCTTGAACTTCTTCACCTTGCCCTTACCGTTCGACCACTCGAAAGGATTCGGCAGCGTGCGGCACTCACGAAGGTCGTTGTAACCAGGCAGCGCCGGAGCCTTGAAATTCTTTCCTGTGTTCTCTTCTCCATACACCAGAGGGATATCCTTCTGCGCATAAACCGCCATCATGGTCATACTTGCCACTGCGATTCCAATTGTTCTTTTCAACATAACAATATCGATTTTTTTAGTAAATAGTTAACTAATAAGATAGATTCGACCGCTAAATTACGAAATAATCCTGACATATGGGTATAACTTTACCAAGAAAATGAAAAGAATAACAAAAAATAATGATTTTGAAACATATCTTCCGCCTCATTCTCAATTTATTTCCTTTTCTTTTTCTTATTTCATTCTATTTCACTACCTTTGCACCCCGAAAGAAAATATTATTAAATAAGGTATTATGGCAAAGAAAGCGTTATTGATGATTCTCGACGGATGGGGAATCGGACAACATGGTAAGGGAGACGTAATCTACAACACCCCAACCCCGTATTTGGATTACCTGACAGCAGTGAGCTCTCACTCACAGCTCATGGCCAGTGGTGAAGACGTGGGTCTGCCCGACGGTCAGATGGGAAACTCTGAAGTAGGTCACCTCAATATCGGTGCCGGTCGCATCGTATATCAGGACCTGGTAAAGATCAACCGCGCCTGCAAAGACGGCTCCATCGTGGAGAACCCGCAGGTAAAGGCTGCCTATACCTACGCCAAGGAGAACAACAAGAAACTGCACCTGATGGGTCTTACCTCTGATGGTGGTGTTCACTCCAGCCTCGATCATCTTTTCAAGCTCATCGAGATTGGTAAGGCATATGGCTTGAAGAACCAGCTGTTCGTACACTGCTACATGGACGGCCGTGATACCGACCCCCACTCTGGTAAGGGTTTCATTGAGCAGGTAAGCAAGGTTTGTGCCGACAATGATGCAGCCATTGCCTCTATCGTGGGTCGTTTCTACGCCATGGATCGCGACAAGCGTTGGGAGCGTGTAAAGGAAGGCTATGACCTGATTGTGAATGGTACTGGTAAGCAGGCTACTGATATGATCCAGGCCATGCAGGAGAGCTATGATGACAGTGTTACAGATGAGTTCATCAAGCCTATCCACAATGCCAGCGTGAACGGTTGCATTGAAGAGGGTGATGTAGTGATCTTCATCAACTTCCGTAACGACCGTGCCAAGGAAATGACCATCGCACTGACACAGCAGGATATGCCTGAGCAGGGAATGCACACCATTCCCGGTCTGCAGTACTACTGCATGACTCCCTATGATGCGAACTTCAAGGGTGTTCATATTCTCTTCCCCAAGGAGAACGTAGAGAACACGCTGGGCGAATACCTCTCCAAGCAGGGTAAGAAACAGTTGCACACTGCCGAGACAGAGAAATATGCTCACGTAACCTTCTTCTTTAACGGCGGTCGTGAGGCTCCGTTTGAGGGTGAGGATCGTATCCTCGTTCCTTCTCCGAAGGTGGCTACCTACGACCTGAAGCCTGAGATGAGTGCCTACGAGGTAAAGGATAAGCTGGTGGGTGCTATCAATACACAGGAATACGATTTCATCGTGGTGAACTTCGCCAACGGTGACATGGTGGGACATACAGGTGTCTATAACGCCATTGCAAAGGCTGTATGGGCTGTTGACCACTGCGTGAAGGAAGTGATTGAGGCAGCTAAGGCCAACGACTACGAGGCTATCATCATTGCCGACCACGGTAATGCTGATAATGCCATCAATGCCGATGGTACTCCCAATACCGCCCACTCACTGAACCCTGTTCCGTTCATCTATGTGACCAACAACAATTCGGCCACCGTGAAAGACGGTCGTCTGGCTGACGTGGCTCCTTCCATCCTTCATATCCTCGGACTGGAGCAGCCTGCCGACATGACAGGTGAGTGTCTGATTACAGATTAAACATGCACAATAAAGCTCTTTAGTAATAATCCCGGGTGCGGTTTCGTACTCGGGATTGTTCGTAAATTGGCTTTGCCGAAGATACATTGATGCATGTCATTATGCTCGACTTTTCGTAAATTTGGCTTCGCCGAAGATACTCACGTTCGGAAAAACTCAAATATATTTGGTTTTTCGCTCACTTAATCGTATCTTTGTAACCAGAACCAAAAACGATAGATATGTACGACAAGGAACACGGGCTTTACATCGCCCACTGCTCTTCGGGAGCATTGAGTATTCAAGGAAAGATGGCTAACCGCCATGGTTTGATTGCGGGAGCCACAGGTACTGGTAAGACCGTTACGCTGCAGGTGATGGCCGAATCGTTCTGTCAGGCAGGTGTACCCTGTTTCATGGCAGATATGAAAGGCGACCTGTCAGGCATCTCTCAAGCAGGTAAGCTGAGTGGGTTCATCGAGAAACGAATGCCAGAATTCGGTATTGAAGACCCAGTGTTCCAAGGCTGTCCTGTACGTTTCTTCGATGTGTTCGGCGAGCAGGGACATCCTATGCGTGCCACCATCTCACAGATGGGACCGCAGCTACTCTCCCGATTGCTACAGCTGAACGAGACACAGGACGGTGTATTGAACATCGTGTTCCGCATTGCCGACGAGCGTGGATTACTGATTCTCGATCTGAAGGATTTGCGTCAGATGCTTGACTATGTGGCAAAGAATGCCAAGGAATACACCACTAAATACGGTTTTGTCACCTCTGCTACCATCGGCGCTATCCAGCGTGCCCTGCTGCAGTTGGAAGCACAAGGCGCAGACAAGTTCTTCGGCGAGCCTTCGTTCGACATCCGTGACCTGATGCAGGTAGAAGGCGGTAAGGGTGTGATGAATGTGCTGGCTGCTGATAAGCTGATGATGCAGCCCAAGCTCTACTCCACCTATCTGCTGTGGTTGCTGAGCGAGCTCTATTCCACCCTGCCAGAAGTAGGCGATCTGCCATTGCCGAAACTCGTGTTCTTCTTCGACGAGGCCCACATGCTGTTCGAAGACACCTCGAAGGCCCTGCTCGACAAGATTGAGCAAGTGATTCGTCTGATCCGTTCAAAGGGTGTAGGTATCTACTTCATCACCCAGAGTCCTACCGATATTCCAGAGGTAATCCTCGGTCAGTTAGGAAACCGTGTGCAGCATGCCCTACGTGCCTATACACCGAAGGACCAGAAAGCCGTGAAGACCGCTGCAGACACCTTCCGTGCCAACCCGGCGTTCAAGACCGACGAGGCCATCATGAACCTCGAGACTGGTGAAGCCTTAGTAAGCTTCCTCGACGAGAAGGGTGCGCCCAACATCGTGGAACGTGCCAAGATTCTCTTCCCTCTTTCACAGATCGGAGCCATCACCGAAGGTCAGCGCATCGACATCATCAAGCAGAGCTATATCTACGGTAAGTACGACACGCCAGTAGATCGTGAAAGTGCTTATGAGATTCTGATGAAGGAAGCCGAGGAACAAGCTCTTGCTATAGAAGAAGAGGCAAAGGAGATTGAGAAAGAAGTTAAGGGTGCTAAGACCGAGAAGAAGAAAGCCGGTATGATGGGAAAGGTGTGGAAGGCCGTGATGACAGCCGTAACCTCTACCCTGGCCACCATTCTGGGAACCTATGTAAGTAATAAGGTGTCGGGCAAGCAGACCAAGAGTAAAACCTCAGCCAAGGAGAAGGTGGTGAAGAATGCCACTTCGGCAGCTACCCGTACCATTACAAGAGAGCTTTCCCGCGATATCCTTGGTAACCTTATTAAATAAAGGTGAGAGCCTCATAGAAGCGAAAGGAAAAGATGAACGTACAGATAGAGGAATCGTGGAAGCGGCATCTGCAAGAGGAGTTTGATAAGCCGTATTTCACACAGTTGACCCAGTGGGTAAGACAGGAGTATAATACAACCACCTGTTACCCACCGGGCCGATTGATCTTCAATGCCTTCAACCTCTGTCCGTTCGACAAGGTGAAGGTGGTGATTATCGGACAGGATCCCTATCACGAGCCAGGACAGGCACACGGCTTGAGCTTCTCGGTGAACGATGGGGTGATGTTCCCACCCTCTTTGCAGAACATCTTCAAGGAGATACAAGACGACCTCGGAACACCGATTCCGCTGAGTGGAAACCTGACACGATGGGCTGAACAGGGAGTATTGCTGCTCAATGCTACGCTCACGGTAAGGGCACACCAAGCCAACAGTCATGCCCGCTTAGGTTGGCAGACCTTCACCGATGCGGCCATCAAGGCGCTGGCTTCAGAGCGTGAGCACCTTGTCTATCTGCTCTGGGGCGGCTATGCCCGAGGGAAAGCCTATATGATTGACAAGCAGAAGAACCTCGTACTCGAATCCGTACACCCCTCACCCCTATCAGCCAACCGTGGCGGATGGTTCGGCAATCATCACTTCTCCCAGTGTAACGCCTATCTCGAACAAAACGGTCTCGAACCGATCAAGTGGTAGAGAGAGAGGTCTAAGGGATTCAGTTTAAGGTCTAAGGGATTCGGTCTAAGGTTTAAGGGATTCGGTCTAAGGTCTAAGGGGTTCGGTCTAAGGTCTAAGGGACTCAGTCTAAAGGATTCGTCTAATTCGTCTAATTCGTAGAGTAAAAAGATTTAAGTGAACGAAATATCGCCTATTATACAAGTCGGTGACGTATTGTTGTCGAGTGACATCATTACTGAGTATTTCTGCTGCGACCTTGACGACTGTCATGGCGCCTGCTGCGTGGAAGGTGATGCGGGTGCTCCTGTTACCTTGGATGAGGTGATGGAGATTGAAGGGATGCTGGATGAGGTATGGAACGACCTTTCCGCTTCGGCGCAATCCGTCATTGACAAGCAGGGCGTGGCCTATACCGATCAGGAAGGAGATCTGGTGACGAGCATTGTCAACGGTAAGGATTGTGTTTTTACTTGTTATGGGGATATAGAAGTGAATGGAGAGACCATTCCTCACTGTTGTCTGTGTTTGTTGGAAAAGGCAGCCAGAAAGAAAGCCAATTCTCAATTTTCAATTGTTAATTGTCAATTCGTTAAGCCCATCAGCTGCGCCTTATATCCCATTCGTGTGAAACAGTTCAGTAACGGACTGGTAGGATTGAACTACAACCGCTGGAACATCTGCGAAGGAGCCCGAAAAAAAGGACGGGAGCTGAAGCTTCCCGTCTATCGTTTCTTAAAAGAACCTCTCATCCGAAGGTTCGGCGAAGAATGGTATCAAGAACTTTGTGACTTCGCAGAAAACACGTTGTTAAGTAACAAGTAACAAGTGATTACTTGTAACTTATTACTTATCACTTTTTACGATATTCGCTCGGCGACATCCCCACATGCTCCTTGAAATACTTCCCGAGGAACGATTGGTTGGGGAAATGCAGATGCTGGGCAATCTCCTTGATGCTCATGGAAGAGTTCTTCAGCAGCACGCGCACCTCAAGCGTCACGAAGCTATCAATCCACTCATTGGGCGTCCTTCGGCTCACCTGTTTCACCGTCTCAGAGAGATACTTGGGTGTGATGCACAACTGCTCCCCATACCAGCTCACCCTCCGTTCCTGTCGGAAGTTCTCCTCCACCAGTTTGATGAACGAGGCAAAGATAGCCTCAGCCCTCGTCTGCCGCTTGTCATTGATCTGCTGCAGTCGGTAGATGGCATTACTGATATCATAGATCATCGTCATCATGATCGACCGTACCACATCGGTCCTGAAATGATGATCCTTCTCGTTCACCTTATATTTCAGTGCCCTGAAATAGAAATCAATGTTCTTCACCTCTATATTGTTCAAGGTGAACACAGGATGCGTGCGTGAGAAGAGGAACAAGGACGACAGCTCGTGAATACCCTGGATAATCTCGTGGAAGAAGTCGTACGACATCAATATGCCGATACCACTGAAATCAGGACTCAGCATATAGTTATCGAGCACCAGTCCTTCATTGATCAGAATCACATCATTGGGCATCACGGTATGGTCGATGGTATCCACGGAATACTGTGCCTTACCCTTTAGGCACAATCCCAGGATGATGCACCGTGTTCGTCTGGGTGCATTCGGGAATGGTATCTTGGCCAGTTCATCAACCAGCACCAGGTCGTCGTTGAGGTAGCATCCTTTATAGGCCGCCTTCAGACTGCCGATGGTCAGTTCTGTAATACTATTATGCATCTTCTTCTACTTTAAACGGATTACCTTTTTATTCTTTCCTTTGATTTTCAGTTGTTGTTCACGATCGTTGCAGACAAGTGTCACCTTTCGCTGTTTACCGGTCTGATTCCAGATTGTAGCCTCTACCACACGACCCTCTTTCCAGGTCATATCCACCACATAACCGCCACGGGCACAGATGCCCTTCACCTTACCACACGACCATGCCGACGGGACTGCAGGAAGCAGTTCGATACGGTCGGAAGCGCTCTGTACCAACATCTCACAAACACCGGCCGTTCCACCGAAGTTCCCATCAATCTGGAAAGGCGGATGAGCGTCGAAGAGATTCGGATAGGTGCCACCCCCATGACGGTAGTTCGGCGTCTTATCCTGCTCAGGCGCCACGGCCGTAAGCAGCTTACGGTATATCTGGTATGCCTTCTCCCCCTTCTTCAGTCGTGCCCATAGGTTGATGCGCCATCCAGTGCTCCATCCCGTTGTCTCATCCCCTTTCAGCTCCAGCGTGCGCTGACAAGCCTGCATATAGTCATCCATGCCCATCTCGTTGAGATTGGAAGACTTCAGTTCATCAAGTTTCAAGTAATGAAGACCCGGGTAAAGACCAATCAGATGACTCTGATGACGGTGCTTGAAATCCCTGTCATCCCAGTCGTAATACCACTCGTTCAGGTCGCTCATATGACCGATGGTATAGGGATGGAGATGTTCCACAGTTTGTTTATAGACAGTGGTCATATCACCACTTACCGAACTGGCGGCGTGAGTGTTCAGCAGCAGCTCACGGATGATGGCCAGGTCGGCAGTACCTCCATAGCAGGTCACCCCATGATAACCCTTATCCGTGATATACTCGTTCTCAGGTGAGGTGCTCGGTGCTGTGATCAACTCTGTGGGATTCTTGGGATTTTCAATAAGCCACGCCTTGCAGAAGTCGGCCGCCCCTTTCATCAGCGGATAGGCCACCTGTCTTAGGTAATCCTCATCCTGCGTAAACAAGTATCTGTCCCACAACGTGTTCGCCAGCCATGCCCCGCCCATGTTCCAGTTCGCCCACATCGGACTCTCATTCTTTTCTCCTACAGGATTGGTCATGGCCCAGATGTCAGAGTTGTGACTGCTGCACCAGCCTTGGTCTATTCCATAGTAGTTCTTGGCCGTATATCGTCCATTCTCCGAGAGCGCCTTGATGAAATCATCCAGCGGAGCAGCCATCTCAGCAAGATTTGTATTGAAGGCTGGCCAGTAGTTCTCTTCCAGGTTGATGTTTACCGTATAGTTACCCCGCCAAGGCGACCATTTATGCGGCGTCCACAAACCCTGCAGGTTTGCAGGAACGCCAGGAGTACGAGAGCAGCTGATAAGCAGGTAGCGCCCATATTGGAAATAGAGCGTTTCCAGATACGGGTTCTTCTCCCCCTTGTCGGTATAGTCCTTCAGTTGCTGTGCGGTGGTACGCTTACCATCATACACCGCCCCATCCAGCACCAATTCCAAACGTGAAAAGAACCGTCGGTAGTCATTGATATGTCGTTCCTTGATCTCCTGCCACGTGCAGTTCACCAAGTGCCACGCCTCATCAGTAGCGTTGTTGAGATAGTCGGCCCCCTCTTTCACGGGATGTTTGTCGAAACCGTTGAAGCTCGTCTCGTTCACCAGATAGATCGTAGCCTCATCCACGTTGTTCAACACAAGCGTTGAATCAGAATACGACACCGTTCCCCCTTGATGATCCACCCGCAGGATAGAGCAGAAATGAATACTGTTCTTTTCGTCGCCGATGGCGTGGCCCAGCATGGTAAGCTGTTTATTACTTGCCTTCACCCGATGCGGCACCTGTGAGGTAAGGGAAACACTGCAGTTAAGTGCTTTCGTTTGATTAGCCGTAAGATGCACGGCAATCACCTTATCGGGATTGGAAGCCAGATACTCCCGGGTATATTGCACCCCATTGCGTAAATAAGAAACCGTTGAAATCGCACTATCCAAACTCAACGACCGATAATATCCACTTACCGTTCCCGGGTTATTATCCTTTATATAAATCATACCCAACGGCTGGTAGAACTGCGAGTTATGTCCTTGCACAAAGTGTTGCAGCGAGTCGGCCTTGGCATAATCCTCCTCGAAAAGAGCTTTCCTTATCTCAGGAATCCACTTTGAAGCCCCCGCATCCTCATTGCGGTCAACCGGCTGACCCGTCCACAATGTGATATCATTCAGGTAGAGCGAATCAGTATCTGCGCCCCCATAGAGCAGCGCCCCGATCTTTCCATTGCCAATGGGCAACGACTCCTCGAAGAAGTGTGCCGGCTGGTCATACCACAGTTGCATCGGGCTCTGCTCCTGTGCGTTAGCAGAGAAAGGCAAGAAGCAAGAGATGAGCATTCCTGCCTGAACTACGAATCGTGATATTACAGTCTTCATCTAATTTCTTGCTTAACTTCGTTGACTTTTGTCACGACTCGGCCAATCATGCAAGCATGGTGGCACTCGCTGCTCCAAAAGTTCTTGCCTCTTGCTTCTAAAAAAGACCGCAGATGCTTTGTGCTCTGCGGTCTTGTTATTTAAGCATCGATATTCGCGTAAGTAGCGTTCTTCTCGATGAACTCGCGTCGCGGTTCCACATCATCGCCCATGAGCATGGAGAAGATCTCATCCGCCTCAGCAGCATTCTCGATCGACACCTGCTTGAGCAGTCGTGTATTCGGGTCCATGGTTGTTTCCCACAGCTGTTCAGGATTCATCTCACCCAAACCTTTGTAACGCTGTGTATGCAACTGGTTACTGTTCTCATCGCCTGCCACATACTTATCGATGAACGCCTGACGCTGCTGTTCGGTGTAGCAGTATTCGCTCACCTTCTTATACGTACACTTGTAAAGCGGCGGTGTAGCGATATACAGATGACCTTCCTGAATCACCTTCGGCATGAAGCGGTAGAAGAGTGTCATGATGAGTGTGTCGATGTGAGAACCATCGACGTCGGCATCGGTCATGATGATGATCTTGTCGTAGCGCAGCTTGTCGATATTTGCCTCGCGGTCGCCTTCACCATCCACACCAAAGCGAACGCCGATACTCTGGATGATGTTCATCACCGATTCAGCCTCGAACACGCGGTGCCACTGTACCTTCTCCACGTTGAGGATCTTACCACGCAACGGCAGGATGGCCTGTGTATAGCGGTCACGTCCCTGCTTGGCCGATCCACCTGCAGAGTCACCCTCCACGAGGAAAATCTCACACTCCTTCGGATCCTTGTTAGAGCAGTCGGCCAGCTTACCCGGCAGACCGCCTCCGCTCATCGGGTTCTTACGCTGTACGCTTTCACGAGCCTTACGGGCTGCGATACGTGCTGTGGCAGCCAGGATCACCTTGTCGCAGATCTGTTTAGCTTCTTTCGGATGTTCCTCCAGATAGTTGGCCAAAGCCTCGCCTACTGCCTGCTGAACGGCACCAGCCACCTCGCTGTTACCCAACTTCGTCTTGGTCTGACCTTCAAACTGCGGCTCTGCCACCTTGATGGAGATCACGGCTGTAAGACCCTCGCGGAAGTCCTCACCGGCAATCTCAATCTTTGCCTTCTCAATCTGCTTCGAGATCACAGGATCAGCATCAGCATAACTCTTCAGTGTACGCGTGAGAGCCATACGGAAACCAGTAAGGTGCGTACCACCCTCGATGGTATTGATATTGTTCACATATGAGTGGATATTCTCGCTGTAGTCGGTGTTGTACATCACAGCCACCTCGATAGGAATACCCTGTTTCTCGGTCTTCAGGTAGATCACATCATCAAAGAGATGTGTACGGTGGCGATCCACATAGCGCACAAACTCCTTCAGTCCTTCCTGCGCATGGAACACCTCCTTCTTGGTCTTCCCGTCCTCATCGGGACGCAAATCAACCAAGGTAATGGTAATACCGGCATTCAGGAACGCCAGCTCGCGCATACGACGGGCAATGATATCCCACTGATACACGGTGGTGGTGAAAATCGTGGCATCCGGCCAAAACTGCTGACGAGTTCCTCTGAGTTCCGTCTCTCCTACCACCTTTACGGGATACAGCGGCTTACCCTTTTCGTATTCCTGCTGGTAGATCTTTCCGTCGCGGAACACCTGCGACATCATATGTGATGAAAGGGCATTCACACAGCTCACACCCACACCGTGCAGACCGCCTGACACCTTGTAGGAGCCCTTGTCGAACTTACCACCGGCGTGAAGCACCGTCATGACCACCTCCAGGGCCGACTTATGCATCTTCTCGTGTTCATCCACAGGAATACCACGTCCGTTATCCTGTACCGTGATGGAGTTATCTTCGTTGATGGTCACCTCAATATGTGTACAGAAGCCAGCCATCGCCTCATCGATGGAGTTGTCAACTGTTTCGTTCACCAGATGGTGCAGACCTTTCTCACTGATGTCACCGATGTACATGGCAGGACGCTTACGTACTGCCTCCAGACCTTCCAAGACCTGAATGTTACTCGCAGAATAATTACCGTTGTTCTGAATTTCTTCCATTTTTTAGTCTAATGCTTTTATAGTATGCAAAGGTACAAAAAAAATACTAAATACTAAAGTATTTAGATGATAAAAAACAATAAAATTACGAGGAAGGACGAAGGAGGAAGGAGGAAGGAGATAACTTTGGGGGCTACGAGGGCATAAAAAGGGGGCCATCATCCGAAGATGTGGCCCCATAATATTCCTTGGATTGATAATACTATCCCAGTTTGTTGATGTGCTTGCAGAGACTTGACTTCAAGTTTGCAGCCTTGTTCTTGTGGATAATGTTGGTCTTAGCCAGCTTATCCAGCATCTTCTGTACGCTGGGATACAACTTTACTGCCTCTTCCTTGTCAGTCATTGCACGCAGTTTACGCACGGCATTACGCATGGTCTTAGCATAATAGCGGTTGTGCAACGTTCTCGTCTTGGTCTGACGAATTCTCTTCAGTGATGATTTGTGATTTGCCATTTTTTAATCTTTAATTTTTAATCTTTAATTTTCAAGCTGGGTCTTACACAATCTCTGCCGCCCTTGCGGATTCTTGCGAATCCTCCGCCACCTTGTCACGACAGCACCTCATGGGGATCTCTCGTTAGCGCATCGCTGCGCGATGACGGATTGGTAGTCCCTAGGAGAGTCGAACTCCTCTTTAGAGAATGAAAATCTCTCGTCCTAACCGATAGACGAAGGGACCGTTCGCTTTAAAAGCGGGTGCAAAGGTACGCTAATTATTTGTATCTTGCAAATTTTCTCACAGATTTTTTCTCTTATCGCCTGATTTTTACTACTTTTGCAAAGATCTTTCGAAGATATGATAACAAAAACGAGGGCCATTGTGCTCAGGGTTTTGAAATATGGTGAGCAAAAGATGATTATCGATTTGTTTACCGAGAGTGACGGCAGGGTATCTATCGTCACCCATATTCCCAAGACGCCCAAGGGGAAGCTGAAGAAGCAGTATTTCCAGCCCTTGAACCTCCTCGAGGTGGAACTGGATATCCGTCCGAAGACGCAGCTGCAGCATCTTCGCGACGCAAGGATTGCCGAGCCTTACGCTTCCATCCCCTTCGACCCCTATAAGCTCAGCATCGCCCTGTTCCTGGCTGAATTCCTCTATTATAGCACGCGCAGTGAACAGCAGAACGAAGCCCTCTTTACCTATCTGGAACATAGCATCCTGTGGTTGGATGGTTGTAAGGAGTCGTTTGCCAACTTCCATCTGGTCTTTATGATGCGTATGAGCAGGTTCATCGGTTTCTTCCCCTACATCGAGGATTATCAGCAGGGCGACTACTTCGATATGCGGGCTGCCTCGTTCTCGGCTCATGCCCCATTACATACCGATTTCCTCGACCAAGAAGACTCCAGTCGTATCAACACCTTGATGCGTATGAACTACGAGTCGATGCATCTGTTCAAGATGAGTCATGACGATCGCAACCGCATCATTGATGTCCTCATCACCTATTACCGTCTGCACGTTCCCGATTTCCCTGAACTGAAATCGTTGGGGGTAATGAAAGAGTTATTTCAATAATCCTCCATGATCTCCTTCATCTTCTTCGCCCGTTTCTTGTGCTTCCTTCCCTTGAAGTCGATTAAATCGAAGAAATCAAAGGAAACGGATGCACCACTGCCCGAAGGTGTGTAGTTTTCCGCAGCATATTTGCGTATATCCTCCGTTGAAATGGCCATTTTTGGCGCATGACCAATCACCACGACCTCGGCCAGTTGCTGACCCGAAGGCAGCAAAAAGATGGTGTCTGGAACCCCCTCTTTTTGTTCGATTACGCGCGTGAGATAGCTGGGATGCGTAAGTGTCATGGTTTGGAAACTGTCGTTTTTCAATACAAAACGCCCTCCCCACTCGGTCTGCACTTTTTCCTTACGACGGTCCAACTGAATGGTAACGTTCTTCAGCGGCTTCCTGGATTCAATGTCAGCCACCCAGATTACACGATGTTTAGGCTTTTGGGTAAGCGAATCGGTTGTTTCACCCTTCTCCTGTGCCTGAAGAAGAGTGGAAAAAACAAGAAGAAAAAGCACCAGAAACGGTCTGATGCTCTTTCCTCTTATCCCTATGGTTACAACCTTTTTACGCATATTTGCAGATTTTCGCTGCAAATATAAACGATTTCATCAATATTTACTAATCCTTTGACGTTGATTAACGAAGAATAGGATTCGATGATGCTTGTATAATGTTGTAATATTTCGTGAAAACGTGTTATTCGCTCACCATGGTCTTGATCTTTCCCTCCTCATCATACTCCAGCGGCATGACTTTCAGTGAACGCAGGTGGGTGATGTCGTTAGAGGGCACGCAGTCGTGGTGGAACAGATACCACTTACCTTTGTACTCCACGATACAGTGATGGGTTGTCCAGCCCACCACAGGCTCCAGGATCACACCCTGATAGGTGAAAGGACCGTAAGGATTATCGCCAACGGCGTAGCACAGCAAATGACTGTCGCCTGTTGAGTAGCTGAAATAGTACTTACCGTTATACTTATGCATCCACGAAGCCTCGAAGAAACGATGCGGGTCGCCTGCCTTCAAGGGCTGTCCGTCCTCGTCGATAATAACCACCTGACGTGGAGCCTCAGCAAACTGGAGAAGGTCGTCGTTCATGCGAGCCATCAAGCTGGGCAGTGCCGGCATATCGGGAGCTGTGTAGAGCTGTGTCTTACGATCAGGAGCAGGACCCAGGTCAATACCTTCCTTCAGCACCTTCTGCGGAGCCACGTTCCACTGCAGCTGACCGCCCCACAAGCCACCATAGTAGCAGTACACCTGTCCATCATCATCCTTGAACATACAAGGGTCGATGCTGTAAGCACCGCGGATGGGATGTTCCTGCGGGATGAACGGACCCTCGGGACGTTCGGCAATGGCCACACCGAGGTGGAACACACCGTTGTAATCCTTGGCTGAGAAAACCAGATAGTACTTACCGTCTTTCTCAACCACGTCGCTATCCCACATCTGCTTCTCTGCCCAAGGCACATCCTTCACATCAAGGACCACACCATGGTCGGTAACCTCACCTTCCATCACATCGTCCATGGAAAGAACGTGGTAGTCTTTCATCTGGAAATGACCACCGTCATCATCGAAGGCTGCGCCAGCCTCCCAGTCGTGGCTGGGATAAACATAGACGCGTCCGTTAAACACGTGGGCTGCAGGATCAGCCATATAATCGCTCGGGAATAAATATCTTGCTTTCATTGTTATTTAAGTTTAAGTTTATAATCTTACTTTGCTCTTGCCTCAATCTCGCGGCTCATCTCATCCAGTCTTTCATCTGTAAGAGGATACTTATAAATAAGGTAGCCCACAATAACCAGAAGGATGGCAGGAATGATGGTGGTGAAGATCAGGATGGCATTCTGTGCGATGGCTGAGTAGTTAGCCAGCTTGGGATAGTAGGCGTTTACAGGAGCGCTGATGAATGAAGCCAGGAACACCACAACGAAGATGCCCAGCACCAGCTGCAGACACTTGTTTGCCTTGAACTCCTGCCACATCTCACCGAATGAAACGGGCTTTTCGGGAGTGGTGGTGATATTCTCCTTACTACCCTTGAAGCAGAGCATCAAGAGGAAGAAGCCCACGATGGCAAACACACATGTCACTGTGAACCATGCCATAGGATCGGTAGCCAGAGCCGACTCCTCGCTGGCGAAGTTGAAGCCAATCCAACCCATTACCAACGGAGTGATCCAACCAGCGATAGAGAAACCAGCCTTGAAGGCCACACCAGCCAGGGCGTTTACCGTAGCGGCCGGACGGTTTCCTGTACGGTATTCAGCCTCGGTGATTACCTCAGGAACAAGTGCCCACATCAGTGAACCCACGAGCAGACCCACACCAGTCATCACCTTAGCGGTCTGAACAAGTGTATTCAAGCTTGCCACATCGAAGAACTTACCGATGACGAACAAGATGGCAAAGCCTACCAAGCCGATGGCGAGAAGAGTGTAATACAAGCCTTTCTTACCCAACCATTTCTTCAATGCAGGCAGAGAAGGCAGGATGATGAAGGCAGGAATGGTACCGATGGCCATGAACGTAGCCTGGTTCCAGTCGATGGCTGAATGTACACACATGGCAAGACCGATGGGGAAACCAGCCTGAACGATGATCTGACCCAAGTTGGCGCATACCATACGGGTAGAAGTAAGGATAAGCACCTCATCGTTGTCACGCGTCATACTGGCCATGATAGAGCCGTAAGGTATGTTCACCACTGAATAGATCATGCTAAGCACGGTATAGCTAAGTGCAGCATAGACCATCTTCATGGGCATTGACCATGTAGCAGCCTGGGGAAGCATCAGCAGACAGGCAGCAACAGTGAGAGGTATACCACCATAGAGAAGATAAGCACGATACTTACCCAACTTAGGATTGCGGTTATCGATATAACGCCCCACTACAGGACTCCAGAAACAGTCGATGAGACGAACCGTAAGGATCAGTCCGCTGACAAAGGCAGCATTGATCTTCAGTACTGTAGTAAGGTAAATCATCAGGTAGGTTGCTACCGTCTGGAAAATAAGGTTCTGCGCCAAATCGCCGGATCCGAATCCGATGCGCTGTAACCAAGAAAGCTTGTAGAAGCCTTTTGCTTCCTGCGTATTAGAAAATGATTCCATAAAAATAGTTATTAATTAATTGTTTCATGTTTGTCAAAAAATCGAGGTATCCTCCTATTTCATCATCGATGCGGCATACTTACCCATGGCCTCATAGCCTGCAGGATTCAGGTGGAGCCAGTCTTCCGAGTACTCCTTCTTGAGCTTATCCGGTTCGTTCTCGTCTCTTACGAGTTGGTCGAAATCAATGATTCCATCGACTCTTTTGCAATTGCGGATCCAATCGTTAATATACTGGCGACCGGCTTCGTGGTAGTAGGAATGGTAGCCATTGCCCTTGAAAGGTGTGATGGTGGCCAGATACACCTTCATGCCCTTATCCTTGGCCTCCTTGATGAATCGCTCGTAGGCATTAACGAGTTTCGCGGTGGTCTGCTCCACATGACGACTGTTTCCAAGGTCGTTCACACCCTCGAAGATGATCAGGGCGCTCAAACCACTCTGGTCGAGGATATCACGCTCAAAGCGCTTCACGGCAGGTTCACTCAAGCCGCCCTCAACCACGCTGTTGCCACCGATACCTAAGTTCAGCACACCCACCTGTCCTTGCAATGCCTCAGCGAGGAAGTCGGGCCAACGGTTCTGCTTGTTGGTAGTGCTGCCACGACCGTCGGTAATCGAGTTACCCAACACAGCCACGCAAGGTAGCGCACCTTTCACGTCGAGCGCTGCGATATTGTACCAGTGGTCAACCTTCTCACCCTCGGCAAAGCTGCTCTTGGGCTTGGACACACCAGGGATGATATACGAGGTGGTGCGTGAACCACGGTGAGAGGTGGCATTTACGGGAACACCCTGACCGTAGTTGATAGTAATGGACAACCGCTGTAGCGGCTTCAGGGAATACTTGATGACATCCGAATAAATGGCCTTACCCGGTTCGATGGTCACATTCTTCTTTCCACCGAAGGTAAGATATTTGGCCGTCTTGGTCTGAATCTCCCACCCCTCCAGCGCATCAGCAATGTAAAGGGAAAGGATCTCGACGGGCTCCTTACTGAATTCGTTTGACAATTTCAGACGTAATTCATTGCCTCCGAGGGAGACATGAATGATTTCACGTAATGAACGGTTTGCAAGCGTACTGGCCGGCATATCGCCAGGACCCGTGAACTCAGCGGCAGCTGCCCAGGTACCTGTCCACTGAGCATGGACCTGCATGGACACTGTCATGAGAATCGCTACAATGATCTTTTTCATAAATTTCATCAACAGGGTTAGTCTTTTACACCTGCAAATTTACACACTCCTTTCCAAAATCACTATTGATTTCGTAACTATTATATTTCAAAATGTATCATTGAGACATATTTTATCGTATAATTTTGAAATATGACGGCTTTTTTCTACTTTTGCAGAAGAATTTAAGACCAAGATATGAGACTACCAAAACAAATCGCACTCCTGATTCTATTCCTGATGACCGTCGGCCAAGGATGGGCTGACACGGGAAAACTGTACACGTCAGGCAAGCTCTCGAGCAGTCTCATTGAATGTATCTGTCAGGACAAATATGGTTACCTCTGGATAGGAACGGAATATGGATTGAACAAATTTGACGGCTACCGGTTCTCGACTTATCTCTATGAAAAGGACGATACCACGACGATTGTTGACAATGAAGTGGTGAAGCTGCTGTGCGACCAGGATGGAAGGTTGTGGGTGGGATGCAGTAAAGGTCTTGCCCGCTACGACTATGAGAACGGTAATTTCGTGAGATATGCTTTCCCCGACAGCGTACAGCCCAGGGTGAGTGCACTGGTGCAATACAGCAATGGGGATATCCTGATTGGTACTGCGGGTTACGGACTGTACAGCATCCGCAAGGGAGATGACCATATCACCTTGGAAAAGGCTTTCCGTATACAGAAGACCGACGATTTCTTCAGTAGGATATTCGAAGACGACCAGCACTGTATCTGGCGAAGCAACCACCTCACCACCTTCACGAGGTTCAAGGTGAATAACCGGAAGCCGGTGGAAGTGAAGAACTACGAATCGCCTTGCGGCGCACCAAGAGACTATATCAGATGTAGCGACGGAGGATTCCTGATTATCTGCGTGTATGGTATTCTGAGATACGACTATGCCACGGGGGAGGTGACAGACGCGGGATTCGACCTTTCGGCACTGGACAGCAAACTGCCGATGCGGGAGGCTACGCTGAGCAGAAACGGGGATATCTTCATTGCCACGGCAGGACAAGGACTGATGGTGATTCCCCACGATTCGAAGGTGCTGCGCCCTGTGGATTCACAGAACAGGGGCTTCAATCTGGCCAACGCGAATGTGAGTGATGTCTTGGAGGATAAGGATAACAATATCTGGATTGGCTGCTACCAGAAAGGGCTCTACCAGTTGAATCAGGAGCAGGATGCGTTCAAGAACTGGAGTTTTGCTGAACAGAACTATGCGGTGGGCACCAGTGTTTCATCGCTGGCCTTGGATGCCAACGGACAGGTGCTTTGCACGATTCAGAACACCGGAGCCTATCGTTTCGATCAGCAGGGAAGAATCGTTGCGCAACTGAAAACACCTGTAAGGCCACATACCATATACACCGATAAAACCGGGCGTTTTTGGCTTTGCACGGAAAGAATCCTATATAGCTATAACCCTGAGACGGGAGCAAGTGTTCCCATGGTGTCGGGCAGTGGATGGGGACTGAACTGCGTGACCGACGACGGGAAGGGTACGATGTATATCTGCGACTATGGTAAAGGTTTGATTGTCTATAACTCCAACACAGGGGAAAGCACCGTTTACAGCATGAACCAGGACGGAGGAAAGCTGGGCAGTCTGCCGAACGACTGGATACGGGCTTTGTTCATCGACCGATACGGTCTGCTGTGGATCGGAAGCGCCGATGGAATCGCGTGTATGAACCCCGAAACGCGCAGTTTCAAGCAGTATGGCTGGAACAAAAGACTGCCAGGTATTCAGTGTAATGCTTTCTGTGAGCAAAGACAGGGCAATATCCTGATCGGTACGAATGCAGGACTCTATATCTTCGACCGTATCAAGAACGAGATTAACCGCTTCCCGCATTCTGATACGCTGAACAACAAACTCATCTACGGAATTGTTACCGACCGCGAAGAGGACATCTGGGTGAGCACGTCGATGGGTATCTGGCAATACAGCTGTCAGGCACAGAAATGGATCGGACATATCAATGGTAACGGACTGAACAATAAGGAATATGTGCTGGGCACGGTGTTCCAAACCCCCGATGGAATGATTGGTTTTGGCACAAACGATGGTGTTACGACCTTCTACCCCAGTGATGTAAAGAACAGTGATGTGAAGATGGGGGATGTGTTCCTGACGAACCTGATAGTTGACGGAAAGAGCAGGAGTACCATGAAAGACGATTTCACCGTGGCCTACGACGAGAATTCGTTCATCATGGAGTTCTCGCTGCTTACCTTCAAGAACACGGATAACATCACGTTCCAGTACCGTATCAACGGTAGCGACGACTGGCTCTCGTTCAACGAAGGAACGAATGCCATCTCGTTCAACAAGATGAAACCGGGGAAATATGTCATCGAGGTAAGAGCACTCTGCAATGGTATCTATTCGGAAAAGACCAAGACCATTACGGTTAGGGTGAAAGAGCCTTGGTATGCTTCTCCACTGGCCTATCTGATCTACCTCCTGCTGATCTTAGCGGCGGCTGCCCTCACCTTCATGATGGTTGAGCGCAGGAACAAGGAGATGCTGGAGGAGTCGAAGATGCGGTTCCTGATCAATGCCACACATGATATCCGTTCTCCGCTGACACTCATCATGGGTCCGCTGAAGAAGCTGAAGGCGCGGATTACCGATCAGGAGAGTCTGGAAGATATCGATACCATTGACCGCAATGCACAACGCCTGCTGTTGCTGGTGAACCAGATTCTCGACGAAAGGAAGATCGACAAGAACCAGATGAAGCTGCACTGCAAGGAGACCGATCTGGTGCCGTTCCTCAATGGTATCCTTACCTTATTTAATTATAATGCGCAGCAACGCAACATCAGCTTTAACTTCATCCATGAAGACGAGCAGCTGATGGTGTGGATAGACCGCATTAACTTCGACAAGGTGATCAGTAACCTGCTGAGTAATGCGTTCAAATACACCTTCGACAACGGTCAGATTGATGTAGTGCTTACCCACGACGATAAAACATTCACCGTTAAGGTCATTGACAACGGTATCGGTTTGAAGGAAGACAAGCCCGAACGACTCTTCGAGCGGTTCTATCAGGGCAGTAACGCCCGCGACCTCCACCTCGACGGCACAGGTATCGGTCTGAACCTGAGTAAGGCGATTGTGAACATGCATAGCGGTACTATTACAGCTGCCAACAGGGAGGATGGTATGCGAGGAACGGTGATTACCGTGCAGATGCCGCTCGGGAACAATCATCTCAAACCCGAGGAGATCGAGAAGGAAGAATCCACCACCGCCTCTCATCCGCAGGGTCGCCAGGCTTGTAAGAACTTCAATATCCTCATCGCCGACGATGATGTGGAGATTGCAAACTATATCCGTAACGAACTGGGCAGATGGTATCGCTTCGATGCTGCTCCGAACGGAAAGGAAGCACTGAAGGCATTGCTCACCAGCGACTATGACTTGGTGATTTCCGACATCATGATGCCCGAGATGGATGGTATTGCCCTGCTGAAGAGCATCAAGGGGAATGTCAACATCAGTGATATACCCGTTATCTTACTAACGTCTCGTTCGGAAGTAAGCGACCGTCTCGAAGGACTGAAGCGTGGTGCAGATGCCTTCATCGCCAAACCGTTCAACATGGAAGAGCTGCACATCCTCATCGATAACCTCATCGACAACGTGCGCCGCCTGCGTGGTAAGTTCTCTGGCGCCCAGACTCAGGAAGAGAAGGTGGAGAAGGTTGAGGTGAAAGGCAACAACGATGTGCTGATGGATCGTATTATGAAATGTATCAACGAGAACATCCAAGATCCCGATTTCAACGTGGAGAAGCTCACCGAGAAGGTAGGTATCAGTCGTGCCCAGCTGCACCGCAAGATGAAGGAGATTACGGGTATCTCTACCGGTGATTTCATCCGCAACCTCCGACTGGAGCAGGCTGCCCGCCTCATCCGCGAAAAGAAGATCAACGTCACACAGGTGGCCTACGCCGTGGGATTCAATAACCAGACACATTTCTCCACCGTATTCAAGAAACATTATGGAATGACTCCTACGGAGTATATCGAAAGAGGGGAGAAAGGCGAGGAGTGAGTTTTTGTGGAGTGTGGAATGTGGAGTGTGGAGTGAGAATAGTACTGAGATAAAGTATTCGTATATCAAGCCACTTGTACTTGTAATCATATCTCACTCCACACTCCTCACTCCACAAGAATTTCACAGTTCTATACTATGAAAGACATTATTTAACAGCAATGATACATAAAGAAATGAGACATTTGCGCTTTTTACTTACTTTTGCAGCGACAAATCTTTTTTTATTATTATATCTAACTGTATGAAAGTAAACCTAAGAAAAAGAATGCTCTGTATGGGATTGTGCACAGTCATCGGACTGACCCTTTCCACACAGGCCACAGCAGCTCCGGAGGGGAACTCCGTGAATGCTGTTCAACAAGCAAAGAGAGTAACTGGTACGGTGAGCGATTCCCAAGGACCGCTGATTGGTGCCACTATTCTCGAAAAAGGAACCTCCAACGGTGTAGTAACCGATTTTGATGGTAACTTTGAGATCTCGGTGAAGCCAGGGGCAACCTTGGTCGTATCTTATGTGGGTTATGTCTCACAGGAAATCAAGGTAGGCAGCGAGTCGAACATTCCTGTTATCTTGAAAGAAGAAGGACACAGCCTGAACGAAGTGGTGGTAATCGGTTACGGTACCCAGCGTCGTGAGGCCGTTACTGGTTCTGTGGCCAATGTAGGTGGTGAGAAACTGAACCAGATTGCAGCTACCAATGCCGCACAGGCCCTGCAGGGTCGTGTTGCTGGTGTGCTCATGACACAGACCTCTTCCAAGCCGGGTGAGGAAATGCAGATCCGTATCCGTGGTCAGCGCTCTCTGAGTGCTTCTAACGACCCGCTGATCGTGCTAGACGGAATCCCCTTCATGGGAAAGCTTTCTGATATCAACCCCACCGATATCAAGTCGATGGACATCCTGAAAGATGCTTCCGCCACCGCTATCTACGGTTCTCGTGGTGCCAACGGTGTGATCATCATCACAACAGCCAAGGGTTATCAGGGTGCTCCCGCCAAGGTTACCTATAATGGATATGTGAACTTCAAGACCGTGTTCCATAAGTATCCTATGATGGACGGACCAACCTTCAACCAGTTCCGTAAGTATGCTGGCTTGTACCAGAACTCATTGGACGAGAGCGAAAATACCAATACCGACTGGCAGGATCTGTACTACCAGACAGGTATCAGTCATAACCACGACTTCAGCGTTGCTGGTGGTACCAATGGCGGTAGCTACAGCTTCGGCGCCGGTTACTACCATGATGAGTCGGTTGTTCCTACCGAGGGTTACGACCGTATCTCTGTTCGCGGTAACTTCGACCAGATGGTGGGCAAATGGTTCCGCTTCGGTCTGAGCACCAACAACAGCTATCGTAAGAACCAGGGTGTGAACGATATGTATGGTGTATTGAGCAAGAGTCCGCTGGCCAGTCCGTACGACGAGAATGGTAACCTGAAGCGCTATGTATCCCTGCCCGCCGACGATCAGGCCGTGGTAACCAAGGAGACCGTGAAGCGCGACAAGGATGTGTGGCTGAACGAGAACAAGGGTATCGGCTCTTACAACACCCTCTTCGGTGAGGTGAAGTGCCCTTGGATTGAAGGATTGAGCTATCGCATCAACATCGGTTTGAACTTCAGAAGCTCAAAAGGTGGCGGTTTCACCGGCACTGGCGTGAACAACAAGGATGCCAATGCAGTGAACAGCGGTAACATCTCTGAGAACCAGACCTACAACTGGGCTGTAGAGAACCTCGTTACTTTCGAGCGCACCTTTGCTGAAAAGCACAACCTGAATGTAGTAGGTATGTACTCTGCCGAGCAGACCACCTACGAGTCAACAGGTGCCAACGCACAGGATATTCCTGCCGACTACTTCCAGTACTATGCACTCGACAAGGCCGTTGGTCAGGCTAACCTCGCCGGTTACAACTACTGGCAGAGCGGTCTGCTTTCTTGGATGGGTCGTGTGATGTACTCTTATGATAATAAGTATATGCTTTCTGTTGCCCTCCGTTCCGATGCCTCTTCTCGTCTAGCTAAGGGTCATCAGTGGCACACCTATCCCGCTGTCAGCGCTGGTTGGAACATCGCCCGCGAGGCCTTCATGCAGGACCTCACCTGGATCGATAACCTGAAGCTGCGCATTGGTTATGGTGAGACCTCTAACCAGAGTATCAACCCCTACTCTACTCTTGGTGGACTGGCCGTTCGTAACTATAACTTCGGCGATGTTTATAAGGCTGGTTACTATGTGAACGCACTGCCTAACCCCGAGCTGGGTTGGGAGTATTCAAAGACCTGGAACTTCGGTCTTGACTTCTCACTGTTCAGCGGTCGTCTGTCTGGATCTCTCGAATACTACATCCAGAAGACCAACGATATCCTGCTCGACGTATCTCTGCCTTCTACCTCTGGTGTAAGCAGCTATACTGGTAACATCGGTAATACCGAGAACAAGGGTTGGGAGCTCACATTGAACGGTATCATCATCGACAATAAGAACGGTTGGAACTGGGAGGCTGGTATCAACCTCTATCAGAACCGCAACAAGCTGACCAAGCTGACTGGTGCTGTTGATGAGGACGGAAAGCCTGTACCTGATGAGGCAAACCGTTGGTTCCCCGGACATCCTATCGATGTGATCTACGACTATAAGTATATCGGTCTGTGGCAGCCCGGAGAAGAGGCAGCTATGAACATTCTCGAGCCCGGTGGTAATGTAGGTATGATCAAGGTGGCTCACGACAAGGCTCTCGACGCTAATGGTAATCCTACCCGTCAGATTGGTGCTGAAGACCGTGAGATCATGAGCATGGAGCCCGATCTCATCGGTGGTTTCAACTCAACAGTAAGCTACAAAGGCTTCGACTTTACTGTAATCGGTGCCTTCCAGGTTGGTGGTAAGCTGATCTCTGCTATCCACTCTGCCAACGGTTACCTGAACATGCTGACCGGTCGTCGTGGACAGCTGGATGTTGACTACTGGACAGAAAACAACACTGGTGCCAAGTACCCGAAACCAGGTGGTATCCAGAGCGGTGATAACCCCAAGTACGGTTCTACCCTTGGTTACTTCAACGCCGGCTACCTGAAGGTACGTGCCATCACACTGGGTTACAACTTCGACAACCTGAAGGTTGTGAAGGACTTCGGAATCAGTCGTCTGCGCCTCTACGCAACGGTTCAGAACCCGTTTGTGCTCTTCTCACCGTTCAACAACGAGTGCGGACTTGATCCCGAGACCAACTCTTATGCTACCCAGAACACAGCTGTTGGTATTGACGGTTACACTGGTAAGCACAGAATGCCTATCGTGGGTTACAACACACCTTCTACCCGCAACTTCCTGTTCGGTATTAACGTTACATTCTAAGATTGAAAAATTGAAGAATAGAAGAATTGAAAAGAAAAAATTTAGAGTATGAAAACTAAAAGTATCAAATATATCCTCGCTGCGGGTCTTCTCTGCTGTGGTCTTACCACAACCATGACCTCCTGCAACGACGTGCTCGACGAGCAGCCTCGCAGTCAGTTCGACCCGACGTTCTTCACTACGAAGGCGGGTATCGAGGGCGGTCTGACCTCACTCTACGCTCACTTGCGTTATTTCTATGGTAACGGCTACTACCTGAACAGTCTGGAAACCGGTACCGACGAGTATACCTATGCACAGAGTGCTGATGGTAACTTCAAGGATGCCGACCTCTCAGGTGTTGGCTCTATGACACCTAACAACAGTATTGCCGGTGGTTGCTGGGGTTCAGCTTTCGCCAATATCAATACCGCCAGCGGTATCATCGAGAATGGTGCAGAAGCTGGTATGGATGCCGCGCTGTTGGCTGAGGCTTATTTCTTCCGTGCCTTCGACTACTTCATCCTGGTGCAGACCTACGGTGGTGTGCCTCTGGATCTGGGTGCTGGCGAACTGAAGTTCAACACCTCTACCGTTCGTACCTCTGTACGTAACACCGTACCTGAGGTGTATGCTGCTATCTTCAAAGATCTTGAGAAGGCTGTGGCCGATCTGCCCGAGAACCCGCGTCTCACCGGTACAGCAACGAAGAACCTTGCTCGTTTGTATCTCTCCAAGGCTTACCTTACTTATGCTTGGTGGCTGGAGAACCCGAACAATATTCCTACCTATCCTGAGTGCAGTCGTAATGCTGGCGAGGCTAACAGCTACTTCCAGAAGGCTTACGATACAGCTATGCAAGCTATCAACAATCCTGGTCCGTATGCCCTGCAGCCCACTTTCTATGATGTGAACGTGGCTACCAACGACCGTAACTCTGAGATCATGCTCTACGCTGATCACGATGAGGACGAGAAGTTCGGTAACGGCGGCGCTGGCTATGGCTGGGGTAGCGGTGGTTCTCCTGAGAACTTCGCTTACTGGATGGAGACATGGAACTACACAGAGATGACTGCCAAGGCTGCTTCTGGTGCTACCATCAATCCTATCCAGCGTGAGGCTGTGCAGGCCCTCGGTCGTCCTTGGACCCGTATGGCTCCTATCGCCGACAACTTCATGGAAGGTGGTGTTTGGGAAGATGCTGTAAAGGCTATCGACTCACGCTACGATGCTACCTTCACCCTGCGCTACCACACCAACTGGCAGAAGGCTGGTGGTACTGAGCCTTATGTGTTCGGTGCTAACGGTATGCAGGTTGGTCCTAACGAGGTTTACTTCAGCTGGGTTCCCGAGAGCGAGGACAGCAAGATCAACTACACGGGTGCCGACGGTAAGCTCGGCTTCGGTGAGATGGAAGGACGTCCCGACTTCGTTGTAGCCGTGAACCATATCAGTCGTAAGAAGTACCCCATCAACTGGAAGATCGGTATCTACCGTACTGACAACAATGGTGGCTTAGGCTCTAAGGTGAATGGTGGTAGCCCACGTCCTTGGAATGTGGCTAAGTTCTCTGAGTTCTACCTCATCGGTGCAGAGGCTGCTGTGAAGCTGGGTAGGAACGCTGAGGCCAAGACCTTGGTGAACGTGCTCCGCGCCCGTGCCGGTAAGCAGACATTCTCTCAGAACGACAACGTGGCCGTTACGGTTGACAATACCGAGGCTATGCTGGCTGCTACTCCCGATGTCATCACCATCGACTACATCCTCGATGAGCGTAGTCGTGAGTTCTGGGGCGAGGGTTACCGTTGGTTCGACCTCGTTCGTACGCAGAAGTGGGCTGAGCGTGCAAGCACCTACCGCATCGCCGGTAGTGGTTACACAGATAAGGATCTGCAGACCTTCACACGCGACATTCCCGCAGGCTATTACATCCGTCCTATTCCGCAGGGTCAGCTCGACGGTCTGATCATGTCGAAGGAGGAGAAGGCAGCCTACCAGAATCCTGCCTACAGACAATAGTCCATAAACCTCTTGTTAATACAGTAAAGGAGGCTGGTACCGCAATGGTATCAGCCTCCTTCTTCTTACTGCCCTTCCACATTCCTCACTCCACATTCCACATTCCTCACTCCACACTCCTCACTCCACACTCCTCAATAAAGTTTGCACAAGAATGTGCAAACTTTATTTTGTTTTGCGCCCAATTTACATTATCTTTGCAACATAAAACCTGAATTTATCAAAATATGGGATTCATTGAACAACATCTTACAAATAATGAGCAGATTGTCCATAAGGGACATCTCCATTGGTTTGCTTATGCCGGAGGCTTATCCCTGATAGCCATTCTCTGGGCTGTGGCAATGATTATTATTGCTTTTAACCTACCCGAGGTGTGGGCGTTTGTGGCGGTTACTTTATTGGCCTTGCTGATAGGCTATATCTATGTATGGCTGGTGTCCAAGAATACGGAATACTACATCACCAGTAAGCGGCTCATTGTGAAGAAGGGCATTGTGCAACGGAACACTTCTGAGCTGCGACTCGTGAAATGCGAGGGTGTGATGGTGGAACAGAGTATGCTCGGCCGTTTGTTCAACTACGGCACCATCAAGATTACCACAGGCGAGGTGGTCAACACCTATCAGTTCATCGCCAGTCCTATCCGTTTCCGCACGAAACTGAATGAAACACTCGACCAACTGGATATCTCCAAGAACTTGGAAAATAATCTGTAAGGCGAAGAATACTGAAGATGAAACCACGTGCTAAGGTAGTCTATACCTTCCTCGCAACGATGTGTTGTGCCACTATGCTTGCCATTCCTGCTAAGCGCGGGCAATGGAAGACCATTACCCTGTCGGACGGACGACAGGTAAAGGTGGAACTGCGCGGTGATGAGAGGGCGCATTGGTGGGAGGATTCCCTTTGTCAGAGATACGTTCTTCGTGGAGAGACTCGAGGAGTGTGGAGTGAGGAGTGTGGAGTGAGAAATGATGATGAGACTCGAGGAGTGAGAATTGATGATGAGATATGGGAAAAGATGGAGGAAAAGGATTGGAGTAAAATGCTCAAAACCCGAAGGTATTCTCACTCCACACTCCACACTCCACATTCCACAATCCACACTCCACATTCCACAACCCCCGTCCCTATAAAGGGTTCAGGTGTCTCCCCCCTCCACCGCGGTCTCATCATCCTCGTGGAGTTCCCCAACCAGCGGTTCAGGGAGGAGAATGATCTTTTGTTGTTCAGCAGGATTGCCAACGAGCAGGGCTTCAGCGAGCGGGGCTTCAAGGGCAGCGTGAGTGATTATTTCCACGACCAGAGCAACGGACTGCTGCAGCTGACGTTCGATGTGGTAGGACCGGTTCTGGTGAGTAACGACTATGAGTATTACGGAAAGAACGTGCCGCCAGACGACTATGATGCGCACCCCGACGAGATGGTCGTGGAGGCCTGTCAGCATGTGGACGAAGAGGTGAACTTTGCCGATTACGATTGGGATGGCGACGGCTATGTGGAACAGGTAGTGGTGATCTATGCCGGTCAGGGCGAGGCCAACGGCGGTGGCAAGACCACCATCTGGCCCCATGAGTGGGAGCTCACCGAATCCGACTACGGTAAGTATCTGCAGCTCGACAAGGTGCGCATCAGCACCTATGCCTGCTCATCTGAGCTCAGCAGTCCGACACGCATCGACGGCATCGGTACCATCTGTCATGAGTTCTCCCACTGCCTGGGTCTGCCCGATATGTATGATGAGGACCAGCGGAACTACGGTATGGGCTACTGGGACATCATGGATAACGGTTGCTACAACGGCAACGGCTTCCAGCCCGCAGGGTTCACCGCCTACGAGAAGATGTACTGCGGATGGCTTGAGCCTACGGTTCTCTCAAGAGATACGCTCATCAGCGGTGTGGAACCCCTGAGCGAAGGCGGCGAGGCTTTCATCATCTATAACGATGCCCACCCCGATGAGTTCTTCATGCTCGAAAACCGTCAGATGACCAGCTGGGATAAGAGTCTGCCGGGCTCCGGACTCCTTGTTTACCACGTTGACTACAACGCTGATGCGTGGTTCTGGAACGTGGTGAACTCCTACACCACCTATTACGACATCTACAACAAGGAATACAAAAACGACCATGAGCGGTGCTCGGTGGTACAGGCCGACAACAACAAGAGTAAGCTGCCCAAAGGACTGGCCGGCGACACCTACCCCTACCAGCTCAACGACAGTCTTACCGCCTTTTCCAAGCCCGCCACCACCCTCTTCCACGAAGACCTACAGGGAAACCAGAAGCTACAGGTGGCCGTCATGAATATCAGGAAGAACGGTAACAAGACCATCTCTTTCGACTTCTTCCAAAGAGCAGGCGAGCCTTCCGGCATTGTTCTTACAAGAAAGGAAGACGCCTTGCCAACCGCGATATACAGTCTGCAAGGCGTCTTCTTAGGGAACAACCTGAATAATCTTCCCAAAGGTATTTATTTGATCGATGGGAAGAAGGTCATCAAAAAATAGTTTATTTCACCACCTTTCTGCCGTTACTGATATACACACCCTTGCGCAGCGTAGCAGCGTTGGTGCCCATGTAACGACCGTTCAGGTCGTATATGCGTGCATCATTCTTCTCGTCGGCAGAAACAGCGCTGATGCCTGTGGCGCCGAACTTGAATGTCTTCTCCTCGCTCCACTGTGAATACGTATTCTCCTCACCGAGGGCACGCACGCGGTAGATAAAGCGACTCTTCGTGTTCAGATCCTTCAGCGTATAGCTGTTCGTATTGGTGGGATAGGTGGTCACCGTTGAAGCTCTGCGCGGGCCCTGACCGTTCTGCTTGGCAGCGCTGGCCGAAAGCTGCTCAGCCGTCCAAATACCATCATAGATAGCCAGGTAGTCCATATACATACAAGCATCAGGACGGATCTCTATCCAGAACAGATTCTTACGAATGGCGAACGAGAACACCATCAGTCCGTCCTCCGTCAGCTCAAACGTCTGCTCCTCGTACGTAGCCGCATCACCCTCGTTACCGAAGGCCACACGAATCTTACCTTTCACGGGCGTACCTTCCTTGTAGAGCTTACCCCTAATGGCGATGGTCATCTCCGACGACTGCGGTACGTCCCATGTAGCGGTGCGCACATAACCTGTGGCCGAAGAAGTACCGATGCGCAGGCGGTTCGGACTGGTGAAGAGCTTGCTACCCGTCCATCTGGGCAGACCATAGTCGCCCATCTTCGTAGATACATCGGTGAAACCAGCCGTCTTCGACTCAAATTCCTTGAAGTCGAACGAGCGCTCCAGCGCCTCGGCAGGATTCTCCGAAGCCGATCCTATCTCGGTCACCTCCAGCTCATAGCTCGTAGCACCGGCCACGGCAGGCCATGTAACGGTGAAGGCAGCCTCTCCGGGCACCTCCGTACCGCCATCCGGCTCAGGAATAGCCAACTCCGGACGACAAGCCACGAACGAAATCAGTCCGTCGGCACTCTCCTTGATATTGTCGATAGGCTTACTCATCAGCTTCTTTCCGTCCACGTTCTCGTTATAGAGCGTAGCGGCAGGAGAAGTATAGTTGGTGAGCTCTGTCACGCCTCCCCTACCCGGGAACGGATCGCCGCTCTCGTTAGAAAGAGAAGTCTTTCCGTCGGCAGGGATAATCGTCAACCGCTGTCTTGAAGCGGCCGCGTTCACCTTGTTGCTGGCCCACACCTCCTCATCGTAATCCACGTGCAGCACCAGAAGTCCATGACCGTATAAAGCCTGGTCGAATCCCACCTTCTGACGGTTTTCCAGCAGGTAGTACTCGTTCTTGTTGTTCTCGTTATAGAGGATATACGCCTCGGGCGATTCCGCAATCGGCTTCATGCCCTCTATGCGCGTCATGTCTTTCAGCTCTATCGGTGTGATCCATCCTGCGAACATGCGCTCATACGACGTGTAGCCGGCAGGGATACATCCGCGGCCTTCGCCGTTATACGAGCCACTGTCCATCACGTCCCATGAACCCATACCGTAGTTCACCTGACCGTTCGTGTCGTAGAAGTCAGGCAAGCCCAGACAATGACTGAACTCATGGCACGCCGTACCGATACCCATGAGCGTTTCGCCCTGCGTGCCATACAGCTCGCTCGAGCAGGCATAGGTGTCAACCGTCACGCCATCAAGCTTCAGACTGCCGCCGTGATACCTCAGAGCCGACTCATGCGGCCAGATCAGGTTCGGGTCGGCTCCCGTGTAGTTCTGTCCATGACCGGCAAAGATCACGAACACCTGGTCAACCTCGCCGTCACCATCCCAGTCGTAGTCGGGATAGTTCACTTCAGCCTCAGCCCTTTTCACCACCTCCGACACCATCTCATACGGGTTCGTATCGTTACTGTCTTCAGTGGGCTTACCGTAGTACGACTCCTTTTGCGACATAACGTACGGTCCCACGATGTCGAAGTCGATTTCCAGCTTACCGTAGCTCTGTGCCTTGAAGAAATCCCTTACCGATCCCTTCATGCCGAAGTCGCTGTATCCCTCCTTGTTGAAGAAGTCCTTAAACACCGCCACCGGGTCTTCCACCGAGAACTTGATGTCCTGGAACTCCACCAGAATCACCAGTCCGCGTTTCTTTCCCGTCAGTGCACCCGAAGGTGTACCCACTCGTCGTGCGCGACTCCTGTTGATTCTCGCCTGGTTTGCTTTTTGCAGACGTTCGCCCCAGATTTTCTGCACCTGTTCCAAGTCAACACGCACATAGTTACCCGTTGCATCCATGCGGTACGCCCTTCCGTCCTCGTCGGTGTAGAAGCTGTAGTGCTCATCACCGCGTAACATCAGCGTAACCGTTGTTCCGTCACTCAATGTAACCGTCTTTTTTGAGGGATAGGCCGGAATGGCCTTGGCAGCCACGCAGCAAAGCATCAGCATGGCCAGAATAAGCGTTTTCTTCATCTTTCTTTTTACCTCCTTAGATAATTGTTTTTACCAACAATAAGGTGTACCCACGGTACACCTTATTGCTTATTGATTCCTCCCCCCTCCCTCTAAGGGAGGGGGTTAGGGGGTGAGTCTTCTCTTAATCTTTAAACACCTCAGCCTTCACAGGAGCCATCCTGTTAGTCTGGATGCGGATCTGCTTCATGCTGTAGCCCTTAGAAGCAACATGCTTCTTCAGTTTCTTCTCGAAGCTGATAGCACGCTTCATAGACTTAGCCTTTGCGCGTGCGCTGGCAGAAACAGCCTCGGGCAACACGAGCTTGAAGGCACCGTTAGAACCTGCATAGTAGCCGTCGGAGCCCATGTACACCAGACCCTGATAGAGGGCAGTGGCGCCATCGCTGGTCTGACGCTCGAATACCGGCAGTGTGATCACACCGTCCTTCAGTGTACCCATGTAACCCTCAGCCTTCAGTTCATCCATGCTGTTGTTAGCCACGTAGCGTGCGCCCCAGCTCATGATAGCCATGGCACCGTAGCCATAGTCAATACCGATGTCCTGAACAGGGATATATACACCCTCGGGATCCTCAGCATTGATCTCTATGTTATAAACCGAACTGGCATCCCAGTCACCCTCTTCGTTATAGGGGTAGATCTCACCATAAGGATAAATCATACGATACACGCCCGGAGTCTCGGTGTTCTCCTCGATCTCCACCTCATAGGTAACAGGATCCAAACCGAACAAGCTTGCTACGAAGTCTTCCGTGTAGAGACCCTTACCCAGAGATACCCATGGGTTAGCGCCGCCGCCGTAGTATTCGAACGGAGAGCTGTAAACACCCTGGATAGCCTTGTCATCGTCAAGCACCACTACAACCACCTGCAGCTTACCGGTCTGGCCTTCTGCGATGGGCACGTAGATATGTCCTGCCTCCACCGGAGTAGCCTCCAGCTCGCCAGCAGCGATAGCGTCGGCAACAGCATCAGCGTCATCATCAGCAGAAACAACCACTGCGCGTACATCCTTTGCATCAGGACCCAGCTCGAGCAGACCCTCAGCGAATACGCTGCCAGCCAAGTCGGTGAACACACCTGTGCAAGCGAATGCAGCACTGTAGTCCTTCGGCTCATATCCCGGGAAGGTAATGGTGATCATACCATCATTCTGTGTCTTGTTCCAACCGCCAACGCCGTCCATGTAGTAGAACGGAGCCAACTGGATCTCACCCGGTGTGCCATCCTCATTGTAAGCCACTACCACATTGTGGAGCCAGTTCTCAATAGGACCGGTAGAAACGAACTTAGAGGGGTGATACCACATGATGTCGGCATCGTAGGTAGGGTGATGGTAACCCGAGTTGAAGTCGGCAAAGTAAACCAGGTTCTCACGGTCAACCGTCTCACCGCGTACCACATCACCCGGCTGCAGCAGAGTGATCTCCAGATACGGAGAAGTATTGTCGGTAACAATGTCAGGATGAACAGCACCATAGATACGGTACATATTCTTGTTCTCCTGGTTCTGCATGATGCTTACACCAACTGTATATTCCCAAAGGTAGCCCTCGGTGAGCGTACCGTTACCGATAGGAGCATAGGGTGACAGCACACCAGCCTTGAAGGTGTACGAAGTAGCACCGTAGGGAGTGGTATAGCCGGCATCGGCGATGCTCAGTGTAGCCTCCTTGAACTTGTCGTAAACCAAAGCCTCGGGATCATAAGAGAGCACCAGGTCGGCAGTAGCCTGTCCGGCAGCGAATGCCACTGAGCCGGGAGCGCTCAGGAAGTTATCCTCGCTGGTCAGTGTTACAGGCACCGTGATAGCCTCATCAGTCTTCACACGATTTACAGGAATCGTGAACGAATTGGTCTTGTTTGAGATGTTCTGCTGAGCGGGCAGATCCTTGCTGAAATACACCTGAGCGTTCGCAGGAACATCAGCCCACTTGTAGTCTTCGCTGTCAGAGCAGGCGGTGAAGCCAGCCAGGGCGAAGATGGCTAAGAACAAGCTATAAATATTCTTTTTCATAAATTCTTCTTTTTACAGTTTAACTATTCTTACCACTCAAACGGAGTTGAGTCTGTAGTAGGAGCATCCGGAGTACTGTTGTTGGTACAAGCGTAGTTGTAGTTCGTCTCCGTCTGCACGATACACAGGTTCATCCACTTCGGATAGAGGCAACCATTCTCCTGGTTCACGAAGTTCCACTTGTAACCTTCCAGGTGGTTCGTGTTCGGATAGTTACGGATAATGGCCTTGTTCAGACGCTTCATGTCGAAGGTAGCGAAGCCCTCACCCCACAGCTCCACGCGGCGCTGCCACCAGATCTCGTTCTGGAAGGTGCTGGTGCTGGTGTTACCGTAAGCATCCTGGTGTGTACCATATACATAGTTAGCATCGCGGGTCTTGGCGAAAGCCTCGAGCAGCTGCTGTCCGCGGCCTGCATCCTGCATACCGGCAGCCTCTGCCTCAATCAGCTTCATCTCCTCCACGCGCATCAGAGGAACAGATACCACCCAAGCGTCGTACTTGGTGAAGTACTTACCAGCCTGCGGACGGAACTTCAGCTCCATACCACCCACACCGATCTGTGCTGAAGCGGCCGAAGCGATGATCTGCTCAGCATGGTCGGTATAGTTTCCTAAAGCCTCGATGGCTGCACTCTCGCTCATATCGTCGATGGCGAAGTCAATCCATACGTTCTTACGGAAGTCAGATGCAGGGATGGTCTCATAGAGGTGACGGTCGATCAGCATCGGACCGCCGTAGTTGGCAGCGTAACCGCACTCGAAGCCGTTCTCCAGAATCATGATAGAACCCCAGCTGGAGTCACCATCATTATCAGTGATGTTCGGGTCGGTGTCGCGGAAGCGCAGACCGAAGATCCATGAGCTGTTCGGAGAGTTGAAGCCGTGTGAACGACTCAGGTACTCATCCTGTGTCATCATGCTATAGCCGTTCATAGCCTGCTTAGCATACTTCTCGGCGTTTGCCCAGTCCTGAATCTCCAGGTAGGCGCGAGCCTTCAAGCCATACACCACGTTTACGTCCGGCTCATACACGTTAGCACGCTTATAGCCAGCCAGCAGCTTCTCAGCCTCGTCGAGGTCGGCGATGATCTGCGCATAAGCAGCGGTGAAGGTAGCACGTGGGTTCTCGGTCATGATCTGTGAGTCGTCGAGTACCAGAGGAACGGTCTCGGCATTGGGATCCAGCGCGTAAGGCTTGGCCGCATACATACGTACGATATCCTGGTAGAACATAGCACGCAGTGTGTAGGCAACACCAGCACCTACCTCACGTCCCTCGGGAGCTTCCTTATACAAGGTGATAGCCTTGTTACAGTTGTCAATCCACTTATAATAGTATGTCCAGGGCACCTGGCAACGAGCGTAGGTGGGACCTAAGGCGTAAGAAGCCTCATACCATGTAGAATACCAGTTATTGGTACCGGCAGTCACCATATCCTGTCCCAAAGCGTCACGCTGCAGGAAGAACGAAGGATAACCGAAGTCGTACGGATGGTTGTCCGATCCGCTATAAGTGAAGTTGCCATTGAGATTGGAGATCAGCGAAGCCACGGAACTCTCGAAGAAGCCCGGAGTCTCAGACGCCTGCTTCTGTGTCACGTAGTTTGTCTGAGGATCAATCTCTTCGATGCAGCTGGTGAGCATAGGCATTGCCAGCGCAACAGAAACGATGGATAAAAATATCTTTTTCATATCTTATTTCTTCTTGATGTTAAATTAGAAAGTAACTTGTACACCACCAGAGATTGTGCGGACAGGAGAGTAAACGTTCGTGTCTGCGGTCTCGCCGAATGAGTAACGTGGGTCGAAGCCCTTACGTACACTCCAGAAGCACAGGTTCTGACCCTGTACATAGAAACGCAGCTTGTCCACAAAGAACTTCTTGGTCAGTGACTTCGGTACGGTGTAACCCACCGAGAAGCTCTGGAAGTTCAGGTAACGTGCATTGGTCAGGAATCGGGTAGAACCCAGTGTTGTATAGTCATCACCATACTGGAAGCGTGGGATGTCAGAACCGGTGTTCGAAGGACTCCATGCGTTCAGTACGTCAACATGGAAGATACGTGCTGATACAGAAGAGCCAGACTCCGGACCCATCAATGTCTGATAAGAGCTGTCGAATACCTTACCACCCAGCTGATAGTCGAATACGGCGCTCACGTCGAAGTCGTAAACCTTCAATGTGGTATTGAAACCACCGGTCACTGTCGGCAGCGTACTGCCCTGAGCGTAGCGTGAAGCATCAGTACTTCTGGTAGTAGCGTAGTCGTGGTTCTTACCGGGCTTAGAGGTGTTCATTGAAACGAAGTTACCCTCCTCGTCTTTCTGCCACAGACCCTTGTCGCCCCAGTACATGGCCAAACCAGCCTTAGTCGGGTCGTATTTCTCGTCCTGTGTCAGCTGCCAGGTGTTCTCGGTATATACACCAGCATACTCATAGATGAACGCGTTGTTCAGGTCGCCACCCTCTTCATACCATGCGTAGATACCACCGAAGTCAGAGGTAGAGGCGAAACCGCCGTTCTGCTTGATCTTGCTCTCGGGCAACTTCAGGATCTTACCCTTGTTGTGAGAAGCGTTGAAACCAACGTTCCAGATAATGTTCTTGGTGCGGATAATGTCAGCATTCAAGGTCAGCTCAACACCCGTGTTGCGGATGTCGCCGATGTTGTCGTAGTAACCACGTGTACCGTAGCTCTCAGGAATATTCAGCCAGAAGAGCAGGTCGGTGGTCTTCTTGGTATAGAAGTCGAAGCTACCGGTGAGACGACCCTTCCACAGGCTCCATTCCAAACCGGCGTTGAAGTTCGTGGTGGTCTCCCAAGTGATGTCCTCGTTACCCAAGCGGTAGAACGAAGGAACGATGCTGGTGCCTGAACGGTTCAGTGAGTAGAGGTTCGTGTAGTTCCAGTTACCGATACCGTCGTTACCCTGCTGACCGATAGAGGCCTTGATCTTCAACTGGTCGAGCCAGCCGGCTGTGTTAGCCATGAACTCCTCCTTAGAGATGATCCATGCACCACCAACGCTCCAGAAGTCACCCCAACGGTGATCCTTGGCGAAGGTTGAAGAAGCATCGCGACGGTAAGAAAGCTGTCCGAAGTACTTCTCATCATAGTTGTACATGGCACTTCCGAAGAAACCTTCACGGTTGAAGTCAGTGGTGTAAGAAGTAGAGTTGTAACGGTCGCCGAAGTTGTTGATTTCATCTACCTCGGTAGAGAAACCGTTACGGGCGTAAGCGGTGAGACGCTTCACGCTGGTCTTGTTCCACTCATGACCTAACATCACCTGCAGGTCGTGTGCACCAAACTGCTTCTGGAAGTTCAATGTCTGGATATAGTCCTGACGATAGTTAATCTGCTGATACTTGGTCAAGCTACCGTTATCGGCCTTGGTCGGACCCTCGAACGGGTTGCCATACGATGTATAGGTGGTATGACCCAAGTTGATGTTGTTCGTAGAGTTGAAACGCAGCCAGTCGGTAATGGTCACGTCGGCTGTGTAAGTCATGTTCAGCGAGTTACCGATGTTGTACTCACGGTTGTAGCGGTTAGAACCCAATGGGTTACTGGTTGACATGAAGCCACGAACCGGGGTATCCACGTAGTTGGCAGCCGGCACACCGTAGTCATACTGCGGATGACCATAAGAGTCGGTGCGGATCACGGGCTGACCTGTTGCGGGATCAATCACGCGCACGTAGATCGGGTAGATCGGAGCGATGAACGATGTGGTGTACATCAGGTTGGTAGCACCCCAAGAAGTATCCATGTTCGGGTTGCTGTCCTGCTTGCTGTGTGTGTAGCCGATGTTGGCACCCACCTTCAGCCACTTCTTGGCCTGGTAGTCAGCCTTCAAACGACCTGTGAAGCGCTCGTAGCCGGAGTACTCGATGATACCGTCCTCATTCAGGTAGCCTGCACTGGCATAGAATGACGACTTGGTTGTACCGGCGCTGATGTTCACGTTATACTCCTGACGGAGGGCGGTGCTGTAAGCAGCCTTGTCCCAGTTGTCGGCAGTGAGGTAATAAGTCTCACCGTTCGAAGCGGTATAGGTGCGGCCCAGTGTAGCATTGGGGTTCAGCTTACCGTTTGTACCAATCAGGTACTGTCCCTGCGGAAGGTTGAACACGTTGTAGCCCAGACGGTTCAGAGTGGCATTGTTTGCCGACACGAAAGCGTTGTACTTGATGGCCTCCCTCATGGCGTCGGTCACCGACTCGTCGTTTGAATAATAACCACCGTTGTTCAGGTAGTAGTTGTTCATCATCGTGTAGTAAGCCTCGTAGTACTGAGCCGGATCGGTGATGCGGTCATACTCCTGCACACTACGGCTGTTAGCACCCAGGCGAACATCCACATTGATTACGGCCTCCTGAGTCTTACCCTTCTTGGTAGTCACCAGGATCACACCGGCAGCACCGGCAGCACCGTAAAGAGCGGCAGAAGCAGCATCCTTCAACACCGTTACACTCTCGATATCGTCAGTAGCGATATTCGTCAAGCTGGCATAGTAAGGAGCGCCATCCACGATGATCAGCGGGTCGGTAGATGAGTACAGTGACGAAAGACCACGAATGTACATGTTACCGCTGCCAGCACCAGGAGCACCGCTCATACCAGTCATCTGCAGACCGGGAACGGATCCTACCAGGGCGTTAGCCACGTTGGCAGCCGTCTTCTTCGTGATGTCTTCCGAATTGATCACTGTGGCCGAACCGGTGAAGGCAGATTTCTTTGCCGTACCGAAAGCCACGACGATCACCTCATCCAAAGCCGTACGATCGCTCGTCAGCTCGATGCGCATGTTCGGACTTGCTGTTACTTCCACGGGTTCCATACCCACGTAGGAAATGCGTAAGTTCTTCCTTCCAGCAGGAACTGCGAGTGAGAACTTACCGTTGATGTCGGTTACCGTTCCCGTATTGGTTCCCACCACCATGATACTCGCACCCACAACGGGTTCGTTATCATCCTGAGACACTACGGTACCTGTAACCTGCATTTGCGCAAACGCTATTCCAACGCATAGGAATAGATTCGCCAAAATCAAAGCTAGTCTTTTTTCCATAAATATCCTCTCGTTAGTTATTATAAAATTAAATTAATTAAATAATCTCTATTGTTACAATTTGCAAATATAAGGAGAATTTTGTTATACACAAAACATTCTGTTGAAAAATTGCGTTTTTTATTAAAAAAAGATGAAAAAAGGGGGCGATTTGGTGCGGAAATGACAACACCTTATTATATATATATGCACTTTTTAATGAACTCTTCGTATTATTTTTTGACCGTTTTGGATGTACATTCCTGCCTTCGCAGGCTCTCCTTTGAGCTTTCTTCCATCTGGCGTGAACCACCCTTCACGGAACTTTCCATCTTTGCTTTGGCCTGTTCTTTTGTTAACGGAATTTAATGGTACGCTATCAGCATTGTCTGTCGTTATACCACCTTGCTTCCTGATCATCACTTCATCCAGGAAGAATCGTTTGTTGTTCCCGTAGAATAACAGCTTTACCCAGCCATGACCAGTAATCGTAGTATGATGTTCGTTCCATTGCTGACTTTTCATCCTGTCGAATACATGATTTGCTATGGTTGCCGTACCGCTTTCAACATCGAGCCAGATGAAGTTCTCATCATTGTTCCAAGGCGCGGCCAAAAAGGATAGTTCATACTCACCGTTCAGGTAGATCGACGGAGTGATGGCCACACCATGGTCAGAAGTGGTGCCGAACTTCGCACACTGGTTGGCACCAAAAGACTTGATTCCCGACCATCCTTCATTATCGGCCTTGAAAGCAGCCAGTGCAATATTCCCACTCCACTTACCGTCGTTTCCTCCTTTTCCGGCACAACCGTTAAAATGCTCATGGAAGATGATTCCGTCGGAGTTGACCACAGTTGCTGTTGTTTGATATTGAAAGGAAACACAACCATTCTGTTGGGCGATAGACGTGATGGCCATTGGCATATAGTAATCTCCTCTCACGCTCTTGTTAAATACTGTAGCTGATGGAGTGGAGAGGGCTGTCAGACTATTATTGTCGTTATAGGGATAAGGATCGCCGTGGAGTTGCAAAAGAGAAGTGCCACTTTCATTATCGGCATGGAAGATGGTACAACGAGGATGATTGGGATCTGTGTTTACCCTATTCTCCATCCATGCCCCTTCATCTTCATCGACATGTAAAACGAGTAGTCCGCTACCAGGCAAGGCTCTATCCCACCCCACTTGTTGGCGGTTCTCTAACAGGTAGAACTCGTTGGGACTGTTCGCATTATAGATAATATAGGTGTTTCCACCATCTGATAAGGGCTCCATGTTACTGATCTCTTGGTCATTGGTAAGCACCACTGGCTGTTTCCACCCACATATCATACGCTCATAACTGGTATAGCCGCAGGGAGAGAAACCATTGTCGTTATAACAGCCGTAATCCATCAGGTCCCAACGAGACATACCGAAACAACCATGATCTTCCGTATCGTACATATCAGGAATGCCCAGACAATGAGAGAACTCATGACAAAGCGTACCGATGCCATCTATCGTTTCACCAAGTCCCAACTCCGAACAACACGCGTACGTAGATATCGTAACATTGTCAAGACGTAACGTACGACCATAATCACTGTCTTCCAACAGATATTCGTGAGGCCAGATGGTGGCTGCATCCTCGCAGCAATGCTCCCCTTGTCCGGCAAAGAGCACCACTACCTGCTCCACCACACCATCACCATCCCAATCGTAGTCGGCAAAATCCACTTCCTTTGCTGCCAGTTTACAGGCCTCTGCTATCATTTCCCCAGCACGAAGGTCCTGGCCATCAGCATCGTTTTCTCCATAGTAGGCATAATCGAGCGACAGCTGAACAGGGCCCACCACATCGAAATCCAACAGGAACTGTCCGTCACTCTGATCCTTGAAGTAATCATGAACACTTCCCTTAAAGCCCAGTTCATGCACAAATCCCTCTTCATTGGCAATCCGCTCATAGAGTTCTTTTGTATGCTCATTCTTAAAAGAACGGTCGGCGAATGATGCAAGAATGATGAGACCACGGCGGGGAGAGGGAGCCACCCCTGACCCCTCCATAGGGAGGGGAATTGTGGAGTGTGGAATGTGGAGTGTGGGGTGAGAATACCTTCGGGTATTGCGCCGTTTGCTACAATCCTTTTCCTCTATCTTCTCCCATATCTCAGTATCATATCTCCTTCCTCCCTCCTCCTTCGTCCTTCCTCGAGAAAAATTCGTCCTTCCTCGGGAACAATATCGGTTCCCAATAGAATCCTCCCACCAATGACTATTCTCATCGCCTCGCAGCTCCACCCTTACCATGGAACCATCAGTCAAATGAATCACCCGCCATAATCCGCGTTGCGCTGGTACAGCCCATGCAGTCATGACTAACACTATACACAAAACAATGAATGCTTGCTTTTTCATAATACAGATTTTTAATATGGTGCAAAGGTACAAATAAGCGAGCAAAATGCAAAAGGAAAGTTTACTTTTCTTTTCATTTCCGAGCGGGAGTACCTTCGGCAAAGTCAAAGGTACGAAAAATCTGAGTAAGTGAGAAGGAAACAAATATATTTGTTTGCTCGAACGCGAAGATTTTATGCAATAAGCGAGCAAAATGCAAAAGGAAAGTTTACTTTTCTTTAGGCGAAACGGTCACATGGTCACAGCTGTGACCATGTGACCAATTTGCTCTTTTATTATTCGTACATTAGCTATAAGTAACTAATAATCAAAATCTTACTGTTATTTATTATCTGTATGCTAACCCCTGCGGTCACATGGTCACAGCTGTGACCATGTGACCATTTGCTGTCAACTTTCTGTATAAGGCATATGTTTTGGAGGGTCTTATCATAGGAATTACAGGCCAAAACCATAAGGATTTAGGGAGAAAACGGCCGTTTTTCCATCGATTGCCTATACGCAAACGATCATGCGCCTATACCCAAACGATCGTTCTCCTATACCCAAATTGAAACGCATAGAAGGAGTTATTTTATCTGATACCCCTTGATCTTCTCCTGCAAATACTTGATAAACTCGGGTGAACCGAGTACTTCGATGTCCTCGAAGAGACCGAGTACGAAACGACCGATGCCGGCATAGCTGCAGACTTCCAGGGTGAGGAGCCAGTGCTTATCGTCTTCCTGCGTGAAGTGGTTAGAGGAGAGGGGGTATTCCTCGAGCATGAGGTTGTGGGCTAAGGTGCCCATGCGCAGCTGGACGGGCAGACGTTCCTCGCCACTGAACATGAAGAGATCGGTGAACATGCGGCGGTGGTCGGCTTCGTGCTGCCAGTTCTCACTGAGCAGCTCCACCTGTTGGATGCGGGCAATCTTAAAGGTTTTGTTCATGCCCGAGGCGGGTTCGTAGCAACGCACCTCGTTATTACCGTTCATCAGGAGGAAAGGCTCTACGAGTCGGTCGCGCTGGGTGCGCCCATGGGGTGAGGAATAGCCTTTGAGCACGGCCATCTGCTTGAATTTAATAGCCTCGTGCAGCTGACTGATGATGAAGGCCTGCTGGTCGTTGGTGGTGCTGGAGTTGAGGATCTGGTAATCCATGGCTGCGCCTAACTTCTCCCTGAGCTTCTCCACCACGGCGTTCTGACCATCGACCTTGTCCACCAACCGACGGAGGATGATGAGCTCGGCCTCAGTGAACGAGACGCGCTCGATGAGACGTTTGAAGAAGGGTGACTCACGGTCGATGCTGTACCTTCCACTTGTTTTGTTGACGATGAAGCCGCAGTCGCGGAAGAACTCCATATAGTAATAGAAATTGCGGCGGGAGATATCGAGTCGTTCGCAGATATCTTCCACCCGCATGCCTCGGCTCCCTGCCAGGAGGAGCATGAGGTCGAGCTGACGTTCTAGTTTATCGTGGCGCATTTTTATTTACGAGGAAGAAGTAGTTTCGAGGAAGGAGGAAGGACGAAGGACGAAGGAGATATGCTTCAAGGCTAGCGAAGCAAGAAGCAGGAGGCAAGAAGCAAGAGATATGCTTCAAGTACAAGTGGTTTGTTGATGTATACTGCATATGATCCTGTATATAATGCCTGTATCTCAGTAGTTTTCTCCTTCCTCCCTCCTCCTTCCTCCTTCCTCTCTATTCATCAAAGTTCAGGGTGAGCTGCGTATCCCCAAGGAGGTTGAAGGTGTGGCGGTGATAGGGGGTGATGCCGTGGAGCTTGATGGCCTCACGGTGCTTCTTGGTGGGATAGCCCTTGTTGCGCTGCCAGTCGTACTGCGGGTACTCCTCGGCCAGCTTGTCCATATAGTCGTCACGGTAGGTCTTGGCCAGGATGCTGGCGGCGGCAATGGAGAGGTACTTGGCGTCGCCTTTGACAATCGTTGTGTGTGGAACGGGGGCGCGGGGAGGTAATTGCTCTCCCCCTTGAGGGGGAGCAGGGAGGGGGTCTTTGTAGGGCTTGAAGCGGTTCCCATCGACGATGATGGCCTCGGGGCGCACCTTGAGCTGATCCAGGGCGCGGTGCATGGCGAGGATAGAGGCGTTGAGGATATTGATCTTGTCAATCTCCTCGGGGGTGACAATGCCTACTGCCCAGGCAAGGGCATCACGCTGAATGACCTCCCGCAGCTCGTGTCGCCGCTTGTCGGTGAGCTGCTTCGAGTCGTTCAACGCCTCATTCTGATAGTCGGCTGGGAAGATCACGGCCGCAGCATAGACACTGCCTGCCAGACAGCCACGACCTGCCTCGTCGCAGCCTGCCTCGATTTTACCCTTATGATAATAACTTTGTAACATTAAACATTAAACATTAAAGATTAAAGTATTTCGAGGAAGGACGAAGGACGAAGGAGGAAGGAGAATAGAACTGTGATACGGTATCTCTATATCATTTCTCTTGCTTCTTGCTTCTTGCCTCTTGCTTCTTTGAACATTAAAGATTAAAGATTTTTATAGAAAAACGGGGAATTTGTGAACTTATTGTGCACAAAGGGGTGGTAATTTTGCAGAAAATAAAAGAAGCAAGAGGTGAGAAGCAAGAAGCAAGAGAATAGTAATGAGATATTGTATCTCTGAATCATTTCTCCTTAACTTCTAAGACTTTTTCCTCCTTCCTCGAAAAAATTTAATGTTTAATGATAAAAAGACTAAGGAACCAAAGGTAATCATAAAGTTCAATGTTCAAAGTTCAAAGTTCAAAGTTATGAATAAGGAAATGGTGTTGAGCTGCTCACGAGGTGGGCGCTTCGTAGCAGAGATGATGAGTAAGGTTACTGAGAGCGTGAACCGTCCGGTGAACCTTTTACGTACGTATTACGCCCAGGTGCTGGAGCGCGATTTGAACATGCACCAGACGTGGGCGTTGATTGAGGCGCAGGTGGCGTTCTTCTTGGGGGTGATGCCCGTGGGCTACGCCTTTACACTGCGTGCCGTGGCACTGCTGTGGCTGGTGGTGGCCGTGAAGAAATGTCGCAGACTGCTGGCTTGATGATGCTCTCAGAACATCTTTCTGACGCGGTCGAGGCCTGCCACCAAGGCATCTACCTCTTCCTTCGTGTTGTACAGGGCGAAGGAGGCGCGGACGGTTCCGGAGATGCCGAGACGGTCCATCAGGGGCTGCGCACAGTGATGACCAGTGCGGACGGCGATGCCGAGGCGGTCGAGCAGGGTGCCAACGTCGAGGTGGTGGATGGTGCCGAGGTTGAAGCTTACCACTGCGTCACGTTCAGTTGACAGTTGACAATTGACAGTTGACAGTTGGGGTCCGTAGATATGTATATCAGGAATGGTGAGGAGCTGTTGCATGCAGTAGCGGGTGAGCTCCTGCTCGTGCTGCTGGATGGCATCGAAGCCGATGGATTGGATGTAGTCGATGGCGGTGGCCAGACCGTGGGTAGCCACGAAGTCGGGCGTTCCTGCCTCGAACTTAAACGGCAGTCGTTCAAAGGTGGTCTTCTCCCATGTCACCTTGTCAATCATCTCTCCCCCTCCCTGATACGGCGGCAGTTTCTCGAGCCATTCCTCCTTTCCATAGAGTACACCGATGCCGGTAGGTCCGTACATCTTATGACCGCTGAAGGCGAAGAAATCACAATCCAGATCCTGTACATCAATCATCATGTGGGGAGCACTCTGGGCACCATCAACCAACACTGGAATACCATGTTCATGAGCCAACTGGATAATCTCCTTCACGGGGTTCACCGTGCCGAGGACGTTGCTGACATGAGCCAAGCTAATAAACTTGGTTTTAGATGAGAGATGAGAGATGAGAGATGAGAGTTCGAGTTGACCGTCGTCGGTGATGGGGAGGTGTTTGACGATGATGCCACGTTTCATGGCCTGCAGCTGCCAGGGCACGATATTGGAGTGGTGCTCCATCTCAGTGACCAGTATCTCATCGCCTGCCTGCATCTGCGACTCGCAGAACGAGCTGGCCACGAGGTTGATGGCCTCGGTGGTGCCGCGTGTAAAGACAATCTCCTCGGTCTTACGCGCATGGATAAACTGGCGCACCTTCTCGCGCGCCGCCTCATGGAGGTCGGTGGCCTGCTGAGAGAGGTAGTGCACACCACGGTGCACATTCGCATTCACATTGAGATACTCATCGCGCATGGCATCGAGCACGCAGAGCGGTTTCTGCGTGGTAGCCGCGTTATCGAGATACACCAACGGCTTACCATACACCTCGCGAGCCAGAATCGGGAAATCCTCCCGTATCTTATTGATATCGTACATCCTTGTTCGTAATTTGCTGCAAAATTACTATTTTTCTACGACTTAGGCAACCGATATCTCCAAAATCTTAAAGAAGGATTATCCTGTAAGGCATAATTATCTCTTTTGAGCCTTGGTGCAGTGTTGACAGAGGAAATCGTAAACGAAATCGAAGTCCTCGTCGGGCACGAATACGCGGTTCTTGTTCAGCAGTTGGTTGACCTTAATTAGGTGGAGACGACGACAAGGAATAATACGGGCTACATCGGCGAGGAGGGAGGTAGAGGTTGAGCGTGAGGCGGAGAGGATGCCCGTACCCACCACACCAGGCTTGCCCGCTACTGCACCAACCATTGCTGTCAAGGCACCAAGGACGGTCGCCTTTTTTACCTGACGGGGCATCTGCTGATGAACCACCTCTTTCTCGTCGAGCGTGAAGAGCACAACGTATTTCCAGCTATAAGTCCAAGCCACGATGACATAAGCGATGTAGCCAATAACCAAGAATACACCCATCAGCACAAGGAAGCCGGAAGTGACACCCCACAAACTCTTGAGGGTATAGCCTTCCTCACAGCCGATGAGCAGCACATTAAACAACCACACAATGCCGAAACTGATTCCCAGCACCTTGTACACATCGAACAGGATGCTGGGATTCTTCAGCATCGGCACCTCATACACCCAACGGTACTTCCCGTCAGGGCAGAGTGTCACGCGGTTATAAGAATCGCTACCATTGCTGATAGCGATTCTCTGTTTAATGGACTTATTCAGATTCTTCTTGAATCAATTTCTTGATGAGTACTTTCTTTCCGTTCTGAATATAGATGCCTGAGTTTGTCGGCTCCTTGACATGACGACCTTGCAAGTCGATGAATTCACTGTTTTCAGGATCATCCATAAGGGTCGTACTGATGCCTGTTCCTGTGGTCGAGACTTCAACCTCAGGCTTCAAGTCCTTCGCCTCATCCCAGCCAGCATTATCGGTAGCGATGACACATAAGCCATACTTTGTACCTGAATCACAGGCAAAGGTTGCCTTCTTACCCGAAGTAATCTTAGCCACCAATTCTGCTGGACCGTTGTTCTTGAAAGCATAAATACGGTAAGTACCTATGCCAGATGTCGCATCCGAACCGCTTACAGTCACCGTTAGCTTACCCTTCTTCTCTTCCACCTTTGTAATCTTCGATGTCGGATAGTCGGTGTCGAAGGTGTTCACGTAGGTATTGGTCACTATCGGATCATTGGCATCAAAGACGATGGTGGCCTTGTTCTTGATGGTCGAAGCGTTAGCGGGATTTGCCTTATGCTCCACAACGAAACTGACGAAGCCCTCACCTACGCCTTTGCCATTGTTGGGCAGGAGGAAGCCAAGGTCGGGATCATCGATCTCATCGCCATTCTTCTTCAGTGAAACAAAACTCCAGCGAATGGTACCTGTACTCTTGTCAAACTGTCCGCTGACACGCACCAGGATATCCTGTCCCTTCACTTTACAACTAATATCACGTGAGAACTCCGTGGTATTGCTACCACCGACGGTATATGAATTATCGGCCCAGCCGAAGCCCGTGAACGAGAAGGTTGACAGATTATACTTCTTTTTGTCGAGAATATCGGTGATATGCACCTCGTGTGCCGGAGCCGTAGCAGTTGACTTGTTCTCGAAGGTAATGGTGTAGGCCATGTTGTGTATGGGTTTGATGTAATGGGCGTCGTCATCATAGCCTGCAGGACCAATCATCTCGTTCGGGTCGTAGCTACCCACTGCACGTGACTTCTTCTTGTCGGCGGGGCCTTTCAGACAGTCCTCGCGGTTCCAGTAGGTATTCATCGCACTCCAACACATCGAACCAATAATGAACATACATTTACCCACAGCACCCACACCAGAGATGTCGGCGCCACAACTGAGCGCCGCACTGCCGAAGTTCTTGCCGAAGTTCACCCAACCATCGGAATTGCGGTCATAAATGTCCATGGTGGCCACGACCACTGTCTTGCCAGCATTGTAGATACAGCCCGCAACAGGTATCTGGCCCACGACGCCGTCTTCCAGCAGTTGTTGTCCGAAGCTCTTGGCCATACACTCCATCTGGTCCAAGGTGTAAAGTCGCCTTGGCGGGCGGGCGTTAGCTTTCTCTCGCTCCATGCCCCATGGTTCCTGGATCATATAGTACATGCTGACCTCGTCGAGATTCGAGTTGCCGTCTGCGGGTGCCTTGTAGCGGATACGGAATGACTTGTTGCCGGTGCTCTTCGGGCCGATGTAAGGTATCAGCAGCATATAGCACATAATGGAATCGCCCGTCTGCGGGTCGTAGGTCATCATGTAGTCGGTAGCTTGTTTGGCCAAGGCTTGTCCGCTATCGTCGAGATAGGGGCTGATGGCACTGATGTCGTAGTCGAAGTACACATCCACATTGCCTTTCATGCGTGGCACGCCAAGGATGAATGGCACGTTATAGGCTGGAATATTCGAACGGTTGCCATAGGTAATGGTGTATTGCTGGTACCTGTTCCACAGCATCTTGTCTCGACCGTTCACCTGCACCCACAGGTCAGGCGTCCCCGCTTTCTCTACGGTGAATGCTTTGTATAGCGTATCATTACCCACGATGACGTCGTATTTCCCTTTGGCAGCCTTGCTGAGGTCGAACTCGGCAGGGGCCAGTTGGTCGATGGAGGTCACCTTAGAGGCATCGTAGTTGCGATCCAGGAGCCATTTTCCCTCAATGTCACCGCTGGCACCATGCAGTACTACACGTGGTTGGTTGTTATATGTGAGCTTGTAGCCACCCAGGATATGCAGGGCCACACCTTCTGTCTGTCCGGCTACGGTAGGATAGACACGGCTCAGTCCGCCGATAGTGATCGTCTGCGAAGAGGAGGCATAGGCATTGTATTTACCCGTTCCCTTGGCCACCAATGTATAGGTATAGGTACCGGGATTGCGACTAAAGTCCTGTGATACATGGCGTTTTTCGCTGGTCATGTATTTATCAGGATATTCAGGATACGGAAGTATCCACCAGCAGCCCACACCATCTTGGGTCATGTCGCTCACACTGACCTTCTGCCCATTCATTTCTTTAGCCATGGTGAATTCGGGGTGTGGCGGACGGATGGCTTCGTGTTTTGTAAGAACGGCATCCATCAGCGGCGCAGGATCATTATGATACTGGCTCTGGTCCTGTAGCGAGCCGTCGAAAGTCAAGAGCAGGCGGCAATCCTCGTCCTTGGCGTCAGGTGTATTGTAGATATGTGCCTGTATCTCCTCTTGCGTGAGAGCACGACTCCAAATGGCAAAGTTATCGACCAATGCTTTCTGTTTATCGCCATATGTCGTAGTTCGTCCGATGACGATAGGATTATTGCCTATTGCTATCTTGCCCTTCTCGGTGTTTGTACCCATAAGCACACCATCAACATAGAATTTGAGGTTATCCTTTTCCTGTTTAGAGTCATAGGTCAGGGCTACATGGTGCCAATATCCGTTGTCTTTTATCTGATAACGCCAGCGATCCCATACCTCTTTCCCTTTTCCATCAATAGAATACTCAGTACTCAAGCCTGCATAGAAGTTATACCAGTCACCATTCTTACTTGCATGAATATACCAGCCACCATAGTATTGACCTCCACTATGACTTGTAGAACTGTTAGTCACACTTGCAATCTCAAAAGAATAGTCTGTCTCATCTACGCGCACCCAACACTCTACGGTGGTGGCTTCTTGAGTAGCCATAATACTTGGAGTTATAGGTATCGTGATGTCATTCAAAATTCTTTGCGTTAGCTCTGAATACACTTTCTTCGAGATGTTTAATGCCATCTCCTTACCCGTAGTAGCAGAAGCCGGGTCATTACGCCGATAAACAATGTTCCAGAAGTAGGGATCGAAATTCTTATAAGGTGGCTGGTAGTCCATAAACCAATGTTCAGTGCCTTCGCTGTCTAACAGCACAGTCAGAGAGTGGTTGTTTGACCTTCCACCATACCAAGACTCCGTACCAAGACTGAAAGTACGATCAACAGAGCGGAAGCCGTCTTTCGATTCCACCAGCAAAGCACGACAGCCTGTCAAATAGACATGCTGACCTGAATCATCATCGGGCGCGATATAGAGTTCATAGAAATTGGAGAAGCCGTCATAGCGACCAGTCCAGTAGCAACGTTTCTGGACATCCCAGGTTTTTCCACCATCGTGTGAGTGATGTATGACAGGACCGTTAGGGGTCTGTAACACGTAGATGTGGTTACCTTTGGCTGCAATAGCTCCCTCAGAACCATTAGTTTCTGGGATATAGATGGCTTTCGACCACGACTTACCGCCATTAGTAGAGCGACGGAAGATGGTGTGGTTGCGATCGTTGGTAGGCTCCTTGCCTTCCTCCAACTTGGCACAGCCGCGGAAAATGACGTTAATCGTATTGCCCTCGAGCGTCATCTGCGGGTGATAGTTAAATGACGCACCGTTGAATCCCTTCATGTATGTCAAATCACACCACGATTTATCCTCCTTCACTATTGGTGCAATATTCTGGGTCGTAATCGTTTCACCACCATCGGTAGAAGTGGAGACATAGACATTACCCCAAATCATATTGTAATTCCAAGACAAATCATTGCCAAGTACTGCCCACCGTTTTCCGGAGACCTGTACATCAACCAGATCCTGAACTTTATCAATCTCCTTGTCTATGAAATTTGTGCCACCGTCAAAGGAGGTCAACACACGTGTCTTATAGTTGGTGTAGTTATAACGTGAGTGCTGGAAGGCAATGACCAGTGTTTTACCATCGCTTACTACATGTGGCCGTCCGTAAAAATAATGACCATCACCATCGCTGCCCTTTGCCAGAACGCGTTGCTTGAAGGACTTTCCCGAGTTGGTCGAATAGGTCAAGAGCAACTCACTACTATTTCCATCTTCAGACTTCACTGGAGTGACAATCTGGACGTTCTTCCCTTCAACGTTATACCATTTGGCATTGCTACCGAAGCTGCCTCCTACGTAGTTGATATCAGCTAATGACATGTTTTTAGACTTGACGATAGCACGCGCATCTTCCCATGTCTTACCGGCATCGGTGCTTCGGCGGTAGTAGATGCAATATTCACCCGAGGCATTGGGCTTCCAGTCGGCCCAGAATACGTGGACGGTTTTACCGGAAACAGCTGCCTGCATAGGTAATGGATCGCTGGTGTAATACGTGATGTCGTTCACACTGGCAGACAAGTTCTGCCATCCTCCAAAACTTGAAGGAACATATTGCTGCTTAGTGTCGGCAGCCATGGCCGCCATGGCGGTCAGCATGAGTGCCATCATGAATAATAGTCTTTTCATAATTCATGGGTTAGTAGGTTATTATGCCGCAAATATAGATAAATATTATGAAATAGCAATTCTCAAAATCACAAAAACTATTGTCAAAATCACAATTTGACAATCTCTCACCTCTTGCTTCTGCAAATATTTTACTCCTTTGACCGAATCCCTTCGACCAAGGCCCTTTGTAACTTCGTAACTATGAACTATGAACTATGCACTATGAACTATGCACTTTATTTGCACAGCTTGCACCCTTCGCACTTGCTGAGTTCTCCGCGGAACCGTTTTTCGACCAGGTAGTGCAGGCGGTCGCGCAGGGGTTCGAGTTTCATCTTGTCAATCACCTCGTTGATGAATGCGTTCTGCAACAGCAGACGGGCTTCCTCGAGGGGAATGCCGCGCTGACGCATATAGAACAGGGCCGCATCGTTGAGCTGTCCCACCGTTGAGCCATGGGCGCACTTCACATCATCGGCATAGATCTCGAGCATGGGCTGCGTGTACATCCGTGCCTCCTTCGTGGCCGTGAGGTTCTGGTTAGTCATCTGCGAGCTGGTCTTCTGTGCCCCCTGCTCCACCAGTACCCTACCGGCAAAGGCGCCGGTTGACTGCTCGTCGAGCACATACTTATACAGTTCGTTTGAGGTGCAGTGCGGCACCTTGTGCGTGATGAGCGTGTTGTTATCCACATGCTGATGCTTATCGGCAATGACACATCCATAGCAGTCGCATTCCGCCCCCTCGCCCGAGAAGGTGAGGTCGAGCTTGTTACGGGTGATGCCGTTGTGCAGGGTGATGACGTTGTGGTTGACCCGACTGTTGGCCTGCTGGTCGATATATACATTACTCAAGCGCACGTTCTTGGCGTGCGTCTCCTCCATGCAGTAGAGATCCAACGATGCGTTCTCACCTACATAGGCCTCGATGACCTGCGTAGCCAGGAAGTGGCAGTCGTCGGCAGTATGGTCGCAGAAGAGCATTTTCAGCTCAGCCCCTTCCTCCAAGACAATCAGTACACGACGGTTTACCATGAAGTGTGGAGTGTGGAGTGTGGAGTGAGGAGTGAGATTAGCGGGGGATTTCAGGATGTTGATGACTTGGATGGCCCGATCAACCACTACCCCTTTGGGAACATAGACATAGAGTCCGTCCTGTGCCAGCATGGTATTCAGATTCGTCACCGCATCATGATCCTTCGAAGCCAGCTGATGGTAATACGTGGTGGTGGCAAAGTCCTTCAGGGAGCCGATGATAACTCCGTCCTTCGGAGGTACGGAGGTACGGGGGTACGGGGGTACGAGATTACCCTTTTCCTCGAGTGTATTCTCGCGCCACCGCGCCACCGCGCCACCGCTCTCCCGATAGAACATATCGTTCACCACGAAATACAACGAGGTACTCAGGTTTGGCACGTCGCAGCGGAAGGCATCGTAGGGGTTGACGGGTATGTCGAACCGATTGAGGTTCAGTCCGTAATCGGGCGCGAAGAGCTCGTTGATGTCGGTATATTTATAGCGCTCCACCTTTCGGGTAGGGAAGCCGCTGGCAGAGAACTCCCGGAAGGCCTCCTCGCGCACGGCATTCATCACGGCACTGCTATGCCTGCAAATCAGCTCGCGCGACTGCTCATAGAGGTCTACATACTGGAGACCCACCCCCTCCCTCTGAGGGAGGGGAGTAGATACACTTTCTGCCTGTTTATTTCTATCCATTTCTTTTCTATTCAAGAGGTAATTACTCCCCTCCATTGAGGGAGGGGTTGGAGGAGGGTCCCTTTTTTATCCAATCATACCCTTGCTCCTGTATCTCCTTGGCCAGCTCAGGGCCGCCTGTCTTGACGATCTTACCCTGGTACAGCACATGAACAAACTGCGGACGAATCATTTCCAACAAACGGTCGTAATGGGTGATGACGATGCAGGAAGTATCCGGTGTCTGAAGCTTGTTCACACCCTCGGCCACAATGCGCATGGCATCCACGTCAAGACCCGAATCGGTCTCGTCGAGAATGCTCAGCTTAGGTTCGAGCATGGCCATCTGGAAAATCTCGTTGCGTTTCTTCTCACCACCGCTGAAACCCCCGTTCACGCTGCGGTTACTGAGCTTGGAATCCAGCTCCACCACCTTCCGCTTCTCGCGCATCAGCTTCAGGAACTCAGCCGCATTCATCGGCTCCAAGCCCTGGTACTTACGTTTCTCGTTGATGGCGGCACGCATGAAATTGGTCATCGACACACCGGGAATCTCCACGGGGTACTGGAAACTCAGGAAGAGTCCTTCGTGCGCCCTGTCCTCGGGTTTCATCTCCAGCAGGTTCTTCCCGTTGAAGAAAGCCTCACCTTCGGTCACCTCATAGAGCGGATTACCCACGAGGACGGCACTGAGGGTTGACTTCCCCGAGCCGTTCGGACCCATAATGGCATGAATCTCACCATCGTTGATGGTAAGACTGATACCTTTTAATATCTCTTTATCGCCGATCTTGGCGTGCAAGTTTCTTACTTCTAACATATACTATTTTAATTATCGAGGAAGGAGGAGGGAGGAAGGAGATTACCCTTTGACCGAATCCCTTTGACCCCAAATTTTCAATTTTCAATTTTCAATTTTCAATTGCTTTCACCCCACCGTTCCTTCTAATGATACACTTAACAGCTTCTGGGCCTCAACGGCGAACTCCATGGGTAGTTTGTTCAGCACCTCCTTGGCATAGCCGTTGACGATAAGACCGACGGCCTGCTCGGTGGGAATACCGCGCTGGTTACAGTAGAACAGCTGGTCTTCGGAGATCTTCGAGGTGGTGGCCTCGTGTTCGAAGATGGCCGTTGGGTTCTTCACATCCATATAGGGGAAGGTGTGAGCACCACACTGGGAGCCCAGCAGCAGGGAGTCGCACGAGGAGTAGTTACGGGCATTGTCGGCTGTTGATGCAGCACGCACCAAGCCACGGTATGAGTTCTGCGAATGACCAGCGGAGATACCCTTCGAGATGATGGTACTCTTGGTGTTCTTACCGATATGAATCATCTTGGTTCCCGTATCCGCCTCCTGGTAGTTATTCGTTACCGCCACGCTGTAGAACTCAGCCACCGAGTTGTCGCCTCGTAAGATACACGAAGGATATTTCCACGTGATGGCCGAGCCCGTCTCCACCTGCGTCCACGACAGCTTCGAGTCGTTTCCGCGCAGATCGCCACGCTTGGTTACGAGGTTCAGCACACCGCCCTTTCCATGCTCATCGCCCGGGTACCAGTTCTGCACGGTGGAATATTTCACCTCGGCACGTTCGTTCACGATGATCTCCACGATGGCCGCATGCAACTGGTTCTCGTCGCGCATCGGAGCCGTACAGCCCTCGAGGTAGCTTACGTACGAATCATCATCGGCAATGATCAGGGTGCGCTCAAACTGACCCGTGTTTCTTGCATTGATACGGAAATAGCTGCTCAGCTCCATGGGGCAGCGCACACCCTTGGGGATGTACACAAACGAGCCGTCGCTAAACACCGCACTGTTCAGGGCTGCATAGAAGTTATCCCGATAGGGAACCACCGTACCGAGATACTGCCGCACCAGGTCGCCATGTTCCTTGATGGCCTCGCCGATGGAGCAGAAGATGATACCCTTCTCGCGCAGTTTCTCCTTGAAGGTGGTCTTCACGGAAACGGAGTCCATGATGGCATCTACAGCCGTATTACCGCTCAGGGCCAGTCGCTCCTCAAGGGGAATGCCCAGCTTGTCGAAGGTCTTCTCCAGCTCGGGGTCTATCTTACCCGATGATTCTTCAGATACCTTTTTGGCAGTGGGATCAGCATAGTAGCTAATCTCCTGGTAGTCGATGGGCGGCACATGTACATGTCCCCATGTAGGCTCCGTCTGCTCCTTCCAGTAGCGGAACGCCTTCAGGCGGAACTCGAGCATCCACTCGGGCTCCCCCTTCTTCGCAGAGATGAGACGGACGATATCCTCGTTCAGTCCTTTATCAATGATCTCTGTATGCACATCCGTAGTGAAGCCGAACGCATATTTCTGCTCGGCTATACGGCGCACCAGCTCATTATCGTTTTCCTGTTCCTCAGGTTTATTGATCTTTTCCTTCATGTGTGTTCGTGTATTTGATGGCGAGCATGGTCAGATCGTCGCTCTGCTCGGCTCCGCCCACAAAGATGCTCACGGCCTCATCCATCCTCTTGACAATCGTGGTGGGTGTGTTTTCACCCTGTGCCTGTAAGGTGGCCGCCAGCTTCATGATACGCTCCAGTCCGAACTGCGAGTGGAGGAAGTCCTCTGCCTCGTTCAAACCGTCGGTATAGAGGAAGATGGTGGTATCGGGATCAAGCATCATCTCCTGCTTACTGAACGTCATGCCCGGCATGATACCTAAGGCGAGGTTCGCATCGCAGGGCAGCAGAGCCACCTCGTTACCGATGAGCAAGGATGAGCCATGACCTGCATTGCAATAGCTGAGATTACCCGTGGCCAGATCGATTACGCCGATGAACAGCGTTGCGAACATGTTCGTTTCGTTTCCTTCGGCCAATGCCTCGTTAAGGGTGACGGCAATCTGGTCGGGCGATGAGGTATGGGCCGACACGTTGCGGAACAGCGAGCGCGTTACGGCCATGACCAATGAGGCAGGCACGCCCTTGCCCGACACGTCACCGATACAGAAGAACAGCTTGTTCTCGCGGATGTAGAAGTCGAACAGGTCGCCACCCACATCCTTGGCAGGTGTCAGCATACCATATATATCTATATCGTCACGCTCGGGATAGGGCGGGAAGGTCTTGGGCAGCATCGACATCTGGATATCGTGTGCCACCTTCAGCTCGTTCTCAATGGCCGCCTTCGAAGCCGTGGTGTCCTTGAGCTCATCGATATAAGTCTTCAGAGACGACTGCATTCCCTCGAACGAGTCGCGCAGCTGGCGTATCTCGTCCTTATGCTTAATTTGGGGCAAGGGGGCGTTGAAGTTACCCTTCGCCACCTCGTCGGCCGAGGAAGCCAGCTGGTTGAGCGGCTTGGTAGCCCGTCGGATTACAAACCGTCCTACAAGATGGGCCACCAGCAGGGCCAGAGCGATAAACACCAGCATGACAACACCGCTGCCAATGGCCAGACTGTCGACCATGATGCGCGGTACGGCAAGGGCTATCGACCAGCTGGTGTCCTCTACCGGTTGATAGAACACATAACCCGACTGCCATTTGATGTCGAAGAAATCGAAATAGGCGGCATTACCATCTTCCATCCAGGTACCCTTTTCACCTTCCACCATCTGTCGTCCTACATAGTCGTCTATGGTATCCGTCGTTTCCTTGGCCAGCGCAAAATAGTTGTCGTTGACGACACGATTGCTGTCGGGATGGACAAGGAACGTTCCATCCTTGTCGATAATGAAAGGATAGTGGATAAAACGCCAGTTGATGGTGTGCACAGTGGGTTTCTCGCCACCGTTTTCCTCTATTAACGCCAGCGAGTCGTTTTCAATAGCACTATTATAATTATATTTGATGCTGTCGGCTGAAGATATGATATTTGTCTTTATGTGCTCACTGATCATCTTCAGTGAGATATCCGTCCCAATGACGGCAACGGTTTTCCCCTGTTTGTTGCGGACAGGAAGAAGATAGGCCACCAGCGGTATGGAATCGGTGGCGTCGAAGAACGCCTTCGACCAGTATCCTTGCTTGGCTTTCAGCGCTTCGGTGAACCATTCTTCTTTCAGGTAGTTATGACGACTGTTGCCGATGACGCGCTGCTCAATGGTGTTTTTGTCGGTCCGCACAGCATAAGGACAGTACCAACGACCTTTCTGGGGATAGTAGTTCTCCACGAAGCTGATGCCGCAGCCACGAACGCTGGGGTTCTGCTCCACGATCTCTTTCACGATGGCAGCCATCTTGTCGGCCTGCCCGATATTGGTCTCTATCTCCGTCGCATGGTTCAGGGTAGCCACACGCACCTCCGAGAGCATGCGCTGCACGTTTTGGCTTGTAACCTCCAGATAACTCTCGTAAAGACTGGTTTCCTCTGAGCGTACAATCGTTTTAGACAGATTGTAGATCATATACGAAACCACTCCCATCACTATGAGCTGCGTGAAGATAATCCAGCGCGTCAGTCGTCGGGCAAAAGAGTGTACCTTACGTTTCTGTTTCATCGTCTGTTCCTTTCATTTCTACTTTTCAGTGGCACAAAACCGAATGGCCAACATGGTCAGATCATCGCTCTGCTCAGCCTCGCCCACAAAGTCGTGCACGGCCTCTTCCATCTTTTTCACCACCATAACGGCCTCTTCTTTCTGCAAGGTGGCAGTCATGCGCAGGATGCGCTCCTTTCCGAACAGCTCGTGGAGGGTATTCTCCGCCTCGCTAAGACCGTCGGTATAGAGGAAGATGGTGGTATCGGGATCAAGCTTCGTCTCCTGTTTCCTGAACGTCATACCCGGCATGATGCCCAAGGCAATGTTCGCATGGCAGGGCAGCAGGGCCACCTCGTTACCGATGAGCAAGGGTGAGTCATGACCTGCATTGCAATAGCTCAAAGCACCCGTGGATAAGTCGAGCACACCCGCGAAAAGCGTTACGAACATGTTCGAGTCGTTTCCTTCGCTCAACGCCTCATTGAGGGTTGACATGATCTGGTCGGGCGATGAGGTATGGGCTGATACGTTGCGGAACAGTGAGCGTGTTACGGCCATGACCAGCGAGGCTGGCACGCCCTTGCCCGACACATCACCGATGCAGAAGAACAGCATGTTCTCGCGGATATAGAAATCGAAGAGGTCGCCACCCACATCCTTGGCAGGGGTCAGCACACCATATATATCTATATCGTTGCGTTCCGGGAAAGGCGGGAAGGTCTTGGGCAGCATCGACATCTGAATGTTATGCGCCACCTTCAGTTCGTTCTCGATGGCCGCCTTCGAAGCCGTGGTAGCCGTCAGCTCGTTGACATACTGCTGTAACGACTGCTCCATATCCTCGAACGAATCGCGCAGCAGGCGTATCTCGTCGTTATGCTTGATATCAGGAAGGGCTGCGGCGAAGTTCCCTTTTGCCACCTCATTGGCCGAGGAAGCCAGTTGCTTCAGCGGATTGGTAGTCTTCCTGATGGAGAAGCGGCAAACCAGCCAAGTCAGCACAATCGCAAGCAGCACGAAGAAAGCCAGCAGTCCGCCCAGGAAATAAGACAAGAAGTCAATGGTTCTTCCCGGCACGAAACTCATCAATGTCCACCCCATGTGCTTGACGGGTGTGTAGAACAAATAGCCTGACCTGCCGTCAATGTCCACACTGGTGTAATTATTCTCTTCGGTATGTCCGAAATCGGTGCTGCCTTTACCCTCCTTGATGCGTTGTACAATCACAGCCAAGGTGGATGACTCATCTACCGTCTTTGCATAAGAGCCGATGCTGTCGCGGGCAACACGTTTCTCGTCGGGATGAACAAGGAAGACACCCTTCCGCGAGACGAGCATACTATACGACGCCCATTTCTCCTTCCGGCGATCCCGTCTTTCCTCGTTCTCGCCCATCAACTGATGAGCAAATGTTTCTTCATCGGCTCTGTTCATCTTCTCTCTCAGCCAATGGAGCGAGATGTCGGCACCGATTACCGCAACTGTTCGTCCTTGCTTGTCGTGAATGGGATGAACATAAGCGATGAGGGGCGTGAGCGAATCGTTCTTCGCAAAGAACGGCTCCGTCCAGAAGCCCTCGTTGGTTGTCAGCACTTCCTGGAACCAGTCGTCTTGAAGATAGTCGTTTGTTGCACCGAGGTCAGCAACGCCAATCGTCGTACTGTCCTTCCTGGATGCAAAAGGCATATAGGCTCGTCCTTTGCCGGGGTAATAACCCTCCACAAAGCTGATGCCGCAGCTATGGATACGGGGATTCAGGGAAACGGTGCGCTCCACCAGCTTCAGCATGCGCTCAGGACGGTCAAGACTCTCTTCTATCTCGGGCACCTGGTTGCACACGGCCACATAGACGTCGGAGCCTACCCTACTGAGGTTTTCTGCCGTCACATGAAGAATACCCTCATAACGATAGATTTCCTCATCATTGGCAAAAGCACCACCCAGTCCGAAAATCCACAAGGCGGTTAGGCCCATGATGACCAGCAGCACGAGCACTATCCGTCTTGTAAGACGTCCGGCAAAGCTGTGTAGCTTGCGCTCCTTTCCCTCCATTCCTTACAGTTTCTGTTCCACCTCGATCTCGGTGAAGGTCTCGATGATGTCGCCCACCTCGATGTCGTTGAAGTTCACCAGACTGATACCACATTCCAGACCAGTGGCCACTTCCTTGGCATCATCCTTGTAGCGCTTCAGGGCATCGATAGGAGCAGTATGGATGACAATACCATCGCGGATGACGCGGGCCTTGTCCTTGTTGTGTACCTTTCCGTCGATAACCAGACCGCCGGCCACGGTACCCACCTTCGAGATCTTGAATACCTGCTTCACCTCGATCTCGCCGGATACAACCTCCTTCTTCACCTTGTCGAGCATACCCTGCATCGTTGACTTCACCTCATCGATGGCGTCGTAGATGATAGAGTATGTATTGATCTCCACGCCTTCGTGCTCAGCCAGCTTACGGGCATCGGCACTGGGTCGTACCTGGAAGCCCACGATGATGGCATCAGAAGCACTGGCCAGCATGACATCGTTCTCGGAAATCTGTCCTACAGCCTTGTTGATGACGTTCACCTGCACCTTCTCGGTAGAGAGCTTGATGAACGAATCGCTCAAAGCCTCGATAGAACCGTCGGTATCACCCTTCACGATGATGTTCAGCTCGTGGAACTCACCCAGGGCAATACGGTGGGATATATCGTCAAGACCCAAGGTCTTGGTGGTACGTATCGACTGCTCGCGCTGCAGCTGCACACGCTTGTTGGTGATGTCGCGTGCCTCCTGCTCGGTCTCCATGATATGGAAGGAGTCACCGGCAGTGGGAGCACCGTTCAAACCAAGGATGATAGCAGGATCGGCAGGTCCGGCCTCGGTGATGCGCTGGTTACGCTCGTTGAACATCGCCTTGATACGACCGTAGCTGGTTCCTGCCACCACGATATCACCCACACGGAGCGTACCGTTTGATACAAGCACCGTAGAGACATAGCCACGACCCTTGTCGAGCGAGCTCTCGATGATACTACCCGTAGCCTTACGGTTGGGGTTGGCCTTCAGGTCGAGCATCTCGGCCTCCAGCAGCACCTTCTCCAGCAGCTCATCCACGCCAATACCTTTCTTGGCACTGATCTCCTGGCACTGGTACTTACCACCCCACTCCTCTACGAGCAGGTTCATGTTAGCCAGATCCTCACGAATCTTATCCGGATTAGCACCCGGCTTATCAATCTTGTTGATGGCAAACACCATCGGTACGTTAGCTGCCTGAGCATGAGCGATGGCCTCCTTGGTGGTAGGCATCACCGAGTCGTCGGCAGCAATGATGATGATGGCAATATCCGTTACCTGAGCACCACGGGCACGCATGGCGGTGAACGCCTCGTGTCCCGGTGTATCGAGGAAGGTGATCTGACGACCGTCTTTCAATTCCACGTTGTAAGCACCGATGTGCTGGGTAATACCACCAGCCTCACCGGCAATCACGTTCGTGTTACGGATATGGTCGAGCAACGATGTCTTACCATGGTCAACATGTCCCATCACCGTTACAATCGGAGCGCGCGGAACGAGATCGTTCTCATCGTCCTCCTCCTCGGTAATGGCATTCTGCACCTCGGCACTCACATACTCGGTCTTGAACCCGAACTCATCGGCCACGATATTGATGGTCTCAGCATCCAGGCGCTGGTTGATACTCACCATGATACCGATAGACATACAGGTACCGATAACCTGGTTCACACCCACGTTCATCATGGTAGCCAACTCGCTAACCGTTACGAACTCAGTGAGCTTGAGCACCTTGCTCTCAGCGGCCTGTGAAGCCATCTCCTCGTTGAGCTTCTCCTGAACAGCGTCACGCTTCTCCTTACGGTACTTGGCGCCCTTCTTGTTCTGGTTCTGCTTGTTGGTGAGACGAGCCAAGGTCTCCTTTACCTGGCGTGCTACATCCTCCTCGTTCACCTCCAGCGGTTTCTGAACACGTTTCTTCTTGTTCTTCTTACCGCCGCCGGCGTTGTTGTTATTGTTATTATTATTGTTCTTACCGCCACCTTGCTGCATCTTACCCACAGCCTCGATGTCGATCTTCTCCTTACCGATGCGCTGGCGTTTCTTCTTCTCACCATTGCCGCCTGCAATACGGGCTTTCTCCTCACGCTCACGGCGCTTCTCCTCCTTGGTCTTCTTCTTCGGACGAGTGCTCTGGTTGATGGAGTCAAGGTCGATCTTACCCAGCACGTTCACCTTCGGAGCCAGCTTCTGCTCACTCTTCAGTGTGAACACCTCCGATTCCTTCTTCTGGGAATCATCCTCGGCAGGTTCCTCCGAGATGGGCTCCTGCGGCTCGGTAACCTCAGGCTCAACCACCTCTGCCTTCGGCTGCTCCACAACAGGCTCTTCAACCTGCTCGGTCTGCAAGGGCTCGGGGTTCTCAACAGTCTTTGTCTCGGGCTTCGGGCTCTCGGCAGCAGCCTTCGGCTCTGGTTCGGCAGCAGGGGCAGGAGTCTCAGCCTTCACAGGCTCGGGTTTCTTACCCAGACTGCTCAAATCGATCTTTCCCAGCGGCTTGAACTGCTGCTTCTGCTCCACAACAGTCTCCACCTTGGGTTCCGGTCGTTGTTTCTTCTCCTTCTGCTTCTTGGGGTACAGTTTCTCGGCAAGACCCTTCTGTTCCTTGTCCTTCTTGAACTGATCAACGAGCGCACCATACTGCTCGTCACTCAGCTTGAAGTTCAAGTCGCCTCTCACTTCCCCTAAGTCACTTCTCTTCTCCAGGAATTCAACTGCCGTTTGAAGTCCTATGTTCAGCTCTCTTATTGCTTTATTTAATCTAATGCTCATTCTTCCTTATTGTTCAAACTCTGCTCTTAATACATTCAACATATGATCAACGGTCTCCTCTTCCAAGTCGGCTTTCTCCACCAGCATCTCACGCGGTGCGTTCAGCACAGCCTTGGCGGTATCCAGACCAATAGCCTTCACGGCATCGATCACCCACTGATCAATCTCATCAGAGAACTCATCCAGGTAGATATCCTCGTCAGCCTCGTTTTCATCCACCTCACGGAATACGTCAATGGTATATTCAGTCAGCATACTGGCCAGCTTGATGTTCAGACCGCCACGGCCGATGGCCAGACTCACCTCCTCGGGACGCAGATACACCTCTGCCTTGTGGTTCTCCTCATCCACCACGATGCTCGACACCTTGGCCGGGCTCAATGCACGCTGGATGAACAGCTTGGTGTTGGCGGTGTAGTTGATTACGTCGAGGTTCTCGTTGCACAGTTCGCGCACGATACCGTGTACACGACTACCCTTCACACCCACGCAGGCGCCTACGGGATCAATACGGTCATCGTAGCTCTCCACGGCAATCTTTGCACGCTCTCCCGGCATACGGGCCACACGACGGATGGTAATCAGACCATCGTTGATCTCAGGAACCTCAGCCTCGAGAAGACGCTTCAGGAACTCAGGACTGGTACGACTCAGGATGATCTTCGGGTTGTTGTTCTCGTTGTTCACCTGGTGAATCACGGCACGGACTGTCTCACCCTTGCGATACTGGTCGGCAGGGATCTGCTCCGACTTCGGCAGGATCAGCTCGTTGTTCTCATCGTCAACGAGCAGCACCTCACGCTTCCATACCTGATAGACCTCTCCGCTCACTACCTGTCCTACACGATCCTTGTACTTGTTGTACAGACTGTCGTGTTCCAGTTCGAGAATCTTCGAAGCCAGGGTCTGACGGAGGTTCAGGATGGCACGACGTCCGAACTTGGCAAAGTCCACGCGTTCAGACACTTCCTCGCCTACCTCATAGTCGTCCTCAATCTTCTGGGCATCCGAAAGACAAATCTCCTTGTTCTCATCCTCCACCTCACCGTCGGCAACCACCACACGGTTACGGTAAATCTCGAAGTCACCCTTGTCGGGGTTCACGATGACATCGAAGTTCTCATCGCTACCGAAAATCTTCGCAATCACATTGCGGAAACTGTCCTCGAGCACACTCACCAAGGTGGTGCGGTCGATCTTTTTCTGATCGGTAAATTCTCTGAAGGTATCGACCATACTGGGGGTCTCTACATTTTTTGTTGCTGCCATAGCTTATTTGAAACTTATTAAGTATTTAGTATATTTCACTTTGTCCATCTGGAAAGTCTTGTCCACATCCTTCAGTTCGGGACGTTTCTTTCCTTCCTCCTTCACCTTCTCTCTGACGGTCACCACGAAGTCGTTACCGTCCACGCTCTTCAGGATTCCCTTCACCTTCTTTCCGTCACCGTCGAGCACTTCCACTTCCTTGCCCACGAAGTTGATATACTGCTGGGGCACCTTGAACGGCTGTCCGAGTCCGGCTGATCCTACTTCCAGTTCATAATCCTCCTCATCACGGTTCAGCCGATCCTCGATATAACGGCTCAGCTCAACACAATCTTCAATCCACACGCCATCGGCGTGGTCAATCTCGACAACAATCTTGTTGTCCTTACTAATCTCCACATCTACGAGGAAATACTCCTTATCATCGAGCCACTCCTCAACTAAACTTTTTACAATGCTTTTATCAATCATAAACCTTGAATATAAATGAAAATGAGAGACTCTCGGAGAGTCCCTCATTCCACTGAACGGGTGCAAAATTACGAATAATTCTGCACACTACCAAATTTTTTCCACATTATTTAATAGATTTCGGCTCCAACAGCTGTTTATACCTACTCAGGTCGTTGAGCAAATCACGGGCTGCAGCCATCTGTTTGTCATGTTTCAGATTATACTCCACCGTTCCCCGTTGGTAGTAATAAGCGGCCACGATATCCGACGAGATCATCCGTTTCAAGGTCTCCTTATGCAGGTCGAGATCGTGCGACAGATCATGCTGCAGTTTCTTCTCCAGTGCCTCGAACTCGGGTTTTGCTTCCTCGTAGTAACCCTCAAACTCCATGATCTTCTTCAGTGCCTTCATGGCTCGGTCGCTTTCGGGATCATAGGTAAAGCCGTTGGCAATAGCCCGCTTCTTGAAGTTCTCATAGTCGGCATCGGTAATCTCGAACGAGGAAACCGGACCGATGGTAGGATGACTGGCCAGATAGTCCACCTCGTACTCGAACATCGTTTCCGTGGAATCCCTTCCGCTCACACCCAGGTAATAGGCAATGTTCGGCAGAGAGTCCGGCTTCACCACCAAGTCGGGAGTGATTCCTCCTCCGTCGCGCACCTCTCGTCCGTTGGCCGTATGGAACACCTTGGTGAGCGAATCGGGAATATGCTCCTGATACACCCCTTCGCCCTGCTTGTAGTTAATGGCCTGGATACAACGTCCGCTGGGGATGTAATACCTGCTGGTAGTCACCTTCAGCTGCGCATTATGGGGAAGGTCAACAGGCAGCTGCACCAATCCCTTGCCGTAGGTTCTCGTACCCACGATCACGGCACGGTCGAGATCCTGTAAGGCACCACTGGTAATCTCGCTCGCCGAGGCCGATTCCTCGTTCACCAGCACCACCAGCGGAATCACGGTATCGATGGGTTCCACCGTTGTCTGGTAGTCGTGATTGGCCCTGCGCAGCTTACCGCGGTTAGAGGCCACCGTAATGCCCCGTGGCACGAAAATATTCACCAGATGGGCAGCTTCCAGCTCACTACCGCCACCGTTGTTACGGAGGTCGAGCACCAACTTCTGTATGCCCTGTTTCTTCAGGTCAAGAAAGGCACGCCTCACCTCTTGGGCACAACCCTCGGTAAACTGTGTCAAGCAGATATAGCCAATGCCGTCGCCCTGCATACCGTAATAAGGAATCGTGGGTGTGGCACTCAGCGAACGACGGGTAATCTTCATCTGCATCACCTTGTTCGTGCTGGGACGCCGAATCTTCAGTGCAAAGGTTGATCCGGGCTCACCTCTCAGATGCTCCCGCACATACTCAATACCCTTGCCCACCATGGTCGTATCATCAATGCTCAGGATGATGTCACCCTTGCGCAATCCGGCTTCCTGGGCAGGTGTATCCCCCATCGGCTCGTCAATCACCGTGGTCTTCTCCTTCATGTGATAACGAATCAGCGCACCTATACCCCCGTACTTTCCTGTGAGGAACGATTTCAGCTCACTGGCTTTCGGGTAATACACCGTATAAGGATCCAAACGCTGCAGCATGGCCTTGATGCCCGCTCCCACCATCTTGTCGGCTTCCAGCGTATCCACATACAGCATATCCAGCTGACGGTAGAGGGCATTGAAGATCTCCAGATTCTTCACCACCTCGAAGTTATGATCCTGCTCGTTCTGAGCCTTTATCGGCATTCCCACCATCAGTAAGAACGCCATCCACAGTATAATTCTCTTCATAGATTGATGCAAATAAAATAAATCATGCACAATAATCGGGTACAAAAATACATGATTCTCTCGGGATAACACGCAAAAACCCGCAAAAAATATCGTAATTTTGACGTTTCTTTTATTTTTTCTCAAAAAAGTTTGGTGATTTCAGAAAAACAATATACCTTTGCACCCGCAATTAAGCAAAACCTGCTTCAGTAGCTCAGTTGGTTAGAGCACCTGACTGTTAATCAGGGGGTCGTTGGTTCAAGCCCATCCTGAAGCGCATAAGTCCCAATCGAAAGGTTGGGACTTTTTGGTTCTCTAAAATCTTTATTTTCAAGACTTTACATAATATCAAGAAACCCCTAATACTACAGATTCTTAAATTCTCCAAAATTTCCAGATTCTCAAAATCAGCGCATTTTTAACCAAAAGTTTACCTCTGGTTTACCCGAGGTTTACCCCAAAATCATTAATTGCTATGCTGACAATCAGAGCAGAAGTCCTAAAGGACAAAAAGAGAATGGATGGAACGTACAACGTAAAAGTACGATTTATCAAGGACAAAAAGGTAAGGCGAATATCAACAAACTTATTCGCTACAGAGGCAGACCTAACGACAGACATGAAGTTGAAAGAGAATTCCATTGTTAAACAGGAGGCAGACCGTCTTGTGCTACACTACAGGATGATGTTTGCATCCCTGCATCTTGATTCTGAGAATTATGATGTTATTGAAATTGTGAATCGTCTGCTTAACAAAGAAGAAGCTGAGAAACCCATTGATTTTATCGCTTTTAGTAAAAATTGGATTGCTGCTGCTCCGATTAAGAGCAAGGACACTTACACAACTGGCCTCAATGCCTTTATTCGTTTCCTTGGCAAAGAAGAGTTTGACATCAAGAATATCACTGTTGACCTATTAGAGCAGTACCGCGACTATATAATAAAGGAACGAGCAGAGAGAGTGAAAAAAATAAAAGAAGCAGGGAAACGCGTACCATCTAACCGCTGTTTGTCTCTCTATCTAATGATTCTACGTCATCTCTTTAGCGAGGCTCAAAAGTTCTTCAACAAACCCGATAAAGGACTTATGCGCATCCCTCACACTCCGTTTGAATATTTTAAGATTCCCAAACAGGAGGCTACCCGTAAGCGTGCTATCCTGCCTCAACAAATAAAGGCTATCTGGAAAATGCCATACCAGAATATCCATAAGGGAGCGAAAAGCACATGCCGTTTCGATCTTGCTAAAGATTGCTTCATTCTCTCGTTCTGCCTGATGGGAATAAATTCTGTTGATCTATATAATGCCACAGATCTAATAGGCAACCGACTTGTTTACAACCGTACCAAAACCAAAGACCGCAGACTTGATAAGGCCAAGATGGAAGTGATCGTTCCTAAAATGGTGCTGCCCATCATAGCGAAATACCGTGACCACACAGGCAAACGTCTATTCAACTTCTATCAATACTACTGTGACCACAAGGGATTCAACAAGGCTATCAACAAGGGGCTGAAAGAGATTGGGGAACAGTTGAAGATAGACGATCTGGAATTCTACGCAGCACGTCACTCATGGGCTACCATTGCTCTTAATAAATGCAGGATCGATAAGTACACTGTTCATGCAGCCCTCAATCACGTTGATGAGTCCATGCGTGTCACAGACATCTACATTGAACGAGACTTCGTGAACGAGAACAAGGCTAATGCCAAGGTCGTAAAATACGTTTTTGGCAAATGAAGACCAACTTCTCCCACTTATACTTGTGTAGGTGGGAGATTTTTTATACCTTAGCACAAAAATAATGACATGATGGAATTTCTGAAATTTATGCTTGAACGGAATAATTATATGATTGATCCATTATTCGATTATATAAAGGAAGTAACTGACGAGTTTTGGCCAGAAAATTACCCTTTAGAATTTGCCGCACGATTTATCTGTAATAAAATTACAAATAGCAAATATGAAGAATACTTAATTGCAGCTACTGAGGAACATCAATTTAAACATACGCCCTATTCTGAATTCTACAAAGATGATACGATTATTTCTACTCCAAAGAGAGAAATAACATATTCAGGTGAAATTGCAACAACGCTCAAAGCCTATGGTTTGGACGTAACTAAATTCTGGCTTTTTTGTTTAATGATCAAGGATTATGTAGAGGGCGGAACAAAAAAAGGGTGCATAATAGCAGACGCTACTCATAGGAGCATAATAAATGAACTTATCTCACAATTTGATCAGCTAAAGCCTAATGATTATCCATATCCCTCTCCTCTTAAACCTTGTGATGTAGAGATAGAGTTGTGTTTGAAGATCAAAAAGAAAGGTAGTAAAAATGCAAAGAACAAATCAATTACAAATAATAGTTATACCCTTTTAGTAATTAAGGAGGCATTAGAGTCGTTCTTAAATTCGAACAAAGAAAAAACCTTCAAACTGGATAGTCCTGCTGTCAATCTCAAACGTTTAGAAACCTTAGAAGAAGACCTAATCCCACCTAAAAAGATATCCCTTTTCTATCGCTACCTGAAGAGGTTCCTAGATAAGCGAGTAATTGATAAGGAGTTTGTCAACAACAACAAATATTTGGTTTCAACGAGCAAAAACTTACTTATTACAAGAATGGCATATTTTACTGGCCTAACGGATAATGTTAATTTTCTTACAAAGGATGGTTCTTACGTGCGTACATATATCAGTGGCTACGAAGAAGTAAAAGATAATACAATCAACGCATACTATGACATGTCTGATGAGTTCAAATTACTTATTGAAATGGTAGATGCTATTAAATAACCCCACATCTTTTAGTAAATTTATTGATTATCAGAAACTTGGGAGAATTTTGCCCAAACCATCCCAAGATGGATTATATTGAATTGTTTCGGGTTATATTCTTTTTTAGTTTTCTTTGCACCCAGAACAAACAAGTTGCGATCGGACTTGAGTAGTTCTGAGGTAAAGATGCCGCCTCGCATAAAGCAAAGGGCAATAACTAAAAATATAAATAATAATGAACCTGAAGTTCGATTTCGCCTCACTGCAAGGCGTTAAACAGCAGGAATACGATAATAACGGTGCTTATGCAGAAGTGATGAAGATGATGAAGCGGGGTGACAAGTTCTCCGTGAGGTTCGGAACAACAAAGACCCAACACCCCTACGCTTGGGTAGAGTCCAAGACGGTAGCAGGTTTCAAGTACGAGTTGGATGAAGAGAGGACAAACAACCTTATCCACTACATGGTGACAGGTGAAATCATTGAATACGCTGGCGATCCAATGCAAAGCTACACAGTGGAGGCAGGCGAAGACTACCAGTTTGAAATCATGAAGCTGTTCATCGAGAATGGTCAGACACTACAGTATGTCCCACCCTTCCGTGAGTACCCAGACAGGATTTCTGCCTCGAAGGCTATGTTCAAAGGTACAGTGTTCTTCCGCATTCCTCGCACGCCTGAAAAACTTGACTACCTGCGCGAACACAAACAGAACATCTAAGTTAAATCGTGGAGGGGGAGAGATCTCCCTCTACAATTATTCATGTTAATATGAAACAGAAGAAAATTATGATTTCTAAAGTGAATGGTAAGGTACAGCATCTCAGCGACATCTACCCTGTGATTGAGACCAATACCATCCTCAACAAGACCATAACGGGAATCGGTGCTACCTACTCTGAGATTAAGGCTCCCAGACATTCAATTATTATTGAGCCTACTAAACCAGTTATCTACGGCAAGACGCACGATCCGAAACATAAGGCCGACAATATATTAGGTGTCTGTCAGGGTGTCTATCAAGACGATATAGCAGATTATATTGAGACTAGCCTCAGTCAGCATAAATGGATTAAGATTCTGACCACCCCTGAAAGCTTCAGAAAGGTGCAAAAAGCATTTGATGACCTCGACATTGATATACGATTCGATGGCTACTTCCTATTGTTCGACGAATGTCAGAAAATGGTAAAGGACTGCGACTACAGGTCAGACATCACTTTACCGATGGATTTGTTCTTTCAGTGCAAAGATAAGGCTGTTGTCTCAGCGACTCCACCGACACAATATGCTGACCCTCGCTTCAACGATTTCCAGATAATCAAGCTCGTTCCTGATTATAACTATAGAATGGACTTGCAGCTATACACTACTAATAATGTGTTGCAGAGCACACGGGAACTGTTGGAGTCTTTGGCATCGGACGAGCGACCTGTTTTCTTCTTTGTCAATTCCACCGATATGATAATATCGCTAATGAAGCAACTGGGAGTCATGGATGAATCAGCAGTGTTCTGTTCTGAGAAGAGCGTTGACAAGCTGAAATCCTTCAAATTCAGGAATGCCTACGAGGAATGGAAAGAATCAAGGATCGCTCGCTATAATTGGATGACGAGCAGATTCTACAGTGCTCTTGACATTGAACTGTCCGAAGCTCCTAACGTGGTAATGCTTACAGACTGCTTTACGGCCGAATACACGATGATTGATCCGTACATGGATGCCGTTCAAATCCTAGGCAGGTTCCGTAATGGTGTGAACAGGATATATCACATAAGCAATTGCGACAAACGTAACCCGATAAGGAGCAGGGAGCAGATAGAAGAGTCCTACCGCGCCCAAAAGTACGTCTATGAATACATGGGTACAATGGCTCGTTCAGCGTCAACCGCAACACAACGGGAAGAATTCTACAGAGCGCAGGCTACTATACCCTTCACTCGGTTTCTTGACGAGAACAATAAGATTGACCCGTACAAGGTTGATAACTACATTGACGAGGAAACGGTGAAAGTTATCTACAACAATTACAGTAGTGTACTGCAAGCATATCAAGAATGCGGTTACTTCAATGTGACTCCCATCTCTCAATACTACAAGTTCGGAGATTATGAACGTTTGAAGATTGAGTCCAAGGCAGCATCTATCCGAGAAAAGCGCAAGGAAATAGTTGCTCAACTGGAAGAACTCGGAGTCTGTGAAACAGAAGCAGAATGCCAATATAAACGTGACTTAGCTTTTGCTGACCCATTGATAGTCGAAGCCTATGACCTACTAGGTAAGGAGAAAATCGAGCAGCTGAATTATTCCGTCACAAAAATACGTGCGGCTATCATACTCAAAAAGCATCAAGAGAAGGCTCATGCTACAGATGCTATTCAGCTGATAAATGCAAACTTCTTACCGCAGCAGTGGTATTCAGCCAAGACGATAAAGGAAAAAATCAAGGATATTTTCACAAAACTGAATATTCCTACTAACAAAGCAGTTACTTCACATACCATCAATGAGTTTTTTGTTGCCAAGGAGCAGAAAAAAAGAATTGGTCGAGGATATTTCCTGATAGCTCCAAGATTCACTTAACGGAGACATTTTTACAAAAAAAACAGTTTTATATACCTTTTTGCGTTTTTGTCACTGAGCACCCAGATATATTAATTTAGCGGATTTCTTCGGAGTCCGCTTTTTTATATCTCTACCAGTTCCACAAAACACCCATTCCCATTTTAGTTCTACGCATACCACTTTACCCACTTTTAATCCCCCCTACCTTTTAAATATGAAAAAGTAGCCTGTAATATATTTGGTAAAAGAGCCCGTAATTTAAATGTAAAGTAGCCTGTAATAAAACGTAAGTCAGGTGTAACAGAACTGTATTTCTAAGAGGTAAGAACAGCAGTTCACTCTATCATTATTAACCATCAAATTCATTTCATTATGGAGCAAGTTTTAATGCCAGCTGTGGCCACAAACAGCAACCGTTTTGAGTACGCTGACTACGAAGAAATCGTTGAGCAGCCTGTTACCAGTTCTTGTGTGAGTTTCTTGGATGCTAACACCAATGCAATCACTATGAACGAGTTAAGAAACCTCTGTGTAGTTCCTACGTGGGCGAATCAGGAGCTAACTATTTCACATCAGGACTTCATCGACTGTGTGCATGATGCAGCCAAGTCTTTCTATCAGGGTGAAACAATTTCCACTCCTTCCATCAGGGTTTCCCACATCGTCAGGGGCAGAACTCCAGACGCATTAGGAAAGAAAGCATCTGAGCTGTTGGAATGTGAGAAGACACAGTTCTACCAGAGACTGGCTTTCGCTTTCACCATTCCTACCATCTATGAGACGATCAACGGTCAGAAACTGGAGCTCTGCATCGGAGGTGTCAGGAACTACAATGACCTGAATCTCTATAGAGCATCTAAGGGCGTAGAAAAGTTCTCTGTCTTTGTTGGCTGGAGAGTGCGCATCTGTTCCAACCAGATTCTTACAGGGCAGGGTGTGAAACTCTCTATGGAGGTAATGGAATTGAAACAACTATACGAACAGGTAATGGAAATGTTCTACAGTTTCAATCCTGCTAAGGACATTCATTTGATGCAGCAGCTATCCAATTCCTACCTCACAGAGACACAGTTTGCACAGATTATTGGAAGAATGAGACTCTATCAGGCTTTGCCAACGGGAGCTCAAAAACGCCTGCCTCGCCTGATGATTACTGACTCACAGATAAACAATGTGTGCAGGGATTACTATAGTAGTCCTGATTTCGGAGGGAAAGGAGGTGCTATTTCCATGTGGAACTTCCACAATCTGCTAACTGAATCCAACAAGAGCAGCTACATTGACAGTTACCTGCAACGTGCGGTCAACGCTACGGAAGTAAGTGTTGGCATCAACAACGCACTGCAAGGTGATTCAACATACCAATGGTTTCTTGGTTAGTTGATAGAGTGGAGGGCATCACCTTATTATATATGGGTGGTGTCCTCTTTCCTTTTCCAATGTGTTCAATTAACGAGTGTGTTCAAATAAATCTCTGAAGGTTTACTGGGCATGCTCTTTTCTGTTACCAACCTAATCTTTGATTAAAATGAGTACAACAACAGCAGTTATCTACGCCAGAGTGTCAAGCGTAGGAGACAGACAAAGCACAGACCGCCAGATTTCAGACCTCCTTGATTATGTGGAATACCAACATTGGGATATTTGTAAGATCTACGAGGAACACATTTCTGGAGCAAAGAAGAACACGGAACGCCCCGTCTTGCAGAAGGCCATCGAATACTGTAAGGCCAACAGTATTTCCATCCTGTTAGTAAGTGAGCTTTCCAGACTTGGAAGAAATGCCTTTGAGGTTCTGGCCACAGTGAAAGACCTCATAGATAATAGGATCAACCTCTATATGCAGAAAGAACAGCTTACCCTTCTTGATAATGAGGGAAAGCCCACCATGTTCGCACCGATCATGATAGCGACACTCTCAACATGTGCACAACTTGAACGAGAGAACATCAAGTTCCGTTTGAATAGTGGCCGTAAGCTATATGTTGAACGAGGTGGTAAACTTGGTCGCAAGGTGGGTAGTGTCAAGACTACAGAGCAGAAGAAAGAAGAGCATAAGGATATTATCTCTTACCTGAAACGTGGCTACTCTGTGCGGAACGTGGCCAAGCTTACTAACAAGGGGATCAGTACAGTACAAAGAATCAAAACAGAGTTCAATCTATAGGTGACCTATCCCTTTGGTTTCTAACTGCTTGAAGATGGTGTCAAGTGTACTGGATACATTTCTTATTAAATCTTAAATAATAAGCAAGTTCTTGCACAGTTAAACGTCTTTTTACTATCTTTGTAATGTCAAAGCGGCTCTTAGTAGTTAGCTGAGACAGGGCGTTTAGCAAGTTGCCTCTCGTTGGAATCTGGACAATTCACGGCTGAGGGTGATGAGCAAGAACGCCCACGCAGATGATATTTTATACCCCGAAAGGGATTTTTATATCATTGTGGCGTGGGCTTTTGCTTATTATTCAGCCAAGGCAGTCCAGAGCCGCAATGAGGTAATAAGTTAAGAGTTCCCACGCCTTTTACTATGTTTAACTGCTGGTTTCTGGGGATTGGTTAGCTCATTAGTGTTCAATTATGAGAAGGGTTTATCTAGTTATTTGTGTGTGTTTCTTTATTAGCATGTTCACATCTTGCAATGAAGAAAGTGAATGGCAGTTTTCTTGTTCTGTCCATGCACGCTTCGATGTGCCTAACGCCTATGGGGTCTTTGATGAATACGACATTGTTGTTGATGTTTATAAACAGAAGAACAGAGACCAAGTATATTACTCCGTGTTGAATGAGGACGGACTAAGATACAAAGCAGACCGTCCTTCGGTAATACCAGCAGGGTATTCACATAAAATCGTGAATTTCAGAAAGGGAGATAAAGTTGGAAACCTATACTTTAATCCATTTTAAGACTTAGCAATAACTAACAAAACAAAATTGAGTAGACGATGAAAAAACTAGCGTTATTGTTATTATTGATTACTATATCTATAGTATCATATAGCCAAACAACATTCAGACCTGTGAAGGCCACCATATCGGATAGCGAAGGAACATTTTCTTCCTCTTCTTTTAATTGTCCGAATATGATCGTTTACGATAAAGGTCATACGGTACTACTAACATGGGGAGGGGAAAGCATCTCTCTAAATAAGAGCAATAGCCCAGATACTTATGTAGCATCGCAATCTAAATCCGGAACGATCATAAGATTTGTTGCCTACAGGAGTTCCAGTACAAAAAGAATCTATCTGGTAATTTGTACAACAAAAAGTAATGGTCAAAGTGTTGTTATCAATTTCAAACCATAACTAAATACAATAACAATATGAAAAAGAATCTATTAAAATGCTTCTATAATATTAGGAGATGCATGTCAATGACTGCTGCATTGCTATTATATAGTATACAATTAATGGCTGCGCCATCTGATCATGGAAGATGGTATTCTGATGATGACTCTGGACCATCTTCTCATTCGCCAGGCTTTTATATTTTTACGTTTATCATAGCTGCAATTATTATTTTTTTTATTATTGCATCAACTATAAAGGACGATAAAACTAGTAGTAAAGATAAAGGTTGCACTATCGTTTTTTTCCTGATACTTCTTGTTATTGGTTTTTTGTGTGTGGCATCATTATGTAAATAAGCAGACGTGCACTAATGCAAGAACTACTATCTTCGTGGACTCCTGCAGAAGAAAAACAATTCATTTCGACTACATTAGGATTTGGTTAACTTTTTATTGGGTAAAGACTGAAAGAATGCTCTGCTGCTTAGTGACTATTTCATAGGAAAGGTTTGTTATTATACCTTTATGTTAAAATGTCACTACAGATTTGCAGCGTTGGGTATTCTGGCTTTGCATATCCCGTTATAATAAAGGCTTTTCGTAACAAAGATCGCTTGTCCCACACAATACAAGTGAAAAAGAACCCATAACCGCCAGATACATTTTTTTCGGAATCAGCCTTGTTTCTTAAATAAATAATGATTATCATTGTAACAGTTAGGATAGAGAATAGGGAATCGTCTTTATGGGGCATTCCCTTCAATTTTTACGGGAACAGAACAAATTTTTTCAGATATACTATTCAAAAGCATGAAAAATATTCTGTACCAGTTCTGTACCTTTAAAAAGAGTGCAGCAACAATCAACTGACAACTTGGACTTGATCGCTGTGAGTCATTAAAAAGTAATATGACAAACACATAGAAAGTGACAAATAAGTTCTCCAGATAACATGCAAGAATGAAATAAGTCCCTTTTGAGGCTTCTAGAACTCTATAGGGCTACTGAAACAGATACAGTTGACAGTTTAGATTTAAGAAGTAAGATAATCGCTATATTATTATCAGATATATGGGGAAATAAGAGGCGCATGTCAGCGTCTTTTATTTTCCTCGTAGTAGAACGGTTTTTTTCAAGGCTATCCTATAAATGCATGAAAAATATTCTGTTCTAAAAACATAGATAAAAACAGAGTCAGTAGATCATTCCTAAATAACCTCATATATCGTTTATAAATGATAAAGACTATTTATGCAGGAAACGCTCGTTACCTTAGCGAGCTTTCTGAATTTCAAGACGGATTGCCTCATGGCATAGTCAATAAGACAAAAACAGATGTTGGCGGTACATTCTGTGCCGTAAATTGTAGATACAATTACATAATAGTGTGTCCATTCAGGGACTTGGTGGATAGCATTTCAGCTGATAAGAATAACAAGTACGCAGTATTCAAGTGCTATGGTGGCGTAAGAGAAAACCAGTTCCGAAAGTACATCAAAGACCACAAGATATACAAGATTGCTGTTACCTATGACAGTCTAGATAAACTCTTAAAGTGGATTGGGAACAACACTAATGGTTGGAAGATTCTAATAGACGAGTACCACCTCATTTTAGAAGATATGGATTATCGAGAGTCTGCGATCATGCGAATGTGCTGGAGCATACATAAGTTTAACCATTATACATTTCTCTCTGCAACTCCGATAGATGAAGATTATGAAATCGATTTTTTCAAGATTTTACCCCACTACAAGGTTGTCTGGCCACAAGGTTTACCCATAACAGTAAAGAAGATCAAGGCAACATGTTTACCACTTGGATTGGCCAAATATATTCGAATGTTTAAAGAAGAAGGTATCTACCTGCCAGATGTTAATGGAGAGAGAAGGAGGGTTGAACAGCTATTCATCTTCTTAAACTCAGTAACGACAATAAAGCAGATCATTGACACACTTGAACTAGAAGAAGATGAAGTAAAGATCTGCTGTGCACAAAGACAACGTAACAGACTTATCCTAGGGAGATTCAAGAGAGAGTCCGCTATATCACCAAACAAGAGGATAAACTTCTTTACTAAAAAGAGCTTCCAAGGATGCAACCTGTTTTCTAATAATGGTCTTATTATTGTGGCTAGTGACGTACATAGAACACAAACGTTAGTGGATATAACTACAACAATGGAGCAGATTAGTGGTAGGCTCAGAGAGAATGACGAGTACCACAATATCTTCCGAAACACAATGGTACACATTTACTCTACCAATAATAACATCTTGTCTCAGGAAGAGTTTGAAACTGTAATGCTTAGAAGGGAAGAGGCCGCAACTCATCTATTGACACTACAGGCAAAAGCAGATAAGGAAGAGTTGAATACTCTCATCAAGAGGGTCAACATCGAAAATGACATATTGTCTATAGAAGAAGGCCGATTAGTCCGTAATGAGTTAAAGAAGAAAGCATTTATCAGGAAACAAAAAATTAGAGAGGCATATAAAAACGGAATTAATCTGAGAGCAGCCTATAATAAATCAGAGAAGTTTGTGCAGACAAAACAAGCATACTGGGATGAGTTCGATTTACAACTAGCACGCGCAGTAACAATTTCCTATGAGAAACTACTAAAAGACTATCTGGAGCATCCTTCAGAACAATACGAAATAGAATATCCAGAGTTCAAGGATTTTAGGCTATATCTCAAAGAGACTGAGATGAACAGCCTTAGATGGAACAAAGAAAGAATGATGAAAGCAGTGGAGGATAACAAGAAACTCCAGTAGGCTTTCAGGGCAATCTACAAAAGGGGAGCTTTCATCAGCAACAAGGATATGAAACTCTTGCTAACAGAACAGTTCCAGAGACTTGGTATCTCTTTGTCACCCAAAGCAACTTAGATACTGAAATGCGACATCTACAGCGTAGAAAGATCTAGCTAGTACATAGATGGGAAGAAGGTGAATGGTTATCTGATGGGGGATCCCCTGTTTAACTTAAATATCTGATATGATATACTTCATCAAGAGTGGTAACTACTGCAAGGTTGGCTATTCAAGAGATAAGGTTTCTTTCTTCAAAAGGATGAGAACCTATCTTACACATAATCCTTCGTTCTAGGTTATGGATCTGAGAAAAGGAGATAAGATAACTGAAAAAAAGATCCACACACTGATTCCTCCAGAGCTATATCATTACGGAGAATGGTGTGTTTGGAATAAAGAGATAGCAAGGATATGGTTACAATACTATTAGATAGAAATCGAAGGATCTTTAGAAGATTACTTCATCAATAGAAACAAGTTACTAAACAAAGCGATTGTCAATGAATACAAAGACTCACTTTACTTGAACTTCATTAGATATTTCAACAAGGAGTCAAATCTGGATCTGACAGAACCAGATGAAACAGAATGGAGAGCTCCTTAATCATAGTAAGTGGTACATCAAAGAGGCTATTCTCGATGGTGTGCCACTTTCCTTTTTTATATAAACAACGATACAGAGGAATGGTAATTTCCTAAGATTTGACAATACTTGATTATTTACATATCGCCCACAAACTTTTCTCAGTTCACATTCTTTTTTCTCATTAAAAATGACTATCTTTGTGGTGTAATTTAAGGAAAAGTTGACCTATAGTTGACCCCGAGATTACACAGAGATCATTAACTTGTTGATAATGAGTCCACTGGAGATAATGGGGATAAAGCCTGTTAATCAGGGGGTCGTTGGTTCAAGCCCATCCTGAAGCGCCCATCCTCAACTTCGGTTGAGGATTTTTTGTTTTATGGCTTCAGCATCCTCATTCCGTTCACATAGAGGAATCCAGACTTTTTGATTCCCAAATGTTAATAATTATTATTCCAGTGGAAATATTTGCAAAATAATTTGGTTTATATTATAAACTTATTTATCTTTGCAGCGCAATCCGGATGAATTGTGCCTTTTCCTTCCTTTCTGCAGGAGGGAGGATGGGCGCAAAAGAGCGTTAGTCAACATCTTTTCAAATCATCAAAAGCAAAACAACAATGGAAGAAAACAACAACATGACTGCCGAGCGCAGTCTGGAGATTATCACAGAACAGATAGAGCGCAGTCAGCGCACGATCACCAAGAATGCTGCGCTGCCCTTGATGTGGTGGGGCATCTGCATCGTTATATTTGCGCCACTGATCGCTTACTTGTGGAAGAACCATGGCGGACCTATCTGGAATACGCTATGGGCTGCCATGTGGGTGATTGGCTTTATCGGTAATTGGATCATCGACAAAAAGAAAGAAACCGTTCCAACAACATTCGTCAGCAAGACCTTAGGTCATGTATGGTCCACATTTGGCCTGTTCTGCGGAAGTATCGGTGTATTGTTCAGTCTGATCGGCACCGGTGTTCTGCCCTTGAAGCTGGTCATCCCCAATGAATATCTGTTCAGTTGCATCACGAGTTTCATCTCATTATGCTTCGGTATGAGTACATGCATCACGGGACGCGTCGTCAAAAACCGTCTCATCGAAAGATGTGGATTCATCGCAGGTTTGGGAGGATTCATAGCCGCCCTGTTCTTCTCTTCTTATCAGCAACTTTATGTCATGGCAGGCGTTACCATCATCGCTCTCATCATTCCAGGAGTTGTGATTCATTTACAAAACAAGAAATAAGGAGGACCGTCTATGTTCCAACCCTTAGACCCACTTCTGCACGCTGAGCTGCGACTGGCCGTCATGTCGCTGCTCATCAGTACCGACGAGGCCGAGTTCCCGTATATCAAGGAGCAGACGGGAGCCACGGCGGGCAACCTGAGCGTGCAGGTCGACAAGCTGTCGGCAGCAGGTTATATCGAGGTCGAAAAGACCTTCAAGGGCAAGCGCCCTTGCACCATCTGCCGCATCACCGACAAAGGACGGCAAGCGTTCAAGACATACATCGAGGCGTTGAAATCGTATCTGGAGGTAAGTAAATCGTGAAACGCCATAAAGAATAAAGGAGTTACGGGCAATCGCAACTCCTTTTTCCATCTCACTGACCACTGGCCTCGGCTTTCACCTTCCTCACGTACTGCATGAACCTGTCGATGAGACCTATTCCCACCATGTTCGGTGTTTCAATGAGCGTAGCACCGTTGTTGAACTGCATCACGGTCTTCTTCCCCTCCTCATACACAGGCCATTCAGGCAGTCCTGGTCCATTGGGATTCAATGTCTTGGCGAAGTTCACCCAGTACTGCTGCATGATTTCCGAAACGGCTGCCTCCTGGGGATATCTCTCAGCATCTTTCAGGAAGGAACCGTTCAGGTACATAATATCATCCGCATGTGCAGCCCCGCGACGGTTACCCTTGGCATAGACGGTACGATCCGATTTCTGCGCAAGGTAGGCCGAATACACCGCACTCTTACCCGTCTTCTTCTGCAGTGTTGCCCAGGCATAGGCGGGCCACCCGAAATTCAAGTCGCGCACCACGTCGCGCACACTGTAATACGCCTGCTCGTCGGTATCGGCGGGATAGATGGCCAGTACGCTGTCCACATAGTTCTGGGGCAGACCGTTCATCTGCGCCTTATACTGCTCAGCCGTTTCAATCTCCACCACAGCACCCTCGTCGCTGTTGTACATCAGCATCACGGGAACATCAGCATATTGACCAAGCTCATAGAGGTTATATACCTCATCCGTCAGCACCTTACCGTCGATGATGGGCGTACAAGCCATGAAGTTCACACCAGTGCCCGTGAGCGACTTCGCATCCATCGCACGCAGTTCGGCAATGGAGCTTTTCTGAAGCTGCTGCACGAACATACTGCCCAGCATCTCTGCCTGCTGCTGCGTTACCATACTCATAGACGACATAAAGGCGCCGCTCTGACTGATACAAGCGCGGAAAAGACCTTTAGCCATGGGCGAGGCACAAAGAATGTTACAGTTCATGGCACCGGCCGACTCGCCGAAGATAGTCACCTTCGAGGGATCACCGCCGAAGTTCTTGATGTTCCGCTGAATCCACTGCAAGGCGAAGATCTGATCCAGAAGACCGTAGTTGCCTGAAGTGCCGTCAGCCGACTCCTTACTCAGCTCAGGATGTGCCAGGAATCCCAAGGCACCCGCACGATACTCAATGCTCACCGTTACCACGCCCCTACGCGCCAAACTCTGCCACAGCTCTGCTCCATAATGCTCTGTCTTCCAACTGCCGCCGTGGATATACACCATCACGGGCAGTGCATCGGTAACCGACTTAGCAGGAGTAACCACACTCAGGTACAAGCAGTCCTCGCTCATCATATCATACGTCACGTCATCACGTTCCGGTTGCGGAGGCCACTTGGCACACTCCTCTGCCTTCAGCACCCCTTCCCACGGTTTCGCCGGCTGAGGAGCCTTCCATCTGAGTTCACCCACTGGCGGAGCTGCAAAAGGTATCGCCTTATACACGGCCAGATCTGTTCCATCGAGGACACCCTCCACATCCCCCGTTTCCACATGCGTTTTCAATAAAGGCTGAGCCTGTGCAGCCACCACAACAAGCAGTCCGCAGACCGCAATGAATAGTTTTTTCTTCATTTAAGTAATCGTATTTGAAATTATCTTCTGTGCATTAGATGCACTTTCTTGACAAAAAGTTTCAGAAAAAGGAGAAAAATTTCTTGCAGGGTTAGGGTAAACATTCAACTTTTGAGTGTTTACCTCTATTAAATCTCATCTATTGTATTGAACATTAATAAGTTTATATCCATTTCTCTGTCTACTTTCCCTCCACCTTGCTTCTATCTCTAAAACTGATTCTCATAGCATTATGTTTGATTTTGAATAAGATTTTGTTGGATGTCTCGCCGAAGGCAATCAAAAAAAGAAAGCGAACACAGATTCGTGTGATCAGTGTTCGCTTTCTTTATAAACAATTACTTGACAATCCATTCAAACAACCCTGCGGCATTGTCATCAGGCAATTCCACCTCTAAGCGCAAGGCGCTGGTCTTGACAGGATTGAAGTTCACGGTGCAGGCAGCGCCCTTTTCCGTGGGGTAGCCATCGGCTCCGCTTACGGGTTGCCACTGTCCTTGGGCATCCCGATAGAGAATACGCCACGACTTAGGTACACGGCATCCGCCCCAAGGACCATCGTCGAACCAATAGACAGTGGCACTTTGTACTGTTAATTCCTGTGGGAACTCATAGGCGAGCCACTCGGTACACGCCTTTTTAGGCCACCAATGCGTGTAGGGAACAGAGCGGTCGTTTTCGTCTTTAGGTACCAGACGGTCGTTGATAGATGACAAGGCAGGCACTTCTGACGAAGTGGTTACCTTGCTCTGACTGGCCAGTGTGGCAGGTTGTGAGGGATTGGTAGCATTCAGATCCTGTGGCAGCCAAACACGCATCTTTCCACTGCCACGATGACACCAAGCATAGTAGGGAATGAGTGTCAAGGTCTGGTCCAACGCTTCCAGTTTCCCCTGCTTATTGAAGTTCAGGGTCTGGGCACTGGTGGTCAGGGTTTGTATGGGTGTGCCTGCAATCTCACCCTTGCCGAGGATGAACAGAGGAGTCTGGTTAAGTAGTGCCCCCATGATATCGAAGTGGTTGTCGGGGTGCTCAGCACAATAGACCAGCGGACCACGTTCCACGCTCACCATACCACGGTCGGCCTCCACCTTATTATTGGCACGAACGGTTCGAGCCTCCATGTCAAAATGAATCTGCACCTTGTCGCCCTTCTTCCACTTACGACTGATGGTATAATAGCCATCAGCGGACATGCTGCCGACTACAGAACCGTTTACCGTAATAGTATAGCCGAGACGTTTGTTGTCGGAATACTGATAAAGATTCGAGGGTACCACCTGATTCCTCACCCAGCCCGGAACACGAATTTTCATCGCGAATTGTCCGGCAGTATTCTGATCTACCGTCACCACGATATCACCATTCCAAGGGTATTCCGTTGCCTGACTCAGCACTACTTTTTTACCAGCGACACTGAGGTTGCCCTTGTTGGAGAGGAAGAGGTTTACATAGACGTTGCGATCCTTCACGGCATAGACATATCCTGGCAGTGAGGGGATGAAGCGGCAGATATTGCTCGGACAACAAGCACAACCGAACCAAGCCTGACGCTGGTGCTGTCCCATCGACTCCAAGGGGTTCGGATAGAAGAAACCGTTCCCTTCAAGCGAGACACCGCTGATGAGTCCGTTGTAGAGTGTACGCTCAAGCACATCGTAGTATTTGGAATCGCCGTGGAGCAGGAACAGACGATAGTTCACATACACGTTACCAATGGCCGCACAGGTCTCGCAGTAAGCACTCATATTAGGCAGTTCATAGTTCTTGCCAAAGGCCTCCCCGTTGGAGGTAGCACCGATACCGCCTGTGATATAGAGTTTCTTGGAAACGATGTTGTCCCAGATGGCATCGATGGCCTTGATGTAGTCCTTATCGCCTGTCAAGGCAGCCACATCAGCCATGCCGGCATACATATAGGCGGCACGTACCGCATGTCCCACAGCCTCATCCTGTTCGATGACAGGCTTGTGAGCCTGCGAGTAATCATGTACGATGGTGGTCTTTCCACGGTAGTCGAGGAAGAACTTAGCCTCGTCGAGATACTTCTTGTCACCCGTCACGAGATACAGCTTTGCCAATGCCATCTCTGCAATCTGATGCCCTGGAACCACACAAGCCTGTCCGGGGTTCGGTCCCACCTCACGGCACACACAGTCGGCATAGCGAATGGCAATGTCGAGGAACTTACGGCTGCCCGTGGCCTGGAAATGAGCAATGGCCGCCTCCACCATATGTCCAAGGTTATAGAGCTCATGACTCAAGTCCTCCTCCTTGCTCCAACGTTTGTCGCCAGCCCACTCATGGGGCTCCTTCGGGTTCTGGGTACGAGCAGTGTAGAGGTAGCCGTCAGGCTCCTGTGCCGAGGCAATCACATCCAGCACCGAGTCGATATACTGCACTAACTTCTTGTCAGGATAGGTCTGCAGTATATACGAGGCACCTTCAATGGTTTTGTAGGGATCGGTATCATCGAAAGAGAGTCCCTCCACCTTAAACACCTTTGAAGGGTCCTTCAGATGCTGGGCGGCATTCGAGAAGTTGGTGTAGCGCCCCGTCTCCTCACATTTCGAGAAAGCCAGTGGGATGGTTACCTTGCGACTGGCTTCCAGACGTTGTCCCCAGAATGTACCCGGGGTCACCTTCACACTTGTAAACGGCACGGGGTTAATGGGGTAACCATGAGCCGAAGTCTGTTTCTTCCCTGCTGAGGCAGTGAGTGTCATTCCTGCCACCAGGATGATGGTCAAAAAACTTTTCATTGTTTTATTTCACAATTTTACTTTTTTACAATTTTACGATTTCATAATGCATTATTCATTGTGCATTATTTTCACCAAGAAGCCACCACCCGAAGCGAGTTTGAGCCTTATCTGCTCACCAGATACAAGTGACGTTGTTTCTACCTGGTAGTCCTCGGCGTTGTGATTGGCATTGATACCGTCGGTTACGATGGTAGTATGATAGGCTGTGCCGGCAGGAAGGAAGTCGAGCGAGAGCATGATTTCCCTTTCGTCCCAGTTGGTTTGACCAGCCACATACCAGTCGTTGCCTTTGCGACGGGCAGTCACGATATAGCTACCCATTTCTCCCTGAAGAATCTTCGTCTCCTCCCATGTATCGGGAATAGAGGTGATGATGTTCACGTATTCCGGTTCCTGCTCATAGTTAGTAGGAGCATCGCAGAGCATCGTGAAAGGAGAGTCGTGAATGACGTAGCACGCCAGCTGATGACAGCGTGTTCCCATCGATACTGGGTTCTCGTAACATTCCACCCAGTTCGTCTTCGTCCCGTTGTGCATGGCCCCCGGCGTGAAGTCAACATTACCTGCCATCATACGAATGAAGGGGAAGGTGACATCATATTTGGGCATGTCGGTTTCTTTCTTAGCCCAGCGAGCCTCCTCCATTCCGAACACGCCCTCGTAGTTTAGAATATTGGGATAGGTACGGTTCATTCCCGTAGGCGTAAAGTAGCCATGGTAATCCACGAAAAGTTGATACTGCGCACAGGTCTTAGCCAATCTCTCTGCCATCTCCACCGCCGTTTGGTCGTTACGGTCCAGGAAGTCGATCTTCCAACCTTTAATACCCATCTTGGCATACTTCCCGCAGGCTTCCACCAGATGCTCATCCAACACGTTGAAGACTGTCCATAGAACGATGCCGACTCCCTTCTGCCTACCGTAGTCAATCAGAAGCTGCAAGTCGATATTGGCTATCGGGTTCATGATATCCCCCTTTGCCGAGTCGTACCATCCTTCATCGAGCACCACATAGGGTATTCTGTTCTTGGCGGCAAAGTCGATATAATACTGATAGGTACGTGTATTGATACCCGCCTTGAAGTCCACCCCCTTCAGGTTCCAGTCGTTCCACCAGTCCCATGCCACCTTCCCGGGTTTAATCCATGAGGTATCACCTATCTGATTGGGTGTGGCGAGTGCATACACCAGATTGTTCACCGGCATCTCCCTGTCTTTTTCCGTAATCGCCATCACGCGCCAAGGATAGGTCCTTGCACCTGTCGATTGAGCAATGAAATGCTCGGTTTCATCAACATAACTCATACCCCTCCAAGAATAATAAGCCATCTTCTTGGGATACTTTGCAAAGGCTGCAGAGAGAACTGCACCACCTTGAGTTTTTTTCAGGAACATTCCCGGATAGGAGCGGAGGTCGGACTCAAGTATCGTTACTTTCACGTCACCGCTTTGGATGGTGGCAGGCAGGAAAGCATATTGATTCTTTGCTTCTGAGAGCAACGTCTCTTCATATACATTTTGAAAAGCCATGGCAAAAGGTTTCTGGTCGTTTGTCGAGTAAGCAAGCCATGCCTTGCTATGGTCAGGGAAAAGGAAGTCGGCGGTCTCATCCACAATCATGGTTTCCTTCTTATTCGTGGTATAGAACCGATAGGCCACGCCCTCATCGTAAGCCCTTACCTGCAATCCAAAACCGCCACCTAACTTCAGGTCCGCCTGCCGATAGGTCATCGTCAATGATTGCTGGCGGTAGAAGGGAGCAGAGATGGTCTCGGTAACCTTTGTTGTTCGGACACTACTGAACTGCACGTCCGACAGGGCAGACAGTCCTGCTTTCACCTTCACCACCGTTTTGTCATTGTGGGTGATGGAAAGGGTGATTCCATTGCTGACAGTCACCTTGTTCTTGCCATTAGGTGAGCATACGGTATAGTCTTTAGCCGTTGCTCCGCTACCTGCGATGAATAACAAGGTAACGATAGTTAGTAGTTGTCTGAGCATCATTTCCTATGTTCTTTACTTTTCTGCTGCAAAGATAGTTATTTTCCATGATAACAGATAAAACAATCGTCCAACTCCATAACAAAATCGTCCAAAAAACACCCTTTGTACACAGGTTTGGACTATTTTTGCATTTTCTTGGACGATTGTTGCAGCCGGTCTCCTTCTTTTTATATTATTTTGCAGCGAAATCTAACGATTATTACTAACAAAACAAACATAACAACAATGAAACAAAGAGCACTGTTACTGACAAGTCTTACCTTGCTGACACTCTTTACAAGTCCTTGGCTGCCTATCTGTAGCCTTTCTGCGAGTGGTATCAAGAAGACTGTCGCTGCTCCAATTCAAGAGGTATCCTTCACGCAGGTACACCTGAATGACGGTTTTTGGTCGCCACGTATCGAGATCAATCGCACCGTATCCATCCCTTCTGCATTCCATGAATGTGAGGTGAACGGCCGTTTCGACAACTTTGCTTTGGCAGCCGGACTCATTCAAGGAGAGCACAAGGGCGATTTTTCCTTTGATGACACCGACCCCTATAAGATTATTGAAGGTGCATCGTATTCACTGGCTGTACACTATGATGCAAAACTCGACCATTACCTCGACTCTGTGATTAACATCATCGCCCAGGCTCAAGAACCAGATGGTTACCTGACCACATGCGTTACTAATAAGTGTACGCGCCTGAGTGGATGGTGGGGATCGCACAAGTGGGAAAAGATCAACTCGCACGAGCTCTATAACTCCGGTCATCTCATTGAGAGTGCCGTAGCTCATTATCGTGCAACAGGTAAGAAGACCTTCCTCAACGTGGCCATCAAGAATGCCGATCTCGTGTGCAAGACCTTTGGTCCCAACGAGGGACAGATTCATCGTCCGGGTGGACACCCCATCATCGAGATGGCGCTTTGCAAACTGTATAAGGTGACGGGCAACAAGAAATACCTTGAGGGAGCCAAATATTTTGTTGAGGAGACAGGCCGTTGTACCGACGGTCATAAACCCAGCGAGTACTCACAGGACCACATGCCCATTCTGCAGCAGGAAGAGATCGTAGGCCATGCTGTACGCGCCGGCTATCTCTATTCAGGTGTAGCGGATATGGCTGCACTAACTGGTGATAAGGCCTATTTCGAGGCATTGGAGCGTATCTGGGAGAATATGTCGTCTAAGAAACTCTTCATCACGGGTGGCATTGGTAGTCGTCCTCAAGGCGAGGGCTTCGGTCCCAACTACGAACTGAACAACCATACTGCTTATTGCGAGACCTGTGCTGCCATTGCCAATGTCTATTGGAACTACCGCATGTTCCTGGCCACAGGCGAGAGCAAATTTATCGACGTTTGTGAGCGTGCTTTATATAATAATGTGTTGAGTGGCGTAAGTCTTTCCGGCGACAAGTTCTTCTATGACAACCCATTGGAGAGCAACGGCGAGCACGAGCGCCAGAAGTGGTTCGGATGCGCCTGCTGCCCAGGCAATATCACTCGTTTCGTGGCCTCCGTACCTGGTTACATCTATGCCAAGCAAGGCAAAGATATCTTCGTAAACCTCTATGCACAAGGTAAGGTTCGGATTGGTAACATCGAGCTGGAACAGACCACCGACTACCCATGGGACGGTAAGATCCGTATCAAAGTAGCAAAGGGCAGTGGCAAGTTCGCCATCAAACTACGCATCCCTTCCTGGCTGAAAACCTCGCCCACGAACAACGACCTTTATCAGTATCTGGACAAGGCCAAGACTTATAGTGTAAGTGTGAACGGACAGGCAATCTATCCAGAGAACCATGACTATATTACCTTGAACCGCAGTTGGAAAAAGGGCGACGTTATCGAACTCAACTTCCCGATGGATGTGCGTCGCATCGTGGCTAACGACAATGCTGAAGACGACCGTGGCAAAGTTACCTTGGAACGCGGTCCTATCGTGTTCTGTCTTGAAGGCAACGACCAGACCGACCACAAGGTCTTCAACAAATATATTCTCAACAGCGCACCCATCACTGCCCATTATGAGGCCAACCTCCTGAATGGCGTGATGGTGCTTGAAGGTGAAGCCAAGGAATTGCAGCAGGATGGAGAAATCAAGGACGTGAAATTCCGGGCCATCCCCTACTCTACTTGGAACAACCGTGGTAACGAGCAGATGGAGATATGGATTGCCAACACCCCAGCTAAGGCCATTGCCACACCACTGCCGACAATTGCTTCAAAGGCTCAGACCTTCTGTAATCGGGGACCTATCCAGAATGATGCCCCTGAGACCGCTCCTGTAGATTCTTGGGCTGGCGGCACCAACGACCAGTGGGAACCCCGCCGAAGCAGTGACACCTCTAAGCCTTACCACTATTGGTGGCTCAAGCAAGGCTCTACCGAGGCTATTACCTATCAGTTCGACCAGGAATACGAGGTAAGTAATGTACAGGTGTATTGGCTCGACTTCGACCACTACGATGGCAATTTCCGCACCCCCGAATCGTGGACGCTCTATTATAAGGATGCCCAAAATGAGTGGCAGGAGGTAGCAGACCACACTCCTTACACCGTGGCCAAGGACTGCTACAACAGTGTCGACTTCGCCCCTGTGAAGACCACAGGCCTGAAGATTCTCGCCAAACTGCGTAAGGGTGAGTCGGGCGGAGTACTCGAATGGAAAGTGAACAAATAACTTACAATAAATAATAACATTAACAAACCTAAAAACAAAATTGGTATGAAGAAACATTTTCTATGTTTACTTTTGCTGAGCGGGGCAGGCTTTGCCTATGCAGCAGAAGACGTATCGACTGACGTTGCTGCTGTCACTCAGCAGAGCGTCACTGTGAAGGGTGTCGTTAAGGACGCAAATGGAGAGCCCATCATCGGCGCCAGCGTCTTTGAGAAAGGCACCAGCAATGGTACTGTTACCGACTATGATGGTAATTATTCTTTGAAGGTTGCTAACAGTAATGCAACCATCGTTGTTAGCTACATTGGGTATGTAACCCAAGAAGTTAAGGCTGGAAGTGATGTCGTTCTTCAAGAAGACAATGCACTTCTGAACGAGGTGGTAGTTATCGGTTATGGCACCCAGCGCAAAGCTGACGTGACCTCTGCCGTGGCCTCTGTAAAGGCCGAGGACTTCAACGCTGGTAAGATTGGTGACGCTGCCGAACTGGTGAAAGGTAAGATTGCCGGTCTGACGGTGGTGAACTCCAGCGGTGACCCGAAGGCCGGTTCTTCTATCCGCCTGCGTGGTATCACCACTTTGGTGGGCAGCCTCACTCCACTGATTCTGGTAGATGGTATTGAGGGTGACCTGAACACAGTGGCTCCCGAGAACATTGCCTCTATCGATGTGTTGAAAGATGCCTCTGCAGCCGCTATCTATGGTACGCGTGGCGCCAATGGTGTGATTATCATCACCACCAAAACCGGTAAACGCGACACTCCAGCTCAGGTTACTTATAACGGTTATGCCTCGTTCTCGAAGTGGAGCAAGAAACTTGACTTCATGGACACTCACGACGTAATCTATGGCAAGACGGCTCAGGAATATTTAGGTTACGATACCGACTGGCTCGCAGGCGTCACCCGCAAGGCTGGTTTCAAACACAACCATGACCTGAGCATCAGCGGCGGTTCGAAGAACTCGGCCTATTCTGCCAACATCTCCTACGCCAAGGAAGAGGGTATCATCCGCGAGACATCCAACGAGAACTTCAAGATGCAGATGGACTACACCCAGTTTATCTGGAACGACATCGTGAAGTTCAACTTCAATGCCCTGGTGACCCGTCAGAAATATACCAACGACAATCTGAACGGCTACTCGCACACCAACCCCTACCGCCAGGCACTCATCCACAACCCCTCGGAGCCTGTCTATAACGAGGATGGCTCGTACTACGAGAACTTCAACAAACTGCAGTACTACAACCCCATTGCCCTCATCAACGAAGCCTTTGGTGATACCCGCATCCGTTTCTCACAGTTAGTGGGCAACGTCACTGTAGAACCCATCAAGGGATGGAAGACCAACCTGATGATTTCTTGGGGTGAGACCGCTGCCACCAGTGAGAATTGGACCAGTCCGCTGCATCAGTCGCTCGTTCGCGAGGGATGGAATGGTGCTGCCAGCAAGAGTGAAGGCAACGGCGTGAGCAAGAACCTGGAACTGACCACCCGCTACGATACCCAGTGGGGCGAGCATCGCTTCAACAGCATCGTGGGCTACAGCTATCTCTTCAATGAGAACGATGGCTTCAACGCAGGTAATCAGGACTTCTCTACCACCGCCTTCCTGTGGAACAACCTGGGCAATGGTACGTTCATCAACGACAAGGACCACCACGCCTGGATGGGCAGCTACAAGAACGACAGTAAGCTGGTAGGTTTCTTCGGTCGTATCAGTTATGGCTATGCCGACAAATACAATGCTCTGGTTAGCATCCGTCATGAGGGTAGTTCCAAGTTCGGTGCCAACCACAAGTGGGCTACCTTCCCCTCGGTTTCCCTGGGCTGGAACATCATGAACGAGGCGTTCATGGAAGGCACCCGTTCTTGGCTCGACAACCTGCGTCTGCGTGTGGGCTATGGTGTGACGGGTATCACCCCGGGCGACAACTACCTGGCTCAGAACATCTATAAGTTTGCCGACTATGGTGATGTGCTCTCAATGGACGGCAAGTGGATCAAGACGCTCGAGGTGGCCCAGAACCCCAACCCCGACCTGAAATGGGAGGTGAGCAAAGAATGGAACTTCGGTCTCGACTACGGTTTCCTGAACAACCGCATCCACGGTTCATTGGATGTCTATGTGAAGACCACCAACGACCTGCTCTTCTGGTACAATGTGCCTATGCCACCAAACCTCTATAGTTCTACACTGGTTAACGTGGGCGACATGCGCAACACGGGTATTGAGCTGATGATTGAGGCCATTCCCGTCATGACCAAGGACTTTGAGTGGACTACCACGCTGACCGCCTCACACAACAAGAACAAACTGCTGAAACTGAGCAATGACCTCTACGAGACCGACAACTTCCAGGAGGTGGGCGGCATTAGCGACCCCATCAGCACCGAGACCCACTGCATGGAGGTGGGTAAGCCTCTGGGTGACTTCTGGGGACTGAAGTTTGTGGGCTACGACAAGGACGGCTTTGCCCTTGTGGAGGCCAGTGACGGTAATGGTGGCTGGACGGTGAAGCAGTTCAACGCCAACCTGAACAACCTGGAGAACCGCCAGCGCTTAGGTAGTGGTACCCCGAAGGTGATTCTCGGATGGGGCAACACCTTCCGCTACAAGAACATCGACCTCTCGATGCAGTTCACCAGTCAGTTGGGCTACAAGATCCTGAATGCCTCTCGTTGCTTCTACGAGAACAACTCGATTGCCTACAACCGTTTGAAGACCGCTGCCGACCTGCACCCCGCCATCAACCTCGACGGCACACCTTACATTGACCCCGAGACAGGTCAGCAGAAGATGGTAACCATGTCGCAGTCGATGGGACAGGGCTTCTGGAGCGACCACTTGGAGAACGGTGACTTCCTGAAGCTGAGCAACATCACCCTGGGATACACTTTCACTCCGAAGGGTGCCTTAAGCAACTACATCAAGAAGGCACGTATCTATGCCAATGCCACCAACCTGTTCTGCATCACAGGCTACACAGGTATCGACCCGGAAGTAGATAATTACTTCATGGCTCCCGGTATCGATGACCGTGACAAGTATCCTGTGACCCGCAACTTTACTGTTGGACTTTCACTTAGCTTCTAAAGAAGAATTGAAGGATTAAAGAATTGTAAAATTGAAGTCAATTATGAAAAAGATATTCAACAAGGTTCTGATTGCCTTTGCAGCAGGAAGCATCAGCCTTTCATCCTGTACAGATCTTGACGAGACGCTCTACGACCGCCTCAACGAGACCAACATCGACCTCGCCAACGAGACCGACCTGAGTCTGCTGCTCGGTGCTGCCACAGCACAATATCGCTATCTGGTAGAAGACTGGTTTGGCATGTATCACGCCCTCGAGGAGTGTACCGACCAGTATATGGTGCCTGCCCGCGTGGGTGTGGGCTGGGGCGATGCCTACATCAACCTGCACAAGCACAACTGGGGCCCCAACGTGGACCAGGTGTATAATCCCTGGCAGATTGCCTACCGCGGCATTGGCTATGCCAACAAGGTGATTGATGCCATCGACCCGGAGAATCCCGCAACGAAGACCAGTCTGGCACACGCCCGCTTCTTCCGTGCCATGTTCTACTATCATATGTTCGACATGTTCCGCAATATCCCCCTGCAGACCACCCAGAACGTGGAGCCGGGTTATCTGCCCCAGCAGGTGAGTCCCCAGGAGATGTTCAATTTCCTCGTGGAGGAGTTCACCGCCGCCAAGGAGAACTTCGGCGACGACGACTTCTACGGCTATGGCAACAAGTATGCCTGCTCGATGGCGCTGGCCAAGCTCTATCTGAACCAGAACGTCTATCTGGGCACCTCTGGCAATGAAGGCTACGAGAAGTGTCTGGCAGAGGTGGAGAGCATCATCGCCTCAGGCAAATACAGTCTGGCACCCACATATAAGGCCAACTTCACTGAAGACCAGTCCAACAACCCTGAGGCCATCTTCGTGGTTCCTGGCGACCGCACCCACACCGTGCAGTTCGGTTTGCAGAGCTACTGTTTCCCGCAGTCGGGTCTGGCAGCCTACGGCAGTACTGCAGCTGGTTACAACGGCTCGTGTGCTATCCCCCAGTGGATTCGTACTTATGATGAGGCCGACCAGCGTCTGACCGACACTTGGGCTGGTGGTCCGCAGTATAATGCCCTGAAGCAGGGTGACAGCTACATCATCAATGGCGACAAGGACAACCCCATCATGTTTGAGGCTGACGACTGGACAGGCACAGGCATTCTTACCTACAATATGAACGTACACTCTATCGACAACCCCGGCGCTTACCAGCAGGAGGGCTACCGTCTGCACAAGTATGAGATTATTGGTGGTACCAACGACGGAACCACAGCCGATGCCGTGACCATTTTCCGTTATGCCGATGCGCTGATGATGAAGGCAGAGTGCCTGTTGCGTCTGGGACGCGACAAGGAGATCGCTGCACAGCTCGTCACTCAGGTGCGCCAGCGCAGCTTTGGAGCTAACGTGGCCAAGGCAACCCGTACCGTGGCCGACCTTGAGGGTGGCTCAGTCTATCAGTATGGTCACGATGAATATACTGTTCCTGAAGGCTCTACAGCCGGCTACACCGACTGGTCGAACCACATCACTACATACGAGGGTGGTGCCGATATTGAACTGGGTGGTTTACTCGATGACCTTGGCTGGGAGTTCTGTTGTGAGATGCACCGCCGCCAGGACCTGATCCGTTTCAAGATGAAGGACGGTCGTAATGTGTGGAACGGTAAGTCTTGGTTCTGCAAGGATGCTACCACGAGCGACCATTGGAACATCTTCGCTATTCCTAACGATGTGATGAAGTCGAATGTTGACATGAAACAGAATCCTGGTTATTCCAGCTCAGCAGAATAATAATTGATAATTGACATATCAAAAAGTTCAATGTTCAAAGTTCAAAGTTCAAAGTTTATAAAGAAAAAACGATTATGAAAAAGTTATCATATATTCTTAGCGGACTGCTGATTGCCGGCTCTTCTGCCCTTTTCTGCAGCTGCGGAGACAATACAGATTTCTGGGGGCCTCACACCCTGACAGACGACGAGATTGCAGAGATGGCCCGTCAGGACTCCATCAAGCAGGCTCAGCGCGAACGCATTGATGCCGACCTGATTCTTGAATACACCGTGGAGTTCTATCTCAGCGCCAATTCCTATGATGGTGGCGACGTGAAAATTGATATGGACAAGATTGCCAGCGAGCTGGGACTCTCGAAAGATGAGCTGGGCAAGGCCCTTAATGGAGAAGGTGGTGCCGACGTGACAGGATTTGCCATCGAAGGTTCCACCCATGCCGACAATATGACCTCCTCTAACTCTGGCGCCTACTGGGGCCACTGGTGGGACAAGGACGGTAACGTGAAGAACTGGGGCGACGAAGCCATGGTCTTTGCTGAGTTCGAATATACAGAAGACGGTGAAGGTATCTTCCATGTTGGTCAGTATCCTGGTCATCTGGTAGCCGACCAGCAGGTGAAATTCATCGAGGCTATCAAATATCAGGACAAGCGTGTGGCCATTGTCATCACAGCCATTGGCCGTGAGCGTGGTGAGGTGAAGGCTACCGTGGTGGCTTCTAACAAGCTGACGGTTGAGACTGCTCCCAACGACACCTATGCTACCGTATCGGTAGATGGATTTGATGCCGATGCTGCCCTGACTGCTCTTGGTGCAGGCTCATGGGCTGAGGTAGATTGGGTATGTACCAATGCCGACGGCTCGTATGCTCAGGAGTATAGTGCCGACGCACCTGGATTCTGGTACGACAAGGAAGGATTCTCTGGTGCCTGGGGCGACAATGCCAGCGTATTTGCCACCTTCCAGGAAGGCCAGATTTTGATTGGACAAATGCCTGGACAGATGACCGAAGGTTCATCAGTTACCATCAACTTCAGCGCCATGTACAACAACAAGATTGTGGAGAACATCATTACCGTAAACATCGTGGGCTACGAAGATCCTGAGACAGCTCCCGAGGGAACACCTGCCAGCATCGAGAAGGACTTCACCCTGACCAAGCCCTACGATGCAGAATGGGGTGCTACTGAGGAAATCGACGTGAAGGAAGACCTGCGCCAATGCTTCAAAATGACCACCTATCAGATATTCAAGGCTCTGAAGAGCGGCGAGATGAACATGTGGTGCGAAGAGGTGGGCAAGGATGCCAACGAGGATGGTACAGCAGCCTATACTGCCGATGCTCCGGGTTACTGGCTCGGTAGTGAGGGACAGCGTGTAAGCTGGGGCGACGAGGCCATTGTCTATCTGAACCTCGGCATCAGCGAGGAGAGTCTGGCCTTCTATTCGGGCAACCACCCGGAGAACTGCAACCCCAACGGACAGACCATCAAGACGAAGATGATTGTGGAGAAGGACGGCATCACAGCCACCTTCAACATCACAATCGACATCACAGCTGCCCAATAAACGAAGGTATCTGTTATGAGTAAAAGTATTCTAAAATATCTGTTCCTGCTTGCTACGGCGGTTCTTACCGCCTGTAGCAGCAGTGACGATGCTGAAGACTCTGTGGCTCCCACCCTCTCTGAAACCGAGGTGAACGTGGAGTACGATGCCACCTGGTACAGTTTGACGGTTACTTCTCGTACCATCTGGAATGCCGTGGTGGAGAACGGCGGCGAGTGGCTCAAGTTGAAGGATGCCAAAGGTGTAGGAGGAACAGGTGAGAAACTCTCCTTCGAGATGACCCGCAACACCACCAAGTCGCCCCGTGTGGCCAACATCAAGGTGAGCAGCGGAACGGCCAGTACCCTGCTGAAGGTGACCCAAGGCCCCTCGTCCATCGAAATCATGGACGCGAGCCAGGTGAAGGACTTCGACAAATACTATAAACCACAGGAGTTCAACTTCGACATGCTACGCAATGATGCCAAGTGGTCGTGGTTCCGCTCCAAGCAGAGTGAGCACTTCTTCGTGTTCTGGGATGCTTACTTTGGCGACGACCCCAACAGCACCAACCTGAAAGAAGAAGACCGTGTGGATGTGGATGACCTGTTGCAGAAAGCAGAGCAGTTCTACAAGACCAACATCAACCGCCTGGGTATGGTGGTGACGGGTCAAGGAAAGTCGTACCTCGACCAGTACAAGATGGAGATCTATCTGCTCGACCCCACACCCGAATGGTGGGTAGCCACAGGCTCTGGCTATGACAATGTAATTGGTGCCCTCTGGGTGACACCCTCCACCTGCAAACCTGTAGGTTCCGTTATCGGTCATGAGATTGGACACTCGTTCCAGTATCAGACCTACTGCGACAATGTGAAGAACGGCGCCTCCAACGACTTCAAGTCGGGTTTCCGCTATGGTTATGAAGGCTCTAATGGCGGTTGTGGCTTCTGGGAGCAATGTGCTCAATGGCAGTCGTATCAGGACTATCCCCAGCAGGCTCTCAACGACGACTGGAATGCTGTTTGGTATCAACAGTGCCATCGTCATTTTGAGCACGAGTGGCAGCGCTATGCCTCCTACTACCTGCAGTACTACTGGACCCAGTTGCATGGCGACAAGACCTTGGGCCGCATCTGGAACGAGTCAAAGTATCCTGAGGATGCTTCCCAAGCCTACATGCGCATCTTTGGCGTAAGCTACGACAACTACAAGAAACAACTCTTTGAGTATGCCCAGCGTTGTGTCACCTTCGACTTCGACGGTACCCGCAGCTACTTCACCAATCAGAACAACTACTACAAAACTACCCTATACAACCAGGACGGATACTACCAAATTAGCTACGAGCAATGTCCACAGCCTACAGGCTTTAACGTCATCAACCTCGACGTGCCTGCTGCCGGTACCAAGGTAACAGTAAGCATGGAAGCCCTGAAGGCTGGTAGTAAGCTGCCCGATGCAGACCCCGGTAACCAGGTTGACGGCGACTTTAAGGTAGTAGGCTCTGTCTCTAATTATAATAAAGTGGGCAACGATCAGGCTGTAGCCTATGGCTTCGTGGCGCTGAAGGAGGATGGCAGTCGTGACTACAGTGAGATGAACCTCACCGATGCCAAGGGTACGGCTACCTATACCGTACCTGCCAAGACCAAGATGCTTTACCTCGTGGTGCAGGGAGCTCCCAAGAGCTACCGTCAGTGTCCATGGGACGAGAAAGAAGAAACCGATATGCAGTGTCCCTACCGTTTCAAGATTGACGGTACCGACCTCTACGGCAACTTCTCCATCGACACCAGCAAGAACCCCACAGATGTAGCGTTCACCTTCGACGTGAAATGCAATGCTGCCTCCGATGACTATGTCCAAGGCACTATCCAATTGCAGGGCAACGATTTGAAGAAGCTGGCACAAGCCTTCGTCATGCAGCCTTCTGAGCTAAGCGGTGCCACACTTCCCATTGCTGTCAACACCACTGCCGATCCTACAGAGGGGAAGGTGGCATTAGGACTCATCCAATCCAACGGCAAAACCACCTTTGAATATACGGCCAACGTAGGATTCTGGTGCAATGCCAAGGGTGACCTTGACGTATGGGGAGCTACAGCCCCGGTCTATGTGGAGTACGACAAAGACACGTTCACTTTCACCTACGGTCATCGTGCAGGAGTGAGCAAGGCAGGAGAGAAATACACCCTCAAGCCTGTCCTTGTCTATACCAAGGGCGGCAAGCAGTATAAGGCCATCATCACGCTGAACATGCAGTTCTAAACAAAATTGAATTATTTAACCATTGTAAACTTAGTTTTTTAGGTTAGTCACGAGGGTCTGGCTCTGTAATAGGAGCCGCCCCTCGTCGTTTTTAGAGTGACGAGATACAAGCTCCGAGTTCAGAGTTGTGTTTGCAGACATGAAAACAAGACATATTCTTTTCTACATGATGGGGGTACTGCTGGTGGCAGGCTGCTCATCAGACAACGAAGAGCCTGACGAAGACGGCTCTCAAAAGAAGATTGAGGCTGTGGATAAGACGGTCTATCATGCAGATGAATTTGCTGCATATCTTCGCTACGACGAAACCAACAAAGAATGGCTGATCCAGGTAAACACAGAGGAGGATAACCCTTTCCCCTGGGGAGATGAACTTGGGGTGCATATCACGGTCGGCAATTTTCGGGAGGAATACCGCCAGTATCAGAATCAGCGCGTGCTGCTCTCGGGCAGCTATCAGCAGCTCTATGCAATAGAGGTGTTACCCGGCGTTGCCTACGTGAACTATTACATCTTCACTATAGAGACCATACGGCTCTGTGAAGCGGAGGAGCATCATCATACGCTGCCCGCCCGCTATCGCGTGGCGACGATGACGATTACGACCGACAATGGCGCGAAGGTCGATTCGAAGGAAAAGGCCGACTATCGCCCGTGTACCATCAAAATAGAATCCGACACTGCCGCCTGGAATTACGAAGGGCGCGGACGCATCCGCGGACGAGGCAACTCCACTTGGAAATGGTACCCCAAGAAGCCCTATCGCATCAAGCTCGACGAGAAGGCCTCCATCCTCGGACTCGCCGACGACAAAGACTGGGTTCTCTTGGCCAACTATCGCGACCCGACCCACCTGATGAACACCTTCGTATTTGAGATGGGGCAGGGGCTGGGCATGCCCTATACCAATCATACGCGTTACGTGGAAGTGACGCTCAACGGCGAGTACATCGGACTCTACCAGCTGACAGAGCAGGTGGAGCAGGGAAAGAACCGCGTGAACATTGACGGCAAGCAAGGCTGGCTGATAGCGCTCGATGTGGACGACGGCCCCCAGGAGGCTCCCACGGCAACCGACAATTTCTGGTCGGCGGTCTATAGAATGCCCGTCTGCGTGAAAAGTCCCGAGGCGTCCGACTATGCCACGCCGGAGACGCTCTGCGACGACGCCCGTGCCGCACTGGAAACGCTGGAACGCGCCGTGCTCAATCACGACTACGAGGCGCTGGCACACGTCTGCAACATTCCCGTGATGATTGACTACCTGCTCATTCAGGAGTATATATATAATGTAGAAGTGGCAGCTCCGCGCAGCATCTTCCTCTTCAAGGAGAAAGGGGATGGCACTAAGTGGACTTTCGGCCCCTTGTGGGATTTCGACGCCGGCTTCGATTTCGACTGGAGCCAGATGACCACCGGTCACCGCTTCTTCAGCGACTATCGCGAAACCGTGCTCGGCACCGACCCTGCCAACCACGTGAGCGACTACACCTACACTCCCAGCTTCTTTACCGACATGTGGAAGAATCGGCAATTCGTTGGAGAAGTGAAGACCCACTGGAAGGCCTTGATGCCAAGAATTATGGGTGAGTTCTGGCCTGAAGTCAAGCGCTACGCCGAAGCAGCCGCCGAAGCCATGGAGCGCGATGCCAGGCGCTGGCCTATTGACAAAGACTTTAAGACCGAAATCAACCGCATGGAGAAGTGGCTCAGCAGCCGCTCCGTCTATATGGACAACATTGTAAACAACTATCCGCTTTTAAGTGAAGAGTGAAGAATTGAAATGAATACAAAATGAAAAGAGTGATACTGTTTATCTTGGGGACTTGCGCCAGCTTGAGCCTCAACGCACAAAAGAAGATTTACATCCCTGATGACCTGCGGGGAATGAACCTTGAGGCAGACACATCGCGTTGGAGTTTCAAGCGGAGCATCGAGACCAATGACCTCATCCTAATGTGGGAGCGTGGTTTTGGCCATGACACCAGTAAACCGCCCATGCTGGAGGGAAAGCCCATGAGTTTCAACCTGGGGAACCTGCGCGACAGGGTGCAGTCTTTCTATACCTTCTTCCGCGACACCTTAGGATTCTCGAAACCTGGTTCCAAGTGCGACCAGTACAAAATGATGGTGATGGTGAACTACTCTCTCGACGGTACAGCTTATGGTGGCACCTACGACAATTTCATTGGAGCGCTTTGGGTGGCTCCCAACCGCATTCAAGACGAGAAAATGAACTGCATGGCACATGAGCTGGGCCACTCGTTCCAGCTGCAGATTCCTGCTGATAGTGTCGGCGATGCCTGGGGCGGAAGCGGCTTTTTTGAGATGACCTCCCAGTGGATGCTCTGGCAGGTGAACCCCGACTGGCTTACCGACGAGAACTATCATTTCGAGGCTTTCAAAAATCTCACCCATAAAGCCTTCCTCCATCTGGAAAACATCTATCACTCACCCTACGTCATCCAGTGGTGGAGTGACCTGCATGGAAGGAAGTCGATTGCCGAGCTCTACCGACAGGGAAGGATAGGCGAAGACCCCGTGATGACCTATAAGAGAATGTATGGTCTTAGTCAGCAGGACTTCTGCGACGAGATGTTTAGAGGTTATCAGCACCTGGTAAACTTCGACTTCAAGCATGCCCGCAAGGAGACAAGGAAGTATGCCTGCGCCTTCGACACTGAACTGACAGAAAGTGAGGGATGGCTGAGTCCGAAACACTATCCCGAGGAATACGGTTTCAATGCCATACTACTTGACGACAAGGTGGATTTGAATGCAGAAGGTTTCGGTTTACAGATAAGGGGCGAAAACCTGCGCTACGGCTTTGTAGGCATCACCACCGACGATGAGGAGATTTATGGAGACATCAATACTGCGAGCTTCACCGTACCTCAGGGAAAAACGCTGCGACACTTGTATCTGATTGTCATGGGAGCACCCGTCTTACATGAGCAGATACCTATGCCTACGGAAGAGAATCCTGAGCCGAAGGTAGATCTGAAGCAGTTTACCTATTCGTTCAAGGTGTGTGCCTACCCCCAAAGAACTGCCCAATGGAACACCCCCGGAGCAGGCAACCCCATTATTCCAGGCTATTTTGCCGACCCCACCATCCGCAAGTTTGGCGACACCTATTATCTCTATGCCACCACCGATGGCACAGGCAATGGCTATGGTCCTGCCCAGGTGTGGGTATCGAAGGATTTCCGTCACTGGAAGAACATAGTCATGAACTGGCCCACCACCGAGGTGGTATGGGCTCCCGATGTGGTACAGCAACACGACGGTACCTTCCGCTACTATTACTGCGAGCCCTGTAACATCAACATTGGTGAGAGCGCGTCGCCCATCGGTCCCTGGCACAACATCCTGGGTAAGGAAGATGCTGTAATGGTGCCCGACCGTTATGTGCACAATGTCATCACGCTCGACCCTCAGCTCTTCCGGGATGATGACGGACAGGAGTATCTCTACTTCACCACATGGGGCATCTACGAGGGCTTTGGTTGTGGCGTGGCCAAGTTAAGTGGTAAGAAGCCAACTGCTGGCGATGCCCGTTATTGGCGTGAGGACGCTCCACAACCTATTGCTGCCGATGAATTCTTTTCAGAAAAACGACTCATCCCCAACACCGAACTGAAAGATATTTTCGAGGCGCCCTTTATGTTTAAGCGGGGCGACACCTATTATTTCACCTACTCATCGGGCTCTTGTCACGACCACACCTACCGGGTGCAGTACGCCACATCAAAGACTGGTCCTATGGGGCCTTTCGAGTATCAGGGATGCATACTGGAGACCAATGCCGACGGCACCATTCATGGTCCTGGGCACCACAGCATACTGGAGGAGAACGGACACTACTACATGGTTTATCATCGCCACAACAATCCTCATGCCGTGCATGGTTTCAACCGTCAGGTGTGTATCGACGAACTACTATTCGATGAGGATGGGCACATATTACCCGTTGTTCCCACCCACGATACCAAGAATGTAGGTCTTACGACAGCTCAAACGTACAAGAACCTGGCCTACGGAGCCAAGGTCACGGCCAGCAGCAGTTATGACAGTTGGTTTAAGCCCGAATATGCCGTTGACGACAATAACGGTACGCTGTGGAAGGCCAAATGCACCAATTGGGATGCTGAGAAGCACGTTGAATGGTTACAGATAGACCTAGGCAAGCCAACCAAGTTCAGCGAGGTGTGGACAGCGTTTGAGTATCCCACCTTTTTCTACCAGTACCTGATAGAGACCTCTATGGACGGCAAAACATGGACCCTCTATGCCGACCGTACCGACAATACCATGCAAGGCTCGCCGATGATTGACCATAAGAAGGCAAAGGCACGCTACCTGCGCATCAGCATTACAGATACCCAGAAGAACGGTCACATGCCTGCCATTTGGAACATAAAGGTGTGGCAGAAGGCACCCCAGCTGCCCGATACTGAGGTAGAGCAGAACGATGGCTATCCGGGCGTGCACCAGAAGGATGTGGAGCCATCGGTACGACTCCAGAACGCCTCCATCACACTTGATGCCAACATACTGGGTTCGGGCAGAAAGCAGCCTACAGATGTAACGGAGGTAACGACCACTGAAGACTTAAAACTCACAGCCAACAACCCCCTGCGCCTCAGAGTAAAAGACGGCCGGTGGGCACTCTTCTTCAACGGTTCTCAGTCGTTGACCAGCAACCATCCGTTGTCAGAGGTTTATCGATATAATGCACCTTATACCATCAGTGCCTGGGCCCTTCAAACAGAGGTGGGACCTGTGCCAACACTCGTTTCGCTCAGTAGCTCACACGCCGATCTGGCCACCACTGAACTGCGTTTGGGATCCGACAGCGGCGCCGGACTGGTGAACCACAACGGCTCGTTTGAAAGTTGCGGCGTTCCCGAGGCTGTAAAAGCGTCTGAAGGTCAGTGGCATCATTGGGTGGTGACTTTCGACGGATGGAAGGAGAGCATCTATCGCGATGGAGAACTGATACATGAGCAGAACAACTTCATCATGGTAAGACCCGAAGGGAGAATCGTGATAGGTGCCGACGGGAGTGGTTCCAACTGTTTCCGTGGCTATCTGAACCAGCTATCCATCCAGCCGCGTTCACTCACAGCCAACGAGGTAAGGACGTTGTATCAAGAACGTAAAGATGAGCATCTGCCTTCACTGGGCGATGATGATTTTGACGAAAGCGATCCCAACAGTCGGTTCTCGCTCACACCCGACATGAAACTTGTGTACGAGAAAGCGGAAGAACAAACGCTGACTGCTACCTCGGCAGACTTCCAAAGCGACCCGCTGAACAATGGCGGACGGATCTGTAAAGAGGTGGAGGGCGACTTTGTCATGATGACTCATTTCGTGGATATGGAAGGATTGAAAGAGCACAAGGTGAAGAGCTATAACGAATGTGGCCTACTGGTATCAGGGGGTGAGAAGTTCTATCAGTTGGGCGTGTTCCCGTTATACAACAGCGGTAATATTTTCACCATTATCAGCAGTGAAGGACGACCCCAATACCCCAACTACAAAGGTTATGTGTTCGACCGCATCCTGCAGTTCGAGCGCCGTGGCAACCTTCTCTTTGCCCGCACCAGTAGCGATGGGAAAACATGGCACAACATGCCTGGCTCACCTGTGGAGGTAACAGTCCCCAAGCTCAATGTGGGCATCTACCAAACCACATACAGCAACAACCTGTCGTGGGCGAAGCTGAAGGACATCGTTATTTATCAGAGATAAATAGTTGACGGTTCTTTTGGCGGTTTCACAGTTTATTTGTATTTTTGTCACATACAATGCGACGACTGCAGTTACTGATCATAGCTTTTCTGATGTTCCTCTCGGTTGGGGCAAAGGATGATTACAGCTACCGTATGATTACCATGAACGACGGGTTGGCTGCCAATGCCGTGCGCAATATTGTGCAGGACAAGTACGGGTATATCTGGTTCGGCACCGATAACGGTCTTTGCCGTTACGACGGTCGTAGGGTATTGCCTCTACGTATCACCGAACTGGGCATCAACCAGTATATCTCTGCCCTGCTGGCGAGCAACGACGGATTGTATGTAGGAACCGCAAAGGGAGTGTTCTTCATCAATTACACCCGTCAGGTCTTCGAGCGTCTTCCCATGGATATCCATTCCACCGTTACCCATCTTTCTTCGGATAAGGAAGGTGCACTCTGGGTATCGACCATGGATCAAGGCGTATGGCACTATCATCCGGAAACCGAACGTTCCAATCAGTATCACCTGAAGACCTCCGGCGATGCTGTTGCTCAGGTTTATGTGGATGCGAACAATCAGATCTGGACGATTACCAATTGGGGAGAGCCTGTGGTACAGAAGCTGAACCGCCTGCACAACCAGTTTGAGCCTGTCAAAACCGAGTTTAACGGTGTTCCCACATCGCTCTGCATGCTTCAGACAAGGGATGGTCGCTATTGGTTGGGCACATGGGAATACGGACTGTTGTTAATGAATAGTGACGGCCGTCTGGAACAGGTGCTGAACCCCCAGCTTACAAAAGTGGGCTGGCATATACATGCTTTGTATGAAGACCCAGAGGGGCGCATATACATAGGTTGTGACGATGGCCTCATCAGTTTTGATCCGAAATCGGGAGGGTGGAGAAAGTTTGACGACCGCTTTGTCTATGCCTTTACCAACGACACCGAGGGAGGCATGTGGATAGGTACGTTCTATGGAGGCGTAAGATATATCTCACCTGTGGGAAAGCGTTTCGATGGGTTCTCCATGGCAAATGGACTTTCAGGAAATGTCATTTCCCGCTTCTGTGAGGACAGACAAGGTCGTATCTGGGTGGGCAGCGACGATGGCGGATTGATGTGCTACGATGGGCGCTTTGTTAGCTACCCTCATCAAGACTGGCTTTCCAAGCGCAATGTCCATGCGCTGTGTGTGGATCATCGTAACAACCTATGGATTGGTACCTATACCGATGGTGTGATTGTGATGAACCTCGAGTCGGGTACACTGCACCAGTATATGCAGACCAACGACAAGAACTCCCTCGACAACTCCAGCTCGTATGCCATCTATCAGGATTCGCAGGGTGAGATGTGGGTGGCCACCATGGAGGGTCTGTGCCTCTACGATGCCAAGAATGACGGTTTCGTTCGCATCGGCAAAACCAACTCCATCACCATCGATATAGATGAAGACAGCGAGGGAAACCTGTGGTTATCCACCCAGGGTGAAGGTCTTTTCTGCTACCATCGGAAGAACCGTACGCTGCAGAATTTCCGCAGTAATGATGATTCCCGCAACACCAGTCTGCCCGACAACCAAGTGAACTGCTGTCTCATCGACGAGAAAGGGGAGCTATGGATAGGCACTTTTGCAGGACTTTGCACCTACGATAAGAAGCACGGCACTTTCAAGCGCGTCAGTCTCGATGTACCCAGTCAGAACATCCTGAGCATCATCGAGGACAACGGGGCTTTATGGCTCACCACCGAGCGTGGTATTGTGAAGTATGTTCCCGACGAGGGTGTGCAGCGGTTCACGCTTCACGACGGACTCGTCAGCGAACAGTTCCAGCCCAATAGCGGATATAAAGCCAGCGACGGCCGCATTTTCTTTGGCTCAACCAGTGGCTTCAACAGCTTCCTTCCATTCCAGATCAAGGCCAACACGGTGATGCCTCCAGTGTATGTCACTACGCTGAGCATCCTGAATCAGGAGGAGCACAACGCAAGCGGTCTGCCGCTCGACCTGACACTAACCAAGGAGATCACCATCGGCTACGGCGATTCCAAGATGGTGAGTCTGGCGTTTGCCTCTCTCAGCTATTGCTCGCCCGAGAAAATACAGTATGCCTACATGCTCGAGGGCTTCGACCAGGACTGGAACTATGTGGGCAATCAGAACAGTGCCACCTATACCAACCTGCCTGCAGGTACTTACACCTTCCGTGTAAAGGCCACCAACAACGACGGAATATGGTCCGACCACGAGGCTAGTCTGAAGATTGTGGTAAAGCCGCCGTTCTGGTGGAGCTGGTATGCCAAGCTGTTCTACCTGCTATTATTGGGCACCATCATCTGGTATTATGTGCACCTACGACTGAAAAAGGCTGAGCGGCGCCACCAGATGCAGATGCTGCGCCTGAACGAAGAGAAGGAGAAGGAGGTTCGCGAGGCTCGTCTGAATTTCTTCACCATGATTGCCCATGAGATACGCACCCCAGTATCCCTGATTATCGGTCCATTGGAGAAGATGATGAAACATGGCAACCCCTCGGACGATATGCGGGTTATCGACCGCAATGCCCACCGTCTGCTCGAACTGGTCAACCAGCTGCTCGACTTCCGCAAAGTGGAGCAGCAGAGTCTGGTAATGCACTTTGCCCCGCAGAACATCCACGAGCTGATGGTGTCGGTGAGCGAACGCTTTGCTCCTACCTTCGAGCAGAACGGCAAACGGTTCACTGTTGATTACCCCAACGACCGCTTCACGGCTATTGTCGACAAGGAGGCCATCATCAAGACCATCAGCAACCTGCTCACTAATGCCAATAAATATTCAAAGGATGAAGTCAGTTTGAAGTGTATCGAAGACCCCGACGGTCAGCGGTTCCGCATCAGCGTGAGCGATAATGGCATCGGCATCCGCGAGGAAGACCGTGAGCGCATCTTCCAGCCCTTCTTCCAAGCCGAGGGTAACAAACCCGGCACGGGCATCGGACTGAATATCGTGAAAAGTATCGTCGATCAGCACCATGGTGAAATCACCGTAGAATCAGAACTGGGCAAGGGAAGCACTTTCACCATCATCCTACCAGTGAGCCAGGATGTGATCAAAGAAACAGATACCGAAAACGAGTCAGCGTCAACAACTGTTGACGACCGCTCGGCAACGAAGCACACTGCTGAAAGTTCAAATCATAAAGTTCAAAGATCAAAGTTCAAAGATCAAAGCCCAAAGCCCACCATGCTGATTGTGGACGATTCGGAGGACATGCGCCATTTCTTAGAGAATAATTTCAACAACAAGTATGATATTATCACTGCCGAAGATGGCATCGAAGCACTCCATCTGCTGCAGAATCATGAAGTCAGCATCATCATCAGCGACTGGATGATGCCACGAATGGACGGAGCCGATTTGTGCCGCCGTGTGCGCCAGGACCAGCAAACCAGTCATATCCCCTTCATCATGCTTACCGCCAAGACCGATGATGACTCGAAGGTGGAAGGAATGGATGTGGGTGCCGATACCTATATCGAGAAGCCCTTCTCCGTGCAGTATCTTGAGGCCTGCATCCGCAACATTCTCCAGATTCGTCACCGGCTGATGGAGAAATTCTCTACCCAACCATTAGAACCTGTAACTGAAATAGCCCAGAATCCTACCGACAGTGAGTTCCTGAGAAAGATGAACCAGATTATTGAAGAGAACTTCTCGAACTCTGAACTCAACGTGAACTTACTCGCTGCCGAGCTGAACATCAGTCGCAGCAGCCTCTTCGCCAAGATCAAGACCTTGGCAGAGATCACACCCAACGAGATGATCCAGGTAGTGCGACTCAAGAGGGCTGCCCGGCTCATGAAGGAAGGGAAATACACCATCAGCGAAATCAGCTACATGGTGGGATTTTCCAACCCCTCCTATTTCTCGAAATGCTTCCAGAAGCAGTTCAACATCAAGCCAGCCGAGTATATGAAATCAACAACTTGATTTGAGTTAGATTCGGCTGAGCCTGTGCAACCACATTCAACTTTTGAGTGTTTACCTCTATTAAATCCTATATATTCTATTGAGTATTAATGGGTTAATGCCCAATTCTCCATCTACTTTCCCTCTACTTTGCTTCTACTTTGCCTCTACCATGCATCTACTAACTTTTCACTGACATATGATGTCTTATCAACCACTTTACAGATAGAAAGTATGGCACTTTATTATAGAAAGTATGGCAGTTTACTATAGAAAGTATGGCAGTTTCTAAGAAAATCTCTCGAGAATTGATGAGTAAGTGACGTTCTAACTATGAGAAAGCGGCCTTATAACTATGAGAAAGTGGCCTTATAACTATGAGAAAGTGGCCTTATAACTATGAGAAAGTGGCCTTATAACTGGTGGAAAGTGATATGGTTTAATAGAGGGAAGGTAGAGGCAAAGTAGAAGTAAAGTAGAAGCAAAGTAGATAGAAAAAAACGCTCAAACTATTGCATAAATGCCAGAAATTTAGTACCTTCGCGGTCGTTTTTGAATGAGAATAGTAGAGGTTAACTTATTATCAATAAAAATGAAAGCAACATTACTCAAAAATTCGAGAAGCAAACAAGTGATGAACCGTCTGGAGCTGAGTGCTTTGGCTGAGATGATCAGAAAGAACCCCAATGAGAAACAGGTGTATCATCTCAGACAGAACTATCAGTTCTACAAGCCCGTCAGACAGGAGGACGGACAGATTATGCTCGACGGCGTAACAATCGTCAGTCTGCCGCGCATCTGCTTCGCCGTTGAGTTCGACAAGTATGGTGATAAACCGCGACAGCTGGCATATAACGGACTGGTGGTTGTGGAGGTCAACGGACTGAAAACCTACGAGGAAGCTGTCAGTATCAGGAATCAGGTGGCCAGGATGGACGAGACGCTGATGGCGTTCTTGGGCGCATCGGGTAAGTCGGTGAAGATAGTGTGCCGTGGGGAGATGTTCGAAGGGAGTACGCTTCCAACAGAAAACGATGAGATACGACTGTTCCACAAAAACCTGTACCACACCGCCCGCAGGGCTTATCAGAACCAGTTCGGACTTGACATCGCATACATGGAGCCATTACTGGACAGGACGGTCTATCTGAGTGCCGATCCTGAGATGTACTACAATCCTGATTCCCGTCCGTTCAAGGCAGATACCCTTAAACGCGAAGAGCTGGGACAGCCGAGGATCTCATTGGAGAGCGATCTGCTGATGCCAGGCCGTTCCATCACGCGTACCTATCATTTTAACTGGCTGTTTATTCTCCGTGAGGTACTGGGCACCTATTTCGACCTGCCCGATGAGGACCGCCAGATGCAGCTCCTGCAGCAGATAGCACGGAAATCGCTCGAACAAGGCATCCCTCTCGCTCACGCTCAGGGAATGACACTGGAGCATCCGCTGTTCCACAACGATCCCGAACTAGTGAAGAGCGTCTTCGCTGCAACCTACGAAGTGACACTGATGGACGACTACCGTAAGAAGCACAAGATGAAACCCCTGAAGAGCGTGCCCCAGGAGACACTGCAGACCATGCGGACAGAGATTTTCCTGACGGCCAACTACGAGATGCGCAAGAACCTGATGACGGGCGTGGCTGAGTATCGCATGAGATACAGTGAGGACCAGACATTCAGACCACTCACCGAGGAGGTACGCAACGATATGACCATCGAGGCACGTGAGCAGGGACTGAAGTCGTGGGATCAGGATGTGAACCGCTTCATCGACTCCACCCGCATCGAACAATATGACCCGGTGAACACCTGGCTCGACAAACTACCGCAATGGGACGGGCATGACTATATCAAGGATCTTGCCGAGAGGGTTCCCACCGACCAGCCACATTGGGAGAAATACCTCAGATGCTGGTTAGTGGGTATGGTGGCCCAGTGGCGCGAGAGTGATAAGCAGCTCACAGGCAATGCGTTAACACCTCTACTGATTGGCAGGCAGGGCTGCGGTAAGACACGCTTCTGTAAGATACTGCTGCCTGAGAAACTGCGCGACTACTATAACGACAAGCTGAACTTCAAGAACGAGTTCGACCTGAATATCGCGCTCACTTCGTTCGCACTGATTAACATCGACGAGTTCGACAAGACCACTCCGTCGCAGCAGATCGTCCTGAAGTACCTGCTCTCATCGAGCGACGTGAAGTTCCGTCCGCCATACGGTAAGACTATCAAACAGTACCGCCGCTACACCTCGTTCATCGGCACCACCAACCAGATGCAGCCGCTGGTGGATTCCACGGGTTCCAGAAGGTTCGTCTGTGTGGGCATACCCAACAGCAGAAGCATCGACTACACCGATAACCTCAACCACCAACAGCTCTTTGCCCAGGCACTGCAGCTGTTCAATCAGGGTGAACGTTTCTGGCTGAACGATGACGAGATCAAGATGCTAATAGAAGAGAACGCGCCCTATCAGCGACCTGTCGATCTGGTGGAGATGATCAACGAGACATTCCGCAAACCCAACGACAATGAAGGTCGCTGGTGGGGAACGACTGAGATCCTCTCAACTCTTGCCAGCCGCTATACGTATTTCGATGCCAAACGAACTACTCCTGCCATTCTCGGCAAGACCATGAACAACTACCGCTTCGGCTTCAAGCACCGCATGCTGAACGGTTTGTCGGAATACTGGCTATGTGAGAAGTAGAGAATAATTCGTGGAGAAAAAGACCACGGATGATGCGGATCTGACGGATGATTTTTACGCCAACAATTTACTTTCAAAAGTATTCTTTGACTTCGTCTTCTCCCATCATGACTCAATAAATTGGAGTACGAGTTGGGGATTGTAACTGTTTTGCGGCATGGAATGGGCGTTTATGTTGTAAAATATCGGTATAGACAATATTTCAAGCAGTAACAATTAGCAAAACGCTAAAATTTTCGGGTTGAAAAATCGGCAAAAAAGTGACGCTCCATGGGGCGTACCGTTTTTATTCTTAAAAGTTTACAAAATTTCGACACCAGTTTCAAATCGTAACTACTTTATGTTTCCGAAAGGGAATCGTAGAGAAGATAATGAACACGGATTAAACGGATGAAACGGATACATACAAAGAAAAGGGAGCCACCCCTGACCCCTCCATGAGGAGGGGAACCGGGGATTCTGCTGCAAAGATAGGTTTTTATTAGAGACCAAAGGTTGGACAGAAGAACGGAAAAGGTCAAAGCACAGATAGCACGGATTTCTATTTCCGTTATTCCGTTTATTTGACTTTCGTCTTCCTCCTTCACGACTCGGCAAAACTCAAGCCAGCTTGGTTCTGCTCTCGCTGCTCTGTCGTTTCCGGTTATTCCGTTATAAAAAACCTTGCGCCAATCACCATTTACGACACTTCCTGGCATGCTGCATCCGATTTGTCGCAATATGATGGCTATGTCGCAAATACTGCTCACGAAAAACACGAAATTTCTTTCATGGCTTTAGGAACTGCCCTATCTTTGCAGTGTCGGAAACAAGAAAACCCGACACGCATCATAACAATCCATAAAAGTCAAGCAGCAATGAAAACAACTATAATGAACATCAAGGACAGGGCAAGTGAAATGATTCGCGCAACCGTGCATCGGTTTCTGAATGAGTTAATGCCATACGACTACATGAGAAGGTGCTAACACCTTGACTTCAGGTAGCGGATGACTCCCTGGCGAATGCTCTTCAAGCCGAACCGTTCGGGTTGGATCTCGTGGAGCGGGAGCCACTGACAGGAGGCAGCATCATCGGCAGCATGGAGCACGGAGGTGTCTTCCACCTGGCACTCAAAGAAGAAATCGAGCGTGGGGATATCCATCCCACTGTATAAATAATGATTAGGATAGGAGAAGAGATAGGTAGTAGCCGTTACGGTGAGCCCTGTCTCTTCTTTGATTTCCCTGATGACACTCTCCTCGACGGTCTCATCGATATCGGTGAAACCGCCGGGGAGGTCGAGCGTCCCCTTGGCTGGCTCGCAATCACGCTCCACCACCAGCAGTTCGCCACGACCGTTACGGATAAAGGCAACAACAGCGGCTGAGGGGTTGATGAACAGCTCGTAGCCGCAATGGCGGCACTGCTTACTCTTGGGGGAGCTGACGAGGAAGTCGGCACTGCCGCAGACAGGACAGTAGCGATAATGCTGCAAGGGGTGTTGCTTTGTGTTCATATCTTACCAGTTATCTGTGCGGAAGGGGAACAAGGGCAGTCCTGCTGCGTTCTTCAGGTTACCAATCTGGAAGTTCTTGAAGCAGTAGCGCACGGCCACGGGGTTCTTTACCTCGGGTGAGCTGATACGGATGGTTTCATCCCAATAACCGCCACCCGGCTGCCAGAAATGCACGGCCTTGGCAGGATGGAACACACGGTCGGCACCAGCTATCTCGAAGCCCTGGATGTCCTCAAAACGACTAATGGCACCCAGATCGTTGTTCAGGTGGATATCCACATGATCGTCGGTGATCTTCATATCCTTGAACGAAGCACTCATGCAGCCGAGTGCCTTCATGCCGTAGGTCTTGTTCAGGGCGAGGAACGCCAAGCGCTGACCAACGGGTTTCTTCTGTGCAGGATGGATCTGTGTGAACTCATACGGATAGACAAGGTCGTTGGTGCATACCAGTCCGCTATTAGGAATCATCTGCGAGGCCTTGTACTGCTGCTCGCGCAACCGTGCGCCGTTATCAGCATTCACATCATCATAGTGATAAGGCGCGATTTCAACGAAGTAGAACGGAATCTCACCCAGGTCGAACTGCTTACGCCACTGCTCCACGAGGATCTTCATGCGCTGGGAATACTGGTCGCCCGGATCGCCCACATTCGAGCAGCCCTGATAATAGAGGATTCCCTTCACGGTGTAGTTCAGAATGGGGTTGAACGTACCGTTGCCCCAGAGCAGTGAGCGATGGTAATCCCATTCGGGCCAACGTTTTACGATCTCCAGGGAGTCGGTGGGGTCGTCGGTATATTTCTCGATGTTCTCCTTGGTGAACCAGCTCTCTACGCGCGTTCCTCCCTTGTTCGCCATGATGAGTCCTACGGGTATGTTCAGAGCCTTGTTCACGGTCTGGGCGAAGAAATAGCCTGTGGCAGAAGCCTCGCCTACCGTTTGCGGACTCACCACCTCCCAATGGCACTGGGCATCGTTGAGGGGCTTGGTGCTCATCACACTGGGAATCTTCACGAAATGCACGCCCTGGTAGTCGTTTGCCTGGATGATCTCTTGGTTATAGCCTTCCACCGGACAGTTGCCGAAGCCCTTGACGGGCATCTCCATATTACTCTGTCCAGCACATACCCACACCTCGCCTGCAAGGACATTGTTCAGGGTGAGGGGCTCACCATCGTTGAAGGTAATGGATAGGGGCTGGTAGCTGGCAGCAGGGGTTTTCACCTTGACCAGCCAACGACCGTCGTTGGCGGCTTTCACGGTATAGACCGCAGTGTTCCACGAGGTAGTAACCGTAACGGTCTTACCCGGTTCTGCCCATCCCCACAAACGTGCTTCGGTGTTCTGCTGGAGAATCATGTTGTCGCCAAGAATCTGCGGCAGTCGTACCTTAGCCTGCAAGCCACAAACTACTGCAGCCAAGGCTGAAATCATTAAAATCTTCTTCATCATGTTATGTTTCGTTTCTAAATTGACTGCAATATTACGAAAAATTATTATCTTTGCAAAGTAATTCGCCAAATTTGTGAAATTGTACAATCGTAAAATTGTCAAATCGTAAAATTGTCAAATTGTCAAATATGAATGTGAATGTGAAAGTGAATAAATGGATACTGACAGGCTTGGCCATGTTTGCCGCGCTGATGACCTTTGCGCAGAAGCCGGCCGACTTTGCCTTGTGGCCCGAGGGTGCACCACACCAGAGTAACGACCCTGACGACCAGGCTATGATACGGGTGTATCTGCCCGACAAGAAGGTGGCAACGGGACGGGCTGTGGTGATTTGTCCAGGTGGTGGCTATGAGGGTCTCGCCATGGATCATGAGGGGAACGACTGGGCTTCGTTCTTCAACCAGGAAGGAATAGCGGTCTTCGTGTTGAAATACCGTATGCCGCACGGTAACCGGTTCGTCCCCATCGAGGATGCTGAGGAGGCTATGCGCTGGGTGCGCCGCAATGCTGAGAACTTCAACGTGAAACCTGATCAGGTGGGCATCATGGGTTCTTCGGCTGGAGGACACTTGGCTTCCACCATCGCTACCCATGCACCGAAAGAGGCCATGCCCGACTTCCAGATTCTGTTCTACCCGGTGATTACCATGATGCCGGATATCACCCACAAGGGGTCGCACGACAATTTCTTAGGGGGCGGCGCAAGGAAGAAGGAAGAGCGCGACTACAGTAATGACACGCAGGTGACACGCGTGACACCAAGGGCTTGGATAGCTCTGAGCGATGACGACCATGTGGTGCTGCCTGCCAACGGACTGAACTACTACACGGAGCTGTACCGCCACGATGTGCCTGCCTCGCTGCATATCTACCCGTCGGGCGGACATGGCTGGGGGTTCCGCAGTGATTTCCAGTTCCACCTGGAGATGCTGCTCGAGCTGAAAGCCTGGCTGAAGAGTTTCTAACGCATGGGAACACCGTTCCTGATGTGAATGGGAAGGGTTTCGTAGGACACGCTGTCGGCAGTAACGGTTACTTTCACCATACAGGCCTTGCTATTGATAGGTTTCTGCTGGTCGAAGATAAAGTTACCGATACTGTAGTAGATGGGCTTCCCATGGTATTCCTCTATACTTTGTAAGGTATGTGTGTGGTGGCAGATCAAGGCATCTGCCCCCGCATCAATGTATTCGTGCGCCTGCTGCCGCTGCATGGGTATGGGATGGAGTGTGTGCTCGCCTCCCCAATGCAGGGAGAGGATGATAAGTCCATGGGGATCGTCGGCGCGGAGCCTCCGGATGCGTTGCAGGAGGGAGTCGTTGCTCTCCTGACTCACACTGGGCTTATCGGGCAGATAGGCATAGTTCTCCAAGGCCATGCGGAGGGAAGTGAGCAAATATACGCGGCGCGGATGTTCGGCAAGGACAACGGGCTCGGCAGCCTCCTGCATGTTCTTTCCTGCTCCTACGGGAATCATCCCTGCCTCCTCGATGTTTTTCTTCGTATCTAACAACCCCTCCCTACCCTGGTCGATACTGTGGTTATTGGCAAGGTTGAGATGGGTGATGCCGTGGGCCTTCAACGCAGACAGCCATTCGGGCTCGCCACGGAAGATATACTGCTTGTACATGGGCTGCACAATCTTCGTGACAGGACATTCCAGGTTGGCCACGACGAGGTCGCTCGACTGGAACACGGAATCGACATAGGGGGAGAAGAGGCGCTCTACTCCCCTGTGATTGATTACCTCACGGATACCACGGTCGAGCAGCAGATCGCCAGTAAAGGTGATGGTCAGTGAATCACCGACCATCATCATGGCTATGAGCAACGATGTCAGCATCCGGTACTGTAGAAGATATACTCGTTGTCGATTTTCTTACCGTTGATGGGAACAATGATATCCAACATCCATTCGGGGATACCCTTGTCGGGGTGTGTCTTGAGATTCTCCTGCCACTCCTCATCGGTCATACGCGGCGCATTCAGGTCTTCCTGGAACTCACGATAGGAGAACACCGCACCGCGGGTGAGGTAGAGGTAACCCTCGATCTCTACCACGACATAGATCTCGTGGGCAGGACCAACAGCCTCGTAGAGCACCGACTTATCCGGATTGTTCCCTGCATTGGCGGTATAGACATCGGCCACCACAGAGATGGATTTATCGGCTCCCTGCACATCACTCCAACCCATGAGCTGCTGATCGGGCTCCTGAATCAAGAAGAGCGTGGAGTACTCGAAGGCAGAACCGATGTTCTCGATCTGTGCATATTCCTCGTCGCTGAGACGTTTTCCTTCCAGTTCCTTCTTACTGCAGTTCAGCAGGAACTCGGCCTTGTCGCGCAAATCGTTGGTGGCAATCTTCGCCTTCTCGGTCTCGAGGTTGAAACGCTTCAACACATTCACGGTAGCATCAATCAGCGAGATGGCCTTGGTCCAGTAAGTAACGTTCGGCTCTACATAACCTCTTACCACAGGGGCAGGAGGACCGCCTCCGCCGCACTCGGCGCCCATGGGCTGCTTACCATAGAGAATGGCATCGTGCTTCAGTTCAGCCCAAGAGGCTAAGGCACTGTTCAGGTTCTTCTTCTCCCACTGCGGGGTGGTCATGAACTGCGGATATTTCGCATCCTTCGCATTCACCGCCTTGGTAGAGGCAATCCACTGGTTAGCCACCGTGGCTTCCCAGTCGATCTCTCCCATGCGTACTTTCATCTTTTGGAGATTCTGCGTATATTTGTCCCACCTGCCTTGTTCGTTGAGTTCTTGCAGCAGCACCTGCTCAGCCGCAGGAATACCAATGGCCGCCAGCACATCCAGTCCTTTGGGCGCACCGCGCTGCGTTGCTTCACTCTCATAGTCAACCATCTCGAGCAGCACCTCACTGTCGGGCATATAGCGCTGGGGCATCATACAGATCTTATATTCGCTCGAAGCCACGAACTTCGGTTTGATGCGCACCTGCTTTTGCGCTAAAGTCTCGATGGATCCGCGGATTTTGGCCATTTTCTTCTTGTCCTTGAAGAGTTGGTTCAGCTTCATTCCACTCTTCTGGATCTCCTCATACACCTGCATGATGCTCACATCGTCGGGCGTTCCCATGAGATAGGTAATGGGCTCGGTGATGAAACGGTAGGATTCCGTCAGTTTCTCATTACTACCAATCACCTGCGCCATGAGAAGGGCAGCCTGCAGCTTGTCTTCCATATCGGTGCCGAAGGGTGCATTCTGCAGCCACATCATGGCACGGAAGTAGCGTTTCAGTGTTTCGTTACGGGTGTAATGACCGCGAGGACGATAGGTGTTGTAGATGAACATCGGCATCTTCCTTTCCGGCACGTAGCCGAGGAAGGTGGAATAGGTGGTCTCGGCAGCATTCACATGGTCTATCTCTTCCTTCACCAATGCGGTGTAGTTAGAGGCGACAGGCAGGTTATTCTGACCCGTGAGCAGGGCATGGGCAATGGCGAAAAAGGCAGCATTGTATTGTGCTGCAGTCTTGACGTTCGCATCGGTGGCAAACGAAGCCTGTGTGCTCATGGCATCGTAGAGCTGCTTGACAAAGCTGGTGAGCAACGGCACGAACTTCTCCTGCTCCACCTCTTTCAGCAGACAGTCGAAATACATATGGAACACCTGCAGGAAGAGGTCGGTAGTGACGAAGTTGGGGAACTGGTGGTAGTCGTTGCGCTCATATACATGGAACAGCTGCTGCTCATCACCAGGCACGATGGCAAAGGCGTTCTTGGCCAAGGCCTGACGGAGTTTAGGATCGAACGAAGCTAACTGAAAGGGGTTGATGAGGTTGTCCATATTCACCATCATCCCATTGGGAGCCACGAAGTTCTGCTGTTTCAGCGCCTCCTCACGGTCCTTGAGCTTCTGCATGAAGGCTTTCTCGGCATCGGTATAGGTAAGGGGCTTGGCCTTGCCGTCTTCCTCTTCCCAGAAACGGTCGTTCATCACCTTCTCATACCACGAGGTGGCCTCGAAGATGGAACGGAGGTCGCCGCTCATGAAACAGTAGCCCTGACGGGCGGCAAAAGCGTTCCGTAAGACTCGTGCCTCACTGATGGAAAGCGTCGACACATCCATGTTAAGGGGAATCTGCTTGTTCAGTTTCTCTACGTCGATCTTCGCGTTACCAGGAAGTATGACACTTCGCTGCTGTGCGCTTGCACCCAACACCATGGCAAGCATCACCATTATAAACACTGTTCTTTTCATAGACTATCGTTCTTGTTGTAGTTAGAGTTTTCAAAAATATCCAAGGCCGTCTGCTTAGTTGCGTTCTTGACAAGGAAACGCTCGAACCCCATACCGAAATGAGCCCAGCGGTATTCGGCCACAACATACTGCCCGTCGGTGGTACGCTCCAGACTCCTGATCTTCCCGTCGATAAAGCGGAAATCATCGAGGATTCCACCGAGCTTGGAGCCCATCCACAATGGACGGATCAGACCGTGGTAGTTCTTGAAGATAAAGATGCGGTGACCTTCTTCCTGGAAGTAACGGGTGGTCTTGACTACGCCCACCAAGGCATCTTCGCTGCCGTCACCATCTACATCACCTGTGCAGAACCGATAAACCGGATAGGGTATCTGCCACTTATCGGCGGTGGAATCGGTGGTTAGGGTGAGGGTGAAAAGCGTATCGTTCTGCTGTTCTATGGAGAAAGCACTCGTTTGGTTGTTCATCACCGTTGGTGAAGAAACAGCTTCCTGCCCCCAAGCATGAGCCGTTGGCATCAGCCACAGAAGAAATAGACACTCTATTATCCTCACGCCACCGAAGAGATCTTACAGCAAGCTCTGGATCTCCTTGTCCAGATCCTTGATCTGAATATCGCGCTTATAGAGTGAATTGGTCTTGTCGATCAGGAAGAAAGTGGGCAGATCCTGGATATTGTAGTGCACCAGTTCCTCTGCGTTCAAGCCATCAGCAAGACGCACGCTGATCCAAGGAAGAGCGGCAGTCTGCTGCTTCCAGAAATGCTCATCGGAATCCAACGACACCTGATAGATCTCCAAGCCCTGAGCATGGTATTTGTTATAGACATCACGCAGCTTCATGATACGTGCAGCCGACTCCTTCGTGGCAAACACATGGAAGTCGAGTATCACCACCTTACCTTTCAGGTCGCTCAGACGACGGATGGCTCCTTTATTGTCGGGCTGCTCAATATCGATGATGGAGGTGGTGGCAATCTGACTCAGCTCGAATGACTGCTGGCGCCTGCCTTCCAGGATGCGCACATTCTTCATGCCCTCAATGGCAATGTTATGCAGGTTCTGTCCACGAAGGGCGTGGGGGTAATAGGTGTCCCAGCTGGTGGCCACAGCGGCAAAGGCCTTGATGTCTTCCTTGCTCTCGCGCGGATTGAAAATCAGCATGTTACCCAGTGTCTGGAACAAGGCGAAATACGAGGAGGCCATCATCGGCTCTTTGTAGATAAAGTTACGCTTCACATCGTCCTTGAAGAGCTCCACCAGTCGCATAATACTGTCGTTGGCTGCCTCAAGACTCAGGTTATTGTCGCGCTGCAAGGCAATGGCACGGTTCTGCAGGTCGATCTGCTTCTGTGCGAGCTCCTTGATTCTGTTGCAGTTCTCCGATCCCTTCACCTCATAGTTGAAGCCCATGGAAGGATAGGCGGCCTTGATTCCAACGGTTTCGGTGGAATCGATGCTGAGGTTGATGATCTGATTGGCAATACGCAGTCGATAGAACTCTGGAGCCTCAACAGCATCGCCGGAGAAGCTGAAACTGCCCGTTTCATCGAGTTTGACAGAGTCCATAACCACAGCTCCGTCAAGACTCATATTCTCGAAATACAGCGTGGAGTCTTTGGCCTCGGTAATGGTTCCGTTGATGTGGAACTGTCCTTTGGAACAGGCTCCGAGGGTAAGTGCGACCACAGCAAAGGTCAGCGTCTTCAATATAGTCCTTTTCATATCTTTTTCCTTCCTATTATTGTTCTTAGATTTGATAATATGCGGACAAAGGTACATCTTTTTTTTGACATACCGCACTAAATGAGCGAAAAAACAAACTATTTCTTTGTCTTCTGACTCTCATCCATGAACAGGAAAGACGACTGATAGCCTCCGCAGTCGATGATGACTTTCTCGAAGACAATGGCCGGATCCTTGGGATGAATCGTTACAGTGTGCCAGCCGTCGCTGGGGTTACCCAACGGCAGTTGTACCGTATTGGATACTACACGGAGAGCAACGGTGGGGTAATAGACGCTGTAGATGTTCTCGGGCTTCTCGTTCAGCTTCTCGTTGAAATTGACTGTCTGAGCCGCTTGCCCGTCGATGGATACGGTATATTCCATTCCGCCCTTGTCCATATAGTCGAGGGTTGACTTCACCACGACAATGACCTTCACTTCCTGCAGTTGTTTATTCGACTCGGATAAGGTGAAACGGTACGATAGAGAAGCATCGTCGGTACTTGCTGTATAAGGCATCAATGACAACCCGCTCAGCGTTCTGCCCATGAAAGGAATAACGGTCCACTGTGCCTGTTTCGCATCTTTCTTCTCCCAGAAATGCTCAGCTTCCATGGCCACATAACCATTCTTCTCTGTGAAGCTGAAACCACCGGTTTCATCGGACTCCTTGAAACGGGAGATCCTTGGCAGACGGTCTTTGGGGAAGTTATCGTTCCAGCTCATGTAGCCAATGTGCTTCTGGGTCATCATACCATTCCATTTGCCGTTGGCAATCTCGTGGTTATACTGGGCACATAGCACTGAGTCACGATGGAAAGCTGCTTCCACCTTGTCGGCCCACAGATTGGCATCAGGGTTACCCTCCTTATAAAGTTTCTGGTTCATGGCCTGGGCATAATACATCTGGTAGATGTTACTCATGGCCTGCACGGGGAAGAGGATGATCTGACGATAGCTGTCACGCTGGTCTTCACGCAGTGCGAGGAACTGCTGCAGCGCAGCATTCTCCAATTCCAGATATTCGTTCACTGCACGCTGCCAGTCGCCTGTCTCCACGTTATAGGTATTGGCAGTAAGCATTTCTGCCGTCACCCTACCGTTGTATTTACAGCAGAGGTTCAGGATACGGGCGGCCTCATCAGCCTGATCATCACCCCACAGCTGACGACAGAAATCGGTGGTATGACTGTCGGATACATTGACGCTGACGGCATCAGGGTTCCACGCCATGTCCATGAACAAGGTGATGGGATATTCCATGGGCTTGATATCACCTACATTCAGTACCCACAAACGGTCGATACCATACTGATAGGCCAGTTGCAGCTGCTCCCACATATTCTGCGAAGGAGTGACATTGAGCCATTTGGAGTTTCGGGGTGCTCCCACATAGTCCACATGGTAGTAAAGGCCCCAGCCGCCGGGATGATTGCGTTCCTGTGCCTTCGGTACGCGGCGCACATTGCCCCAGTTATCATCGCACAAAAGGATGAGCACATCATCAGGCACAGTCATTCCCTTGTCGTAATACTCCAGTACCTCCTTATACAAAGCCCATACCTGCGGTGTTTCCTTGGCCGGGCGCTTGGTCACTTCCTGGATGATGCGCCGTTGGTTCTTCACGATATCCTCCAAGAGCTTGGTGTCGGCCTCAGCACTCATCGCCTCGTCACCATCACCACGCATACCAATGGTAATCAGGTCTTCTGTTCCCTTTGCCCGCTCAATACCCTCACGGAAGAACTTATCGAGTGTCTCCTTGTTTTTCTGGTAATCCCACGCACCAAATTCCTCGCGGTGGCGCGCCCATTCCTGATGGTTTCGAGCCATGGGCTCATGGTGGGAGGTTCCAATAACAACGCCCATTTCATCGGCCAGTTTACCGTTCTGGGGGTCGTCAGCATAGAAAGCCCAGCCCCACATGGCCGGCCACAGGAAATTACCCTTCAGACGGAGAATCAGCTCAAACACTTTCTCGTAGAAATCATGACCACCGTAATCGGTGCCGAAGGTGTTCTTCACCCAAGACGTCAGACAAGGAGCCTCGTCGTTGATGAAGATTCCACGATATCTAACCACGGGCTCTCCATCGGTGAAAACGCCGTTTTTGACAAAAATCTTATCATGATGAACAACGGGGACATCTGCCCAATAATACCAGGGAGACACACCCAGTTGCTGAGACAGTTCATAGATGCCGAAGATGGTGCCTCGGCGGTCGCTGCCTGCAATGACGAGTTGCTGACCGATGGTTGTGATGATGTATTTCTCGAGTTTACCCTTCAGCGCCTTTCCATCGATTTTCTTGGCTTTCACCAGCTGGTCGACAGCTGCCGAATGACCGATGGTTCCGACAATAATGTTAGCATCAGCAGCCGAAGAGAAGGTGATCTGTCCGCCGCACACCTTCTGCAAGTCGGTTTGCAGGTTCCGTGCAGCAATGCTCACGCCTTTCAAGTCGTTACTGTCATAATGGATTTTTACGGAATTGTTGTTATTCAGCTGGATATCACCATTACTGAAACTCACAAATGGTTCTGCCGCCATGAGGTGGCTCGTTACAAACAATGCAACAACCAGGCAGAAGGTACGTAAGATTGGATAATAAGTTCTCATATTGTTTTATGGGTTTGTTTGGATGCAAAGATAAGTTTTTTCTTCTTATTTGTCAAATCTCAACGAAAAGAAAGATGCTAATGATACATTTTCAAAAACATTTGCAACGGTTTCAACAGAATATTGTTCCTTTTCACCGATAAAAAAGGACTTCTATTTCGTCTCCGTACAATTTTTACCCATTTTTCTTTGTGGGCATCCAATATTTGTTTACCTTTGCCGACGTTTTCAGGAAGGGGTGAGAAACCCATTTTCAACAAATCAAAATTGACAAAACGATGATGAAAAGAATTCTTTTAGGGGTTTCCCTATTGTTACTGACGTCAACTGTTCATGCACAAATCAATGTAGATGCTTCGGAATTGGATTCCCAGGTTCATGTTATTGGATGGTTCAGCAAGACTGATACCCTGGAGTACCGATTATCAGAAGTGGTTGGAGAAATAGTAAATGGAGACACTACCATCATAGATGGTTCGGGGGGTGATTTCCGCATCTGCGTGACAGACTCGACGAAAAAGGGTTATAAGATGGAATTGGTTTTCACTGATGTGTGGAAACGCGATTCACTGTCCATTCAGGGTCAATTGCTCTTAATGGCTTCGCGTATGGCATTGGGAAGTAAAGTGCTCTTTTCTACCGATGAATGGGGTTGTTTCCAAGGTGTAGATAACTGGAAAGAAAGATATAAGATGGGATTCGATATCATGAAGAAACTCATTGACTCGAGCTATTTCAATCATCCCGAACTCTATGCACGACAGCCTAAGGAAGAACTAATAAAAAAACTGAAAGAACAATACAATGAATTAGTAGGCACTAAGGAAAAGATGACTGAATTGTTTGGACCGTTGAACTTACTATTCTCTTTCCACGGGCATGACTTTCCCATAGGTGAGTCCACTGTCGAAAAAGATGGGCGGTCATGTTATTACCAAGTTCACGCCGGTGCATTGGAGGATGATGAGGATTCCGATGAAGATGAGTATCAGATATACATCGAACTCGAAGATAAGAATGACGATGGAAGTCTGACAAGTTATCACTACGAATATGCCTATTTCGAAGACGGCTGGCCTCGCAGTGTATTGGCCACTGTCGTGGAAGAACAGGCAGGAAAGAAGGTAATCACTCAGCAGCACATTGATTGGGTTACCAAGTCGTGGTAACCCCTTCTTTTCCCTTGCGTGTACCTTTTAAATGGTAAAAAAAGATAATATTCCCGCATTTATTCGTTTGTTCGCTTACTTTTCCTTATCTTTGCACGGATTTTTGCGCAACGAAGTGTCTTTGCGCATTTGATGTAAGTTAAAACAATAAGTATTTTTAGATGAACGTAATTACGAAAACCCTTCAATTGGCTGATGGAAGAACCATCACCATTGAAACCGGGAAAGTGGCAAAACAGACCGATGGAAGCGTTGTTCTGCGTATGAACAATACCGTTTTGCTCGCCACCGTCTGTGCAGCAAAGGATGCAGTTCCCGGAACAGATTTTATGCCTTTGCAGGTTGACTACAGAGAACAGTACTCCGCTGCCGGACGATTCCCCGGCGGATTCACGAAGCGCGAAGGCAAGGCCAGCGACAACGAGATTCTTACCTCACGTCTGGTTGACCGTGTGCTTCGTCCCCTTTTCCCCTCAAACTATCACGCTGAGGTGTTTGTAAACGTTATGCTGCTCTCAGCCGACGGAGTAGATCAACCTGATGCTTTGGCCGGATTCGCTGCTTCAGCCGCTTTGGCTTGCTCAGATATTCCTTTCGAATGCCCCATTTCTGAGGTTCGCGTGGCTCGCATCAATGGCGAGTACGTCATCAACCCCACCTTCGAGCAGATGAAGGAAGCCGACATGGACATCATGGTTGGTGCTTCTGCCGAGAACATCATGATGGTGGAAGGTGAGATGAAAGAGGTGAGCGAGCAGGATATGATCGGTGCCCTGAAGGCTGCCATGGCTGCCATCAAGCCGATGTGCGAGCTGCAGACTGAACTGAGCAAGGAGCTCGGCAAGGATGTGAAGCGTGAGTATGACCATGAGATCAACGACGAGGCACTGCGTGAGCGAATGAACAAGGAACTCTACCAGTCGGCCTACGATATCACCAAGCAGGCTTTGGAGAAGCAGGCTCGTGCCGAGGCCTTCGAGAAGCTGCTGGCCGACTTCAAGGAGAAGTTCCTGGAAGAGCTTCCTGAGGATTCAGAGATCTCGAAGGAAGACTACGAGGCTATGATGGAGCGTTACTACCACGATGTGGAGCGCGATGCTATGCGCCGTTGCATCCTTGACGAGGGTATCCGCCTTGACGGTCGTAAGTGCGATGAGATCCGTCCTATCTGGTGTGAGGTTTCTCCACTGCCCATGCCTCACGGAAGTGCTATCTTCACCCGTGGTGAGACACAGAGTCTTTCTACCTGTACACTGGGTACAAAGCTCGATGAGAAGCTGGTTGACGATGTGCTGGAGCGCGGTTACATGCGTTTCCTGCTTCATTATAACTTCCCCCCGTTCTGTACTGGTGAGGCCAAGGCACAGCGCGGCGTAGGTCGCCGTGAGATTGGTCATGGTCATCTGGCATGGCGCGGTCTGAAGGGTCAGATTCCTGAGGAGTTCCCCTACACCGTACGTCTGGTGTCTCAGATCCTGGAGTCTAACGGTTCTTCTTCCATGGCTACTGTATGTGCTGGTACACTGGCATTGATGGATGCAGGTGTTCCCATGAAGAAGCCCGTCAGCGGTATTGCCATGGGTCTGATCAAGAATCCTGGAGAAGATAAGTATGCCGTGCTGAGCGATATTCTGGGTGATGAGGACCACCTGGGTGATATGGACTTCAAGACCACCGGTACGAAGGACGGTCTGACCGCTACTCAGATGGATATCAAGTGCGACGGTCTGTCGTTTGACATTCTGGAGAAGGCCCTCATGCAGGCTAAGGCCGGTCGTGAGTATATCCTCGGTAAGATTACTGAGACCATCGCTGAGCCGCGTGCTGAGCTGAAGCCGCATGTACCTCGTATCGAGGCCTTCGAGATTCCGAAGGAGTTCATCGGTGCTGTGATTGGTCCTGGCGGAAAGATTATCCAGCAGATGCAGGAAGAGACAGGTGCTACCATCGTTATCGATGAGGCAGACGGTGTTGGTAAGGTACAGGTAAGTGCCCCGAACAAGGATGCTATTGATGCTGCCATCCGTAAGATCCGTGCCATCGTGGCTGTTCCTGAGGTGGGTGAGATCTATGAGGGAACGGTTCGTTCCATCATGCCTTATGGCTGCTTCGTAGAGATTCTGCCCGGTAAGGACGGTCTGCTGCACATCAGCGAGATCGACTGGAAGCGTCTGGAGACTGTTGAGGAGGCTGGTCTGAAGGAAGGTGACAAGATCACCGTGAAACTCCTTGAGATTGATCCGAAGACCGGTAAGTACAAGCTCAGTCACCGCGTGCTGATCCCGAAACCAGAGGGATATGTAGAGCGTGAGCGCCGTCCTCGTCCTGAGCGCCCTGACCGTCGTGGTGGTCGCAACAGAGATGAGCGCCGCGGTGGTGGCCGTCACGAGAAAGGTGAGCGCAGCCACGAGCCGAAGCAGGAGTCTTTCAATGAGTATCATGATCCCGCTGATCATGAGCCGAAGGATTTCAACGACTCTCTTGACCACATGGATTTCTAATTCTTTGTGGGAAGAAATAACAGAAAGGTGTGTCAATCGACACACCTTTTTTTGTATCTCACAACAAGTCAATGACTGCCAAAGTATTAAAATAACTAAAAAATCATATATATAATAAGGTATATGCAAAGTTTTTATCTACTTTTGCATCCCAAAATCAAATTAATATCATTATGCAGAAGAATCTGGTCATTGTAGAGAGCCCGGCAAAGGCTAAGACAATTGAGAAATTCTTAGGAGAGGATTTCAAGGTGATGTCGAGCTATGGGCATATCCGCGACTTGAAGAAAAAAGAAATCAGTATAGAGATGGAATCTCTGGAACCTGACTACGAGATTCCTGATGAAAAGAAGAAACTGGTCAGCGAACTGAAGTCGAACGCGAAGAAGGCAGAGAACATCTGGCTGGCTTCCGATGAAGACCGCGAAGGAGAAGCCATCTCATGGCACCTTTGCGAAGTGCTCGGACTGGATGAAGAGAAAACCAACCGTATCGTTTTCCACGAGATTACCAAGCCTGCCATTCTGGCTGCTATCGAGAACCCTCGTCATCTGAACATGAACCTGGTGAACGCCCAGCAGGCCCGTCGTGTACTCGACCGCCTTGTCGGCTTCAAGCTCTCTCCCGTGCTTTGGCGAAAGGTGAAGCCCGCCTTGTCGGCTGGTCGTGTACAGAGTGTTGCCGTTCGACTGATCGTTGAGCGTGAACGCGAGATCCAGAATTTCAAGAGTGAGCCCTACTACCGTGTCAGCGCCATCTTCGGATTGACGAATGCCGATGGTTCGCAGAGTGAGGTGAAGGCTGAGCTCGACACCCGCTTCAAGACACACGACGAAGTGCTGGCTTTCCTGGAGATCTGCAAGGAGAGCGAGTTTGTGGTAAAGGATATTCAGAAGAAACCTCAAAAGCGCAATCCCGCACCTCCCTTCACCACCAGTACCCTTCAGCAGGAAGCTGCCCGCAAACTGGGCTTCACGGTAAGTCAGACCATGATGGTGGCTCAGCATCTCTACGAGAACGGACATATCACCTACATGCGTACCGACTCAGTGAACCTTTCTTCTCTCTGTCTGGGTACAAGCAAGGAAGAGATCACGAACCTGTGGGGTAAGGAATACAGTCATACCCGACAGTTCCATACGCACTCGAAAGGTGCTCAGGAGGCACATGAGGCCATTCGTCCTACTTATATGAACAAGTCGTCTATTGAAGGTACTGCTCAGGAACGTCGCCTGTATGACCTGATCTGGAAGCGCACCATTGCCTCACAGATGGCAGATGCACAGATAGAGAAGACCACTGCTGAGATCAGCATCAACAACGGCAACAATACGCAACCGTATGCCTTCATCGCACAGGGTGAAGTGGTGAAATTCGACGGTTTCCTGAAGGTTTACCGTGAATCCAACGACGAGGATGAGAACCAGGATGATTTCTCACATGTGCTGCCTCCGATGAAGACCGGTAATGTTCTTCAGCGCAGGGAGATCAGTGCTACGGAACGTTTCACCCAAGGTCCGCTCAGATATACGGAAGCCTCTCTTGTGCATAAGCTGGAGGAACTGGGCATTGGCCGTCCTTCCACTTACGCCCCCACCATCTCTACCATTCAGCAGCGTGAGTACGTGCAGAAAGGTGACAAGAAAGGTGAGGAGCGCAAGTACACCATTGATATCCTTCAGGGCATCAAGGTTACGACCAAGAGTCGTAAGGAAATGGCCGGTAGTGACAAGGGAAAACTGCTCCCCACAGATATCGGTATGGTGGTGAACGATTTCCTGATGAAATATTTCCCGCAGATTCTGGACTACAATTTCACTGCCAAGGTGGAGAAGGAGTTCGATGATATTGCCGAGGGCAGGAAGCAGTGGACCAATATGATCAAAAAGTTCTACAAGGACTTTGAGCCCACTGTTGAGAAGACCATGAATGCCCGCGAGGAGCATAAGGCTGGTGAACGCGAACTGGGCACAGATCCCAATACCGGCAAGCCTGTGTTTGTCAAGATAGGTCGCTTCGGACCGGTCATCCAGATTGGTACTGCTGAAGATAAGGAGAAGCCACGCTTCGCCCAGCTGCCTGCCGGGAAGAGTATGGAAACCATTACGCTCGACGAGGCGCTGGATCTGTTCAGTCTTCCCCGTACAGTAGGTTCCTACGAGAACAGTGATGTGGTAATCGGTACCGGTCGTTTCGGTCCTTATGTGCTGCACGACAAGAAGTATGTTTCTCTTCCGAAGGAAGCCGACCCCATGACCATCAGCATTGAAGAGTGTATCCAGCTGATTGAAGATAAGCGCAAGCAGGAGACACAGCGCCACCTGAAGTCCTTCGAAGAGGATCCTAAGCTGGAGGTGCTCAACGGAAGATATGGTCCTTATCTTGCTTACGACGGTAAGAACTACCGTCTGCCGAAGGCCATGCATGCCAAAGCTGCGGAACTGACTCTCGAAGAGTGCATGCACGTGATTGAGGCGCAGAACGCGAAAAAGAAATGAGGCGGATCATTATCATAGGCTACATGGGTGCCGGCAAGACGACAGTCGGCAAGGCCCTTTCAAAGGAGCTGAACATCCCTTTCTACGACCTTGACTGGTATATCGAGAGTCGGATGCGGAAAACCGTTCCGCAGATCTTTGCCGAACGCGGCGAAGAAGGGTTCCGCAAGATCGAGCACAACTTGCTCCATGAAGTGGCGGAGTTCGAAAATGTCATCATCAGCTGCGGCGGCGGCACCCCTTGTTTCTATGATAACATGGACTACTTGAACGCTCAGGGCGATACCGTTTACCTGAAGGCCTCACCTGAGGTTCTGTACGGTCATCTTAAAATCGGCAAGACCGAACGACCGCTGCTGAAGAACAAAACGCCCGAAGAGATGCAGGAGTATATCCGTGAGCAGCTCGACAAGCGTGAACAGTATTACCTGCAGGCCAAGCATGTGCTTGATGTGAACCTGATGGACAACTACGAGAAGATCAAAATCAGCGTAGCCAAGCTGCGCGAACTATTAAACCTATAAATGAAAGCCTGATATGAAGAGATGGACGATTGAGGATTCCAAGGAACTGTACAACATCAATGGATGGGGTACTTCCTATTTCGGAGTCAACGACGAAGGGAATGTGTTTGTGACTCCCTGTAAGAATGAGGTGCAGATCGACCTCAGGGAAGTGATGGACGAATTATCGCTGCGTGACGTGCAGTCACCTGTCTTACTGCGATTCCCCGATATCCTCGACAACCGTATCGAGAAGACGTGGAGCTGTTTCAAGAAAGCCTCGAAGGAATACGACTACAAAGGCGAGAACTATGTGGTCTATCCCATCAAGGTGAATCAGATGCAGCCAGTGGTAGAGGAGATCATCTCTCATGGACGGAAGTTCAACCTCGGACTGGAAGCTGGCTCCAAGCCTGAGCTGCATGCGGTGATTGCCATGCAGTGCCAGAGCGACTCCATCATCATCTGCAACGGTTACAAGGACCAGAGCTATATCGAGCTGGCCTTGCTGGCACAGAAGATGGGAAAGCAGATCTTCATCGTCGTGGAAAAGATGAACGAACTGGAACTCATCGCCAAGGTGGCTAAGAAACTCGATGTGCGTCCCAATATCGGTATCCGCATCAAGCTGGCCAGCAGTGGTAGCGGGAAATGGGAGGAAAGCGGCGGCGACGCCTCGAAGTTCGGTCTGACCAGTGCCCAGCTGCTGGAAGCACTGGAGCTGCTCGACAAGAAGAATATGCGCGACTGCCTGCGACTCATTCATTTCCATATCGGTTCGCAGATTACTAAGATCCGCCGTATCCAGACTGCTCTTCGTGAGGCTTCGCAGTTCTATATCCAGCTGCATAAGATGGGGTATAATGTGGATTTCGTGGACTGCGGTGGCGGACTCGGTGTTGACTACGACGGAACACGCTCTCCTTCGAGTGAGAGCTCTGTCAACTATTCTATCCAGGAATACGTCAACGACTGTATCTATACCTTCGTGGAGGCTGCCAACAAGAACGACCTCCCCCACCCCAATATCATCACTGAAAGCGGACGTTCACTTGCTGCCCACCACTCGGTGCTGGTCATCGATGTGCTGGAAACCGCTTCTCTTCCCGAGATGCCAGAGGAATTCGAGCCGGATGAGAACTCTCATCAGCTGGTGAAGGATCTCTATGAGATCTGGGATAACCTCTCACCTCGTAATGTGCTTGAAGACTGGCATGATGCGGAGCAGATCAGGGAAGAGGTGCTCGACTTGTTCGCTCATGGTATCGTAGATTTGAAGACCCGTGCTGAGATTGAGGCCATGTACTGGAGCGTTTGTCATGAGATCAATGCACTGGCCAAGAACCTGAAGCATATCCCTGAGGAGTTGATGAATATCGACAAGCTGCTGGCAGATAAGTATTTCTGTAACTTCTCGCTGTTCCAGAGTCTGAGCGACTCGTGGGCCATCGACCAGCTCTTCCCCATTCTTCCTCTTCAGCGACTCAATGAACGCCCGACACGCAACGCCACCTTGCAGGATATCACCTGCGACTCCGACGGAAAGATTGCGAACTTCGTGACCAACCGTCATAACTCCCATTCCCTGCCCGTTCATGCCTTGAAGAAGAACGAGCCTTATTACTTAGGTGTATTCCTTGTGGGAGCCTATCAGGAAATCCTGGGCGACATGCACAACCTGTTCGGCGATACCACGGCAGTGCATATCTCTGTGAAAGACGGTCATTATCACATCGACCAGATTATTGATGGTGAGACCGTGGCTGAGGTGTTGGAATACGTGCAGTACGCACCGAAGAAACTGGTACGCCAACTGGAAATATGGGTGGCCAAGAGTGTCAAGCAGGGCAAGATCTCTTTGGAAGAAGGTAAGGAGTTCCTCTCTAACTACCGCTCTGGTCTCTACGGATATACCTATCTTGAATAATATATGAAAGAGAAACTAACCATCGTAAAAGTAGGCGGAGCAGTCGTGGAAGACAAGGCTCAGCTGAACCAGTTGCTGAAAGACTTCTCTGCCATCCCCGGTAAGAAAGTACTGGTACATGGCGGTGGCCGCCGTGCCACGCAAGTAGCCTCCCAGCTCGGCTTGGAGAACCAGATGGTTAACGGTCGTCGTATCACTGATAAGAATATGCTGCAGGTGGTGACGATGGTGTATGGCGGTCTGGTGAACAAGAACCTTGTTGCCCGTCTGCAGGCTCATGGCGTGAACGCCTTGGGCTTAACAGGTGCTGACATGAATGTGATTCGTTCCCACAAGCGTCCGCCCGTAAGCATCAAGAAAGAGGGAACAAACGAACCGTGCATGGTTGATTTCGGCTTTGTGGGCGATGTTGACAGTGCCGACGGTAAGATGCTGTCCACCCTCATTGATGAAGGTATCACACCCGTTATGGCTCCCCTTACCCACGATGGTCAGGGACATATTCTCAACACCAATGCCGACACCATTGCCGGCGAGGTTGCCAAAGCCCTGTCGTCTTACTATGAGGTAACCCTCATCTTCTCCTTCGAGAAGAAAGGGGTACTGAGTAATCCGGATGATGACAATAGCGTGATTCCTGTCATTACCAGGAACGATTTCAAGAACTATGTGGAAAAGGGTGTCATCTCCGGTGGAATGATTCCCAAACTCGACAATGCCTTCAATGCCATCGACGGAGGCGTTGAAAAAGTGATTATCACCCTGGCCACCGCCATTGACGGTCAGCAGGGCACGGTAATCATGGCCTGACAGAAGGAAGCGTTTCCTTTCTTCGCTTCCTTAAACAACGTTAAAACAAGGAAAAGGTTGTAACTTCCAGCGGTCACAATCGTCATTTAAGTATAGAATAGATGAAGAATATCAGCTTTCGAAACGATATATTGCCGTTGAAAAACGCGTTATATCGTCTCGCTTTACGTATCACCCTCAGGCATGAAGATGCCGAGGATGTCGTACAAGATACGCTGATAAAGGTATGGAATAAGAGAGACAGCTGGCAAGAGATTGAGGACATTGAAGCCTTTGCACTGACTATCTGCAGAAATGTGGCACTGGACAAGATTAAGAAAGCAAGCAACAACGAGACAACACTTGACGACCACACTGCCTTTCTCACCGACCGCTCTTCGAGCCCTTTCGAACACGTTCTTCAACAGGACCGTGTCGCACTGGTAAGAAAACTTGTTGACAGTCTTCCTGAAAAGCAGCGTAGCTGCATGCAACTGCGAGACTTTGAAGGAAAAAGCTACAAGGAGATCGTTCAAATTCTCGGCATCAGCGAGGAACAGGTGAAAGTAAACATCTTCCGAGCCCGCCAAACCATTAAACAGAAATTTCAAGAAGTTGAAAAATATGGATTATAAGTACATCGAACAACTGCTGGAGCGTTACTGGGAATGCACCACTTCTCTCGAAGAGGAGAACATCCTGCGTACATTCTTCCGTCAGAAAGACGTTCCCGCATCCTTGCTTCAGTACAAGGCTTTGTTCACCTACGAGCAGACGCAGAAGGAAGAAGAGGTCTTAGGCGAGGAGTTTGATCGTAAGATGATGGAGATGATTAACGAGCCGACAACTGTCAAGGCCCGCACCATCCGTCTCACCCAGCGCCTCATGCCGCTCTTCAAGGCTGCGGCCGTTGTGGCCATCATCCTTACCTTGGGAAATGCCGCTCAGGTGGCCTTCAACCAGGAAGATCCGTACGATATGAACATGGCAGAGGTTCAGCAGCCCAGCGAGGGTCCTTCCGTTGCTGCGGTGAGCGATTCCCTGAAGGTTGACACGCTGAAAAAGGCGGAGTTACCCGTTCCTGCCATCATTAAGTAGAATATATTTCTATGCTTTCTCTATAAAACATGTTTAGTAAAACACATTTTTAAAGATTTAATGAAACTGTGAAGTTTCAATTCTCTCAAATTTTTCATAACATACTAACGTAAGAAGAAGAGCGCGGTCATTGATTGATCGCGCTTCTTCATGTTTTAGGGGTGATGGGTGTTATCGTTTCAGTCGGATACTCAACTGATAAAGGGCAGGAATAAGAATCATGATAGAGAAGCCTACAGCCATCCATTCTGCCCGTGCACTGCCGCCAAGAATATCCCGAAGGGTAATGTCGGGAGCCGGATAGGCTGCGGTCATTAGGTAAGCTATGGTGTTATTGGCACAATGCAGCACCACACAGGGTATCAAACTCCGTGAGCGTTCGTACAGCCATCCTATCAGCAATCCCAGCAGGAAGGCATGAGGCATCTGTGCAGGGTTCATGTGGGCAAGTGCAAACAGCAGCGCGGAGATGGTAATGGCGGTCCACCGTTTACTCCCCTCCCAATGCTCCAACATCGTGCGGAGTACTGCCCCGCGGAAGATCACCTCTTCTGCCAAGGGTGCCAGGATGCAAACCACCAGATATCCCCAACGGTGCTGGATGAAGTCGAGCAGTTCCTCACCAGCCAGGTCGGGCAGGAAATCCAATACCGACTGCAGCCACAACGACGGTGCAATGGTACCTACTGCAGCGATGATGCACCAGAAGATGACAGAAAACGGACGGGTGTTCCAATAGTGCACAGAAACAGGAGTCCATCGGAATCCCAGGAACAAAGCGACACAGATCACGGCAAAGATTCCTTGCACAAGTAGCATCTGCGGTGTTCCCAATGTTGCATCCTTTCCATTAATCAGGATGTTTCCCACATATACCAGCGCTAATGCTACATATTGGATAACGATGAATAGTAACACATACCATACAACCTTCTTGACCATAACCCTTTATTTTTGTTGAAAATACGTTCTTACCTGTTGCGCATCACTCATCAACTGTTCGCGCAGTTCCTCGGTACTCACAAATCTATGCTCCTCGCGCAACCGTTGCAGGAATGCCACCGTGAGCATCTTGCCATAGAGGTTACCTGAGTAATCAAGCACATGTACTTCGAGCGACAGATTATTCTCACCGAATGTAGGACGGGTGCCGATATTCATCATTCCCGGCAATGCCTTTTCTTCCCCCTCGATGCTCACCTCTACTACATAGGCGCCAGGGGCAGGGAGCAGTTTCTCCTTACATGTCACATCGATATTTGCCGTGGGGAAACCCATCTTCCTACCTTCGTGTTCGCCATCAACCACCTTTCCTGAAAGGAAATACGGATAACCTAACAGCATCCTTGCCTGATCCACGTTACCTTGCAGCAACGCCTTTCTGATGGAAGAGGAACTTACTGATTGCTGCTCCACCTCTTCATCAGTAGATGGTGAAAGGACAAACGCGTCGTTCTGCAACACTTCCATACCCATCTCCTTCCCATAGCGCACATAATCCTCAAAGCCCTCGCTGCGGTTATGACCGAAGCGGTGGTCATATCCGATATACAGGCGCTTCACGCCGATTCTCTCCAGAAGGATATCCTTCATGAAATCCTTGGCGGAAAGCGCGGCCATCTCTGGTGAGAACGGTAAGATGACACAGAGATCGATACCCGTTTGTGCAAGCAGTTCCTTACGCTCCTCGAAGGTCGTCAACAAGCGGGGACAATAATCCGTTTGCAACACTTGTCGCGGGTGACGGTCAAAGGTGATGACACACGACAGCAGACCGGCTTGTCGAGCCTCATCCACCAAGCGTCTCAGCAGGTACTGATGACCTTGATGCACTCCGTCGAAGAAGCCGATGGTGGCAGCACATGACTGCCCCGCTTTCATCCCCTTGTCCAAATAGCGTAATTCCATTCTATCCTACTTGTTCCAACCATTCATCGCCATGCGAAACATGAAGCGTATGGATACCCAAGGCCTCAGCTGCACGACAGTTTGCCCGGGAGTCATCAATGAACAATGTCTCCTCTGGGTTGATTCCCGATTCCTGCAACATCTTCTCAAAGATCTCGCTGTCGGGCTTCACCAGATGCATCTCGTACGACAGGAACACCTTCTCGAAGCATTCATCCAACAGCTCCTTACAGGGCAGCCAATGTACGGGATTCGTATTACTCAGCAGGAACAGACGGTATTTCCCTTTCAGTTCCTTGAGTTTGGCCACCCTTTGTTCAGGAATCCCTGTCAGCAGCTGGTTCCATGCCCAGCAGATCTTCTCATTGGTAGCGGTGCAGTCAGGCGATTTCCTTCTCACCTCATCACAGAACACATCAATATCAATGCGCCCCGTCTCGAAGTCATGAAACAAATCCTCCTGTCTGCACTCATCCACATAGGTGGAAATGGCCTGAGCGCCAATGCTGTTGAAAGCATCCACGCAACGGTATTTATCCAGATCTACGAGTACACACCCGAAGTCGAAGACGATATTCTTGATTTCCATCGATCAGTTTATTTGGGTGCAAAATTACTGAAAAATCCGCTCATTCCACCATAAAACATCTGCAAATCACGAATTATTTGCCGAGGGGTTGTAATCAATGGTCATCCATTCAGTCTGCACATTTGCTTTCACCCCCACCGATTTCCCAAAGAACTCTCCACGGTAGCGGGTAATGGCATTCTGTCGCATGGGCACATCCTTCAGTTCCTTGCCCCCGATCTCCGTTCCGTTCTCGTCATACGCCTTCAGTGTGACATTGATGGTAATCTCATCTTCTTGCGGGAAGATATAAAATGAAAATGTCTGGGATTGTCCGTACATATCGTCAGAAATCTCTATCTCCTTCGTTATCTGCGTTTTGGTCATACCATACCCCGTCTGCATATCGAGTGTTCCCGTGGCTTGTCCGTATTTCAGAGCCACCTTCTTGACGTTCGAGGGGAGATTGTCCAGACAAGTAAGTTCCATCTTGGCCACCACACGTTTCAGGGAAAGCACGATATCCTTTGTGGATTCCGTGAACGCCACCTCGCCATAATACCAGAAGGTGTCTGTTACATCACTGGCACGGTCGAAGGTAATGCCTCCGGTCGATTTCACCGTGCAGTTCTTCTCTCCACTGTGACCAATGACCAGCAGATGGTAATTGCCAAACGGCACATTCATCGATGCACTACCAAAGGAAGCATCCGTCATCTCCTGATTCACGGCAACCGCCTTCTCGCCCTTGTCGTCAAAGAGTACAAACGACATCTTCGTACAATAGTCACCCAAGCCTCCACCCGCTCTCGATTCGGCAAAGCCCACCTGTTCCAGACTTTCCACGCGTACCTTGAGCACGGCTTTTTCCTGTTCTTCACTCTCAGGCAACAATGCCTGTTCACAACTCATGCATGCAGCCATGGCTGTCAAGCACAACATTAATTGTTTCTTTTTCATTGTAATAAATTAAATAAATGGCACCGTTTTTCATAGTCACGGTGTTTTCATAATAATGATTGCAAGGACAAAGGTACGAATAAACGAGTGAAAAACAAAACGAAAACCCAAAAAATTTGGTGGTCTCACATTTTTAGCGTACCTTTGCAGCCAGAAAACATCGGACTTGTAGCTCAGTTGGTTAGAGCAACAGACTCATAATCTGGAGGTCCCAGGTTCAAGCCCTGGCTGGTCCACATTAGATAATCAAGGAGTTAGAGCAAATCTAACTCCTTTTTGTTTAGCATAGGTGAATTTCAGGCGAAATTCGCGAGCAAAAAGTTGGCTTATGGAATTCGGTGCAATACATTTCAATATTATGGCATTTCTTGCAATTCCTTCATGCTATTCAAATAAATAGCTATATCTTTGTACCCGAATTTTGCAATTAAACAAGAAAAATGAAAAAAGTTGGTGTTTCCGTAAAAAAACAATGGGTCTGAAGTGTCTTATATATAGAAGTGCCTCAAAAACGGGGTGCAAATATGATTAGACTGTTATGTTTGAACAGAGAATACTTGAAAATTGCGATTCAGCGAGTGCCAACCAAGCTCGCTTGGAGTTGGCCGAGCGTAAGCAATTTATTGAACAGCTTTTCCGCCGGAACTACAGCGAGATGATCCACCTGGCCTGTGTCTTGCTTGGTGACGACGAAGATGCTGAGGACGTGGTGCAGGACATTTTCTTGCGCGTGGCTGATAGCAACATTCCACCAAAGAATGACAGCTATCTGCTGACAGCCGTGCGCAACGCCTGTCTGAACAGAATCCGGCAGATGCAACTTCATGACAAAGTGAAGGGTTTGATGCCCATTGACGATGAAGCTGACCTGCAACCCGTTGACAAGCAGTTGGAACGGCTCGATGACATTGCCGCCTATGTAGACGAACAACTGGAGGAGCCTCACCTCAGCATTTTCCACCTCCGTTTCGACGATGATCTGACCATCAGCGAAATTGCCAGTCGGTTAGGTCTGAATCCGAATACCACCTACAAGTATCTCATGCAGAGCATTCAAAAAATCAGAAATCACTTCGGTAAAAATTAAACGACAACAACAATGCAAACGACGAAAGAGAGAGAGCAGAACCAAGCTTGCTTGAGTTCTGCCGAGCGAGAAGGAGTTCGACAAAGTCAAACGACCAGCGAAAATATCCGTCAACTGTTGGAAATGCTCGACAACCCCAATGCATACACCGAGCAGGAAATCCAAGACATCATTAACCGTGATGAAGATACTCGCGAAACCTACCGTCTTATGGTAGAAGCCAAGCGTAGCAGCCACCATCGTCAGAACCAAAAGCCTGTCGATTTGGATGCCGCATGGCAACGCTTTAACCAGAAACTTCAGCCTAAGCAACAGGGCTTTGGTTGGATGAAGATAGCTGCATCTTTCATTGGTGTGCTACTTGTTTCAGGCATTGCCTTTGCTGCCATCCACTTTGTGCGGCAGTATCAGAAAGCGGAGGTTCCACAATCTGAGATTACCGAAAACATAACAAATCCCGTCACAACACTCCCTGCCGATACGCTTACCAAAGATACCATCACCGTGCAGCCTATCACCTACGACAACATCCCACTGGAGAAGATGCTACCCCAGATAGCCGCGCACTACGATGTCAAGGTGATATTTGCTAATGATGAAGCCCGACAACTCCGTTTCCGCTTTGTATGGAATCCGCAGCAGGGCATCGATCAGGTCATCAGCGACCTCAATCAGTTCGAGCGTCTGACCGTCACACGAAAGGATAACCAAATCACTGTAGAATAGTCAGACGCCATGAACAGAAATATTGTACTCATCTTGCTTGCCCTGCTGCTGACTGTCAGCACTCGGGCACAGAAGCACATCTCACGTGAATATAATAATGTGTCCATCTCTGATGCCCTCAATGGGCTCGCAGAGCAGCAGACCGACTATGCTATTATGTTCCTCTACAACGAACTGGAGGACTTCCGCATCACCACTACCATTAGACGAAAAACGCTGCCCGAGGCCATCCAGCAGATGATTGGCTTCTATCCTATCCGCATGACTGTTGATACAAGCGACCCTGAGGATATGAAGATTTTCGTGGAGTGTACCCACAAAACCGACCGCCACCTGACAGGCACCATCATCGACGAACAAGGCCAGCCTGTAGCATACGCTAACGTGGCCATTCTCAATCCTGTCGACTCAACGCTTCTTGGCGGTGGAGTTTCGAATGAGAGCGGTTATTTTGTGGTTCCGACGGAGGCCCATCGTGTCATCTTAAAGTGCAGTTTTGTCGGCTATCGCACCTACTACCGCAGTTGCGAAGTCGGCAATATAGGTACCATTCAGATGAAACCTGCTGAATACACTATAAACGGTGTTACTGTGGAAGGCACACGTATTATGAACTACGTTGATAAATCCGTCCACACCTTCTCCGCTGAGCAGATTAGTCAGGCCCGCAATATCCGTGACCTGCTAGAACACGTAGAAGACCTGAAAATTGACCCCGTGACCAATAAAATTAAGCGCATGGATGGCGGCAGCGTGAAGATACTGATCAATGGTATAGCATCCTCGGACATTGACCTGAAGGGCATTCCCGCCAATAAAATCATGAGGGTGGAATACTATAATATTCCTCCTGCCCGCTATGCTGATGCAGGCACGCTCATCAACGTGATTACCAAGCGGATGGACACGGGTATCAATGCTGGCATCGAGGCAAGGACTGCCATTACAACGGGCTTCACGGATGACGAGGCTTACCTGAACCTGACTTCTGGTAACCATCAGCTTTCACTCTCCTATTCGTTCAGCCTACGCGACTATACAAAGCGCTTTGGCGAACAGACTTACGATTATACATTGCAAAGCTATCTTCCCGACAAAACATCATCATCTTCCCCTGTCCATTACAACTATCAAGAAAAGACACACGACAAATTCGGCTATACTTGGAATGATCCTGTCATCAAGTACACCTATAACAAGCCAGACAACATAGCCGTGCAGATAGTAGCAACCCCCCACTTCAACAATAGGCATAGTGATGGGGAAAAGGATATCCAAAAGATCTCCTCCCTTAATACTTCCGAAATAGGGGAAGGGGAGGATGGTAGCCGTATGAGCACTTTTGGACCTAACTTGAACGTGTATGTCCAGAAAACGTTGCCCAAGAATCAGGAACTGTCGATAGACCTTGTAGGTACTTATTATCACAACAGCAGTAAGAACTGGGATGAGGAGAGATCCGTGAGTAACGGTGAGACATGGCTGTCGGATAACCAGGAACAGCAGAACAACAAATACTCCTTCATCGGCGAACTGGCTTATACGAAAAAGTGGGAAAAGAACAGTCTAAGCTTAGGCTATCGTGGTACGTTCGGACGCTCTAACGCCACCATCAGCAATGTACTCTCCAACTATAAGGACTATGATTATTCATCAGCCAGCTATCAGCATTATATGTATGCCGAGTACAGCGGAAACATTGACAAACTGATGTACCGTATCGGTGCCGGAGTTACACAGGTGACTCAGGATAATACCGATGCCCACGACTCTCATTGGCTCTTCACGCCAAAGCTCATTCTGAGTACAAACCTTTCGAAGAAGATGAGTCTGCAATGGGTCACCTCATCACAATCAAATACACCACCTATCTCACAACTCAGCAACAATGCCAGTCTCGTCATACCTGGAGTGCTAAGCATTGGCAACCCCTATCTTAAGAGTTATAACACTTACCAGTCAGAACTTATCCACAAGTGGAACCTCGGCTGGCTACAGACCCAACTCGGACTGTATTATGCATATACCGATTCTCCTATTAACCGCTATTATACACAGCAAGAGATTAACGGGGAAGGACGGTTCTTGCCACGCCAGCAATATATCGTGGGCACGAACGAAAATGCCAACTATAGCAGTGAGTTGGGAGGATCATACCTGCTGGTCATTAGTCCCTTTAAGAGCCAAATCCTGACATTGACTTTGCAAGGATATGTGGCTCGTCAGAACGTCAGCAGTCCTATTATCGGTCATTACCATCACACGTGGGCACCTCTCTATTTTGCCCTGCAGTTCCGTAAGGGTAACTGGGGAGCCTCCTATGTAGGGAACATCGTGTCAAAACGCCTAAACGGATCCACACTGGATGCAGAGGAAAACAGTTCACACCTGCAGATCTATTGGCAAAAGAAGAACTGGCGCATCTTTGCCGCTGACTATTGGCTATTCACTCGCTCCCGCTATTCAGGCTACAGTATGCCAACAAGTATTCTGCAAAGCACTTATAAGACATGGATCGATGACAATAAGTCGATGTTTATCCTCGGCTTCAGTTACGACTTCTCTACAGGAAAGAATTTAAAGATTAATCGTAAGCTCCAGAACAAGGACTCTGATACAGGTAGTTTTTAGTTACTTTTTTTATATGTTCTTGATTGCATTAACTACCAGCACATCGGCGGGTAGCCATTTGATGCTGTTTAGTTCATCCATTGACAACCACCTGGCAGCCTCGTGTTCATTCAGGTGCAGGGCTTCGGATAAAAGTGAGCAAAGGTAGCAATGCATGGTTAGATGGAACTTGGGATAATCGTATTCCACGGTACAGAGGAACGCATCCACACTGATCTCGGTGGAGAGTTCTTCGTGAATCTCCCGCTTCAGCGCCTCCTCTGGCGTTTCCCCGGGTTCCATCTTCCCACCAGGAAACTCCCACCAGTCTTGCCATTCGCCGTAGCCTCGTTGCGTGGCGAAAATCTTATCCTCTTTGCGTATGACCGCTGCTACTACTTCTATCTTGCGTTTCATGTCGGCGCAAAGATACGAATAAACGAAAAACGAACCAAATATAAAGCAAAGAAAAACAAGCTTTTCTTTGGCTTTTCTCTCGCTTATTTGTACCTTTGGCTTCGCCGAACTTACTCACGTTCGGAAAAACCCAAATAAATTTGGTTTTTCGCTCACTTAATCGTAACTTTGCAAGCAATATGGTATTGAATTATATTTGGATTGCATTTTTCCTCATCGCGTTCGTTGTTGCGCTGGTGAAGTTAGTCTTTTTCGGAGACGCCACGGTGTTTCCCGCCATGATGGATTCCACGTTCTCCTCGTCGAAGACCGCCTTTGAGATCTCGTTAGGTCTGACGGGTGTATTGGCCTTGTGGTTAGGAATCATGAAGATTGGCGAGAAGGGCGGTGTGATCAATGTCTTCGCCCGCATCTTGAGTCCGGTATTCACCAAGTTGTTCCCCGAGATACCCAAAGGTCATCCTGTTACAGGCAGCATCTTCATGAACATTGCCGCCAACATGTTAGGTTTGGATAATGCCGCCACACCCCTCGGACTGAAAGCCATGGAGCAGCTGCAGGAGCTGAATGTGGCCAGAAATGAGGAAGTGGAGGCCGATGAAGAAAAGCGGAAGAAAAGAAACGTATCAGCCAGTAACTCGATGATTATGTTCCTGGTGCTGAACACCTCTGGTCTGACACTCATTCCTGTGAGTATTCTGGTGTATCGTGCCCAGTTAGGAGCCGCACAGCCCACCGATATCTTCATCCCCATTCTGCTGGCCACCTTCTTCTCCACCTTGGCCGGTGTCATCATTACCAGTCTGTATCAGCGCATCAACCTGCTGAACCGCACCATGCTTCTCACCTTAGGAGGAATGTGTGCCATTGTGGCCGCCATTATCTGGGGATTCTCGCAGATGGACAAGGAGCAGATGAACGTGGTGAGCACGAGTATTGCCAATATCCTGCTGATGACCATTATCGTAGGATTCATTGTGGCAGGTATGCGGAAGAAGGTAAACGTATATGATGCTTTTATTGAAGGAGCCAAGGACGGGTTCTCCACAGCCGTGAGAATCATCCCCTACCTGGTGGCTATTCTCGTTGCCATCGGTGTATTCCGCGCTTCAGGAGCCATGGACATGCTCATCGACGGAATCTCCTGGACGGTAAGTGCCTGCGGTCTCAACAGCGACTTCGTCGGCGCCTTACCCACTGCCTTGATGAAGCCACTGAGCGGTAGTGGAGCACGAGGAATGATGGTTGACGCCATGACCCAATATGGAGCCGACTCCTTCATCGGTCGCTTGAGCTGTGTCTTCCAAGGCAGCACCGATACCACCTTCTACATCCTGGCCGTCTATTTCGGTAGCGTAGGCATCCGCCATATGCGCCATGCAGTAACCTGCGGTCTGCTGGCCGACCTCGCCGGAATCATCTCAGCCATCGCTATCTGTTACATGTTCTTCGGATAATCGGGAATTATTATGGCAAACATGAAATCCCTGGCCAAGGATACGGCCATCTACGGACTGTCGAGTATTGTGGGTAGGTTTCTGAACTACCTGCTCGTACCGCTCTACACCCATTATATGCCTAAGGATTCAGGCGACTACGGCATCAGTACGAACATGTATGCCTACACCGCCCTGATTCTGGTATTGCTCACCTTCGGCATGGAAACCACCTTGTTCCGCTTTGCGAACGATGAGGCTCCTTCCGATGCTCAACAAGGAAAGAGATGGCCCGATACCGTATTTACCACCTCGTTTGCCGTGGTAGGAACGCTCACCGCCATCTTCCTGATTCTGCTCTTCAGCTTCATCACACCTATCAGTAATGCCCTTGGCTATCAGAAGCATCCCGACTATCTGCTGATGATGGGCGTGGTGGTGGCCTTGGATGCCCTGCAGGCCATCCCCTTCAGCTACCTGCGTTTCCAGAAGCGCCCCATCCGCTTTGCCTCACTGAAGCTGCTGTTCATCTTCATGAACATCGCCCTGAACCTGATATTCTTTGTATGGTTAGGTAAGACATCTGTGTTCTACGTATTCTTCCTCAACCTGCTGTGTACAGGATTTATCACCTTCTTCTTCATTCCCGACCTTCTCCACATTCAGTGGCATTTCGATGGGAAGCTGCTGCGCAGGATGTTCAGCTACTCATGGCCCATCCTGGTGCTCGGTGTTGCAGGTATCCTGAACCAGGTGGCTGATAAGATTCTCTTCCCGTTGATCTATCCCGACAGAGTTGCTGCTGATATAGAGTTGGGCATCTATGGTTCCTGCGTGAAGATTGCCATGATCATGGCGATGATTACCCAAGCTTTCCGCTATGCCTATGAACCCATCGTCTTTGCCAAGAGCAAGGATGCTGACAAAGGTGAATATTACGCCTCGGCGATGAAATACTTCCTGATTTTCACCTTGCTGGCCTTTATCTGCGTGATTGGTTGGATGCCGGTGCTGAAATATATCATCGGTTCCGGTTACCGCGAAGGATTAGGTGTTGTTCCGATTGTCATGGCTGCAGAGATCATGATGGGTATCTATTTCAACCTGTCGTTCTGGTATAAGCTCATCGACAAGACCATCTACGGAGCTTGGTTCTCGTTGGCGGGCTGTCTCGTTCTGTTAGCCGTGAACATCCTGCTGATTCCCAAATACAGCTATTGGGCCTGTGCCTGGGGAGGTGTGGCCGGCTATGGAACATCCATGCTGCTGAGCTACTTCGTAGGACAGAAGAAGAACCCCATCCCCTACCCGATGAAAGAGATAGGATGCTATGTGCTGCTGGCTGCTTTCATCTCGTTCATGATCCTGTTCTTCAAAGATCGCCTTGCCTGGTGGCTTACCCTGATTATCAATACCGCTTGGATCATGGTCTTCGTGGCATATATCATCAAGCACGACCTGCCATTGGCAAATATCCCCGTTATTGGAAAATACTTTAAATAATTGAGAATTGACAATTGAAAATTGATAATTATAAAAACAAGAAACGAAATGAAAAAGATTTTATCAGCAATCTTGCCCTTGTATCTGCTGGCAGTGCCGATGACGGTTTCTGCCGATGAGGGCATGTGGACGCTTTACAACTTGCCTCAGGCTGTGTATGAGCAGATGAAGGCAGAAGGTTTTACCATGCCGTATGCCGACTTGTACGAGAGTCCTAACGCCATCAAGAACTGTGTAGTGAACTTCTCAGGCTACTGCTCTGGTGTGGTGGTGTCACCCAACGGACTGGTTTTCACGAACCACCACTGCGGCTTCGAGTCTATTCGCAGTCATTCCACCGTGGAGCACGACTACATGCTCAACGGCTTCATCGCCAAGAGCTATGAAGAGGAGCTGCCGAACAAGGATATGTTCGTAAGTTTCATGCGCGAGCAGAAGGACATCACCGACCAGCTGGAAACACTGGCAAAGAGTAATCCTGACTATGCTGACGACTGGACAATACTTATTGACTCCTTGGAGCATGCCATGAACGACAGTGTCAAGAAGATCGACAAGACACTGGAAGTGGAGATTCAGCCGTTCTACGAAGGTAATGCCTATTATGCCACTACCTATCAGACCTTCCGCGACCTCCGCCTGGTGTTCGCCATTCCTAAGTCGATGGGTAAGTTCGGTGGTGAGACCGATAACTGGATGTGGCCTCGTCAGACCTGCGATTTCTCTGTATTCAGAATCTATGCCGACCCCGAGACGAACGGTCCGGCAGACTATTCAGAGAAGAATGTTCCCTACCACCCAGCCTCTTGGGCTCCTGTCAGCATGCAGGGCTATAAGGATGGTGATTTCTCCATGACCATCGGCTACCCCGGCAGCACCAGTCGTTACCTCTCTTCATATGGTATCAAGGAGATGCGCGATGCTGAGAACAGCGCCCGTGTACAGGTTCGCGGCATCAAGCAGGAAATCATGAAGCGCCACATGAATGCCTCGGAGGCCGTTCGTATCAAGTACGACAGCAAGTATGCACAGAGTTCCAACTACTGGAAGAACTCTATCGGTATGAACAAATGTATCGATTCCATCGGCATTATCCGTCAGAAGCAGGAGCTCGAGGCACGCATCCGTGCCTTCCAGGATGAGACAGGCTATTTGAAGGACAAGCTAGATTTCGACCTGATGAGTAAGGCGTACGGTCAGCGCTATGAGTCGGTTCGCGCCTTTATGTATTGGGTAGAGACCTTCAACCGCACCAACGAGCTCGCCACCCGTGCCATGCGTGCCAATGCTGGAGGTTACAAGCTTCAGGGTCCGGAAGATAAGAGTAAGAAGCAGTACTTCGAGATTAAGGACAACAGTGACGAATGGGATGAGGCACTCGACAAGGAAGTGTTTGCCGCCCTGCTGAAGAACTACAAGGAGCAGGTGGGTGCGAAGTATCTGCCCGCCTTCTACCAGACCATCGAGAGCAAGTATCATAACGACTATACCAAGTATGTGAACGATCTCTATAAGAACTCTATGCTCATGAAGGGTAAGAAGATCTATCCCGGTAAGAAGAAATATCTGAAAGACCTGGGTGTGAAGATGGGTCTTGACCTGGTTGAATCATTAGGTGTCATCCGTGAAGGGATCAGTGATACGAACGATGACATCATGCAGCAGGAGAAATACCTCTGTGCCGCCAAGCTGCGCATGGAGGCCGATATGCCCCACTACTCAGATGCAAACTTCACCATGCGCCTCAGCTACGGTCAGGTGGGTGAATACCTGCTTGATGGCAAACCCTCTGGCTACTACACCACCGCAGAGAGTATTGTTGAGAAGATGAAGAGGGCTGATCAGATTGATGAGTATTTCGCTGAGCCGGAGATGCACGAGCTGCTCTCATCAAAGAACTTCGACCCCTATACCGACAAGACCACTGGTAAGATGCAACTGTGCTTCCTTACCAATAACGATATTACTGGCGGTAATAGTGGTTCACCCATGTTCAATGGTAAGGGCGAGCTCATCGGACTGGCTTTCGATGGCAACTGGGACTCTTTGGCCAGCGACATCAACTTCGACAAGGTACTGGCTCGCTGCATTGGTGTTGACATCCGCTTCGTATTGTTCATGATGGACAGATGGGGACATGCTGACCGTCTGCTGAAGGAGATTAATGCGAGATGAAGGTTAGGGGATTCGTGTTAGTTGGGGTCTTGCTGGCGCATCTGACGATGTTTGCACAGCAAAACGGATCATACGTCCAGTCGGGCTATCGTGAGAAGATCGACCTGAGCGGAAAATGGATGTTCCAGTTAGACCCCGACTCCACCCTGAAACCTACCAGTAAGTTCAACGATGTAATCTATCTTCCCGGTACCACCGATACGAACAGAAAGGGGAATGCTGTAACGAAGAAAGATGAGACTACCCACCTGACACGCAAATACAGTTATGTGGGTAAGGCGTGGTATCAGGTTCCCGTGCGGATTCCCAAATCGTGGAAAGGTCAGCAGATTGTCCTCTATATGGAGCGCACCAAGCCCACCACGGTGTATGTTGACGGGAAACCTGCGGGAAGCAGCAACGATATCTCCACACCGCAGGAATATATCTTATCGAAGCAGCTCAAGCCGGGAGTCCATTACATCACCGTGATGGTGGACAACAGTGAGAAAACTGTTCCGCCGCAGATCATCAGTAATTCGCATGCCTATACCGAGGATACCCAGACCAACTGGAATGGAATCATCGGCAGAATCTACCTGGAAAAGCGGGCGCCTACGCACATCGACAACTTGATCATCACTACCAATAGTGAAAGGAAAGAGGTGCAGGTAATGGTAAATATCGACGGTCAGCTCAAGGATGATACAAAGATGAAGTTCATCCTTATCCCGTGGGGAAGCGACTATGGTTATGTCATTGGCGAGAAGCTGGTTCCCAAGACCAAGAACCCATTCACCCACGCCCGAGTTATCTACCGCGATGACAGTCTGAAGCTGTGGAGCGAGCATCATCCTTCTCTCTATCGCATCCACGTTACACTCGACGGATACGATGAGATGGAGAAGACCTTCGGCGTAAGGAGCTTCACCACACAGGGCACTCAGTTCGCCATTAACGGTAACACCACCTTCCTCAGAGGAAAGCATGATGCCTGTGTGTTTCCCCTGACGGGTCATGTGCCCATGACCATGGAGGAATGGCGGCGGTACTTCCAGATTTGCAAGGGCTATGGCATCAACCATGTGCGTTTCCACTCATGGTGCCCGCCAGAGGCTTGTTTCCTGGCAGCCGACATCGAAGGAGTATACCTGCAGCCCGAACTGCCGTTCTGGGGTGACTTCAACAAAGACGACCGTAGGTTAATGGACTTCCTCATGAAGGAAGGTACACGAATCATAACCACCTATGGTCACCACCCCTCGTTTGTGATGATGGCCTTAGGAAATGAGCTGTGTGGCGACATCCCTACCATGCAACTTTTCACGAAGGCTTTCAAAAAGATGGATCCTACCAAGCTCTTTACGTTCGGTTCCAACTACTACTTAGGCTACCAGGGATGGAAAGAGGGGATGGATTTCTTCGTCACCTGTCGTAACGGCGGGGAGGAATGGGGGAAGTTCAATACCCATACCCGCGGCTCGTTCTCGTTTGCCGATGCTGCCGGTGGCGGAATGATCAACAGCATCTATCCGAATTCCATCATGAATTTTGCCGAGGGTATCAAAGACTGTCAGGTTCCCATCATCGGTCATGAAACGGCGCAGTTCCAAACCTATCCCGACTATAACGAAATCAGCAAATACTCCGGAGTGCTCTATCCATATAACATGGAGGTGTTCCGCAGCAGATTAGAGAAGGCAGGTATGCTCGATCAGGCAGCCGATTTCCACAAAGCTTCGGGTCTGTGGAGTGTGGAGCTCTATAAACAGGAGATTGAAATGGCGCTGCGGACACCTGGTATGGGTGGATTCCAGCTGCTCGACCTGCAAGACTACCCCGGACAGGGCTCTGCGTATGTGGGTATCCTCGATGCGTTCATGGAACCCAAAGGCATCACCACTCCCCAAGAATGGCGACAGTGGTGCTCTCCCATCGTTCCGCTATTCCTTACAGAGAAATTCTGCTGGACCACCGATGAAACCGTCAAGGGGAAGATTCAGCTGGCCAACTACAGTGAGTCCATCGACGAGTATAAGTGGAATCAGGGTGTGATGACCTGGCAGTTGATGGACAGGGAAGGAATGACGCTTAAACGAGGGAAAGTAAGCATCCCTGAGAATAGTCATGGTCTGACCGACTTAGAGGATATCAGCATCGATGTCAGCGACCTTCAACCGCAGAAATATACACTCGTCCTTAAATCCTATTATAATAAGGAGAGTGGGAAATGCTTTGAGAACTACTATAACATCTGGGTGTTCCCAAGCATGAAGAATCCGCTGTCGGTACCCAAGGATATCCTTGTGGCGCATCAGTATGATGTGGAAACAGCCAGAATACTGAGTGGTGGCGGAACGGTTCTGCTGATGCCCGACAGTACACAGATGAAGGACCTTACCGTGGGCGGACTCTTCCAGACCGACTATTGGAACTACCGCATGTTCAAAACCATCTGCGAGAATAATAAAAAGTCGGTTTCACCGGGCACCTTGGGTATTCTTACGAATCCTGAGCATCCCATCTTCAACAGCTTCCCCACGGAGATGCACACCAACTGGCAGTGGTTCCCCATCATCAAGGCCTCACGACCGTTTATGCTCGACAATACCGCAGCGGCCTACCGACCCATCGTACAGGTTATCGACAATGTGGAACGGAACCATAAGCTCGGACTGATCTTCGAGTTTGCTGTCAACAAGGGTAAGCTGTTGGTATGTATGTCGCCGCTCGACCAGCTGCAGCAGTACCCCGAGGCTCGTCAGCTGTATAAAAGCATCCTACAGTATATGCAATCACCCGACTTCTCCCCGCAGACGCAAATCACCTACGGGGATCTCCAGCAGCTTTTTACCACACCTGTTGTAGAAGGGAAGATCGGTGAGCTGAACAATATCTCACCGTATTGATATAAAAAAGGCAAGATTATTTCTTGCCTTTCTTTTTGGGTTTCCTCCGTGCCCATCCCTCTTCCGAGAAATCGGGCTCCTCACCTACAAGTTCTATAGGTCCGCCCTGGAAGAACTGGCGCCAATCGTCCTTACGACCGCTTTCCATGCGGGCAGCACCGCGTTTACCACGTTTGCTCTCCACCTTCTTCTTTTTCTCGAAACGGTCGAAACTGGCATCCTTTGAACGCGCGTCAGCGCTCTTAGTCGCTCTTGCGCCCGGCTTTGCCGCTTTGCTCTGCAAAGGACCTTGAACGTTGCTTGCAGTCTTCGACCGTCCTCCTTCTTCCTTCGTTCCCCTCCTCATGGAGGGGTTAGGGGTGGCCTCTCCATCATTACAACGCACCTCACGCCCCTTATATTTAGCGCCTGTCAGGTACTTTGTCACGCGGTCGGCATCCTCTTCAGCCACATCGAAGAAAGAGATGGTGTTCTGCAAGTCGATATGACCAACCTCCACATGACCCTTCACGTTCTTGTTCAGGAACTGCATCAGCTCACCGGGGAAGAAACCGTCTTTCTTTCCTAAGTTAATGAATAATCTGCGGAATCCAGCCTCAGCCTTTCGCGATCCTCGGCCTCTCGACCTCTCCTTCGTCCTTCCTCCTTCTCCCTTTGACCTTTGACCGTCTCCCTTCGACCGTGTCGCCGGCTTCTCAATCTCCGGAGCATTAGCATAATAAGAGAGGAACTTTCCGAACTCGATGCTCACAATCTTCTTGATGATATCCTCCTTATCGATGAACTCGAAGAAACGACTGATATCACCCATGAACGGATCAATCTGCTCCTCCAGCACATCGGTCTTCACAATCTGGTCCATCACTTTATAGAGCTGCTTCTTACAGATCTCCTGTGCCGAGGGCATCTCTCCCTCTACGAACTCCTTACCGATAACCTTTTCGATACTGCGTATCTTGTGCTTCTCACGGCTGTGGACGATGGAGATGGAAGTACCCTTCTTACCGGCACGACCCGTACGACCGCTGCGGTGGGTGTAGTTCTCTATATCGTCGGGCAAGCCGTAGTTGATGACATGCGTCAAATCATCCACATCCAAGCCACGGGCTGCCACATCGGTAGCCACCAGCAGCTGGGTGAGGTGCTGACGGAACTTCTGCATGGTGAGGTCGCGCTGCGCCTGACTGAGGTCGCCGTGCAGACTCTCGGCATTATAGCCGTCCTTGATCAGCTTGTCGGCAATCTCTTGAGTCTCAATTTTCGTTCTGCAAAAGATAATGGCGAAGATACGCGGATAGAAGTCAACAATGCGCTTCAAAGCCAGATACTTATCCCTGGCGTGCACCATGTAATACACATGGTTCACATTTTCGGCACCCTCGTTCCTGCTGCCCACCACAATCTCCTTATGGTCGTGCAGGTAGTTCAGCGCGATCTTCTCTATCTCCTTGCTCATGGTAGCCGAGAAGAGCAAGGTGTTACGCTCTGCCGGCACATGCTCGAATATCTCGTTGATGCTGTCAGAGAAGCCCATGTTCAGCATCTCGTCAGCTTCATCCAATACTACGCTCTTGATATGCTCTATCTGCGCCTTACCGCGGTGCATCAGGTCGATCAATCTACCGGGTGTAGCCACAATGATCTGTGCTCCATGCTTCAGGGCACGAATCTGCTGTTCGATGCTCGCGCCACCATAAACAGGCACCACGTGCACTCCTTTCATGTATTTGGAGAAATCCCGCAGATCATCGGCGATCTGCAGACACAGTTCTCGTGTCGGACTCAAAATCAGTGCTTGTGTTTCCTCATTCTCCACATCAATCTTCTGCAACAACGGAATACCGAATGCCGCTGTCTTTCCCGTACCCGTCTGGGCAAGGGCAATCACATCGTTTCCTTCCCCTAACAGATAGGGAATCACTTCTTCCTGGACGGGCATTGGCGAAACAAAGCCCATCTCTGTAATGGCCTGCAGTATCTCACTGCTCACGCCTAATTCTTCAAATGTCTTCAATGCTAATACTATTTGTTTCGTCTGCAAAGATACGATTAAGTGAGGGAAAAACCAAATTAATTTGAGTTTTTCCGAACGTGAGTATCTTCGGCGAAGCCAAAGGTACGATTAAGTGAGTACAAAAACAAATAAAACTTGTTTTATTTTGTTTTGTCGAGCGAAAGTATCTTCGGCTCATCCTTTTCTTTGGCAAAGAAACAAACTCTTACCCTCTTTTTCTTTGGCGCAAAGAAAAGAGGCAAAAGAAACATCCACCCTAACCAAACCTTCCCCTATATGGGAAGGCTTAACCGCTCCTACTCGTCGCTCGTTCATTAAG
>JAEEWT010000020.1 GCA_016287755.1 Prevotella sp.
CCCACTCCATTCACACCTACTACAAGAATCACGTAGGGCTTGTGGTCGGAGGGAAGGTCCCAGTTGTCATTATCGTCGGAGTGGTTCTCTGACAGCAGACTGGCGATTTCATCGCGCAGAATACCGTTAAGTTCCGAGGTGGATACATACTTATCACGAGCCACACGATCCTCAATGCGGTGGATGATCTTCAAGGTCGTATCAACACCCACATCACTGGTAATCAAGATCTCTTCCAGGTCGTCCAAGACATCATCATCCACCTTAGATTTACCTGCCACAGCTCGGGTAAGCTTCGAGAATACGCTTTGCTTGGTTTTTTCCAGTCCCTTGTCTAGCGTTTCCTTTTTCTCCTTATTGAATAATCCAAATAATCCCATATTGCAATATTTGACGGCAAAGTTAATAATTATTTCCCAAACAACCATCGGATGCGAAGGAAAAAACAAAAAAAAGAGCCGCAACGTCGTTGCAGCTCTTTCATATATGGATTCTATCAATTAGTTCTTGAAGAAATCTTTCACGTCCTCATTGGGAACCATCTGCTCATTGAAGATGTAAGCACCAGTCTTGGGGCTCTTCACCATCTTGATTACTTTAGTATATGCGCGACCGTCCTTCGAACCTTCGTGGAGGGTTGCCACTGTTTTCTTTGCCATAGTCTATCTTATTATTTGATTTCCTTATGAACAGTCATTCTCTTCAGAATGGGATTATACTTCTTCATCTCCAGTCTCTCCGGAGTGTTCTTACGGTTCTTGGTCGTGACATAACGACTTGTTCCAGGAAGACCACTGCTCTTCATCTCAGTGCACTCCAGGATAACCTGTACTCTATTACCTTTAGCTTTCTTTGATGCCATTTTTATCCTCCTTAAATCACTTTAATGTCCTTCCAGTCAACATAGCCTTTGCTTACAGCCTGCTTCAGGGCTGCATCAAGACCTACTTTATTAATAATACGCAAACCGGCAGCACTAATCTTAAGTCTGATCCAGCACTGCTCCTCTACATAGTAGAACTTCTTGCTGAACAGGTTTACGTCAAAGCTGCGCTTTGTGCGGTGCTTCGAGTGGGAAACATTGTTGCCGATCATGGCTTTCTTCCCTGTAATCTGACAAATCTTCGACATTGCTATCTACGTTTTTTACGATCGTTTTTTGATACTTATTCCAAACAGGGTGCAAAATTACAAACTTTTTATGAAATCACAAAACATTTCCTTAAATAATCTTAGTTATTAAGGTTTTTTTTCGTTTATCTTCGGCAAAAATGATTTTTTTTGGAAGTATCGTGTAGTTTTTCGTATCTTTGCAACGTCTAATGGGCAAAAAATCAAATCATTGAAAAGAACAGAAGACAATGACAACATTAGAAAAAAAGTTTGCGCAAACCGTAACGGAACATAAGAGCACCATCTATACCGTGTGCTACATGTTCTCGCAAGATGCCGACGAGGTGAACGATCTGTTCCAGGAGGTACTAGTGAATCTTTGGAAAGGATTCGAGAGCTTCGAGCATCGCAGTGACATCAGGACGTGGATCTACCGTGTCGCTCTCAACACCTGTATCACCATAGACAGGAAGAAGCGACGCATGACTACCGCCCGTCTGACCATGGACATCAACCTCTTTGAAGACCGCGACGAGGATACACGTCAGGTGGACATGCTCCACAAGCGTATCGCCAAGTTGCAACCCTTCGACAGGGCGATTGTTCTACTCTGGCTCGAGAATCTCTCGTATGAGGAAATCGGACAGATTGTCGGAATCACTACTAAGAACGTCAGTGTGCGTCTGTTCAGAATCAGAGAGCAGTTGAAAAAAATGTCTAACGATTAAAAATTACCCATTATGAACAACGAAATTGAATTAGAGAATATGCGCGAGCAGATGAATACCTTGAAGAAGAAGCTGGACAAGCAGGAGATCATCAACGACAACCTGATCCGTCAGTCGCTCAAGCGCAATACAAACAGTATCAACCGCCGCTACACCGTGTGCAGCATCGTCAGTCTGCTGTTAATCCCCTACGGCTACTGGGCTTTCGTGAAACTCAACGGCTCTTCATTAGGCGTATGGATCTCGTTAAGCATCTTGATGCTGGTGGTGTTCGGATACACGCTTTATACCGGTAGGTTCATCCGTAACAAGAACATGTATAACAGGAACCTGGTTGATGCTTCACAGAAAGTGGCCAAGGCCAAGAAACTGGACAAGGACTGGCTGATGTTCGGTATCCCGGCAGGTATTCTGTGGTTCGGCTATTTCATCTTCGACACCTATATGAAGAATCCCGATAACAACTTCCTGTTCTTTGCCATTACGATGTGTGTATGTGCCATCTTGGGCGGTTTCATCGGACTGAAGATTCATGATCGGAACCAGGAGAACTATCAGGAGATCATCGATCAGATTGATGACGTTATTTCTACTGAATGACCATTTCCATATCCTCAAGTTAATGTGTATATACAAAAACAGGGAACCATTAAGGCTCCCTGTTTTATTTTGCGGAAGATGAGGGATTCAAACCCCCGATACCCGGAAAGGGTATACCGGATTTCGAGTCCAGCGCATTCGGTCACTCTGCCAATCTTCCGATTAAGTGAGCGCCAATGAGTTATACTCAATTGGCCGAACGTGAGGAAGAAAAAACGAAGTTTAATCTTCCGATTAAGTGAGCGCCAATGAGTTTACTCAATTGGCTTTTCTTTTGTCGGTGCAAAAGTAACACAATTTTCCGTCACCACCAAATAATTCGCACAAAAGTTTGTGGGCTCTCACAACAACTTCGCCAGTCTTGTGCGCAGCTCGTCTGCCAACGACTTACGAATTGCCAGTTTGATGGAGCAAGTGTTGTCGAACTGCTGTTCCACGATGCGCGGATTCATATCCTTGACGATACGCATCACCTGGTTCATCATCGGATAAGAGAAATGATACTCCACAATCTCCTCCACTTGTCGGGTGATGATCTCCGCATGATCAATGGCATCAGCAGCCGCTGCCTTGTAGGCCACAATCAGTCCGCTGGTACCCAGGTTCACCCCCCCGTAATAACGCACCACGACAATCAGGATATCCGTAAGCTCATTCGAGTTGATCTGTCCCAAGATGGGCTTTCCTGCCGTGCTACTGGGTTCGCCATCGTCGTTCGCCCGGAACTCCAACCTATCGGCTCCCAACATGTAGGCATAGCACACATGACGGGCATCAAAGTATTTCTTCCTGTACTCAGCGATGATCTCCTTGACCTGAGAAACATCGGTTACAGGATGCGCAAAAGCGAGGAACTTACTACGCTTTTCGGTGTAGTAGCCCTCGCTGATGGTTTTGATGGTTTTGAATTCGTCGGTCATAATCTAGTAAATCTAGTGATACTAGTATTACTAGTTAACTAGTTACACTAGTTTATGTATCACTAACCCGGAACGGAGCTTCGGCTCAAACCAGGTGGCCTTTGGCGGCATGATCTTACCGCTGTCGGCAATGTCCATGATCTGCTGCATGCTGACAGGATAAAGGGCAAGGGCTGTACGCATCTCACCACTGTCAACGCGGCGCTTCAGCTCACCCAGTCCGCGGAGTCCGCCCACGAAGTCGATACGGTTGCTGGAACGGAGGTCCTTGATATCCAGAATCTCGTCGAGGATAAGACGACTGGAGATATCTACGTCGAGCACACCGATGGGATCGTCATTATTGTAGGTTCCTTCTTTGGCTACCAAACTATACCACTCGCCATCGAGATACAAGGAGAACTCGTGCAGCTTGGCGGGCTTGTAGATCTCACTACCCTTCTTCTCCACGATGAAGTTCTTCTTCAGGGCCTCGATGAATTCGGCGGAACTCATTCCGTTCAGGTCCTTGATCACGCGGTTATAGTCGAGAATGGTGAGCTGACTGGCCTGGAAACATACGGCCATGAAGAAGTTATATTCTTCATCCCCCTTGTGGTTCGGATTCTGCTTCTGCTTCTCGGCACCTACGAGGGCGGCGGCAGCAGAGCGGTGATGACCGTCGGCAATGTACAGAGACGGCATCTTGGCGAATTCATCGGTGATGGTATCAATATCCTGCTGGTCGGAAATCACCCAGAACTGATGACGGAAGCCATCAACAGGAGCAATGAAATCATACTCTGGTTCTGTGGCTGCATAGCGCATAATGAGCGTATTGAGTACGCTGTTGTCGGGATAAGCAAAGAACACCGGCTCGATATTCGCATTGTTGATGCGCACATGCTTCATACGGTCTTCCTCCTTGTCGCGACGAGTCAGCTCGTGCTTCTTGATGTTTCCTTTCTGGTAATCATCGGTATGGGCACACACCACGAGTCCGTACTGTGTCTTCCCATTCATAGTCTGTGCATATATATAATAATGTTCGCACGCGTCTTGAACCAGCCAACCCTTATCCTGGAACTTCTTGAAGTTCTCGGCAGCCTTCTCGTACACTTTAGGATCATACTCAGATGTGCCTACAGGGAAATCAATCTCGGGTTTGATAATGTGGTAGAGACTCATCTCATTGTCGCCAGCCTCTGCCCTCGCCTCTTCGCTGTCAAGAACGTCGTAAGGACGACTCTCCACTTTCTCCACCAACTCTTTCGGTGGACGGATACCTTTAAACGGTTTAATGATTGCCATAATGTAATAAAGTATTAAAAACTGGCTGCAAAAATACGCAAAAAATACGAAATCTCAAAATGTTATGAAAGACATTTCCATTTTTGTTTGGTTAGTTCGGAAAAACACACTATTTTTGCAACAGATAACTAACAATTAACAATATGAATAAGTATTTTACCTTATTATTCAGCGTGTTCCTAATGACTGGCATTCAGGTTAAAGGACAAGATTTTGAGTCGGCTACCAATGCCGTCAAGAACATGGGTGTTGGCTGGAACATGGGTAATACCCTTGATGCCAACAACGGCTCGTTACAAGGTCTGGATTCCGAGACCTATTGGGGACAGCCCGTCACAAGACCGGAACTGATGAAGATGATGAAGGATGCAGGATTCGGAGCTATCCGTGTACCTGTTACCTGGTATAACCACATGGACACTAACAACAAGGTGGATGAGGCATGGATGCGACGCGTTCACGAAGTTGTTGACTATGTCATCGACCAAGGACTGTATTGCATCCTCAATGTGCATCATGACACAGGAAATGGTGACAGTCATTGGCTGCATGCCAGTATGTCTGTGTATAACAGTCAGAAAGACCGCTACGAATCGCTCTGGAAACAGATTGCTGAGGAGTTCAAGGATTACGGTGAGAAGTTACTGTTTGAGAGCTATAACGAAATGCTCGACAAGTATAACTCGTGGTGCTTTGCCACCTTCAACACCTCATCTCGTTATATCGCCAGTGATGCTGCTGATGCCTACGAGGCCATCAACAGCTTTGCGCAGAGCTTTGTGAATGTGGTACGTGCCACAGGTGGGAACAATGCCAAACGTAACCTGATTGTCAACACCTATGGTGCTTGCAATGGCTATGGTACTTGGAACAATCACCTGAAAGACCCGCTGAAGGAGATGAAGTACCCGGATGACACCACCACTGGACACATTGCTTTCCAGGTGCATGCCTACCCCTCGATTGTCAACACGAACAACAGCGGTCAGATTACGGGTAACCGTTCCATGAACGAGATCAAGAGCGAGATTGATGATATGGTGAATGCCCTTAAGACTCACCTGGTTGCCAAAGGCGGTCCGGTGATCATCGGCGAATGGGGTACCAGTAATGTGGATAATGAAGAAACCGACTACGATGCACGTCGTGATCTGATGTTCCAGTTCTGTAACTATTTTGTACAGAAGTGCAAGGAAAACGATATGGCCACGTTCTATTGGATGGGACTGTCGGATGGTATAGCACGTTCGTTCCCAGCATTCACGCAACCTGATCTGGCAAAGACCATTCTCCAGACTTATCATGGAACTAGTTTCAATCCTGTATTGCCTGATGCCTCCAATTACGGATTTTCATGTACTGTAAACTTTACCAACCAGTGGGGAGAGTTATATCTTTATAACGGTAAGAGTTTTACTTCATCCGATTACAAGAACATCATTCTTGAACTTGAGAATGCTCCCGCTGCTGATCTGTTGCAGTGGAAGGTATATAGCTCAAAGTATCCTAATGGCTACACCAGTAATATTACTTCAGCCGTCAGTACATTGACCTTTGCTGCCAATATGGGTACGATATCAAAGATTACCTTGCAATGCAAGCAAAACAGTGGTACTGTGAGAGTAAACAGCGTGAAACTTACAAGAAAGAGTGACGGTAAGGAGATAACCAGTAATCCAAGCGTAGCATGGAACTGTACCATCAGTGATCTCGAAATCTATTCTACCGGCATCAACCGTATTATTATGGATCCTGTTAAGACCAATGGTTACATCTACGACCTGACTGGCCGTCGTCTATTGCAACGACCTCAGAAAGGTATCTATATCCAGAATGGAAAGAAGATAGCCATTCGATAAGCTACAGTAGCTTATCGAATAGAAACTGTGTACCATTAGCAGACACTATATAGGAACCACCTGGAACTGCAGTAACATAACACGAAAGGCATAAAAGTAAAATACAGTTTCACTTTTATGCCTTTCGTGTTCAGCAATATTTCATTGAACCTTGGTTATGATTCTTCTACATGAGACTTTGTGTAGCGCCAACCTATCCAAAAACAAAGCATCCCAAGAAGAAAGTAAAATACGGCTTCCTTCATATCATCAAAAATGATATAAGACAAGAAAGCGAATATTACAATAATAATACCAAGGTATATTCTTTTTAGGTGCTTATTCATTATTAAATGATTTGAAAAGACGTGCTAATGTCTCACTGCACCAGTTGAATCATGATATTACTTATTCACTTGGAACTTCGTATCACCATCTTTGAAGAAGGCGTTGATCTGCTTGGCGGCAGCAATACCGGCATTGATGTTTGCCTCTGCTGTCTGAGCACCCATCTTCTTCGGAGTTGAGAAGTAACGTCCTTCGAACTTTGCGAACTCATCATTAGCATCGGGCATGATGTCGGTGACGAACTTCAGGTCCTCACGCTCTGCCATCAGCTTAATCAGCTCAGGCTCGTTAATCACTTCCTTACGAGCGGTGTTCACCAGGATACCACCCTTCTTCATCTTACCTACGAGAGCGTAGTTGATGCTCTGCTTGGTCTCGGGAGTAGCGGGGATGTGCAGAGAAACCACATCACAGGTCTCGAAGAGTGCGTCCTGATTAGCAACGGCGTGTACACCAGCCTTCTCAATGACCTCTGCAGGACAGTAGGCGTCGAAAGCATAAACATCCATACCAAAGCCCTTGGCGATGCGAGCCACGTTACGACCTACATTACCGAATGCCAGGATACCCAGTTTCTTACCGAGCAGCTCGGAACCGCTCTTACCATTGTAGAAACCACGAACGGCCATCACCAACAGACCGAATACCAACTCGGCAACGGCATTGGCGTTCTGACCGGGAGTGTTCTCAGCTACTACGTTATGTGCGGTAGCGGCAGCCAAGTCGATGTTATCGTAACCAGCACCGGCACGAACAACAATCTTCAATTGCTTGGCAGCGTCGAGGACCTCAGCGTCCACCTTATCCGAACGGATAATCATGGCGTCAGCATCCTTCACAGCGTCCAACAACTGGGCTTTCTCAGTATATTTCTCGAGCAGCGCAAGTTCGTTGCCTGCTCCCTCAATCTCTTTGCGAATACCCTCGACAGCAGCGGCTGCGAAAGGCTTTTCTGTTGCTACAAGAATCTTCATGTTCTTCTATTTTACTGCAATAATAATATTAATAATAAGCCAAATGCTAATCAGTAACGGAAGTATTGTAAAGAATACATAATGAAGTACATTCCCCCACTTATCTCCAAACAGTCTTTTCGTTAGATTCAACGTCAAAAGGTATTTCCCTTTGCCAGCCAGTTTCATGATGAGTGTGAACAAACCATAAACCAGAGCCACTAAAGCAATACCCGCCAAGAGTATCAGTAAGAGGAATGGGATCAACATATTAGTGCTTTGCCTCGAACTCCTTCATGCAAGCTACGAGAGCGTTGCAGCCTTCGATGGTCTGGGCGTTGTAGCAAGAAGCACGGAAACCACCCACTGAACGGTGACCCTTCACACCAACCATACCCTGTGATACAGCGAAGTCGAGGAAGTCCTTCTCCAGTTCCTTGTACTCTGGAGCCATCACGAAGCAGAGGTTCATCAGTGAACGATCCTCTTCCTTGGCTGTACCCACAAACATCTTGTTGCGGTCGATCTCACCATAGACGATCTCAGCACGCTGGTGAGCCAGCTTATCCATAGCCTCTACACCACCCTGCTTCTTGATCCAACGCAGGTTCTCAAGAGCAGAATAGATAGGAACAACTGGAGGAGTATTGAACATAGAACCCTTATCAACATGTGTACGATAGTCGAGCATGGTAGGAATCTCACGGGGAGCCTTGCCCAGTGCATCGTCCTTCACAATCACGATGGTAACACCAGCCATGGCCAGGTTCTTCTGGGCACCAGCATAGATAGCATCGTACTTTGCTACGTCGATAGGACGACTGAAGATATCTGATGACATATCAGCAATCAGGCGAACGGGAACATCCAGATCCTTGCGGATTTCAGTACCGTAGATGGTGTTGTTGGTAGTGATGTGCAGATAGTCTGCATCAGCAGGTACCGACCAGCCCTTCGGAATGAAAGTATAGTTGGCGTCAGCTGAAGAAGCCACCTCTACTACCTCACCAAACAACTTAGCTTCCTTCATGGCCTTCTTTGCCCAAACACCGGTGTTCAGGTAAGCAGCCTTCTTGATCAGGAAGTTGTAAGGAATCATACAGAACTCGAGTGATGCACCACCACCGAGGAAGATCACGGAGTAACCCTCAGGGATGCTAAGCAGCTCTTTAACGAGAGCCACAGCCTCGTCAACAACGGGCTGGAAATCTTTTGCACGGTGGCTGATCTCCATCAGAGAGAGACCAGAGCCATTGAAATCAAGACACTGTTTTGCCGTGTTCTCAATCACTTCGCGGGGAAGCATAGAGGGACCAGCATTAAAGTTGTACTTCTTCATTTGATTGCTTCTAATTTGATTGCTTTTTATATGATTTATTAATTGGCTGCGAAATTACACATTTTGTATGAATTGGCCAAATTATTTGACTTAAATTACATAAAATCTTTGTTCAAGGTTACAAATTGTCAAGTTGACATATCAAAATGCGATACTTGTTGCTATTTGACGGATTCAACTATTGTTTTGATGCCTTTAATCTTCTCTCCACGTGTTAATGCTAACACAGTGTTCAGTTTCTCACGAACGATGGCCACATACGAATACCGTTCCTTGACATCGATCTTACCGATATCATCTACAGTGACGCCGCCTTTCTTGCAGAGGAAGCCTACAATGTCGCCTTTGGAAATCTTATCCTTCTTGCCTTTTCCGATATAAAGGGTTGTCATTCTGGGCTGTGCTGGCGCGGGAAGTTGTTGCGGTAAGGGATAGTCGACCTGCTCTTCTTCCACGTACGAAGGAATGTTCTCACCAGGACCAAGAACGAAGAAGGTACGTCCCTCCTTATCCCAACGGGCTGTTCGTCCTACACGATGCACATAGGCGTCTTCTGTCTCGGGCAGATGATAATGGATGATGTTCTCAATGTCGGGGATATCTAGACCGCGCGAAGCCAGGTCGGTACATACAAGTACGTTGGCCGATCCGTTACTGAACTTATACAACGCATCCTCACGCATCTTCTGGTCGAGTCCGCCATGGAACATACTGATGGCGAAACCCTGTTGCCGCAGATAGTCGGCTGCACGTTCCACGCTCTCCCTGTAGTTCAGGAACACCACACTGCTCTTCTCTCCGATATGTCTGAGCAGCTTACTCACTGTTTCGAGCTTATCCTTATCCGGACTCTTTACCTTATATATATTTACGCGCGATGAAATCTGAGCGGTTTCATCGATGTAATTGATACGTTTCGTCTTTCCGAGATTCACGAATTGCGGTATCTCTTCAGCATCGGTTGCCGACAGCAGGATATGACGAATATCCTGAGGAAGCTTCGATAGCACCTCACTCATCTCATCACGGAATCCCATGGCGAGACATTTGTCGAATTCATCGATGACCAGCCATTGCACATTGTTCACGGGAAAGTTCTCCTTGGTGAGATGGTCATTCAAACGACCAGGGGTGGCAAAAACAATCTGCGGCTTCACCTCACGGATTCGTCGGTGCTCATCCATCGTGGGTCGTCCACCATAGAGCGCCATGGTACGCAAGCCGCTACCCAGGTCCTTCAGGACACCAGCCGACTGCAGTGCGAGCTCTCTACCAGGTACGAGGACAATGGCCTGTACGCCGTCCTGCGCAGGATCGATGCGCTCCACCAGCGGGAGCAGATAAGCCAATGTCTTACCGCTACCTGTAGGAGAAAGGACAACGATATCACGATCAGTATGCAGCACCGCATCAGAGGTGTCGAGCTGCATCTGACTCAACGATTCCACACCAAGTCTTCCAAGAACCTTATCCATACGATTAACCCTCTTCCTCAACCACTGGTATGTGCTCGTTCAAGAAATCGTAGAACATCTGCATGGCCTTTTTGGTGGCATGCTCCAGGTTCTTGTCACGACCGTCATCCTCTTCGAGCTTAAATGTAATGATTTCATCGGGTGTTCCGCAGGCCAGCCAAATCGTTCCCACGGGAATATCCTTCGTTCCTCCGCCAGGTCCGGCATATCCTGTTGCCGATACGGCAAAGTCAACATCCAGTATATGACAGGCGCCTTTCACCATCTGACGGGCCACTTCCTCACATACTGCCGTCTGTTCCTCAATAACCTGATGATCAACGTTCAGGAGTTTTTCCTTGATTTCATCGGCATACGACACGATGCTTCCCTTGAAATAGTTGGAGGCACCGGGTGTGGAGATGATTGCCTCGGCAATACGACCGCCAGTACAACTCTCAGCAGTACCCACGCTCTTCCCTTTCTCGTAGAGCAGTCGACTGATTTCACGACTGAGGATTCTGTTTTCTAATTCCATATTCTTTCTTTTATGAGTAATGGTGGTTAATGATTTACTTGAACGTAACCTTACTGAACGCAGGTTTATCGATAGAACAGAAGTCTTTGTCAGCATACTTAAAGTACGCCGTGATTCCAATCATAGCGGCATTGTCGGTAGTATAGCTGAACTTCGGGATGTATATCTTCCATCCGTAGCGCTTGGCATGATCGTGGAAAGCATTGCGAAGACCGTTGTTGGCAGATACACCACCTGCCACGGCCACATGTTTGATACCGGTCTGCTTCACAGCCAGCTTCAGTTTCTTCATCAGGATGTCAACAATGGTGAACTCCAGACTGGCAGCCAGGTCTTCCTTATGGTGCTCCACAAAGTCGGGATCCTCCTTGATCCAATCGCGGAGGTTATACAGGAAACTGGTCTTCAAGCCACTGAAGCTATAGTCCAAACCAGGGATATGTGGTTCAGAGAACTTGTAGGCATGCGGATTACCCTGTCGTGCCAGCTTGTCGATGATCGGACCGCCGGGATAACCGAGTCCCATCACTTTCGAGCACTTGTCGATAGCCTCGCCTGCAGCATCATCGATGGTCTGCCCTAACACCTCCATGTCGTTATAGGCATTCACCTTCACGATCTGCGAGTTACCGCCGCTTACCAACAGACAGAGGAATGGCAATGGCGGAGCCGTCTGGTCGTCCTCGTGTTCCTTGATGAAATGGGCCAACACGTGTCCTTGCAGGTGGTTCACGTCAATCATGGGAATGTCCAGACTGCGTGCCAATCCTTTGGCGAAGCTCACACCTACTAGCAGCGAACCCATTAAGCCCGGTCCTCGGGTAAAGGCAATAGCCGTGAGCATCTCTTTGGTGATTCCTGCCCGCTTGATGGCCTGATCAACCACAGGCACCACATTCTGCTGATGGGCGCGTGACGCCAGTTCCGGTACCACACCACCATAGGCTTCATGCACCGCCTGCGATGCAGTCACATTACTCAACAGCACGTCGTTCCTGAGTACTGCAGCCGATGTATCATCACAGCTGCTCTCAATCGCCAATATGTATATATCCTTATTTTCCAATTTTCAATTCTTCAATTCTTCAATCTTTCAATTCTGCAATTAGTACGTAAGTACTTCAACTCCCTGCTCGGTCATCAGGAATGTATGTTCCCATTGAGCACTCGGTTTCTCATCCTCGCTGATCACCTCCCATCCGTACGGGTCTTCAGCATCAATGAACACGCGCCATGTACCCATATTCACCATCGGCTCGATGGTAAACACCATACCCGGAACGAGCAGCATACCCGTACCCTTCTTACCGTAATGCACGATATCCGGTTCTTCATGGAACTTGTTTCCAACACCATGACCACAGAGGTCGCGCACAATACCGTAGTGGTATTTCTTCGCATGTTTCTCTATCGCATGACCGATATCGCCTACAAAGCAATAAGGCTTCGCGGCCTCGGCACCAATCTCCAGACACTCCTTGGCCACACGCACCAGCTGTTCCTTCTCAGGGGTAGTCTTACCGATGATGAACATCCTGGAGGCATCTGCATAGTATCCGTCCAGACAGGTGGTGCAATCCACGTTGATGATATCCCCCTCTTCGAGTATATCATCAGCCTTGGGAATACCATGGCACACCACTTCGTTGATACTCGTGCAGACACTCTTGGGGAATCCCTCGTAGTTCAGCGGAGCAGGCGTGGCACCATGCGCTATGGTATAGTTATGTACGATTTCATCGATTTCCAGCGTACTCATTCCCTCATGGATCTTCGCAGCCACCTCGTCCAAAACGCCCGTATTCACCACACCGGCCTTTCGTATTCCCTCAATTTGCTCAGCCGTCTTGATCAGATCCCTTGTAGGAACCAGTTTTCCTTTTCCTTCCCAGTACATCACCTGCTTGTCAAGCTCAGTCAGCGGTTGACCAGGAATCATATGCCATCTTCTCTTTTTCATACGTTCATATTATATTATACTGTCGATTCATTTCAGATAGTTATAAATCTCGCCCGTCCAGTCGCTGCCGTTCTCAGGACAGAAGGTATGAATGCCCATCTCAGCAGCCATGGCAACGTTCCTCGGACCGTCATCCACGAACAGGGTCTCTTCAGGTTTGATACCTTCTTTCTCCAGCACATAACTGAAGAAATACTCCGAAGGCTTCAATGTCTTTACCCGATAGCTCATATATGTTGCATCGAAATAATGATGAATAGAATGACTCATTCCATCGAATTCCTCACTCTCTGCCCAGTCCATCATGAACGGATTCGTGTTAGACAACAAGATAAGTCGGTAGCCCTCTTTCCGCAGCTTCTTCAACACTTCAAGGTTCCTCATGGGAAGGTCGGCCCTGTAGCCCAGCCAGCAATGCTTGCATTCAGCAAAGGACACCTCACGACCCACCATTTCACCGAGCGCCAGACGGAATTCCTCTGCCGTAATCTTCCCCTCTTCCAAGTCGCCGAAGATACCCGTCTGCGTATAGGGATCCAGCTGTTTCTCCGCATCCTTCACACCCAGTTCCTTGAACCGTTTCACCCCATCCGGATGAGAGAGTGTCATGATCACGCCACCTAAGTCGAACAAGATATTCTTTATCATGATTCTTCAAACAGATTCAATTTATTCTTACGCGCCTCCTCAATGGGCAGCAGCTCTTCCTGCTCCTTCCTGTAGTCGTCACGCAGCTGTTCATACTTCTCGTTGAGCTCTTTCTCCAGTTTCTGCTCCTCCTTACTGTTCATGAACCGTGCAGCAATGAGCGCGTTCTGCGACGCATCCTTCAGCCACACCACCGGTCCGCCATACACCGGAGCAATCTTCAGGGCCACATGCAGCTGACTCGTTGTAGCGCCTCCTATCATGATAGGAGTTTGCAGTCCGGCCTTGGTGAGCTCATTGGCCACGTTCACCATCTCCTCCAGACTCGGCGTAATCAGTCCGCTAAGTCCGATGAGATCGACCTTTTCCTCGATCGCCTTCTTCACAATCTGGTCGGCAGGCACCATCACACCCATGTCAATCACCTCATAGTTATTACAAGCCATGACCACAGCCACGATGTTCTTACCGATATCATGCACATCACCCTTCACGGTTGCCAGGAGGATCTTTCCCGCCTTGTGCGCCTCTCCCCCTTTGTTCTCTGCTTCGATAGCAGGCTCAAGTACCGAAACCGCCCGTTTCATCGTTCTGGCGGTCTTCACCACCTGTGGCAGGAACATCTTTCCCGCCCCGAACAGTTCACCCACGGTGTTCATACCCTTCATCAGCGGACCTTCGATGATATCCACGGGATGTGGATACACCTGTAATGCTTCCTTCAGATCTTCCTCCAGATAGTCAGGAATACCTTTGATCAAGGCATGCGAAAGGCGCTCCTCAACAGACAACATACGCCACGACTCCTTTTCGGTTGTTTGCTTTATTCCGTTCCCCTCGGCAGGTGCGTTACTTTTTTTTTCCTCCGCCTCGGCCATCAGTCGGTTTGCCAGCTCCACCAGATCATCCGAAGCACCCTGTCGTCTGTTCAACACGACATCCTCCATCAGTTGAAGCTGTTCTTGAGGAATATCGCTGTAAAGTACTTTCGTTGCGGGATTTACAATAGCGAAGTCCATTCCCTGCTGGATGTTATGATAGAGGAATACCGCATGCAGGGCCTCACGGATATAGTTGTTTCCACGGAAGGAGAAGCTCAGGTTACTCACACCGCCGCTTACATGCGCACCGGGAAGGTTCTTACGTATCCACGCTGTCGCCTTGATGAAGTCGGCTGCATAGCTTTCATGCTCCTCCATACCTGTAGCAATGGCCAGTACGTTGGGATCGATGATGATGTCCAAGGGGTTCATGCCCACCTTCTCAGTCAGGATCCTATATGCCCGTTCAGCGATCTCTATGCGCCGTTCGTAGCTCGTGGCCTGTCCCTTTTCATCGAAGCACATCACCACCACGGCAGCCCCATAGCGCATCACATCCTTGGCATGCTGGATGAACACCTCCTTCCCTTCCTTCAGGGAGATACTGTTCACGATACACTTACCCTGCACGCACTGCAGTCCTGCGGTAATCACCTCCCACTTACTGGAGTCGATCATCACAGGCACCTTGGCGATATCCGGCTCAGCAGCAATCATATTCAGGAAGTTCACCATCTCGGTCTTGGCATCCAGCAGACCGTCATCCATGTTGATGTCTATCACAAGGGCGCCATCCTCCACCTGCTTACGGGCGATGGACATGGCCTCTTCGTATTTCTTCTCCTTGATGAGTCGGAGGAACTTTCTGCTGCCCGCCACATTACAGCGTTCACCCACATTGATGAACGTATTCACGGTCAGCTTTTCCAGTCCTGAGAGCCACAGCTCGTTGGGGCGTTCCACAGGAACATGCGGTTTCTTTCCTAACGCCAGTTCAGCATATCTCCTGATGAAACCGTCGTCTGTTCCGCAGCACCCACCCACGATGTTCACCAGTCCTTCGTCGATGAATTCGCCTATTTGCGGTGCCATCGACTCCGCCGTCTCGTCGTACAAGCCCATCGAGTTCGGCAGTCCGGCATTAGGATAAGCACTGATATAATAAGGCGCTATCCTTGCCAGCTCCTTGAGATAGGTCTTCATCTGTCTGGCACCGAACGAACAGTTCAGTCCTACGGAGAATATGGGATAGGATGAGATGCTGGCCAGGAACGCCTCCAAGGTCTGACCGCTCAGGGTTCGTCCTGCCAGGTCGCTCACGGTGGCCGAAAGCATGATGGGCAGCTGCAGCTGATGCTTCTCCATCATCTGGATTGTAGCATCGATAGCTACCTTCGCATTCAGCGTATCAAAGATGGTCTCGATAAGAATTGCGTCAACACCGCCCTCCATCATGGCTTCCACCTGTTCGCAATAGGCGGCGAACAATGTCTCGTAGGTCAGCTCGCGGGCTGCCGGATTACTCACGTCGGCACTCATCGAGCAGGTCTTGGTGGTAGGACCGATACTGCCGCATACAAAGCGTGGCTTTTCGGGCGTGGAGAAAGCATCGGCCACCTTACGGGCAATGCGCGCTCCCTCGTAAGCCATCTCATGGGCAAACGGCTCCATATGGTAGTCGGTCTCGCTGATGCGCTGACTGCTGAACGTGTTCGTGGTAATCATGTCGGCACCAGCCATCAGGTATTTCCTGTGGATATCCTCGATGACGTCAGGCCGGGTCAGGTTCAGGATATCGTTGTTTCCCTTCATCTGGAAAGGAGGAAGAGAAGAAACCGACTGGCGCAGGTCTTCTCTCCAGAAATCATCTTCCTGAAGACCGTATGTCTGAATCATGGTACCCATGGCACCATCGAGAATCAGAATCCGTTCCTTGATACAATCTTGTATAGACTTCATGTCATTTCACATTCACCGATTTCATCGCGCGGTCCATCTCACGTCTGTCCTCCTTCTCTTTCATCGTGGCGCGCTTATCGTATTGTTTCTTACCACGGCAGAGGGCTATATCCACCTTCGCTCTACCCTTGTCGTCGATAAACACCAACGTGGGTACAATGGTGTAGCCGGGTTGCTTGGTGGCGTTCTCCAGATGTCTTATCTCGCGCTTGGTCAGCAGCAGCTTCCTGTCGCGCTTACTCTCGTGGTTATTATATGAGCCGTAGAAATACGGACTGATATTCATGCCTTTTACCCACATCTCGCCGTTGATGATATGACAATAGGTATCCACAAGGGAAGCCTTTCCCATGCGAATACTCTTGATCTCAGTGCCTGTAAGGACGATGCCGGCGGTGTAGGTCTCCACGAAGAAGTATTCAAACGAAGCCTTCTTGTTCTTGATACTTACCGGACTTTTCTTCCTGAGCAATTCTTCTTCCTTGTTCATGTCATCCTATTCTATTCTTCCGAACTGTTCAATATGGTCATCCACATAATGGGCAACCTCAGCGGTCCATTCTTCCTCGTTCTCCACGAACTCATCGTCGTAATCATCAAACGCCGGGAACTGCTCGAAGAGCGCCATGAACTCATCGTCGGTGCAGTCTTTCTCTATCTCCTCGTGCGTCTTACCATACAGTCCTCCAACGTTATACACCAGCTTCGAGAGGTCCTTCAACCCCCACTGCTTGATCATCTTGGCAAAGGGATTCCTGAAGAAGAACGGTCCGTAGCCGTTGTGTATCAGCTGTACGAAACCACCGTCCATCACCTCATCGCGCAGGATGCAGTAGGCCAGTAAGGTAATCTGGTCGGCATTCAGCTCGGCCATGGTCTCTGCATTCAGCTCTCCTCCGATGGAAGCATAGATGGCATCGGTGAACACCTTGATAAAGGCATCCATCCCCTCTTCTGCCGCCTGTTGCAGTAATGCGTCCTGGATTACGATCTCTTTCATTATTATAGCTTTTGTAATGCCTGCTTGATATCGTCCAGAATATCTTCCACATCCTCAATACCCACCGAAAGACGGATCAGGTCGGGTGCCACACCAGCCTCTCGCAACTGCTCGTCGCTGAGCTGACGGTGTGTATGACTGGCGGGATGGAGCACGCAGGTGCGGGCATCTGCCACATGGGTAACGATATTAATCATCTCCAGTGAGTCCATCCATTTGATGGCTCTCTCACGGTCGCCCTTCAATCCGAAGGCAATCACACCACACGAACCGTTGGGAAGATATTTCTGTCCAAGCTCGTAATACTTGTCGTCTTTCAGTCCGCAGTAATGCACCCAGGCCACTTCAGGACAGTCGTGAAGGAACTCTGCCACCTTCTGCGCGTTCTTGCAGTGCTGAGCCACACGCAGGTGCAAGGTCTGCAAGCCCATGTTCAGCAGGAACGAGTTCTGCGGAGCGGGAATGGAACCTAAGTCGCGCATCAGCTGGGCCACCAGTTTGGTGGTATAGCCCATCTTACCGAAGGCTTTGACGTATGTCAGACCGTGGTATGAATCATCGGGTGTGCACAGTCCGGGGAACTTCTCGGCATGTGCCAGCCAGTCGAAGTTACCGCTGTCAATCACGGCACCGCCCACCTGAGTGGCCAGTCCGTCCATATATTTCGTGGTGGAATGCGTAACGATATCAGCACCCCACTCAAACGGACGACAGTTAACTGGTGTGGCAAAGGTATTGTCAATCACCAAGGGCACACCGTTGCGATGGGCAACCCGGGCAAACTTCTCGATGTCGAGCACGGCACAACCGGGATTGGAAATAGTCTCACCAAACAACAGCTTCGTGTTCGGCTTAAAGGCTGCCTGAATCTCCTCCTCAGTCGATTCCGGTGAAATGAATGTACACTCAATACCCAACTTCTTCAAGGTAACACCGAAGAGGTTGAAGGTACCGCCATAGATCTCGTTCGACGTAACGATATGGTCGCCAGCCTCGCAGATATTGAATACCGCATAGAAGTTCGCAGCCTGTCCGCTACTGGTCAGCACGCAGCCCACGCCCCCTTCCAAAGCAGCGATCTTGGCTGCCACGGCATCGTTGGTGGGGTTCTGCAGACGGGTATAGAAATATCCTTCTTTCTTCAGGTCGAACAACTGCGCCATCTCGTCAGAGTCGTCATACTTAAATGTCGTACTCTGAATAATCGGCAGTTCAATCGGCTCACCGTTCTTCGCCTTGTATCCAGCCTGCACACACAGCGAGGCCATCCTAAGTTTCTTGTCCATAATCCCTAACTATGTAAAATTTGTGCAAAGGTACGAATAAACGAGCACAAAGCAAAGAAAATCACTATTTTTATTTGCTTTGTCTTCGCAACAATTCCTACAAGCCTAGTTAGACCTACTTATCAGCCTTCTAACACCTTGTTATCAGCCTTCTAACCTATAGAAACCAGCCTAGTTGAAGAACGTTATAAGGCTTGTAAGATTTCAATGGCAAACAGACATTGTGAAAGTGTGAAGGATGGAAATTAAAGAATGCTCCGCTAATACGCCTAATTGACTTATGATCAACAAGTTGTTGGCGGAGGAATTTAAGGATATTTCTCCGCCCCGATTCTCCTGGTAATCATGTGATTACATTGATATAGCGGAGGAATACCTTCACTCCATCAATTCTACCCCATATATATAATAATTGCAAATGTTATTATCCATCCTAAGACTGTTGCCTGAACAAATCTGTCTTTTAGCAACACCTTGGTCGGATTACCACTTTTAACGTCAACAATAGTTATTTGCAGATAGCGAATAATACCTGCAAGTACAAAAACACTTGTTACGTATAAGAAAGAACTATGAAAACGGTTGATTACCTCTGGCGAAACAGTATACATGATATAGCATACCATCGTAATGCTTGCTATAACACCAATCACCAGATTCATAAACGGAAGGTTGTATCTTACGATACTGTTTCTTGCTTTTACATGAGTCTTCTCAAACATCACCACATCATCCCTACGTTTGGAAAAAGCCAAAAGAAGAGCTAACAGGAAAGTCATTAGAATCATCCAGTGCGACAAGAAAACACATGTGACCATAGCACCTGCTATGATTCTGAGTACAAATCCAACGGCTATGATAAAGACATCGATGATGGCTATATGCTTGAGTCGGATGCAATACGCAATGTTTATCAAAAGATAAAGCAGATCGATTACAAATACATGACAAACATCAACTCCTGTTTGCCATGGGAAAATGCAGATAACAAAGATGGAGCTAATGACACAGAAAACCATTAACAGTAATGCTTTTCTTTTACTGACTTCGCCACAAGCTATAGGACGAGACTTTTTCTTTGGATGTAATTTATCAGATTCTGCATCACAAATATCATTAAGACAATATATGCCGCTTGAAGCAAGACAAAAAGCGAAAGCCATAGCAATCGCCGACAATAGCAATTGCATATTGAATAAGCTACCATTGAAAAACAGCGGTAGAAGCACAAAACTGTTCTTGATCCACTGCTGAGGACGAAGGATCTTGATGATTGGTTTCATCATGGCTTATTGCTATTGTATTGAGGTTTCTTTACTATCTTGTACACTTTCAGTCCGACCGACGTGCTTTCTGCAACCATAACGGTCTGTAATGAATCCGATTCATGAATGCTATGATAATAGTCATACAAATGACTTACACCATAATCAGAATTCTTTGGGGGAAGAATCACGTATTCAATATCCTTGGGAATATATCGAGTGGGATATACACCTAAATAATAGGCTCTGCTTCCCAGTTTTTCCATTTCATAGAACACAGAAAAAGGTGCCACGACGCATTTGTTTTTCAGCATAGTACATCTACTTATGAAAGCTTTTGTCATCGAATAGTTATCCTGTAGAATGGAGTGAGCCAACCCTTTAGCAGAGATAAACAGCAAAACTAATCCAATAATGAGATGACTGATACGACTTTCCGTAAATCCTACAAGAATGACCAATAATAGAAATAAGGGAATATATGCCATCCAATAGTAGTAATCAGGAAAGCGACCTGCCAGATTCATCAACAAAGGAATCGACAACACAAAAACAAGAAGAAGCTTCATCATGACGTATAATGAACAACTTTTCAGTTTCTTATGTTCTGAAAGAAGGACAAATAAGATCACCACCAACAAAGCCACATAAGAAGGATGTGTGTAGATTGTCATGATGCGACTATAGAACGGAACGTCTGTTGTGTTATTGGCAATCTTTTCCAGGAAGAGAGAGAAGTCTATTCCCAAGAAATCACCTAACACGGGTATACTTATCATCGCCAGATTCATTAGCGTATTTGAATAGGATAACATGTTTACAACAAATGCTATCAGATGACCATGGCAGGCCATGAAAGCACATACCAACAAGAAGCCGATGAAAGTGCCGAATACCGTCAAAACAGTTACTCTCTTCACACTTTCACGTTGGTCTTTTAACATAAGATAAGCCAAGAAAATAAGGATATACAGACAAACAACTTCCTGTATTCCAGACACAGCAAGAAGGACTGACAATAAGACAATAATAGTCCATCCTTTTTTGTTGTTCTTTATGATGCAAATCATCTCACTTACAATCCACACAAGAATAGCAGCACCCAGCAAATCGGGTCTACCATTACTGTACATGTAAATCATGTCTTCAGTACACCATAATAGCATGATAAGCAGACCTATCTGTTTCATTGACAAATGAGTTCCCAGCTGCCTGCAGATCCTTAGTATCCCCAATCCTATAAGCTGCGTCATTATTAAGTTCAAAGAACGACAGGCAATCAACGTCGTTCCAAAAACATTCATCCACAAAACCATTATCATAGTGTACAAAGGGGGATACAGCAGGAAAGGTTCTTGTTTGGCAACAGAATACCATGCATTGGTTGTCCACCCCTTACCATTCATAAAATGCATGGCCGTATCTGTGAACATCACCTCATCAACCCACGGAACCACATTTGAAAGGTGCGACATGGCCAAGCCCATCATCAGGAATGAGAGGCTGAAATAGACTAATCGTTCTACACGATTCATATCAAAAGTCGTTTACTACACGATTTTTTACTTCGTCACTCTGATACTGCCGACGGTTTTGTTTCAGACGGGCGCCCCAGTTGTAAGTAAGTGTCAGACGAAGTTGACGGTAATTGAACGTGTTGTCAAAGTCCATTACCGTATTTCCTAAATACTCTGTTCCTTTAATATGTGAGGCAAACAAATTACGACAAGTTAATCCAAGTGTAAGTCGATCCTTCCAGAAGCGGTATTGTAATCCCACATCAGCCATATACCGGGCATGAAGAGTCTTTGTGACATCTTTCTCTTGTGAACTGAAGGTGAAATTGAAGTTCGCTGTCCATCTGCGGTCTTGATCAAAGAAAAAAGAAGTCTGAAGCACACCTGTATAACTCCATCCTTTCATGCCTGGTAAGGTGTATATTCCGTCGCCTGTGGTCTTGCTCCAATATACGCCCTGCATCAGAATGGCGTTTAACCATCTCAAACGGTCGAAATAGTAGAATGAATTTATGCCAAAGATTTGTTCATCCACGATATTATCCCATGTCATAAAAGTAGTATGACTATAACCTAGACAAGAGACTTGAGCCATACGATTTGGCTCGAAGGCATAGAAAAAGTCAAAACTCAGTACTCCTTTGTAAGTGTACCCCATCATCACCTTGTATAGATAAGTGGGCTTAAGGAAAGGATTGCCCGTTGTGCTATGATAAGCATCGTTACATAAGGTATCGGGATTTACGTTGATAATGTTTGGCCGGGTAATACGACTGCTGAAACTCAAGTTTAGCGAGTGGTCGTGGTTTGGTAAGTATCCAATACTGAGTGAAGGGAAAAGTCTGTCATATTGCGTATGATGTACAGCATCGTAACCGCCGTTTGCCATCCTGTGCCCTGTCGTCCATGTCCGTTCATAGCGCCCACCGATATTGAAAGACAGTTTCTCGCCCAACTTCCCGTTATATTCAGTATATGCAGACAATACTTGCTCATCATAGATGAAATCGCTTGTCTGATGATAGTCTGGGGTCCATGAATAGATAAGTTTACGGCGACTTCGTGTTGAGGAATATTGAGCTCCTAACATAAAGTTACTGATATTGGCATCTATTTTTGCAGAATAGTTACTGACGGTTTGTGCGATATTATTCTGGTAGTAAAAGTCATCAGGAGTGCTTCCTGGAAGAACGTTCAGGGCTTCAGATTTGCGGTTGTCACCCATCGACATATGGTAATAGTCCAGATTATAGTCTATCTTCGCACCTTTATCATTCAGTTTATGAGAGGCATTCGTGTTCAGAGCATAGGTCTTGGTGTCCTCAGAGCGACGAGTTTCAGTAGTGACGACATTTGAGCTAAAAGTATCCTTGATGCCATAGATATATTCACCATTCACATCCAAATTACGTTCGCCTTCACTTACCATTGCATATGCTCCAAGGTTAAGACGATTGGAAGCATTGTAGTCTATCTGCCAACGAGCCGTATAGTTATCATTCTTGATGTGTCCGTTATCAATGTTCTCTCGTGTTCTATTGTCAAGCATTATGGTGTTTGTCTCTTTGTAACGATTGTTGTTCCATGTTCCTGATACGTTTACGGAAGTTGAAACTTTGTCTTTGATATAAATGACATTGGCATTAGCTTCGTTACCTTGTTCTTCGTACTGTGTATGTGCATAGCCTATGGAACCGCCAATATAATTGTTATCTTTCTTCTTCAGGACAAGGTTGATGACACCAGCATTGCCTGCCGCAGAAAACTTGGCATCAGGAGTTTGGATAATCTCTATCTTTTCAATGTCGCTAGCAGGATATGACTTCAGTATCTGCAGCATTTCATTTTGATTCACACGTTGTTCCTTACCGTTAATACAGAAAATGATACCACTGGTACCGAACAGTTTGATGTCATTGTCAGTTAGTAGTATGCCTGGTGCGTAACGCAATAAATCAGTCGCATCGATGGCCCCTAGGATATGGCGAGTATTAAAAACGATTGTCCCCGCTTCACGGTGTAGAATAGGTGTCTGCCCTTTCACTGTCACACCTTTGAGCACTTGCGTTTCTGGCTGCATCTTTATGGTACCCAGTTTAGTGCTCTTGCAGTGCTTGTAAATGGTCTTGTAACCCACAAAGGAGATGCGGACGATAACATCTGGTTGATCAATGGGAATCACAAAGACACCGCTCTCATTGGAGATACCACCACAAAGAAAAGTGCTGTCTGTAGAATGAAGAACGGCAATATTGGCATAAGCAACAGGGTGATTCTTTTCATCGATAATGTTACCTGTCAGATGGTGTTCTGTCTTATGGGTACACTCTACAACAATCACGCTGTCTGTTTCGATAATGCGCATGGGATAGAATCCAACAACTTGTCGTACTGCATCGGGTATGGTACTGTGTTGAATCGTTGTGGTTACTTGAAAATCTTCAAGTTCGTTGTAGATGAAACTCACTTCGTAGCGAGTAGAAGCTGCGTTGAGATCTTTCAGTACCTCAGATAGTGAATGATTCCGATAGGTGCGACTTATCTTTTGGCCCGTTACCTGAAGTACTGATAGACAGAGTAGCAGAATGGTCAGGACTTTCTTCATAGCTACTCAACAATTATTGTTTGCTCATTGAGCGTGATATGGATTTGTTCAAACAGATTCAGCTTTTCCACAACAGTCTGAATAGAATCCTGCATATTCCATGTGAAGAACAATCGAAGGGACTTGGGCTTATCCGAGCTGAAAGAAACTGTGTAGCTATAATGCTTGGCTATCTGGGGAAGAATACTGTCTAAAGGCAGATTGTCGAAAACAACTGGAGAAATGGAAACGATTGTATCGGAAGACTGTTTATGTATCTCAGAGATGGGTGGTTCAACATTGGAGGATTGTGTTTCCACCATGGCTGACTTATTTCCATGGATTCGTACGAAATGAACGGCTGCAATGGCCATTCCGGAAATGAATAACAGACCTATGAAAAAGGCGGCCGCTTTCTGAAGTGAAGAATGAAGAGAGTGCTCTGCCCCTTTAGTAAAGTGCTTTGCATCAAAGTCTTGCCAGGCTGCATCAATAGCTTCCTGACTCTCATTGTACTCTTGTTTTATCAGGGCACGTTTACCTTGTGCCGTTGCCTCCATAAGCGCACGGATTTCAGGGTCGTCCTGCATTTGGCATAGCACCTCGTCTGTAAACTGTTCAGGATGCTCCTGTGCATCCAAGAACATCTTAGTTTTCTCATTCATCTCCATAGCTTATTCTGTCTTGAAATATACCCTTTCAATTGTTCCGTTGCCTGAGCCAGATGCTTATAGACCATCACACGACTGATCCCCATACGGTCTGCTATCTCTTGGTATTTTAAGCCATCGATATGTCGCATCTTAAACACCAGTAATGTCTGTGGCTTCAGTTCACGCTTCATGAATGTCATCAGGCCATCCAACAGATCATCGTCCTCTTCAGAGCTTGTCTTGTCATCAAGTGACTGCGTGTATGCCTGTTCAAAACGCGCATGAACATCCTTGTGCTCCAGCAGGTCTAGACAACGATGACGAACACTGGTCATCAGATAGCCCTCGATATTGCTGGGTGTCAGCATTGTCGGCTTGAGAAGTGAGGCAAAAACCTCACTTACAACGTCGCGCGACTCCTCTTCATCGTAGAGAAGACACCGAGCAAGATTGAGCATTTGAGCGTAGTGCTGTCGGAACAGTTGTTCTATTAGACTTTTGTCCATACACTATTACTGACGGGAGAGGGTTTCAAAATGCTAACCAAAATCCATATATTTATTCACAAAAAATAATCATCGCTTGGAATAAGCCGTTTCACAATGTTGCAAATATAGTGAATTATATGAAATGAAACAAATAAAAGTGGAGAAAAATGATGTATCTAATAGCGACCACCATGATGGAGTTAATTTATACCATCAAAAAAGGACGAGGCGGTTATCCGTCTCGTCCATGTGCCTTAAAACTAGAAACCTTGGAATTCAGGAAAAGATAGAATTATATCCTTCGTTGTTGTTTTTCTGGATTCATCAACATATCCCAGATATCTACAACATGAACAGTATCAGATGATTTCGCATAATAATGAACAATCTTGAATCTATTCATTATTTGACAACTTCGATACTGATGCTTTCTGTCTTTCAACAATGATTCCATCGTATATGATTCAGGGTGTTTTGCAACACGATCTGTAAACTTGATACGTTCTTGCATCCATTTTTGAGAAGTTTTCCTTCCGAATTCGCAAAAGGCATTAAACACGTATTGATCAAAGAGACGATCAGCCTTTAATGTCCACTTTACTGTAGCCATGGATACTTCTTGTATAGATTTGCACGAGACTGTTCTTCTGATATCCAATCACTCCAATCACTATTCTCAGCCTTTTCTATGAATACTTCGGCTTCATCTATACGGGCATTAAGTTCTTCCATAGTATAAGGACCGATACCTGGATCCCAGTTATCGACTACAACATTTTCATCGTCTTTAGGTGCAATGGTATTTGTATATCCACTGTTTACTGCTGTATAGCCAACAGGTGGTTCACTACACTGATTCGCGTCTTGTTCCATCTCTAAGTCTGGATATCTATTATCTTCCATATTATAAGAAATATATTAACGAGTGCAAAGATACAAATTGATTATGGAATTGGCAAGAAATCTATGCAGAAATTCATGAGAAGAGTATGGATTATGAACTCAACCCTAGCCGGATAATAAAAAAAGGACGAGGCGGTTATCCGTCTCGTCCTATAGTTGAAGGGGGAAGATTGTTTTAATACTCAGCCCACGATTTAATGCCGATTTCATCGAGCTTCACGGTGCAGAACGCTTGGATGAAGGCGCTGGCCAAACGACTGTTGGTGATGAGCGGCACGTTCAGGTCGATGGCAGCACGACGGATCTTATAGCCATTGGTGAGCTCATGCGTGGTGAGGTCCTTGGGGATGTTTACCACCATGTCGATCTGGTGCTGATGCAACAGATCCAAAGCCTGCGGCTGCTGGTCGGCTTCCGACGGCCAGTGTACCAAGGTGTTGGCCACACCATTATCGGAGAGGTATTTCGATGTACCGCCAGTGGCATACAGACTGTAGCCATGATCCACCAAAAGACGCGCAGCATCGAGCATTTCTGCTTTCTGTTTAGCCCCACCTGTAGAAAGCAGGATGTTCTTCTTGGGGATGCGATGACCCACTGCCAGCATACTCTTAAGCAAGGCCGTACTGGTATTGTCGCCCAAGCACCCTACCTCACCGGTTGATGACATATCCACACCCAGTACAGGATCCGCCTTCTGGAGTCGGTTGAACGAGAACTGACTCGCTTTGATTCCCACGTAGTCGAGGTCGAACAAGTTCTTGCTCGGCTTCTCTACAGGCAGTCCGAGCATTACTCGAGTGGCAATGTCTATCATATTGATCTTTAGAACCTTACTTACAAACGGGAAAGACCTACTTGCACGCAGGTTACACTCGATAACCATGATGTCGTTATCACGCGCCATGAACTGGATATTGAACGGTCCGCTGATATGCAGCTCCTTGGCAATCTGACGGGTGATGCGCTTGATTCGGCGCACCGTCTCGACATATAGTTTCTGCGGCGGGAACTGAATGGTTGCATCGCCCGAGTGAACACCCGCAAACTCGATATGCTCAGAGATGGCATAGACAATGATCTCACCATCGCGAGCCACCGCATCCATCTCAATCTCCTTCGCATTCTCAATGAACCGACTCACCACTACGGGATGATCCTCACTAACATTCGCAGCCAGTTTCAGGAACCGCTCCAGCTCCTCGCTGTTGGAGCACACGTTCATGGCAGCACCCGAGAGCACATACGACGGGCGTACCAATACGGGGAAGCCCACCTCTTTGATGAACTCATTGATATCCTCCATGCTGGTCAGTGCCCGCCAAGCCGGCTGGTTGATGCCGTTTCTTGTCAGCATGGAAGAGAACTTGGCACGGTCTTCAGCATGGTCGATATCGTTGGCCGATGTACCCAAGATAGGTACTTTCTGCTCATCTAGCCACATAGCCAGGTTGTTCGGAATCTGTCCGCCCGTGCTGACAATCACACCATGCGGTGTTTCCAGTTCGATGATGTCCATGACACGCTCGAACGTGAGTTCATCGAAATACAACCGGTCGCACATATCATAGTCGGTTGACACCGTCTCAGGATTATAGTTGATCATCACCGAGCGGTAACCCTGCTCACGGATGGTGTTCAGTGCCTGTACGCCACACCAGTCGAACTCCACCGACGAACCGATGCGGTAGGCACCCGATCCGAGTACGATGACGCTCTGGTGGTCCTGTTCGTAGGCAATGTCATGCGGATGCGCACCAATATGTGCGGTTTCATCGGAATCTCCCTGTAATGAGAGACCTTGGTAAGTAAGATACAGGTAGTTGGTATGTGCCGGATACTCTGCAGCCAGCGTATCAATCTGCTTCACCACCGGTTCAATGCCGAGCTGCTTCCTGCGCTGACGGATGATCAGCGCCGCCTTGTGCATGTTCTTCACCTCGTCTTCAAGACCGGAGGCACGTGCAATCTGGAAATCGGTGAAACCGTATATTTTCGCCTTCAGCAAGAGCTCAGGAGTAAGCTTATTACCTATCTTCCCATGCAATTCCTGGTCAATGTCCACAATATGCTGGAGTTTCTGCAGGAACCACTTGTCGATCTTGGTGAGCTCATGAATCTGATCGATGGTATATCCCCTATGCATCGCCTTGGAGATGATGAAGATACGCTTATCGGTAGGCTCCCGCAAGGCGCTGTCGATATCCTTGATGTCCAGCTCCTTGTTCGCCACGAAGCCATGCATGCCCTGTCCGATCATGCGCAGACCCTTCTGGATAGCTTCCTCGAAGGTACGACCGATGGCCATCACCTCTCCTACCGACTTCATGCTACTGCCCAACTCCTTATCCACGCCATGGAACTTGGAGAGATCCCAACGCGGAATCTTACATACCACATAGTCGAGTGCGGGCTCAAAGAAAGCAGAGGTGGTCTTGGTGACCGAGTTGTTCAGCTCGAACAATCCATAGCCCATGCCTAACTTAGCAGCCACGAAAGCCAAGGGATAACCCGTAGCCTTGGAAGCCAAGGCAGAAGAACGCGACAAGCGCGCATTCACCTCGATGACACGGTAGTCCTCACTGGCGGGGTCGAAGGCATACTGTACGTTACACTCGCCTACGATACCGATATGACGGACAATCTTGATAGCCAGGGCACGCAGCTTATGATACTCCTTATTGGTGAGCGTCTGCGAAGGAGCGATGACAATGGACTCGCCCGTATGGATGCCCAGCGGGTCGAAGTTCTCCATGTTACACACCGTGATACAGTTATCAAACCGGTCGCGCACCACCTCATACTCAATCTCCTTCCAGCCCTTCAGACTCTTCTCCACCAGTACCTGCGGTGAGAACGAGAAAGCCTTCTCGGCCAGTTTGTTCAGCTCCTCCTCATTGTCGCAGAAACCACTACCCAGTCCGCCCAGCGCATAAGCAGCGCGGATAATCACCGGATAGCCCAGTTCGGCTGCCGCCTTACGAGCCTGTTCAACATTCTCGCAAGCCGTACTCTTGATGGTCTTCACGTCAATCTCATTGAGTCGTTCCACGAACAGCTCACGGTCCTCTGTATCCATGATGGCCTTGACCGGTGTTCCCAGCACCCGCACACCATATTTCTTCAGTACACCACTCTGGTCGAGCGCCACACCGCAGTTCAGGGCCGTCTGTCCGCCGAAGGCCAGTAGGATACCATCGGGACGTTCCTTCTGGATTACCCGCTCCACGAAATACGGCTGTACCGGGAGGAAATAGATCTGATCGGCAACGCCCTCAGAAGTCTGCACCGTTGCGATATTCGGATTGATGAGTACGGTTTGGATACCCTCTTCGCGCAGGGCTTTCAGGGCTTGTGAGCCAGAATAGTCGAATTCACCGGCTTCACCTATCTTCAATGCTCCAGAACCCAGGAGCAACACTTTCTTGATACTGTTGTCTTTCATCCCTATCTATTCAAATAATCCACGAACTTGTCAAAGATAAACTCTGTATCCACAGGACCCGAGCAGGCCTCTGGATGGAACTGTGAAGAGAACCAGGGATTCGTCTGATGACGGATGCCCTCGTTACTGCCGTCGTTCATATTCACGAACAGCTCAGACCAGTCGGAACCGAGTGTGTTTGCATCCACGGCATAGCCATGGTTCTGACTGGTGACGAAGCAACGCTGCGTACCCACCTGTCGTACCGGCTGATTATGCGAACGATGTCCATACTTGAGCTTGTAGATACTGGCTCCACTGGCCTTGGCCAACAGCTGGTTTCCCATGCAGATACCGCAGATGGGTTTACGACTGGCTGACATCTGGCGGCGCAGGATGGCCACTGCCTCCTCGCACATGTCGGGATCGCCAGGACCGTTCGACAGGAAGAGTCCGTCGAAGTCGAGCGCGGTATAGTCGTAGTTCCACGGCACGCGTATCACCTCCACGTCGCGGTTGATGAGACAACGGATGATATTGTGTTTCACGCCACAGTCGACGAGCACCACCTTCTTACCGGCGCCCTCATTGTAGCGTACCACCTCCTTGCAGCTCACCTGATCCACGAAGTTCACGCCAGCGTAGTCGGCATGAGGAATATTATCGGGATTATCGTCGAAAAGAATCTTCCCCATCATCACACCATGCTCGCGCAATACCTTGGTCAGCTCTCGCGTATCAATACCCGTAATACCAGGCACCTTCTCACGCTTCAGCCAGTCGGCCAGACTCTCGCAAGCATTCCAATGACAATACTCGCTACTGTAGTCGGAAACAATGATGGCCGAAGCATAGATGCGGTCGCTCTCCATGAAGGTGGCAATACCATTGGGTTCCATGGTGAACGGCGGAACACCATAGTTGCCCACCAAGGGGTATGTCAATGCCATCAGCTGACCCGCATACGAGGGGTCGGTAAGACTCTCCGGATAGCCCATCATGGCCGTGTTGAACACCACTTCACCGGCTACCGGCTGTTCATAGCCGAAACTGGAGCCGTGAAATGTCGTTCCATCTTCCAGTAATAATGTTACTCTTTTCATGTATCCTTTATCTTTTTACCTTTTCATCAATACTCTTCTCTACTCTACCGTAACCGACTTCGCCAGGTTTCTGGGCTGGTCAACGTTCTTTCCTTTACAAACGGCGATGTGATAAGCCAGCAGCTGTAAAGGAATGGTGGCAATGAGCGGCTCCAGACAATCGAGCGTATCGGGAATCTCCAACACCTCATCGGCAATCCTGCTCACGGTATCGTCGCCACCGCTTACCAAGGCGATGACCTTTCCCTGGCGTGCCTTGATCTCCTGGATATTGCTCAGCACCTTCTCGTACATGGCGTTATGCGTGGCAATCACCACCACGGGCATATCGGAATCGATCAGGGCAATCGGACCGTGTTTCATCTCTGCGGCGGGGTAACCCTCGGCGTGGATATAACTGATCTCCTTCAGTTTCAATGCACCTTCCATGGCTACGGGATAGCTGAATCCTCGTCCTAAGTACAGGAAGTTATGCGCATAGGTGAACGTCCTGCTCAAATCGGCAATTCTGTCGTTCAGCTTCAGCACCTCCTGCATCTTCTTCGGGATATCGTTGAGCTCCCTGACGATGGTCTGATATGTTTCATCATCAACCGTTCCCATCTCCTTACCCAAAGCCAGGGCAAGCATGGTGAGCACCGTTACCTGACCGGTAAACGCTTTTGTGGAAGCCACACCGATTTCGGGTCCTACGTGAATATACGAACCTGTATGGGTGGCGCGGGGAATGCTAGAGCCAATGGCGTTACAGATGCCATAGATGAAAGCACCGTTCTTCTTGGCCAGTTCAACGGCAGCCAGGGTATCGGCAGTCTCACCACTCTGGGAGATGGCAATCACCACATCACCCTCGCCCACCACCGGATTCCTGTAACGGAACTCCGATGCATATTCCACCTCAACGGGGATACGACAGAGGTTCTCGATGATCTGCTTACCGATGAGACCGGCGTGCCAGGATGTACCGCAAGCCACGATGATGATGCGCTTGGCATTCAGCAGCTCTTCCTGATGGTCGATGACAGCACTGAGTGTTACGTGGGTAGCTTCCACATTGATTCGTCCGCGCATACAGTTGGTGAGACACTCCGGCTGTTCGAAGATCTCCTTGAGCATGAAATGCGGATAGCCACCCTTCTCGATCTGACCCAGGTTGATATCAACGGTCTTGATCTCCGGGGAAAGCTTGGTGTTGTAGATATTGACAACCTTGAGCTCCTCACCGCGCTTGATCACGGCGATGTTCCCATCCTCGAGATATACCATACGGTCGGTGTATTCGATAATCGGACTGGCGTCGGAACCGATGAAGAACTCATCGTCACCGATGCCTACCACCAACGGACTCTGCTTTCTGGCCGCAATGATGGTATCGGGATTACGTTTGTCGAGAATGGCAATGGCATAGGCACCGATCACCTCATGCAGCACCAGCTGGACGGCTGTGAGCAGATCGAGGTTCTTCTTCACCTGTACGTATTCCACGAACTGTACCAGCACCTCCGTATCGGTATCGCTCCTGAACGACACCCCCTTCTCCTTCAGCTTCCGCTTCAGGTCGGCATAGTTCTCAATGATACCATTATGGATGATGGCCAGGTTCTTCGACTCAGAAAAATGAGGATGGGCATTCACGGAGGAAGGTTCTCCGTGTGTTGCCCATCTCGTATGTGCTATACCGATTGTTCCGGTATAATCTTTATCATTACAAAACTCTTCGAGGTTGCTGACCTTTCCTTTGGTCTTATACACATTCAAGGCGCCTTGTGCGTTGATCATGGCGACACCCGCACTGTCGTAGCCTCTGTATTCCAACCTCTTCAATCCTTTAATCAAAATGGGATAAGCCTCACGCTTCCCTATGTATCCTACTATTCCGCACATATTGTTTTAATGTTTGTGTTTATTTGTGTTTGTGATTCTGTTGTGCTTATTACTTAACTAATGAAATGACGACTGCTGCAATCGAGGAAACCATTCCCAAGGCTGAAACCCATATCGAGGCATTGCTGATAGCCTGGCGGTTGATCTTGGTCTTGTTCGGCTCGATATAGAGGATGTCGTTCTGTTGCAGATAATAGTAGGGAGAGTTGAGGATGTTCGCATTACTGATATCCAGGCGATGGATGCTCTTCTGTCCGGTATTGTCTTCACGGATGAGGAGGATATTGTCGCGACGTCCCGTCATGGTCAGGTCACCTCCACTGGCAAGTGCCTCGATGATGTTCATCTTCTCGGTGCTTACTGGTACGATGCGTGAACCGGTCTCACCAATCAGCGTGATATGATAGCTGGAGAGTCGTACGGTGACAATCGGCGTTTCGGTCCTGGCCATGTATTGCTTGATCCTGTCGAGGATTAACGATTCGCATTCGCGGGTGGTAAGACCTTCCACATGCAGCATACCGATCATCGGGAAGTTGATGTTTCCGTCGTTATCTACAAGATAGCCGTACATCTGCGTGTTCACGTTGTTCGACATGTTATGCTGGTAATTGATGTTGAACGGCTTCGAAGCCTCGGGGTCTGTCGTACTTACGTTGATCATCAACATATCTTTCGGGAAGATACGAGCGTCATAAAGTCCTTTTGATGGTGTCAGGTCTAGTTCATCAACACCCTGGAAATAAACGATGTCTTTAGTGCTTCCACAACTTGCCAGAAGCAATGTGACGGTTAGTGCAACCATCGGGAGGAAAAACTTTCTCATGTATTTCATGTCATTTAGTTAAAAAATCTGTTGCAAAAATACGCTTATTTTCCGAAACCTGCAAATATTTTGCAGATATTATATAGAAAATCCCGATGATTCGACTCATCGGGACCTTTCTGTTAAAAGCCAAAATAGTTCTTGGCGTTGTTATAACTGATGTCTTCCACCATGCGATACAGACTCTCCTTGTCGTCGGGCAACAACCCTTTCTCGACATCGTTGCCTAAGAGGTTACAGAGTAGACGACGGAAGTATTCATGACGGGGATAGCTTACGAACGAACGACTGTCTGTGAGCATTCCCACGAACCTGCTGAGCAGTCCTAATACGGAAAGTGCGTTCATCTGTCGCGTCATTCCATCCAGCTGGTCGTTGAACCACCATCCGCTACCGAACTGGATCTTACCAGGACATGAACCATCCTGGAAGTTACCCAGCATCGTGGCTATCATCTCATTGGCACAGGGGTTCAGGGTATAGAGAATGGTCTTCGTGAGTTTTCCTTCTTTATTCAGTTCATCAAAGAAATGACTCATCGCCTTTGCTGTGTTGAATTCCCCGATGGAATCGAAGCCTGTGTCGGCACCGATGCGGTTGAACATATAGGTGTTATTATCGCGGATAGCACCGTAATGATACTGCTGTGCCCAGCCCGATGCATGATCCATCTCACCACAGAGTCGAAGGAAGCAATGCTTGTACTGGCGGATTTCCAAGGCTGACAACACCTGACCGCGCATGGCTTTCTCGAAGATGGTCTCTATCTGACTGTCGGTATAGGGATCGTCATAGAACTCCTCCAATCCGTGGTCGCTCAGTCGACTACCATTCTCATGGAAGTAGTCGTGCCGTTTCTGCAAGGCATCAACCATGTCGTTGAAATGGGTGATATTGACTCCTGCCACCTCACCCAGCTTCTCAATATAGCTGGCATAATCAGACTTCTCAATGTTCATCGCCCTGTCGGGTCGCCAGGCCGGAAGCATCTTCACCTCGAAGCCACTTTCACGGGTCTGCTTGTGATAACGCAGATCGTCGATAGGATCATCGGTGGTACAGACCGTGTCCACATGGTAAAGGCGCATCAGTCCTCTTGCTGTGTACGCTGGTTGCTGGAGCTTCTCGTTACACTCGTCGAAGATTTCGCGGGCTGTTTTCGGACTTAACAGTTTGGTAATACCGAAGGCGGTCTTCAGTTCCAGATGTGTCCAGTGATACAACGGATTGCGGAACGTATAGGGAACGGTCTCCGCCCATTTCTCGAACTTCTCCCAGTCGGAGGTGTCTTTCCCTGTGATATAACGCTCATCCACTCCGTTGGTACGCATGGCGCGCCATTTATAATGGTCGCCGCCTAACCACAACTCAGTGATACTCTTGAACTGATGGTCGTTAGCCACCATTTCCGGGTTCAGATGACAATGGTAATCAATGATGGGCATCTTGGCCGCATGGTTGTGATAGAGATCCTGCGCCGTTTGGGTTTCAAGCAGGAAGTCCTCATCCATAAACTGTTTCATCTTCTATAGAATTTAAGTATTTGTTAAACGGCCACAAAGTTACGGATAAACGAGCACAAAAACAAATAAAACTTGATTTTTAATTTGTTTTGTCGAGCGAAATTACCTTCGACGGAGTAATTACTGGATACGATCCTTCTGCTTGCCACCAGCACCTTTACCCTTATACTTATCGGTTGCCACATTGAACTTATAGACCAATGAAAGCTCGTAATAAGGATGGTTATCGTTCTTTGTATAAAGATTACGATAGCTGTAAACGGTAACGGGTTGTGCACGAACAGCTGTAAGATCAGTTGCCTTCATACGGCACTCCAACTTATTTTTGAAGAACGACTTGTATAACGAGAGGTCGACGGTGACACAAGGACGATGCAGATGGTAGGTAGAATAGTCGCCCGTTGTCATGGCCATCAGATCACAGCCAACACGCCAGCCGTGAGGCAGGTCAACAAGGTTATTCCACATGAACTGCGCCAACGGGTGATTCATCTTGATGATGCTACCATCAGCAATCTGTGTCTCGTAATTCTGTCCTAACACCACTGCTCCCCATGTAGGATGCCAGATCTTGAAGAGGGTTGGCGAAGCAAAGGCCTGCAATGAATAACGATTGAATGAAGGCAGGTTATCGGGATGCAACAGCGTGATCATCGGTTGATCGTCTGAGTAGCTGATATTACGGATCTGTATATCATCTTTCACCCTACTGACATTCGCCATGGCATAGAGCCATTTCCATGAAGCGCTCAGTGTGAGGTTCTGGGTATAGGTCGGTTTCAAATAGGGATTTCCACCCTGATAGCTATAGGAGTTGATATAGATAATGTCGCTCGTCAGATTACCAAATGCAGGACGGGCAATGTCCATTCCGTAATTGGCACTCAGATACACCTTCCCTACTGGCATGGAAAGACCCACAGAGGGGAAGAGGTCGTTGTAGTTGCGCGACATCTTATGCTGTCCCCACTCGTAGAAGTCGCTGTTCACACTCTCGTAGCGCAGACCGACCTGAGCGCTGAGTCGTTGGAACAATACACGACTGTACTGTGTAAAGAGTGCGAAGATGTTCTCGTCGACTTTTGACTCACCATCAGAAGTGACAGGATTGGTGTTCTGCTCGTTACGACGGGTGGCATCGTACTCCGTTCCGAAACAGATGCTTCCACCCCATAACGGATGCTCAAAGGTAAGCTTACCGGCATACAAACGACTATCTGAATGGGTGAAGGTATTGACCTGCTGCAAGAAGGGTGACTGTCCAACCATTGTGAGCATCTCGTCGGTGTGGTTCCATGTCTTGGAATCATTCCAAACACCATCAAGATTTGCATCGATCTGCCACTGCTTGATCTTACCACTATAATACATATTGGCAAAGTGGGCATATGAAAGCATCGGCTTGTCAATATGACTCATTGAGCGCTGGAACAGATCACCGTTAAGGTAGAAATCGGATGGCAGGTTGATGTTGAATTTCATGTAGGGTGCGCGGTTGAAACTGTATCGGGCACCAACAGACTGGTTGTCGTTAATCTGGTAATTTACCTGCAGACGTGTACCGAAATCACGGGTCTTGTATTTCTGATTCATCTTATCAATGACTTGTTCGGTACGCTGGTTGTTGTTATAGAACTCGATGGTTTCATATGCGCCCATCTCGATGTTCTGTGCAGAACCCGTCAACATGGCTGATACATCAAGACCTCCCCGACGATAGTTGATATCTGCTTGGTTCGATATGCCCGGACCATTATTACTGAATCCTTTCAACTCATCTCGAAAGCCCCAGCCCTCCCCTTGCGGGCGCTTGGTCTTGATACGTACCACCGCCTTGGTGGATGCAGCATAACGGGAACCGGGATTCGTGATAATTTCAACATTCAAGATCTGGTTGGATGGTATCTGATCCAGTTCTTTGCTGTCATAGAGCTTACGACCGTTGACATAGACCTCAGCCGCACCTCGTCCGAATATTTCCACACCGTCGTCGGCACTCTTTACAGTAGGCAGTCGCTTGAGCAGATCCTTTGACGATCCCACCTTCTCTAACTCACTACCCGATATAATGACCTTCATGCCATTAGCATTGGTCCTAATCTTTGGCAAAGAACTTTTTACGACAACTTCATCCAACTGTTGCATCTGGTTGTACCACATTGTAGTATCTGTTGAGATACTGTCATTCGATTGCGCATGAACTGTCATGGCCATCAATCCTGCAGTCATCATGACTGACCATCTTACATAACTCTTTTTCATATCATTTGTTTTTATTGTCTTGTACGACATGGTTACGGTTTATTGTTTACACTATTAGTAGCAGAAATCATGTAAAAATTACAGAAGTATGAAGAATTTTTGGTAACTTTGCGAATAATTCGCGAACTTACAATACACTCGGCATAAAAACAAATGAATTTGTTTTGTTATGCACTCGTTTTTTGGTAACTTTGCCATCAGATTGGATAAAAAACAGATAGAGATGAGCGTACAAAAGATGATTCCCTCGGCAAAGAAACTGATGCTTCTACTGGCATTGGCAGTATCACAAATCCAGGCGCAGGACTTAGCGCATTACAAACGGGTTATCAAGGAAATCAGTTCCGCTAAGTACCAAGGGCGGGGATATGCCAAAGGCGGTGCCAACAAGACCGGTAAGTATCTGCAGAAGGAATACACGGAAGCAGGTGTTGATGAGGTGATCTTGCAACCCTTCACCATCAACATCAACACCTTCTGCGGAAAGATGGAGATGTGGGCTGATGGCAAAAAGCTGAAGGCTGGTGTGGATTTCTCCATGAGGGAGTACTCACCAGGTGTTCGCGGGCAGTTCCCGGTCTATCATGTGGACACCTTGAACTTCGATGCGGATAAGATGTATGCCGACCTGAAGAAGCCGGAATATGCCAATGCCTTGGTGTGCTGCGATTTCTGGTTCTCGTACCATCACCGTGAGGCTTTCTCTCCGCTTCAAAAAAATGGTGAATGCAACAATGCAGGACTCCTCCAGACATGGACGTCACCCATCAAGTTCTACAAAGCATATGGTGAGCGTGTGGTGGAAAAGCCCATTATCTGGGTAACCCCTGAAGCCATCAAAGGTGTTAAGCATGTACGCGTGAATGTGGATAACCAGTTCCTAAAAGACTATGAACTGTTCAACGTGATTGCCAAGGTGGAGGGTATGAGGCACGACAGCTGCTATGTCTTTACGGCACATTACGACCACCTGGGCAACTTAGGAAAGAAGATCTTCTATGCAGGTGCCAACGATAATGCCTCCGGCACAGCAGCCCTCGTGACGTTAGCCGCTTATTATGCCAAGCATAAGCCTCCGTATGACATGTATTTCCTTGCTTTTTCTGGCGAGGATGCGAACCTCAGAGGCTCAGAGTTCTTTGCTGAGCACCCCATCGTTCCGCTTGAGCAGATACGCTATCTGTTCAATATTGACATGATTGGCGATGACAATCCTATACAGTATTGTGAGGTAAGTGATGAGGGCATGCGAGGCTATCAGCTCTTTGAGCAGATCAATAACGAAAAGCACTACTTCAAGTCATTGAACAAAGGTGAACTGGCTGCCAACAGCGACCACTACCCTTTTGCCAAGCGTCACGTGCCCTGCATCTTCTTAGAGAACCAGGAAGGTAGTGCCTTCCCGTATTATCACACCATCTACGACAACTGGCAGCATGCTGTCTTCGATAGTTACGAGCCCGTATTCCGTCTGGTAACCGACTTCATCAACAGGTATTGATTATTCTTTTTCTATCTGGTCGATAATATCCTGAGCGGCATTCACGGCTTTACGATGGTAAAGATAACCGATGATTCCTCCAACAACAGCTGCAATGATGAGTGGAATCAGCATTTTCCAATGATTGGTACCTTCTGGCACACCTTTCCATGCGAAGTCATAGCAAGCCCAGACGATCCATGGAATGATCAAGATCAGTGAAAAACACCACGTCCACTGGTTATACTGTTTCTTGAAACGGGCCATTACACGGGCCACCGTCGAGAAATCGTCTTTCATGAAGTTGAGGCTGTCCACCGGCTTGTGAATATAATAAGTAACTACGGCGCTGATCAACAATAACAGAGCAGTAACAATACTGAAAAGTGTACTCCATGAGTGAGTAATAAGATTCAGCGGCATCAGAAGCAAGCAGGCAACCAAACATATGAACCCCATGCGTTTCGTGCTACTGATGTCCTTATTCCTGATCATCATTGTTTCACGCAACAAACGGTCGTTGACGATTTCCTGTTTATCAAGTTGTTCCTTGAGGATGGCAAACTGATTGCGCATCTCTTCGAAATTCATTGTATCCATTTTTCTGTTTGTTTAAGTTCAAAGATAAAAGTTAAAGTTCATGGCTTTTTCAGCATTTCTTTAATCCTGAAAAGCTTAACGCCAACATGCTGAGCAGAGATACCCATGACGGCACCAATCTCGTCGTAGCTCATCCCCTCCAGCCACATCATCACCAAGGCTCTGTCGACCAAGCCGAGTTTTCCGATGCGTTGATGGAGTTGACGGACCTGAGTGGCATTGGCACTGTCGTCCTCGAAGAAGTTCACATCCATCGTCAAAGGCACCTTGGGTACCTGACGTTTCTTTTTTCGCTCTTGCAGAAGACATGTGTTCAGGGCCACTCGATAGATCCACGTGCTGATCTTACTTTCTTCGCGAAAACTATCGATGCCTTTCCACATGTTGATCAGCGTCTCCTGAAAGAGATCGTTCACCTCTTCTTCGTCTTTTGAGAACATATAACACACAGTATATATGGTGCTCTTATGTTCCCTTACCAACTGGGTAAAAAATAGACTGTCGTCTTCTCTCTTCATCATTCTACGTTATTGTTTTTACCTTTAGATACAGTTAGTCACCAAAAAATTACAGGAAATTGCATTTATTTGAAAAAATCTTTGTTTTTCTTCATTTTCTCAGAAAACGTAACACTGCTTCGTTGAAAGACTGAGGATTCTTGTTCGCAATGAAGTGATTGCCTTGGAGAATGCACAGTTCAGCGCCAGGGATGGATTGGGCAATCAGACGGGTGTGCTGGTCTTTGATCATATCGTGATCACCAGCTATTACCAAGGTCGGATTTTGAATACGTGAGAGTTCTTCCGGATTCACATTAGGGTCATTGACCATCAGTCCCAGCATCTCGGCATTCTTCTTTGCCTTAGGACTCTTCCTAGCGAAGAACTTGGCAATCCGATAGCCGATCTCGATGGGAATCTGTATCTTCCTCTTCACACCCGAAGCATCCAGATTGGCCCCATTGAGAATCAGTTTATCAACACGTTCAGGATGTGCCAACGCAAAGACCATAGCAATGTTCCCTCCATCGGAGAATCCGAGAAGATGAGCTTTCTCTATGTTATGCTGATCCATAAAAGCCAGCAGATCTTCTGCAAACTGTCGAATGGTGAAAGGAGCCTCGCCGCGGGGTGTTTGTCCATGACCTCGCGTATCCAATGCAATGACATGGAAATTCTCTGAGAAAGAATCTATCTGCCGAGTAAAATAGGCACAGTCTTCCCCGTTGCCATGAAGCAGTATCAAGGGGAAGCCTGTGCCCTGTTCGATATAGAAATGGTTGATATCCATGATCATCTCAATGTATGATGATGCAAAGATACACACATTTCTTCTATTTAGCAAGTTTTAGGGGTCAATCTTCAAACTCTTTCAGTTCTTCAAGTCCTTGTTCTATCTCCTGCAGTCCCTGGGCATGACGGCGTCGCATCCACTTGGCAAGGAAGAAGCCCAAACCGAAGGTAAGCACCGTAAGTCCTAATGGCAATAAGAGTCTTGTACCCAGCACATAACCTGCTTCTTTGTTGAAACCGAGTTCCAAGATGTAGAAGGCAGCCATAGCCAGACATACACCTGCAATCCCCCAAATGGTCTCATGGTGGCAGACCTTCTTGTATTTGAGCACCAAACGACTGAGTTCACTGCACTTTTTGTCTTCCAAGTTGAATTTTGACAAGAGGGAGATCTTCCAAATCTGAGGGATCATTCCAAGCACCATCACGGTTTCAACAATCGCGAACGAGATGAAACGGATGGGTGTATTCATATATACGAATGGGAATACAACACAGATGATCAAGATACATACCACAAGGTTGTAGATATTCTGCCCTACTATGCGGTCGTAGGCTGACTTCGTCTTATGCGAAACCATTTCCTTTACCATGCGCATATTCACTATTTCTGTTTCTGCCAAACGCTTATCAAGAGCGTTCCATTTGGTCTTCAAATCGTCAAGTTCCATAATCCTAAACTATTAACTGTTAGACATCCTTTTTAATTTCTCTTTGATACGGTTGAGTTTAACGGCAACATTCGCCTTAGAGATACCGAGGATATCGGCCATTTCCTGATAACTACGCTCTTCGAGCCAGAGGAGAATCAACGCGCGTTCCAGTTTCCCCAGCTGGTTGATGAGTTTGTAGAGTTCCTTGAGATGACCTGTTGTTTCTTCATCTGCCACCAGACTACTTGCCACTTGAGCCGTCATGGGAACGGTCTGTGGACGAACATTGGAACGACGAAGAAACGTGATACAGGTGTTCATGGCGATGCGGTACACCCATGTAGTGAGTTTGCTATCCCCCCGATAGCGCGGGAAGCTCTTCCATAGGTTCAGCACCGTTTCTTGGAACAGGTCGTTCAGATCGTCTTGATCATTGGCATACATGTAACACACCTTGTAGATCGTACGCTTCTGAGCCTCGACCATTTCCAGGAATTCTTTCTCTAATTCTTTTGTTTCCATTGTTTAACTCTTTCCGTTTGACCTATTAGTCGCAGAAAAAGTGAAATGATTACAATTGGATCGTATTTTTTTATATCATCAAGCAATGGATGTTTTTAGTTGAACTCGCATTTGCCTGATTTCCTGTATATTATTGATCAGACTAACAAGACCCAAACTCATCAATAATGCAAGGGCGGTGGCAGTAATGATACGTGAGTTCTGAGCAAGCCACAGGAAAAAGCCTGTCTTGACATGGAAATCGAAAAGGGGTATTTCGACTGGAGAAGAGAGAATATACATAATGGTTACAGCACCACTGATGATACCCACGACAAACGCGGCTACCATTGCCATTTTGTAGCGACGGATAGTAGCTTCCTGATGCCGTTTGATGTACTCTACCGCATCTAAACGCTTGATAACTGATGCCATAAAAACATCATGGTCATCAAAAACAGGCTTCTGTTGATGGAACAATTCCTCAAGGTCTTTATCTTTTGTCATATCTTCTATCATTTTTCAGTTTTCAATTGTTCTTTAAGTTTGTCACGTCCTCGTGAGAGTTGTTTCTTGACAGCATCTTCCGAGGTATCAGTTATCTTGGATATTTCCTTAATATTATAGCCGTTTAGATAAAACAGAGTAATGGCCGAGCGTTCCTTGGGTGGCAAGGTGCCTAAGGCTATATAAAGGTCTTGATGTTTGAATCCTGAATCGGCGGCGGTTCCACTGACGAGCGTTCGTGCCTCGTCGATGTCCTCCGTGCTCCGAAGACTTGCACGGTGGTTTAGGAACGTGTTATAGGCAATCTTGAAGAGCCACGAACGGAAACGGCCCTTGTCCTGATAACCTGCACAGGAGAGATAAGCCTTGACAAGCGCATCCTGAGCCAGGTCGTCTGCATCGCCCTTGTTGCCGCAACAGAGAGCGAACAAGAAGCCTCGTAGTGCCTCCTGTTCACGCTCCACATGTGCTATGAATACTTCGCGTGTCACGTGTTATGCCTGCTCTAACAGTTTGTTTTGTTCTGCTTCAATCTCCTTGGCCAGCATCCTCTTGCCCACATGGTAATTGATCAGGAGAGCAATGCCTACACCCAGCAGTATCACGCCACCTAAGCACATTCCCGGAATATTAACATAAGGGTTGCCACCAAAATAAATCAGATAAGCACTGTAACCAAGCAACGCGATACCCAATAGTGTAGTGATGGTTCCTGACTGCAGTTTGCTGAGCAGTTTCTCCTTCAGGAGCTTTTTCTTCGGAGAGATCTTCTCCATCAGCTCTTCAAGATCCATGTCTGGATTTTTCTCGATGGCTGCGAGAGCGATCTGAGTACGAGTGTTAGTCTCGTTGATTTCCTTACGAATTCCCATCCAAATTGCAAAGATTGGGAGAATGCATCCACATGCGATTGGTACTAAGACCCAAATTAACTGATTCATTGTTCAAATTGTTTTATTGTTAATACTATGTTCTTGACTTTCGTCTTCACATATATAACAAGTCATAGGGACAAAAGGTGACATCGGATCCCATTTTTTTTCAATTCTCTGCAAAGATATTAAAAATTTCTTATCTTTGTGCAATGTTTGAGGTTATTCTGTCGTATATATAAACAGAAGACAATAAAATGATGAAGGAAATAGACATACACCTGATTCAGGAACTGCGGAAACAAAGTTCCAAGGCACAGCAGATGACGCTCGAGCGTTATGGGAATGCGGTCTTTGCACAGGTTGCACGACTGATACCCGGTCTCGAAAACGCAGAAGAGGTGTATCAGGATGTGTTCATCAAGGTCTTCAAGAATATCAAGATGTATGATGAGACGAAATCGTCTCTGAAAACATGGATCTCTCGCATTGCCTATAACGAATCCATCAGTTTTCTCAGACACAAGAGTCTGCCGGTGATCTACTACGAGGACCGCGAAGGAGAAGTTGATAAACTGTCGGATACAGAGGTGGAAGAGACATTCGGGCATCCGAATCCTGAAACAGTACAACTGATCAGAGCCGCCCTGAGGCATTTGCCACCTGATGAACGGGCTATCATCACCATGTTCTACTATGAGGAGATGAGTCTGAAGGATATTGCTTACGTCACCGAGTCGATACCAACCACGGTAGCCTCGAAACTAAGCAGAACGAGAAAGAAACTATACAAAATCATTAAAATGTTACAATCATGACAGAGGACAAACTGAATTCATTACGACAGCAGGACACGAATCTTCGTGATGCTATCAGACTGGACGAGAAGGAACGTCCTCAGATGCCAGCTGACCTCAATGCCAGGGTAATGCAGAAGGTGGAACAGAAGTCACACGCCACTCGTACCCGTAAGCTCTGGCCATGGATTGCAGCAGCATGCGCAGCCGGTGTAATCGCCATATTCCTCACGCCACCCAAGGACACAACAGAGGTGAACAAGGGAACAACAGTCGCAGTCAATGTGGAACAACCGAAAGAGTCTATGGATAGCGAACCTCAGGAGAGCGAAACACAAATGAGCGAACCTCAGAAAAGCGAAACACAAATGAGCGAATCTCAGACAGCATCGCCCCAGAGGGTGATCAAGCAGAAAGGGAATCTTGTTCCTGTCAAGTCGGCTAAGCAGCAGTACAAACCGGTAACCACAGACAACCTGTTAGCCCAGGAAACCACTCCTGCCGGGCAACCCATAACAGAGAAGACTTCCACTGAGGAACCTACGGTTACCCTCACCGAGAGCGACATTCCCATTACCCGTCCAGAGAACTACAAGCACACCCCAGAGGAACTGGCCCTCTTAAGGAAACAAGCCGATGAAGCCTACCTCAAATGGGTGGAACTCGAACTCGAGATCTCAAAGAACAATCTACAACAAACAGCTCAACAATAAAAAACAACTACGTTATGAAAAGGATATTCATCATGCTGCTCATCACATGCAGCGCAATAGTAACATATGCCCAACAGGACAACAAGTCATTGGCACAACCAACCCATGTCATCGAACTGCTCAATGGCATTATCAATGACTTCGGACAAACTTCCGACCAGATCTATTCGGTACAGAAGAACCCGAATACCAACCAACTGGAATCAAGTATCAGGATCGTCAAGTTTCTGGCTGATACCGAGAAACTGTTTCAAGGTGAGGACAAACAGATCATCGAAACCAACCGTATTGGCGATTGCTTTATCAAGGATGAACCCGTATCCTATCAGATGCAGCACTTTTCACCAGGCAACAAAGAGATGTTCGGCATCAATGTGAAGAACATCAACGGAGGACCGCACAATCACTATATGGTGCGTACATCCACACAACAGGAGATGTGGCTCATGTGTGTCAAGAATACCGAGAACCCGCAACTGCGTGACGCATACGCCATCGTATGGGAAAAAGCAGAAGATCTCAAGGTAAAGGGTACTGTCTTTATGATCACCTCCATACGCCCCGACATCTACACCCAAAACTATGAGGGCAACACAGAAATGTCAACTGTGACAAATGTGATTAATCCGAATGCAGCGATTGATCCGCTTTTAAAGATGTCACGCCAAGACGATGAGGCAAAAGAGTGGATGAAGAGCTTGTCACCAGAACAGCTGTTTAGTGTCATGGAAATGAGCACTACCATGAGGGCAGACATCATGAAAGCAGCACCGATTTATCAAACGCTGAACAAGCTCATCAAAGACGGACCCGCCTTCAAGGCCCGACTGGGTATCTACGCTGACAAATATGCTCCGCAGATTATCGAGCTGAACAAGGGAATAGATGAATTCTATCAGGAATTCCTCAAGAAGTTCAAAGATCTCCAGCCTCCCACAGAAGTGATGAATCAGGTCAACACTCATACTTACAAGGA
>JAEEWT010000011.1 GCA_016287755.1 Prevotella sp.
ATTGCGGCGGGGTCCCACCTCTTCCCATTCCGAACAGAGAAGTTAAGCCCGTCATCGCCGATGGTACTGCAATGCAATGCGGGAGAGTAGGTAGCCGCCTTCTTTCATTATGGAGAGGTTTCCCAAATGGGAAGTCTCTCCTTTTTTTGTGTATATGACCGTCGAGAATCATGCTAAAATGAAAGATTTTAGGTAAAATACTTTGTCGTTTGGAAAAAATAGTGTTACTTTGCAAGAGGAAAAGATATTATTCATTAATTAATTCAGTAAAAATATGAAGAAAGTATTAGTTGCAATCGTTGCACTGTTCTGCTCAGTGAGCAGTTTTGCACAGTACAGCAGTGGCGGTTTCTCACTCGATCAAGAGAACCTGTATTGGGGTGTTCGTTTCGGTTTGACAGGTGCTTCTATTGGTGGTGACCTTGATGTCGGTATGAAGACAGGTATGACATTGGCTGGTGTTGTTGGTCTGCGTGCATCTGATAGTACACCGGTATTCATCGAAAGCGGACTCTATTACACCGAGCGTGGTGGTAAGGATGGAAAATTCAAGGTAGGATATAATAACCTTGAGGTTCCTATTCTGGTAAAATATGGTATCAAAGCTACTGATGAAATCGCAATCCTTCCTTTCCTCGGACCGTATTTCTCATATGCTTTCAGTGGTAAGACTAAAGTTGAGGACTTGAATGGCAAGATCGTTTCCGTAGGTACTTTCGATGAGAAGAAATGGGAAGGCCTGAAGCGTGCCAACATGGGCTTCAAGCTTGGTTGTGGCGCCGAGTATAACAAGGTATATTTGGAGGTTGGCTATCAGATTGGTGTTACCAACGTTTGCAAGAAAGACGATGTTACTGCTCACAGCAATGCATTGTTCGTAAACTTCGGTGTGAACTTCTAATAGAAGTTTTCTTCCATACAACCGCATCAGAAACAGTTTCCTCAAGATCATTTAGATCTATTTATAGGAACTGTATCTGATACGGTTTTTTATTGAATAAAGTGTAGTTAGGCAATAACCAGCCAGAAGATGCGTTTATATAACATGCATTGGACCGACCAGATTCGCAGGGTGAAGATTCTGCTTGTGATAGCTGCCGTCATTATCGCGGTGGCCAGTCTGGTTGTGTCTCATTTTCTGGTACGTGACTTAGCTATCGAAGAGCGTAACAAGATGGAGGTGTGGGCCGAGGCGATGCGTACATTGAGTCAGCCCGAAGAAAATGTTGACTTGAACCTTGTCTTGAAAGTGATAGAGGGTAACAACACCATTCCTGTTGTAGTTCTTGGTGCAGATGAGCAAGTCCAGACTTTCCGTAATATCAAGTTGAAAAGAACGAATGCCGAGGATAGCATCCAACAGGCTTTGGCCATGGCGCAAAGAATGAAGCATTCCGGCAGGAGTATTCGTATCGCCCTTGACGACACCAATGAAACCAATGATTACATCGATGTGTGTTACGATGAATCGGTGATGATCAAACGCCTGAACCTGTACCCTTATGTGCAGTTGGGCATTGTGATGATCTTCGTGGTGGTGGCCATCTTTGCCTTACTTACCTCCAAGAGAGCTGAGCAGAACAAAGTATGGGTGGGTCTTTCCAAAGAGACTGCCCATCAGTTGGGAACACCTATCAGTAGCTTGATGGCTTGGACAGAGATTCTGAAGGAAACCTATCCCGACGATGCTTTACTGCCCGAGATGGACAAGGATGTTAAGCGTCTGCAGCTGATTGCCGAGCGTTTCTCCAAGATCGGTTCTTTGCCAGAACCCGTTCCTTCCAGTTTGAACGAGGTCATGATGCATGTGATTGATTATATGGATCGCCGTACTTCGCAAAAGGTGCGTATGATCCGTTCATTCCCCGATCATGATGTCATTGTCACCATCAACGCTTCCCTTTTTGAATGGGTTATTGAGAATCTCTGCAAGAATGCAGTAGATGCGATGGAAGGAGAAGGCCAGATTACCTTAACGGTACAAGAGGAAACCGACAAGGTAGTGATAGAAGTGTCGGATACCGGTAAGGGAATCCGGAAGAAGGACATTGCCAACGTCTTCAAACCCGGTTTCACCACCAAGAAGCGCGGTTGGGGATTAGGTCTTTCTTTGGCCAAACGCATTGTTGAAGAATACCACAAAGGCAAGATCTTTGTGAAGAGTTCTGAAGTGGGCAAGGGCACCACCTTCCGGATAGAACTGAAGAAATAGTATCTCTCATTTTTCATTTTTTTATCTCTCATCTTTATTGCTTTTCCTTGCACAAGGAGAGAAAGAGTGTGCAATATCATGTGCTCTTTGTAACTGATTTACAACTAAAAGCTTAAAAAATGCCAATCTTTCTATTCTAAATCGAAAAAGTTTTGTACCTTTGCAACCCAAATATGCTTTAAAATGTGCAGTTTAGAGTCTTTTAAGATAGATTTGAAGGGGTTGAAAGAAGACGTGACCGTCTTGGAATACCATCTTGACGACTCTTTCTTTAAGGCGATGGACAGTACGGAAGTGAACGGTGGGGCCGTGCAAGTGTCAGTGTCTATACGCAAGGCTACTGGCTTTTTTGAGCTTCATCTTCATATTCGTGGCACAGTTGCTGTTCCTTGTAATCTTTGTTTAGATGACATGGATCAGTCTGTCGAGACGACTCACCGTCTCGTGGTAAAGTTTGGAGCAGAAAACTCAGAGGAAGACGATGTCGTGACAGTGGACGAGGACGAAGGAATACTCAACCTGTCATGGCTTGTCTATGAGTTGATTGTATTGGCTATCCCCATCAGGCATGTACATGCACCTGGCAAGTGCAATGCAGCCATGATGCATGCTCTGGAAGAGCACTCAACTGACCGAAGCAGTGATGAGGAATCCAACCAGTCGATCGACCCCCGCTGGGAGAAATTGAAGAATCTAAAAATGTAGAATTAAAAAATTATAGAATTATGGCACATCCTAAAAGAAGACAGTCAAAGACTCGTACAGCGAAAAGAAGAACTCATGACAAGGCAGTAGCTCCCACATTGGCTATTTGTCCCAACTGCGGTGCTTATCATATCTATCACACCGTATGTCCGACATGTGGCTACTATCGTGGCAAGATTGCAATTGTAATGGATGAAGTAGCTGAATAATGGAGAAAATCAACGCAATAATCACTGGCGTAGGTGGATATGTCCCCGAGTATGTCCTTAACAACGAGGAATTGTCTCGGATGGTTGACACCAACGACGAGTGGATTATGTCGCGTGTAGGCATCAAAGAACGCCGAATTCTTAACGAAGAAGGTCTGGGTACCAGCTATATGGCCCGCAAGGCAGCCAAGCAGTTGCTGCAGAAAACGGGTGTGGATCCGGATACGATAGATGCGTTGATCGTTGCCACTTCCTCAGCAGACTACAAGTTCCCCTCAACCGCCAGCATCGTGCTGGGTAAACTCGGACTGAAGAATGCTTTTGCATTTGATTACTGGGGTGCCTGCTGCGGTTTCTTGTTTGCCCTCGATGTGGCAGCCTCGATGATTCAGTCTGGCCGATACAAGAAGATTATTGTGATTGGCGCAGATAAGATGTCGTCAATGGTTGACTACATGGACCGGCAGACTTGTCCGCTTTTTGGTGATGGAGCTGCTGCAGTATTGCTGGAAGCAACGACGGAACAGAACATCGGCGTGATGGACAGCTATCTTCGGGCAGATGGAAAGGGCCTTCCCTTCCTGCACATGAAGGCGGGTGGAAGCGTTTGTCCTCCCAGTCATTTCACCGTGGATCATCGTCTTCACTATCTTTATCAAGAGGGTAGGACGGTATTCCGCTATGCCGTGACAAGCATGAGTGACGACTGTGCGCTGATAGCTGAACGCAACGGTCTGAATAAGGACAATATCCGTTTTGTCGTTCCCCATCAAGCCAACATCCGTATCATCGAAGCTGTGGCAAAACGCTTGGAACTGACGATGGACAAGGTGATGGTGAACATTGAGCATTTCGGTAACACAAGTGCTGCATCCATACCACTCGCTCTTTGGGAGAATGAAAGTTTACTAAAGAAAGGCGACAATCTGGTCTTAACAGCCTTCGGTGCTGGCTTCGTTCATGGTGCCAGCTACCTGAAATGGGCTTACGACAGTAGTGAAAAGTGAAGCGTTAAAGTAAAGAATAATGCATAAGGCAGGATTTGTCAATATCGTTGGCAATCCCAACGTAGGTAAAAGTACGCTCATGAACCAGTTGGTTGGTGAGCGTATTTCAATTGCGACGTTTAAGGCGCAAACGACTCGTCATCGTATCATGGGAATCGTGAATACCGATGATATGCAGATCGTGTTCAGTGATACGCCCGGTGTACTGAAGCCCAATTACAAGCTTCAGGAATCGATGCTTGCCTTTTCGGAAAGTGCATTGGCTGATGCTGATGTGCTACTTTATGTTACCGATGTGGTGGAGAACCCCGAAAAGAACATGGAGTTCCTGGAGAAGGTGCAGAAGATGAAGATTCCCGTTATCCTGCTCATCAATAAGATTGATGAACTGGGCACTAGTGAACCTAGTAATACTAGAAAAGCTAGTTCTACTAGTCAAACTCAATTGAACAGTTTGGTAGAGAAGTGGCACTCGCTATTGCCCAACGCGGAAATCCTTCCTATTTCGGCCAAGAACAAGTTCGGCGTGGATGTGTTGCTGAAGCGCATTCAGGAACTGCTGCCTGAGAGTCCTGCATATTTCGATAAGGATCAGCTCACAGACAAACCCGCCCGTTTCTTTGTTTCAGAGATCATCCGCGAGAAGATTCTGCTGTATTACGACAAGGAGATACCCTATTCTGTGGAGGTGAGTGTGGAGAGCTTCAAGGAAACCGAGAAGAACATCCACATCAGCGCTATCATCTATGTGGAACGCGACTCGCAGAAAGGCATCATCATCGGTCATCAAGGCATTGCCCTGAAAAAGGTTGGTGCCGAATCGCGCAAGGCACTGGAGAGATTCTTCGGCAAGCCCATCTATTTGGAAACCTTTGTAAAGGTGGATAAAGACTGGCGCTCATCGCAGCGTGAACTCAATCATTTCGGGTATAATCCTGAATGAACGTTTTCAAGGTGGGATGAGATATAACCATTTTGTTTATACTCAAAAAGTATTATTATGGCATTAGTAGCAATCGTAGGACGCCCGAATGTGGGTAAGAGTACGCTTTTTAACCGCTTAACCAAGAGTCGCCGCGCTATTGTTAGCGAGGAGGCAGGAACCACGCGCGACCGTCAGTATGGCAAGTGCGAGTGGAATGGTAAGGAGTTTTCCGTGGTGGATACTGGCGGATGGGTTGTGAACTCTGATGATATCTTTGAGGAGGAGATCCGTAAGCAGGTAATGGTAGCCACAGAAGAGGCCGATATGGTGCTCTTCCTTGTGGATGCTCAGAACGGTCTGACCGATTGGGATGAGGATGTGGCAGCAATCTTGCGTCGTTCCAAGCTCCCTGTCATCCTGGTTGTCAATAAGGTTGACAACAACAACCAGTACTACGATGCCTACGAGTTCTATAAGTTAGGACTCGGTGATCCGCAGTGCATCAGTTCAGCTTCTGGTAGTGGAACCGGTGACTTGCTCGACCTGGTCTTGGAAAAGCTTCAGGGTGTAAAAGATGAGGATGATATTGAGGATGGTATTCCCCGTTTTGCCGTAGTAGGACGCCCGAACGCTGGTAAGAGCAGTATCATCAATGCCTTTATCGGAGAAGACCGTCATATCGTGACAGATATCGCAGGAACCACTCGTGACAGCATCTATACCCGTTACGACAAGTTCGGCTTCGATTTCTATCTGGTAGATACCGCAGGTATCCGCAGGAAGAACAAGGTGTCGGAAGACCTGGAGTTCTACAGTGTGATGCGTTCTATCCGTGCCATTGAAAACAGCGATGTTTGTATCCTGATGATTGATGCTACCCGTGGTATTGAGACACAGGACATGAATATCTTCCAGCTGATACAGAAGAACCAGAAATCATTGGTGGTTGTGGTCAACAAGTGGGACCTGGTGGAAGATAAGAGTCAGACAGCCGTGAAGTTCTTCGAAGAGGCTATTCGTAAGCGTATGGCACCCTTCACCGATTTCCCCGTCGTTTTCGCTTCTGCCGTAACCAAACAGCGTATCTTCAAGGTGCTGGAAACAGCCAAGCAAGTGTATCTTAACCGGAAGGTAAAGATTGGAACAACGAAGCTCAATGAGGTGATGCTACCTCTTATCGAGGCTACACCGCCACCTTCCATCAAAGGCAAGTACATCAAGATTAAGTATTGTTCTCAGATTCCCGACACGCAGATACCTTCTTTCGTGTTCTATGCGAATCTGCCACAGTATATTAAAGAGCCTTACAAGCGTTTCCTGGAGAACAAGATCCGTGAGAACTGGGATCTCACAGGCTCACCCATCAATATTTTCATCCGACAAAAGTAAACAGATGTTGCGCAAAGTGGTGATAATAACAGTGGGATTCGTTGCGGCAGCTGTGGTGTATAGCTGTCGTAACGGCAAAACTGTTGACTTTGCCGCAGCCAATCAGGCCAAGACGTATTACGAGCTGTTGACGAAGGAGAAATACGGTCCTTTTGTGGCTGGAATGTATCTTCCTGAACAGATTCCCGACAGCTACCGTCAGCAGCTGGAGGATAACATACGGATGTATGTAGGAGAACTGAACCAGGAACATGGCGGCATACGTGAGGTGCGGGTTGTGAACTGCGTGAACGACAGTGTTCAGCCCACCGCCAATGCCTTCCTCATGCTTTGCTTCGGCGACAGCACCATTGAAGAGGTGGTAGTACCGATGGTCAAGCATGAGGGGAAATGGCTGATGAAATAACTTCTTAGTTCAGTTCCACGATAAGCGTCTGCCTTGGCTGCAGAACCACGTTTCCTGACAGGTTGATCTTCTTACCCGTAATCACGTCCGTGGCTTCCTTCTTGTTTCCAATCACTTCCTGATAACGGGCTATCTCAAGGGTGCCTTCTTGCTTTCTGCCATTGATGATGGTCAGCACGGTGTTGTTGCGATGTTGTCTGGCAATAACATATACCCCTTTGTAGGGAATAAACTGCGTCATCTTACCTTTGATAATCGTCTCGTTCCCCTGTCGCCAGTGCAACAGTTGTGAGAGCCAGTTAAACATCGCATTCTCCTCCTGAGTCCTTCCTTCTTTCGTAAACGCGTTATGTGTGTCGCCTGGGAATCCGCCTGGGAAGTCCTTGCGTACGTTTCCATCCGTCACCTCTTTCGTTCCGTTCATCAGAATCTCCGTACCATAGTAAAGCTGCGGGATTCGTTTCACGGTAAGCAGTAGTGCCAAAGCCTGCTTCAACGCCAGCGTGTCCTTACCATTCCCCAGGAAACGGTCTGTGTCGTGGTTCTCGATGAAAGCCATCACGCTCGAGGGTTTGGGGTAGAGATAATCATAGCAGAACGAGTTATACAGACGGTTCATCCCATTCCACCAGTCATCTGTCTCCTCATACTTTGCCGAGCTCAGTCGGTCGAAGAAAGCAAAGTCCATCACGGTCTTCAGATAGCTGTTCTCTTCGCTCAGCTTACTGTCCTTCTGCCATGATGCCGTATAGGCAGGCTCTGTTACCCAAGTCTCGCCCACCACGTTGAAATTCGGGTATTCCTCATCCAATGTCTTCATCCACCGAGCCATTCCCTTGGCATCAGCATACGGATAAGTATCCATGCGAATACCGTCGATACCAACGGTTTCTATCCACCAGATGCTGTTCTGAATCAGATAGGTCATCACATGTACATTGCGGTGGTTCAGGTCGGGCATGGTTGGTACGAACCAGCCGTCAACCGTTTCCTTCATGTCAACCTTCGAAGCGTACGGGTCCTTTACCGGCGTGAGTTTATAGCTGGTTTGTTGGAAATGCGTACCTGTTGGATTACTGCTGCCGTTCGACTCCTTCAGCCACTCGGGCAGATTCAGCCAGTCGGTTGTGGGCATATCCAGTGTCCATGGGTGTTCAAAGCCACTATGGTTGAAAATCATATCCATCACAATTTTCAGTCCCTTGGCATGTGCCTCGTCGCAGAGCTTACGGTAGTCCTCGTTACTGCCGAAACGGGGATCAACGCGGTAGTAATTCGTTGTTGCATAGCCATGATAGGTGGAGTAGCCGTTCTCATTATCAGGCGAATCGTTTTCCAGCACGGGAGTGAACCAAAGTGCCGTCACACCTAACTCCTTGAAATAGTCCAAGTGTTCACGAATACCATTGAGGTCGCCACCATGTCGCAGACTCGGTTCGCTGCGGTCTTCTACATACTGACGCATTCCTTTGACCTGTTTCGGGTGATTGGCCCCCTGCGCAAAGCGATCAGGCATCAGCATGTAGAGCACATCAGCATTGGTGAAGCCCATTCGCTTCTCACCACTCATCTCACGCTCCTTCAGCTGGTACGCCATCTTAGTCTTGTCAAAGTGAATCACCATGTTTCCAGCCTGCGCTCCCCGCAAGTCCAGATACAGCAACAGGTAGTTAGGCGAGTCGAGCCGCACCACACTGTCAATGCGCACACCGGGATAGTCGATAGAAACATTCTTTACGTTCCTGATATCCTTACCATAAACCATCAACTGCAGCTGAGGGTTCTTCAAGCCCACGAACCAGTTCGTTGGTTCTATCCTGTCAATCACGTTTTTTTTCGCTGCGCCTGCGGTCAGCAAGCCAACCATCAAGAAGGCAATGATTAAAATTCGTTTTCGCATATCGTTGTTAGTTTGTTTCTGCAAAGATAGTCAAATATCTGTAATTCGATACCCCCTCACAAAGCTTTTTTGACATTTCCTTGCAAAAACGATTGCACAATCGTATTTTTTTTGTACCTTTGACGCCATATTACTACTCCTTGTATCGGAAGAATCAAACATAACCCTTTATAACAAATAAAAACAATGAAGAAATTATCAACTAAGCACTCATGGTACATGCTGTTGGGCGTAGGCTTTATCGCACTCAGTGGATGTACAGGATCAGACAAAGCAGTAATGAACACAATCAACCAAGAAGAGGTGATGAGTAAGCTCACCCTCGAAGAAAAGGCGCATTTCGTTATCGGTACGGGAATGGAAGGCGAAAGTGGAAACAGCGCCGTCGTTGGCGCCACCCGTAATCTCGTGCCAGGAGCAGCAGGAACTACCTATCCGCTCGACTCTCTCGGCATTCCTGCCATTGTGTTGGCCGACGGTCCTGCAGGACTTCGTATCAGTGCCACTCGTGAGGGCGACTCCGCCACATACTATTGCACCCACTTCCCTATTGGAACGTTGTTGGCCTCTACGTGGAACACCCAGCTCGTTGAAGAGGTGGGAAAATCCATTGGCGAAGAGGTCAAGGAATATGGTGCTGACGTACTCTTGGCTCCTGCACTGAACATTATGCGTAACTCACTCTGCGGACGAAACTTCGAGTACTACTCAGAAGATCCCGTAGTGGCTGGTAAGACCGCCGCTGCCTATATCCTGGGCGTACAGAAGAACGATGTGGGAACAAGTATCAAACACTTCGCAGCCAACAGTCAGGAAACCAACCGTATGAGCAACGACGCTCGTATCTCGCAGCGTGCCCTGCGCGAGATCTACCTGAAAGGCTTCGAGATAGCTATCAAGGAAGCCAAGCCTTGGACCGTCATGACCTCCTATAACTATATCAATGGTGTCTATGCTTCCGAGAGCAAGGATCTCGTCACCACTATCCTCCGCGATGAGTGGGGCTTCGAGGGAACGGTCATGACCGACTGGTATAGCGGTTCGGATGGTGCCAAGCAGATGTGGGCAGGTAACGATATGCTTCAGCCGGGTAAGCCTGAGCAGTTCGATTCTATCGTGGCGGGTGTGAAGAGTGGTAAGCTCGATGAGGCCGACCTCGACCGCTCTGTTCAGCGCACCCTGAACCTCGTGGAAAGGAGTCCGCGCTATCAGGGATATAAGTATTCCAACAAACCCAACCTGAAAGCCCATGCCGAAGTAACAAGGCAGTCGGCTGTCGAGGGTATGGTTCTGATGAAGAACAACGGAATTCTGCCGTTAGACAGTGCCAAGAAAAACGTAGCACTTTACGGAAACACCTCTTATGATTTCATTGCTGGTGGTACAGGTTCAGGTGATGTGAACCATGCCTACGTTGTTTCACTGCTCGACGGACTGAAGAACGGTGGTTACACCGTTTCCGAGGAACTGAAAAAGACCTACGGTAGCTATCTGGCTGATTGCAGTAAGAAGGCTGAAGCTGAAAAGGCAGAGAAAATCAAGAAAGACCCGGGTATTGCGTCGCTCATGCGCCTCCTGCCGAAGGAACTGCCTACCGAGAAGCTCTTCACTGCTGAGGAACTGACGGCTCAGGCCAACGAGGCTGATGTGGCCATTATCACTATCGGTCGTATCTCTGGTGAGTTCATCGACCGTAAGGTGTCTGATTTCAATCTTAGCGCTGCCGAGCACATGCTCATCGAGCAGGTATGCGATGTGTATCACAAGGCTGGCAAGAAGGTGGTGGTTCTGCTGAATATCGGTGGTGTCATCGAGACCGCTTCCTGGAAGGATCTGCCAGATGCCATCCTTTGCGCATGGCAGGCTGGTCAGGAAGGTGGAAACAGCGTGGTTGATGTGCTCAGCGGTAAGCAGTCGCCCTCTGGTAAGTTCACCATGACATGGCCCTTAGCCTTTGCCGATGCCTACTCATCCAAGAACTTCCCCATCGATTTCGGTCTGCGTCTCGACCTGATGTCACAGGGTAGGAAGGGTAACCAGAAGAATGTTGACTATACCAACTACGAGGAGGATATCTACGTGGGCTATCGTTACTTCGATTCCTTCGAAGTGCCCGTCAGCTACCCCTTCGGATTCGGACTCAGCTACACCACGTTCGAATACAGTGATGCGAAGATTGCCCAGAAGGGTGATGCTTACGAGGTTACTGTAACCGTGAAGAACACAGGTGAACATGCTGGTAAGGAGGTGGTAGAGCTTTATATCTCTGCTCCCAACAGCAAAGAGGCTAATAAACCCGTCAAGGAGCTCAAGGCCTTTGCCAAGACCAAGTCGTTGAAGCCTGGTGAGAGCGAGACCCTTACCCTCAGCGTGAAAGCTGCTGATCTGGCTTCGTTCGATGAGGCTGCTTCTGCATGGGTCGTAGCCGAAGGCGAGTATCAGTTCCTCATCGCCGCCTCCTCGCAGGATATCAAGGCCACCCTCATCGCTAAAGCTGCAGCACAGCAGACCAAGGTGAACGATGTGCTGAAACCACAGGAAAGAATCAATGTATTGAAAAGATAAAGTATGAAAAGGCTATTTTTAAGTTTGGCTCTTGCAGCTGTTTGCATAGGAGCCACGGCACAGGAAAGACTATTCAACAGTGCCAGTGTACAATCACCAGTGGTGAATACCGACGGAACGGTTACCTTTAACCTTTATGCCCCCAAGGCAGTGAAGGTAGAGGTAACAGGCGACTTCCTCCCGGAGCAGTCGAATGTGGCTGCCCTGAAAGAGGGACCTAACGGAGTGTGGAGCTATACCACGGGCAAACTCGCCCCTGAGATGTATAGTTATACCTTTAACATCGATGGTATGACGGGTGTGAAAGACCCGGCCAATGTGTATGTCAACCGTGACATCATCTCGTTCACCAATATCTTCATCGTGAGCGATGAGAAAGGTGACAAGGGCGATCTCTACCGCGTGAACGAGGTACCCCACGGTAATCTGAGTAAGGTATGGTATAACAGTCCTACACTGAAGATGCAGCGCCGCATGACCGTCTATACACCTGCCGGCTACGACAAGGGGAAGAACTACCCCGTGATGTATCTGCTGCATGGTGCTGGTGGTGATGAGAACGCATGGAGCGAACTGGGTCGTGCTGCACAGATCATGGACAACCTCATTGCCACGGGTAAGGCCAAGCCGATGATTGTGGTGATGCCTAATGGAAATACCGACTGTCAGGCGGCTCCCGGCGAATGGTCAAGGGGAATGTACCAGCCCAGCTTCATGGGCAGCGTCAACCAACGCCCCATTGCCACCATGGACGAGAGCTTCATGGATATCGTGAAGTATATAGAGAGTCATTACAAGGTGGCCAAGGGAAAGAAGAACCGCGCTATCTGCGGACTGTCGATGGGTGGCGGTCATTCCTTTGCAACATCGAAGCGCTATCCTGATGCGTTCAACTATGTGGGTTTGTTCTCCGCAGGATTGAACATCGGTGGTGAGAGGAACAAATCGTTCTACGAGCTGCTGCAGCAGAACAAGGAGGTGCAGCAACAGCTGTCACGCCTGTTCAGTGCGAAGCCCGCCCTTTATTGGATAGCCATTGGTAAGACCGATTTCCTCTATCAGCAGAATGCCGACCTCCGTCGTTACCTCGATGAGAAGGGGTATAAGTACGAGTACGTGGAAACCGAGGGCGGACATATCTGGCGCAACTGGCGCATCTATCTCACGATGTTTGCGCAAAAGATTTTTTGATTTGAGGAATGTGGAGTGAGGAGTGTGGAGTGAGAATAGAACTGAGATAAAGTGTTCATATATCAAACCACTTGTTCTTGAAAGCATATCTCACTCCACATTCCACACTCCTCACTCCACAAGAATAAGTGCCGATTGCGCATCCACAATGGTCTTGGAACCCTCAACCGTTCCGAGACCATTTTCGTTGATCACCCCGTCGCAACACACAATGGTGTAGTTACCCTCCGGGATGGTGATCTCCGTGTCGGCCCTGCTGGCATTCAGAATCACGATGATGTTGCGCCACGAGTCGTTCACGGCAGCCCCATTCACACGGTAAGCCACAATCTTCTCGGGCATATCCAGGAACTCCAGGTTCTCGCGCACCAAAGAGGCGCTGCCAAAGCGGAAAGCCTGATGGTTCTTGCGCATGGCAATCAGGTTCTTGTAGTAGTTGAACACCTGCGGATACTTCTCCTTATTACTCCAGTCGAGATGATTGATGCTGTCGGGCGATTCAAAGCTGTTGTGCACGCCTTGTTTGGTGCGCAGCAGTTCCTCACCGCTCAGCATGAAGGGAACGCCCTGAGAGGTGAATACAGCCGTCTGAGCCAACAGGTCAAGACGAATCAGCTCGTCTATGGAAACACCCGGTAGACTCGCCTTCAAGCGGTCGAAAAGACACATATCATCATGACAGCTCACGTAGCTCATCATCTGTGAAGGCTCATTGGCCCAAGGCGCCTTCGAGTAGTTCACCTTGGTCATATCCACCTGCGGATGAGCTATAGCCCCCGCAATACCGAACTTCATACTCTCCTTGAAACCTGCAAGGTCGGATGAACCAAAGATCCTGATACCCGAACCTAACCAGCCAGCCTTCGCATCATCGTCAAACGGTCCTCTCAGCGCATCACGAATCTCATCCGAGAAAGCAGCAATGCGTGGCATCTTCGTGATATTGGCCTTCACGCCCAACTCCTCTGTCGGTAAGGCACACTGTCCGGCGCTCCATCCCTCGCCATATATAAATATGGTGGGGTCAATCTCATCCACGGCCTTTCGGATGGCGTTCATCGTTTCAATATCGTGGCAGCCCATCAGGTCGAAGCGGAAGCCGTCGATATGATACTCGTTGATCCAGTACTTCACACTCTCTATCATGAACTTCCGCATCATCGGCTTCTCTGATGCCGTCTCGTTGCCACAGCCGGAGCCGTTGGAGTAGCCTTCCTCTGTTTTCCTATAGTAATAATCCGGATACGTTTTCTGGAAATTCGAGTGCTCGATGTCGTAGGTATGGTTATACACCACGTCCAGAATCACGGCAATGCCCGCCTTATGCAGTGCCTGCACCATCTGCTTGAACTCACGGATGCGCACCTCTGGCGCATAAGGATCTGTGCTGTAGCCACCCTCTGGCACATTGTAGTTCACGGGATCGTAGCCCCAGTTATACTGCGGCTCATTCAATCGTGTCTCATCCACCGAGCCATAATCATAAGAGGGTAGGATATGAATGGCGTTCACGCCCAGCTCCTTCAGATGGTCGATAGCCCACGGCTCCGTCAGCGCCATGAACTTACCAGGATACTTCGCGTCCTCACGGGCAATAGAGAAATCGCGGTGGTGCATCTCATATACTATCAGGTCGTTATAGGGGCGGAACACATGACCGTCGGTTTCCCATCCCTCGGGATTGGTATCCTTGAGATTTACCACCACACCTTTCTGGCCGTTCACGCTTACCGCCTTGGCGAACACGCCCGGAGAGGCCTGTCCGTTTACGACGAATTCATATGTCTGTCCTTTCCGGTCGCCTTTCACCGTGGCCGTCCAAATACTGTCTTTGCCGAGCGTCATCTTTACCGAGTCGTTGCCCACTACGACGAAGCACGCAGCATCCGCCGGAGCAAAGAGCTTAAATACGGTCTCACGAGGAGAGTAGGTCATCTCATCAAAGTGAAATGCTTGGTTTTCACCCTTACAAGCCATCATCAGTACAGCCATTCCTGCAATCATCAGTTTCTTCATATCCTGTTAGTATTTCATTTCGGTTCCAAAGATCGTGTAAATTACTTCGCCATGAGTGAGATAGCAAAACCACCACCGGGTGCCTCCTTGAGCTTGAGCACATCACCTTTCTTCACCATTTTCTTAGAGATGGTGTAGGCCTGCGGATTCTTCTCGTAGTGGGCATCCTTGGCATCAGCATAGATGGTACATTCGTACTGACGACCATTGTCGAGGAAGTCGAGCGTGATGGTGCTCTTATGACCGTTCTCGTCGCACTTACCACCAATGAACCAGTTGTTGGTGCCTTTAGCCTTGCGGGCCACAGTGATATAGTCGGCCGGCTCTGCCTCGAGGTAGATGCTCTCATCCCAGTCGCACGCCACATCGCGGATGAACTGGAACGCATCGTCGAACTTCTCGTAGTTCTCGGGGAGGTCGGCTGCCATCTGCAGCGGTGAGTACATGGTTAAGTAAAGCGCCAATGAACCGGCAATGGTGATGCGAGCCCATGAATCGTTTTGACTCCATTCAGAGAGCTTGGTGACGAAGATACCCGGGGTGTAGTCCATCGGACCACCTTGCAAACGGGTAAACGGCAGGATGCAGGTGTGATCAGGACGTGAGCCACCGAAGGCCTCATACTCGGTGCCGCGGGCCGACTCGTTGCCAACCAAGTTGGGATAGGTGCGACAAAGACCAGTAGGACGGGTGGCCTCATGGGCGTTCACCATGATATGATGCTTGGCGGCTTCCTTCACCACATACAGGTAGTGGTTGTTCATCGACTGCGAGTAATGGTGATCGCCACGGGGGATGATATCACCCACATAGCCGGTCTTCACGGCATCGTAGCCATATTGGTTCATCAGCTGGAAGGCTTTTTCCATGTGGCGTTCGTAGTTCTGTGTGGACGAAGAGGTCTCGTGGTGCATCAACAGCTTCACACCCTTGGAATGCGCATAGTCGTTCAGCATCTTGATGTCGAAGTCGGGGTAGGGCGTCACGAAGTCAAACACATCGCGCTTCCACATGTTGGCCCAGTCTTCCCAGCCCACGTTCCAGCCTTCCACGAGCACCTCGTCAAGACCGTTCTTGGCGGCGAAGTCGATATAACGCTTCACGTTCTCGTTGTTGGCCTTGTGCGTAGTGTTGGGTTGCACCTTTGTCCAGTCGATCTGATCGAGATGGATAGAGGGGAAGTCGTTCGTGTAGTGCCAGGAGCCACGCCCCACAATCATCTCCCACCACACACCGCAGTACTTGGTGGGATGAATCCAGCTGGTGTCATCAAGTGCACACGGCTCGTTGAGGTTCAGGATGAGGTTCGAAGAAAGCATATCCCGCGCATCATCGCTTACCATGACCGTGCGCCAAGGCGTTGCGCAAGGTGTCTGCATAGCACCCTTCAGTCCGGTGGCATCAGGGGTTAGATGACTGACGAACGTATAGGGTTTCGGCAGGGGGTATGAAGAGCCCTTGGGGTTAGGTGTATAGGCATTGCTGCCCCCACCCAGCTGCGTGGTGAGCGCCTTGGTCTTTCCATCCACCAGTTCGAGGTGCATCGTGGCATAGTCGGCACAGGCAGCCTCATGGATATTGATATACAGTCCGTCGGAACTCTTCATCTGCAGGGATGTCTGCACACCCGTTTCAGAGAACACCGCCACACTGGAGTTGCCCCAGTTCACGGCCTCCTTCATCCTGCCGCGAATCTCCGACAGCTTGGTCTGCTGTGTCTCCTGCTCCTGTGTGTCATAGTCGCCTGGCAGCCACCACGCCGTGTGATTACCCGCCATGGCGAACTCCGTCATCTCCTCCTGAATCAGGAAGTAGTTCAAGTCTTTCTGCTGTGGGAACTCATAGCGGAAGCCGATGCCATCATCATACACGCGGAAGCGGATCACGATGGTGCGGGCAGTATCCTGCTCAAGCGTAACAGCCAGTTCGTTGTAGTGGTTGCGGATGGTTTTTGTTTCACCCCATACCGGTTCCCATGTCTCGTCGAACGTAGAGGTCTCCTGACTCTTGATGGTGAAATGCTCCATCAGATCAGTCTCTGCATCTCCCCGTGAGGCATGCTTGTCCTTAGCGAGGATCAGTCCGAGATGAGAGGGCAGCACCACAGCCTTGCCCTTGTACGACATCTCGTAGGTGGGTCGCCCATTGTCGGTCAGTGCGAAGGTGAGTTCGATATTGCCGTTGGGCGACTTCACGCTCTTGCCACTTAACTGGTTGGGAGAGTTGTTGGACGAAGAGCAAGAAGCTACTGCCAATAGTGGCAGTAGCAACAAAGTGTAAATAATGCTTTTAATTCTCATTTTCTTCCGCTTTGAATGATTAATGTACTGATCTCGTTGTTGAAGCTGTCGGCGGTGAGCAGGTCCTCGATGTTGAGATGCATGCGGTAGCGCCAGTAGTGCTTCGGGTTAGCAGGGATATTGATGCGCTCGGCATTGGCATCAGGCAACCGCAGTTTCTCATCGATAGCGAGCCAGTCTTGGATAGACAGGATGCAGAGCATGCTGGGTGAGGTAAGATGGCGTGAGATGATGTCACGTGCCAGCCATCCGGGCAGTGGATGCGGAGCAGCATCACCACGGTAGAGCATGGTGTTGTAATACTCCTGTGTTCGCCCCGGGTCTTCATCCCACCACTGACGCAGTGTGGGCATATCGTGCGAGGAGATGGTGCAGACGCTGCGATAGGGGTTGCGCGACAGATGACCGAATTTTACCTTCGGGTCTTTGGGCATCGACTGCAGTTCCAATGACAGGATGCGCAGTTCGTTCATCACCCAAGGCACGCAGTCGGGCACCATACCTAAGTCTTCTGCGCACACCAGCATTCTGGTTGCCTGCACCAGCTTGGGCAGCTTCTTCATCGCCTCACGATACCAGAACTGGTTGTTGCGGTTATAGAAGTAGTCGTTGTACAGACGGTTGAAGTGATACTTCTGGTCGTCGCTCAGCTGGTAGTAAGCCTCCTGATACTGCACCGCGATGCGAGGATGCCAGCGGTCGTTACGCTTATGGTCAACCAGGAACAGTCCGTCGTTGAACGCCACGCCATAGGAAGCAATCTCCTCCATGCTCAAGCCTAAGGCCGGTGAGAACTGTCCCATCAGACCAGAGGTCTCGGGTACAGGAATCTCCCAGATGCGGAAGAAGCCCAGTACGTGGTCGATGCGGTAGGCATCGAAGAACTTCGCCATGTTCGAGAAGCGGCGCACCCACCACAGACAGTCGTCTTTAAGCATCTCGTCCCAGTTATAGGTGGGGAATCCCCAGTTCTGTCCGTCGGCAGAGAAATCATCTGGGGGAGCACCAGCCTGTCCGTTCAGGTTGAAGTAGCGCGGCTCCTGCCAAGCATCACAGCCATAGCGGTTCACGCCGATGGGGATATCACCTTTGAGGATGACGCCACGACTGCGGGCATAGCTGTGTACCTCACTCATCTGGGTGTTCAGCAGGTACTGAACGAAATAGAAGAACGCCACCTTCTTATATATAGCCGAGCGCGGAGAGGAGAGAGCAGTGCGATCATCCTCGTTCCATGTGTTATGGTCGGGCCACTGGGAGTAGTCGGCCGTTCCGTTCTCATCGCGCAGGTAGCAATACTGGGCGTATGGCACCAGCCATTGCTTGTTCTCCTCGAAGAACTTCTTGTATTTGGCCGTGGCCATGATCTTCTTCCCCTCCTGGGCGAAGAGCAGTTTCAGATAAGCCGTCTTGGCTTCGTTCACGCGTTCATAGTCAATCTGTGTAAGGGCATTCAGCTCCTGTCGCAGCTGTTCGAAGCGCTCCTTCTCCTTGGCATCAGCGAGGGCGGGAAGGTCCTTCAGACTGATATACTGGGGATGGAGGGCAAAGATGCTGATGCAGCTGTAGGGATACGAATCGGTCCAGGTATGCGTGATGGTGGTGTCGTTGATGGGCAGGATCTGCAGGATGCGCTGACGGGTGGTTGCCACCCAGTCGATCATCTTCTTCAGATCACCGAAGTCGCCCACACCGAAGCTCTCCCGACTCCTGAGCGAGAACACCGGCACCAATGTACCCGCACATTTGGGGTTGTAGATGGGGAAGTAGGTCTGAGGCAGCTCATACACCACCACATCGCCCTCTTGGAGTTGTGGCAGACAGATGGTGCGGTTCTGCCCGTCCTCCCATAACACGTTGGTATCCTTTTCCTCATCAACGACAATGAACTTGAACTCCATCATGGGACGTTCCAACTGTGCCGCATCGATGTTCACCATCCATTCGTTATAGTTATGTTCGGTCATGGGCAGTGCGTTCTTGACCTCCCAGTTGCCCAATGCCCTGGTGTCGCCCACCAATGCCAGTCGTTCCCGTTCACGCAGCTGTGGCGCCCGCACTTTCAGTCGGATGGTGTAGGCAAACGGTTTCACAGGACTCTTCACGGGGGTGTGCTTGGCAATGCAGTCGGTGAATGCGGAACTGTAGAGATAAGCATCTTCGGGCATGTCTATCCAGTGGTCGTAAAGGGTATAGTTCTTCCCCTTCTCGCTCACCAGCTCCAGACGGTGCGGACAAACGAGCCACTCATGGCGACTCTCCTCGCCGTTGCTCTCCACGCTGTAATAGTAGTCGATGGTGTTACCCACGTTGAACTTACCGTTCAACTCATAACTCCAGTGACTCCCATCATTTGTACTCATGTGATAAGAGGAGACCGTGCGGTCTCCCTTATCATCATTTGTCATCAGGTTGAGAATAATCTCTTCACCGAATACCGTTAGGTATTCTATGTTAAATATCAGTTTCATAGACCATTTAGTTAGTTTTATGTTGCGAAATTACGCATTTCTTTGCAACGTTGTTTCACAAAGTGGTGGCTAAATGGTTGTTTTGATGCGCAAACGTTTGCATTTTGGGTATCTTTGAGGAGTGTGGAATGTGGAATGAGATATGCTTCGTGGAGTGAGGAGTGTGGAGTGTGGAGTGAGATATGCTTCGGATTCGGTGGCGGGGTGGTGCGGTGGCGCGATGGCGCGAGATATGCTTCGAGTACAAGTGGTTTGATTAAGAATACTGTATATGAATACCATATCTCTTAGGTATTCTCGTACCACCGCACCTACGCGCCCCCGTACCCCCGGAACTTAATACTATTCTCACTCCACACTCCACATTCCTCATTCCACAAAATCTTCCTTCACCTTCTTAAACAGATCGGAGGCGAAGATGAAGTCGTTGAGCTTCTGGTTCGTGGAAGTCATGATCTGGTCTTTGTTACCCGTCCAGGCGGCTTCACCCTGATGGATAAAGATGATGTTCTCGCCAATACCCATCACGGAATTCATGTCGTGGGTATTGATGATGGTGGTGGTTTGGAACTCCTGCGTAATGCCGTGCAACAGTTCATCGATAACCAAGGAGGTCTTGGGATCCAATCCTGAGTTCGGCTCATCGCAGAACAGGTACTTGGGGTTCAGGGCGATGGCGCGGGCAATGGCCACACGTTTCTGCATACCGCCTGAGAGCTCACCGGGGAATTTCTTCTCGGCACCCATGAGGTTCACGCGGTCGAGACAGTCCATGGCGCGTTTGGTGCGTTCCCTTAGGTTCATCGAAGAGAACATATCAAGGGGGAACATCACGTTTTCCAATACCGAGATGGAGTCGAACAGCGCGGCGCTCTGGAAGATCATACCCATCTCGCGGCGCAGCAGCACCTTCTCGTTCTTCGACATGGCCACGAAGTCGCGTCCGTCGTACAGCACTTCTCCGCTGGTAGGGTCGAGGAGTCCTACGATATTCTTCATCAGCACGGTCTTTCCCGAACCGCTCTGTCCGATAATCAGGTTGGTCTTCCCGTTCTCGAACATCGCATTGATGTCGTGCAGCACTTCCTTGTCTTCGAACGACTTATAGAGATGTTTGATTTCGATCATGACAGCAATTGGGTTAGGAAGACATCACTGAAAAGAATCAATACGCTGGAAGAGACTACCGCTTCGGTGGAGGCTTTGCCCACTTCCACGCTACCGCCTTCCACGGTGTAGCCGCAATAGGAGGAGACACTGCTGATGATGAAGGCGAACACCAGACTCTTGATGATACTCATCCAGAGGAACCAAGGCACGAAGTCGTGCGTAAGACCAAGGGTGAGGTCGTCAGGGGGGAGCACATGACCGATATAAGCGGTGGCGTAGGCACCCACAATACCCATGGCAGAGGAGAAGATCACGAGGAAAGGCATCATCGTCACCATGGCCGTGATCTTCGGTAAGATAAGGTATTCAGCTGAGTTCACTCCCATGATCTCCAACGCATCGATCTGCTGTGTTACACGCATTGTTCCCAACTCGGAGGCGATATTCGAACCCACCTTTCCGGCTAAGATCAAACACATGATACTCGATGAGAACTCCAGCAGCATGATCTCGCGGGTGGTATAACCGCTCACCCATCGGGGCATCCACGGACTCTGGATGTTCAGCTTCATCTGGATGCAGATCACGGCTCCGATGAAGAACGAGATAAGCAGTACGATACCGATGGAATCGACACCCAACGCCTGCATCTCCGTCACGTACTTCTTCCAGAACATGCGGAACCGCTCGGGGCGCGAGAATGTCCTGCCCATCAGCAGGATATACTTACCCAGGGCCAAGAGCCACTTATATACTAATGTATGTTTCATGAATACCTTTGTCACATTCCGCTGACAAAGGTACGAAAAATCTGATTAAGCGAGAAGCAAACAAATGAATTTGTTTGTTCGAGTGTGAAGATTTTATCCAATAAGTGAGGGAAAAACCAAATATATTTGAGTTTTTCCGAGCGAGAGTACCTTCGGTGATGCGTTATTAAAAAGGTGCTTAATGTAAGAATGTTGGAAAGTTGGATTGTAAGATTTTGGGAAACTATGGCACTTTGTGGCGAAAACTATGGCAGTTTCTGGTTGAAAGTGCCTCAAACGCTGAGAGCGTTTAAGGCATTCTCTGATAGCGGGAACGTCAAACGCTGGGAGCGTCTACGGCGTTCAGTGTTTTTTAACATTAGAAGCTTGTCAGTTAAAGGATTTTCACGCGCTATAAGGGGTCGAAATTTGGTTGTGTCAGAAAAATGTTGTACCTTTGTAGCTTGAAAGACAAAGGTGTGTTTTTTAATGCATAACTTTGCAGTTCAAGAAAACCGAAAGGATATGGATTTAGAGCTGACGAACCAAGAAGAGCAAACAACGGCTCAGGAAGAGCAAACAGTCGGTCAGGAGCAGTCGGCAAGCAGTATTCTGCGTGCTGAAGGACTGGTGAAGCGCTATGGTAAGCGAACGGTGGTGAACGATGTGAACATCAATGTTCGACAGGGAGAAATCGTAGGACTGTTAGGTCCTAACGGTGCTGGTAAGACCACCTCGTTCTACATGACCACGGGCTTGATTGTTCCCAATGCAGGTCATATATTCATCGATGAGCAGGAAATCACCGACTACCCCGTTTATAAGCGCGCTCGGGCAGGTATAGGCTACTTGCCGCAGGAGGCCAGCGTGTTCCGCAAGCTGAGCGTGGAAGATAATATCATGGCAGTGCTGGAGATGACCGGTAAGCCGCGCGATTACCGCTTGGAGAAGCTGGAGGCGCTGATCAAGGAGTTCCGTTTGGAAAAGGTGCGTAAGAACAAAGGTGACCAGCTGTCGGGTGGTGAGCGCCGTAGAACGGAGATTGCACGCTGTCTGGCCATTGAACCGAAATTCATCATGCTCGACGAGCCCTTTGCAGGCGTTGACCCGATTGCCGTGGAAGATATCCAGCACATTGTGTGGCAGCTGAAATATCGTAACATCGGTATTCTTATAACCGACCATAATGTGCACGAAACACTGAATATTACCGACCGTGCCTATCTGCTCTTCGAAGGAAGAATCTTGTTCCAGGGCAGTCCTGAGGAACTGGCCGCCAACCGCATTGTGAAAGAGAAATACCTGGGTACAAACTTCGTGCTTCAGAAGAAGGACTTCCAATTGATTGACGAGGAGAAACGTCGAAGGGAACAAGAGGAGCAACAGGGAGAAGAAGGTTAAAAAAAACGTATTTTTCCACATTTTTCCACATTATATATTATTATTAGGAAAATTATGCGTACCTTTGCACCCCGATTTTCGAAAGGCAATAACAATTTAACGAAATAAGTATAGATGAAAGTAACATTTGAGAATCCAGACAAAGTGAATGGATTGATGACGCTGACTGTAGAGGAGGCTGATTATCAGAAGGATGTCGAGAAGACACTGAAAGACTACCGCAAGAAGGCTCAGGTGCCTGGTTTCCGTCAGGGAATGGTGCCCATGGGCATGATCAAGCGCCAGTATGGTACCGCCGTGAAGGTGGACGTGATCAACAAGCTCCTGGGCGAGGAGATCTACAAGTATGTAAACGAGAACAAGATCCAGATGCTCGGCGAACCCATGCCCAGCGACAAGCAGCAGGCTGTGGATGTTGAGGGTGAAGCACCCTATACTTTTGTATTCGACATTGCCGTGGCTCCTGAGTTCAAGATCGAGCTGACCAACAAGGACAAGATCGACTTCTACAATATCACCGTTGACGATAAGATCATCGACCAGCAGGTGGAGATGTATGCATCTCGTGCCGGACACTACGAGAAGGTAGAGGAATATGCTGAGAATGATATGCTGAAAGGCGATCTGCGCGAGCTCGATAAGAAAGGTAATACCGTAGAGGGTGGTATCACCGTGGCTGATGCCATGCTGCTGCCTACATATATCAAGGTTGACAAGCAGAAGAAACTGTTTGATGGCGCTAAGTTGGGCGACATCATCACCTTCAACCCCAAGAAAGCTTATCCCGAGAATACAGGTGAGGTGTCTTCACTGCTGAAGATCAGTCGTGAGGAGGCCGAGAACATCACTGCTGATTTCAGTTTCCAGATCACCGAGATCTCTCGCTACGTGAAGGCTGAGGTGAACCAGGAACTGTTCGACCAGGTGTTCCCCGAAGGTGGCGTGAAGGACGAGAAGGCTTTCCGTGAGAAGATTGCCGATACGCTGAAGGCTCAGTTCGTGACCGACAGTGACTTCCGTTTCATCCAGGATGTGCGTACCTACTGCGAGAAGAAGGTGGGCGATCTGACCTTCCCCGAGGAGTTGCTGAAGCGCGTGATGCTGAACAACAACAAGGACAAGGGTGCCGAGTTCGTGGAGAAGAACTTCGAGATGAGCATCAAGGAACTGAAGTGGCACCTGATTAAGGAACAGCTCGTGGCTGCCAACCAGATCAAGATCGATGAGAACGACGTGAAGGAGGCCGCCAAGGAGGCTGCACGCGCTCAGTTTGCACAGTATGGTATGAACAATGTACCCGATGAGTACCTGGACAACTATGCTGCCGACATGATGAAGAAGAAGGAGTATGTGGACAATCTCGTTGACCGCAGCATCGACAGAAAGCTCACTGAAGCACTGAAGAAGGTGGTGAAGCTGAACGAGAAGTCAATCACGCTTGACGAGTTCAACAAGCTCTTCGAAGAGAAATAATTGCGTTAAAAAAAGTTTTTTTCGAAAAAAGACAACGCGAAAATAGGAGGTTATCGACTTTTTTTCGTATCTTTGTATCTCACAAGGGTGGAAAAAGGTCGGTAACCTTCCTTTTTTTGTCTATAAATACTAAGAATTATGAATGAATTTAGAAAATATGCCACAAAGCATCTGGGCATCAATGGAACGGTGATCGACGATGTGATCAGTGCCCAGAACCAGTATCTGAATCCGTATATCCTCGAGGAGCGTCAGCTGAACGTGACTCAGATGGATGTGTTCTCTCGTTTGATGATGGACCGTATCATCTTCCTGGGTACGCAGATTGACGACTATACCGCCAATACGCTCCAGGCACAGCTGCTGTATCTTGATTCTACGGATCCGGGAAAGGATATCTCTATCTATATCAACTCTCCTGGTGGTAGCGTAACCGCAGGACTGGGTATCTACGACACCATGCAGTTCATCTCGTCCGATGTAGCCACTATCTGTACAGGTATGGCTGCCTCAATGGCTGCCGTGCTGCTTGTAAGCGGTAAGGAAGGGAAACGCCAGGCATTGCCACACAGTCGTGTAATGATTCACCAGCCACTGGGCGGCGTTCAAGGTCAGGCTTCTGATATCGAGATTGAAGCCCGCGAGATTCAGAAAATGAAGAAAGAGCTCTATACCATCATCAGCGAGCATTCGCACACGCCTTATGAGAAGGTATGGGCAGATAGTGACCGTAACTACTGGATGACTGCCGAGGAGGCAAAGGAGTACGGTATGATTGACGAGGTGCTTATCAGAAAGAAATAAGACATGCCAAAGAAAGTTTGCAGCTTCTGTGGAAGAACTGAGAAGGAAGTAAAACTGCTGATTACGGGTATCAACGGCTATATCTGTGAGAACTGTGCAATACAGGCATACGAGATTGCACAGTCGACCGGCTTGCTCGAACCGCAAGGAAAGAAAGGCAGCAAGAAGACGTACGACCTGAAGAAGGTGCCCAAGCCGATGGAGATCAAGGAATACCTCGACCAGTATGTCATCGGACAGGATGAGGCAAAGCGTTATCTGGCTGTGGCCGTATATAACCATTATAAGCGTTTACAGCAACCGGCAACCGATGATGGTGTGGAGATCGAGAAGAGCAATATCATCATGGTGGGCAGCACCGGAACGGGTAAGACGCTGCTGGCGCGTACCATCGCGAAGATGCTCGATGTGCCCTTCACCATTGTGGATGCTACGGTGTTCACAGAGGCTGGTTATGTGGGCGAGGATGTGGAGAGCATCTTGTCGCGTCTGTTGCAGGTATCCGACTATGATGTGGAGGCCGCACAGCATGGTATCGTATTCATCGACGAGATTGATAAGATTGCACGAAAGAGCGACAACCCCAGTATAACGCGCGACGTGAGCGGAGAGGGTGTTCAGCAGGGATTACTGAAGCTGCTCGAGGGTACCATCGTGAATGTACCGCCCAAAGGGGGAAGAAAGCACCCTGATCAGGACTATATACATCTCGACACCAGGAATATCCTGTTTATCTGCGGTGGTGCCTTCGACGGTATAGAAAGGAAGATCGCCCAGCGACTGAATACCCATGTGGTGGGTTATAACAGCGTGCAGAACGTGAGGAATATCGACAAGGAGGACATGATGCAGTATATCGTGCCGCAAGACCTGAAGTCGTTCGGCTTGATACCTGAAATCATCGGTCGTCTGCCCGTTCTCACTTATCTGAACCCGCTTAACCGTGAAGCATTGAGAAAAATCCTGGTGGAGCCGAAGAACTCCATCGTGAAACAATATGAGAAACTCTTCGAGATGGACGGCATCAAACTGGTGTTCCCACAGGAAACACTTGATCTGCTCGTTGATCAGGCCGTAGAGTATAAGCTTGGGGCTCGTGGCCTCCGGTCAATCGTGGAAAGCGTGATGATGGAGGCGATGTTCGAGATTCCATCGAAGAAGGTGAAGACCTTCGAGGTAACACCCGAATACGCCAAGAGGCAGCTGGAAAAAGCTCGGCTGCAGAAACTGGAGAGTGCTTAGCGAAACAGAATACATCAACCTGTAGCAAAGAAAGGAGACTACATCGTTATGAGCAATGAAGTGAATCTTACTCAAAAGCTGAAACAGTATTTCGGCTTTGATAAGTTCAAAGGCGATCAGGAAGCCATTATCCGTAACGTACTGGAAGGTAAGAACACATTTGTGCTGATGCCTACCGGTGGCGGCAAATCGTTGTGCTACCAGCTGCCTTCGCTGATTATGGAGGGCACGGCCATCGTGATCTCTCCGCTCATAGCCCTGATGAAGAACCAGGTGGATGTAATCAACGGTATGAGCGAGGAGGATGGACTGGCGCATTACTTGAACTCGTCGCTGAACAAGGCGGCCATCGATCAGGTGAAGGCTGACATCACGGCAGGGAAGACCAAACTGCTGTATGTGGCTCCTGAGTCGCTGACCAAGGAGGAGTATGTGGACTTCCTGAAATCTTGCAAGATCAGCTTCTATGCCATTGACGAGGCGCACTGTATCTCGGAGTGGGGACATGATTTCCGACCGGAATACCGACGTATCCGTCCTATCGTGAACGAGATTGGTGAGGCACCGATCATCGCCCTGACGGCTACGGCTACAGATAAGGTGCGGACGGATATCAAGAAGAGTCTGGGTATTCTGGATGCGGTGGAGTTCAAGAGCTCGTTCAACCGACCGAACCTGTATTATGAGGTACGACCGAAGACGAAGGAGATTGATAAGCAGATCGTGAAGTTCATCCGACAGAATCCTGGGAAGAGCGGTATTATCTATTGTCTCTCCAGAAAGAAGGTGGAGGAACTGGCGGCAGTGCTCTGCGCCAACGAGATCAAGGCGGCTCCGTATCATGCCGGATTGGATAGTGCTACGCGCTCGGCTACACAGGATGATTTCCTCATGGAGAGCATCGACGTGATTGTGGCTACCATCGCCTTCGGTATGGGTATCGACAAGCCGGATGTGCGCTTCGTGATTCATTATGACATCCCCAAGAGTCTGGAGGGCTACTACCAGGAGACGGGTCGTGCCGGACGTGATGGGGGAGAAGGCAAATGTATCGCATTCTATTCGTATAAGGACCTGCAGAAACTGGAGAAATTCATGGAAGGAAAACCGGTGGCTGAGCAGGATATAGGGCGACAGCTGCTGCAGGAAACGGCTGCTTATGCGGAATCTTCAGTATGCCGCCGTAAGATGCTGCTGCATTACTTCGGCGAGGAATACACGAAGGAGAATTGTGAGAACTGCGACAACTGTCTGCATCCCAAGACGAAGATCGAGGCCGAGGAGGCGCTGCTGATTGTGCTGAAGGCTGTGCAGGTGATCAAAGAGGACTTCCGTACCGACTATGTCATTGACTTCGTATGCGGAAAGGCTACGGATGATATCGTGGCGCATAAGCATGACCAGCTGGAGGAGTTCGGCTCGGGCGAGGATTTGAACGAGAAACTGTGGAATCCGGTGATTCGACAGGCTATCATCGCAGGTTATCTGAGGAAGGATGTGGAGAACTACGGACTGCTGAAGCTGACGGCTGAAGGAAAGCGGTTCATGAAGAATCCGTGCTCGTTCCCCATCGTGGAGGATAATGAGTTCAACGAGGATGATGACGATGAGATGAACGAAGGACAGGGTTCTGCGCTGGATCCCACGCTGTATGCCATGCTGAAGGATCTGCGTAGGAAGGTGGCCAAACGACTGAACCTGCCGCCTTACGTCATCTTCATGGATGGATCATTGGAACAGATGGCCACGGTGTATCCTGTTACGCTTGAGGAACTGCAGAATATCCAAGGTGTGGGAGCAGGTAAAGCGAAGAAGTTCGGTAAGGAATTCGTGGAACTGATCAAGAAACACTGCGAGGAGAATGATGTGGAACGCCCTGAGGATCTTCGCGTCAGAACAGTGGCTAAGAAGAGCATGCTCAAGGTGAAGATCATACAGAATATCGACCGTCAGGTGGCGCTCGATGATATTGCGAATGCCCAAGGACTGGAATTCGAGGAACTGCTCGATGAGGTGGAGGCAATCGTATATAGCGGAACGAAGCTGAACATCGACTACTTCCTGGAGGAGGTGATGGACGATGAGCACATTGATGATATCTTCGACTATTTCCGCGAGAGTGAAACCGATGATCTGGAAACAGCCATGGAGGAACTTGGAGCCGACTACTCGGAAGACGAGGTAAGATTGGTCCGCATCAAGTTCCTGAGTGATATGGCGAATTAATAAATTGGAGGAGTCGTTTCGTGGAGTGTGAAGTGAGGAGTGTGGAGTGAGAATAGTACTGAGATATTGGATTCATATACAAAACCACTTGTTCTTGAAATCATATCTCACTCCACACTCCTCACTCCACACTTCTCGAAACTCAAAGCCTTCGTCCTTCGTCCTTCCTCGTAACTTCCCCTAAGGGGAAGGATTTTACCTCTTCCCCCCAAACGTACCTTTTGTCTTACTCTCCTGACTCTGGCCTGGTGCTGTGGTAGTACCATGCGAAGAACTGTTGTTGCTTGGAGCAGTGGCAGTACGGGTGGTTCTGGTGGTTGTCACCGTGCGGGTACGCGACAGACTGTTGTCGTTGTATGTCTGACGTGTAGTGGTGGAACGACCGTTGTTGTTGGGCCTTGGTGGCGGCGGGGTACGCATGTTGTCGTTCCTGCTGTTACCTGGTACATCGCGCCAAGTAGATCTTGGACGACCCATCATAGCCGGACGGATATTCACGGGCTGGTTGTAGTTCCTATGGGCATAGTAGCTCACACTGCCGACGTTTCGTCCGCCACGGAAGGTATCAAAGCCAGAAGGGCGATAGGATACATAGAAACGGGTACGGTCGGTATACATAGAGTAGATTCGGAACTCAATACGATTTCTTGTCCAGTACAACGGACGGTAGAAATAGTTCGTGTCCTGATATACCTCATACTGATACATGGAGAGCACATAGCGCAAATCGGCATTACGACGTGCCCAGGCAGTACCGAACAGATCGTCGTGTACAGCAACAGAAAGCATGTAGTCGAGATTGATCTCATACACTGCTTCCACTTGCTCAGGACTAAGGCGAAGCTCGTAGGCCATCTTATCGGTGAGGAACAACGCTTCTGTACGCGCCTCAGAGTAGGTTATGGCCTTGGCAGATGCAACGATTGTCAGCATCAGTGCCATCATCATCATGATTCTTTTCATAATCGTTATATTTTAACAGTTAAACATTTTTCTTTCTCGTTGCAAAGAAACAAAAAAACTTTCACACAACAAAGGGATTTCTCCTAAAAATGTAAAGGGAAATCCCTAATAGAGTGTAAAAAAACCCCTCAAGAAAGCCCGTTTTTTACGATGATTGTACTTTTTACACACCCATATTCCATCCACTCTTTTCGTTTTTGCGCATTCATACAACTTATTGCTAATCAGTAATATATGGATTTTGTCCACCTTTGTGCGTCCACTTTTTAGTTATATTGCGTTGATACCGACTTGTTTTTTCTCTATCTTTGCAACGCAATCAAGAAAATAATTGTATTCACTAATAATTAAAAACCAAAGTATGAAACAGAAAAGGTATTTGCTGATGCTATTGGCGTTCTTGATGTCGGTAGCAACCTTTGCCCAGAAGCAGAACTTCTCGGGCACTGTGATTGATGCAATGGGAGAACCTGTTATTGGTGCTTCCGTTGTACAGAAAGGTACGTCAAACGGTGCCATTACCGATCTTGACGGACAGTTTACTATCAGTGCAGAACCTGGTGCAACGTTAGTCATCTCGTTTGTTGGCTACACCACGCAGGAGCTGAAGGCTTCTCCCAACATGCGCGTCGTATTGAATGATGATACGCAGCTGTTGAACGACGTGGTCGTGATCGGTTACGGTGTGCAGAAGAAGAGCGTTGTGACAGCATCCATTGCTAAGGTAAGCTCCGACGACCTTGAAGGAAAGACTCGTCTGCGTGCTGATGATGCACTGAAAGGCTTAGCAGCTGGTGTGAATGTTACATCGGCCTCTGGTCAGCCTGGCTCACAATCTATGATTCGCGTGCGCGGTACGGGTACCATTAATGATACCAACCCGCTGTACATCATCGACGGTATGCCTGCCGACCAGTACGGATTGGAGAGTGTGAACCCCAACGACATCGAGAGTATCGAGGTGCTGAAGGATGCTGCCTCTGGTGCCATCTATGGTGCCCGTGCTGCCAATGGTGTGATCTTGGTAACTACCAAGAAGGGTAAGGTGGGTAAGACCCAGATCAACTACAACTTCAGCTACGGCTGGCAGAGCGCATGGAAGAAACGTGATGTTACCGGTGCAACAGACTATGCCATTCTTCAGAATGAGAAGTATGTGAACGGTGGTCAGACTCCCCTTTATGCTGATCCTTACAACCTGATTGATGCCAACGGACAGAAGATTGTTGGTTTTGGTACCGACTGGCAGGAACTGTTGTTCAACGACAATGCTCCCATTGAACAGCACGACGTATCAATAAGTGGTGCTTCAGAGAAAGTGAACTACTATCTCTCTTTAGGTTACTACGACCAGGAAGGTATCGTGGGTGGTAACTACGGTCGTTCCAACTACGATCGTCTGACACTGCGTTCTAACAACCAGTTCAACATTTTCGACGACTCTAAGGAACGTTCGTTCCTGAACAAGCTCGATGTCAGCGCAAACCTTTCTTATATGCGCACACACAGTACAGGCATTGAAGCCAACTCTACATGGGGTTCTCCTCTGGGTTCGGCCCTCTATCTGGCGCCTACACTGCCTGTTACTCTGAAGGGTACTGTGGGTCAGGAGATGATTGACCGTTACAGCGCTTACGACCTCTATCGCGATGCAAATGGTGATCCTTATACCATTCCTGGCTTTTTAGGTTCATATCAGGAACAGAACAACCCCATCGCTATGATGCAGCAGCGTCCGGGCAGAGGCTGGAGTCATAAGTTCATGCCTAAGTTCGCTATCGACCTGCAGTTGTGGGACAACCTGAAGTACCACTTCACCTGGAGTGCTGAGCAGAGCTTCTGGGGCAGCTCAGCAGCTACCACAGAGAAGTACTATTTCTCAGGAAACAACAACTCCGATCACACACAGGCTTCATCCGAGAAGGCCAACAGTACACAGTGGCAGATTGAGAATACGCTGACTTACGACAAGGAGTTCGGAAAGCACTCTATCGGCGTGGTTCTGGGTCAGAGCGCGCTGAAGTACAAAGGTGACTATCTGGGCGCATCGCACTGGAACCTGATCAACATCAATAAACCATACGTTGACTATACCACCGGTGGTAGCATTGAAACGACTACCGACGAAAAGGGCAACATCATTAGTGTGAAGAGTCTGGTGAGTGGATGGGCCGGCCCGTACGTAGAGCACCATCTGGCTTCGCTCTTCGGACGAATCAGCTATAACTACGACGAACGTTATATGTTCCAGGCAACTATCCGTCGTGATGGATCCAGCCGTTTCGGTTCTAATAACAAATACGGTGTGTTCCCCTCTTTCTCTATTGGATGGAACGTCATGAACGAGGCATTCATGAAGGATACCCGCAACTGGCTGTCGAACCTGAAGCTTCGTGCCAGCTGGGGTAAGAACGGTAATGAGAACATGCCTGATTTCCGCTATACCGTACTCACCACTACCGGTGGCACCAGTAACTACTACTTCGGTCGTCAGGCTGTGATGACCTACGGTTCAAAGGCCAACGGACTGGCTAACGAGAGTCTGAAGTGGGAGGAGAGTGAGCAGACTGACCTGGGTATCGATCTCGGTCTTTGGAACAACAAGCTGACCTTCACCGTTGACTATTATATCAAGAAGACCAACGGTATGCTGATTACCATGCCTATTCCTTCTTATGTAGGTGAATCAAGACCTTGGGGTAATGCCGGTGACATGGAGAACAGCGGTATTGAGTTTGAATTGGGCTACAAGTGGAACATCGGTGATGCTCACTTCGCCATCAAGGGTAACGCTTCTTACCTGAAGAACAAACTGAAGAACCTGGGTAATGACACTGGTTTCCTGAACTACGGTATCTCACAGTTCAGCGATGGTGGCACACGTGCCGAGAACGGTCAGCCCTTCCCTTACTTCTATGGTTACAAGACAGCTGGCGTTCTGCAGACCAAAGCAGAGGCTGATGCTTACAACGCAAAATATGGCACAAGTGCCAATCCTGGTGACCTGATCTTTGTTGACATCACGGAAGATGATAAGATCACATCCGACGACCGTACAAAGATTGGTAAGCCGACTCCCGACTGGACCTTCGGTCTGAACTTCAATGCCGACTGGAAAGGTTTCGACTTCAACGTGTTCTTCCAGGGTGTTAGCGGTGCTGATATCTTCGATGCTACATGGCGACAGGATATTGCATCGGGTAACTATCCCACTTGGGTTCTGCAGCGCTGGACAGGCGAGGGCACATCAAACAAGCTGCCTTTGTTGAAGCTGGGCGACTCACGCAACTGGGTTTGCAGCGACATCTATGTTCAGGACGGCAGCTATCTGCGTCTGAAGAATATCTCTCTGGGCTACACACTACCGCGTAACCTCACGCAGAAAATCAACATTGAGCGCCTGCGTCTTTACGTACGTGCAGAGAACCTGTTCACCTGGACCAAGTACTGGGGCTTCGATCCCGAAATCGGTACCAGCAGCACTTCTATGGGTGTGGACTACGGAGTCTATCCACAGGCTCGCATCTTTACTGTAGGTTTCAACATCTCACTTTAATCATTGATAATTGAAAATTGATAATTGAAAATTTTGAAGTATTATGAATACCAAGATATATAAAATATTGAGCGCTATTGTGGCAGCCGTTATGCTGACTGCTTGTAGCGATGACTTCCTGGAGGTGCAGAATCCTACGGGTGAGCCCTTGGAGGAATATTATATGACCGATGAGCACCTGGCCGAGGCTTGCGTTTCTGCCTATGCTCCGCTGCACTGGCCCGACTGGGATGGCACAGCCTATAACGACCTTACCTGCGACGCTGAGATTCTGGGCGACGACTTCTGGGTAGGTGGTGCAAGTATCAGTGACAACCAGCACTGGCACAAGCTCTTCAACTTTGAGGGCGATGGCAATAACACGCTGGGAACCCTATGGGGCGACTTCTACAGCGGTATCAAGCGTTGCAACGATGTGATCAAGTACTGTTCATGGGGTGGTGGTAATGAAACCAACCGTAAGTCTTATGAGATGCAGGCCCGTCTGCTCCGCGTATATTACTATAACATCCTGTGGCACTACTACGGTAATGTGCCTTTCTATCTGGAAAACCTGAGTGAGCCATATACAGCTCCGCAGATGACTGCTGATGAGATCTATGCACAACTGATGCCGGAATTGGAAGACATCATCGCTTCAAAGGTGCTTCCTATGCGTTGGGAGACAGCCGAGAGCGGACGAGTTAGTCAGGCCATGGCCTATATGCTCTTTGCCGAGATGGTGATGTACCAGAACGATACAGCCCGCTATCCTGCTGCCTTGAACTATATGAAGCAGATCATCGGCGACTCCGGCTACAAGCTGAATCCCAGCTTCAAGGATCTGTTCGATGAGAGTGGTGAGTGGTGCGAAGAGAGCATCTTCGAGATCAATTATGAGGATGATAACGGTCAGCGCGACTGGGGTACTCCGTTGCATGCTGGCGGTACGGTGTTCCCAACACTCTGCTCTCCGAACGGATGGGCTGGCGGTGAAGGCTGGGACTCTGGTAATGACGGCTGGGGATTCCTTCCCATGCGCGTGGAGGCCTATAACATGTATGCTGAGGGTGATACCCGTCGTGACGTAACCTGCTGGGATGTTCGTGGCTATACCTACACCGAGCGTTATCAGGACACCCATATCTGGCACGGAAAGTATCGTCCGCAGAGTGCCAACAACCAGGATTGTCCTTCTTCAAAGAACCTGAACTATAACAACAACAAGCGCATCTACCGCTATGCAGAGACCCTGCTGAATGCAGCCGAGCTGTTGCTCCAGACTGGTGGCAGTGCTGCCGAGGCTACAGGTTATGTGAACGAGGTTCGCCAACGTGCTGGTCTTGCCGACCTGAGCAGTGTATCAATTGATGATATTCTGAATGAGCGTCATCTGGAGTTCTGTGGCGAGGGTAAACGCTATTTCGACTTGGTTCGCGCCGAGGGTATAGCAGGTGCTACAGAAAAGGCTACTACCAAGTTGGTTCCTGATGCTTATGGCTATCGTACCAATCGTTGGAGTCCCAGCAAGAAACATATTCCTCTCTCTCAGAGTGAGCTCGATGCTGATCCCACACTCGTGCAGAACAACTATTAAGATTAAACGTTTAAGATCAAACATTAAAGATTATGAAGAATCTGTTTATATATTCAATAGGAGTGCTGTTTGCAGGTATGATGATGACATCCTGCTCGCCAGAGAGCTTCGATGGCGCAGACCCCAATGGCCTCCCCACGGTAAGTGGTGTTGACTTCAACATCAGCGTGGATCAGGAGACAAACCAGATGATTGCCACCTATACGCCGCAGGCTGGCACCTATCCCGTGTGGATTCTCAACGGAACCCAGTATTCCACACTTCAGGAGATTGGTTATCAGAATCCTGAGGCTGGCACCTATACAGTAGAGCTGAAGCTGGGCAACCGCAACGGCTTCAGTCAGCAAGGCATTACCAAGACCTTCACCTTCAATGAGACCAAGATTGACTATACCGCCGACTTCCGTCGTATATGCGACAAAGAGTGGCGCTTCGCCAACAAGGAAGTGGCTCACTTGGCTTGCGGTCCTGTGGGTGGTGACGGTACAGGATGGTGGTCGGCTCAGCCCGATGACAAGAAGGATTTCGGTATGTACGATGACCGCATCACCTTCAGCGCTGATAACCGCAAAGGTGGTACGTTTAACTACAGTGCCGGTGAGGATGGTTTGACCTATGTGAATACGGGTACTACCAAGTGGGGTCATGAGGATGCCGACTGGGATGCTACGATAGGTAACCAGACCTCCAGCTGGAGTTTCGAGGTGATGCCTTGGACCGATGCTGATGGTAAGGTGTCTTCTCAGACCTATATCCAACTGGCGCCCAACACAGCGTTCCCCTATATCTCAAGTGATGGTCAGTATGAGAATCCGCTGTTCCGTATCGAGCAGCTCACCGCTAAGAAACTGGTGCTGATCTATGAGGCTCCCGACGGCAGTATTGCCTGGCGCTTCATCTTTACCAGCGAGGAAGCAGAGAAGGAGTTCTCAGGCTTTGATGCCAACAGCGACTTCAACATGTGGAAGGGTATTACGCCAAACATGTCGTTCTACTATAATCCTGATCCAGGATGGGGTAATGAGCAGACAGCCCTCTTCGAGTCGCTCTTCGAGATGGGTAACAACGACTACACCGTGACCATCCCGCAGGAGTGCTTCTCTGAGTGGCAGGCACAGGTACATTTCCATACCAATTTGGTAACCTCTGCTGCTAATCACTACGACTTCTCTTGTATCTTCAATTCCGACCGCGACATTGACGGTGTGGTGGTGAAGCTGACCAACGAGGATGACTCCGAGGCTATCATTGATGAGCACAATGTGAACTTGAAGGCAGGCGAGGACTATATCTTCTGGGTAAGCGATGTGGAAGGCAAGGATCTGAATCCGGTGAAACTCGTACTCGACTTCGGTCATGCAACTGGCGAAACCCATGTCAATGTTTCCAATATCGTACTGAAAGACCATGCTAACGATGATGGTACCGTACTGCCCGATCCTAATGGTGGTGGCGGTGGAGATACACCGACAATGGACTGGGATTACTCAAGTGGAGCCAACCTCTGGAAGGCTGTTGACGATGGTACTGCCTTTGATGCGTTCGGCTATTGGTTTGCTGACGACGGTTGGAGCCAGATAGCTAACTCAGAGGCCACCCACAATGGCGATACCTACGAGATTACGCTTCCCGAAGGTATGGGCGGCAGTCAGTGGCAGGGTCAGTTCCATATCGACACCAAGCTCACCGCATCTGCTTCGAAGACCTATAACTTCTATCTGGTAATGGAGGCCGATAATGATTGTCCGCAGGTAACCTTCAAGCTTACCGACGCTGGCGACTCCAACTACTTCATCGAGGAACGTAACGATGTGAAGGCCGACGTGCCGTTTATCCTCAAACGCGAAGGTCTTACCCTGAAGGACGGTCAGGATGCAACTGCCATCCGTCTGTTCTTCGACTTCGGTGGATCTCCTGCTGGCACACATGTTAAGATCAGTAAGATCTATCTGGAGGAGGCTGTGTCGATGAACTACGACGATGCCGACAACCTCTGGAAGGCTGTTGACAATGGCACTGTAGCCAGCGAGTTCGGCTACTGGTTTGCTGATGACAGCTGGAGCCAGATCAGCAATTCACCATGTGCTCATAGTGGCGACACCTACGAGATCACCCTTCCTGATGGCATGGGCGGTTCTCAGTGGCAGGGACAGTTCCATATCGACACCCAGCTCACAGCCAGTGCGGCTAAGTCGTATAACTTCCAGCTGGTAATGGAGGCTGACAATGATTGTCCTGGTGTGACCATCAAGCTGACCGATGCGGGCGACACGAACTTCTTCTGCGAAGGTCGTCACGACATCAAGGCCGATGAGCCGTTCGTTTACACGCTGAAGGGCGCAACCCTAAAGGAAGGCAAGGATGCCGATGCTATCCGTTTGTTCTTCGACTTCGGTGGCTCGCCTGCTGGAACGAAAGTGAAAATCAGCAAGATCGTCTTTAAGGAGAATTGATAAATGAAACGATTTATAAACGTTCATCAACGTATAATGCTAAGTAGTATTTTTCTCTCTCTTGCCGTGGCCCTCATGGGCTGCGGTGGGAGTGGGGATGATTCTGACCCTGTTGAAATCACGATTACAGCTTCGCCAGAATCCATCAATGCTCCTGCTGATGGTGGAACATACACTGTCAACGTATCCACAACAGGCAAGGAATGGGGTGCTTATACCGAGAGCGACTTTGTCAAGGTAATAGCTCAATATGCTACGAACTCAGTATCCATTGTGGTTGACGAAAACCCCACTACCACTGAGCGTACAGCTACCGTAGGTCTTATGTCGGGTGCAGCCCGTAAGTACATCACTGTCACACAGGCCGCCGCTGAGAAACCAGCCTATGATGCTCCTGAGGGTTATTCGCTAGTATGGAACGACGAGTTCAATAGTGGTTCAGAACTGAATGCAGACGATTGGACGCATGAGGTGAAGAACGCGGGATGGGTGAACAACGAACTACAGAACTACGTGAATCACAAGACTCCTGGAGGATCGCTCGTTACTGAGGTGAAGAACGGTACGCTCCGCATCCATTGTCTCAAGGAAGACGGAAAGATCTATTCAGGACGTGTCTATGCCAAGGTGAAGAGCGGATGGAAGTACGGCTATATCGAGGCCAGCATCAAACTGCCGAAGGGTAAGGGCACATGGCCAGCCTTCTGGATGATGCCTGTGAACTTCCGTTCATGGCCTGCCGACGGTGAGATTGATATCATGGAAGAGGTGGGCTATCATCCCGACTATGTATCGTCGAGCCTCCATGCTACCTCCCATGTGCATAGCAATGGCACACAGGTAACCCACGAGATGAAATGTGCCGGAGCTGAGGGTGAGTTCCATAAGTATGCCATCCTTTGGACGGCCAAGAACATCACCACCTATGTGGACGGTCAGGTACAGCTTTCTTACGACAACCGAGGCTTAGGCAGAGACGACTGGCCCTACGACGATCCCTTCTATGTCATCTTCAACCTCGCATGGGGTGGCTCATGGGGAGGTGCTCAGGGTGTTGACGAGAGTGCTTTGCCTGCCACGATGGAAGTAGATTACATCCGCGTGTTTCAGAAGAAATAATGCGCATCATTAGTATTATTATTTGTTTGCTAGCTGCGACTGCCCCTGTGCGGTCGCAGCAATACAAACAGTATACCGATGTATCTACCACACAGGCACAGAACTTAAGGAGAATCATCGTAAAATAGTTAAACAATGAAGAATATTATCGTCTGCCTCTTCGCCCTTCTCCTGATGGCATGTAACACAGGCACACAGAAGGAAAGCATAGGCTTTGTAACCATACAGGGGCACGACCTGATCAAGCCGAATGGTGAGAAACTGTTTATCCAAGGTACCAACTTGGGTAACTGGCTCAACCCCGAGGGCTATATGTTCGGATTCAGCCGTACCAATTCAGCATGGATGATCGACCTGCTGTTCAAGGAGGCTGTAGGACCCGACGCCACCGCCAAGTTCTGGCAACAGTTCAAGGACAATTACGTAACCAAGGCTGATATCGATTTCATCGCCAGTCAGGGCGCCAATACCATCCGCCTGCCGTTTAACTATAAACTCTTCACTGATGAGGATTATATGGGACAGACAGGTGCTAAAGACGGTTATCAGCGCATCGACTCGGTGGTGAACTGGTGCAAGGCCAATAACCTGTATCTCATTCTGGATATGCACGACTGCCCAGGTGGTCAGACGGGCGATAATATTGATGATGGTCATGGCTACCCCTGGTTGTTCGAGAGCGAGGAGAGTCAGCAGCTGTTCTGCGATATATGGAAAGAGATTGCCCAGCGCTATAAGAACGAGACCACCATCTTAGGCTATGAGCTGATGAACGAGCCCATTGCCCATTATTTCGAGAACAAGGATTCGCTCTACACCCTGCTGCAGCCGCTCTACAAGCGTTGCGTAGCTGCCATCCGCGAGGTGGATTCGAACCACATCATCCTGTTGGGTGGAGCCCATTGGAACAGTTTCTTCTGGATGCTCGATGATGTCAGCTACGATGACAAGCTTATGTTCACCTGTCATCGTTACGGCGGTCCTGCCACCAAGGAAGCCATTGCCCACTACATCAATTTCCGCGATTCCGTCAACCGCCCCATGTATATGGGTGAGTTCGGTCATAACACCATGGAGTGGCAGCGCGATTTCGTCAAGGTTTTGAAAGAGAACAATATCGGCTACACCTTCTGGCCATATAAGAAAGTGGATGAGTCGTGCATGATGGGCATCAAGCGCCCCGAAGGATGGGACAGCATCGTGGTGAAATACTCCGAGACCTCCCGCAATACCTATTCTGAATGGCGTGAGGCGCGTCCTAACCAAGTACAGTTCCGTCTGCTTCTCAAGCAGTTTGCCGAGAACTGCCGCATACAAAACTGTACGCCGCAAACAGAATACATCAATAGTATGGAACTGAAGCCCTAAACAGATAAAACAACATAACAATACGATATGAAAAGGATTCTGATAGCTTTATCATTGATGATGGGTCATTCATCGTTTAGTAACATGGTGGCGCAGACACCTGTCTATCTCGATGAGACCAAGTCAGTAGAACAGCGCATCGAGGATGCGTTAAGTAGGATGACGCTCGACGAGAAGATTGCTGTGATCCATGCACAGAGTAAGTTCTCCAGTCCTGGTGTGAAACGACTGGGCTTTCCCGACCTCTGGACCGATGATGGTCCTCATGGGGTGCGTCCCGATGTGCTTTGGGATGAGTGGGTACAGGCAGGACAGACCAACGACTCGTGTGTGGCTTTCCCTGCGCTCACTTGTCTGGCTGCCACATGGAATCCCACTTTGGCCAATCTCTATGGCGAGAGTTTGGGCGAGGAGGCTCTCTACCGCAAGAAGAGTGTTATCCTGGGTCCTGGCGTGAACATCTTCCGTACCCCGCTCGGAGGACGAAACTTCGAGTATATGGGCGAAGATCCTTATCTGGCCTCACAGATGGTGGTGCCGTATGTCAAAGGACTGCAGTCGAAGGGGGTAGCATCCTGCGTGAAGCACTATGCATTGAACAACGACGAGGAATACCGTCATCAAGTGAATGTAATTGTTTCCGACCGTGCCCTGCATGAGATCTACCTGCCTGCCTTCAAGGCGGCTGTACAGCAGGGTGGCGCATGGGCTATCATGGGGGCTTATAACCTCTATAATAACCAGCATAACTGTCACAACGAGATTCTGCTCAACAAGATCCTGAAGCAGGATTGGGGTTTTGACGGGGTTGTCATCTCCGACTGGGGCGGCTGTCATGATACCGATGAGGCTGTCAGGAACGGTCTTGACCTCGAGTTCGGCACCTGGACCGACGGTCTGACGATGGGGCGCACCAATGCTTACGACAGTTACTATATGGCTGAGGCCTACAAGCAGGGCATCAAGTCAGGTAAATACACCACGAAGGAACTCGACGAGAAGGTACGTCGCGTGCTGCGTCTCTTCTACCGCACCAACATGCAGCGCAACAAACCCTTTGGCTTCCTCTGCAGCGAGAGTCATTATGATGCTGCCCTGAAGATTGCCCAAGAAGGTATTGTACTGCTGAAGAATGAGAAGATGAAAGGCGAGAATGCCCCATTATTGCCCATAAACCCTAGTAAGCCTACTCGTATTCTGGTAGTTGGTGAGAATGCCATTAAGATGATGACTGTAGGCGGCGGCTCCTCCTCGCTGAAGGTTCAGCACGAAGTGCTCCCCCTCGACGGTATCACAGCAAGACTCTCAGCTGACTACGCTCGTGGCTATGTTGGCGACACCATCCAGAGTTTCGACGGCGTGTCAGTGGGTCGTTCGCTTTACGACAATCGCACCGCTGGTCTGCTCGTTCAAGAGGCAGTAGAGAAAGCCAAGCAGGCTGATGTGGTCATCTTCTTCGGTGGTCTTAATAAGGCAGGCTATCAGGACAGCGAGGGTCACGACCGTAAGTTGTATGATCTGCCCTATGGTCAGTCCGGACTCATCAAGGCTCTGCTGGAGGTGAACCCGCGTCTCGTGTATGTTAATATCTCTGGTAACCCTGTGCCTATACCTCATCTCGACAAGATACCGGCCGTTGTACAGGCTTGGTTCCTTGGCTCCGAGGCAGGTAATGCTATCGCTTCCGTACTGTTTGGCGATGTGAATCCCTCAGGTAAGTTGCCCTATACTTGGTATGCCTCTTTAGGACAATGTGGAGCTCATGCTACTGGTAGCTATCCAGGTACATGGCGCGAAGGTCATCAAATCATCGACGAAGAGTACAAAGAGGATATCTTCGTGGGTTACCGTTGGACAGACCGTCTGAAGAAAGAGAAACCGATGTTTGCTTTCGGTCACGGACTCAGCTACACTACCTTCAAGATCAGCAATGCCAAGGCTGATAAGAAGCGCATAACATCCGATGAAACCGTTACTTTTACTGTTGATGTCACCAATACGGGCAGTATGGCGGGAGCCGAGACCGTTCAGCTCTACATCCGTGATCTCAAATCATCGTTACCGCGACCCGTGAAGGAACTGAAAGGCTTTAGCAAGGTGTATCTTGCCCCAGGTGCCACCCAGCAAGTCAGCATCACCATCGATAAGTCAGCCCTCAGCTTCTACGATGACAGAGTAGGCGAGTGGGTGGCCGAGCCAGGCGACTTCGAAGCACTCATCGGCACCGCATCCGACAAAATCACTTCCACTGTGAAGTTTAGTTTAACTGCGCAATAAACGGTTCATTCCCACGTTGGGAACATTTTATTCCCAGCGTGGGAAAACCTGGTTTCTAAGTCACTGACAAATCCGCATGATAAAAATATGCTGTTTTGCCGAAGACCTAACAGAAAAAGCGTGAAACACCGATAAACAAAGGGTTTTGTGTTTTTAAGACCTAACAAAAAGGTAACAAAAAGGTAACATATAACCTAACACAAGACCTAACCTGTCAACTTAATCCAGTCGTAAGACGAATGTTAGGTCTTATGTTACCTTTATGTTAGGTCTGACGTTAGGTTTATGTTAGGTCTGCTACCAAGCTAAGATACTTAGAATGAGAATGTTACGATAATTCATGTTAGGTCTTGAGGACTTTTGAAAAAAACTATCGTTACCGTCGTTCGTTAGTACAACTCAATCCTGTCATCTGTAGAAATCAGATTGTTATTTGGTGACTAATACAAAAATTCGTATCTTTGCAAAAGAATCAACAATATAACCATGAGAATAAGCTATTTACGAATAATCTGTTTATGCTGGCTGTCGTGTATGTGCATGATATTGCCCGCGCAGAACCTCGATTCCCTTTACCGTTGTCTTGACAAGGAGATTGTGAAGTTCCCACAGTATGTGGCGCAGCATGACAAGGTGGTGGCTGATCTGCAGGAACGATTGGCTTCTGTCACGGATGATGCGGGACGATATGCCCTGAACTTCCAGCTGTACGAGAAATATTTCCCCTTTAAGAACGACTCGGCTGTCTATTACCTCCGTCAGTGCATCGAACTGGCCAACCGTATGGAGCAGCCCGAGAAGGCTGACCTGTGTGCCTCGCTGATGGCGTTGCGCTGTTCGAATACGGGTATGTACGACGAGGCGCTGAACATCCTCTCTGAGGTGAAGGATCATTCAGGAACCTATTACAGAGCTTATGCCCATGTATATAACGAACTGGCCTACTATACCCATTTGGACGAGATACGTGAGAAATACAGGGAGAAGGCCGACTATTACGAGGGTCTGATGCTGCAGACGCTACCTCCCACGGATGATGCAGTGATGCTGGCACGTGAGATGCGGTTGCTGAATAACCAGCAGTTGGAGGAGTCGATGAAGGTGAATGATGAGTGGCTGGCCATGACCGAACGTGGCTCTCACCGCTATGCCCTAGTGGCGCTCTACCGTTATCTGGAGTTCAAAGCCCAGGAAGACTCGGTGCAAATGATGTACTGGCTGGCCGAGTCGGCCTTGTCGGATGTTCGTAATGGTGTGATGGACCAGGGCTCGATGTGGGAGATAGCCAACCAGCTAATGTTACAAGGTGATGTGGACCGTTCCTACCGTTATATTAACTTCACCAGTGAGTGCGCCAGCATCTATGGCTCTCGTCAGCGCAGTTGGCAGATAGCCCCCTTGCTCTCGAGCATCGCTAACCAGTACAAAGAAGCAAATGAACAGGCTACGAATAAACTGCGATTGATGCTGGTGGCCATCAGTGTGCTCGCCTTGTGTCTTATCGGTACGTTGTTCTATGTGAATAGTCAGCGTAAACGATTGTCGGAGGCCAACCATCAATTGTCGATGCTTAACGCCCAGCTGTATGAGTCGAACAAGGTGAAGGAGGAATATGTGGGTCGTTTCCTGCGTCTCTGTTCGCTATATATCGATAAAATGGACAATTTCCGCAAGCGAATCAACAAGATGGTGAAGAACAGGGCGTACGAGGATCTCTATCTGGTTACCCGCGGACAGGAGTTCAAGGACAAGGAATTAGAGGAACTGTATGAGAGTTTTGATGCGGCCTTCCTGCATCTGTTCCCCACCTTTGTGGAACAGTTCAATGCCCTACTGGTGCCTGAGGAGCGTGTTACCTTACAAAAGAACGAGCGGATGAATACTATCCTGCGTATCTTTGCCCTGATTCGTTTAGGAGTGGAGGACAGTGGAAAGATTGCGGAGTTCTTACATTATTCCGTGAACACCATCTATAACTATCGGGCAAGGGTGAAGAATGCCGCCTTGGGTAACCGCGAGGATTTTGAACGACAAGTGCGGGAAATCGGTATTGAACGATGAAGATAAAAAATTAAACATTAAAGATTAAACATTAAATATCTTCAAGGGCATAGTATTGGTAGTCTTTCACAATGCGCCACAGGAACGTATCATCACTGCGTTCCAAGGGTGTGTTGATATGTAGTATCTGCTTGGCCTTTTCAGCTAAGGCATGGATACGCGGGTCATCATCAGGCAGTTCCAGCGTGCGTGTAATCAAGTCGATCTGTTCCAAGGAGAGGTCGGTTACCTGTGGATAGACAGGACGGTAGTTCTTGCTCAAATGGTTGAATTCATCGAGACTTACCTGTATCTGATGGTAGCTGTTGAGCTTGATGACCATCGTGCCAGCAGCGATATCGCCGATACGTTGGTTGTCCTGATTCAACAGCATTACGAGAATACCCAATCCGGCCAACGTAGGACCGTCAGCGATGAACAGCAGCCAGCGTAACAGGTAGGAACCGATGCTGGGTGTGGAACCGTCTTTCTTCACCACGCGCATCTTCAAAGCTTTTTTCCCTAAGGTCTGACCGTGGTTAAAGATTTCGCACAGCGGACAATAGCAGATGATGATCAGAAAGACGATGATAAAAAGAGGTTGGGAGGAATTGGCAAAGAATCCTGTAAGGTCGTTTACCTCGTCTAGCAGGTAGAGCAGGGTGGTGGCAAAGATGCCCTGTATCAGCCAGTCAATTACCTGTGCACCAATACGTTCACCCACACTGGCAGGTGTCTGCTGGATCTGCACATACTGTCCTGTAATAATGTCCGATTGTGCCATTTCTCAACAATTCTCTTATTTTTGTTGCAAAAGTAAAAAAAAACTCCTATTTTTGCAAACGAATTGGGATAATATTGCGATAGTCGGTTTATATGAAGGAAGTATCGTTCATCAGACGGCATATTGATAAATGGCGTGAGATGGAGACAGTGGTGGAGAATGCCGCTGCCACTTCGCCTGATGTGCTGGCTGATGCCTACACTGATCTCACTAGTGATCTTGCCTTCGCTCAAACGCATTATCCGCAGTCGCGTATCACCGTCTATCTGAACAACCTCTCCTCTGCTTTACACAATGAGATCTATAGGAATAAGCGCGAGAAATGGTCGCGCCTGATTACCTATTGGACACGTGAGGTGCCACAGACCATCTATGAGGCCCGCAAGGAACTGCTCTATTCGTTTCTGATCTTTGCGGTGAGCGTGCTAATCGGTGCTGTGTCGCAGTACAACGATGCCGATTTCTGTCGTATCATCTTAGGAAACGAATATGTAGATATGACATTGCAGAACATTGAGAACGGAGAGCCCATGGCGGTATATGACGGTGGTGGCGAGACATCTATGTTCCTGCAAATCACCATGAACAATATAAGGGTGTCGTTCATCGTCTTTGTGATGGGTGTCCTCACCAGTATCATGAGCGGTTACTTCCTATTCCAGAACGGTGTGATGCTCGGTTCTTTCCAGACCTTCTTCTTCCAGCAGGGAGTAGGACCTGAGTCGATGCTTGCCATCTGGCTGCATGGCACCCTGGAGATCTCTGCCATCATCGTGGCGGGAGCGGCAGGAATCGCGATGGGAAACGGGTGGTTGTTTCCTGGCACATACTCACGACTGGTTTCGTTCCGCCGGGGAGCCAAACGAGGACTGAAGATCATTATCGGTACCGTGCCGATATTCATAATCGCCGGTTTCATCGAGGGTTTCTTTACACGGCATACCGAATGGCCTACTGCGGTAAGACTGACGGTGATTCTGTGTTCTTTGGCATTTGTGCTGTTCTATTATCTTTGGTACCCGAGAAAATTGAATACTAAATACTAACAATTGATATGGAGATATATGTGGATGCTGAGGGTCGTCAGCGAATCAACAGACCCCTGATACCTTTGTACAAGGTGCGTAAGTTTGGAGAGAAGATCAGTGATACGTTCTCGTTTGTAAGCGAGAATATACGACCGCTGTTCAAGTTCATTACCTATCTGCTGCTACCCTTGTGTTTGTTCCAGGCTTTGGCTTTCAACGGACTGATGGGACAGTATTTCTCGGCATTAGGTAATATAGCTAGTGGTGGGTCGGCAAACGATGCTGATGTTTTATCATCAATGAGGTTGGAAGGCATGGCTGGCTACTTTTTGGGCTCCGTATTATTCTACACCATTGGCACGCTCCTGCTGGTGAGTCTGATCTATGCCATGATGTACCTGTACGAGCACCGCGAGGGTCGTTTGACCGACATCACGTTCAATGAGGTACGTGGTCTGCTGATCCACAACATCAAGCGTTTCATCTATCTGATACTCGTTGGACTGCTTATCGGTGCCATCTTCATAGCTTGGGTAGTCCTTATGGCCGCAGCCTCGCCTTATCTTTTCTTCGTGAGCTACGTGGTGGGCTTGGTTGTTCTTGTCCCGCTGATGCTTGCTGCTCCTATCTATCTCTTTGAGAGAGTGAACGTACTGGAGGCATACTTCAAGGCTTTCCGTCTGGGCTTCAAGACCTGGGGCGGTGTGTTTGCTGTGTTCATCGTGCTCAGTTTGATTGTGGGTATCCTGCAGATGATTACCACATTACCTTGGGAGATTGCGATGATCTTCAAGAACATGCTTGGCACGGATGAGGCTGACATGGCCTTCACCTCTACAGTGGGCTACAGCTTCCTGACCTATATCTTAGGAGTGATACAGTGTTATGGCGCCTATCTGGTCTATGCCATCATTTTCATAGGCATCGCCTATCAGTATGGTCATGCCAGTGAGAAAATCGACCGCGTTTCCGTAGAGAACGACATTGAACACTTTGAAAGTCTTTGAACTTTGATCTTTTAACTCTCACTATCATGGACACGCTATCCTGCGACACCACCACGCTTTCGCTGATGCGGGAAAACGGAGCTTACGACTATGGTCGTGAGCTGGTAACGCCGCAGGTGAACCTGTGGGACTGGATCTTGGAGAAGGTCGGGGAGTTCTTGGAGGACATCTTCGGTAAGGTGGCTGCCCAGCATATCACCATGCCGTTGATTGTCATGGCAGGACTGGCACTGATAGGACTCATCGTTTGGTTCGTCTATAAGAACCGACCTGAGCTGTTCATGAGAAACAAGAAACGACGTTTTGACGAGGATGCTGAGGGTGACACGATTTATGGCATTGATTTCGATGCAGAGATCAAACGGGCAGTTGGCAATGGTGACTATCCCGGAGCGGTGCGTTGGGTCTATCTACAAACACTGCGCTATTTGAGTGACACTCATCAGATCGACTGGCAGTTGTATAAAACGCCTACCCAGTATGTGTATGAATACCGTGAGGCACCTTTCCGTGAACTGACGAATCATTTCCTAAGGGTAAGATACGGTCATTTTGAGGCGGATGCGCCCCTGCTGAACGAGATGAATCGTCTGCAAGAGATCTTGAAGCAGAAGATTGTGGTACCCGTTACTACAGAGGAAGGAGGTGAGACATGAAATTCAACCGTTGGTTTGTCCTGTTTGTTGTCGTCTTTCTGGCTCTCGTCTTCCTGGCCGAATTCCGCATGCCGAGGAAGTTCGTGTGGAATCCCACCTTTAGTCATAACGACAAGCAACCCTTTGGTTGCTATGTTTTCGACAGCATCTTATCAGCTTCACTGCCCCATGGCTATGAGGTAACCAAGAAGTCCATGTATCAGATGAAGGATGATACGGTGAAGCGAGGTTACATCTTCATGGTATCGAATCAGTGGACATGGGATTTGGGTAAGCAGGAGACGAATGCCTTGCTCTCATTGGCAGAGAAAGGAAATAAGATATTGGTGGCATATGATGGTGTGAACGCTATCTTGCAGGACACGCTCAGGTATATGGTGATTCCCAGCTTCCCTCAACTCTCACTTCGTGAGTATGTGATGAAGGGAAAGAGTCGCGACACCATCGTATGGGAGGGCGACTCAGTATATGACCGTCGTTCCTTCTATTTCTATCCGCAGGTGATGGCATCGCGAGTCAAGAACCACAACGACTCCCTCAAGGTTAAACAACTGACTACCGTCTATCACCATGGACCGGCAGATGTTCAACCAGTAACGACCGACACTGCCAGTACGGCAATGTCCATTTCTGTTGGAAAGGGTGAAATCATTGTGGTATCCACTCCCCTGATATTCACCAACTACGGCATTCTTGACGCGCCCAACCATGAATATATCTTCCGTATCTTGTCGGAGATGGGTGACCTCCCTATCGTACGAACGGAAGCCTATACAAAAACCACTGAGGAAAACTCGCCTTTGCGGTACTTCCTCTCGCAGCCACCTTTGCGATGGGCTGTGACACTGGGCTTTATCGCCATCCTGGTATTCATGATATTCACGGCAAGAAGGCGCCAGCGTGTTATCCCTGAAGTGGAGAAGCCCAAGAACAGGAACCTGGAGTTCGTAAAGCTTATCGGCACGCTTTATTACCAGAAGCACGACTATCGCGACCTGGTTTTGAAGAAATATGCGTACTTCGCTGAGGAGATGAGAAGGGTGCTGCATGTGGATCTTACTGACAAGAGTGAGGATCTACGTACATTCTCTGTCATTGCTACTCAGACGGGTATGGAGGAGCAGGAGGTGTCGAAACTGGTGAACACCGTACGACAACTTGAGGATGACGAGGAGGCAACGGTGAGTCGCACCACCATGGAATCGCTTATCAATCAAATAACTACTATATGGAAGAGAACCAATCAAGAACCGACCTCACCCAGTTCGCAGAGAAGGTGAGGACACTGAAAGAGAGTATCGCCAAGGTGGTGGTAGGACAGGAGCAGACCGTTGATCTGTTGCTGACGGCTATCCTCGCCAATGGTCATGTGCTCATCGAGGGTGTACCTGGTGTGGCCAAGACCTTACTGGCCCGTCTGGTGGCAAAGCTGGTGGACGCCGATTTCAGTCGTGTGCAGTTCACACCCGATCTGATGCCGAGCGATGTGTTAGGAACAACGGTGTTTAACATGAAGAGCGGCGAGTTTGATTTCCACCCAGGACCAGTTTTTGCGGATATCGTACTGGTGGATGAGGTGAACCGTGCGCCCGCCAAGACGCAAGCTGCCCTCTTCGAGGTGATGGAGGAACGACAGGTAACCATCGACGGAAAGAGTCATCGCATGGGGGATGTCTATACAATCCTTGCCACGCAGAACCCTGTAGAGCAGGAGGGTACATATAAGCTGCCTGAGGCACAGACTGACCGTTTCATGATGAAGATCACCATGGGTTATCCTTCACTGGATGAGGAGGTGGAGATTTTGGAGCGCCATCATCGTAATAGTGCGCTGACACGATTGGAACAGATCGAGCCGGTGATTACCAAGCAGGAACTGCTCGCCATGCGTCAGCAGATGGAGCAGGTGGTGGTTGATCCGTCATTGCTTCGTTATATTGCCCTCATCGTGCAACAGACGCGTACGAGCAAGGCGGTGTTCCTCGGGGCTTCGCCACGTGCTTCGGTGGCTATCCTGCAGACCGCCAAGGCTATGGCCATGATTCAGGGGCGCGACTTCGTTACGCCTGAGGATATCCAGTTCGTGACACCATCCGTGCTGCAGCACCGTATCATCCTTACAGCTGAGGCTGAGATGGAGGGATATACAACCCTCAAGGTTGCACAGCGACTGATTAACAAGGTGGAAGTGCCCAAATAGAAGTGAGAGGTGAGAAGTGAGAGATGTTTCTGAGTCGTAGATTCTATATCGTGCTGACCCTGCTGATTTTGCTGATCGCTGCGGGGTATCTGGCGGCACCGCTGTTCAATATCGGACGGTGGCTGTTGTTGGTATTCCTATGCCTGACAATGGCTGAGGCAGCGGTGCTGTATAGCAGAAAGGGCATTGAGGCTTCTCGTCTTTGTGCCGACAGGTTCTCGAATGGTGATGAGAACAGGGTGACATTACAGGTAATGAACCACTACGGCTTTCCCGTCCATATAGAGGTGATTGATGAGGCACCCGTGGTGTTCCAACGTAGGGACGTGTGCTTCAAGGAAAAGGTTCCTTCCAACGGCGAGCAGACGATACGCTATTCCTTGAGGCCTGTCAGTAGGGGTGTCTATTCTTTCGGCAGTATCAGGGTGTTTGCCACCACGATTTTAGGCTTGGTGCAGCGGCGCTTTACCAGTGGGGAGCCCGTCCAGGTGAAGGTGTACCCGTCGTACCAGATGCTGCGCCAATATGAACTGATGGCCATTCATCAAAATCTCACGGAAACAGGAATCAAACGTATCCGCAGGGTAGGTAATCACACGGAGTTTGAACAGATCAAGGATTATGTGCAGGGTGATGACTACCGTACCATCAACTGGCGCGCCACAGCACGGAAGCATCAGCTGATGGTGAACGTGTATCAGGATGAGCGGTCGCAGCAGGTATATAGCGTGATCGACAAAGGACGTGTGATGCAGCAGGCCTTTCAAGGGATGACGCTGCTCGACTATGCCATCAATGCCTCGCTGGTGCTCTCGTATGTGGCCATACGGAAGGAGGATAAGGCGGGATTGATTACCTTTGCTGATTCCTTTGATTCCTTCGTGCCTGCATCACGACAGTCGGGGCATATGCAGACCATGCAGGAGGCGCTTTATGCGCAACAGACTACCTTTGGTGAGACGGATTTCTCTGCGCTCTACGCCCATGTGAACAAACATATCGGCAAACGTAGTCTGCTTGTGCTCTATACGAATTTCATGGGAATGGCCAGTCTGAACCGTCAGCTTTCCTACCTACAACAGCTTAACCGTCGTCACCGTCTTCTCGTGGTATTCTTCGAGGATGCTGAACTGCACGACTATATCTCCACCTCTGCCAATGATACGGAGGAACTGTTCCAGCATGTCGTGGCCGAGAAGTTCGCCTATGAGAAACGACTGATCGTCAATACCCTCAAACAATACGGTATTCTTTCCCTGCTAACCACCCCTGATCGTCTCTCCATCAACCTTATTAACCGCTACTTGGAGATGAAGTCACAAGGACTGCTGTTGTAGGCTTCATCACCTCTTCTTCTGCCCGTATCGCGTTAAATCGTATTAACAAGGTATGTTTTTCGTAAAAAGCGTTTCGTATGTGGGAATTTATTGCTAATTTTGCACGCAATAAATTTTCAAGTAGTATATGGCATCATTTGTTGCAGATAAAATTGTGATGGACGGTCTGACATTCGATGACGTCCTCTTGATTCCCGCTTATTCGGAAGTACTGCCCAAGTCGGTAGAGTTGAAAACCAAGTTCTCGAGGAACATCGCACTGAACGTGCCGTTTGTAACGGCCGCGATGGATACGGTGACCGAGAGCAGTATGGCTATTGCCATTGCCCGTGAGGGTGGAATCGGTGTGATTCATAAGAACATGTCGATTGAGGCGCAAGCCCGTGAGGTGGCTATCGTGAAACGTGCCGAGAACGGTATGATCTATGATCCCGTAACCATTCGCAGAGGTAGTACGGTGGCCGATGCCCTGGCTATGATGGCAGAGTATCATATCGGCGGTATTCCCGTGGTGGATGATGACAACCATCTGGTGGGTATCGTAACGAATCGTGACCTGCGTTTTGAGCGCAGACTGGACAATAAGATTGACGATGTGATGACTTCAGAACATCTGGTGACGACACATCAGCAGACTGACCTTACGGCAGCTGCCCAGATTCTGCAGGAGAACAAGATCGAGAAGTTGCCCGTGGTGGATAAGGACAACCGGTTGGTGGGTCTGATCACCTACAAGGATATCACCAAGGCAAAAGACAAGCCCATGGCCTGCAAGGACGAGAAGGGTCGTCTTCGTGTGGCTGCCGGAGTGGGTGTGACTGATGATACCTTGGAGCGCATGCAGGCGCTGGTGGATGCTGGAGCAGACGCTATAGTGATAGATACGGCACACGGTCATTCGAAAGGAGTAATCGAGAAGCTCCGCGAAGCCAAACTGTCGTTCGGTAATATCGATATTGTTGTTGGTAATGTGGCTACAGGCGAAGCCGCCAAGATGCTGGTAGAGAACGGTGCCGACTCAGTGAAGGTGGGTATCGGACCGGGTAGTATCTGTACAACGCGTGTCGTTGCCGGTGTAGGCGTTCCTCAACTGAGCGCTGTCTATGATGTGTACAGCGCCTTGAAGGGAACGGGTGTTCCTCTGATTGCCGATGGCGGTCTGCGTTACTCTGGCGATATCGTTAAGGCGCTGGCAGCAGGCGGCTCTTGTGTGATGGTCGGCTCGTTGGTGGCAGGTACAGAGGAGAGTCCTGGCGATACCATCATCTACAACGGACGAAAGTTCAAGAGCTACCGCGGTATGGGTTCTCTGGAAGCCATGGAGCAGAAACATGGTTCAAAGGACCGCTATTTCCAAGGCGAGACGAAGGATGCAAAGAAATTGGTACCCGAGGGTATTGCCGGACGCGTTCCTTACAAGGGAACGGTGCAGGAGGTAATATACCAGATGACTGGCGGATTGCGTTCTGGTATGGGTTATTGCGGCGCTGCTACAATCGAGGATCTTCATCATGCGAAGTTCACTCGTATCACCAATGCTGGTGTGAACGAGAGTCATCCGCACGATATCACTATCACCAGTGAGGCGCCGAACTATTCACGCCATGAATAAACTAAGGAAAGTAAGCATACAAAATATGAAAACAAGACTTATAATAGCCTCCATGCTCCTCATGGCAGCTGCGGCTAATGCACAGAACAACGACCCGACAATCATGACGGTCAATGGACAGCCTGTGCCACGTTCGGAGTTTGAGTACTCATATAACAAGAACAACTCTGAAGGTGTGATCGACAAAAAGTCGGTAGATGAATATGTGGATCTGTTCGTGAACTATAAGCTTAAGGTGCAGGCGGCAAAAGATGCACGACTGGATACGCTGACGTCGTTCAAGGATGAGTTCGCCATGTATCGCGACCAGCAGATCAAACCATCGTTCGTGACCGATGAGGGAATGCTTCGTGAGGCCCAGAAGGTATATAACGATACGAAGGAGTCTATCGGACCAAGGGGTCTTATCATGCCGGCCCATATCTTGATGCATGTGGAACAGCAGGCTCCCGCTGAGGAGATGCAGAAAGCCAAGGTGCGTATCGACTCTATCTATACTGCGTTGAAGAACGGGGCTGACTTTGCCGATCTGGCCAAACGACTCTCTCAGGATCCGGGCTCGGCTGTCAATGGTGGTGCGCTGCCTTGGATAGGACCGGGTCAGACGGTTAAGGAGTTCGAGGATCAGGCTTACGCTTTGCAGAAAGGTGAGATGAGTCAGCCGTTCCAGTCGCCTTACGGCTATCATATCATCCTGATGAAGGATCGCAAGCAGTTGGAGCCGTTCGACTCACTGAAGAATGATATCTTTGCCTTCTTGGAGCGCAGAGGCGGTCGTGAGCACGTCGCCGATCAGGCCATCAAGGAAATGGCTCAGGAACAAGGCATCAGCACAGCCCAGCTGTTGGAGAAACGCGCTGCGGAGATGTCGGCTAAGGATATGGATTTGAAATACCTCATCCAGGAGTACCATGATGGTCTCCTTCTCTATGAGATCAGTAACCAGACCGTTTGGGACAAGGCTGCCAAGGATGAGTTAGGACTGGCGAACTATTTCCAGAAGAACAAGAAGAAATACGGCTGGGATGAGCCTCGCTATAAGGGTATCGCCTATCATGTGAAGGACAAGGCGGATGTGAAAGCAGTGAAGAAGAGTGTCAAAGGACTGCCGTTCTCTCAGTGGGCCGATCAGTTACGTAAGACATTCAACAACGATTCCATCATCCGTATCCGTGTGGAAAAAGGTATCTTCAAGAAGGGTGATAACGCTGTGATCGACAAGATGGTATTCAAGAAGGATACTACCGTGACGTCGCTGCAGGACTACCCGATTGATGCGGTGTTTGGAAAACTGCTGAAGAAAGGACCGGAGGAGTATCAGGATGTACGTGCCCTTGTGGTGGCCGACTACCAGGAGGAACTGGAAAAGGCCTGGGTGGAAGATCTTAGGAAGCGCTACTCTGTAGTCGTCAATAAAGAAGTGTTGCAAACGGTCAATAAACATTAGACCATTAAAGTAAGAATATGAACATATCAATGAAGATAGCTGTGTCGGTGGCAACTGTCGCCATGGTGGGAATGAGTCTCCATGCAACCCTGCCTGGTACAGCTCGCTCATGGACATCAGATAGTGACTCAACCGCGAACCAGAGACCTGTCAAGGTGGTATCCATACCTGAGTCGAGCATCATCGATGAGGTGATATGGGTTGTGGGCGATGAGCCGATCCTGAAATCGGAGGTGGAGGCTATGCGTCTGCAGGCTGAAGAGGAGGGCATTCGATGGACAGGTGATCCTGATTGTGCCATTCCTGAGCAACTCGCCTTGCAGAAACTCTATCTGCATCAAGCTGCCATAGACAGTGTGGAGGTGACGGAATCGGAGGTCATGCAAGAGGTTGACCGTATCATCAATCACTGGATACAGGGCATTGGAAGTAGGGAGAAACTGGAGGAATACCGTAAGCAGAGCATCACGGAGATGCGACAGGAGATGCGTGAGACCTTCCGCGACCGACTGATGATCGATAAGATGAAGAGACAGTTGGTGGAGGATATCAATGTGTCGCCTGCGGATGTGAGAAGGTATTTCAATGATTTGCCTGAAGATAGTATTCCTTTCGTTCCTACGGAGGTGGAGGTGGAGATCCTGACAAAGACACCGCGTATTGAACAGGAAGAGATTAACCGCGTGAAGAATGAATTGCGCAGTTATACAGATCGTGTGACAAAAGGGGAGACTTCGTTTGCCACTCTGGCACGACTCTATTCGGAGGATCCAGGCTCTGCCCGACAAGGTGGTGAGATGGATTATATGGGACGAGGTATGCTTGATCCTACCTTTGCTAATGTAGCCTTTAACCTGACCGATCCTAACAAGATTTCCAAGATTGTGGAAACGGAGTTCGGATTCCATATCATTCAGCTGATTGACAAACGTGGAGACAAGATCAAGTGTCGCCATATCCTGCTGAAGCCACAGGTGTCGCCAGAAGCCATTGAGCAAGGTAAGCAACGCCTTGACTCTATTGCTGCTGACATCCGTGAAGGGAAGTTCTCCTTTGAGGATGCAGCCTCGGCTTTGTCGGATGACAAGGATACGAGAAGTAGTAAGGGCTTGATGGCAAACCTTACCGAAGATGGCCGTACCACCTCGAAGTTCCGCATGCAGGACCTGTCAGCGTTCTCTACAGACGTAGCACGCGTGGTAGATACCATGAAGGTGGGTGAGGTATCTCAGGCCTTCCAGATGATTAACTCGAAAGGTAAGACGGTGTGCGCCATTGTCAAACTGAAGAGTAGGGTGGAAGGACACCGTGCCACGATTACTGAGGACTTCCAGACCATGAAGAACGTGGTTCTTGCTCAGCGCAGGGATGACTTCCTGAAGGAATGGGTCAAAGACAAGCTGAAGGATATCTATGTAAGGATGAACGACCGTTACAAGGATTGTCAGTTTGAATACGAGGGCTGGATCAAATGAAGATGAAAGGATGGTTGGAACAGTTGCTGAGCGGGCACAGGACCATGATTGTTGTGGTGCTGTGCCTGTTCGGTCTGTGTCTGGCTGAATCTCATCAGGCTCCAGTAAAGAAACGTCGTCCCAGGACAAAAACGGATGAACGTATATACTTGGTTCATGCCAACGAGTTGAGCTATAATCGTTTCGGACCCAAACCCGATGCACAGTTCCTGAAAGGGAAGGTGCAGTTCAGACACAAAGGTGCTACCCTATCGTGCGACAGTGCTTATTTCTTTGAAGCTTCAAACTCTTTTGAGGCTTTCGGACATGTAAAGATGCGACAGGGGGACACATTGACGTTGAATAGCGACTATGCCTATTACGACGGGAATGACCAGTTTGCTAAGGCTCGTCGAAATGTCGTGCTTACGCATCGTGCAACAAAGCTATATACAGATAGTCTGGATTATGACCGTTTGTACAGCTTTGGCTATTTCTTCGAAGGAGGAAAAATGGTTGATAAGAAGAATGTGCTGACCAGTGACTGGGGTGAGTATCATACCGACTCGAGAGAGGCGATCTTCAACTACAACGTGAATCTCAAGAACCCTAAATTCCTGCTGACAACTGATACACTACATTATGATACGAGAACGTCTATTGCACATATCGTAGGACCTTCCACCATCACTTCTGGCGAGAGCGTGATTAAATCTACATCGGGGTATTATGATACCAATAAGGAGAATGCTCAGTTGTTTAGTAGGACAACCATTGTGAACAAGGAGAAAGAGATTACAGGCGATAGTCTGTATCATGACGACAGAAAGGGTATCAGTGAGGGCTTCGGTAATGTGATCTATACCGACAGGGTGAATAAGAACATGATGTTCTGTGATTATTTCTGGTATAACGACAAGACAGGTTATGCCTATGCCACCAAGCGGGCTAAACTTGTGGATTATTCACAGAAAGATACCTTGTACGTGCATGGCGACTCCATCAAGATGTATACGTATAACATCGATACAGACTCGGTTTGGCGGAAGTTCCATTGCTTTGACAAGGTGAGGGCGTATCGGGTCGATGTGCAGGCAGTGTGCGATTCGTTGGTGTATGATACCAAGGACTCTTGTATGGTGATGTATAAGGATCCGATTACATGGAATGAGAACCGTCAGCTGCTGGGTGAGGTAATCGAGGTGTTCATGAAAGATTCAACCATTGATAAGGCTCATATCATCGGTCAGGCCTTGTCTGTGGAGCAGATCGACAACAAGGATCATTTCAATCAGATATCTTCCAAAGAGATGTATGCCTATTTCCGTGATAAAGCCGTTTATCGCAGTGATGCCATCTCTAACGTGCAGTCTATCTATTATCCTATAGATGACAAGGACAGTTCGTTTATCGGACTGAACTATGCGGAGACGGATACCATGCGGATGTACTTACAGGACCGTAAGCTGCAGAAGATTTGGATGCCGACAGCGGAATGTACGCTCTATCCCATTACACAGATTCCGCCAGGAAAGACAAAACTGCGAAACTTTGCATGGTTTGATTATGTGCGTCCTGTGAGTCCTGACGATATCTTCAACTGGCGCGGAAAGGCTAAAGGGTCGGAAATGAAAATACTGGAACGACATGCTGCACCCTTACAGAAGCTATCTGATTTTTCTGAGAACAAGGAGGAAGTGCCTCCTCCCCCTGACGCTCTTCAGACAACGGAAGAAGCACAAAAGGAGGATGACTGATGATGGGATTCTTCAAGCAGCCAAAGCCTCGTCGCTTCTCTCATCCTTACCAATATGTGGATGAACGGAAAGAACGCATCAAGGAAATAGAGATGCGGGCCAGAAAGGAGTTGGGAATGCAGGATCAGGAATCGTTGACAGGTGCAACAGTTAAAGGGTCTTTCCTGCATGCCGCCAGTCATACAACTCAACATATATCGAAACGTAAAGCAGGATCATGGTACTCGGAGGCAGGACTCTTGGTGTTGCTGATCATCATATTGATAGTAGTAGGTGTAGTCTTAATCTATTGAACATGTCGGATATCATACAAGTCTTACCAGACAGTGTAGCCAACCAGATCGCAGCCGGAGAAGTGATACAACGACCCGCTTCGGTGATCAAGGAACTGGTGGAGAATGCTGTGGATGCAGGTGCACAACATATCCAGGTGATTGTTGTGGATGCTGGAAGAACATCAATCCAGGTGATTGACGATGGTAAGGGTATGTCTGAGACCGATGCGCGTCTTTCCTTTGAACGACACGCCACCTCGAAGATTCGCTCGGCAGACGATCTCTTTGCCTTGCACACCATGGGGTTCCGTGGTGAAGCCTTGGCAAGTATTGCTGCTGTGGCTCAGGTGGAACTGAAGACCAGAAGGACAGAGGATGAGTTAGGAACAGTTCTTTCATTGTCAGGAAGTAAGGTTATGGGACAGCAGCCCGTAGCTTGTCCCGTAGGCAGTAACTTCTTGGTGGAGAATCTGTTCTTTAATGTACCTGCTAGAAGGAAATTCCTGAAATCGAATGCCACGGAACTGAACAATATCCTGACGGCTTTTGAACGTATTGTACTGGTTAACCCGCAGATAGGGTTCACGTTTCATAGTAACCGTACGGAATTGTTCAATCTGCGTCCATGTGCCTTACGACAGCGAATCATTGACGTTTTCGGTAAGAAACTCAACCAAGAACTATTGCCATTAGAGGTGGAAACGACAGTTTGCAAGATCCATGGCTTTGTGGGTAAACCCGAATCAGCGAAGAAGAAAGGAGCCTATCAGTTCTTTTTCGTCAACGGTCGTTACATGAGGCACCCTTACTTCCACAAGGCTGTGCAGAACGCATTCGAAAGATTGGTTCCTACAGGCGAGCAGGTTCCGTACTTTATATATTTCGATGTTCCTGCAGAGGATATAGATGTAAATATCCATCCTACAAAAACAGAGATTAAGTTTGAGAACGAGCAGACAATCTGGCAGATTCTGATGGCTGCGGTAAGAGAAGCCGTGGGGAAATTCAATGACGTACCCTCGATAGATTTCGACACAGTGGGTAAGCCGGATATTCCAGTGTTCAATCCTTCGTCAGAAGCAGTAGAGAAACCTCATCTGCGTGTAGATCCTCAATATAATCCGTTCAAGCAACAGACTCCTGTGTGGAAAGGTGCTCCGGTGAAGGATTGGGAGCAGCTCTATGAAGGTCTGGAGCGGCAGGAACCTGAGCAGACGAACCTCTTTCAGACGTCCTCGCAAGATCAGGATCAGGAAGTGGCTACGGAAAAGTCGCAGAATCACTACCAATACAAGGGGTGTTATATCATGACGGCGGTGAAATCAGGATTGATGATCATCGATCAGCATCGCGCGCATGTACGTATTTTATATAATCAGTACATGCAGTTGTTCAAGAATCATTCCTCCACATCGCAGAAAATGTTGTTCCCGGAAGTTGTGCAGTTTCCTCCCTCAGAGGCAGTCATACTCGAAAAGGTGATTCCTGAGATGGAACATCTGGGGTTTGAACTGACGAACTTGGGTAACTGCAGCTATGCCATCAATGCTGTTCCTACCGGACTCGATGGAGTAAATATGGTGAACTTAGTACAATCAATGGTGGCCACGGCAGTAGAGCAGGGGAAGAATATGAGTGAAGAAATCCATCATGCTCTCGCTATCTGTCTGGCGCGTTGCGCGGCAATACCAAGAGGACAAGTCCTTTCGAACGAGGAAATGGAGGAAATCGTGAATCAGTTGTTTGCTTGTAGCGAGGTGAACTATACCCCAGATGGCAAAACGATACTAAACATCCTCAAACAGGAAGATATTGAGCGTTTATTTTGATATGTAATGACAAAACGGTCGGAAATGAGGAAAAATGTGCGATTTTTTAAGTTTAATTGCACTTTTTCTTAAAAAAAGTATCGTGATATTAAAAAAAAACGTTACCTTTGTACGCAAAATAGACTGGATTCTTAAGAATTTTATTATTATTGAAGTTAAAATATCAGGTTTATGAAAAAGATTTTAATGCTTCTTGCTGTCGCTAGTTTTTCAACGGCAGTAATGGCTCAGGAGGAAACTCCTGTGTTGAAGGATGGATTCGTGATGAATTCTTTCTGGAGTAACTGGTTTGTGGAAGCAAATGCTTCTTACACCGCATTCTATTCCAATGAGGAGAAGTCTCTCGGTTATGCCAAGAGTCCGTTAGAGCACTTCCGTCGCAGCTATGGTTTGTCATTCGCTATTGGTAAGCGTTTCACTCCGGTTCTGGGTCTTCGTACAAAGATTTCAGGTTTCTGGGGAAAGAGCGTTATCGGTAAGTATGGAAAAGGCTATGGCGATATGCGCGTAGGTGAGATTTCCATTCCTGGCGATGAGTACTGCAATGGTATCAAGTATTTCAACCTGCAGGAGCAGTTCATGGTGAACCTGAGTAACCTGTTCTGTGGTTACAATGAGGCACGTGTTTGGAACGTTACTCCGTATGCTGGTCTTGGTATTGTTCGTAACTGCTCTTACAACACATGGGAACTTGGAATTAGCGCTGGTATCCAGAACTCTTGGAGACTGAGCGACAAGTTCAAACTCAACCTCGACCTTGGCTACAATATCTGTGGTGATGACTTCGAGGGTGAAGGTAATGTATGGGGTGGTCACAACCAGAAGAACCACGACCACTGGTTTACCGCTGAGGTAGGTTTGACCTACAGCCTTGGTAAGGCTAATTGGGATCCCGTTCCCGATGTTGATGCTATCAAGCAACTCAATCAGGCACAGCTCGACGCTCTGAACGCACAGCTTGCTGATGCAAACGCTGAAATCGAGCGTCTGCGCAACCAGCCTGCTCCGGAGCCCGTGGAGACCATCGTTACTCAGAGTGTAAAGGACTTCATCACTACTCCGATCTCTGTGTTCTTCAACCTGAACAAGACCGAGATTGCAGTGCTGAAGGACCTCGTGAACGTGAAGGCTCTTGCTAAGTTCGCTATCGAGAACGATCGTAGCATCCTCGTTACTGGTTATGCTGACAGCGCTACTGGTACTCCTGAGCACAACATGTGGCTTTCTGACAAGCGTGCTGAGCGTGTAAAGAACGAGTTGATTAACATGGGTGTGAAGCCGGAGAAGATCACAACCGCTCACTTCGGTGGTGTAGAGATCCTGACTCCGATCGACTTCAACCGCCGTGCTACTGTTCAGATCACAGAAGATTAATTTGACAACAATTTTGATAAAAAATCTGCATTCCGTCATTGGAATGCAGATTTTTTTGTATATTTGTACCCAAATCTAACTATTAATGATTTTAAGTGATGATTTGGAATGAAAGTATGGAATGCATGGATCGCGAACAAATGAGAGAGATCCAGAGCATCCGATTGAGAAAGATGGCGGATTATGTATATCATAATACCCCTTTTTACCGTAAGAAATTTCAAGAGATGGGTCTGGAGCCTGGCGATATCAAAAGCATTGATGATATCGTGAAGCTTCCTTTTACGAATAAACTTGACCTGAGGGATAACTATCCTTTTGGATTGGCAGCAGTGCCGATGAGTCAGATCGTAAGAATTCATGCCTCCTCAGGAACAACTGGTAAGCCGGTTGTGGTTCTCTATACTCGTAAGGACCTTGCCATGTGGACAGAGAGCATTTCTCGTGCCTTTACGGCTTATGGCGCCGCCAAAGATGATATTTTCCAGATTTCCTACGGCTATGGATTGTTTACTGGCGGACTGGGCGCTCATGATGGAGCGACCAATATCGGGGCAAGTGTAATCCCTATGTCATCTGGAAATACGCAGAAGCAGATTACGCTGATGCATGACTTTGGAGCAACCGTGCTTTGTTGTACACCTTCGTATGCGATGTTCCTCGGTGAGGCCTTGCAGGAAAGTGAGTGGCCTCGAGAAGAATTCAAGATAAAGATCGGTGCTTTTGGTGCTGAACCGTGGACGGAAGAGATGCGCGGAAAGCTTGAGAGTACCTTAGGCATTAAGGCATACGATATTTACGGACTGAGTGAGATTGCAGGTCCTGGTGTGGGTTATGAGTGCGAGTGCCAGAATGGAACGCACCTTAGTGAGGATTATTTCTATCCTGAGATCCTGGATCCTAATACAGGTGAATCACTTCCTGAAGGAACCTTTGGTGAGTTGGCATTCACCCATCTGACCAAAGAGGGAATGCCGTTGCTGCGTTACCGTACGCACGACTTGACAGCTCTGCATTACGATCGTTGTGAGTGTGGTCGTACATTGGTGAGAATGGATCGTATCCTGGGCCGTTGCGACGATATGCTTATCATCCGAGGCGTGAATGTATTCCCGTCACAAATCGAAGCCGTCATCCTTAGTCTGCCGGAGTTTGAGCCTCATTTCATTCTGACTGTCGATCGTGTGAACAATACCGATACCTCTGAACTGAAGGTGGAGGTGAAAGAGGAATATTTCACCGATGAGATGGCACAGCTGGTTGGTCTGCAGAAGAAACTGGAATCTGAGCTACGCAGCGTCATCGGCATTGGCTTCAAGGTGCGCCTCGTTGAGCCGAAGAGCATCGAACGAAGTACAGGAAAGGCCAAGCGTGTATTCGATAACCGTGTATTTAAATAACAATTTACCTGATAATCAAATATAGAGAAGAATATGAAAGCAAAACAATTATCCGTTTTCCTGGAGAATAAAGGCGGTCGTCTGACTGAAGTAACCGATGTGTTGGGAAGTGCAGGCATTAACCTGTCGGCCATGAGTATTGCAGACAATAGCGACTTTGGCATTCTACGTTGTATCGTTTCTGATCCTGATGCAGCGTATAAGGTGCTGAAGGAAGCCGGCTTTGCCGTAAAGATTACTGACGTCATTGGCTTTACCTGTCCGAATACCAGTGGATCGCTGGCTTTGGTTTTGAAGTACCTTTCGGACAATGGGGTTTTCATCGAGTATATGTACAGCTTCGCTAATGGTGACGTAGCCAATATCGTTATTCGTCCTACCGATCTTGACAGTTGTGATCGTATCCTCGAAGAGAAAAAAGTGGATTTGATTGCTGCCAGCGACTTATATCGCTTGTAAGCCAACGTCAAACAGAGGGATTAAGTGCGCCACTCTCTTAAGAATTCTCTAGAGAATACCTGAGAGAGTGACGTACTTTTTATAGGAAACTGCCATACTTTACCCTCAAAAGTGCCATAGTTTCTACAGAAAATGAAAAAAACTTCGCAAAAATTTGGTGGAATGAAAAAAACATCGTACCTTTGCAGCGCTTTTCAAAACAAGGGCGTTTAGCTCAGCTGGTTTAGAGCATCTGCCTTACAAGCAGAGGGTCGGCGGTTCGAATCCGTCAACGCCCACCAAAACGGCTTCCAGTCTCATGGCTGGAAGTTTTTTTTGATTAGCATAGAAAAAAAGAGGATGTGTTAGCAGGATTATCGAATATTATTGCTACCTTTGCAATCCATAGAATAAATACGTATTATAAAGACAGTGATGAATCTTGATGTTTTGACAGCCATCTCACCGATTGATGGTAGATATAGAAGTAAGACAGAGACGTTGGCAGGATATTTCTCAGAGTATGCGCTCATTCGTTACCGAGTACGGGTAGAGATTGAGTATTTCATTACCTTATGTGAATTACCTCTTCCTCAGTTGGCAGATTTCGACCAGACACTCTTTGGTCGTCTGCGTTCTATCTATCGTGACTTCACCGTGGCTGATGCCCAGCGGGTGAAAGATATTGAGAAGATTACCAATCATGACGTCAAGGCTGTCGAGTATTTCATCAAGGAGAGATTCGATGAGTTCTCAAAAGATGCAGCATGTCCTTCGCTCGACAAATACAAGGAATTCATTCATTTCGGTCTGACCTCCCAAGACATTAACAATACCAGTGTTCCACTTTCCGTGAAAGAGGCGTTGCAAGAAGCCTATATCCCGATGCTTAGTGAGCTTGTAGAGCAGTTGAAAGCGTATGCGGAGCAGTGGAAGGATGTGGCTATGCTGGCAAGGACGCATGGGCAGCCAGCCTCACCAACTCGACTTGGCAAGGAGATCCAGGTGTTCGTCTATCGTCTAGAGGAACAGTTGGAGTCACTGCGTAACATTCCTTTCACTGCTAAGTTCGGTGGCGCAACAGGAAACTTCAATGCCCATCATGTGGCATATCCGCAATACGACTGGCAGTCGTTTGGTAATCGTTTCGTCAGTGAGAAGCTGGGGCTGAAGCGTGAGCAATATACCACCCAGATCAGTAACTATGATCAGTTGGCTGCCGTATTCGACGCGCTTCGTAGAATCAATACCATTATTATCGATCTCGACCGCGACTTCTGGATGTATATCTCCATGGAGTATTTCAAGCAGAAAATCAAGGAAGGGGAAGTGGGTAGTAGTGCTATGCCGCATAAGGTGAATCCTATCGACTTCGAGAACTCTGAGGGTAATATGGGTATGGCAAATGCCGTACTTCTGTTCCTTTCTCAGAAACTACCAGTAAGCCGTCTGCAACGTGATCTGACAGACTCTACCGTATTGCGTAACATTGGCGTACCTTTGGGCCATGGCATGATTGCCATACAGAGTACGTTGAAAGGATTGCGTAAGTTGATCTTGAACGAAGAGAAACTGAAGAAAGATCTGGATGATACATGGGCCGTGGTGGCCGAGGCTATCCAGACCATCTTGCGCCGTGAGGCTTATCCGCATCCGTATGAGGCGCTGAAAGCACTTACACGTACCAATAAACATATGACAGAGGAAGCGATTCATGCATTTATCCAGACGCTGGATGTAGATGACAAGGTGAAGGCCGAACTGATGGCTATCACACCAGATAATTATACAGGAGTTTAACTTTGCCTAAGCGATTAGGCATCTCTTATTTCTATATTTATAGTATTATTGTTTTATTTTTATTATCATTATTACCATGTCAGAAGAATTAGAAAACAAAACTGAAGGAATGTCTGCTGAACAGACCCAGCAAGAGGGAAGCCGTGAGGGCTACCGTCCTACAACTGGCTATTCCAACTATCGAACACCGGGACGTAGTCCGCGTCCGCGTATTCACACTGCTCGTCCTTATGGCGCTAACAGGGGTAACAAAGAAGAGGAAGGAGGATTCCGTCCGGAAGGATTCGGAGCCGGCTTACAACAGGAAAGCCCGGCACAACGTTCTTTCCGTCCTCGTAACAACTATGGCAATCAGGGAGGGTATCAGTCTCGTCAGGGTGGCTATAACCAGCATGCCCAGCAAGGAGGCTATCGTCCTCGTCCCAACTACAATAGCAATGAGGGTGAAGGTGGTTATCAGCCCCGTCAGAGTGGCTACGGCCAGCGTCCTCAGCAGGGCTATCGTCCCCGTCCGAACTTCAATGAGGGAGAAGGCGGCTACCAGCCTCGTCAGCAAGGTGGCTATGGTCAGCAGCGTGGTGGTTATGGTCAGCAGCGTGGCGGTTATGGTCAGCAGCGTGGCGGTTACGGTCAGCAGCGTGGCGGTTATGGTCAGCAGCGTGGCGGTTATGGCCAGCAGCGTGGAGGTTATGGCCAGCAGCGTGGTGGCTACGGTCAGCAGCGTGGTGGCTATGATCCGAATGCAAAGTATAGTTTGAAGAAACGTATCGAGTACAAGGAAGTGAATGTGGATCCCAACGAACCGATCCGTCTGAACAAGTTCTTGGCCAATGCCGGAATCTGCAGTCGTCGTGAGGCTGATGAGTTCATCCTCTCAGGTGCAGTTACAGTAAACGGACAGGTGGTAACAGAACTGGGTACAAAGGTGCTTCGTACGGATGAAGTGGTATTCCATGGCGCTCCTGTTTCTCTGGAGAAGAAGGTATATGTATTGCTCAATAAACCCAAAGACTATGTAACAACCAGCGATGATCCTCAGCAGCGCAAGACCGTGATGGATCTCGTGAAGAATGTTTGTCCTGAGCGCATCTACCCGGTAGGTCGTCTTGACAGGAATACAACAGGTGTACTGTTGCTTACCAACGATGGTGATCTGGCATCTAAACTTACACATCCGAAGTTCCTGAAGAAGAAGGTTTACCATGTCTTCCTCGACAAGAACGTGGATCCTCAGGATATGGAACGCATCAAGGAGGGTATCGATCTGGAAGATGGTGAAGTACATGCAGATGCTATAGAGTATTGCAACGAGAACGACAAGAGTCAGGTGGGCGTGGAGATCCACAGCGGAAAGAACCGCATTGTTCGTCGTATTTTCGAGAGTCTCGGCTATCGTGTAGTTAAACTGGACCGTGTGCAGTTTGCCGGTCTTACTAAAAAGAACCTCCGTCGTGGCGATTGGCGATTCCTTACTGAAAAGGAAGTGGAAATGTTGCGAATGGGTGCTTTTGAATAATAAAGGTATATGAAAAGAACAAAGATCATCGATGCGCTCCAAAGCACCGATTATGGAAAGACAATTACTGTGATGGGATGGGTGCGTACGCACCGCAGTAGTAAGGCTGTTGACTTTATCGCCTTGAATGATGGATCAACCATCAAGAACATCCAGATCGTAGTAGATGCTGGTAATGTGGATGAGGCAACACTGAAGAGTATCACTACAGGAGCTTGCATTGGTGTAACAGGTACGCTCGTGGAGAGTCCAGCACAAGGACAGGCTTCTGAGATTCAGTGTACGGAGATTACTGTATATGGCCTTTGCGGTAGCGATTACCCGATGCAGAAGAAAGGGCAAACTTTCGAATATATGCGTCAGTATGCTCATCTGCGCCTTCGTACTAACGTCTTCGGAGCTGTCATGCGTATCCGTCATAACATGGCTATGGCCATCCATACTTATTTCCATGAGCATGGGTTCTACTATTTCCATACCCCGCTGATTACTGCTAGTGACTGTGAGGGCGCTGGAAACATGTTCCAGGTGACGACCAAGAACCTTTATGACTTGCAGAAGGATGAAGAAGGGAAGATTATCTATGACGATGATTTCTTCGGTCAGCAGACTTCCCTGACTGTATCCGGGCAGTTGGAAGGTGAGTTGGGTGCTACGGCATTAGGTGCCATCTATACCTTCGGACCAACGTTCCGTGCTGAGAATTCCAATACACCCCGACATCTGGCTGAGTTCTGGATGGTGGAACCTGAGGTGGCTTTCCTGGATCAGGAAGAACTGATGGACCTGGAAGAGGATTTCATCAAGTACTGTGTACGATGGGCCTTGGAGAAATGTAAGGACGACTTGGAGTTTATCAACAACAATAAGTTCATCACTCCGCAGCATGATCTGATTCCTCGACTGGAGGGAGTGCTCAAGGAAGAGTTCGTTCGTCTGCCCTATACAAAGGGTATCGAAATCTTGCAGGAGGCCATCAAGAATGGCAAGAAGTTTGAGTTCCCATGCAATTGGGGTGATGACCTTGCTTCTGAGCATGAGCGCTACTTGGTAGAGGAGCATTTCAAGAAACCGGTTATCATGACCGACTACCCAGCATGTATCAAAGCGTTCTATATGAAACAGAACGAGAAACAGGGTGAGGGGTCGGTAGGATATAAAGGTTGTGTGGCTCCTGGACCGACCATGCAGGGCACAGATGTGCTCTTCCCGCAGATCGGTGAGATCATCGGTGGCTCTGTTCGTGAAGAGAGTTACGATAAGCTGATGGGTGAGATTGCTAGTCGCGGAATGGAGACCGATAAACTGTGGTGGTACCTTGATACCCGTAAGTACGGATCTTGCCCGCATGCTGGCTTCGGACTTGGTTTCGAGCGCCTCATCTTGTTCGTTACAGGTATGCAGAACATCCGTGACGTAATACCATTCCCAAGAACTCCCAAGAATGCGGAATTCTAAGGAAATAGGCTATTTTTATTTAAAAGCTCCTCTTTTGAGGGGCTTTTTTGCTTAAATTATAGTATTTTGGTGCGTTTTTTATGAAAAAAGTTTTGTAATTCGGTATCTTTTCATATCTTTGCACTGTTTTATTATGCAGCATAATAGAGAAAGTATATTACTCATGAAGATGATAAACAAATCAAAGATGTGGATAACTGTGCTATTGGCATTTGTGGCCAGTAGTGCATTGGGACAGTTGGCTCCGGAAAAATACAAATATTATCGTGTACAGAATACTTCTACCAAGCGTTATGTTTCCTTGAGGGATAACGTTGGATCTGTAAACGTTTCTTCGAAGACGGCAGACGTGAAGGCTGTTGAGATGGTTTCTGGGTTCAACAATGTGGTAAGTGATCCGGCAACGATTATTGGACTTACCGATAAAGGCGCTGATTATTATGACTTCTCTGCTCAAGGTACTTCGGTTAGTCAAATAATTAATAAGAATAAAGCAAGGGTCATTATCAAGCCTGTTACTGATGATTCTTATTTGGTATATGTAACTTATAAAGGATCAGCAGGTGGAATGACAGGCTATGCAAATGCTTATCTTACTGATCCCGGTTCTGATATGGCAGTAGGTTATGCTGATAGTGAAACAAGTGCTCGTAAGGGGAATGGCATATGGTCTATTATACCTGTTGCGAACGATGGCAGTAACTATTTCGGCGTTAAGATGGACTTGAATGCCAATGGTAAGTATTACACTACGCTTTATACAGATTTCCCATACCAATTGTCGGAAGGTATGAAGGCTTACGTGGTTTCTGAAATCGATGGCGGTAAGGTGAACCTTGAGGATATCAGTCCTTACGTACCAGCAGAAACACCGGTAATTCTAGAAAGCACCTCTTCTTCAGCATCTGACAATAAGTTGCAGCCACTGGCTACCGAAGTGAGTTCTTCTTTCACTGCAAACAATTTGAAAGGTGTTTATTTCAATCATGATGCAGGTGGCAAGCATACAGTACGTACAGCATTTGCCAAGAAGACCATGCGGTTGTTGACCGTGAAGGATGGGGAGATTGCCTTCGTAAACGAGGGTGATGCTTACATTCCTGCTAATACAGCTTATTTGAAAGTGGCTTCTGGAACATCTTCCACCTTGACTATTGGCAAGATCTCTTCTTCAGGCTCAACTACCCCTGGCACACAGGAGAATCCTGAAAATAAAATGAATCATGGTACTGCAACCAATCCTATAAGTGTGGCTGATGCCATTGCCAATGCTAAAGCTATTGGTACAGAGGCTTCAGCAAAGGACTTCTATGTAAAGGGTAAGATCTGCAGCATTAAGTACGAGTATAGTGCGCAGTATGGTACTGCAACCTATAACATCTCTGACGATGGCTCAACAGAAACAGAATTTACAGTTTACGGTAGCTACTATTTTGACAGCAAGAGTTGGCAGGAAGGTGACACACAGATTAAAGTGGGCGATGAGGTGATAGTTTGCGGTAGGATTATTAATTATAATGGTAATACTCCTGAGTTTGCCGACAAGAAGAACTATCTGATCTCTCTGAATGGTAAGACATCATCAGGAACAAGTGAAGACCCGGAGGCTGCTTTGAATCATGGTACAGTTGATGCTCCTCTGACTGTTGCTGATGCTATTGCCGCTGCCGAGGTTGTTGGAACCAAAGCCTCTACTGGTGATTTCTATGTAAAGGGTAAGATCTGCAGCATTAAGTATGAGTATAGTGCTGAGTATGGTACTGCTACCTATAACATTTCCGAGGATGGTTCAGAAGGAACAGAGTTCACTGTATACAGCAGCTATTATTTCGACAACAAGAGCTGGCAGGAAGGTGACACACAGATTAAAGTGGGTGATGAGGTAATCGTTTGTGGTAAGATCATCAACTACAATGGTAATACTCCTGAGTTCGCTTCCAAGCAGAACTATCTGATTTCTCTGAATGGTAAGACATCATCAGGAACAAGTGAAGACCCGGAGGCTGCTTTGAATCATGGTACAGCTGATGCTCCTCTGACAGTTGCTGATGCTATTGCTGCTGCCGAGGTTGTTGGAACCAAAGCATCAACTGGCGATTTCTACGTAAAGGGTAAGATCTGCAGCATTAAGTATGAGTATAGTGCTGAGTATGGTACTGCTACCTATAACATTTCTGAGGATGGTTCAGAAGGAACAGAGTTCACGGTATATAGCAGCTATTTCCTCGACAACAAGAAGTGGCAGGAAGGCGACAATCAGATCGCTGTAGGCGATGAGGTAATCGTTTGTGGTAAGATCATCAACTACAATGGTAATACCCCAGAGTTCGCTTCCAAGCAGAACTATCTGGTTGCTTTGAATAAGGCTACTGGTATCCAGAACGTGAAGATCAGCAAGGCAAATGGTGCTATCTATAACCTTACTGGTCAGCGTGTCGGAAAGCCTACACAGAAGGGTATTTACCTGATTAATGGAAAGAAAGTGTTGGTGAAATAGCCTGCACACCTTATTATAATAATGCGCGCACGCGCGTAACATTTAAAAAATAAAGCCTATGGAGAAAAAAGGAGGAATGATTAAAATGAGTGGAAACGAGGTTAATGACTCGGGGCAATAATTGTGTGCACCTCTCAAAATGCGCGTAAATGCTGATGTTTTGCAGGAAATGCGCTCATAATAGGGGCTGAAGGTATATTAAATGTTAAATTTTGTTCCTTTTATGAAAAAAGATGGAGAATTGTTTGCGCAACATAATAAATAAGCGTATATTTGCACAAAATTATTGGCATCTCTCCGCTGGAGAGGTGTGAATTATTGAGAGAATTTAAGCATAAAGTATATATTTAGTTTAATTTAATTTTTTAGTCTAATGAAAAAGAAAATTTTTAGTACTTTGCTCTTAGTGGCCTTCGCACTGGCTTCTACGAGCATGTTCGTTTCTTGTAAGGACTATGACGACGACATTAACAAGAATGCCGCCGACATTTCAGCCCTGAGAGCCGAACTCGAACAAAAATTAGCTGACTGCAAGGCTCGTTGCGACGCTGAGCACTCTAAGTTCTTGACAGAACACCAGAGCTTGGCAGGCTACGCAAAGCTGTCTGACATTCCTTCTTTGGAAGGTTATGCTACATTGGCAGCTCTTCAGGCAGAGCTTGCAAACTATGTAAAGGCTTCTGAGATCCAGGATGCTCTTGATTACATCAAGGCTCTTCAGGAGAAGGGTATCACTGCTGATGGTCTTGCTGAACTGGGCGTAAAGGTTGCCGCTATTGACGAGGCTCTTCTGAAGCTCCTCGGTGTAGATAGCATTGATAAGGCTGCTGCTGCTGCTGAGAACTTGAAGGCTCAGATCGATGCTTTGAATCTTTACGGCGAAGCTCTTAAGAAGGAGAACATTGATCCTGACAAGCTCGTTGAGCTGCTGAATAAGATCAAGGATATTAAGACTGACGTTGAGAAGTCTCCTGCAGACAACTTGACAGCTGATGAGGTTAAGACCTTGAAGGATCTGATCGCAAAGGCAGACGAGTTGATTAACCAGCAGGCTGGTCCTGATATCAACATCATTCAGTTCATGATCGACAAGACTTTGGCTTCTCTCGTGCTGATGCCGAGCGACTATGTTGCTGGTCTTGCTACTATCGAGGTTCCCGCACTGTACTATCAGCCGGTAATCTATGCTAAGGGTGAAGGTAAGGATGAGGCTTACTACTATATCGACAAGAATGGCAAGAAGTTGGATGGCCTTGACTGGCGTTTCGACGATGGCGCAAATGCTCCTTCTGCAACTGTTCCTACATGGGATGAGGGCTTCGGCTATAGCAATGAGTTTAGCGGTTACGACTATAGAGGTGAGGGTTACAACCCTGTTGGTCCTGATGGTGAAGGCACTATGCTGCCCATCTTCCGTTCTGTTGTTGAGAAGTATAAGGCTTTGAAGACCGCTCAGTTGGTTCCCGCTGCTATTGCTAAGTATCACGTGAACCCGACAACTGTTAAGCTTGATGATTATAAGCTGAGCTTCTGGACAAACACTGCTGTTGTTACCGACGAGATCGAGTCTCGTAATTCAGGCTATCTGAATAGCATGGCTAACAACTTTGCTGCTCCTGTTAAGGAGAATGGTGCTGACTATGCTGTTTCTGGTGGTATTCTTGAGGTTCCCTTCAAGATTAACAACTGGGAGAACTATGTAGAGGATCTGGTTTACTACTTCGACGGTGTTGCAATCAACCAGAAGACAAAGTCTAAGGCTGGTATCGTTCGCGACTCTGTGAACTTCATCGCTCTTCAGATGACTAAGGGTGACACTGCTACTATCACTTCTGACTATGCAGCTGTTGTTCCCGCTCTGATCCACATCAACGCTATCGCTGATAATGGTCCTGAGAATCCTGTTCTCAACTGCCAGATGGAGAAGACTTATGAGGGTCTGTGGTACACCAAGCAGACTGAAGATGCTGGTCATATGTTCAAGTATGCTGCTCAGGCTATTGACAAGGACTTCACACACTCTATTCCTTACAACAAGACTTTGGATATCCTCCCGTTCGTAGAGACTCACTTTACTTACATTGGAATTCAGTCTGCATGGGCAAGCTACGACCAGAGAATGGATGCTGAGACCTTCAAGAAACTGGGTCTGAAGTATGTCTTCTCAGTTGTTGACTACGAGGATGGTAACCACGCTACTGGTGAGTCTCGTCACATCACAATCGATGCTAAGGAGAATGCTGGTGCTGACTTCGGTTATGATGAGGTTATCCTGACTCCGCGTTCAGTGAAGTATGACAAGGAAGGTAAGAGCTATTCTACAATCCTGGATAAGGTTGCTACACGTGAGGCTATCGACCGTGAGCCGCTGATCAAGGTTGAGATCGTTGATCCTAACAATAATGTACTCGAGGTTGGTTACATCAAGCTGTTGATCACCGACAACTACATGGTTGAGCCGGTTGAGCTTACAGTTGACGATGACTATTGGATGAACTGTACTGATAAGGGTGGTTTGAAGTGGTCACAGATTGAGGAGTCTGTACTCTCTCAGCTCGGTGAGAACGGATACACCAAGAAGCAGTTCGAGGATGAATATGAGATCGATCTGAAGGATGCTCAGTATGCACAGCGCTTCATCAATGTTGGTGGACAGTGGAAGGTTGATCCGAGTCCTCTGGGTGATGTTGAGTACACTAAGATTACTATCAACGACCCGAAGGATAAGCAGACTAACGTGATTCTGTGGGCTATCGGTGACAACTATGCTGAGATTGCAAAGGCTATCACTGGTACAGGTACTGCTGATGCTGCACGTGCTGCTTTGTTGGCAAGCAAGGGTGATGGTACTGATCCTCACAAGCTTACTACAACTGTTCGCTTCGTTAAGAAGGGCATCGACGAGAAGTATAAGGATATGTCTGCTATCTATGTAACAATCAATATCCCTGCTCCTCAGGTACACTTCGCTTATGGTACAGTTGAGAAGAAAGACCTCTCTCACTGGTATCGTCTGAATAGCTACAAGAACGGTTCTGAGAAGGAAGGAACAGCTATCGACATCCTCGAGAACGTTCCTACACCTGCTGAGAACGGTCAGAAGAACCTCGGTGTTGGTTGTCCGAACTCTATCGAGTTTGAGCGTCCTCTCTACGAGAACTTCTTGAATGGTATCGTTTCAGTTAACATGAACGGTAAGGAGAAGAACTTCAGCAAGTACGATTATACTAACAACAAGAACATCAGCTTCGAGTTCACACTTCCTGTTGAAGGTGTAAATGCTGAATTCTCACACGTTAACGGTACATGGGAAGTTTATGGATACTCTGGCGCTAAGTACACTCTCCACCTGAGTGCAGACAAGAAGCAGATTCTTGACCAGCACGGTGCAGGCGATGTAATCGCTGAGATCGTTGACAAGGACGGTCAGCCCTACATCCGCATGGTTGACAATGACTGCGCTAACGACATTCTGAACCACTCTGGTCGCTACGATGACTTCGGTAACGACAAGGCTAAGGAAGGATCAAGCACACCGTTCTATCTTGAGAATGGTAGCAATAAGGAGAGCTTCACCGCTTACCTGTTGATCAAGACTAACGATGAGTGCTACGAGCTCCTGCTCGACAACCGTTACTTCAACGCTAAGTTCCTCCGTCCGATCAATGTTTGGGGTAAGTCTTATAACTGGAACGATGCATTCAATGCTGTTCAGGTTCTGAACCCGACCGAGCTGTTGGTAGCTAAGGATTGGCGTGACTATGACATCAAGCTTGATGTTGACTGGAATGATGGTAACAACACCGCTTATACCTTCAAGGAAGGTGAGATTGGTTGGGATTACTACAACATCTATGAGGTTAGCGTTAAGTACGATGAGATCTTCACCGATCACGCTAAGGAACTGCAGGATCGTAAGGATATCGAGGCTGCTCTTGCAAACAAGGAGACTATTCCTTCAATCATCAAGAACTTCACTCTGAACAGAGTAAGTGAGATTCCTGCTCTGAAGGATCCGTATCTGAAGATTAAGGCAGTTGATAATAGCTTGAAGACCTACAATAGTGCTGGTAAGCTCATCGGTACTAAGGCTCCTCAGACTGTTCTCGAGTACACCAACAATGGTGGTAACGTTCAGGACTTCCACCTCTTCGTTCCTATCTCAGTTTACTACGGATGGGGTCACAAGGCTGGTAACACCTTCAAGGTATGGGCTACCATCAATGTGAAGAAGACCACAGGTACAGATAGCCAGGAGGCTAAGAAGAACTAATCATCGATAGATAACCATCTATTAGATACATTCAAAGGGGTGTCAATCGTTGGCACCCCTTTTTAACAAAAAACTTTTAAAATGAAAAAGAATCTGTTTTTCACCATTCTGATGGTTCTGGCACTTTGCATGGTCTGCTCATGCGGCAAGAAGAAGAAAACACTGGACGAGTATCGTGAGGAATATCTTACGAAGCCAGCCATTTCTCTTACGCAGTCTGACTCTACAGAGGTTAGGGCTTTAGTAGACAATTACCTGCAGCTTTTGCGCGACAATCAGTTCGAGGATGCTGTTGATATGCTCTACTATATGAATGGTCCGAAAATCATCCCGATGCCGGACGAGTTGAAGAAGCCTCAGTTGGCTATGATTAAGCGTTTCCGCGGAATCAAGTATGAACTGGATCGCATCGTCTATTCTCAGGAGTTAGACAATATAGCTTGCTATGTGGTTACACTCTTCGAGAAAGAGAAGAATGATCCTCGTCCTAACACGGCACAATTCTTTCTCAAACCAGTCCGTGTGGATGGTCGTTGGTATCTGACCATGGCCGATTCACAGTCGGATAAAACAGGAACTCACGGCACATTAATTAAAAATTAATAATCAAAGTCTATGAAATTATTCAGAACACTTTTGGCAGTTGCATTGCTGGCAGCCAGCACAACTGCAATGGCACAGACACGCAAAGTGGTTGATCGTGTTGACCAGCGTGTAGAGAAGGTTCTTGATCGTCAGGATGTATCCTATCAGTTCAAGAGCCATGCATTCCTGGATCTTCAGGGTGGCGCACAGTATACTCTCGGTGAAGCTAAGTTTAAGGACCTGATCGCTCCTAACTTCCAGATTGGTTTGGGTTATCAGTTCACTCCGGTATTCGGTGCTCGCATTGCAGCTAATGGACTGACAAGTAAAGGTGGTTGGAAGTCTTATGTTCTCGATGGTAACAGAAAAGAGAATGTAACTTACGACTTCAAGTACATTGCTCCTGGTATCGACTTCATGTTCAACCTGAGCAACTTGTTCTGTGGCTGGAACCCCGATCGCGTATTTAATGTTACTGCTTTCTTGGGTGCTGGTGCAAACATTGTTACTGACAATGAGGATGCTGAGGATTTGGCTAAGGCTGGTTATAAGATGCAGCACATCTACAGTGCCAACTCTACAAGTATTGTTGGCCGTGGTGGTCTGGAGTTCAACTTCCGTCTGAGCGATGCAGTGAGCCTGATGTTAGAGGGTAATGCCAATATCATCAACGACCACTACAACAGCAAGCACGCTGACAACCCCGACTGGTACTTCAATGCTCTGGCTGGTCTCCGCATCAACCTTGGCAAGAGTCGCAAGACTATCGTTACTGATGTTTATCGTGATGTTGTTCACAATGACACAGTATGGAAGTTCATCGAGGAGCCCAAGAAGATTGAGCCGATCCGTCGTGACATCTTCTTCACCATCAACTCTATCGTTGTTGCTGACATCGAGCAGGCTAAGATTAAGGATATCGCTGACTACATGAACAAGTATCCGAAGGCTAAGGTAACCGTTAGCGGTTATGCTGACAAGGGTACAGGTAACGCTCAGATCAACGCTCGTCTGGCCGCTGGTCGTGCTGACGTTGTTGTTCGTGACCTGATTGAGAAGTACGGTATCTCTGCTGATCGTATCACTTACGACAGCTATGGTGACACTGTTCAGCCGTTCGCCGAGAATGATCTGAACCGTGTATCTATCTGTATTGCTAATCCCGAGTAATCAGAGGACTAATAAATAAATTATCCAAAAAGAAGGGGCATCGCTATTGTGATGCTCCTTCTTTCTATATATGATATGCTAGTATTACTAGTTTACTAGTGCTGCTAGTATTTATTCTGTGGAGTCTATGATAACACCATCACGCAGGTGAATGGTCCTGTCAGTGATGCTTGCGAGTTCTTCATCGTGCGTAACGATTACAAAGGTTTGCCCGAACTTATCTCGCAGATCAAAGAAGAGTTGATGTAGTTCTGATTTGTTCTTCGAATCCAAACTACCGCTCGGTTCGTCTGCAAGGATAACAGCAGGATTGTTTACTAAAGCTCTGGCCACTGCCACACGCTGCTTTTCACCACCAGATAACTCATTGGGCTTGTGTGAGGCGCGATCCGTCAGTCCCATGAAGTCCAGCAGTTCCATAGCCCGTTTCTTTGCTTCACTACGACTCTTCCCTGCAATATAGGCAGGAATCATGATATTCTCCAGTGCCGTGAACTCTGGAAGAAGCTGATGGAACTGGAATACGAAGCCAATATGAGTATTGCGGAAATCTGACAACTGTTTTTTACTCATCCTACTGATTTCCATGCCGTCTATACAGATCTCACCGCTATCGGCCTTATCCAGAGTACCGATAATCTGCAACAATGTTGTTTTTCCTGCACCGCTGGGACCAACGATGCTCACCACCTCTCCTTTGTCGATATGGAGGGTAATGCCTTTGAGCACGTTCAGATTTCCGAAACTCTTTCTTACATCTTTAATATCAATCATTTTTCTCTACGAATTATACGTATTTTCTTTTCCTCTACGAATTAGGCGAATTTGGCTAATTACTCTTCATTCTTTTCTTATTAGCGAACCAGTCGCGAATCTGCGTGTAAGCACTGAGTTGTTCACGTTTCTGCGGAGCAGCAAACGACATGCTATCCAAAGCCTCTCCGTATTGATCAGGGAAGATAATCATCAGGTTCTGCTGATGATAGTGTTGTTTCAGTTCCTGAGGCATCTTCTCGAATACCGATTTATATGACACCGTTCCCTTTCGTGCTGTCAGTACCACCAGCAGGTGGTCATCATTTACCTGTTGCACCAGTTGCGGGAACTCATTCCAGTGCCCCATTTGCTGGTAGTCGGCCCTGATGTCGGGATAGATATTCTGGATATACTGACTGATGAGCGATAGGGTGGACTGTTTGCTATGGAACTGAATACGACACTCCAGATTCTCAGCCACACGAGCCAGACGGTCGATCCAACGATGGAATCCCGGTTCGAACTCTGCTCTGCTCGGCACGGCCACCTGTATTCTCCGAATCGTATTCAGAGGCTGTGCAAGTTTAACGATGATGATCTGTCTGTTCAGTTCCGTGAACAAATCCTCGGTAAACATGCCCCAGAAACTATCTGATTCGTTGGTCTGCTCATGCATTCCAAGAATGACCTCACTTGCATCAAACTCCTTGAAGGCGTGTATGATACCATTGGCAATATTCGTGGCAATACGACTTTGAGTCTGCATCCGTACATCCGCAGCAGCCGCAGCCTTTGTGGCATGTTCTAGCAGCTCCTTTCCCAGTTTCTGGTTCTTGGAAGTATTCTTATCGTCTAATACAACGTTTAGGCCAATCATCCCGCGGTTCAATCGTTCGTTTCTCATCAGGATAGCCAGGTTTACCAGCGTATCCATATTTTCGTGGTTCTTCAATGCCAATAAGATCTTCTCGTCATCACCCGTCTTTTCTTCATTTACAGGTGTGTCTTCCAAAACAATCTGTTGCGAAGCCTTTTCCGTGACAATCGAAGAGATGACACAGGTAAACAGAATCATCATCACCACACCATTCAGCATTTCCGCATCCACCATGGCTTGTCCTCCCACCATCAGCTTCATACCCACCATGACGATAGCGATGGAACCAGCGGCATGCGCAGAAGTCAGACCGAACATCATGTGTCCGTGCGACAAAGGCAGTCGGAAGCCGATGCTTGCCAGATAACCCGCAATCATTTTACCTACCGTACCTATTACCACTATGCAGCCCACGATGTATGCAGTATGCCAACTCTCAAACAGTGCTCTGATATTGATGAGCATGCCCACACCAATCAGGAAATACGGAATGAAGATGGCATTGCCGATGAACTCAATCCTTCCCATCAGAGGTGAAACACGAGGTATATAGCGGTTCAGAAGCAATCCTGCAAAGAATGCCCCGAAAACCCCTTCCAGTCCGATGAACGATGTCATGGCCGCATTTAGGAACAAAATAGCCAGTACGAAGATGAACTGAGTCACCGCATCCGCATTCCTTCGAAGGAACCAGCGAGTGATTCTGGGGATGACAAAGGTGCCCGCAGCACAGTAGAGAAACAGCTTGACCAATATCCAAACCACCAGTACCGCCACACTACCCAGTCCTTTACCCTGTTGATACTGTTCAACTACACCCACAAACAACGACAGCGATAACAGAGCCAACAGCAAGGCTATCATACTTGCTCCTACGCTCAGACTTACGGCTTTATGGCGTTGTAGGCCATATTTGCAGACGATAGGGTAGGCAATCAAGGTGTTCGAAGCCATGACGCAGCATAGTAGCAACGTGGTTTCCTTCGAGTAGTTCATCAAATAGATTCCTGCGAAATACACCAGAATGAAAGGCATCAGGAAAGTAAGCAGACCGAAGATGATCATTCTCTTCATGTGCTTTTTGATACCTTCCAGATCCATCTCCAATCCTGCCAGGAACATGATATAGTAAAGTCCAACCTGCCCGAACAGCTCAAAAGAACCGTCGCGTTGGAGAATATTCAAGCCATATTGCCCCACGATGACACCAGCCAGTACCATACCGATGATGTGCGGAATACGCAGCTTACTCATAATCATCGGTGCGAACAAGATGATGAGCAGTACGATGAAGAAGATCCATGTACTGTCGGTAATGGGGAAGTATGAAGAAAAGTCAATCATTCTGAGTGCAAAATTACGAATTTTTCCTTCAATTCTGCGTATAATAGTCCGAAAAGTTGTTACTTTGATGGCAAACCATCGAACTTACAATGCACTCGGCATAAAAAAAGAATGAATTCTTTTTGTTCTGCACTCGTTTTTTCGTAACTTTGCAGCCTAAAATCATAAACAAGTACATAATGAAAGTAGCAATTGTTGGTGCCAGTGGCGCAGTAGGACAAGAGTTCCTACGTATTCTTGATCAGCGTAACTTCCCGATGGACGAGCTGGTGTTGTTTGGTAGCGAGCGTTCTGCCGGTAGGAAATACACCTTCCGTGGTAAGGAAATCGAGGTGAAGTTGTTACAGCATAATGACGATTTCAAGGACATTGATATCGCCTTTACCTCAGCAGGAGCTGGCACATCCAAGGAATTTGCAGAGACCATCACCAAGTATGGCGCTGTGATGATCGACAACTCCAGTGCTTTCCGCATGGATGATGATGTGCCTCTGGTTGTACCTGAGTGCAATGCTGCAGATGCTCTGAACCGTCCTCGTGGTATTATTGCCAATCCCAATTGTACAACGATTATGATGGTGGTTTGTCTGCAGCCACTGGAGAATCTTTCACATATCAAGCGTATTCATGTGGCTAGCTATCAGAGTGCCAGCGGTGCCGGTGCAGCAGCCATGGCAGAGTTGGAACAGCAGTACAGCGAGATCGTTGAGGGCAAGTCTGTTACCGTGAAGAAATTCCCGCACCAGCTGGCCTATAACGTGATTCCTCAGATCGATGTATTCCAGCCCAATGGCTATACCAAGGAAGAGATGAAGATGTTCAACGAAACTCAGAAGATCATGCATACCGATGCTAAGTGCTCGGCCATGTGTGTTCGTGTGAGCTCTTTACGTAGTCATAGCGAGAGTGTATGGATTGAAACCGAGCGTCCTATCAGCGTAGAAGAGGCACAGAAGGCCCTGGCTGCCGCTCCTGGCGTTACGTTGAAAGACGATCCTTCCAACCTTGTTTATCCGATGCCGTTAGATACAGCTGGTTTGGATGATGTCTATGTAGGACGTGTACGTAAGGATCTTTCCGATGAGAATGGACTTACCTTCTGGCTTTCAGGCGATCAGATTCGCAAGGGTGCAGCCCTCAATGCCGTACAGATTGGTGAATACCTGTTGCAAGAGAGAGACCTTCCCTGCTTTGCATAAGCATTCTCAATATACAACAATATCGCGTTTGTAACTGATGTACAAACGCGATATTTCTTTTTTTTGTGTCGACAGTTGGATTCGGACCAACGACCCCCACCATGTCAAGGTGATACTCTAACCAGCTGAGCTATGCCGACTTTTCAATGGTGCGCCTAACAGGACTCGAACCTGCACGTCGTAAGACACCAGATCCTAAGTCTGGCGCGTCTGCCAATTCCGCCACAGGCGCATTCATGCAAAATGCGCTGCAAAGGTACAAAAAATCTGATTAAGTGAGAAGAAAACAAATGAAATTGTTTGTCTGCCGTGCAGTTTTTATTCAATAAGCGAGAGAACCGATAGTTTTTCCCACGCTGGGAATAAAACTTTCCCACGTTGGGAATAATTTGTTCCCACGTTGGGAATAATTTGTTCCCACATTGGGAATCTATAGTAACAAGTCATTTGACCTGTTAAATAATATAAAATTCCTATTGCTGCTTATTCCTCTTTCATCATTTCTTTTTACTTTTGCATTGATAAACGCGTGCAAGTGTTCGGAGGAAGTGTCTCTATCATGCGGCGCGATGATTGTTAATGTTAAACTAAAGAATGAAAGACATGAAATTCTTCAGGCTTTTATGGTTGTGTGTGATGTCGTTCTGCTGCAGTGCGATGTGTGCTGACGAGGTGTTTCAGAAGGTGAGATCTGTGGATGAACTCAATGAAACCGACACGTATATCATCTGTGATGAAAACAGTTCCTATGCCGTCCGCAAGACGAACGGGAACTTCCTGGGTTTAATGGAGATTCGAAAAGACAATCTGAAAGGCGACTTCCTCATCATCGACCCAGATAAGAGTGTGGTTCCCGATGAGTTCCGGTTAGCGTATGTGAGAGGAAACGTTTATTGTATCCAGTATGCTGTCAGCGGTGCGTTCCTTTACTATGATGGCAGTAGCAACTATCTGCGAAGCAAACAAGGATTGTCAACGAGCGAGAAGAACTGTCAGTGGACCTTCAATGCTACGACGAAAGGTGTGTGTGTGGATTGTACCAACAGGAATAACTATTTCATTTCTCCGTATTACTCAAAGTTCGGCGTATATACCCAGAAAAACGATCATATCAAGACCTGCCTATATAAAAAGGTTGCCACGAAGGCGAAGCAAGTGGTAGTGGGCGAGGTAGGGTATGTATCCTTTGTGGCTCCCGCCCAAACGAATGTCTGTGTACCTCATAACTTGAAGGCTTATGTGGTGAGTCAGGCTTCCGCCGAAGAGGTTCTGCTGACAACACTCAGTTGCATACCGAAGAATACGGCGGTCATCTTACATGGCGCTCCTGGCACCTACTACCTGAGTTATGCGCAGAATGCGAGTGCCGTGGATAGTAATCTGCTGAAGGTGAGCGACGGAACAGTAAAGGGTAATCGGCAGACCATCTATTCTCTTGCGAATATCGGAGGTGTTGTGGCTTTCTATCTGGTGGGCCAAGATGTCGTGATACCTGCGGGAAAGGTCTATCTGCAGATCAACCATCAACAAGCATCCCAGGCGAGATGTCTTACAATGCGTATGCATGAACAACAAGGAGTGGCAACGGGGCAAGCTGCGAGATTTGAGATGAAAGATAAGAGAAGAGCGTTGCGATGGGAGGGACTGTTATTCAGGAACGGGAGGAAATACTTGATTAAACGGAAATAACACGAAAGGACATACATGAAAACATACGTTCAACCTTGGATCTGTAAAGTGAAAGGAGAGCCAGAAACAGCGTTGCAATTACAGTCAGCAGAAAAGGTTCTACAGGTATCTGAAACAGAGATTACCGACTCCAATCAGATCTTGTCGAAAGAAAATGCTCTATTCTTCGACCTTTGGGAGTATAGGGAGGAAGCGGATGGCGTGGAGAGTGAATGAATCACAGCTGTACCTGAATGCTCATATGTTGCGCATCAAAGTGCAGACCGGGTCGGTTGAGGAACTGTCCCAGACTACCATTGGAGGCTAACTCCTTTGGCGAACCGATGGCGATAGGTTGTTTCGGCTGCATGAGCCAGAGCGTGTCGGCCATCTGTAAGGCCAGTTCCAGATCGTGAGTGGAGAGGAAGATGGTTTTCTGAGTCTCCCTACTGAGCTTTTTCAGTAAGTGCAGGATTTCCACCTTACTCGGATAATCGAGGAAGGCTGTGGGCTCATCAAGATAGATCACGGGTGTTTGCTGCGCCAAGGCTTTGGCAATCATCATCTTCTGTCGTTCACCATCCGAGAGCGTCTGCACCATCCGCTCGCTCAGTTTCTCAATTCCCACCATCTGGATGCTTTGCCGCACCACTTCCTGGTCATCCTTGTTCAATCTTCCCCAAAAGCCCGTATAAGGTGCACGACCCAACGCCACCAGTTCGCTAACCGTCATGTTCTGCACATCCGGCTTGGTGGTCAGTACCACTCCAATCAGTTTGGCAATCTCACGGTCGGTGAGCTGGGCGAGATTCTTTTCGTCTACAAAGATCTCTCCACTCAGCGGTGGTTGGAAGGCGCTGAGGGTGCGGAGTAGGGTTGACTTTCCCACACCGTTAGGACCGATAAGACAGGTGAGCTCGCCAGGACGGATCACCGAGGAGATATGCTCAGCGACAACCTTCTGGTTGTTCTTTTGCTGGTAGCCGATGGAGAGGGAGTTGAGGGAAATCATTACAAATTGAAAATTGAGAATTGAGAATTGAAAACTGAGAATTGAAAGTTAGTGGGATGCTATAGTGTTTCGTACGAACTCGATGATGGTGTCAAGTCCGCGTACTGCATCTTCTTGCTTCAGCGCCACGGAATAGTCGGGTGCGATACCTCCTTCAGTACTCTGTTTGTTGATGTCGTACATCGGACAAGCAGAGAAACGCACGCCCCAGCCGTTAGGCAGTTCACTACTGAAAGGCATTCCCGCACCACCGCCGGTATGGTCGCCAACGATGATGGCACCACAGCATTTCATGTATTTCACGAACTCGTTCGCAGCACTATAAACCTGTCGGTTGGTAAGCACAAACACAGGTTTATGCCAGCGCACCCCATTGCTCGGCTTGAGGCGCTGCTCTTCCATTGCCGAGAAGTCGTTATGCCCCTTTCCGGTCTTGTGTCGCATGTAACCAACAAGAATCTCCTCATTGGTGAAACGCGCAGCCAGTTTCTCTGCCACTGACAGTAAACCGCCGCTGTTATTGCGGATATCAATGATGAGGGCCTGACAGGGTGCGAACTCTAACAATACCTGATCAATGTTCCCTGCCCCGAAGTCGCTCTGGAACGATGAGTACTGCAGGTAACCTACGTTATCATCGAGAATCTTGTATCGCAGGGAAGAAGCAATCTTATAGTCGGTTCCCAGATAATGGTTGATGAGCAGCTCGTCGTAGTTCTCGGGGTAGTCCTCGTGCCACGACCAGTTGCGGGCCATGTCGAAAGAGGAGAAGATGTTCACATGACCATCCTTCAACTCCGACAGCATGTTGGCGCATACCTCAAAGAGATGAGCATCACTCATGCCGGCATTCAGCTGCTTTTGGTACTTCGTATGAACCTCATCCCAGTTCACCCCTTTCTCATCGAAGAAACAATAGTGCTCGTCCATGATCTTCCACAAAGCCTCGAAGTTTCCGTCAGGACTGTCGGGGAACTCCTCTTCATCGATGCAGGAAGAGAGGAGCAGGGAGCACAGGGGGATGAGAAGGAAGAAATATCGGTAACGTATCATGATTAACGGAATAAAGGTCGGACCAGTCCGATGAGTAACATATGTGAATAGGTATGGTATTTCAGCTTGTTCACTTCCGCCTGCTGGTAGTCGCCCAGATAGCCTATGCGGAAAGTGAGTCGCTTCACCGTCACATCGAGTGTCAGCTGCTGTCTTAAAGAAGGAGCGCAGAAAGGTGTGGTGGGAACGATATTATGGTCGTAGTTACCACGAGAGAAAATCTCATAATAGCTCTGTCCGTAATTCGGACTGAACATCAGTCCCAACAGCGGCGCCGACAGCTCATAGCGAAGGAACGATTGCTTGCGGAACAGCGGGAAACGCCAGACCGACATGACATCAGGACCGATATGCAGATAGGCACGGGCTTGTGCCGGGTTGTTGGAATTACGGGTATTATACAAGAAGCCAACGCCCCCTTCCGCCTGTCCGCCTGCCTCTATCCGCCAGCTGTCGTTCAGCTGCCAACCATGTCGGATAGCATATCCGGCAGAGATGAGTCCACCCAGCTCGTTACTGTTATCGGCCCGCTGCGCTGCATGTTGAAACGCTATTGAGAACGTCGTCTGACTGTTCCATGCGGGGCGTTTGAGCCATTGGCGATGCGATTGGGTGAGGATGCGCAGTTCGGTACCTGAATACTTCTCAGGACTGATATAGGTATCAAGGATGTTGGTGGAGCCGATTCCCACCATGTCAACCTTGTAGTTAACCTCCTGCGCCGTAGCAATCAGTGTGCAAAACGTGCAGAGCGTCCCTATGAACAACTTTTTATAACTCATCGGGGAACAAACTTAGTTGACCATCTTCTTCTTGGTAGATGTCTGATGGGGTAGAAGGGGTTTCCGGGGAATCCGAAGTTTCCGGTTCATCCCCTTCATCTGTTATTTCTGCATCTTCCGTTTCCTCTGCTTCCTCCGTTTCCTCTGGTTCAGGGAATCGCTGAGGCTCCAGTTCCTCGATACTGCCGATAGACCATGTACTGATACGTTTTCCCTTCGCCTTGAAACCCTTCACGGCGATGAACTGCTCCGCATCAATCTCCATCGGTTCGCGGTAGGCATCGTTTCCACCAAAGACAACCTTGATGAGCGGATAGACCGTATCAGTAAGGATAATCAGTTGCGAGTTGACATTCTCGCCCAAGAAGTTCTGCTTGCGCTTCGAGGCTTCAACCACAAACCGCTTGAGATAAGGGTAGCCCTGCTGGTCGGCATCATAGAGAACCACCGTCCACACCTTGTCGGGCTGGTATTTCTCAATGCGCAGGATATTGTTCTCGTAGTGGTTCGACACATCGAAGTTCGTGAGGTAGAACTCACCGTTCTTCAGAATCACCAATATCTGGTCGTCATCATGGAACTCCCCGAGGAATTGTCCGTGCTCATCGTAGTTCAGTCGGTTGATATCGGGATCGAACCATATCTTCCTGCCACCCAGCGTAGAGTGCCCATGACTCTTCAGTGAGATGCGGTGCACGGGATATTTCGTCAGCAGGTAACCCTTTGCATTCTTTCCCTTGATGAGCAGCTCACTGAAGTCCTTGTCGATAAACAGTTTCTTCTTATGCACACTGGGTTCGAAGGTAATCTTGATAACCTCCGCCTCTCCGTTCGGGTTCGCCGTGAAATAGAGAACCCTGCTTCCTTCCTTTCCTTGGGTCAGGTCGTACTCACGGTCGCGTGTCACACTGGTCACATTGAACCTCTTGATGAAATAGAAACCCTTGCGCCCGTCGCGATACACCACGTTATAGATGGTACGACTGTCGTTCTTCTTGAATACCGCCAGGTAGATGATGTTCTTACCCACGAAGATTTTGTCTGCCACGCGGATAATCTTATATTTACCGTCGCGGTAGAAGATAATTATATCGTCGATGTCGGAACAGTTGCACACGAACTCATCCTTCTTCAGTCCTGTACCGATGAATCCGTCCTGTCGGTTGATATACAGTTTCTCGTTGGCCTCGGCCACCTTTGTTGCCTCAATGGTGTCGAAGTTACGTATTTCCGTAAGACGAGGATGGTCGGCTCCGTATTTATCCTTCAGATACTGGAACCACTTGATGGTGACACGTACCATGTGTGCCAGCTTATCGTCGATATCGGCAATCTCGTCTTTCAAGCGGAGAATCAGTTCGTCGGCCTTATCACTGTTGAACTTCAGGATGCGTGCCATCTTGATGTCCATGAGCTTGAGGATATCGTCCTTGCTCACCTCACGGATCATTTGCGGATAGTACGGTGTCAACCGGTCGTCGATATGTTCACAGGCAGCATCCATGGTTGGAGCCTGCTCGAACTTCTTGTCTTTATAGATGCGCTCCTCGATGAAGATCTTCTCCAACGAGCAGAAATGCAACTGTTCCAGCAGCTCGTGCTTGCGTATTTCCAGTTCCTTCCGCAGCAGTCCCATCGTACTGTCAACCGAATGGCGCAGCACATCACTCACTGTCAGGAACTGCGGTTTGTTGTCCTCTATGACACAACAGTTGGGCGAGATATTGATCTCACAGTCGGTAAACGCATATAGCGCATCAATGGTCTTATCGGAAGAAACACCTGGTGACAGATGAACCTGTATCTCCACCTCGGCAGAGGTAAGGTCGGTAACGTGCTTCGCCTTGATCTTCCCTTTCTCAATGGCCTTTGTGATACTCTCACACAAGGTGTTCACTGTCTTGGAATAAGGCAGTTCACGAATCACCAGCGTCTTGTTGTCGAGCTTCTCGATCTTGGCACGCACCTTCAGCAGACCGCCCCGCTGCCCGTCGTTGTACTTGCCCACATCAATGCTACCGCCAGTGGGGAAGTCGGGATACAAGGTGAATGGCTCCCCCTTCAGGTAGGCAATGGCCGCCTCGCAGATCTCATTATAGTTATGCGGCAGGATCTTCGAGCTCAAACCCACGGCAATACCCTCAGCACCTTGAGCCAGCAACAGCGGGTATTTGGCGGGCAGGGTAATCGGTTCCTTGTTCCTTCCGTCGTAGCTCAGCTGCCACTCAGTGGTCTTGGGATTGAAAACCACGTCGAGCGCGAACTTCGAGAGTCGTGCCTCAATATATCGTGGCGCCGCAGCACGGTCGCCCGTCAGGATGTTTCCCCAGTTTCCCTGGCAGTCAACCAGCAGGTCTTTCTGTCCTAACTGCACCAGTGCATCACCGATGGAAGCATCGCCGTGCGGATGGAACTGCATGGTATGTCCTACGATGTTCGCCACCTTGTTGTAACGACCGTCGTCCATGCGTTTCATGGAGTGCAGGATACGACGTTGCACAGGCTTCAGACCGTCCTCGATATGGGGGACGGCACGTTCCAAAATAACGTAAGAAGCGTAGTCCAGGAACCAGTTCTGGTACATACCACTCAGGTGGTGTACGGCAGCCGCATCGAAGCGGTTTACAGGTTTGTAGTCGGAGTGACTGTCTTCACTCAGTGTGTCGTCAGATTCTATATTCTTGATTTCGTCGTCCATTTTACTCAAATTTAACGCAAAAATACAAAGAAATTTTGAAAAAAGCAGTAACTTTGCGCCAAATTTCGAAATTTTAGTAATTTATTATGGCACAGGAAGACGTTTTTAAGAAGATCGTATCACATTGCAAGGAATATGGTTTCGTATTTCCCAGCAGTGAGATCTACGATGGATTAGGCGCTGTTTATGACTATGGTCAGAACGGTGTTGAACTGAAGAACAACATCAAGGAATACTGGTGGAAGAGTATGGTACTGCTGCACGATAACATCGTGGGTATCGACTCGGCCATCTTCATGCACCCCACAATATGGAAGGCCAGTGGACACGTGGATGCCTTCAATGATCCGCTCATCGATAACCGCGACTCCAAGAAGCGCTATCGTGCAGATGTCCTTATCGAGGATCAGATTGCCAAGTACGAGGAGAAGATCCAGAAGGAGATTGACAAGGCAGCCAAGCGTTTCGGCGACAGCTTCGACGAGCAGAAGTTCCGCGAGACAAACGGTCGTGTATTGGAGAACCAGCAGAAGCGTGACGCCCTGCACGAGCGTTATGCCAAGGCCATGAACGCCATGGATCTTGATGAACTCAAGCAGATCATCATCGACGAGGAGATTGTTTGTCCCATCAGTGGAACCCGTAACTGGACCGATGTGCGTCAGTTCAACCTGATGTTCTCTACCGAGATGGGTGCCTCTGCCGATAACTCTATGAAGATCTACCTGCGCCCCGAGACAGCTCAGGGTATCTTCGTGAACTACCTGAATGTGCAGAAGACCGGTCGTATGAAGATTCCTTTCGGTATTGCACAGATCGGTAAGGCTTTCCGTAACGAGATCGTGGCCCGTCAGTTCATCTTCCGTATGCGTGAGTTCGAGCAGATGGAGATGCAGTTCTTTGTGAAGCCGGGTACAGAGCTCGAGTGGTTCCCCAAGTGGAAGCAAACCCGTATGGCTTGGCATCAGGCACTGGGCTTCGGCGCTGAGAACTATCGTTTCCACGATCATGAGAAGCTGGCTCACTATGCCAATGCCGCTACCGACATCGAGTTCCACATGCCGTTCGGTTTCAAGGAGGTGGAGGGAATCCATTCCCGCACCAACTTCGACCTCTCTCAGCATGAGAAATACAGCGGCAAGAGCATCAAATACTTCGATCCCCAGAGTAACGAGAGCTATACGCCGTTCGTCATCGAGACATCCATCGGTGTAGATCGTATGTTCCTTTCCATCATGTGCCACTCCTATCAGGAGGAGCAGCTGGAGAACGGTGAGACCCGCGTGGTCTTGAAGCTGCCTGCAGCCCTTGCACCTACCAAGCTCGCCGTACTGCCGTTGGTAAGAAAAGACGGTCTGCCAGAGAAGGCTCGCGAGATCATCGACAACCTGAAGTTCCACTTCAACTGCAGCTACGATGAGAAGGACACCATCGGTAAGCGCTACCGTCGTCAGGATGCAGTGGGCACACCGTATTGTGTGACAGTCGACTATGACACACTGAAAGACAATACCGTAACCCTTCGTTTCCGTGATACGATGGAGCAGGAGCGTGTCAACATCGATCAGCTGTTGGGCATCATCGAGGACAAGGTGAGCATCGCCAGTCTGTTGAAGAAGCTTCAATAATCATCAACGAGTATGAAGAAAACCACCTATCAAAGATTACTGGTGCTTGCATGGGCAGTGCTGATGGTACTGCCCATGGCATTGTTCACTTCCTGCAGTGAGAGTGACGAAGAGGTAACGGAGTTCGACAACTGGCAGGAACGGAACGACACCTATTTCAATGAGGTGTATAGCCGTGCCAAGGGCATCAATTCAGGTGAATGGAGAGTCTTCCCCAAGTGGAGTCTCAATACGGAGGTTGCCACGAAGGCAGAAGACTATATCGTTGTCCAGGTCCTTGAGTCTGGCTCGGGTAGCGATTGTCCGCTCTATACCGACTCGGTGTCTGTCCATTACTCTGGCCGACTGATACCATCAGCTTCCTATCCGGAAGGGTATGAGTTCGACAAGAGTTGGGAAGGTTCCTACCAAGCTGCGGTGTCAAAGCCGTATTCCGGAAGGGTTTACAGCTTCGTTGACGGTTTCGCAACAGCACTCCAGCAGATGCATGTAGGCGACCATTGGAAAGTGTATATCCCCTATCAGCAGGGATATGGTAGTACCTCCGGTAGCATACCTGCTTATTCCACACTGATCTTTGATTTGCGACTTGCAGGTTGTTACAAACCTTAAGTACCGATAAAAAGAAATGAGAAGTGGCCATTTGGTCACTTCTCATTTATAAACTTGTTCTAAATCTTTCTTTTTTTATGTGGTATGACCGTTTTAGCGGTTCTGCATATCATGGTCTAACCACATGCCTGTAATTGCGAAGACTGCAAACAGGGCGCACAATGTTGAAATACTCATGTTGTTACCCTTTCCTGAAATTTAATATGTTCAACTTCTATGTATAGTCCCGCCCTCACGGGCATCGTGTTATCCTTTATCCAACCTTTTCTTACCTTAACTAAACCTATTTGATACTCTTTTAAACCTAAAACTAAAAACCTATGAAAACCTATGAAAAAACTATCGAACCTTTATACAATCTTTACCTTAGTAATTCTAATACCTCTTGATTTCGAGTGCAAAGATACGACTGTTTACGCACACAGCAATGGATTTCCGTCATTTTTATCTTAAAAACGCACTTTTCTTGATTTAAGTCAAACACATTTATCCCTTTGAGACTTAGTGGGTTCGGAAAAACTCAAAATACTTTTTGGTTTTTCGCTCACTTAATCGTACCTTTAACTCCGTTGAAGGTACTCACGTTCGGAAAAACTCAAAATACTTTTGGTTTTCCGCTCACTTAATCGTACCTTTGCAAAAAGATGTCGAATAGGAAGAGTGAAGTGCTGTTGGGCATGATCCGTGGTGGACAGCCCATGACAGGCGGTCAGAAACTCAATCTGATCGTCCAGCTGAGTATTCCTTCCATCTTGGCGCAGATCACCAGTGTTATGATGTTCTTCATCGATCAGGCCATGGTGGGACGAATCAGTGTGGAGGCGGCAGCCGCCTGCGGACTGGTGGAGTCGAGCACTTGGCTCTGCGGTAGTATGACGAGTGCTGCCTCCATGGGCTTCTCTGTTCAGGTGGCACATTTCATCGGAGCAAACGATTTCGACAAGGCACGCGATGTATTCCGCCACGGACTATTGTGTACGCTCATTTTCAGCTTGTGTATCATGGTGGCCGGACTTCTGATAGCGCCTCGTCTTCCTTATTGGCTGGGGGGTGGTGCTGATATCGCCGCCGATGCCACCACCTATATATCGGTGTTCATGCTGGCCATCCCTTTCTTCCAACTGTTCGGACTGTCGGGCGGTATGCTGAAATGTTCGGGTAACATGCGCATCCCGAGTATGTTGAGCATCATCATGTGCGTGCTGGATGTGACGTTCAACTTCATCCTCATCTTCATCTTCCATCTCGGTGTACTCGGTGTGGCCATGGGAACAGCCCTTTCCATCATTATCGTGGGAAGTGTGCAGACCTACTATGCCGTTGTCAAGAGCGACAAGCTGGCCTTGATAAAGGAAAGGATTCTGGTTAAATACGTCAACTGGGACTATATCCGCAATGCCTTGCACATCAGTCTGCCGATGGCAGCGCAAGGTATTCTCATGAGTGGCGCCCAAATTGTGAGTACGATGATTGTGGCTCCGTTGGGGAATATCGCCATTGCCGCCAACACCTTCGCCATCACCGCCGAGAGTCTGTGCTACATGCCAGGCTATGGATTAGGTGAGGCTGCCACCACGTTGGTGGGCCAAAGTATGGGGGCAGGGCGAAAGGAGCTGTGCCGCAGCTTTGCATGGATGACCGTTTCCTTAGGCATGGCGGTCATGGCAGTGATGGGCGCTGTGATGTTCCTCTTCGCCCCGGAGCTGATGATGCTGATGACGCCTGTGCAGGAAATCGTGGATCTGGGTGCATCCGTACTGCGCATCGAGGCCTTTGCCGAACCGATGTTCGCAGCCTCTATCGTATGCTACAGTGTCTTTGTAGGTGCTGGCGATACCTTGCGCCCGGCAGCGATGAACCTTTGCTCCATGTGGCTGGTGCGACTCACCCTGGCTGCTTGGCTGGCCAAGGACTATGGTTTGCGGGGTGTGTGGACGGCCATGGCCATTGAGTTAACCTTCAGGGGAATCATTTTCCTGTGGCGCATGCTCCGTGGGAACTGGATGAGGGGTGTGGTTCATCGTTGAGATCATCTGAAATCGTATGGAAGACTCCAAGCAGTTTAACGAAGAACAGTTGGCGGTGATCGAAGTCATGGGCGGTTACCACTTGGTGCTGGCTCCTCCGGGATGCGGTAAGACCGCAGTCTTGGCAGAGCGTATCCTGCGTGCCCATCAGCGCGGCGTCCCTTTTGCCGATATGGCTTGTCTCACCTTCACCAACCGGGCTTCGCGTGGCATGAAAGAGCGGATAGAGGCATCGGTAGGACCTTTGGATACCAGTGAGTTGTTTGTGGGGAATGTCCATCGTTTCTGTTCGCAGTTCCTGTTTGCCAACCAACTGGTGGCCGAAGGAACCACCATCATCGACAATGATATGTCGGTCAGCATCATTGCCGACTACATGGGAGAGGATGAGTTGCATATCTTAGGCGACAACAAGAAACGACAGCAGTATGCGCAGGTGATGAACCTCCAGCATCTGATGTACCAGTGTCGCAAGCATTATCCCGGCGATCTGATGATTCACCGTGAAGTACTCTCACCGATGGTCTTGCGTGAGCTGTGCACCGATTTCAGTCTGTCGTACTCGCAAGACTCGGTCATCGAGCTCTATGAACACATTGAGTATTATGCCAGTCTTCCGATATTCCTGAGCGCTGAGGCGCAGTCTCTTATCAAGGCTTTATACGGTGCATGGTGCTACGAGAAGTATAAACGGGAGCACAACCTGCTCGATTTCGAAGACCTGTTGCTCACCACCTACGATGAGGTGACGGCACAACCTCAGGGCGGCGATGAGGAAAAACTGCTGAAGAAGTTCCGCTGGATACAGGTGGACGAGGTGCAGGACCTGAATCCATTACAGCTGGCCATCATCGACCTGTTCACAGCCGAGAATGCCACGGTGGTCTATCTGGGCGATGCGCAGCAGGCCATCTTCTCTTTCATGGGAGCGAAACTCGACACCCTGAACATGCTGCGGCAGCGTTGCGGAACCAACGGTCTGCATAATTTCTATGTCAACTACCGTTCTCCTAAATACCTGTTGGATATCTACAACACCTATGGTGAACAGCAGTTGGGCATTGCCAAGGACCTGCTGCCCCGATCGTACGAGAAGGGTGGGGAGAAGGCCGAGCCTACCGGTCTGGTGGAGTTGGTAGGCAACGACACCCTTGTGGAATCATGCCATGAGGTGGCTCAAAGGGTAAAGCATTTCTATGAGGCCAACCCCGATGAGTCCATTGCGGTGGTCGTGGCCTTTAATGCAGATGCCGACGAGGTGAGTAAGATGCTTCGTGTGCCCCATTTCAAGATCTCTGGTATAGATGTCTTCAGCACACCCGATGTCCGTCTGCTGCTTTCCCATTTCAATGTGGTGATGCAGGAGAACAACTTCATTGCCTGGGCAAGGATCTTCACCGGACTGAAACTTTTCGGGAGTCATTCGGCCGCGCGCCAGTTCACGCATGAGGTGATGAACCATGCGCTGTCCCCCACGGATTTTCTGGAGTATGCTGACTCTTCCTATCTGAATGAGTTCCTGAAAGACTATGCGCAACGGGAGTTCGTGATCTTTGATACGGAGACCACCGGACTGAACGTCTTTGAAGACGATGTGGTGCAGATCGCTGCCATCAAGGTTAAGGACGGTAGGGTGGTGGATGAGCTCAACATGTTTATCGAAACCGACCGTGCTATTCCCGCCATGCTGGGCGACACCGTGAATCCTTTGGTAACAGCCTATGCCAATCATGCGCATCTCACGCACCGCGAGGCCATGGCCCGCTTTGCCGAATTTGCGGCAGGAAGCATACTTTTAGGTCATAACGTGAACTACGACTATCAGATCATGGACCACAATATGCAGCGCTATTGTAAGGGCTGCAGGATGGCACAGCTATGGCCGCATTACTATGATTCCCTCAAGTTGATGCATCTGGTGGCTCCGCAACTGAGGAGCTACAAGCTCAAGGATCTGCTGGTAACCCTTCACCTGGAGGGAGAGAATTCACACATGGCCAACGACGATATCCTGGCTACGTTCAATGTGGTGAACGCGTGCTATCAACGGGGAAAGCAGTTGATTGAGGAGCAGCTCTCCTTCCTTCAGCACCATGCCACGGTGGCAGCCCGTCTTCGTCATCTCTATGGAAACCTCTACTCGCATACCCGTCAGCTGTTGTACCAACGCAGCGCTGAATCCCATCTGGTAACCGAGATGCAGTATGTCTATGAGCAGTTGCGTGAGATTAGAAGGATAGGAGATATTCCCAAGCTGCCCTATATCCTGGATTATTTCTCTGACGATATGCTGCAAGGGGAGGAGTCGTTATACGAACAGCTCTCAACACATCTACAGGAGATCAACACCATGAAGGAAGCTGATCTCTGCGGCAGTAAGAGCATGCGCGAACGGGTATTCGTCTCCACCGTCCATAAAGCGAAGGGCTTGGAGTTCGATAATGTGATTGTCTATGATGCGGTAAAAGGGAAGTTCCCCAGCTATTATGCCGATGAAACCGCCATTCGTGGAGAGGAGGCGCGGAAATTCTATGTGGCCATCTCGAGGGCCAGGAAACGACTCATCGTTACCTATTCATGCCAGTCTATGTCGCCATGGGGAAAGGTCATACAACGGGAGATCACGCCTTATCTGCGTTCCATCCGCTCTTTCTTCTTACCTCGTTGAATCAGATACTCTCCCCGATGCGATCGTAGAACTGCGTGATGATGTCTAACATCTCGCTGGGCAGATATTCAAAGGCCTTCTCAATCAGTGCTTCGGGCACCTCGTAGAAAGCCTCAGCCAAGGCACCCGTGATGTTCGCCTTCGTGTCGGTGTCACCATCGGCCAGCACGGCAATACGTATGGCATCCTCAAAGTTCTGACTCTCCAGGAAACAGCGTATCGCCATGGGAACCGTTTCCATGCAGGTAACATCAAAGTGATTCTCACTACCTATCTTATAGATGTCGCGCAACGGAAGAATCTCGTATCCCCATTTTTTCTCCACCTTGCGCTCCACCTCGTCCTTGGTAATCCTGCACGTACGCAGCCAGTAGCAAAGGGTGGCAATACACTCCGCTCCCTTGATACCTTCGGGATGGTTATGCGAGGGCATGGCTGTAAGACGAGCCTGTTCCTTCACATCTTCGTAATCATCGTAGAGCCAGGACACAGGACTCACGCGCATGGCCGATCCGTTACCGAACGAATTGTAGGGCTGCGGGTCATCGCTGTTAATCCATTGGTAGAACTTCCCCCCATAGCTGCCCATGGGATGAGGATAACGGCGGCACCACTCCAAGAGGGCGTCGCGGTAGCTCTTACCGTTCATAATGGCATCCGCAATGGCAATTGTACAAATGGTGTCGTCTGTATAACTGCATTCAGGTGTAAATAGCTTGAATCCGGGCTTGGGAGGCTCAGAGAATTCAAATCGCGACCCAATGATATCTCCGATAATGGCTCCTAACATAATAATAGGTATTTAGTAGTTTGTGGTCCAACCGGGAATCGAACCCGGATCTAATCTTTAGGAGAGACTTGTTCTATCCATTGAACTATTAGACCAGAATGATAGTGCAAAGGTACGAAAAATCTGATTAAGTGAGAAGAAAACAAATGAATTTATTTTCTCGAGCGTGAAGATTTTATCCAATAAGCGAGGACAATACAAAATAAATGCGGATTTATTTTTATTGTCAAGCGAGAGTACCTTCAGCGCAGCCAAAGGTAGTGCAAACCGAGCGAAAGACCTAAGAAAAAAACTGTTTTCGATAACAATCGAGAAAAAAATCGCCACATAACATTTTATCTACTAAAATAAAACATTTAACTACCCCCCTATTGCAAAAAAGTCCATACCTTTGCACACGAAACACATAACTACATTACAATATATAGTCATCTTCAGTAGATCTGAATGAATGACAAAGTCGTTAAAGTTTTGCAGGTTGAACATCAGACTCAAGTTTAGGGAAAAGCTACAGGCTGCACATGGTTGTGCAGCCTGATTTGTTTTTGGAAATCAAGTCCAATCTTCAATAATTCCATTGAATCGTTTGCTGCTTTCACGAAAAACCACTAAATTTGTAGGCAAATTAAAAACCTTTTGCACATGAAACGAATACTTTTACTTCCGTGCCTCTTGATCATGGCTGCTGTGACGTGGGCACAGGGTCCGTATAATTCAGGGGATTACTATAAAAATGCCGATGGCAAGAAAGGGGCGGCTTTGAAGACTGCGCTGTGCGGTATCATTTATAACAGAAATGAGAATAGTTATGATGCCTTGTGGAATATCTTTAAGAAGACTGACAAAAGGATTGATGAGAATGGAAAGACATTGTATAATAAAGATGGAGACTCATTGGTATGGGATATGTATTCCAATAAACGAGATTATATCTTCGTAAAAGATCAGGCTGGTAATTATTCTAATGAAGGAGACAAGTACAATCGTGAGCATTCTTTCCCCAAGAGCTGGTTTGGAGATAAAAACGGGAGTTCTGTGGCAGGTCATGATATACATCATATTTTCCCCACAGATGGTTCTGTAAACGGTAAACGAAGTAATCATCCTTTTGGTGAGACGAATGGAGAAGAATACAAATCCGCTAACGGTTTTAGCAAGTTAGGTGCCTGTACCTACTCTGGTTATACCGGAACGGTATTCGAGCCAAACGACTTATACAAGGGCGACTTTGCGCGTACCTATTTTTATATGGTAACGTGTTATGAAGAGCAGTTGCCTACGTGGTATAAGAACTATGCGAGTAGTTTCCCTGGCCTAAAAGCTACAATTGATGGCAGCACATATCCTAGTTTTCAAAGATGGCAGTTGAATATGCTGATGACTTGGGCGGCTAACGATCAAGTAAGCTACAAGGAGTATTACCGAAACATTGCGGCGTATGGTGAACAGAAAAATCGTAACCCATATATCGACTACCCTGGTCTTGAGCAATATATCTGGGGTAGTATGACGGATGAGGCTTTCAGCTACGATGATTACCAAGTGCCCGAGAACTATACGGTGTATATACCAGGCGATGATCCAGGACCTGGTCCTGTTGACCCTCCCGGACCTTCAGGTGATGGGAATGTATATCAGCGTGTGACAAAAGCAGACGATTTGGAAGTTGGAGCGGGTTATATCATCGTGTGTGATTCGAAGAATACGGCCATGGCTGAACAAGGCACCAACATTCGCAATTCTGTCAGTTTGACCACCACTAACGGCGCTGTGACAACAGAGGTGAACAAAAGCGGCAAACCTTATGAGTTGACATTAGGCACATCTAATGGTAAATACACCCTCTATGATGAAACGGGTAAGGTTTATCTGGCACTTACAAGTAGCGATAACAAACTACATACTGCCACTACGACTACTGCTACATCAGCACAATGGACCATTACGTTCAGTGGGAACAATGCTGTAATCAAGAATGTGAAGTACACCGATTATTCCATCTATTATAATGCTGGTTCTCCTCGTTTCGCTTGTTACAAGAGCTCTAGTAATCAAACGGCCGTTCAGCTTTACAAGCGCCAGCCTGTAAGCACCGGCATAACTACAGAGGCAACCTTCCCTGTTGACAAGGCGAAGCCCAACACCATCATCTACGACCTGCAGGGTCGTAAGGTGGGTACAACAGTCAATGGAACACCCCACCTGAAGAAGGGTGTTTACATTATGAGTGGAAGAAAGGTAATTGCTAATTAGAATTGTTGTGGAGTGTGGAATGTGGAGTGTGGAGTGAGAAATGTCTCAAGAACAGATGGCTTTGTATATGAATACAATACCTCTGAAGTATTCTCATTCCACAATCCACACTCCACACTCCACAATCCTTTTCAACTGAAGTTGAAAAGGATTATCCTACTTGACTACCTGGTTTCACATCCTTGGTCGTGGTAACCACGCTGAGGCTCTCGTCGGCATCCACGGCAGAGAGAATCATACCCTGACTCTCGATGCCCATCATCTTGCGCGGCTCAAAGTTAGCTACGAAGAGGATGCGCTTGCCGATCAGCTCCTCGGGATTCTCGTAGAAGGCAGCAATACCTGAGCAGATGGTGCGGTCGGTACCAGAGCCATCGTCAATGGTGAACTGCAATAGCTTCTTCGACTTCTTCACCTTCTGACAGTCCTTCACCAAGCCCACACGGATGTCGAGCTTCTCGAACGTCTCAAAGTCCACATTCTCCTTGATAGGAGCAGCCTTGTAGGCAGCAGCCTCATTAGCCTTCTTGGTAGCCTCTAACTTATCCAGCTGCTTCTGGATCGTCTCGTCCTCAATCTTCTCGAAGAGCAGAGAGGGCTCGCCTAACTGATGACCGGCCTTCAGCAGATCGGTGCTTCCCAACTGTTCCCATTCAAATGAATCGATGTTGAGCATCTCGCGCAGCTTCTTACTGCTGAACGGCAGGAACGGCTCAAAGGCAATGGCCAGGTTGGCAGTCAGCTGCAAGCAGATATTCAGGATGGTCTCGCAACGCTTCGGATCAGTCTTCCATACCTTCCACGGCTCGCACTCGGTGATATAACGGTTACCGATACGTGCCAGGTTCATGGCCTCGAACTGCGCATCGCGGAACTTGAACTGCTCCAGCAGCGCCTCTACCTTCTCCTTCACATCCTTGAACTCCTCCAATGCCTGCTTGTCCACGTCGAGCAGCTCGCCGCAGGCAGGAACAACACCATTCCAGTATTTCTTGGTCAGCTGCAGCGCACGGTTCACAAAGTTACCATACACAGCCACCAGTTCGTTGTTATTGCGTTCCTGGAAGTCCTTCCAAGTAAAGTTGTTGTCTTTGGTCTCCGGAGCATTGGCGGTCAGCACATAGCGCAGCACATCCTGCTTATCCGGCATATCCACCAGGTACTCATGCAGCCACACAGCCCAGTTCTTTGAAGTAGAGATCTTGTTATTCTCAAGGTTCAGGAACTCGTTGGCTGGCACATTGTCGGGCATGATATACTTGCCATGAGCACGCATCATTACAGGGAAGATGATGCAATGGAACACGATATTGTCTTTACCGATGAAGTGCACCAATCGGGTGTCCTCATCCTGCCACCATTTCTCCCAGCTGCCCCATTTCTCGGGCTCACGGTCGCACAGCTCCTTTGTGTTCGACACATAGCCGATGGGCGCATCGAACCACACGTAAAGCACCTTACCGTCGGCACCCTCCACAGGAACAGGAATACCCCAGTCAAGGTCGCGTGTCATGGCGCGGGGTTGCAGATCCATGTCGAGCCAACTCTTACACTGTCCATACACATTCGGTCGCCACTCCTTATGCTCCTCGAGAATCCACTGCTTCAGCCACTCCTGATACTCGTTCAGGGGCAGATACCAGTTCTTCGTCTCCTTCAGCACGGGCGTAGAACCCGAGATGGTCGATTTCGGATTGATGAGCTCGGTAGGAGAGAGGTCACGACCGCATTTCTCGCACTGGTCGCCATAGGCACCTTCGTTATGACAATGCGGGCACTCGCCCGTCACGTAACGGTCGGCCAGGAACTGTTTCGCCTCCTCGTCGTAGAGCTGTGTAGTCGTTTCCTCCGTCAGCTTCCCCTCATCATAGAGTTTGCGGAACCATTCGGCGGCAAACTTATGATGCGTCTCCGATGTTGTTCTGCTGTATATATCGAACGAGATGCCGAACTCCTCGAAGCTCTTCTTGATCATCTCATGGTAGCGGTCCACCACATCCTGCGGGGTGATACCCTCCTTACGGGCACGAATCGTGATGGGCACACCATGCTCATCCGAACCACCGATAAACAACACCTCGCGCTTCTTCAGTCGTAAGTAGCGCACATAGATATCTGCAGGCACATATACACCGGCCAGGTGACCGATATGCACACCACCATTGGCGTAGGGCAGTGCCGACGTCACCGTCGTTCTCTTGAATCTCTTGTTCTGTTCCATTTTTACCTATTTTGGGTACAAAGGTACAAAGATTTTGTTAATAACCGTTACATTTCATCACCTTTTTGTTCCCTAAGATATAGATTCCTTTGGCCACTTGCCCGTTATGCAGTTCGCGTCCTTGCAGGTCGTACACAACCCCGTGGCCATTCACGAAAAAAGGAAGGGAAGGCGTGTTGGTCGTGATCTCATCGTCAGTAGGGTCGTCCGAAACCTTCAGATAAAGGATACCCCCACGAACTATAAGACTTAGGTAGCTCGAATCGATGGTGTTGCACACCAGTTTCACCTTCGACAGATCACCGTTCACGGTGCCTACATGTCCGATGGGGTAGCGACCATTACCCAGAGCTGTCCCCATTCGTAGTTCCATCACCGGTGCGATATGCTCCGGTCCGTAGTCCTCCCATGTGGCAACCCCCACCTTACTGTCGTCTATGTTCAATGTCGAGACGTTGAGCCAGTCGTGTTCGTCATCGCCCACTCCGTTCACATCCAGCACTACCCGGGCCCCGTAGTTCATGGTCAGTGCTGCGATCTCCACGCTGCTCATAGTTCCCGTTGAGGAACTCCCGATGTTCAGCGTTGCCCCGTATTCCATGGTCAGTCCGTTGTTGAAATGCCCGTCTGTGGTGTTCAGTGTGGTATGACGGTGCATCCACACAGCACTGTTTTCCATTGTGCCGTTGAAGACCACCGTACCGCCCCATATATCCGTCTTGCCCCTATGTGTATGCACCACGCTGCCCATCTGCAGCACACCATTGCCCTGCTTCACCAACCGTGTGCCGCCACTCAGTGCGCCCGAAAGCGTGCAGGTGTAGGTCGTGGTGGTGATGTTATTGTTGTTGTCATGCCCCTGCACCCATGTAGGCACATTGATGGTCAGGATATCAGGTATCCCCCCGTTGACGGTCAGCGACGTGTTGTCATACTCGTTGTGCAACAGATGCTGTCCGTTATAGCTGTTGGTGATGGTTGCATTGTTGCCGATCACCGTGCGACCTTCCTTTGTCAGGGGTGGTGGTGCCAAAGTGTAACCCTCCAGCTCGCCCAAGAAGTAGCTCAGGTGCGGAGGGAGGTTATAGACCTGCATCTGCGTACCCATAGCCTGTCGGTATACATGGTCGGCCCATAAGGAAAAGAAACCATAGTCAGACTCAATGGGCGTTGCCATGACAACGATGTCCGAGCCCTCGCGCATGATAATCTCTTCACGCCAGTCGCCAAGAATATCACCGATAAAGCAGGGATTGTTCTTTGAACCGTTATTGGTGGTACCGATGCCCGATGTGAACAACCGCGTATTGCCGCTGCCAGTGCCGTTGGGTCCCGACTGTTTGACGATCTTTGCCCATGAGCCCGCATCTTTGGCACCCGTCCCCGTGTATTCCTCATCCAGCAGGTCACCGTCCCAGTAGATGCGGAAATTCAGGATAGTCGCATCCTGCCAACCTGAAGAACCTGCTATCTCGTTATTTGTCACACTGCTGATAACGGTACCGTTACGATTCATCATCTGACTTGACGTACCTATACATCCAGGGATGTCCGCGCGGAATTTACCCATCATGCAACGACCGTCATCCCCCTTCTTTCCACCCGTCTCAGGTGTGGAATACTTAAAATACACTTCGCCCGTTGTGCCGTTGCGGTAGTTGTTCCCCCAATACGGTTCGTTTTCCAGACAAGCAAAGATCTCCAGTCCCCCCCGATACGGGTCGAAATCACCCACCTGTTGTGCATCGCCATGACCGAAGCCCGTGGTGTGAAGGCCCTGTCCGTTATCATCGATCACCATCGAGCCATACACAATCTCGTCGCGGCCGTCCTCATCCACATCGGCAATCACGTAGTTATGAAAGCCCTGTCCAAACCACTGACTACCCTTGCTGTTGCAATCCCATCTCCATTGCTGTATCAGCTGGTGTTTCTCATCCACATTGTAGGCAATCATCTTATGACGGGTATAGATGCCACGGGCAAGGAAGATGCTGGGTTTGTGTCCGTCGAGATAGGGCGCACCGAAATAGTACTTCGATGAGCGGTGCCCATAGCCATCCCCCCACGCAGCGTTCAAGTCTGTTTCACCGTTTTCCAATCGTTTTAGCGGGTATTCAAGCTGTTGATACATGGCCCCCGTTTCCCCATTCATGTAAAGCAGGTATTCGTTACCCGTATAGGTGTATGCCAGACTGGCAATGTTGGTGCCGTCGTCTCTGTAGTTGTACCAGTCCGGTCGGGTGTTGACAGTAGGCGATCCGATGGTGTAGTACGATGTCTTGCCATCGCTGCCATATACCCTCATGTTATCCGCACCGCGCAGCACCACCTCTGCCTTTCCGTCCTGATCCCAGTCAAAGGCCATGATATTGATCTCGGTAGAGTTTGTACTCACCATGTTCGGTCCGCAGTCGATGCGCCACATCAGCGAAGCCTCCCACGTCTGCCAGTTGATGTTATAGGCATCAATCACCACAAACTCTTTTGAGTTTCTCGGATAGATATTGTAAATAGCGTGCCCTTTGCTATCCCGCCTACCTGTATTAACACCCTCAGCATCTGCCATGTTCAGTCGTTTGACAATCATCTCCAGCTGACCGTCACCGTCAAGATCAGCAAAGGCTGCGTCGTTCGCCCAATAGTGTTCCGTCACATCCTGACCGTCACGGTCATAGACATTTGCCAATAGGATTTTCTGATACGGCTGATTATATGTATCTGATAGCATTGTCCACGGCTTTGCAGAAGCACAATTCTCCTGCTCTACTCCCTTTACAACGGCACTCACTTGGTATTGTGATGATGATGAGCCATTCCGATCAACAAAATTGGAAATCGTCAGCGGAGCATCATTGAGTTTCGTTCCGTCACGATACACATTGTAGGTTACATCATAATACTCTTCCGGGAGGATACGCCAGCTCACCAGGTTACCGTCTTGGGAACCATTCGTACCATTTCCATAATTGATACTTGCGAAATGAGGAACCACCACCAGACCGCGATCCAACTTATCTGTTTTCCGCTGCGCGGAAGCCCCAACAGCTATGATTGTTAGCGTTAAAACAAGTACAAGTATTCGTTTCGTCATTGTTGTTTTTATTATAGAGTTTCCCCTTTTGTTAGTTGAATAAGGGTTAATTGTTATGCTGCAAAGATATGAATTGTTTCTGGAAGTTCCAAGTAATTCAGCGAATATCTTGTGTTTAACAACTTGTCCCCCTCTTTGGAGAGGGGTTGTCGGTTCTCTTATGTTATTGTCCACATATCTCCAGTGCCATCAGATTCAGCTGGCGGCATTGCTCTGCGGTAATCTTCTTTTTCTCGTTATGGTGTTCCCATGGAGCAAGCATCAGCAGTTGTCCTCTCGCACAGGCATCGAACTGTTCGCCATGAGGCTTCGAAAGTGGCGTGAAGCCGTTCTCCATGATGACGATGGTGGGCAGAGAGGCATCGAAGGCTGCTCGCATCACGCGCTTTTCGCCTGGGGAGATGGCCGGTGAAACAAGAACAGCACCCTGTTTGGCGGATTCAAGATAACGAGCGATCTCTGTGACAATCTCACTATCGTTCAGTCGTCTCGATATCCTTACTGCTATTCGCTGTGGGGCGGTAAGCAGACTGCGGTTGCCTATGCCGCTATAGCAGTGTGTGCCTATGCGCAGGTTAAAGAATGGCCGTAACCACTCTGGGCGAGCGCGCTTCATCAGCAAGCGGCGAGGGTTGTCATGAAGGTAGTTCTGCCACGCTGGCAGCTCATCATATGAGCGGAGTATCAGGTCGTTGTAGCCCTTGGCAAAGAGAGGGCGGTAGGGCAGGGAGTGCTTGGGCGACGGCAAAGCCGCCACTTGCTGAGAAGCATGATGTGCCAGCTCCAGGTGTTGTGCCATTTCTGGGTGTTGTGCTTGTTCTGGGTGTTGCCCCTTCTCAGTCGGCAGTAGCTCTGCTGCTGCTCGTTCTTCTTTTGCTCTTTCTGCTTCTTCGAGTGCCCTCTGCGCCTTTCGGCACCCCGCTTTGAACCCCGAGATCACCTGCCCCAGATGTACTGGCAGCGGCTCCCTCACAAAGAGAATGCCATGCATGTGGTCGGGCATCATCTGAACGGCTCTTACCTCTATCTGCGGGAAATAGCCATGAATGCCCAACCACTCACTCTTCACAGCCTTTCCTAGTGCCGATAGTTCGATACGTGCCTCATCATGGCTACCGCGTTTGGCAAAAGGGTTTCCAACAAGCCGACCGAAAACGGGGCGCCGCCCTTCCACTTCCAACGTAATCATATACATACGTCGCTCCGTATAGTCGTGATGGTCATCGCGGCGTTTCATCGAAGCCTTTTTCTCTCCGGCGTATTTCTTTTTCGCTATCAGTTGTTCTTCTGTCACTTTCGTTGTGTGCTTTTCTGTTACAAAGATAAGATTGTTCGCCTATACCCGTTTTGAAACGTTTTTAGGAACAAACAACAACTTAAAGTCCTCTCTCAGCCCAATCACCTCTATCAAGACTGCGGTAGCCGATTGCTTCGCCGATATGAATGCTCTGTACCTTCTCCGAGCCTTCAAGGTCAGCTATGGTGCGTGCCACCTTCAGAATACGACTGTAGGCGCGGGCACTGAGTTTAAGCCGTTCCATGGCCATGCGGAGCATGTTCAGGCTTTCAGCGTCAGGTTCCGCAAACTCATGAATCATCCGCTCAGTCATTTGTGCATTGCTGTGGATGCCTTTGAAGTCCTTGTATCGCACCTCTTGTATCTGTCGCGCCTTAATAACCCTTTCACGGATAGTTTCGCTGGATTCTCCGGCCTCCATCTGCGATAGCTCCGCAAAGGGAACAGCCTGGATCTCACAATGAATGTCGATACGGTCGAGTAGAGGGCCAGAAATCTTGTTCATATACCGTTGTATCTGACCTGGGGTGCATACGCAGTTGTGTGTGGGATCACCATAGTAGCCGCAAGGACATGGGTTGCTTGAGGCGACAAACATGAAAGAACAGGGATACTCGAGCGTGTATTTGGCCCGACTGATAGTGATCTTGCGGTCTTCCAACGGCTGTCGCAGTACTTCGAGGGTTGCTTTATTAAATTCAGGCAGCTCGTCGAGGAAAAGAACACCATTGTGAGCCAATGAGATCTCACCTGGCTGCGGATTGTTACCACCTCCACAAAGGGCCACTTGGGAAATGGTGTGGTGAGGAGATCGGAACGGGCGCTGAGAAATCAGACTCATGCCGCGTCCCAGCTTACCTGCCACACTGTGGATCTGGGTGGTTTCAAGACTCTCTGCCAATGATAGTGGAGGAAGAATACTTGGCAGTCGTTTGGCCATCATGGATTTTCCACTTCCAGGAGGCCCCACCATGATCAGGTTATGTCCGCCAGCTGCCGCCACCTCCATGGCACGTTTCACATTCTCCTGTCCTCGAACATCGGCAAAATCCAGATCAAAGTGACACTGCTGCTGAAAGAACTCCTTCCGTGTGTCGATGACCGTAGGTTCATAATACTTTGAGCCGTTGAAGAATTGGATGACGTCCATCAAACTCTCCATGCCATACACGGAGATGTTGTTCACCACTGCCGCTTCACGGATATTTTGTATGGGTACGATCAGACCTTTGAACTGTTCTGCACGAGCTCGGATGGCAACGGGCAGGGCACCCCTAATGGGCTGTAGCTTACCGTCGAGTCCCAACTCTCCGACCACCATGTATTCATGGAGATGACCGCGTTCCACCTTGTTGTTGGCAGCAAGAATAGCGATGGCTAAGGGAAGATCGTAGGCACTGCCCTCCTTCCGTAGGTCGGCAGGTGCCATATTCACAGTGATATCAGCTACAGGGAATTTGTATCCGATGTTCTGACAGGCAGCTGCAATACGGTCGCGACTCTCTTTGACAGCACTATCAGGCAGTCCTGTGAGATGGTAGAGCACTCCTCTTGTCATGCTCACTTCGATGGTTACGGTGGTAACATCCAAGCCGTTTACGGCTGCACAAAAAGTTTTTACTAACATATTAGATTTATGATTAATGAATAGATTTCGGAGAGACTGAAGAAGAGGGGAGGTTAGGGCGTTTTCTTCTTCAACAACTCCTCCAGTTTGTTGCGGAGATCATTGGCATTCAGTCCTCGGGCTATAACCCTGCCGCTGGTGTCGTAGATGATATTGTCGGGGATAGATGCCAGGCCGAGCTTGGCCATGAGATCGCAGTCGAACATCTTCTCGTCGCAGATAGTTGACCATGATACGGAATCGTGCTTCAGGTAGTTACGGCAGTCGCGCTTACTGGCATCCACACAGATGCCTACAACGCCTAATTGATTGCGGTTGTCGTTGGACATTGTGCGCAGGCGTCGGGCAATATCCTGACTCTCGTAGTTCCATGTGGACCATACATATACTACTGATACCTTTCCATGCAGGTTGGCATCGGTGACTCTTCGGCCGTAGATGTCAACAGCCGAGAAGGAGGGCATGGGGGCGTTGAGACGGGAAACCTTCAGGATGTCGATGTCTTGTTTCAGACGGGTGATCTCCTCGTTCTTGGGCTGTGCCTTGGCGAGGATAGCGGCCAGTTCGGACGCCTGAAGATAGTCGGGTGTAACCGACAGGATGAAGTATTGCTTGAGCAGGTAGATGCTGACGGGGGATTTGGGATTGTCCTTGATGAACAATGCGGCTGTTTTGATGGCCTCGGGTGGGGATGCGTTGGCCACGGCCTGACGGAAACGACTCATGAGCTCGTTGGCATCGGAGCCTTCGACCATCATCTCCTTGAGGTGGGTGGCATCGCCCTTGACATGGGCGGTCTTGCCTGATTCGGCAAAGATGGGCTGTTCGGAGAAGTTGGGGAACACCAGCATGATGGTGCCCTTGTCCTCGCAAGGTATCTGATAGCTGAAACGACCACCGTTGGTGTGGATGGTGTCAACACCGTCGATGAGTCCGTCGGTGCTATATACATAGAACTCACCCTGATTCAGGTTGAGGAAACGTCCTTCGATCTTGAACTGACCGCTAGGTGCTCCACATGAAACCAGAATCAGGGCGAGTAGTATATAGCTATATCGCTTCATGAAAGGCGATGATTATTTGCTGACGTTCAGTAACTCCAGGTCGTTGTTGGCGTAGGCTGCCAGACTGGGATCGAGGTTCAGGGCTTCCTTCAGGAAACCTGAGGCGATGCTTGAACGTCCCTGACGGGCGGCTACGAGTGCCTGCAGGTACTTGGTCATGCCATCCTTGTTCTTCACGCTGTTGAGGATCACCTCAGCGGTAGCGTAGTTCTTGTTCAGCAGCTCTGCCAGACCGGCGAGGTTGCTCTCGCTGTTGGCGAGGTTCCTGGCGGCCTCTGCGTAGTTACCCTTGGCAATGTTCAGGGCACCGAGCACGTTGTTCAGACCGTTGGCGTTGGTGGCCTTACCGATGTAGTTCTCGGCATTGGCGATATCACCGTTCTGCAGGGCGATCATACCGAGGTTGGCATTTGCCTCAGGAGCGTTGCTCAGTACGTTGAACACCTTGTTGATATATTCCTTGGCTGCATCGTTGTTACCCTTGTTGAACTCGAGGGCTGCGATGTTGTTCAGTGCACGGTAGTCGTTGGGATACAGCTGGGCGGTCTTCTTATAGATCTCCTCCTGCTTGTTCACATCGTCGGTAAGGGTAGCCGAATAGAGCAGCTCGTCAACGCTGAGCTGAGCTGGGTCGGCCACATACTGCTGCTGGATCTGCTCGTCGCTGCGACCGATGGTCTCGTAGTTGATGATCATGCGTGAACGACGGAGCTCGGGCAGGATACCGTCGGCCAGCTCACGATAGCCAGCAGACATATTGCGGATTTGCTGCTCGCGTTCCTGCGGATCCTTATACATAGAGAGCACGCGGAGGATGACATCCTTGTCCTGGATGTTGCTGGCCTGTACCAGCTGCTGGAAACCATCCCAGTCCTCTGCGGTGTACTTGGCATTGATATCGGTGTTCACCTTGGTCTTCTTGAGCTGATCCTTCACATACTGCTCAGCCGTGTTCTGACGCTTGTTAGCCAGCTTATCGTTGAAGTCGTATGCACCCTCGGGAGAAGCGAAGCCCAATACGTCGATGTCCTTGATGGCCAGTGTCTCGCGCTCGCGGTTGATGCGCTTCAGCATCTCCACAAACTCGGTGATGGAGTTGTTCTTCAGCTCGCTCTTGCGCAGGTTAGCCTGGTTGACGAGGAACTTGATCTGTGCCTCCTGCTTGTGGGCGTTGATGCGCTGGAAGGTGTCAGGAGCGATGCAGGCACCTGTTGATGTGAGCAGGTTGCGATACAGCTCGGAAGTAGCGATAACACCCTCGGCCACCTTCACGGCAGGAACATTCACCTTCTTCTTACCCACCTTGGCATCGAAGGTAAGATAGAGATCACTCTTCTGCATAGCAGGAATATAGGTGAAGATATTCTTCATGGTGTAGTTACCACCCAGCTTATACGAAATGGTCTGGTCGTTGCCCTGAACCTTTTCACCCTGGAAGGTAGCACTCTGTCCCTGTACCACATCACCGTTGCTGCAACGGAGCTCAGGAATAACAGAAACAACAGCCTTCTTCTTCAGGTATTTCTCGGGGAACATCCCGTTGATGGTTACAGGTACTTTTCCGGCTTCAGTTTCCATGGGGTTAGGAACAACGTTGAAATTGTCGGCAGAGAGAGCACCCAGCTTCGAGGAGCATGAGGTCATAGCGATCATGCCGACTGCAGAAACGAATAAAATCAGATTTTTGCGCATAATAAACAAAGATTTGAAGGTGCCGCGAGCGGGACTCGAACCCGCACAGCCATCACTGGCCAAGGGATTTTAAGTCCCTCGTGTCTACCAATTCCACCATTGCGGCATGGGTTTATGGAAAACGGTGCAAAGATAGTCGGAATTCTTCTAAAAGCCAAAATTTTTTGCACCTTTTAATATATGCGCTTAATTATTTACAGAAAGGATACCATTAGGACCTGTTGTGGAGGCGTGGTAGCGATAGAGTTTCTCGCCAGGACCGCCGTCGATAATGATTCCGCTGTTGTTCATGTCGTAGGTCCGTCCGCACCTGCTGCATTTGGCCTTGCCATCGGAGGTCATGGAAAGGAGGTAGCGGGGCCTACTGTCGTTCTCGTAGCAGTTGGGGCACTGGGCATCGTAGGCATAGAACACAGGCGGATCGCTCAGCAGACCGAAGCCTACAATTACTCCGCTCTCGTTGTTCACGCCAAGGATGGGGAGCCGTTGCTGTTCCACGGAGGTCATGGGCTGACGACTGCTTTGACCATGACTGTTGGTGAAGGTGAAGTAGTTGCCTGAGACGGATACACGACAGAACGTGCCAGGTGCCATGGCGTTCATGGACACCGAAAGGGTTGCATCGAGGTGCAGACTGTTGTCGTAGACCAACCGCACACGGTGTGACGAGTACTCAAACTCACTCTCACCACAACCCCCAAGGACAAACAGGGCCAATAGCCCAATAACCCAACGTCTCACTGTCAACTATCAACTATCAACTGTCAACTAATCGCTTAACGGCGATTTCAATTCGTTCGAAGTGGAACTCCCCGAGGATTTGGTTCATCAGCGCCTCAATCTTATCGTTGCACAGATTACCGATGCTTCCCTCGTGGGTGTGGTGTATCTGCTTGTCAGCATGGAACGTACCCGCCTCGATGTCCAGTCCTACCTTCTTATACGCATCGCGGAACGGCATACCGTTGGCAGCCAGACGGTTCACTTCCTCCACCGAGAAGATCGGGTCGTAGAGTTCGTTGTCGAGGATATGCTCGTTCACCTCCATCTTGTTGATGATATAGGCCGCCATCTGCAGACAGTCCTTCAGTTCATCGAAGGCAGGCAGGAACACCTCCTTGATGATCTGCAGGTCGCGGAAGTAGCCAACAGGCAGGTTGTTCATGATGAGCATGATCTGCTGGGGCAGTCCTTGCAGCTTATTACTCTTGGCGCGAATCAGCTCGAAGACATCGGGGTTCTTCTTATGCGGCATGATACTGCTACCCGTGGTACATTCCTTGGGCAGTTTCACGAACGAGAAGTTCTGCGAGTTGAACAGACAGGCATCGAAGGCCATCTTGGCAATGGTGCCGGCAATGGAGGCCAGGGCGAAGGCCACGTTGCGTTCCATCTTACCACGCCCCATCTGCGCATACACCACGTTATAGTCCATCGAGTCGAAGCCTAACAAATCGGTAGTCATCTGTCGGTTCAGCGGGAACGACGAGCCATAGCCGGCAGCTGAGCCCAATGGGTTACGGTTCGTCATGCGGTAGGCAGCCTGCAGGAACAGCATATCGTCCGTCAGGCTCTCTGCATACGCCCCGAACCACAGTCCGAACGACGAGGGCATGGCAATCTGCAGATGGGTGTAGCCGGGCATCAGCACATCCTTATACTGGTTGCTCTTGGCAATCAGTTCATCGAACAGGATCTTCACCTGTTCAGCTATTTCCTTCAGTTCATGACGGGTGAAGAGCTTCAGATCCACCAGTACCTGATCGTTACGCGACCGTCCGCTGTGTATCTTCTTTCCCATGTCGCCCAACTTACGGGTGAGCATCAGCTCCACCTGCGAGTGCACATCCTCGATCCCATCCTCGATAACGAACTCACCGTTCTCACACAGATGATAGATATTGCGCAGCTCACTGAGCAACTGGGGCAGCTCGTCCTTTCCTAAGAGTCCGATACTCTCCAGCATGGTGATATGAGCCATGGAACCCAGCACGTCGTACTTGGCCAGATACAGATCCATCTCGCGGTCATGTCCTACGGTGAACCGTTCAATCTCCTCGTTCACCTGATAATTCTTCTCCCAGAGTTTCATTTATTTAGAACTTTGAACTTTGAACTTTATGATTACCACAGCGGCAGCAAATTATTCACTGTTCACTATTCACTGTTCACTACTCGTACTGAATACTAGCCAGCGTCTCGGCCAGTTTCTCCAGTCCTTCGTTCAGCGGACCGGATACCATGCCCTTGATGAAGGGGTTGATGTCGGCCTTGATGGTGAGCTTCATCTTGCATGTCGTCTCAGTCACAGGGAGCAGCTGCACCCATAGATTAAAAGGTATGAGCGATTGTGTTGCCTCATACTTGATGCACTTCGGCTCTTCGCGTTCCACGATATTCATGGCAACCTTACCCACAGGCTGCACATTGATGCTCACACTGTCGGCACTGAACTCGAAATCCTTGAACTTGTCCTCCGGAAACTTTCCTTCCAGCTTACCCAGATTGGATAAGTCGCTCAACGTGGCATATACCTTCTCCTGAGGGTACTCCACGATTTTTACACTACTTTCGAATGTGCTCATCCTATTTCTTTGAACTTTGAACTTTGATCTTTGAACTTTATGATTACTCTACGAATTTGACGAATTTGACTAATATTAATCCGTTCTCGTACCTTCGTCCCCCGTACCCCCGAGAAACTGTCAACTGTCAATTGTCAACTGTCAACTGGCCTTACCTTATCTTTTCCATCCCGCAGGATCCTTGCGCCACTGCTTCAGCAGTTCCTCGTCGCTGGCAGCGATATAGCCTGTTGCCACGGCCTCGGCCACCACATGCTCGTAATCGGAGATGGTAAGGAGCTTGACGCCTGCAGCACGGAATGCCTCTTCGGCTACGGGGAAACCATAGGTGTAGCTGGCCACCATACCTACTACCTCGAAGCCTGCCTTGCGCAAGGCATCGACCGCCTTCAGGGAAGAGCCGCCTGTAGAAATCAGGTCTTCTACGACAATCACCTTGGCACCTTCCGGCAGTTCACCTTCTATCTGGTTCCCCATACCATGATCTTTCGGTTTGGGTCGTACATAAACATACGGCAGGTTCAGCTCATCGGCCACCAAGGCGCCTTGTGCAATGGCACCTGTAGCCACACCAGCCACAGCCTCGGCCTCAGGGAACTGCTCCAGAATCATGTGGGTGAGGGCAAGCTTCACCATCGTACGCAGTTCAGGGTACGAGAGGGTCTTGCGGTTATCGGTATAAATAGGCGATTTCCATCCACTGGCCCAGGTAAAGGGCTCGTTGGGCTGGAGCTTTACAGCTTTCACTTCCAGGAGTTTCCTGGCAAATGCTTTCTTCAATGTATCCATAACTAATTAATTATTGGCGACAAAGGTACGAAGAAGCGAGAGAAATTCCAAAGAAAAGCTTGTTTTTCTTTGGATTTCCATGTCATTTATTTTGTATTGTTTCCACTTAATCGTATCTTTGCAGACGAAACACTAATAACATAGAAAGTAAGATGAAAAAACTATTGTTCATGGCACTGTGCCTTCTTGCAGCAGTGCCCGTGTTGGCACAACAGACACGTGTCAATATCCAGTACGACCCACAGCGTAACACCGAGGGCATCCTGCCCTTTAGTACGCAAGTACTCTCACCAGAGGTTCGCGACGACCATACCGTCATCTTCCGCGTAAAAGCACCCGAAGCCAAGAGCGTGCAGCTCACGGGTTCGATGTTTGTAGGACCGGAGGCGCGTAAGAGGGCTGACTTCACCAAAGGCGACGATGGCGTGTGGACCCTGACGTTAGGTCCGCTGCGCCCAGAGATCTACCTTTATTATATCATCATCGACGGAGTGCAGAACATCGATGCGAACAACGAGTTCACCGGTCATGCAGCCATGCCTTCGTTCAGTATGCTGTTTGTGCATGATGACAAACCGGCATGGTACGACCCGAAGCCTGAGGTGGCTCACGGTAGCGTCACCACACATTATTACTATTCCAAGGTGACCAACGGACTGCGTGACATGATGGTTTATACACCTGCTAACTACGACCCGAAGAAGAAGTACCCGGTGCTCTACCTGATGGGTGGATCGGGCGACCTTACCGAAACGTGGGTGATGCACGGACGGGCGAACTTCATACTCGACAATATCATTGCTGAGGGAAAGGCGCGTGAGATGATTGTGTGCTTCCCCAACGACCAGATGGTGACTCGCTCGCATCCCCAACACACCGAACTGGCCTTCCCCTTGGTGGAGCGCGAGTTGATAGAGTGTGTGATTCCTTATGTGGAGTCTCACTATAGTGTCATCAAGGACAAGCATGCCCGTGCGCTCAGCGGACTCTCCATGGGTGGACGTATGACGCAGTATGTAGGATTGCGTAACCTCGATGTGTTCGGCTCCATGGGAATCCTCTCTGCAGCCATCGAACTGACGGAGACACCTGTTGTCAACGAGCCCGATGTGAACAACCGCATCGACTATCTCTTCATCGGCGGCGGTACCTACGAGACGGGCTTCATGGCTCGTCATGAGCGGTTGCACGAACAGCTCGATAAGTTAGGTGTAAAGCATGATTTCTATGTAGGTGGCGGTGGAGCGCACGATCTCGTGACATGGCGGCATCTCCTCTATTTCCGCTTCCTGCCGAACCTGTGGAGAACCAACTATAAATGGTAAAAGGCAATCAGTCTCGTGTGTAACCCAGTGAGAAAACGCTGATGGCACGGGGCTTCGCTTTCATCACCTCCTGACCGCAGGCCACAAGGGTGGCGCCAGTGGTTACTACATCGTCAATCAACAATACGTGCTTTCCAGTTAGGTCTGAAGGTCGGAGCAGCTGGAAAGCATTTATTACATTCTCCTGTCTCGACCGGCGGTCTTTTTGTGTCTGACTGCCCCCGAAGGCTTTTCTGCAAAGACTGTTGGCTATTACAGGAATACCCGTGGCATGATGAATGCCCATGGCAATCTCCATACTTTGGTTATAACCGCGTTCCTGCTCTCGCTCTGGGGTGAGTGGCACGGGAACAAGTGCGTCGATGCCCTCGAAGAACCCGCTTTCCTTCATCTCCTCGGCAGTCATCTTCCCTAATTGTTCACCAATCTCGGGGTGACCCTTGTATTTCAGTTGGTAGATCAACCGACTGGCTTCCGACTGTGCCTCATAGTAGAACAGGGCGGCAGCTTTCTCCACAGGTATCTGTATCCAGCATGTCTTGGCCATCTCGTTGTCGAGCGGGTGTTCCCAGAAAAAGGTGCGGGGCAGATGACGGTTGCATGAGGCGCAGAGCACCTCTTCTGTTACCGTCATTCGCATACCGCATACAGGACAGGCACGTGGGGAGATCAAGTCGGCTAACCGTCTGAAGAAACTAATCATCGTTGATGCACTGGTGGATAATGTCCATGGTGAAACCCCGCTGCATGGCAAAGCGCATGAGTTTCTGCGTGCGCTCATAGTCGTTGACTGCCTTGATGCTTTTCGCTTTCTGTTGCAGCAGCTGACGGAGGATTTCCACATACTCCGACGGGTCGATCTCATCCAACACCCGTTGCTGAATACCCTTATCGATATGCTTCATGTAGAGTGCCTGCTCGATCTTCCTACGTCCCCATTTGTTATAGATGATCTTGTCTTTCACGAAGGCACGACAATAACGCTCATCATCGATGAACTGCTTCTCTATCAGTTTCTCAACGATGCGTGCCTGATCCTTGGCAGGAATCTCCCAACGCTGCATCTTCTCAATCATCTCGCCTGAGCAATGCTCGGCAGAGGCGCAGAGGGCAGAGAGCTTGATGTATGCTTCTTCTGGTGTGATGGTCTTTTTCATCATGATGGATGCTTGTAAAATGTACCACGTGCAAATCGTTGCTTCCCGAAGGAGTCGTGACGGAAGCGGATGTCGCTGAACCCTTCTTCCTGCATCAGCTGTTCCAGCGGTGCTACATAGAGCGGGTTGATCTCGAAATAGAGGTTACCGCCATCCTGCAGGGCTGTCGTGGCAAAACGGGTGATGGCACGGTAGAACAGCAGGGGGTCTTCATCAGGAACGAACAATGCGAGCGACGGCTCATGGTCGAGCACATTTTGTTCCATCCCTTCGCGTTCCTTGTTACATATATAGGGAGGGTTGCTTACGATGGTATCCCATGATAGTTGATAGTTCTTCGCATAGCGAAGCGGCAGAGCCGAGCGGATAGTTGACAGTTGACAGTTATTCGCTTTGCGAAGCGGCAAAGCCGAGGAAGGAGATATGCTTAGGATATCTACTTTCTCAATGTTGATGTTTACTCCGATGTTTTGGGCATTTTCTTGTGCTATTCTCAACGCTTCATCGGAGATGTCCCAGGCGGTTACCTTTGATCCAGGGAGTTCTGCGGCCAAGGTGCAGGCAATACAGCCACTGCCCGTTCCTATGTCTAATATGCTTCCCCCTCTCTCATCTTTCATCTCTCCTCTCTCGTCAATGATCCACTGACAAAGTTCGGCGGTTTCAGGTCGGGGGATGAGTACGCCTGGTTCCACATGGAAGTGTCTGCCGCCAAATTCGGTCACGCCCGTTACATATTGCACGGGCTCACCCTGTAGCAGTCGGTTGAGCAATGCGTTCAGCTCCTCTTCCGCCAAGGTTTCCACCTTACCGCAAAGGATGTCGGTCATGGTCAACCCATAGCGGATTTCCAACAGGTAACGGGCAACCGCCTTCGCCTCACTGTCGTCATAGACGGTTGTCAACCTCTTCCACACATCTTCGTACTTCATGATGCAAAGGTACGCATAAGTGCGAGAAGTACAAAATAAAACTTGTTTTCTTTTCCCCAACCTAATCTTATATAAAGAAAAATTTGTATTTTTGCACTCGTAATACATTTGCAGATGATAAAAGAAATACTCATAGTCGGTGCAGGCAGTTTCCTTGGTGGTGCTGCACGATACATCGTTTCGCTCTTGTTGCGTACAGCAGGGAATGGCTTTCCGTGGGCAACCTTCACGGTCAATATCCTTGGGAGTCTGCTAATCGGCTTGTTATGGGGCATTACGGTACGCAGTACCAACCTCCCTTCGTGGTTCAGTCTTTTCCTGATGATCGGTTTCTGCGGCGGCTTCACCACATTCTCCACCTTCTCCAAGGAAGGACTCACGCTCTTGCAGTCGGATCATTTTTTATCGTTTGCGCTTTACACCATCGGCAGTGTAGTACTGGGCATTGGAGCCGTGGTGTTGGGATATATGACAACCAAGTAAGCGTTCCATCAATAGATGAAAGAAACTGACGAGAAGTACATGCGGCGTTGCTTGCAACTGGCGACCAACGGTAGGCAGAACGCGAAGCCGAACCCGATGGTGGGGGCGGTGATTGTGTCTGCCAGTGGGCGCATCCTCGGCGAAGGCTATCATGTGCGCTGCGGCGAAGGTCATGCGGAGGTGAACGCCTTTGCATCGGTTAAGAAGGAGGATGAGCCGCTACTGAAGGAGGCAACCATCTATGTGTCGTTGGAGCCCTGTTCGCATTATGGTAAGACACCGCCTTGTGCCGACCTTATTATTAAGAAAGGTGTTCGTCGTGTGGTGGTAGGCTGTATCGATGAGTTTGCCAAGGTGCAGGGTAGGGGAATACAGAAACTGCGCGATGCGGGTATTGAGGTTACGGTGGGCATATTGGAAAAAGAGTGTCAGTTGTTGAACCGCCGTTTCTTTACTTATCACCGTCTGCACCGTCCGTATATCATCCTGAAATGGGCGCAGACGGAAAACGGTTTCATCGATGATCATGGCAAACCTCTCGCCATCTCCACGCCCTTCACCAAGATGCTGGTGCATAAAATGCGGGCAGAAGAGGATGCCATCCTTGTAGGAAGAATAACTGATGAACGGGAGCACCCGCAGCTCAATGTCCGTGAATGGGTGGGCCCTGATCCTTTGCGAATGGTACTCGACCATGAGCATCCGCTCGACTTGCAGCGTCTTTACGACCAGCAGATACAATCACTCATCGTTGAAGGCGGTGCCAAAACCCTTCAATCCTTTATCGACCAAGATCTTTGGGATGAGATTCGTGTAGAAACATCTCCCCTTAAAGTTGATGACGGCACCCCTGCTCCGATCATTCCTGCCGATGCGGTCATTACCGATTGTCAGGAATACGATGGGAACATAATTACTTATTATAGAGATACAAAGAAGTAGTGTGTAATGCCCCTCATATACCCAAGGTATCTGAATCTGCCTCCTCAAAACCATTATACAACAGCGTTTCAAGCGTATGGGGTTAGATCTTGCCCAAAACTCTTAATAATCGCAAAATAATGCTCACACAAGTGTTATTTTTAGATAGAAGTTCTTTATTTGTCGATATTTTGTGTATATTTGCGTTCAATTTATAGAGGTTATAAATGAAAGAGAGACTTATAAAAGAAAATATTAATACCATGCAGATATTATTCAGATTTCTATCCGTGGAGAAGGATCGCGTGGAAGTGGAACAAGCCATGGAAGATATTGGCAATCCCATTGGCTTAGCAGATTATCAGCTAATCATTCCACAGGAAGAACTAAAGAAAATAGTTGTCGAAGAACTTGAAGCTTTTAGTAAAGAACTTCCTATTCGTACTGAAACAGAGGAGGATTCAAAAAAGAATAACCATGATACTAATAAGTGAAGCATTTTAACACTTGTAAGGAGGAACTCGATTTTAATAGAAGAGGAATGATTGGGGAGTCCTCATGAAAGAGTAAGGACACGAAAAAAAGGAGCTTAAGAAACATGGCATTTACAATTATCTGTATTCATCCAATAGTAGGATGCAAATATCTAAAGATACTAAAAGAAGGAGAATATTATTTCTTCAATGATTGGTATCGAGAAGAGAATGGACATATTGTCAGAAATGAGGATAATACATTCAAAAGAGGCTTTTTTGGTAATGGTATTACAATCCAAGCTGTTGTTGGCAAAAATGGTAGTGGAAAAAGTTCTCTGTTGGACCTGATATATCGTATAGTGAACAATTTCTCGTATGTGGCCACTGAAGGAACCTATAGGGCAACTGCAGAAAGGCTGTATTATATCAGGGAGATAAGGGCAGAACTATATTACGAAATGGACGGTCTTTTGGGATGCGTGAAAGTAGAAGATGATACGGTGACATTTAAGTATGGTCAAGGAGAACCTGTGGTATTGTATTTTCCTGGCAGTAGGAATTATGAGGAGGTTGATGGTTTGATGAATGCCAGACAGATGGACGGGGATGAGCATCAGGTTATCCGAAATATAGAGCGACATACTTGTGAAGAAATTATAGAAAAGACCCTTAGTAATTTCTTTTATTCCCTTGTAGTGAACTATTCCATCCAGTCTCTAAATCCTTGTGACTATGAAGAAGAGGAGTCCTTTGGGGAGGATGAAGATGATAGTGCAGAGTATTCGTGGTTATCTAGTCTGTATAAGAAAAATGACGGCTATATGGTGCCAATTGGATTTGAACCTTATAGAGGTAACAATCAGATTGATTTAGTTAATCAGAAAGAACTTGCTGAGGATAGAGTAGCTGCGCTCCTCATTGATGCCGAAAAACATAGGCATAAACTCTTGCCTGGTTATAGCTATAGCACCATCGATTTTAGAGGTGACCAAAAATTTTCATTGAGATTTGATCATCCAACTGATGATGATGAGATAGAGGCAGAATCCATCCAGAGGATAGTAGAGGATTTAAACGGTGATAGAAGTGAATTGTTTTTTGATAAATATGAAATTAATGAAGAATATAAGTATAATGACTGCTATTTCTTCAAGCATGCTTTTATGTATCTGATTGATAAAACTTTTAGTGTAAGCCGCAATTATCCAGATTATGAGGAATACTCAGACCTTGCTGACACTTTCTTTGATTTAGATGACGAGCTTTTGCCGCATGAGAAAGAAATGGTTTTATCTTTGATAGAGAAGGTGAAAAACGATCCATCCCATATAGGAACGAAAGTACACCAGACCATTCATTTTTTAGAGAAACTAATCCATGTGAATGCTGAAGAACTGCAGGAAATGGAGGAGAATGGTTTTTCATATGATGAATATATACAACATTTCTTTCCAGACGAACAGATTGAAGGACCTAAGGCTATTATGGAGTATTATCCACCTCCAATATTCAGAAACTTTATTTATTTAAAGAATGATAGGAATGATGAGTGCATTGAGTTCCCCTCGTTAAGCTCTGGAGAAAGACAGTATCTTTTTACAATATCAGCATATCTCTACCACTTGCGTAATATCATTTCTGTTCCTGAAGATGCAGGAAGGGTGAAATATAGGAATGTATGTCTATTCTTGGATGAAATTGAATTGTGTTTCCATCCGGAATACCAGAGAACATTTGTATCCAAGTTAATACAGACGTTGAGAGACAATCATGTTTGTGAGAGTTTGAATGTGAATGTAATCCTAACTACACATTCACCTTTTGTGTTGTCTGATATTCCAAGGAGTAATATTCTTTATTTGAATAAAGGTGAGATAGACAGAGAAAACAAATTGAATCCATTTGGAGCGAACGTGAATGACTTGCTGGCGAAGAGTTTCTTCTTGTCTGGAGGATTTATGGGCGAATTTGCGAAGAGCAAGATAGAGTCTCTGGTGCAGTATCTGTATGAAGATGTTAACAATGGAAATTGGGACGAGGATAGTTCGAAAGACTTGATAGAAATGGTAGGGGATGAGGTTATACAGTACCAATTACAACAGTTGTATATTAAGAAAATCGGGAATACAGACCGATATAAGGATTGGATAAAGAGCGAGGCAGAGAGATTGGGTATATGAGGCGAATACGGATAACAGATAGAATAAAGGACATAGCTAAGGATTTTACCCTTGAAATGGAGAATGTGGAGACATTTAAAAAGGGAGAAAATCCGAAAGAAAGACTGCTTGCATTAAGTAAAGTTTTGGAAAAGTCGAGTACGATTATTAAGGTTTTGAAGCAGAAAGCAACCAAAGGACACCCTGCATTATACTCGAATCACAAAGGAAGTGAATTGAAGGCACTATCGGAGTATGTGAAAGCAATTTACGATAATTATGAAGGTTTGAATGCTCTTTTGCCTTCTGAATGGAATACAAAAATTGCGCCGAAAGTTGAAACTTTATTGTCAGGCTATGATATCAGCGAACTAAAGGTTAAATTGCCCCAAAAAGCTGTGAGACCATTCTATGAACTTGTGGTGGAATCTATGCGATATGATCGGGTTCAGAAAGACATTATGCCAAAGTATATTAGGCGACTGGGAATAAAAACTTGCGTATACTGTAATGCGCAATCTGCTATAACAACTTCGATACAAGAAATTATTTATGCGCCCAAGGGTAAGTATAAGGTAAAGAACATAGATGCTTCGTGTTATGAGTTAGACCATAACAAAGCAAAATCTGTTTATCCATATCTATGTACGAACTTCTATAATCTGCAACCATCGTGCAGCTCATGTAATAGAAGGAAAAACAATAGAGATTTGGATTTTTCGCTTTATTACGAGGATGGCGATGTTGATACAATGCCTGTACATTTTGCGTTGGATCCGACAGATATCATCAAATTCAGGACAAGCAATATATGTAAAGGTGTAGTGCCTTATCTATGTAACGAAGGAACCGATTTTCCTCCAGTTATCACAGACAACATATCTAGGGCAGGAAAGATGAACACTATGCTAGGTGTTCAAGGCATATATAATGAGTATGAGGATGTAGTAGAGGAATTATTGTGGAAACACAAAATTTACTCAAGAGAATTTATGAATGCTACTATAGCTCAGATTAAATCTCTGGGACTTAATGGATTTGACATAAAACGTTTCATCCTTGGAGGTTACTATGACCGGGAAGATGATTTCCTCAAGCGTCCATGTAGTATTATGAAGAATGACTTGTGGGAACAATTAGAAAGAACTCTAAAATGACATAATAAAATTAGTGTCCCCACGCCCCCATTTCTTCATAACCTCACTATCCCTTTGATACAAAGGTGCGTTTCATGGGAAAAGCTGTAATCTGGATAGGCTGGGTCAATCCCATGATAAACTGCACATAGAGAATAACTGAGTATTCCCTATCAACTTATCATGAATCCGCACATTCATTATTATAATTTGATTTCCACATCATCTTTAGACAGATTCTCTTTCATCTTAACACAGAATCGTTCACTAATATCCATAGTTTGGCCTTTTTCATACTCGCTATAAGCCTCTTGAAGAAGGCTTATCACGAACTCATTATTATTCTCATCTGCTAAGAATTCCCGAAGATTCTGAGTAGAAAGGTCGTTTCCCGGTAAAGCATTAACAATAGTTAGGAAAATTTCTGCCAATACAGTATCCTCCTTGACCCGTCCGTCCTCTTTATTCTCAATGTCTTGGCAGTCTTTTTCCATCTTCAGCATGATAGCGACCAGTGCTGCATTATGATTGTTTGCGTTTGCAAAATAAGGGGTTAATATGTTATCATAGAGCGATTGTACTTTAGAAACCAAATTAAATCCACTATCTGCATATGCGAAGACATCATCACTTACGCCTTTTTCACTAAGACTGAAATTTCTGAAGGCTAGTTTATTTGCCAAATTGGCAGGAGTCACCACACTATAACTAGACATTAAAAACAGCTCATCATTGACTATGTCACGAAGTTTCCTTAATGACTTGTCCCAGGTCACAAGAAAAAAGTTTGTGCCCTCAAATTCTTCATTTTTTGATTTGTTGGCAATATATAATGCTTGTCGAACATCGCTATTTACAGCTGTCATTGTTTTCTTTTTGTCCTTGTATTGAAGATAGTACACATAGTCCTCCCGTATCTTATCAAATATATCATAGCGTTCCTTGACCAGGTCGAGAGTATAGTCGCCTGTCTTTTGAAAGAAATATTTTAAATAGGCCAAGGAGCGTTTTGTGAACAGTGAGGCATCTGGATTACATTCTTCAAATCCCATTTCTTTCAAGAAACCTGAGAACGTCAAGTTCGCAACATCTTCTCCATTATCATTTCTCCCCTTTTTTACGAAAAGGAAATAATTATAGAAAGTATTACCTGTCTCAAAAGGTATGGCTAAATCAATTTGATCAAACCATGAAAACTGTAATGCCTTTTTTAGTTCACCAACAGTTTCCAAAAGATAGTCGTATGGGATGCAGAAGTTTATCTTTTCTTTGTCAGTTTCTTTCAGTCTTACCAGGGATTTCACACTCTGGTAATCAGGATTATCCCACTCTATATCATTTTTATAATCTAGCTTACTAAGATAACAAAGATAATTGGTCACTACTGGCGTATCAAGAATAATACAGTTCTCTTTATTATTTATATATTCTTCATAACTAGAGGTACAGTATAATTGCAAAAATGAATGGCTTAAGCTGTATCTACTAAGATAACCGCTCTTTTTACATAATTGTATGATCTCTCTTATAAAACCACCAGCCTTGTCTCCAATCTGAGATACGACAAAGTTCTCTATTTTTTCAAAATACTCCCTTCCTGCATCATCTTTTCTCTTCTCATCATCATCAGCCTGTGAATGCCACTGATATTGCGCTTGATAGGCTTGTTTAAGCAATTCGATGATTTCTTCACTTTTTTCTACTCCATATTTTAACACTATCAAATTAAACCGATTCTTAAAGTCTTCTTCTAGTACTCTTTCTTCTTTCAGCGACTGTTCCAATCTTGTTTTCTCATCTTCTGTCAGTTTTAGAGTATTACCTTTCCCTGGAGTCGAGATCTTTTTCTGTTTTCGCAACGCTTTTAAAGCCAATGAAACGTCTCCAATATTCTTTCCGTATTTCTCACACATCTTACGCTCCAATGATTCTTTAGTTAATGGCTGGTTTTGGTAGATCATCATCAAAAGCAATGCGTAAAATAAACTGTTTTTGACATCACCAGTCTCATTACTCATAGAAAGATATTCGTATAGTGAACTGTCATAATCCACAGCGTTATCTTCTGGAACAAACAAATGGCTGAAACATTCAATCGATTCCATTTGTATACAGTCTGTTATAGTTAAGGAAAGACCTCTCTTCATAAAAAGAGAAGCATACTCGGTCCTCTGGCTGTCAGAGACAATACTGAGGGTATACACCTCAATATTCTCAGATAATGAACTGTCTGATTCCAATAATGATATTGCTTTTTCATATACTAAATTAATGATGTCTGCTATTGGATTTACTGCCTCAACAACAACTAACTTAGAACGCCGAATACCTTTATATCTGATTAAGAGAGGTGATTCTGCAATTGTTTTTTCTATAGTTGAGTTCAGTACAGACATTTCATAGTTCTGCACACTTTTTCTCAAATCATTCTGCTTTTTATTCATTTTTTCCTTCATGTCTTAACCAATTTGCACTTTTTTCAATCGTGTTAGTAAATCCTCATCTACTTTCATTTGATAGAGAGGGATTTCTTTGTCACCGATAGCTTTTTCAACTTTTCTCCTGTTTTCATCGCTGCATTTCACACCAAGATACACTGCTTTTATTGCACCTTTGCAATCAATTTTAGGAAAATCATTACTCTCTTTTACATTGTAGCAACATAAACGCATCTCATTTTCATATTCCCAAAAATTACTTTTTGTAAACAATGCTTTTTTCATAGTAGGAACATCTGTACTAAGGTCTATCTTTGGGGCATAATCAATTGGGGCAACCATTATCAATTCTTCCTCGTTAGCGAGTGTACCTGTTTTGAAAAACTTTTTGTCAAAGTCGTATTCTATGCACATCCCTGTATGACTATTGGCATAGTGCGCCCACATCAAAACAGAAAGGTCTTCGACATAACGATTCTTCCATTTGTCACCTTCTAAATACTTTGAACCTATCAGACAACGAAGTTTAATATGTTCAGATGCTTTCTTCATGAGTAGTCTGAAGTTCATCTCCTTCTCGTTTTTCCCTCCCTTTTTTATTTCATTATCTAGCCACCATACTAGAATTGTATCAAGTGGATCGTTAAACATCCGAGGATGGGATAATGTTATTGTTTCGTTTGATATTTCTTCTATGGCATAGTCAGAAATGCTTCTAAAGCTATAATAATGCATTTTTAGAGGTTTTAGACCAAATTTAACCTGCCACAATGCATTATACAGATATGTGTTCATTGTATCATGGGCATCTTTAAGTTTATTCTCTTCCATTTGTATATAACACATGGTTCGAAGGATTTTTACTTTATTCTGGAAAGAATTGGGGTAATTAGTCTGATATTCTTCATAGGCATTTTTAAGCAATGTAATTGCCTTTTCGTTACCAAGGTGTTTTTTTATCACCTCAGAAGCCCCAAGAATGTTTTCTGCCCATAAATGCTCATTGGGATCATCTGATTTGTTTGCAACAAGATCGGACAATTCTTCGTACTCGTCTGTGGACATTCCAGACATGTATTTTTCTATTTGTTGCTTAATCTCTGTATTCTTCATGTGTGATCGTTATATGTTTCCGAATCAATACAATCAGTGGCTTATAGGAACGGTAATACTATTTTTTCAGGTATCAACATTTAAAAACATAAAGTTTAAATTATTCCAACGGAGGCGTGTTTCATGGGTACTAATGGTGGATGAATTAGAATATGCCCGCATAGTTATTTCTTTTCCTCCTTTCCTATCAAAAGGTTTTAGTACCGTTCCTAGGTTTACGATCTAATCACCGTTATATTTTCCTATAAAGATAATTGCGCCACTGCTGGCCTCCTGTATCAGATATACGAACGGATGATTAGCATAAAACTTTGCAACAGGAGTAGTCTTATTGTTAAGAGAAGCCACGTCCATAACAATGGCCGTTGCAGCAGATGCTTTCGTTCCGTCTTCATAGACTTCCATGGCAACATTCTGCTTAACCAAGTTTACCATAAGGTCTTTGTTGTTGCATATTTCAGAGAGTTCATTTTGGGGAAGGAACATGGATGTTGCCCCAAGTTGCTTTATGCACCCGTTAAGATCCATGGATGTCTTTATTTCGAAACTTGGGAGTTTCACGTCTATCATGGGTGGTACCCCATCCTGCCTATTTCTCTCAAAACTGGAAAGGACTTTATTCCATCGGGCTTCTGTCAAGCCGTTGATAACATCTTCAGTGGTTGTCTTGTCGATATGTGGAAGAAGTACGTACATCTTCCAGTTCTCTCCATCGCCATAAGGCATGGAGATGGCACTGAAATCGTCATCCTGCATATAATCGTATCTGTACTCTGTATGCATCATCGGAAGAGTTACCTGCGACTTGTCTTCCTTTGTAAAGTTCTCAGACTTTGTCAATGCTTTTTGGAACTTGTGCGTCCATGGAGCATCAAAATATACAGCATTTACCAGTGCCAAGACACCACTCAACTGATCAATGATCCGAGGTATCATCCCATTGGTATTCCTGCTGCACCAGTCATTAATATAACCAACCGATTCATGGCTTGCGAACGGTAACGAAAGAACCTCAGCATGATAGCTGTTGTTGACCTGCTCTTGATAAGACTCCTGTAAATTAAGAGCATTGTCGATGGCAACACAATTGGCCATCTGTAAGACAACGGACTTGTTTATTCTCGGCACTTCTTCTATCAGTTGCTTACACAAGGCGTTGACAGCCTCGCGATCCTCGTCTTGCAATCCTAACATGGAATTTATCTCCTTGCTGGTTTGACCTGTAGCTCCCGCATTAAGCATACCCATAGCAAAAGTTAAACTCAACGGGGACAACGCAAGGCTCTTGTCCTTCTGGTACTCAGATTGACTTACTACCCTAAACAAGTTAAAGGCAAAGTCGTTGTTTCTGCTAATGGAGCTTTTCTGCTCTTTTGAAAGCGGCACGTTATACATGACTGATCCCTCAGACTGGTTGGGCAGGTTTGTCTGCTTCCAGATAATCTCATCAGAATCGCTGTTGCAACCCACCAGCACGAGACCCATCAGAAACGAAATGATATTCTTTTTCATATCCTATAGTTTATTGATTAATTAATCATTTTCTATACTCAGAACTCACTAATCGCAGGAATACTGCATCCTTGAGCAACTAAAAATGTTAATACTTCAAGTTATTCATCTAAATCAACCGTTACTTAATAATCATGACATAAGGGGACTGTCTTGGGATGTCATTGATCCCAAATTATGCTGTCGAAACTCTTGTATCTTTTGCTATTGCAAATAAATGGGCAAGAACTGCACTTCAGTGTTGTAGTTTCCCCCTCCTCCAGAATTAAACGCCGAAGTCGAAAAATAACCATTATAATTCCCATACCATCCCCAATTATAGTGACAATAGTATATATAACATATTAAGTCATAACCCGTTATTACCCATGTCAAATTCAACCCTAATTGCTCTAAATGATAAACAACCTTTTCTGTTGTATGATACCCATCAAGCGTCCATGCATGTCTTCCAAGGGACGTATCCAATCCTGACATCATACACAAGTGCGTGCTGTCTATTTGTGCTTTGACGAGAGAAAAATCATAGTCTGTCCAACTACCGGTTTGATAGCCTAACGTACTCATAGTTGTTGGTACTACAAATCGATCAGTACCAGTGGTGGCATTATAATACACGCCAGGATTATAGGTACTTCCATTTAAATGGCCTAATTCTCGTGACAATCTGGAAATAGACATATGAGTACTCGGTGTGCTACAATTGTTTATTGTGTGTAATGTTTGATGAGATTTCATTAGTGTCCAGTTCAAAACCTGATTCATGGGACCTGTCGTAGGATTTGTCAATGCGATGGAACTTGGATACTCATAGTATGACATAATTTGTGCAATTGATGTGTTTGTGCAACCGCATACGCCATTGGGGCACAATTCTCCTTCGGGGAAGATTTGCCCCCAACTCACACTAACATAGGGCCCAACCGCATAACCAGGTCGATATCCAATCGAATCACGTACTAATGGTTTGTCGAGAGCTCTTTGTGGGTTATTCTGAGGCTGAGCCTTAGCCTTTGAAACGTAATTCTTTGCTGATTCTATAAAAATATTAAACCCTTCTATTTCTGAAATAGAATCTGGATCAAAATATCCTTTTTCTGTTATGGCTAATAACCCTTCTGTGTTATTTGATGCAGACACAATGGCAAAACCTTGGTTGTTCTCAAAATTGAACACATACATCAGTGTGTCGTTTTCAAAAGACTCTGATGAACGAGTCTCTGAGGGATCAGCACAAACAATATAGGTGTCTTTGTCTTGAATGGTTCTTGACGATGATACACCTCTTGTCGTTACAGAATTATCAGAATCCGAGTCAAGCATGGAAATAGACTGCTGAGCAATGAGCTTAGCCTCTTCATAGCTACGTAATTGAGACCGTTTTGGGGATGTGGTACCCAGCGTATCGATGCTAATAAGATCATCTGTCTCATTACATCCTGCCAATGACAACACAACGAGTGTTGATAAGAACCATTTTTTCATAAATCAAATTTTTAAAATTCATTACAGTGTGATAAATGGTGTATTCATATTACAGTTCAATGAACCCGTAGAAACAGATGTTGCCTTGGATAATCTGGATTTCATATTCTCCAGAGAGGGTAGAGGGTATAACCAAGTTAGTTGTGTTTATCGGGATAACTGTGGAGTACACCACGTTATCGTTCTTCTTCTTTGTCATAGATTTGCTTTATTTACTTCATGCCGCAAAGCTATAACAATCAAGTTTATTATGCAAATAATTGAAGACCTATTAATTCATCAAAGTTCATATCGAAATGTTACTATATGTTAACGGGGTGGGTAATACATCGATTTCATCGGTGTTTGAGAAGAAGAATGTAATTCCTATTTATAGGGTTAGTGAATAGTAATAATCTTTATAAAGTAAGGTTCTACAGATTCCCGAACCTTTGGTTATAGTTCTTCCTAATCGAGGTGCCGAGGAAAAAAGCCTCAATTTAAGTTGAAACTACTTGTTGTTCTTTCATCTCCTCTACGAAATGGGCATGGAAGATAAGGACGTGCGCCGCATCATGGGCATCATCTAAGAGGCCATCCGCTCCACAATGTACAGGATTCTTCGTCACTCAGTTGCAAAGTGTGGCATAGCATTCAGCAGAACTGGAGGAAGTGGTAGATCGTCATTGAAAGCTGTATCGTATAGGTTAACAATATTCATTACTGTCTTTTGCAGCTCATCTGCCGCCATGTTATAATCATACGTATTAATATCTTTCAGGAAATCGTCTGGTTGAATCAAGGTCCCGAACTCAGGGTATGCAAACCAGGAAATGTATTCCTTACTCCAACAGCCACTATAAGCAATACACATCTCGATGACATGCAGTAAACTCTCAAAGTTTAATTGTGGCGGAATATAGCGATTAATCTCTGGACGGCCTACTTGATTCAGTTTCCCAACAATATTATCATTAATTTCACGCAGAAACGGTCTTTCACCTCCATCCACCTTCTGGATGCTCAGTTTTAGCACCTCATCTGTAATATTCTTCACAGATGGAAATATACACTTGAGTTCAAAGTCCAGGACGGTACCAGTTCCTACTATAATCGTTCTTCATCTTACCTTTCATTCTATTTCCCTGTGTCATAGCCTCAACCGTTCTAATCAACGCAATACGCCCTTCCCAGAAAATCGGGGAACAGGTCTGTTTCATAATACTTATGAGCCAGTACGCGCATAAACTCAAATCCTGCGACATCTGATCTATATGCTATCGAACTGTATTTTTTCAAATAATTCTTATGAAATCCATCAAGAGTATCAGGAAGTTTTATATCAGTCTGAACAGCCATTTCATCATAGAGACGATGCTCAAAAAGTGTCTGTTCAATATCGAATTCATCCGTAATGGGAAATGCAATCTGCAAGTTAACGCCAGACTCCTCAACAGTTTTTTTTAACGGAGTATAAAGCTGAGGTATATTCAAATAAGCAATTAGTTCAAATATCACAGTAAGCAAAAGCGATGATTCGCAGCAATAGTCGTCATCCTTTACGTAAAGGCTCCTCGCTAAAGCCAATCGATTCCCCGTCATTTCCGGCCACATTTTTTTATCTTGATATCTTTTGGTTATGTTTATAACTACATCCATCAGATATTTTCCGAGGAAATGCACATCTTCCTCGTTACCTTTAGATCGATCAAAAATATACAAGAATACCATTTGAATAGAGATAGAATGGGTATCCAATAATGGCATTGTACAAGCGGTGTTCTTTTCTATGACTAATCTCAACGTATCAAGCCTGTTCCTTATTTCTTTCTGTGTTGGACGACCTATTGACTCTGTCAGGAAAAAGAAATAGGTTAAATCCTCCAAAAAATCAAAGCATCTGAGCGGATAGAATATATATTCTGTGTCAGAAGACTCAAATCCATACATACTCTTGTTTAGTCTTGCTACAGACAATATCTTTTTTACATACTCTTCATAAATCTGCACCTGTAGTAATACTAAACTATAAAAGTGCTTGATAATTGTAGTTTTTTTCTCTTTCTTTCCCTTTAGAATCCAAGCCCATGTTTTTACCAAGATGGTATCTATGCAGAATTTGGCAGGTAGTAGGTTATTACAATCTTTTGAGTAGAAATACACCATCGAGGCTATTAGCCGCAGTGTAGCAAACAGATTAATTATTGCTCTCCTCCCCTCTTTCTTCTTACCAGCTATTTTCTGAATTTGCAAGTCTATCAATGAAACAATATCCTTGAAATTATTTCCTTCACCATCCAACAATACTAACACTTTCTTAAACAAGTGATAGCTTTTTTCATCTGCCAGCAGAGTCTCGTCAAAAAGATACTTAGAAAACAATGCTGTCAACTTCTCCAAATCCCATCTTTCCAAATCACCATCAGGAAACACCTTCTGCACAAAGTCATTCCAGGTAAGCATAACGTTAGAATCAATTCCTCCATTATGGACGAATACCCATCTGCGAGAGAAATCTTCCAATCCTGGAATAGAAGAATCTCTGTACTCGGTGTATTTTGAAGTTTTTAAAGAATCAATAATTCCATCTTCTGCAGTCAAAGTCTGCGAAGTTATGTCACGAGCACCAAACCCTTTAAGCTCAAAAAAGAAGAGAGTATTAACACCATCAACATTCATAGTTGCGACCACATCCCTTCCAAATTGGGGCTTTCCTTTCGACTGTTTAGGCGTTGCCAACACTCTATACCCCATACGCTCTAGGAGCAAAGGGAAAATATAGTCCAGTTCCGCGTCCTCTTTCAAGGAGGCCACATATTGTTTAATTACTTCTTGTCTTACCATCCCAGTCCTTTAATAATTCATTCAACCATTCATCTTGTTCCATCGGAGTCATGGATTGCACCAGTTGTCTAGAAGGCATTGAGAACTTAATGTGCGCTAAATGATGTACAACTCCATTCTCATCACGCCAGCCACCACTTCTGGCAAGAACAACATTCTTTGCTATATCTTTCAAAATACTTTTATGTTTCTTTTCTGCTTCTCTCATTTGTTCCTGCATGTGCACTTTCTGTAATCGCATAGTTTCTTGAAACTCAGACATGTGGCTATATCTAGGGGACAATTCTTTCATGCTTCGTCTCTTTTCTAGTGCATCCGCTCTTCGTTCATAGTACTGCTTAATGGCATCTACATACTTACTCTCCAATTTCAGCTTATTTAAGGCATTAATAACATGCCCCATATAGTCATCCAAATATGGTCCCAATTGCCCCATAAGTATATTTCTCACACGCTCATATTTACTATCAATGAGTGGAAGTAGTTTAGGCAAACGTGTCTCTGGATTCCCATAATCCTGAAGCATACTAATAACAAACAGACATTGATATTCTTCAGGCAAATCTTTCTGCGCATCAAAACTCGAGGACTCCAAATGAAAATCGTCCCAAAGTCTTCGTCCCACAATACGGTACATGCCCTTTGGGTGCATCACAAATGACAATACCATATTCTTAAAATAGTCATTGTGTTCATGCAAACTTCTAAGACATCCTTCCATTCTTAATATATCGGTAGGTTGAAGGTTTTCAGCTATACAGACAAAGATCTTAGTTAGCAACTCAGGGTCTTTCGCATGAATCCCAATAGAACTATCTATTGCATCAAGTGACGCCTCTTTCTTCTCTCCCCTTAGACCTTTTATCAACGACAAAACGCACTCCTCTTCAAATGCAGTTACCTCCTGCTCCATAAACATCCAATTGCACAAAGGAATCACATAGGGTGTTGTATCGCCATTTATTAAATCAAGGATAACCTCTTCACATTTACCCTTTCTTTTTTCATTTAACTTATCGTGTATAAAGAGGAAGAATCCCATTGCTGAGGTCGAAGTGAACGAAGGAAGATTAATCGCTGTATCGAATGCCTTGTTCACCTCATGCTGCTTCAATGAATTCGCTTTTACAAAGGCCAGCGCGAAAAACTCTTTATTATCCTCGGGCGGATATTCAGCATAATAGCGTTCGAAATTGTTCTCCATCAGACCTGCCATAATGCTCACTCGATATTGCGGTAATAAGGACATTAAAGTAACAGCTTCATCGTAATATGTGTTACCATATATTTGCGTAGCCCAGCCCATTAGCCCGTCAACGCCATCCCCCTTTCCTTCAAACGATTGTATCACCCGTACCATAAAATCAGGATTCCATCCAGCTATGCCGGCAACAAGATGGAATGACCATGCCCATCTCCATACATGATCCTTTTCTGCAAAGACAATTCCACCATCATTCTTTACTGCAATAAAAGCCAATGACACAGCAAAATAATAGCTAGCACCATCATGACCAAAACCTAATGGTTTGATGATTCCCTCATGCTTGGCCCAGTATGATGGTGTCTCGCTGAACTCAAACTCACCAATATCTGCTTTTTCATTCAAGAAATTTACGACCTTGGTGAGCTCCTCTTGAGAGTTCGGCATTATATTACGTCCGTTGAACATTACTTCTTTCATTTAGCAACTTTCTCTTCCTCAATGATATTCGTTACTTTATCCAACTCATATTTATTTCCACTATAATCACACATCACCTTCAGCAGACATGTATTTCCATAATCCTTTGGAGCATATACTTTTATTGTTTGCACAAGTTGAACATCATAAGGCGGTTTTATATTATCAATATTACTATATAGATGGTTATTCGCATCAATCTCTGTATAGCCACCTCCTGTAAAAGCAGTCTCAATAATCTCCA
>JAEEWT010000029.1 GCA_016287755.1 Prevotella sp.
GAGCGCCATCCGCAGCGCCATCGAGAACGGATTTGCGAAAACCAACCTGATTGTGGTCACCGGCGGACTCGGACCCACCCGCGACGACATCACCAAAAAGGTCATCTGCGACTACTTCCACCGCGAACTGGTGGTGGACGAGCCGACCTTGGAATGGGTGCGCGAGATTTTCGCCGCCCGCGGGATGGAACTCACGGAGACCAACAGCCACCAGGCCGACGTGCCTTCGGGCTGCACCGTACTGAAAAACACCTTGGGTACCGCCCCGGGACTCTGGATAGAGCAGGACGGCAAGATCCTCGTCGCCCTTCCCGGCGTGCCGTTCGAGATGGAAAAGCTTATCTGTGAGGAGGTTCTGCCAAGATTACAGGAGATTTTCCACCACGAGCACGCCGTGCTCTACAAAGTACTGCAATGCACCGGCATCAGCGAGAGCAACCTCTCCGACCAGCTCACCGACTTCGAGGCGCAATTGCCGGAGAACATCAAGTTGGCCTACCTGCCGAAACCGGGCATCATCCGTCTGCGGCTGACCGCTTCGGGTGCCAACAACGAAGAGCTGCAAACTTCTCTGAACCAGCAGTTTGAGAAGCTCAAAGCCGAGGTGGGCTCGTTGGCCTTCGCCGATGAGGACATCCCGATGGAAGCCGTCATTGGCAAGCTACTGCGCGGAAGTGGTCGTCGCGTGGCTACCGCCGAGAGCTGTACCGGCGGATTCATCGCGCACCTGATTACCTCTGTTCCAGGTAGTTCCGAATACTTCCAAGGGAGCGTGGTCTCCTACAGCAACCAGGTGAAGCGCGACATCCTCAACGTTCGGGAGGACAACCTCAAGAAACGCGGCGCGGTGAGCGAGCCGGTGGTCAGCGACATGGCCCTCAACGTGATGGATCTCCTGGATGTCGATTACGCCGTGGCCACCTCCGGCATTGCAGGCCCCGACGGCGGCACGGCAGAGAAGCCCGTGGGTACCGTTTGGATGGCCGTGGCCACCCCAACCCGACTGACGACCAAAGAGTTCCATTTCGGCAAGCACACTGGTCGGAAGCAGATTATCGAGCGGGCCGCCCATGCCGCGCTCAACATGCTGCGCATTGAAATCGAGAAAGATCTCCGCCGATGAACGCGCAAATCGCCCGCTTTCGGCAATACTTAGTCTATGAAAAAGGCCTCTCGCCCAAGAGTGTGGAGGCCTATTTGCACGATGTGCAGCTGTTGGCGGACTTTTTGGGCGAGGACAAGATAGCCGATGCCACTTTCGAGGAGTTGCAGAAGTTTCTGAAACACCTATACGAATCGGACTTCAACGCACGGTCGCAGGCGCGGATAGTCTCCGGAATGCGGGCCTTCTACCGCTACCTTATCTACGCCAACGTGCGTGAGGACGACCCCACGGAGCTGTTGGACGCGCCCAAAATCGGGATGCATCTCCCTGACGTACTAACCGTTGAGGAAATCCAGGACATCATGGACGTGATAGACTTGAGCACACCGGAAGGCCATCGCAACCGCGCCATGGTGGAGGTGATGTACGGTTGTGGGTTGCGTGTCAGCGAGTTAGTGACCTTGCGGCTCTCCAACCTCTTCTTCGACGACGGTTTCATCAAGGTGGTGGGCAAGGGCAACAAAGAGCGGCTGATTCCCATCGGGAAAACGGCCATAAATGCTGTGAACCAATATATTGAAGGTAAACGTAAACTGCTGAAAATCAAGAAGGGCGAGGAAGATTATGTCTTCCTAAACCGCAGAGGTGCGCACCTCACCCGCGAGATGGTCTTCATGCTCGTCAAGAAGTGGGTGAAAGACGCGGGCATCGACAAGACGGTGAGTCCGCACACGTTCCGGCACTCCTTCGCCACGCACCTCATCGAGGGCGGTGCCGACCTCCGCGCCGTGCAGGAAATGCTCGGCCATGAAAGCATCACCACCACCGAAATCTACACGCATCTGGACCAAGACTACCTGCGGACGAACATCGCGTTGTTCCATCCGAGGTATTAACTTCAATCTCCGCCCAGGGCGATGTGGGCAAATATTGGAAAAGTGTCAAAAATGACAGCATTTAACCTTGGAAAAGTGTCAAAAATAGATAGTGTTTTTCTTGGATAATGAAAAAAATATTATCTTTGCAGTCTGAAATACTGAGTGTTATGATTAATAGAAAAGCATATCATTTCTTGAGAGACTTTTTTTCCAACGACAAACGCGCATTGTTGGTGACTGGGGCAAGACAGGTTGGCAAAACCTTTGCCATTCGGACAATCGGCAAAGAGCTATTTGAACACATGGTTGAAATCAATTTCATTGAGCAACCTAATGCTGTGGAGATGTTCCGTCGTCCGCAGGGTGCCAAGGAATTGCTGATGCGCATCTCGGCTTTCACACGCAGGAAACTGGTTCCTGGCAAAACCCTTATTTTCTTTGACGAGATTCAGGAATGCGATGAAATCGTGACAGCCATCAAGTTTCTCGTGGAAGAGGGAAGCTACCAATATGTCATGAGCGGTTCCCTTTTAGGGGTTGAACTCAAAGACTTACGTAGTGTTCCGGTGGGATATATGGGAGAATTGGAGATGTATCCACTTGATTTGGAGGAATTTACCGAGGCCTTGGGAATCAGCGATGAAGTAATTGGTCATCTTAAAGACTGTTATGACGGGCTTATTCCAGTTGATGAGTTTGTCCATCAAAAAATGCTGGAAGTGGTCACGCTCTATATGATTGTTGGCGGAATGCCCGCTGCCGTACAAAAATATTTGGACACCAATAATTTAAGGAATGTCCTCAACGAGCAGCGCGACATCATCCGGACCTACAAACGTGACATCACGAAGTATGACAAGGGGCGTAAGCTTCAAATTGAAGAAATCTATAATCTGATTCCCTCGGAATTGAATGCCAAGAACAAACGCTTCATCCTGAAGGAGTTGAAAGAGAAAGCTCGTTTTGCCCGCTATGAGAGCGGTTTCCTTTGGCTGAAGGATGCGGGCGTTGCCATTCCGGCTTATAATGTGGAAGCGCCGCAGATGCCTTTGCTGCTGAACAAGCAACGCAACCTCTTCAAGCTGTTCCTCAACGACGTGGGACTATTGGCAGCCATGTATGGAGGTGACATTCAAGTCCGTCTGTTGAGCAACATGAATGTCAACTATGGAGCGGCCTTTGAGAACCTCGTCGCCCAGGAACTATACGCCCACGGTTTCGCTATCGACCATGACTTGTTCTATTTTAACAGCAAAAAGCAAGGAGAGCTCGACTTTGTGGTAGAACACCAGGGTGAAGCACTGCCCATTGAGGTGAAATCGGGAAAGGATTTCGAACGGCATCGCGCGCTGAGCAACATTATGGATAATGACGAATATGCCATTCCAAAGGCGTTTGTCTTCTGTCAGGATAACATTCAGACAAAAGCCCGATTAGTCTATTTGCCTATCTATTTGCTGATGTTTTTCCAGCACGACAGCAACGAAGATCTGACCTATCGTATAAACCTGACAGGATTGAAATGATAATATGTTCACCAAAATAATAACAAATTTGAGGTTTAGGGTGTAGTTTTTCTTCCCCCTTCGTAGTCAAAAGGGAAACAACGTCTGACAGATGAAGCAGAAAAAAGACAAAGAACAGAAAGAACGCGACTTCGAGCGGTTAGTGCAGGAGCAGCGGCAGACCATCTACTCGGTGTGCTACCTCTTCGCCAACGACCGCCAGGAAGCGGACGACCTCGCCCAAGAGGTGCTGATACGCCTCTGGCAGGGCCTCGACGGTTTCGAAGGGCGCAGCTCAGCCAAAACGTGGGTCTATCGCGTGGCCCTGAACACTTGCGTGACCTTCGACAAGCGCAACCGCCGCCATCCCGACTGTATGCCCTTGGAAATGGACATCGACCTCTTCGCCGACGAGGAGGCCTGTCCTGCCGCCAGCCGACTGCACAAGCGCATCGCTCGGCTGCATCCCTTCGACCGCGCGCTGATTCTGCTTTGGCTCGAAGACCTGCCCTACGACGAAATTGCCGCCATTCTCGGCATTTCGGTGAGCAATGTCAGCGTACGGCTGGTGCGCATACGCGAGAAACTCAAATCATTCACCGACTAAACCTCAAAACAGATATGGAACAGAACAAAGACATCAAAAGCGAATTGCAACAGGAACTGCACGACCTGCAGCAGAATGTGGAGCAGCACAGCAGCTTCAACAATGAGGCATGGCGGGAGACGGTGAAACAGTCCAGCAATGAGCTCTACTGGCTAAACGCTTTTCTCGCAGGAGCGACAGTAGTCATCATGATTGCCGCAACCATCGCCTTCGCCCTCATCAAGTGGCCTTGGTGGCTCATCCTCTTGTTCGATCTTTACTTTGGTTGGATAGCGGTTGACAGCCTTTTCGCCATAATCGGCCTCCGGAAGGCCAACGAGCAGAGCTGTGAAGGTCTACTCTCGCTGCGGGAAAGTTTAAAGACCTACTCGAAGCGCAAACGCACCATCATCCGAATTATCGGAATCATTTTGTTTCTAGTACTTGAAGTTTTCCTCTTTTTTTACGATCGCATTGCCTTCTTCTCCATGATTATTTGGGGCAGCTTCTTTAATGGCCCCTTCGGGCGTAAAAGAACCCAAGAGGTGACGAAACGTTACGACGAGCTTAGCGAGGAAATCGACGAGCTACTGAACGAATCCCAACCCTCTTAAGTCCCAAGTCTTAAGTCTAAGGAAATGTTGCAATTATTTTAACACAAACGTTTATGAAGAAAGTATTTTTGTTTATGATGGCGATGATCTGTGCGTTGGCCGTTTTCGCGCAGAAGGGTGACCTGAACCTGAATAATCCCATCAAAGCCGACCCCAACGTGACCATCGGCAAGCTGGACAACGGTCTGACCTAATTATATCCGCAAGAACACCTACCCGAAGAATCGTGTGGAGTTCCGTCTCGCGGTGAATGTCGGCTCCAACCAGGAGAACGATAACCAGCAGGGTCTGGCGCACTTCACCGAGCACATGGCCTTCAACGGCATCGAGGGTTTCCCGGGCAACACTATGGTTGACCAGCTCCGCAGCAAGGGCGTGGTGTTTGGCGCCGACCTCAACGCCAATACCTACTTCGACGAGACGGTCTATATGATCCCCATGCCGACGGACGATCCCTCCAACATAGACCTCGGTCTCAAAATCCTCCGTGGCTGGGCTGCCGGTCTGCTCTTCGACAACAAGGAGATTGACGAGGAACGCGGTGTCATTATCGAGGAACACCGCCTCGGTCTCGGTGCCGTGGACCGTATGCGCAAGGAGTATTGGCCGATCCTGATGCAAGGTTCCCGCTACGCCGACCGTATGCCCATCGGTAAGCTTGACATTCTGCAAGCCTTTGATTACCAAGTTATCAAGGACTTTTACAACGATTGGTATCGTCCAGACCTACAGGCGGTGATTGTGGTAGGTGATATCAACGTGGCGGAAGTGGAAGGCAAAATCAAAGCTATGTTCGGCAACATCCCCGCCAAACAAAACCCCCGCAAGAAAGTGACCTACGGAATCGCCCCCAACAAGGAACCGCTCGTGGCCGTCTGCACTGACAAGGAAGCCACCGGCAACATGGTGATGGTCATCCGCAAGCACGAACACACTCCGATGAAGACCATCGGTGATTTCCGTGAACAACTTTGCATCGACCTCTATAACACCATGTTGGACACCCGCTTTACGGAAATGGCGCTGGACCCGAAGTGCCCGTTCATGGGTGCCAACGGCGGATATGGCAACTTTTACGGTAACACCGATGCTTACGCTTTGGAAGCCATAGCTAAGGAAAACCGCATTCCCGATGCGTTGCGCGCGCTCCTGCAAGAGGACTACCGCGTGCTGAAATACGGTTTCCTACAGACCGAACTCGATCGTGCCAAAGAGGAACTCCTGGAGCTCTACGACAAGGCGGCCAAGGAGGCTGACAAGACCGAATCTGCCAGTTTCGCCTCCGAATACATTAACAACTTCCTGCATCAAGACCCCATCCCGGGTGCAAAACGCGAGAACATCTACGCCAAGAAGATGATGGAAGGTATTACCTTGGAGGAAATCAATGCGTTGGCCAAGAATTGGGTGACGGAAGATAATATGGTGGCCGTTGTCACCGCCCCCGACAAAGAAGGCGTCACCGTTCCCGGCAAGGACGAGATCCTTTCTATATTGAAAGACAAGTCTTTAACTAATGTACAACCTTATGTGGATACCTATAAGGACCAGGAAATCCTCGAAAAGGAGACACTGAAGCCCGGCAAAATCACAAATGTGGAGACAATCGAGACCGTAGGTGCCGAGAAATGGACGCTCTCTAACGGCATCACTGTCTATCTGAAGAAAACCGACTATAAGAACGATGAGATTCTGTTTACCGCCATCAGCAAGGGCGGCAAAACGCTCTATCCCGTGAAAGATCTGGCTTCCGCTGATTTCGCTTGCGACATTATCAACCATGGCGGTATAGCCGGTCTGGATTACAACTCCCTGTCGAAGAAGATGAAGGGCAAAAACGTAAGCCTTTATCCTGAAATCAAACTGTTGTCAGAAGGTTTCAACGGTTCTTCTTCCCCGAAAGACCTGGAGCTCTTCTTCCAATATCTTAACGCTTTCTTCTCCAATCCGCGCATCGACACCAACGCTTTCGAATTGATGATGGACGAGAGCCGCGAGGGCATCAAGATGCTCCAAGCACAACCGATGTACCAGTTCTTGGGCCAGTTGATTGAAGCCGCTAACAATAACGACCCCTATATGAAACAGTTCTTCTCTTACGATGAGGAATATCTGAAACAGACTGACTTCGATCGCGCCGTGCAGATCTACAAGGAGCGTTTCGCCAATCCCGCTGACTTTACCTTCTTTTTCGTGGGCAACTACGATGAGACGGAGATGAAACAATTTGTGGAACTCTATCTCGGTTCCCTGAAGACCGAATCCGGTAAGAAAGAGAACTACAACCTCAACGTACTGAAACCGCGTCCCGACAAGGCCTCTACGCAAACCGTTTATGCCGGTACCGAGGAACAGGGCTGGATGGGCATGTTCATCACCAACCCCATCGACTGGAGCTACCGCAACGCCATCATCACCGATATGATCGGTGAGGCATTAGACATCCTGTTCGTCAAGATTGTGCGTGAAAAGATGGGCGATGTTTATTCCCCGACGGTAAGTATGAGCGCCGGCAAACTGCCTCGTCCTGAAATAACCCTGATGATTCTCTTAGGTTGCGACCCGGTGAAGACCGACAAATTGGCTACTGCCAGCCTCAAGATTTTGAACGACTTCAAGGCCAAGGGTCCGGACAATAAGACCATGGCCCTCATCAAGAAGCAGATGACCAGCACCCATGCCAAGAACATCCAATCCAACAGCTTCTGGTTAGGCTATATCAGCGGCAAGGTTATCCAAGATGAGCCGATTATCGCGCCTTCCGAATACGACAACATCGTCAATTCGGTTACCAAGAAAGAGATGGTCGAATTCATGAAAAAGTACTTCCACCCCGAAATCTACACTCGTGTCGATATGCAGCCGACGACGATGCAGCAATAGGCTTTGGCTTTATAAATCCAGCCTGAATGAGAAATCCCAGAAGTTTGGTATTGCCATTTTTTGAGTTTGAGGTGTATCGCCACCTTCGTAGTCAAAAGGAAAACAATGTCTGACAGATGAAGCAGAAAAAAGACAAAGAACAGAAAGAACGCGACTTCGAGCGGTTAATGCAGGAGCAGCGGCAGACCATCTACTCGGTGTGCTACCTCTTCGCTAACGACCGGCAAGAAGCGGACGACCTCGCCCAAGAGGTGCTGATACGCCTCTGGCAGGGCATCGACAGTTTCGAAGGGCGCAGCTCGGCCAAAACGTGGGTCTATCGCGTGGCCCTGAACACCTGCGTGACCTTCGACAAACGCAACCGCCGCCGTCCCGACTGCGTGCCGTTGGAAATGGACATCGACCTTTTCGCCGCCGAGGAGGCCTGTCCTGCCGCCAGCCGCCTGCACAAGCGTATCGCGAAACTTCACCCTTTCGACCGCGCACTGATTCTGCTTTGGCTCGAAGACCTGCCCTACGACGAGATCGCCGCCATCCTCGGCATCACCGTCGATAATGTCAGCGTGCGTCTGGTGCGCATACGCGAGAAACTCAAATCATTCACCGACTAAACCTCAAAACAGATATGGAACAGTACGAAGACATCAAAAGCGAATTGCAGCAGGAATTGCAAGACCTGCAGCAGAATGTGGAGCAGCACAGCGCCTTCAACAAGGAGGTATGGCGGCGTGCAGTGAAACGGCACAGCAGGCACCTCTATATGCAGACCTTGTTTTCCACTATATTTCTTGTGATCATATTTGCCGCCTCTACCATTTTTCAACTATTGCCTTGGTGGATTCTGATTCCCGCTGACCTGATTATTGGTTACGTTGTGGTGGAGGCCCTTATCGGCTCAAACGGTCTCCGAAAGGCCGATGTGCAGAGTCGCGAGGGGCTTCTCTCCATGCGGGAATGCATGCGCAAGGAGAGCTCTTACTCAAAGCGCAGGCTAATCATTATGAAAATTGTGGCTTTGCTCGGTGTACTTTTGGGGGTGGTAATGCTTATCTACCTCTGTTTATATGACGACCGAGACACTTTTGTAGCCGTGCTTATCGGAATTCTTGCCTCCTTTGTTATCGGCGGGTCGCGGTTCGAGAAGCGGGTAAAGAAAGAATCCGACGATTTCGTCGAAGAAATCGACGAGTTGCTGAAAGAGTAAAAACGCAATTAAAAACCACACCTCCGCCAAAATTCGCCTCCCGCGAGTTTGGCGGAGGCCCGTGTTGCGGGAATGCGTATCTTTGCCGCGTCAAACCAACCACTATGCAAATCACCATCAAGCAAAAGCCGTTCGGCTATTTCAAAATCACCCCGTATCTGGTGTTCATCGACGGAGAACTGGTCGGGAAGGTGCATCGTTTCCATCTACTTACTCTCGATGTGGGAAAGGAGGAGTTCAATCTGACCCTCAAGGACAACTTTTTCAAAAGCACCCGCCATTGTTCGGTCAGAGATGGGGACACCATCCTGTTCGACACCATCGACAACTTCCCGTTTTGCCTATACGTGCTGTACGATCTCATTCTCATTATATTGATGTTCTTGCATGTGAACCTGTTTCTACCTTTCGGGGCCATCATCGCCACCATCCTCCTCTTTCCGGCGTTCATCTATGCGTTTGCACTCATCAATCGGAACCATTACTTTGTTATCGACAACGTGGAGCGAACATTTGCATATACCGATGACAAATTGGTGGTCATTTCGCCAGAAAGGAAGCAGCAGCTGATTGATTTTAAGGATATTGCCTGTTTTTCCTGCGATACAGACGGAGTTGTTCTCATCTTGAAAAACGGGGAAACAACACATCGAAACGGTACCCTTTCAGAATTGGAGGAGCTGATTCCTTCTGAGCTTTGGATCCGGGTCAACCGCCAGACCCTTGTCATGCGAGACAGCATCGTGCGCTACAATGACACTGCGCTGTGCATAAACGTGAACGGGCAGGACAAAATCATCCACTATTATTCCACAAAAACGGAAGAGGTCATGAAGCATCTAAAAGCCTGGAATCCAGAACTCTATTCTCACGAAGATTTCAACGAAACGGATGTGGAAAGCCACAATGCAGGCCTTTCCGAAGATTTGAGACGGCTACGGGATTATCTGGAAAAGAATCCCAGTGCCAATGCGCAGCAAGTGGCAGACGACCTGCATTTCTCCCTCCGCACGGCCCAACGTCGTTTGGCGGAGCTGAAAAAAATGGAATGCTGTAAATAGCGGAGATTCAAAATATTTTGTATTTTTGCTTTCCCAAAAAGTGGAAATATTGCCACAAATTGGGAATCAAAATGACTTAAAACAAATATAAGTGTCTGTATAAGATGAAGATAAAAAGACCAACGTATATGCAACAGCTCATTGACTCAAAAGACAATGGGCTAATCAAGATTGTGACCGGATTGCGTCGCGTAGGAAAGTCATATTTGCTGAAAACACTGTTCAAAGAGTACTTGTTGGAAACAGGAATCGCAAAGAGCCATATCCTCATCATCGATTTGGAAGACAGGCGGAAAAAAGCATTCCGTGACCCTGACTACCTATTGAGTTGGCTGGACGAACAGATGAAAGAAGACGGGCAATATTACATCATTATTGACGAGGTACAGCGAGTGGGTGAGTTCGAAGATATGTTGGGCTCTCTTGTTGGAATGGAAAACGCTGACGTTTATGTTACCGGATCCAATTCGCATTTCCTTTCAAACGACATCGCCACCGAGTTCAGAGGACGCGGTGACGAAATACATGTGTGGCCGCTGACTTTCAAAGAGTTTATGACAGCCTACGAAGGGGATTTTATTGGTGGATGGCAGGAATACTATACCTACGGCGGGCTACCAAAAATCCTCTCCATCAAAGGCGACGACAAAAAGGCAGCTTATCTCAGAAACCTTTACCGCACGGTTTATCTGAGCGACATCTACGAACGGTACGAGATTGAAAACAAGGCTGAATTCGAAGAACTGGTTCGCATATTGGCATCAAGTGTGGGCAGTCCTGTCAACCCCGCCAATCTGGCTAACACCTTTAAAAGCGTGAAACGGCTGAACAACATCACCAACAAAACCGTCGAGACCTACATCAGTTATCTCGAAAACGCCTATATGATTGAAAAGGCCGACCGTTACGACATCAAGGGACGGAAATACATCGGTACCACGCCCAAATACTACTTTAAGGATTTAGGGTTGCGAAATGCCATTCTTTCATTCCGCCAAACTGAAGAAAATCACCTGATGGAGAATGTGATTTACAACGAGATGCGTTATCGTGGATTTCTTGTGGACGTGGGCAATGTCAATATCCGTGTCAAGACCGAAGAGGGCAAATGGCAGCGGGTGACCTTGGAGGTGGATTTCGTCTGCAACCTTGGTTCACGCCGCTACTACCTGCAATCGGCCTACCGACTGCCCGATGACGATAAGATGCAACAGGAGAAACGCTCGCTGCAACAGATTGGCGACTCGTTCAAAAAGATTGTGATTGTGGGCGAACGCATGAAACTGCGTCGCGATGACAATGGCATTGTCCTGATGGGCATTTATGAGTTTATGACAGACTCAAAACTGATTGATGCATAGAGATATAACATATATACAATCATAAAATGTCTTGTATTCCCAAAATTTTGAGGTTTAGGGTGTAGTTTTTCGCCACCTTCGTAGTCAAAAGGAAAACAATGTCTGAAAGATGAAGCAGAAAAAAGACAAAGAACAGAAAGAACGCGACTTCGAGCGGTTAATGCAGGAGCAGCGGCAGACCATCTACTCGGTGTGCTACCTCTTCGCTAACGACCGGCAAGAAGCGGACGACCTCGCCCAAGAGGTGCTGATACGCCTCTGGCAGGGCATCGACAGTTTCGAAGGGCGCAGCTCAGCCAAAACATGGGTCTATCGTGTGGCGCTAAACACCTGCGTAACCCTTGACAAACGCCATA
>JAEEWT010000012.1 GCA_016287755.1 Prevotella sp.
CTGCGGGACATAAAAATCCGTGAGATCCGAAAGATCCGTGGTCAGTAAAAAAGAAACGAAAAGAAAGTAAATGGATAGTTTTCATTTATAGTGTTAGTATTTAGAAGTAAATAGTTTTTCATGGAAGCGGGGGACGTCGTGATGACGCTCCCCGCTTTTTTCTCAACGAATTAGACAAATTAGACAAATTGTCGGAGCAGTGAGCGCCAAAGATACTTGTATCAATTTGGCCGAGTCGTGACGATAATCGCTGAAAGTCAATTAGGCCAAAGGGCCAAAGGATTTAATGTTTAATCTTTAATCTGGTAAATCCGTGGTTGCTTTAGTTCAGAAAGAAATTATCATAATTATCCCAGAAATATTATTTAATACGGAATACATAGCCTTTTCCGTGTTTCCGATATTATTCCGTTTCTTCCGCTGCAAAACTACATTTTGTTCAATTTGAATCAAATTCTGTTCAATGTCTCGCTGCAGGCGATTAAAAGTTTATTCCGACCACAGATTTACCGGATCCCACGGATAACTATATCTCTTGTCTAAGGACTCTATGGAATCCAAGGACTATCCGTACAATCCGAGTCATCCGTGGTCAAGTATTTATGTGTGAGATTAATTTCCGTTATTCTGATTCTTTTTCCGTTTCTTCCGATGTTGAAACAAAGCACTTCAACGAACTGTCATCATCAATCCATCTTGTCCTTTTGTCTAAATAATCCTTAGTTCTTTGGTTCCTTGGTCTTAATTATCTTTGGTCCCTTGGTTCTTTTGTCTAATTTGTTCCATTTTCTTTTACAACCACGTATTAACCTGTTCTAACAACAGGCAAACAAAAGGACTCTGTGATTTCCTCGTTTTTCTGTGTGACCTGATTATCCGTCTAATCCACGTAACCAATGTTCAGTTCCCTTTGACCCTTTACAGAAGTGGCTTTTCACCACATGTTTATTAAAATATTATAAATTATTTCGTCAATTCTTTGGAGTTTATCAAGAAAATATTTATATTTGCCGCCGAAATGTATGCCTATGAACAGGCAAGTTTATAGTGGAACATGATCATTACCCCCCAAAAGGGCAACATCATTAACTCAGTTTGAAATAATAAAAATAAACAAAAACAACTAATAACAACTCAGTAATGAAAAGATTATTTACGTTAATCGCATTAGCTTGTGTAGTGGGGAGTATGAACCTGCTGGCACAAACAACTGAAACCATTGATTTCAGAGGGTTTAATACTTCTTGGGGCAATCCTGCTTCTTCCCTCGATTGGGACGGCAACTACATCACCGGTATCTCCCAAGGTGGCACAACAGTACGTAAATTTTCTGACGATGCGCCTACAATTACGATCTCTGTAGCAAACACAGGAGCATGGCAGATTGGTCATGACAGTGACCATGACAATGTCTCCTACTTGCAGAGGAAAGATGGTGTTGGCGACCAGTCTGTGTTTATCCACAACCTGAATGCAGGTGACAAGGTATATGTATATGTTTCCAAGGATAATGAATGCTACAATGTATCGCATACTACCGATACAAACGGAGGATTATCTTATGGACAGCATTTTACCATGAACTTACCTGGTACTGTGGAGATTTCCGTGAGAGGCAACTATGTTGGTATTGATTATATCAGGGTTGAAAAGGCAGAACAATCAACCGATGAAAACGCAGCTGTTTATAGCTACGACCCCGGCATTGAGTCGTACGACCTTTATTGGGTAAACAAAAATGTTAGCTACGAGAGTCGTTCGGCAGGATTCCCGCTCGATTTCAACGACTATGATGCCATTATCATGTGGAACCTAAGCGATGGTACTCCGCTGAACAAACGAATCGCTATCAGTCAAGTGGACAACAATGGTAGTACTATCGTACCTTGGGTCTATCAACACGATTACAACCCCAGTTGGGGAAATGAAAGTGCCGGCTTGCTGAACCGATGGGCTTGGCATAACTTCAGTGTATGTGATTTGAAAGCTGGCGACCGCGTGGTTGTCACCTATAAAAACGCACACTATGATGAGAACAACCCAGACAATCAAAATGTTGGCTTTGCCAAGATTGGAAGTAGACAAGATGCTGGTAATGTTGATGGTACAATTGAATATCATGGCTGTGCAGGTTTCAAGGACATCAACAACAACGGTGTTCAAGATGAAGACGAGCCGTTTATATCAGCTGGATTGAATCTCACTGGTAAAGAAACACAGTATAAAGATATGGTGAGTTATCCCATTACAGTGACAGAAGACGGACACTTGGACTTTGCCCTTGCAGGAGATGTACTCCTCAAAAAGATAGAGATCTATAGCGACCATCAGGCATCGATGGTTCACAGATACAATGGTTCTCTTGATGCCGGCTACACTTCTTATTTCAATGTTACCGGACAGTTAGAGGCCAAGTCGCATGTCATTCCCGGTGGACTACAGGTGCATGTGGGTAACGAGGACGAGGATCAGCATGCCACTGTTGTGGCTTCTGCCTACACACCAGTGGTAACGGTGTATGACGAGAATCACTACAAGATTGCAAGAAACGACAACAGTACGGGTCTTTTCAGTGGAGACCTCACCACCAACCTGCCTACAAATGGAACTTACTACACATTTGTTCCGGAAGTGAGTGGAACGATGTCGCTGAGATTCTATACATCAAGCATCAACTACTTATGGCCTGGAGCGGATGGTCTTATCCGCGACGCTTCTAATACTTCCAATGAGTATGCAACCAATGCATCATGTCCGTACTACCTGATAGACGTTGATGCCAATGGAAATAAAACAGTTAAGAATAATATATCGTATAATGGTAATCAGCTGGTTGAAGGTGGAAACTGGAGTAATATCAATGTAGAAGCTGGTCACACCTACTATCTGTTTGGCGCTTGGCAAAGTGGAGCATCAGCTAACAACTGGGACGAATGGGCTGATACGAAAAAAAGCCGATATCTCGCAGGTGTCCCTAAGCTTCTCGATGTCACCTTTGCCGCCAGTAAGATGGTATATCCGTTGGCCAAGTGGATAGAGAATGCTTCTACAGCAGATGACAACCTGGCTTATGTAAAGGGCTACAAATATGTGAAAGTGAAGAAGATGTCGGGTGGTATCACTTCTTGTGAGCCCTATCTCGATGGTACAACGCTAAAGATAAGGAATATCCAGTATGCAACAGGCGACGTGGATCATGCCGGTGTGGTACTGATTGAGATTACCGACGACCTCAACAATTACAACCGTGCCGACCCCGTGTTTGCGCTTACCGTGGCCTACGATGCCTCTTACCACTCAACATCTTCTACACCTGAGGCACAACGAGGACATACATGGGACTTCTCTTCTAACCCGCTGAACGGACTGAAGTGGAATACTTATAGCAACTATGCCGACGTAACACCTTTGGGCACTTATTACACGGACTATTTTGGAGGAAACACCACCGTGAACACGTCATCACTTCTCTATGATGAAATGAACTGGCAGGACAATCACGGAATAGATAATACCGACTGGACCTTCAACTACCGTATGAAGGTGCTGGAGGATTCTTACGACCCGCAGTTCCTGAACCACTACGACATGGTTGGAGACAACGCTGATATGATGTGGGACAGCGAGGGTATGGTTATCATGGCCGGAGCAACCAAGAATAGCATCTTCAATGAGTTCAAAGGAAACGACATCCATGCTTCCACAACCGACCCCGACCGCTACATTGGTCTGTGGCCTGGCGACAGCGAGCACCCCAGTGAGTTCATCATTCCTTGGTTAGACAAAGATGACCGCGTGATTATCTGGATGGGTAGTGGTACAGGTCCTGAAAGTGAGACAACAGAGATGGTGTTCAACATCACTAATGCACTCGATGCCGAGTATAAGGAAATCTCTGCTACTGATAATTATATCGCTGGCGGTTCCCATTGGGATGGTGCTACGGGCGATCCTTACTACCGTGGCTGCTACCACTTCTTTGCTAAAGAGCACGGTGACATGCGTTTTAAGCTGGTGGGCGGCACTATGTGTAAGATCTACAAGATCCAGATCTACCACGGCGACCGAATCAACACCAATGAGATCAAGGGTGCAACTGAAAACGACAAGTTCCTCCTGTGGAGCAGGGATAATGACCCCAATGACAACACAGGTAAAGAAATCGGCCCCACCTACAACTGGACACTGAACTACTTCGGCAAGGACCAGAAACTCGCTGACGGAACCGATGGAGTGAATAACGGTATCCCTGTGTATGACGCCAGACCTATTAAGACAGGAGTCGGCATAAACCTCAATGGATTCACCACCAGTACTGAGACCGATCCCACTAAACCCACATACAACACATTCAAATATACACATGACTATGGCCAGATCGGTACATTCCGTATGCGTGGCAAGGACATGGAGAAGAACATGAAGTACGTGGCAGACTATGCCGAGCATAACGTGACCGTCGCCTACCAGGAGACTATGAAGTATCCATACACATGGGACTTCAAGGATATGATTGGCTTTGGAAGCAGCAACTTCCTTTATGAAGACCAATTCAGCGTAACCAGGCCTGAATGGTATGAGAGTGAGCCTCTTTGGAATACATCGTATGAAAAGAGCTCTACAGACCTCTCTCTCTGGGGAAAAGCTGCGGGTAATGCCCAAGACTATGCTTTACGCCTTAGTACTCAGGAACACCCGGAAAACTATCCGCAGGACAACATCTTTGAATCTGCTCAGGATATCGACGGCAACCAGCTCTGGGCTAACGGAGCAGTGGTTCCTGAGACACAGGGCCTGTGGTTCCACACACCTGACCAGATTACCCTCAATAGTTCTATGCGAGTCTATAGTGACGGTATGTCTGTGGGAGGTAACCCTATATGGCAGTATAACATGGTCGTTCCCAACGTGCCGGCAGGTGCTGCAGTTTACATGCGTATAAAGAAAGCACAAAATTACCTTGTACAAAAGTACAAATTCGCAGGTTCGGAAGCTTCAGAACTTACTCTCATCCCTGTGGATAAAAAGAACACCAATGATCCCGATGAGTGGATTGCCGCCATCAAGAACAGTGGAGAAACAAAGAAGAACCTCACCCTATCCTTTGTCGGCTACACACTGGAGAAACTCGCGGTATCTACTGACCCGAAGGCCATCGGACAGACTGGCTATGCCACTGAGAGCCGTGCACGTGATATTGACCACGAGCTCACGTCATACCTGACGGGTAAGGACATCAAGGCTTATACAGCTGCTGTCTCCAACGACTACTCTAAGGTCGTGCTGAGCCAGTTCGGAGCCACAGAAGAATCTGCCAAAATCCTGCCTGCTGCTCAAGATGGCGACATGGCCGGATGTATCCTGTATCACGACGGCGGTACCAAGAACGCGGACGGAACGACTAACCGTACGGTAAGCATTCTCGACGGCGGATTCCACGTGTTCGTACCCGATATGCACGACAAGGAGAACGCTGATCGTATGGTTGACATCGAGGATAACCAGCTGAAGGCGTTCGAGCCTACGAAGGACTCCTACACGCTCAATGCATTGACATCGGAAAACAGGTTGGCACAGATTGCAAATACCACCACGACGAACCTCATACTCTCTGCAAAGAAAATGTATGACGGCAGCAGCACTGACCTGGGCAACGGATATGACGTGTTCTTCATACGTCCTACATCATCCACTGGTGCAGCCATAAAGAAGTGCAGCTCCTACATCCAGGTTCCGACAAGTAAGATGGTTCCGTTAAGCGGCGGTGGAGGTGGAAACGCCAAGCTGAGCATCGTATTCGAGGATGAGCTGTTCGGGGAAATCAACAACGGTATCGCCACCGGCATCAGCGAGGTTAACGAGCGGAATGCATCGGACGGCAAGGCCGAGTGGTACTCACTCGATGGCCAGAAGCTTAACGGTGTTCCAACTGCTAAGGGCCTCTACATCGTGAACGGTAGGAAAGTGTTAGTGAAATAAGTAACGGTATAAATATAAGGAAAGGAACAGAACAATGAAAAAGATATATTTGAGTCCCGTTACTGAAAAAGTGAATGTGAAACTCTTCGGATCGATACTTGATGATATCGGTATCGTGAACGATAGCAAGCTCACATCAGATGAAGCTCTGGGAAAGGAGAACAACCTCGATTTCGAATTCGACGAGAACTTCGGAGACATCTGGGGAGACACAGACAACAACTCCAACCCATACGACCTCTGGGGAGAGAACTAAGGCCGAAGGCCTGAAGGCTGCAAGCAGCGTTCAAGGCCAAAGCCCGTTCAAAAGCGGCTAATGTCGCGTTCAAGAGCGCTGATGCGCGTTCAAGCTAATAACGAACACGGATTGCACAGATGCAACGGATAAAATAAGACAAATAGTAGTTTCTGCTATCTCTGCAATTTGGCTTCCCCTAAAGCGCCGACCGTTGGTTCTGCGGGACATAAAAATCCGTGAGATCCGAAAGATCCGTGGTCAGTAAAAAAGAAACGAAAAGAAAGTAAATGGATAGTTTTCATTTATAGTGTTAGTATTTAGAAGTAAATAGTTTTTCATGGAAGTGGGGACGTCGTGATGACGTCCCCACTTTTTTCTCTACTAATTAGACAAATTAGACGAATTAGATCAAGGTACAAAAGGACCCAGGTAATTTCCGTGTTTCCGTTCATTCTTCCGTTTCTTCCGATGTTGAATAAAGCAGTTCAACGAACTGTCATCATCAATCCATTTTGTTCTTTTGTTCTTTTTGTCTAAAACAATTATATGTCCTTTTGTTATTATGTCTAATCCTTAGTTCTTTTGTCTGTTAAATAATCTTAAACAACACACCCTCTTGCATGCATATTTAAGGAATATGTTGTATATTTGCCGCGATAAATAATAGTATTGAAAGCTCGACAAGATATAGGGAGCAATCACAAACTGAAAACTACAACATAATTAATTTAGAAAAAAGATGACGAATTTACTACGACTGTATGATAACTTGGCCACCCGTACTATACACCCACGGTTCCGGTCATGTATAGACCCTTCTCCCCCACTCTACGGAGGCGGCATCCGCCACGTATCCTAATCTATCGAACACAAATAAGCATATATTTAACAGAATAAAAACAAAAACAAATAATTAACTCCAATATGAAAAGAATTTTACTATTATTGATGACATTGGTCTTGGCCGTATCAGGTGCCAAGGCAGCTATCACTATTTCCTCAGCCAGTGTTAAAGTTGGTAACACAACGTATCAGGGCTATTGTATCTCTGGTGCACAGGAAGGTGAGATTGCTCAATTTCTGAATGGATCTGCATCTGTAAGTGGTGTTTCTCCAGAACAGTTGAAGAGTGCCGAGTATATTAAAGTCGGTAGCAGTTCTTCGCCTAACGTACTTGGCGATGCAGACCTTGCGGCTTTCGAAAAACTAAGTGCTGCTAAGTACTTAGACATTGATGGTAGTACGCTTGCCACTGGTGCCAACATTGCCAGCATTAAGGCTGGTCCTGCAATTGAGGCTGTTACTCTGCCCAATGGTTTGTCAAAGGCTGATGTTAATGCCGCTGGAGCAGCCTTGACAGCATGCAATAGTAACTTCGGTTCTTGTCTCAGTCTTAATGCAGAGATGGAAACCGTACAAAAGACATTTTATCCCTATACCATAGGTGGTGTGGAATATAATTATACTGGTGATCTTTCTGCTCTCACTGATAATGGAGACGGCACATATACTTATAATGTTACCAGCATTGAAAGAGACTTGTCGAATGCTGAGGGTTATCCTGTACTTACATATAAGAATACCGACCTAAATTACATGGCTTTCACAACCAACGAAGGTGAAATCGTTATGACCGATATGGGTGGCTGGCAACGCAAAGACGTAAAGGTAAGCAAGTTTGGTGTTAAAGTACAAGGTTCTGCAGGCTCGTATTATTATGTCAATCCTTTCACGGGCGATAATGTGCCAATTGCTGATGAGTCTAATATTCAAACAGCACAGGGAAATACATTTATAATTGTAGATTTTAGTCCTGACTATAAAACCTATCCCATGGAAGGAAATGGTAGGTTCAAATATCAGTACACTAATTTAGCAGGGGAAACCGTCTTTACTGATGAATCAACAACTCCTGATGATGACATGAAGATAACTCTTCCATGCAATGAGACTGTAACCATCACTCCTGAAACACGGACAATTACTCAGCCCAAGGAAGGCGGAGATTGTGAGGCCATAGCATACGTTAACAAGGCAGGAACACTATATAAAGCTACAAGCCTTGATAGTAATGATGTTCTATCAGTGACTGATGTGGTGATTTCTGGTAATATTAATAATGGTGATATTTCACAAGGTGGTTATTCTGGTAACTCTTCTGATGACCCACAATATGCAAAAGGCGATACCGATAAATATGAATCTAACGGCGCTATTCCTGCTTTCGCATTTAACAGTTCAAGTGCCCCAATAAAGTCGGTAGATATTGGCGATGCTGTTATTGACGACTATAAGCACCTCAGGGCTTTGAGCTCTTGCACAACGAAATTGAAGAGTGTAGTGTTCCCGAAGACCTTGGATAAAATCCCCAACTATTGCTGTTACTCGTCTGGTATCGGCGAAGGCTGTTGTAATCTCTCAAATGTTGTGTTCCCGACAAAGTCTACAACATTAACTATCGGTGACTATGCATTCCATCACACTGCAATTAAGAGTTTGCTTTTACCAAGTTCTGTTACAGGGGTGGGTGATAACGCATTTGCAACATGTCCAGAACTATACGATGTTGAAATGGAGGGTCTTGATGACAAGTGCACGTTTGGGAACTATGTGTTTAGTCAGTGTCCTGCATTACAGCACGTTACGCTTTCTGAGGGTGTTCAGAACATTGGTGACTATATGTTCAATCAGTGTGGCCTTTTGGAATCTATTCGTATTCCCTCCACATGTAAGGAAATTGGCTCGTACGCATTCCGTTTCTGCTTCAGTATTCACCAGATTACAATTCCTGAGGGCGTGGAGCTTATTAAACTGTATGCTTTCGAGGGCGCAGGATTAACAGACATATATGTAATGGCTAGCACTCCTGCCTCGGTTCCTAAGATTTATGCCATGGCACCTGATGACAATGGCAACGGAGGACCAAGTACATTCTCCTACCAGCGAACCACAGGTAACAACACTGTACCTCAGTACCATAGAGGAGATATGAGAAATGCTGAATACGATGAGGTAATGACATGGTATCAGGAGGAACAATCTGGCGCAGAGGGTCTTGGTACAGGTAACTGTCTTACTGCTCTCCACTATCCTGAAAGCATGAAACCTTTCTACGAGGCAATTGATGTTAGTAAATTCTATAAAAACGGAGAACTGGATGATGTAGTGAATTGGAAAACTAAAGAACAGTATCTGAATTTGCTAGAAGGAGACAGAAAGACATATGTTGAACATGAGCTAAATAATCTGACACTCGATACCAATTCTCAGGCATATGATTTCGGTGTTGACAAAGAAGGAAATCCTATATTATACGAGTACTTACCGCAAGCATATGCCGTTAACCCATACGTAACTATGGGTCATCAGGATGACCCAATGGGACCAGACAAAGATGGCCGCTATTATCCTAACCAACATGATTATTGGGTACGTATGGTAGCTGGAGCCACAGGTTCACAATCTGGTGGCACCGAGAATGTGGCTTCTCAGTGGGGCTGGCGCCAGTTCCCGTTGTCATCTTCTATTGAATCTATCGGTGAGACTCCTTTCGAAAAAGAATATGACGATACCTGGTACACCATGGCTTTCCCATGGAGAATGATTGACAACCAACTCTTTAGTGCTTTCAATCAGAAGATGGAGATTGTGGAGTTCGTCGGTGCTGAATTACTAGAAGATGAGACTTCCTCTACCGAGACTGTTAAGAAATATAATCTTGTGTTCCACTTCGACGAAGTTGCTGACACCTATTATATGGATGACAACGATGTGGAGTATTCCCGTGAGAGAGATGGCGAAAGACTTGATGCAGCAGGGCATAAACTTTATGTTTACACCAATAAAAAAACAGGAGACGTAATACAAGCTCCAGATCCACTTCCTGACAAGAATACTACAGATCCAGATATTAAGGAGGCTTATGGAAGGTATCTGAACATTCAGAACGTCATGGTAGTAGCAGGCCATCCGTATATGATTCACCCGTCTATCGGTGCAGCTCCAGGTAACCCCGCAACCGTTTACATCAACGGTGTGAAGAAAATTGCTGTGGGTGAGGGGAAACAGTATGCATCTTATGAGGCTCTTGCTGAAGCAAATAAGGTGTCGAAGACTGTTTCTTCAAGAACAAGGACAAAGAAAGATGAAGATGGGAATATAACTTACGAGTATAGTGGTCCCGAGGTTTGGACAAATCCAGATACAGGTGCTTCTGGCGGACAATACTATTTCATTGGCAATATCAATGATGAGGTTAAAACTGTGGACGAAACTTCTGGAGAAGAAACAAGTGATCATGGAGCACAAGACATGCCTCTTCCTTCCTATTTCTTAGGTGTTATAGAAGGTCAAAAATATCCAAAGTATTACAAGAAGACCAAGGGTGGCGAAGGAAAATGGTCACAGTATTCTGCTATTATCCGTCCTGATGGCACCGCACTTGCCAACGTAGAAAGCTTGTATTTGAATAAAGTAAACTCCCCCACAGGAGGTTTAGCTAAGGGTGCTAACATTGAATTAGGTGCATGGGATTTCGATGATTCACACATTATCAATGAACATGCAATCACTACTATTATTGAAGAGGCTCTTGAAAAAGATCCAGCAACCCCAATCGTTCACATGAATGTGGTGTATAACATCAAGGGTGAGATGGTACGTTCAGACTCTAGTTCTATTGAAGGACTCCCCAAGGGAATCTATATCGTGAATGGTAAGAAGTACTTAGTAAAGTAATCAAAAGGAGGACATAGTATGAAAAAGAAATATGTAAATCCGATTACTGAGATCTTTGGTTCGGAACTATCAGATATGGTTTGTGCCAGTCAGACAACAGTCGTTACTGGTGGAGCCAATTGGGGTGGTGAAGGTGAATATGCTCCTGATGATTGGATCAATGAAGGCCAAACAGGCGGTGATACTGGTGGTTATACTACAACACCTATAGAGGATGATGATGGATTGGATCTGCCCAGCCGCGGTAAAGCCTGGGGTGATCTCTGGGACTGGGACTAAGATGTAAGAAATATGAATTGTAAACCTTAATATCCCAACAAACTTGAGTTAATTATGTTACAGAAAGGGCGAGCCGTGAGGTCCGCCCTTTTTTGTCATGTATACATGCATGCCGCAATTAAACGAATACCGATTGCAAACATCTAACTTATAAAAGTCCATTTTTGACCTGCTAATCCAAAGAATGCGTAGAAGAAAATATACGTGGAAACAGGGAAAAATGGGGCTAAACAAGTGAAAAAGTTGTGCAGATGTAGCATAGAGGGGTTTCATTTGTAGAAAATCGACTGTTTACACTAAAAATAAAGTTGCTGTAACAAGAAATGAAGAATAGTTTGGAAAATGTTGCTATCTTTGCAGCGGAATTCTAAGAAAAGGGTTCAATATTGAAGATTGTTTAGCAGTTAGTTATATATGTTATGTTTTGGTTTTTAAATTATATTTAGAAGTTTTTATTAGGTTATTTTGTTAGTTATGTTGTATCCAGCGTGGGCCGTGAGGTCGACGCTGTTTTTTTCGACTTTTTTCGATGGGCCTCGTGCCCGTCACAACTATTTACTAATTTATACCATTAAATATATATGTAAGATGAAAAAGAAAAGATTGTTTATGACAATGTTTGCAGCGGCAACACTATTCCTCCTCGTGGGCTGTAGGACCGACCGCGAACAACTCACGGAGATCAACCGTCTTTTGAACGACAACAAGCTCGACTCGGCACAGATGTGTCTGAACAGCATTACCCTCTCCGACCTGTCGGAAAAGGACAAGCCACTGTACCTTCTGGCTACGGTCAAGCTGAACCACCTGCAGTACCGCCCCATCGCCTCCGATACGATTATCCGCTACTGCATCGACGAGTTCACAAGAACAGGCGACAAGGAGCGATTGGCTGAGAGTCTGTATTACCAGGCTGTGACCGATTATGAAGACGGTCATGTGGCAAAGGCCTTCGAGGAGATGAAGAAGGCGGAGAACGAAGCCCATGGCATTTCCGACCTCACCGTGCGCCACAAAATCATCGAGTGCCTTACCGATTGGAACATGTCCGAGCACCAGTACCAGCTGGCCATGGAGTATGGCCGCCAGAACCTCGTCCTGTCTTCCATGGCGGGTAACAACAACTGGATTGCCTATGCCCTGGTGTTCATCTCACAGATTCATGCTGGCTTGGGCCAACGTGACAGCGCCAGTCATTACCTCGACAAGTGCATTTCGTATATCTCTGAGGTACCCGACTCCCAGCGCGTGGATTTCTACAACTACATCGCCGCCCTCACCATGAAAGACGATCTCCCCACCGCCCAGTCGTATGCCATGAAGAGTAATGCCATCCGTCCCAACAGCGTAGGGTACATCACCCTGGCGCAGATTCGTTACCGTGAGGGCAACCAAGCAGCCGCCGACAGTCTGTGTACAAACGCCTACTATTTGGCAAAAACCCCAGAAGAGCGCATCTATGTGCTGCAGACCGCCATGAAACTCTTTGAGCTGCAGAACCGTCACGACCGCGCTTATCTCACCTCCAAAATGCTGATAAAAGCCAAGGAGAACGAGGCTCGGCTCCGTGAGGAGCACGATGTGCGCAATGTGCAGAGTTCGTTCGACAACAAGATCAGGGACCTGCGTTTCCGTCAGACATTCTTCTACGCCTTCCTCCTCGCCGTCCTCCTTGCCCTCATCTTCCTCGCCCGCAGCATACAGCACCGCCTCCGTCTGAACAAAAAGAGTAGTCAGATCATGCAGAACCAGCTGCTTATTAACCATTACGAAGAGAAGATTCACGAATTGGAGCAGTCGGACAAGGATAAGAGCGAAGAATTAGAAGTTCTCAACAAGGATTTGGCTGAAGTCAAGAAGCGTCAAACCCTCCAGCTTGCCAAGGGCAAGCAATATTACGACCATATTGTCAATGGTGGAACGGCCTATCAATGGAACAAACCCGAATATATCGATTTTATCGAGTACTATAAGGTTCTCGACATCGCTTTTGTCTCGAAACTGGAGAAAGAGTTTAAAGACTTATCGCCCCGTCAGAAATTATACATGATTTTGTTTGAGATGGGGAAGGATAGTATGGAGGTAAAAAGAATTTTGGGAGTAGCCGATGGAACGATGAGATCGATAAAATCAAGAGTAAAATCTCAAAAACTATAGGCTTACACGTTGCAAATCCATGATTTATTCGCATGGAATACAAACGAAACATCTTAGTTTAGAGCAAATTACACAATATTACCATGCAACACCTCATTAAAAAAAGATGAGGAATTTGTTGCATGGTATTATTATTGGTTGTACTTTTGTCGGCGTAAACTATAAACCTACTTTTATTATTAATTAATTATTGTAATGAAAAGAACAATTGTATGTGCTGCTGTGGCAGCTATGATTGCTTTCCCAATGAGTGCATTGGCAAGCGCACCCTTTATGGGTCCTACTGATGGTGATGATGAAATACCTATTATTGTGCACGGTCCGCACAGAGGACCGCGCATCGCACCTGCGGTAAGAGTTGAATTTAACGAGGATGCCGGAACGGTAGTTGTAACATTCAACAAAGCTGCAACTGACGTGACAATGTTAGTTTGCAAGAACGACGTAGGAGTAATGGACTACTATATAGGAGACACTTCGGCAGGAAGTGAATACGAAATTCCGCTTTATGACGAGGACACAGAGGGAATGGTTCTCTATTTCGTTTCTGCAGGAGAGGTCTTTTTTGTCAATTCCTTGGATTAAATTCTATTAAAAACACCAGCATCCTCAATGGATGAACGCGGGGTGTGCCATGATTGAGACAGTCATTGGCACACTTTTTTTGTTTCTATTTGTTTCGTGGGGTAAACAAAAAATAAGGAGCAATGTCTCACGACATTGCCCCCCCAGTAGAATCTATAACAATTTTACTACTGATCACAAGTTTATGATTTCTCAAGAACTGTGAACGAGTGCAAAATTACGATTTATTTTGATATGTTTCTTCATCATAAGTTACATGCTCTTTGTTTTTTCGACAGATTTTATTAAAAACAGGGCAAAAATGGGGGAAAATACACAAAAACGAAAAAAAATGAAACATTTATAAAAGTATTCGACTTTTTTTCCATAACTTTGCAGCATTCAATTTTACTACATCCATGAGACGGAATATATTTATAGTTATGTTGTTTCTTGCCGTTGGTGTGTTTGCACAGACGGGAAGACTCTTTACTACGAGCGATAAACTATCGAGCAGCGTTATCAACCAGGTGTTCCAGGATCAGAAGGGACGTATCTGGATTACGACACTGAACGGACTGAACGTTTATGATGGTTACACCTTCCGCACCTTTAAGAAATCAAGGGGACTGGCCAACAACAGCGTGAACTGCATCATGCAGACGCGTAAGGGCGCTATATATATAGGTATGGCCAACGCACTGCAACGCTACGAGAGCAGCGGGTTTACCGATATCCCCATGATTGACCGCTCAGGACAGAAGGTGGCGGCGTTTGTGACAGACATCATAGAACGTACCAATGGCGAGATCTTGATTACCACCTCGGGCTACGGCATCTACCGCATGGACGACGACATGAAGAAGGCACACCAGCTGGAAGGCGTGTTTGCCGACTTGAAACACTCGCACCGCATTGCCGAAGACAACGGTAAGCGCCTTTGGGTGGTGACTGAAGATAACGGGGTGTTTATGTTCAACGAGGCCAGCCGACGACAGTTTATGCACATGGGAGACCAGAAGCGGCAGCTGACATCGGTGTGTGTGGATATGAACAACCGGGTATATGTGGGCAGCAGTAACAACGGTTTATACCGCTTTGAGCCGCATAGCAGCGAAGGGTTCTTCCAGATTCCCTCAACTGTAGGGCTCCATATCGCCACGATTACCCTGAAACGCGACGGCAGTCTGCTGTTAGGCTGCGACGGACAGGGCGTGAAGCAATACAACGTGAAAGACGGGGCTGTGGGCACCATATCGTATGTGAGCTCAGAGATCGACCTGAACAAGAGCAAGGCCGTGAGCGTGTTAGAGGACATGAGCGGTAACCTATGGATTGGTTTGCTGCAGAAGGGTGTGTATATGCAGCCCGTGCGTCCGAACAGCTTTGGCTACTTAGGTAGGAAGATCGGTGCGAAGAACACCATTGGCGACGCCTGCGTGATGTGCGTGATGAAGACCCGCGACGGAATCCTGTGGGTGGCCGGCGATAACGACGGTCTGTATGCCATCTCGCCCGATAACCAGCAGGTGCGGCACTTCCGACTGGAGCAACCGGGTGAGCCCCCCGTAACGGTGTTGGGCATGGCCGAAGACAGTAAGGGGCGCCTCTGGGTGGGCACCTACCGCAACGGCGCAGGATGGGTTGACAAGCAGAGCGGTACCTACCACCGACTGCCATCGACGCAGAACGAGATGGAGAGCGTGTTTGACGTGGTGGTAGGAAGAGATGATGTGCTGTGGATTGGCAGCATGGGCAGCGGACTGAAGCGCGTGGATTTGAAGAACAACGAGGAAAGGACATACCGGTCGCAGCTGAGCACCAACAGCGACAGCCTGAGCAACTGTCTGATGAACGACTATATCGCCCAGCTCCAGCTGTCGCCCGACGGCAAGCGCCTGTATGTGGGCACCTGTATCGGACTGGCCTGTCTTGATCTGCCCTCGAACAACTGGACCAACGTGTTCAACACCAACGGTATTATCCGCGACATACAGATCAACACCATCCAGGAGGATGCGAAGGGAAGGATATGGGCAGGAACGAGCGAAGGACTATACTGCTACGACCTGAAGTCGCGGAAGATAGAGGTGTATAACAAGCGGTCGGGACTGGCCGATGAGTATATCGCAGGTATCGAGATATCACCCAAGGGTAAGATATGGGTGAGCACCGGACACGGACTGAGTCAGATGGACCCTGAGACGGGTAAGACCATCAACTACTTCGCCGACGACGGACTGCAGGACAATGAGTTCTCGGAGGGTGTATCGTTTGCCGACAACAACGGAAACCTGATCTTCGGCGGTATGCAGGGTATTACCTGGTTCAAGCCAGCCGACCTCCACCCCATCAAGCGGAAGTTCTCGGTGCACATCACCGGTATGCGCATCAACGGCATCGATGTGCGCGCAGGACAGAAGTCGGGCAGCTACGTCATCACCGACAGTACGGTAATCAACTCGAACCGCTTCGAGCTGGACCATCAGGACAACTCGTTCTCGCTGAACCTCTCTACCCTGACGTTCGACTATCCCGACCATATCACCTATGAATACAGCATTAACGGTGAGCCGTGGATTACCATGCCCCCGGGCACACACGAGCTCACGTTCAGTCATATGCCCTCAGGCACCTACCGTTTCCGCGTGAAGGCCATCATCAGCGACACCGAATCGGAGATCAAGGAGTTTACGGTGAAGATACACCCCGTGTGGTATCTCTCCACCTGGGCCCGTCTGCTCTACTTCCTGCTGTTGGCTTTGGGAGCATATCTGTATCTTACCTACCGCCGCCGCCAGGAACAGGCTCACCTGCGCCTGCAGGAGCATATCCATGCCGAGGAGATGAGCGAGGCCAAGCTGCGGTTCTTCATGAATATCAGTCATGAGATACGCACGCCGATGACCTTGATTCTCACGCCTATCATGTCGCTGATCAAGGAGGACACCGATCCGCACCGCCACGGGGTATATAAGACCGTTCAACGCAATGCGGAGCGTATTCTGCACCTGATTAACCAGATGATGGACCTGCGGAAGATTGAGAAGGGACAGATGATGATGCGCATGAGCGAGACCGACTTCGTATCGTTCGTGCAGGACCTGTACTCGCTCTTCGAGGTGCAGGCCCGCAGTAAGAATATCCAACTGAGCTATGTGCACGACACCGACCGTCTGCCGGTATGGATCGACCGCAAGAACTTCGACAAGGTGGTGGTGAACCTACTGTCGAACGCCTTTAAGTTCACGCCCCCGGGAGGAAAGGTGGAAATCAGGATGGAGCACAACGAGAAAGAGGCGAAGCTGTTTATCAAGGATACGGGCGAGGGTATTCCAGCTGATAAGATGGAGAAGATTTTCGAACGCTTCTATCAGACCACTTCGACGGTGAACGACATGAATATCGGTACGGGTATCGGACTCGACCTGACACGGTCGTTGGTGGAGCTGCACCACGGTAACATCAGCGTGAAGAACAACACCGACGGTAAGGGCTGCGAGTTCACCGTGACCATCCCCTTAGGAAACAGTCACCTGAAACCCGAGGAGATGATCATGGAGAGTCAGCAGGACGAGGAGACGCTGCATGAGCTGGAGAGCATCATGGAGCCGCAGGACACCGAACTGGAGGCGATGCTACAGAACCGTAAGGATCTGTTCGTGGTGGTAGTGGAGGATGACAACGAGATTGCCGAATACCTGCGCACCGAACTGGAACGCGACTACACCGTGAGGACATTCACCAACGGTAAGGAGGCCTTGCCCGTGATTCTGACACAGGTGCCTGATGTGGTGATCAGCGACGTGATGATGCCCGAGATGGACGGAAATACACTCTGTTCGCGCATCAAGGCGAACGTGAACACCAACCATGTACCCGTAGTGCTGCTCACCGCCAAGAACCGCGACGAGGACCGTCTGCAGGGCTTGGAAACAGGTGCCGACGCCTACTTGGTGAAGCCGTTCAACATGGAGATTCTCAGACGTACCATCATTAACCTGACTGAAGCCCGCAAGGTGATGCGGTTCAAGTACACCGGGAACGAGAGTCAGGAGAACATGGTGGAAGACGTGAAGATGAAGTCGCCCGACGAGAAGCTGCTGGAGCGCGTAATGAACGTGATTAACAAGAATATCAACAACTCCGACCTGAGTGTGGACATGATTGCCGACGAGGTGGGTATCAGTCGTGTACACCTGCACCGGAAGATGAAGGAGCTGACGAACCAGACACCGCACGACTTTATCCGTAACCTGCGACTGAAGCAGGCGGCTAACCTGCTGGCTAACCAGCATCAGAACGTCACCGAGGTGATGTACGCCTGCGGATTCAGTAATGCGGCTTCGTTCTCCACCATTTTCAAGAAGTTCTACGGTATGTCGCCGAGGGACTATATGAAGGAGCATTCGGAGATGAAAGAGGATTAAAAATGAACCTAAACCTAACTGCAAACATCAAAATGCCCGTACACACGCTGCGTCGACAGGTGATCGCGCTGTGTGAGAAGGTGGGAAAGCCGCTGCTGAAGCTCTCCACTAAGGACTATGTGGATAATGGAATGATGCATCTCGTGGAACAGTTCGATGGGAAGGCAGGATTGGTGAACATCGAGGTGTTCAACGAACTGCAGCACACCATCACGGGATGGCCGGGCGGAAAACCTGAGGCCGACGACTCCACACGTCCGGAACGGGCGTTCCCCTACCCCAAGCGGGTTCTGGTGTTCTCGCCACATCCCGACGATGATGTAATCTCCATGGGAGGAACCATTCGCCGACTGATGCAGCAGGGGCACAACGTGCATGTGGCCTACGAGACATCGGGGAACATCGCCGTGGGTGATGAGGAGGTGCGGCGTTTCATGCACTTCACCAACGGTTTCAACACCATCTTCGCCAATGGCTCTGACGAGGTGATCAAGCACTACTATAAGTGGGTGAAGGAGTTCCTGAACAATAAGCAGGAAGGTGATGTGGATGCGGAACAGATTCTCCGACTGAAGGGGTTGATACGGAGGGGTGAGGCACGACTGGCTTGCGAATACAACGGTATTGACAGTAAGCATATCCATTTTCTCGACCTGCCCTTCTACGAGAGCGGACGGATTGAGAAGCTACCGATGACGGAAGCGGATGTGAAGCCCATCATCGCACTGATACAGGAGATTAAACCGCACCAGATATACGTAGCGGCCGACTTGGCTGATCCGCATGGTACGCACCGTAAGTGCACCGATGCCGTACTGGCGGCTATCGACGAGGAACGGAAGGCGGGAGCTACCTGGCTAAACGACTGCCGTGTATGGATGTACCGCGGAGCGTGGGCGGAATGGGATGTGGCCGACATCGAGATGTGCGTACCGATGAGTCCTGAGGAGCTGCGCGAGAAACGCAACGCCATCCTGCGCCACCAGAGTCAGATGGAGAGTGCTCCGTTCTTGGGTAACGACGAACGACTGTTCTGGCAAAGGGCAGAGGATCGTAACCGTGACACGGCAAAGAAATACGATGCGCTGGGATTGGCCTGCTATGAGGCCATGGAGGCGTTCGTGGAATATAGGTTCTGGGAGTAAACTCCTCGAAAAGGAGGAAAGATGAGAGATAAAAATATAAAACAATGATACACAACAGAAAATGGATGATGGCTGTGGTTGGTTGCTTGATGACAACCATTGCCGCCATAGCCTCAACAACAATCCCGGTGAAGGGAACAGTGATTAAAGCATCCGACCCACGGATTGTCTATACCGGTCGCATCAGCTTTGCAAACCCTGATGCTCCCACGTTCTCGTACCCGGGAACGCAGATCATGGCGTGTTTCGAAGGCACATCGCTCAAGGTGATGGCTAAGCCCATGAGCGGGTATTTTATGGCGCAGATTGATCAGGCGGAACCGTTCAAGGTGGGGTTCATGTCACCGAAGGACTCGGTGGTGACCGTAGCTACGGCGCTTGCTGACGGCAGACATCTGGTGAAGTTGATGTATGTCGTGGAGGGTCTCGACCTAAAGCCGGTGTTCAAGGGATTTATCCTCGACGAGGGACGGCAATTAGCACCACCACCTGCCCTACCCCAACGGAAGATTGAGTTCATCGGGAACTCCATTACCTGCGGCTATGGTAACGAGAGCATCGAACGCAGTGACCCGTTTGAATATGAGACAGAGAACCACTACTGCGCCTATGCGGCCATCACGGCACGGAACCTGCATGCGCAGCACTGGGTGGTGGCCCGCAGCGGTATCGGCATATACAGGAACTATAACGGTCCGAGGACCGGTAATCCCGATAACATGCCGGCACTGTATGAGTACACGCTGTTTAACGACAAGCGCGAGCAATGGGATTTCTCTCGCTATCAGCCCGATTTGGTGTGCATCAACTTAGGCACCAACGACCTCTCCACGCCGAACTTCGACATCAAGCTGTTCACCGAGGCATACAGGAAGTTCCTGAAGACCGTACGCGGGCATTACCCCAACGCGAAGATCGTACTGCTGACGGGCTCTATGCTTAACGGTAAGGAGATGGAGCTGCAGCAGAAAACGCTCAACGAACTGAGGGACGAGGCGCGGAAGAACGGTGACCACGAGGTGTACCGCTTCGATTTCACCCCGCAGACGGGCGAGCTCTACTATGGCGCCAGCTGGCATCCCAGCATATGGCAGCACGAAAAAATGGCGGGGGAACTCACTGCGTTCCTAAGGATGCTGATGAAGTGGTGGTAGTTCTCATGCTGAGACGCTGAGAGCGCAGAGTTCTCACAGAGGATTATTTTGTTTCTCACAGAAATGCGGAACAAAAGGCCGCCATTGGAAAAGGTAAATCACAGAAAACTAGTAGTACTAGAAACTAGTGCTACTAGTGTTTTTTGCGCCAAAGGGGGTCACACAGAAACCACAGAAATCACAGATATCTGATTCTCATGGTGATTGGCGCTTATTTTTTCCATAACGGAAGAAACGGGAAAAGAATCGGAAAAACAGAAAAAGTTGGTTATATATAGAGCCTGGCGTAAGCCGAAAAGAAATACAAGCCGCCCCTTTGATGGGGCGAGCTTACCTTAATGAACGAGCGACGAGGAGGAGCGGTTAAGCCTTCCCATATAGGGGGAACTGATGGAGCAGCGAGTGGAGAGCTAAGCTTGCATAAGCTCTCCCGAGTCGCGACAGAAGTCGACGAAGTCAAATTTGGTTAGGGTGGATGTTTCTTTTGCCTCTTTTCTTTGCGCCAAAGAAAAAGAGGGAGTAAAATTGATTCCTTTACAAAGAAAAATTGATAATAAAAAAGAGGGTTCTTGTTGTTAAGAACCCTCTCTATTTTTATTTGCGATTTTTCCACAACTTTGTCATGTCCTCCAAGGTCTTACCCTTTGTCTCCGGTACCAACTTCCAAACGAAGATGGCGGCGATGACGCAGATGAGACCATAGAGACCGTAAGTGAACCAGTGACCGAAGTCGTCACCCTCGGAGAGATGCATGTTGAACATCGGTACGAAGGTAGAGCTGACGATGAAGTTGAAGATCCACTGGAAGGCCACGGCGATAGCTACAGCAGCACCACGGATGGTGTTGGGGAAGATCTCGGCGATGAGCACCCAGGTGATGGGACCCCAAGAGAACATGAACGATGCGGAGTAGAGCAGCAGTGATGCGGCAGTGAAGAACTCCATACCAGCATGTCCGAAGGTGAGAGCAACACCAAAGGCACCCAGAGCCATACCCAATGAACCCCAGATGAGCAGCGGCTTACGACCCCATTTCTCTACGGTGAAGATGGCCACGAGGGTGAACAGGATATTGATAATACCCATGAATACGGTGATCATCATCGGGTTGTCCATACCCATGTCACCGAAAATACGCGGAGCGTAGTAGAGCACGGCATTGATACCCACAGCCTGCTGGAACACGCTGAGCATGATACCGATGAAGATACACATAGCACCGTAGGTCATGAGCTTCTCGGTTCTTACAGTCATGGTATCCTTGATATCCTGCAGGATCTGAGCAGCCTTTTCGCTGCCGTTGATCTTCGACAGGATACCCAGCGCCTTGTTGTCCTGGTTGATGCTCACCAGGTAACGCGGAGTCTCAGGAACGAAGCAGATGAGCAGGGCAAAGAGTCCTGCGGGTACAGCCTCGGAACCGAACATATAGCGCCATCCTGTGGTAACGGTCCACTGTGCGGCGGGGTTGATGGCGGCAAGACCCTTGCCCATCTCCTCCACCAGCGGCTGGATATGGTCGCCCAGGATGAAGAAATTCACGAAATACACCACCAGCTGACCGAAGATAATGGCAAACTGGTTCCAGCTGACGAGCATACCACGGATATTCGACGGAGCCACCTCACCGATGTACATCGGACAGATAGCAGAAGCCAGTCCTACACCGATACCACCGATAACGCGGTAGATGTTGAACATGATGAGCAGCGAGAAGGTAGGTGTGCCATGCTCGAAGAACAGGAACTCGGGATCCATAGAGCCCAGAGCGGAGATGAAGAAGAGGATACCCGCGATGATGAGCGACTTCTTACGACCGAGGTTGGTGGCTAAGAAGCCTGAGAGGGCAGAGCCGATGATACAGCCGATGAGGGCCGAAGCAGAGGTGAAGCCGTGCCACCCGTCGGTGTAGGAGAAATCCTTGGCTTCCATGAAAAACGCCTGGAGACCTTTTTCAGCTCCAGAGATCACTGCGGTGTCATAACCGAAGAGCAGACCGCCGAGTACGGCGACCATCACGATTGAAATAAGGTAGGCCTTGCTACCAGCTTGATTTTGTTGCATATTAGTAAGATTATATTACTTTCTCTAATTAAATTACGTTTAATAAACTCTTTTCCCCGCAAAATATTGTAAAACGAAGAAAAATTAGTACCTCTGGCTACGCCGAAGGTACTTCCGCTCGACAAAACAAAAGAAAAACATGTTTTTATTTTGCTTTGTGCTCGCTTATTCGTACCTTTGCCAAAGAAATGTGGAATGAGGAGTGTGGAGTGTGGAGTGAGAATAGTACTAATCTCTTGCCTCTCACCTCTTGCTTCTCACCTCTCACCTCTTTAATAACAATGAATGTAACAGAAATTCTGAAACAAGATAAAAGCGGGAAGCAACGCTTCTCGTTCGAGGTGTTGCCACCCCTGAAAGGAAGCGGTACGGCAGCACTGTTCAACACCATCGACCTGCTGAAGGATTACAACCCATTGTTCATCAATATCACTACCCACCACTCGGAGTATGTGTATAAGGAACTGGAGAACGGACAGTTTGAACGGCAGCGCATCCGTCGCCGTCCGGGCACCATTGCCATGGCTGCCGCCATCCAGAACCGCTACGGCATCACCGTCATCCCGCATATCATCTGCAGCGGCATCACGGCCGAAGATATTGAGTATGAACTGATTGACCTGCAATTCTTAGGTATCGAGAACCTGTTGCTGCTCCGAGGCGACAAGGCCAAGGAGGACAGGCAGTTCACACCCATCAAAGGGGGCTATTCGCATACCACGGAGCTGATCAAGCAGGTGCAGCGGTTCAACGAGGGGTTCTTCCTCGACGGTACACCGATTAAACAACCGGGTGTTCCTTTTGGCTTCGGTGTGGCTTGCTATCCTGAGAAGCATGAGGAGGCTCCGAATCTGGAGATGGATCTGCGGTATCTGAAGGAGAAGCAGGACTTGGGGGCACAGTATGCGGTGACGCAGCTGTTCTACGACAACCAGAAATATTTTGACTTCGTGGCGAAGGCTCGAGAGATGGGCATTACCATACCTATCATACCCGGACTGAAGCCCTTTGCGAAGCTGTCGCAGCTGACCATGGTGCCTAAGACGTTCCATTGCGACATCCCCGAGGAACTGGCCAAGGAGGTGGTGAAATGCAAGACCGATGACGACGCCCGACAGCTGGGCATTGAATGGGGACTGCAGCAGTGTCGCGACTTAGCGGCTCATGGGGTACAGAATATCCACTTCTATACGGTATCGGCGGTGGAGTCGGTACAGGAGATTGTGAAACAACTGCGTTGATAATTGAAAATTGAAAATTGAGAATTGAAAATTGTGGGATTTGAGCAGGTAATTGGACAAGAAGAGACAAAAGCGCGGTTGATGCAGCTGATGGAGGAAAAGCGACTGCCGCATGCGCTGCTGTTCTGCGGTCCTGCGGGCTGCGGGAAGATGGCCATGGCCATGGCGTTCGCCTCGTATCTGCTCACCTCAACGGCTAACAACGACAACGCTAAGCGCAATGCCGAGGCTATGCTGGCGCAATGGCAACATCCCGACCTGCACTTCACGTTCCCGGTTATCAGACCCACGGGTACCAGTGCCGACCATAAGATGGTGAGCGATGACTTCGCCAAGGAGTGGCATGCGATGCTGATGGAAGGACCGTACTTCTCGATCGACCAGTGGCTCAGTCGCATGAAAGCCGCCAACCAGCAGGCTATCATCTATGCCAGCGAGAGCGATGACATCATCCGTAAGCTGTCACTGAAATCCAGTCAGGGCGGCTATAAGGTGAGCATCATCTGGCTACCGGAACGCATGAACGGCGAATGCGCGAACAAGCTACTGAAAATCATCGAGGAACCGCCACAACAGACGGTGTTCCTGATGGTGAGCGAGGAGCCGGAGAAGCTGCTGGAGACCATCCGCAGCAGGACACAGCGCATCGATATGAAGAAGACTGCCACGGAGGCCATCAAGCAAGCGCTCGTGGAACGACGGGGCATCAATGAGCCGACAGCTCACCGCATTGCCCGCGTGGCGAATGGCGACTGGCTGAAAGCGTTGGAGGAACTGGATGCGGGAAACGAGAACCGGTTGTTCCTGGATATGTTCGTCACACTGATGCGACTGGCCTACCTGCGGAACATCAAGGAGCTGAAGCAATGGAGTGAGACCGTTGCGGGCTTCGGGCGCGAGAAACAAAAGAGGATGATGACCTATTTTCTCAGACTCGTCCGCGAGAACTTCATGTATAACTTCCAGAATCCTGATCTGGTGTATATGACGCAAGAGGAAGAGGATTTCGCCAAGAACTTCGCACGGTTCATCAACGAAGAGAACGTGGTGGAACTCTCGGAGCTGTTCACAAGGATCATCCGGGACATCGCTCAGAATGCGAACCCCCGTATCGTGTTCTTCGACATGGCGCTGAAGGTGATCATGCTGTTGAAAAATTGAAAATTGAGAATTGAAAATTGAGAATTTGAAATGGATTATAAAAACTTGAAATACAAGATCAGCACGGGATGCGACCGCGGCCTATGCAAAAAGGCATGCGGACGCCAAGACCGTCAGCTGAACACCTACGACTGGCTGGCCGACGTGCCGGGCAATCAGGAGAGTACCGACTTGGTGGAGGTGCAGTTCAAGAACACCCGCAAAGGATACTACCATAACGTGAACAACCTCGACCTAAAGAAGGGCGACGTGGTAGCCGTGGAGGCTAATCCAGGTCACGACATCGGCGTGGTGACACTGACCGGCAGACTGGTTAAGCTGCAGATCAAAAAGGCGAACCTGAAATCAGCCGACGACATCAAGCGTGTGTATCGACTGGCCAAGCCGGTGGACATGGACAAATACCACGAGGCCAAGAAAAGGGAGCACGGTACGATGATACAGAGCCGACAGATTGCCAAGGACCTCGGTCTGGACATGAAGATTGGTGACGTGGAGTATCAAGGCGACGGCAACAAAGCTATCTTCTACTACATCGCCGACGAGCGTGTGGACTTCCGTCAGCTGATCAAAGACCTTGCCGCCACCTTCCATGTACGCATCGAGATGAAACAGATTGGTGCACGACAGGAGGCGGGACGCATCGGTGGTACGGGTCCTTGCGGAAGAGAGCTCTGCTGTGCCACATGGATGAAGAACTTCGTGAGCGTGAGCACCAACGCTGCCCGCTTCCAAGATATATCACTGAATCCGCAGAAGCTGGCGGGTATGTGCGCCAAGCTGAAATGCTGTCTGAACTACGAGGTGGACAACTACATCGAAGCAGGGAAGAAGCTACCGGGTAAGGAAGTGGTGCTGCAGACACAAGACAGCGACTACTATGTATTCAAGGCCGATGCCCTTGCTGGAATGGTTACCTACTCTACCGACAAGCGTCTCGCAGCTAACCTGGAGACCATCTCGGCCGAACGCGCCATGGAGATCGTGGAGATGAACAAACGGGGTGAGAAACCCGTATCGCTCACCGACGACCACGAGCAGAAGGCGGCTTCTCATCCTATCGACCTGCTGGCAGGCGAGAATATCGCCCGTTTCGACAAGAGCAAGAAAAAGAAGAAGGGGAAGAACCGTCAGGGCAAGAACACGCAGAACGCTAAACCGAAGGGACCCGAGAACGGGAACAAGGGAAACCGTCAGGGTGGTTCTCAAGGCAGAGAAGGCAAGGACAACAAGGAGCAGAAGAAACCGTCATGAGACATTCCTATCACCTTTTTATGATACTGATGACTGTGGCTTTTGCCACAGTCGTGGTTTCTGCATGTGAAGAGAATACCGTCTATGACAGCTACGAGCATACACCCCTGAATGGGTGGGAGAAGAACGATACCTTGTTCTATTCCGTTTCACCGTTACGCGACTCAGGTTCGTTCCAAGAAACAATAGGATTAAGAATCAACAGAAACTACCCCTTCACCAGTCTGTCGTTGGTGGTGGAGCAACGTATCCTGCCCGGTTTCCGTTTCCATAGGGATACGCTGCGTTGCCAGTTCCTACCCGATGATAACCTTCGCGGACAGGCGGTGAGCTATTCGCAATACGATTTCCCGTTGCGCAACCTCGACCTACGGCGTGGCGACTCATTGGCAGTAACCATCCGTCATGCCATGAAGAGAGAGATTCTACTTGGAATCTCCGACATCGGGTTTAAGATGACCAAGAAACGTTAGGTGCGTACCAGATTCCTTCCTGCATCGATGCGGAGGAAAATGAACAGTAGTAAGGTGAAGCCCCACAGGGAGGAGCCTCCATAGCTGAAGAACGGCAAGGGGATACCGATTACAGGAGTTAAGCCCAACACCATACCCACGTTAATAAACACGTGGAAGAGGAATATGCCCAGCACGCAATAGCCATATACCCTTCCAAACTTGAACGGTTGTCGTTCGGACAACTTGATGAGCCTGAGAATCAATGCCAGGAAAAGCAGCAGCACAACCGCACAGCCCACGAATCCTTCCTCCTCACCAACGGTGCAGAAGATAAAGTCGGTATCCTGCTCAGGTACGAACTTCAACTTGGTCTGCGTACCATTCAGGAAACCTTTTCCCGTGATACCACCTGAGCCGATGGCAATCTGACTCTGGTGCACGTTATATCCCGTCTTCTTGATATCCTTGTCGATACCCAGCAATACGTTGATACGGGTGCGCTGATGCGGCTCCAGCGTATTGTTCAGGATGTGATCTGATAGGTTGAACAACGCCACCGAGCCGATGGCAAACAGGGCTATAAAATAATAGGTACGTATGCGCGTACTCAGTCCGAGGTAAATCAGATAACCGATCATTCCCGCCGTGAGCGCCATCTGCAGCCAGACGATATCGAACGGGATGACATACTTGGAGAACAAAAGTGCTAAGATGGTAATACCAATAGTGTAGGCAATGATATGCCAGAACTGTTTCTTGTTGCGCAGATAGACATACAGCATACCGGCCGTGAACAACTGTACCATGACCAGTACGGAGAACTTACCCACCGAGGTGGGGGTATCCCATAACATCACCTCCTCAAAACGGATACCCACCACGAAGTAGATGACCATAGCCACGGCAGTAAACAGGATACTTCCCGGCATACCTTCACGGTAGAGCATCAGGGAGAAGGCGAGATAGACCAGTGCCGAACCCGTTTCCTTCTGTAAGACGATGCACAGCATCGGTAACAATAGCATACCCACCGCCAAGGCGAAATCCTTCATCTTATTCAGCGAGAAGCCATAGGTGCTCATCAGCTTCGCCAAGGCAAGGGCCGTGACGAACTTCGAGAACTCTGCCGGCTGGATATGAACAGGACCCAATACGAGCCACGATCGCGATCCTTTGATCTCATGAGGATTGAAGATGGTGGCAATGAGGGCGATGATCATCAGTCCGTAAAGCAGGTATGCCACATACTCGTAGAGACGGTCATCGAGCATCAGCAGGATGAAGCCGAGTACGATAGACGTACCGATCCATACAATCTGCATACCCGAACGGGAATCGAGACTGAAGATATCGGTATCGCCATAGGTGTAGCTGGCACCGCACACGCTGACCCACCCGAACACGAGGAGTGCCAGGTATATCGCAATCGTTAACCAATCGATGGAACGAAGTACGCTGGGTTGTTTATCTACTTGTGCTGCCATAAGCAATTCTTCTATGTTGGAATGCTGCTGCCCGGGCCTCAGAGCCAGGTGAGAGCTTTCCGTGCAGATACTGTTCAATCATCAGACCTCCGATAGGCACACCGAAGTCGGCACCGAAACCACCATTCTCCACATATACGGCTATGGCAATCTTCGGTTTGTCCATCGGGGCAAAGCCCATGAATACCGAGTGGTCGCGACCGCGGTTCTGCGCCGTACCGGTCTTACCACAGATAATGATATCGCCACGGTTCAGGTGCTTACAGGTACCGCCCAGTACTGAAGCACGCATACCCTGTACGATATAATCATATGCCGTACGGTTGGCCATGGTGAAATGCTTCTCGGTGAACTCCTTCTTCAAGGGCTCGCCCTCCACCTTGCGCACCACATGCGGCGTGATGTAATAGCCGCGGTTGGCAATGGTAGCACCCAGGTTGGCAATCTGCAGCGGTGTGAGCGTTACCTCACCCTGACCGATGGAGATACTGATGACACTCAGTCCGCTCCACCCTTTTGAGAGGTATTTATCGTAATAGTCGGCATTAGGAATCATACCACGCTTCTCTCCGGGCAGATCGATGCCAAGGGGATAGCCAAAGCCCATGCTCTTCATATAGTCGCGCCACGTATTCATGGCCTCCTGCACATTCTTGTACTTCTGTCGGTTACCCAGCATGTGGTACAATCCCCAACAGAAATAGCCGTTGCACGAGGTACTGATGGCGGGTACCAAGGAGAGAGGAGAGGCATGACCGTGGCAGCCTACGTGCAGACCTTTGTAATAAAAGCCTCGATGACAAGAGTAGGCGGTGTTCTTCGGATGGATAATACCCTCGGAGAGAAAGGTCAGACCCTGTGAGGTCTTGAAAGTAGATCCCGGCGGATAGGCACCCATGATGGCACGATTCAGCAAGGGCTTCCACGGGTCCTTCATCAGTTCATGATGGTTCTTTCCGCGCTGTTTACCCACCATCATCCTTGGATCGAAGGTAGGAGCCGATACCATACACAGTACCTCACCTGTTTCGGGCTCTATCGCCACGATACTACCCATCTTCCCTTCCATCAGCCGTTCACCTAAAGCCTGGAGGTTGATGTCAATACTCAGTTCCAACGACTTACCCGACTTTGGCTTGGTATCCAGGGCACCGTCTTGATAGCGGCCTTTGATTCTACCATGGGCATCGCGAAGTAATATCTGCACACCTTTCTCGCCGCGCAACTCCTGTTCATACGAACGCTCAATGCCCTGCTTACCGATATAGTCGCCTGCCTGGTAGTAATCGTCTTTCTCGATATCACTGGGAGACACCTCGGCCACATCGCCCAAAAGGTGTGCGGCATAGGGATAGACATACTGACGAAGGGTTCGGTGTTGGACATAGAAGCCGGGGAAGCGGAACATCTTTTCCTGGAAGATACGGAAATCCTCTTCTGACAGCTGACTCATGAATAGCTGCTGGGTAAAGCGGGAGTAGCCAGGGTTCTTGTTACGGTCCTTGATCTCTTCCATGCGCTTGATATAATCCTCCTTGGTGATACCCAACGTCTTACAGAACTCCATGGTGTCGATACGGTCTTTCTGTTCGTTCATCACCACCATCAGGTCGTAGGCGTTCTGGTTATATACAAGAAGGTCGCCATGACGATCACGCATCACACCTCGTGCCGGGAACTCAATCTTCTTCAGGAAAGCATTACTATCTGCGTTTTTCTTATAGTCGTCGCTCAGGATCTGGAGTGTGAACAGACGGATCAGGTAGATGACTATAATCAATACAGCCACGCCACCAATCACATACTGCCGTTTATCCAGTCCGTAGTCGCCTTTCATCACTTGCTCCTCAGGTTCTCAATCACCAGAATAAACAGATAGGTCATGGCGGTGCTACCACCGATGCACATCAGCCACTGCTGCCAGTTGTAGAAGCTGAATGCCTCCAGGGTGAAGAACACCGCGACATAGATCACGATAAGGAGGAATGACAGGGAAGCGAACTTCCCCCACCCCAATGAGCGGACTGACACCTTCAAATCGTCGGTACTGTCACGGGGAACAAAAGGCTCAAGAAGATAGGGCTGCAGCAGAGCTACTAAGGTCATGGATGCTGCCGCCACACCAGGGGTGTTCGAGAAGCTGTCAAGGCACAAGCCCAAAAGGAAACTCCAAGTAAGGATAGCCCACTTGGGATATCCGCGATGGAAGGTGATGACGAAATACACAGGTAGCAGCGGTGTTGCAAAGCCAAACAAACGGATACGGTTCAGTATCAGCGCCTGAACGAGGCACAGCAGCACGAAAGCCAACAGTCGTTTCAGTATCTCCGTATTCATGACAGCTTTAGTTTCTGGGCTTGATGGAATCCTGAGCAGCACGCATCAGGTCAATACGTTCCTTCATCTTCGCATCATCGATGATGCACACATCACGAAGGGTACTGAAATCCGTGCTCAGTCGGACCTGCAACTGCAGGGACAGACCATCAAGCGACTTAAACACATACAGCACCTTACCCACCTGCATTCCCGGAGGGAAGATGCTGGAATAGCCGCTGGTTACAACCTGATCGCCAGGCAGCACCTTGGCATGCAAGGGAATATCGTTCACGTAAGCCTTGTCAGGACGTCTTCCTAACCAGTGCAAATAACCGAAATAGCCACGCTTATCGACAGTCACACTGATGTTGGAATGACTGTTCAGTACGGGTATCACCACACAGTATTTCTTCGATACCATATAGACAATGCCTACCACGCCATTGCCGCAGGCCACGCCCATATCCACGCGGACACCATCATCACTGCCCTTGTCGAGCGTGATGAGGTTATCGCGTTGATTGATTGAATTGGTGACTACCTTAGCGGGAATCAACTTGTAGCTGCTAAGCATCTCCAACTGACTGCGTTTGGTGTAGTTCGTATCGTTGGTTAGCTCCACCATACGCTCGTTCAGTTCCTTCACCTGCTCTTCCAGATACAAGTTACGTTGCGTCAACTGCTCGTTCACCTTCGTCAGACTGAAGAAGGATTTAGCCTGTGCATCGAACTCGTACACCTTCCCAACCGCCACGTTGGCCGATGAGAAGAATACGCTGCCCTGGTAGCTGTTATAACGGAACAGCAGTACCACACAGATCACCTCCAGGATGACGAAGAGAAACCAATGGTTATATTTCGCGATGAACGCCAGCAGATTCCGCATGTATCTCCCCCCGTTATCGTGTTTATCGCATCAGGAATGAGAAGCGATCAACATTGTTCAAGGCGATACCAGCTCCCTTCGCTACGCAATGGAGCGGATCCTCGGCTACGATGAAACGGATGTTGATCTTGTCGGACAAACGCTTGTCCAGACCGCGAAGCAAGGCACCACCACCTGTCAGGTAGATACCGTTCTTCACGATGTCGGCATACAGTTCAGGAGGAGTGCTCTCCAAAGCGTTGAGCACAGCCGTCTCGATGCGTGCCACGGTCTTATCCAGACAATGGGCAATCTCCTGATAGCATACAGGCACCTCCATGGGTAGAGCAGTGATACGGTTCGGACCCACAACGACAAAATCTTCCGGTCCTTCTTCACCGAGATCAGTCAAGGCAGAACCTACACCAATCTTGATACGCTCAGCCATACGCTCAGATACCTTTACGTTATGCTGACGTGACATATATTCCTGGATATCGGCTGTCAGATCATCACCTGCCACCTTGATGGAGTTGTTGGCCACGATACCTCCGAGAGAAATCACGGCAATCTCTGTGGTACCACCACCGATATCCACGATCATGTTTCCTTCCGGAGCCTCAACGTCGAGACCGATACCGATAGCTGCTGCCATCGGCTCAAAGATCAGATACACATCACGTCCACCGGCATGCTCAGCACTGTCACGTACAGCACGAAGCTCCACCTCGGTTGATCCGGAGGGTACACCAATGACCATCCTGAGGGAAGAACTGAAAAGGCGTGATCCGGAGTGAACCATCTTGATAAGACCGCGCATCATCTGCTCGCAAGCGGTGAAGTCGGCAATCACACCGTCACGCAACGGGCGAATCGTACGAATGCCCGGGTTCTCCTTTTCATACATCATCTTTGCCTTCTCGCCAACGGCAATCATCTTGTCGGTACGACGGTCGAGGGCAACTACAGAAGGTTCGTCCACCACAATCTTATCATCACTGATGATGATCGTGTTGGCCGTACCAAGGTCCATTGCAATTTCCTGAATAAATGAAAAAAATCCCATATTCTCTATTTTATTTCTTTGCTAGTTGAACTAGAAATACTAGTAATACTAGATTATTATTTCGCTGAAACAAACCAATTGTGAATGGCTGTATCGTAGTGGCTGCTCACGCCAAAAGCCCTTGTGGCAAACATCTTACGATCTTCGATATCGGTTTCAGCCCCTTTCTTGTTGAGGATATCCAGCAGTACGCTGTATTCTGCCTTGCTGGGAACGATAACCACATCCTTGAAATTCTTGGCTCCAGCACGGATGAGTGAGATACCACCGATATCGATTTTCTCAATGATATCAGCTTCGCTGGCACCACTGGCCACTGTCTGCTCAAAAGGATAGAGGTCAACAATGACAAGGTCGATGGAAGGAATTTCATACTCCTTCATCTGAGCCTGGTCGCCCTCGTTGTCACGACGAGCCAAAATACCTCCGAACACCTTCGGGTGCAAAGTCTTCACTCTACCTCCCAGAATAGAGGGATAGGTAGTTACACTCTCTACGGTCTGACACTCGTAGCCCAGCGATTCAATAAACTTCTGAGTTCCTCCTGTTGACAAGAACTTCACGCCCTCTGCATTCAGTTTGGCGAGCAGTTCATCTAATCCATCCTTGTGGAATACCGATACCAATGCGGTCTTGATTTTCTTTGTTCCAGCCATATCTTTATTATACATTACTATAGGGGTGCAAAATTACAAAAATTAAGTGAATGTCCCGAAGAAAATCCCGTAAAATTTTCCTAATGGGCTATTAATTTATCACAAATCAAACCACCAGCGTTTTTTTTTGCTGAAAAAGTTTGGCGGTCTGCTTGATTTGTACTACCTTTGCATCCGCAAAACTTCAGGGGCGTAGCTCAGCTGGTTTAGAGCGCTTCAGTCACATTGAAGAGGTCATCGGTTCGAACCCGATCGTCCCTACCCTTCCCCCATTTTCTTCATTCACAAAACCCGCATTACTCCATTTCATGGAGCAAGGTTTTCACATGTAAAAACAACATGCGGAAAGCCTTCCGACTCTCCGCATGAAGTAGCGGGGGTGGGTCACGATCCCACGACCTCCGGATTATGAATCCGACGCTCTAACCAGCTGAGCTACCCCGCCAACAAGTGTCCTTAACTCGTTTTGCGGGTGCAAAGGTACATAAAATATTTAAATGGCCAAAAATAATTGAGAATAATTTTCCGATATCCCGATTTTTTTTGTAAATTTGCCAACAAGTTAGCAAAATACAACTTTCGTAAGTAAAGAACATCAAGAACAAGGAGGGGAAGTTGGGAAATGCGACAATTGAGTTAGCGAAATAGCCAGCTTATGGAGAAACGAAGATTTAGCATTGAAAAAGAGTTAAGATGCAAAAGTGCAAATATCATCTGGCCCTTGCTGAGTACGCCTGAGGGACTGGCAAAATGGATTGCCAACGAGGTGGAAAGGAATGGCGACCAGCTGCAGTTCACATGGGGAGAAGTGTGGAGCCACCACGAAATCAGAACAGCCTCAGTAGTGGAAGAAGCCCGAGGTGAATATATCCGTTATTCCTGGGAGAATGATTCCTCGGAGGATTTCTGGGAACTGCGCATAGAGAAAAGTGATATCACAGGTGACTATATCCTGATTATCACGGACCATGCCCTGCCGGAAGATGTTGAGAGCTTGGAGACCATCTGGGAGAGTAACCTGGAAAGGCTGCACCATACCACAGGTTTGTAGGAACTTTGGCTGCGCCGAAGTTACTATCACTCGGAAAAACCCAAATAAATTTGGTTAGGTTTGCGCTCGTTTATCCGTAACTTTGGCTGCGCCGAAGTTACTCACGTTCGGAAAAACCCAAATAAATTTGGTTTTTCGCTCACTTAATCGTAACTTTGCCACTTCGTAGCGAAGTTACTTTCACTCGAAAATGAAAAGAAAAGTAAACTTTCCTTTTGCATTTTGCTCGTTTATCCGTAACTTTGCACCCCGTATTAGTGTGTAAGGTATTATATGTTCAGAATCAAGAAACTCGACATCTTCATCACGAAGCAGTTCTGTCTGCTATTTGTGGGTACGTTCTTCGTCAGTCTGTTCGTACTCATGATGCAGTTTCTTTGGCGTTATATCGAAGAACTCATCGGCAAAGGACTGTCGATGGAGGTGATGGCACAGTTCTTCTGGTATATGAGTCTGATGCTGATACCACAGGCTCTGCCGCTTGCCATCCTTCTTTCATCGTTGATCACCTACGGAAACTTGGGTGAAAGTAGTGAGCTCACAGCCATCAAGGCGGCAGGAATATCCCTATTGCAGTCGTTCCGTTCCCTGATCTTCCTTTCGGTTCTCATTATGCTGGGTTCGTTCTATTTCCAGAACGTGATCGGTCCGCAGGCAAACAAATCGTTTGCCCAACTGCTGATATCCATGAAGCAGAAGAGTCCGGAACTGGAGATTCCCGAAGGAATATTCTACGACGGTATCCCCAAGACGAACCTGTACGTGCAGAAGAAGGATACGCAGACCGGTATGCTCTACGGTATGATGATCTACCGTATGACCGACAGTTTCGAAGATGCGGCCATCATCCTGGCCGACTCGGGTATGCTGCAGAGTACGGCTGAGAAGAAGCACCTGCTGTTAACCCTATACAGCGGTGAGTGGTTCGAGAACATGAAAGCCACAGGACTCACCGTTCCCTATCGTCGTGAGACCTTTGCCCAGAAGCGTATCGTACTGGATTTCGATGCGGATTTCAACATCGCTGATGCCGGTGTCTTGGCCAACGACGCCCGTGGAAAGAGTCTGAAGCAGATATGGAGTGACGTGGATTCACTGAACCATGAGTACGACAGTATCGGCAGAGCTTTCTACAACGACGTGAAACGCGCCTTCTACGCACCTGGTAACCTGTCGAAAAGCGACTCGCTGAGGGCCCTCAAGATGGCGGGCACCAAGACCTTCAACATCGATACGGTCATCAATAAACTGTCATCCGACGAACGTCAACGGGCCATGTCGATATCGCGAGGCAGGATTCTGACGGAGAAGTCGAACATGGAATTCAAATCCCTTATCACATCTGAAGGTGACAGGGTTATACGCCAGCATCATATCTGGGCCATCGATAAGTTCACGCTGTCGCTCTCCTGTCTGCTGTTCTTCTTCATCGGAGCCCCCTTGGGAGCCATCATCCGGAAAGGAGGACTGGGTATTCCCGTCATCATCTCAGTATTGGTATTCATCATCTACTATATCCTCGACAATACAGGATACCAGATGTCGCGTCGCGGTATATGGGCCATCTGGTTCGGTAAGGGTATCGCCACAGCCGTACTGGCGCCTATGGCCGTGTTCTTCACCTATAAGGCGAACAACGACTCGGTGGTGTTCAACCTCGACCTCTATCGCACCTTCGCTATGAAGATGCTGGGCTTACGACTGAAACGGCATGTTACAGCCAAGGAGGTGATCATCGAAGATCCTCATTATAGGGAGGATGCAGAGAAACTGACTCGTATCAATGAAGAGATCACGACGTATGCACATCAACACAAGCTCTATCGCCTGCCGAATCCCATCAAGGTGTTCTTTAAGTATGAGCCCGACCATGAGATTGAGCGTATCAGCGACGAGATGGAGATGGTGATCGACGATCTGGCCAATACCCGCGACAAGGTGATTATGACAGAGCTGAACAACTTCCCGGTAGTATCTACAAAGGCACATACACGACCTTTTGAGCACCGCTGGATGAACATTGTAGCAGCAATCATCATCCCTGTAGGTCTCTTCCTCTACCTGAGAATGTGGTCGTTCCGACTACGACTTTATAGAGACCTGAAGACTATCAAGCAGACAAGTACGAAAATCGTGAACAGGATCCATGATATGATCCGCACTGAATGATATATATAATAAGGTATAAGACATGGACGATTGGAAACTCAATAGTATAGACGAAGCGATTCAAGATATCAGAGACGGGAAATTCGTCATCGTGGTGGATGATGAGGACCGTGAGAACGAAGGTGACTTGATCTGCGCGGCAGAGAAAATCACCCCCGAGATGGTGAACTTCATGCTGAAGGAAGCGCGGGGTATCCTCTGCGCACCTATCACCATCTCACGATGTGAAGAACTCGATCTGCCCCACCAGGTGGTGGAGAACACCTCCGTTTTAGGTACCCCCTTCACCATTACCGTTGACAAGCTCGAAGGATGCACAACAGGCGTATCGGCTCACGACCGCGCTGCAACCATCCGTGCCTTGGCCGATCCCACATCCACGCCGCAGACATTCGGCAGACCAGGGCATGTCAATCCGCTCTATGCCCAGGAGAATGGCGTGTTGAAACGAAGCGGACATACAGAAGCGGCTATCGACCTTTGTAAGATGGCCGGTCTATACCCTGCTGGTGCCCTCATGGAAATCATGAACGAAGATGGCTCGATGGCTCGCATGCCCCAACTGATGGCGTTTGCCCGTCAGCACAACATGAAGATCATCACCATCAAGGACATGATAGCCTACCGACTGAAACAAGACTCACTGGTAGAGATGGGCGAAGAGGTGGATATGCCTACCGCCTACGGACATTTCCGGTTGATACCGTTCAGACAGATCAGTAACGGTCTGGAACACTTCGCCTTGATCAAAGGGGAATGGCAAGAGGGAGAGCCCATTATGGTACGCGTTCACTCTTCGTGTGCCACCGGTGATATCCTCGGCAGTATGCGCTGCGATTGCGGCGAGCAACTCCACAAGGCCATGCAGATGATTGACAAGGAAGGAAAGGGCGTGGTGGTATATATGCAGCAGGAAGGAAGGGGTATCGGACTGATGAACAAGATTGCTGCCTATAAGCTGCAGGAGGAAGGACTGGACACCGTGGAGGCCAATGTGCACCTGGGATTCAAGCCCGACGAACGCGATTATGGCTGCGGAGCTCAGATCCTGGCCAAGCTGGGTGTTAGAAAGATGCGCCTGCTTACCAATAATCCCGTAAAGCGCGTAGGATTAGAGGCATATGGCTTGGAGATTGTAGAGAATGTCCCCATCGAAGTAAAGCCCAACGAATACAACCTTCGCTATTTGAAGACGAAGAAAGACAGAATGGGACATATTCTGCATCTTTAATTAAAAAAATGTCACTTTCTTTCGTTTTTCACGAATAAATTGATTACTTTTGCACGAATTTATTAGAATACGTTAATATGGCTCAATTATCCAGTCGCCTAAACAGGCTCGCAGCGTCAGCTACGCTGGCCATGTCTCAGAAGAGCAGCGAGATGAAAGCCCAAGGCATCGATGTGATCAATATGAGTGTGGGAGAACCAGACTTCAACACACCCGACCATATCAAGACTGCTGCCAAACAGGCTATCGACAACAACTACTCCAAGTATTCCCCCGTGGCAGGCTATCCTGATCTGCGCAAGGCCATCGTTGCCAAGCTGAAGAACGAGAATGGTCTCGACTATACGGCTGCCGAGATATCTGTCAGCAATGGTGCCAAGCAATGCGTATGCAACGCTGTTCTGGCCTTGGTGGACGACGGTGATGAGGTAATCATACCCGCCCCATACTGGGTGAGCTATCCGCAGATGGTAAAACTGGCTGGAGGTAATCCTGTTATCGTACCTGCCGGATTTGAGCAGGACTTCAAGATGACTGCCCAGCAACTGGAGAAAGCCATTACGCCCAAGACACGTATGCTGATACTCTGCTCTCCGAGTAATCCTACAGGAAGTGTTTACACCGCAGAGGAACTGGCAGCTCTTGCCGAAGTGATTCTCAAGCATGATGACCTCTTCGTATTGGCCGATGAGATTTACGAGCATATCAACTATACGGGTAAGCATGCCAGCATCGCATCCATTCCGGGTATGAAAGAGCGCTCCATCATCATCAACGGAGTGAGTAAGGCATACGCCATGACTGGATGGCGCATCGGTTTCGCCGCTGCTCCTGAATGGATCGTCAAGGGTCTTAACAAGCTCCAGGGACAATATACCAGCGGACCGTGCAGCGTGAGTCAGAAAGCAGCTGAAGAAGCCTATGTGGCTTCGCAGCAATGCGTTGAAGACATGCGAATTGCCTTTGAACGCCGCCGTAACCTGATTGTGGAACTGGCGAAAGACATCCCCGGACTGGAAGTAAATGTGCCGCAGGGAGCCTTCTACCTGTTCCCCAAATGTAGCAGTTTCTTTGGGAAGACCGATGGAAAGAGAGTGATCAATACCTCGTCAGACCTGGCCATGTACCTGTTGGAAGAAGGGCATGTTGCCACAGTAGGAGGCGATGCCTTCGGAGACCCCGAGTGTTTCCGTATGAGCTATGCCACCAGCGACGACAATATCCGCGAGGCCATGAAGAGGATCAAATCCTGTTTGTCAAAACTGAAATAAGGACACTCCATAGTACTTCCATAGGAAGGTATAAGGACAAAGAAATCAAAAATCCGTAGTTAAATCTTCTTAATTGTTCGGCTAGTTCTCGTTTTATTGCTATCTTTGCCAAGTCTATGTGACAATTTCGGCAGGGTGGTCTTATTGGGAAGGCCCTGAGGATTAAAAAAAGAGAATTTTAAACTTAATTTTTTAATAACTAAAATTTAATTCAAAATTATGGCAACTACACAAGCAAAAGCAGCGAATCCTAAGAAAAAGTCAGGATTCCAGGGAGTTCAAGCAGCTATTTGGATCATTGTTATCTGTTTCATTTTGGCTGTATGTTTCTACAAATTCGTGCTCGGTAACCCGGCAAACTTCGTTGACGGTAATCCTGAGAACGCCGTTAAGGACGGTAGCCTCTTAGGTCTCGTGTACAAAGGTGGTATCGTGGTGCCTGTGATCATCACATTGCTGTTCACCGTTATCGCACTGAGCATCGAGCGCTGGCTCGCTCTCCGCACTGCATTTGGTAAGGGCAAGCTCCCCAAGTTCGTGACTAACATCAAGGCCGCTCTGAAGGCTAACGATTTCGCAAAGGCTCAGAAGCTCTGCGACGAGCAGAAGGGTTCTGTTGCTAACGTGATCGGTGCTACACTTGCAACTTACAAGAAGATGGAAGAGACCACTGGTATGAACAAGGAAGAGAAGATCGCTAAGATCCAGGCAGCTTACGACGAGGCTACACAGCTCGAGATGCCGACTCTGCAGATGAACATGCCTATCCTCGCAACCATCGTTACTCTGGGTACCCTTACCGCTCTGTTCGGTACTGTGGTTGGTATGATCCGTTCATTCGCCGCTCTGGCAGCCGGTGGTGGTGGTGACTCACTCGCTCTGTCTCAAGGTATTTCTGAGGCCCTTGTGAACACCGCATCTGGTATTTTGACATCATGGGGTGCTGTGATCGCCTATAACTATTACACCAACAAGATCGACAAGCTTACTTACGCTCTCGACGAGGTTAACTACACCATCGCCCAGACCTACGCAGACAACCACAAGGATGAGGCTTAATTTTTGCTAACCCTTTTAAAACATTTATCAATTATGGGTAAAGTAAAAGTTAAGAAATCGGACGTCTGGATAGACATGACTCCTATGTCTGACGTGATGGTCCTCTTGCTGACCTTCTTCATGATGACATCTACGTTCGTCAAGAATGAGGCAGTCAAGGTGATGACCCCTATGTCAGTATCGGAGATCAAGGTTCCAGAGACCAATGTCCTGACGGTTCTCGTTGACAAAGAAGGAAAAGTCTTTGTCGGCTTGGACACGCCGCAGAAGCAGGAGGCCCTGCTGAGCGACATGGCTGCCAAATATGGTATCAGCCTGACAGGACAGCAGCTGGAGAATGGTCGTGGCTCCGCTAATATCGGTGTCGCGATGAAGGATTTGAGTGAGTTCCTCAACCAGCCTAATGAAAAGCTCAACGACTTCCAGCAGACACGCGGTATTCCTACCGACAGTGTGAATGGTGGTATGAGCGAGTTCCAGGACTGGGTGACGGCAGCTTATGATGCGAACGGTGAGGACATGAAGCTGGCCATCAAGGCCGATTCAGATACCCCGTACAAGACCATCAAGAAGATGATGTCTGAGTTACAGGATATGAACCGCAACCGTTACTACCTGATTACGTCTTACAAAACTAACTCGGAGGATTAAGTCATGGCAAAGAAAAAGGAAAGCAAGCAGAAAAAGATGAATGTCCGCGTTGACTTCACGCCAATGGTGGATATGATGATGCTTCTTATCACGTTCTTCATGCTCTGTACATCTCTTGCCAAACCGCAGACGATGAACCTGACCATGCCGAGTAACGATAAGAATCTGCAAGACAATCAGAAGAACGAGTCAAAGGCTTCTCAGACTATTACCATCTACGTATGTGGTAATGACAAGATCTACCACATCGATGGTATCCCCAACTATGATGATCCTACCTGTATGAAGGAGACCACATGGGGCAAGGACGGTATTCGCAAGGTGCTCATTGAGCACGTTACCGAGGACGGTTCTACTCCTGTTGCCGAGATCATGAGGGCAAAGGCCGAGTTGGACAAGAAGAAGCTGGAGAATCCATCCCAGTATCCCGACAGCATCTACGACAAGGAATTGTCAAAGATCAAGAAGGGTGAGCTGGCTAACGGAGCCAAGGTTCCTACGATGACCATCGTCATCAAGTGTACTGATGAGGCTTCTTATAAGAATATGGTGGATGCTCTCGATGAGATGACGATTTGTAGCATTGGTACCTACGTGATCGATAAGATCAACGAAGACGACCAGAAACTTCTGAGTAAGTTGGGTATCAAATAATCACTAATTAAGGAAAGGAAAGAACTATGTCAAAAATTGATTTGGTATCCCATGATTGGGCGGATATAGTCTTTGAAGGAAGAAACCAGAAATACGGAGGTTATGTACTTCGTAAGAACACTTCAAAGAGAAATGTCGCTGCCATTCTGTTAGTGATTGCTGCAGGCGTTCTTACTTATCTTGGTCTGACTATCGCTCGTACAATTGAGGCCAACCGTCAGGTGGAGAACACCCAGGCTATTGAGCTCTCTGCTTTGAACGAGAAGAAGAAGGAAGCCAAGAAGATCGAGAAGGAAGTCGTAAAGGTGGAGCCTGAGAAAGTCGTCGAGAAGGTGAAGAGCTCAGTGAAGTTCACCCCTCCTGTCATCAAGAAGGATGAAGATGTGAAGGAAGACAACCAGCTCGACCTCGAGAAAGTTGAGAAGACTAACGTCACCATCGGTGCCTTCGACGTACAGGGTAACGATGAAGTAGGCGGTGAGGTGCTTAAGGCTAAGGAAGAGATTGCTCAGCCCGAGCCCCCGAAGCACGAGGAAGAGAACAAGGTGTTCGATGTGGTAGAGCAGATGCCTTCATTCCCTGGTGGCCAGGCTGCGTTGATGCAGTGGCTTAACAGCAACATGAAGTATCCGACCATCGCTGCTGAGAACGGTGTTCAGGGTCGTGTAATCGTTCAGTTCGTGGTTGAGAAGGACGGTTCCGTAACCGACGTGCATGTAGCTAAGTCTGTTGACCCGTCACTCGACAAGGAAGCTTCCCGCGTGGTGAAAGCCATGCCGAAGTGGATTCCTGGTAAGCAGAACGGTTCCGCCGTACGTGTGAAGTATACAGTTCCTGTAACATTCAAACTTCAGTAATTACAGCAAATGTATAAGAACCTATTCTACATTTTCGTAGGATTAACCATGTTTTTCGGTTTGTCTTCCTGTGAAGACAAACCGAAAGATGGTAGAACAGATACTTACTCGTCAGGAGCGGCACAGTTCGCTTCTGACGAAAGTTTTAGTCCTATATTGGACGAACTGGTGCAGGTATTTGAGGCCACCTACCCCAAGGCCGACCTCACGCCTATCTACACCAATGAAATCGATGGTGTCAACCTGTTGCTTAACGACAGTATCTACTTAGCCATCGCAGCAAGAAACTTTACGCAAAAGGAGTTCGACAACCTTAAGGAGCGCGGTTTCCAGCCCAAAGCGATTCCTTTGGCATACGACGGCCTTGCGCTTATCTGCAATAACCAGAACACCGACTCATGTATCAGCGTGAAGGATGTGAAACGCATCCTCAGCGGTGAAGTGAAGAACTGGAACGAGATCAATCCCGGTTCCAAGCGAGGTGAAATCTGGGTATGCTTCGACAACAAGCAGTCGAGCACGGTACACTATTGTGTTGACTCCATCCTTGGAGGAAAGCCCATCAATAGTCCGAACATCTTTGCAGCCAAGACCAGCAAGGAAGTGATTGAATATGTCGAGAAGACACCGAATGCCATCGGTGTTATCGGTAGTAACTGGCTTAATGATAAGCGCGACACTACCAACACTACCTTTAAGAAGAACATCACAGTGATGTCAGTCAGCAAGTTAGACGAAGCCAACGAAATGAACAGTTGGAAGCCTTATCAAGTATGGCTGCTGAACAACAGATATCCGTTCGTCAGAACAATCTACGCCCTGCTGAACGATCCGCGTCGCGGATTACCCTGGGGCTTTGCCCATTTCATCGAACAGCCTACAGGTCAGCTCATCATCTTGAAATCCGGTCTGTTGCCTGTAAGGGGTGAGATTATGATTCGTGATGTGAACGTGAAAAGCGAATAAACTTTTTTAACGAAATAGGGTTAAACGAAAAGAACAAAGTATCATCTTATTTGTGACAAAGAAAATACGAACCATTTAAAAGTTTAGAATTATGAAAGCAATTAAATATTTCTTCGTAGGAGCATTGATGCTTGGCTTCTCTGCTCAGGTAATGGCTCAGGACGTAAAGTCCAAGATTGATGCCATCACAAAAGTAATCGTTAGTAACAATGGTGCAGGTCCTGCTGTGAAGGATGCCGTTAAGGTATTCATCAAGGAGAACAAGAAGAACGCCGAGGCTCTTGCAGGCTTAGGACGTGCTTATCTTGACATCAAGGATCAGACCAATGCCCTGAAGTATGCCGACATGGCTATCAAGGCTAACAAGAACAATGCAGCAGGCTACCTGCTGAAGGGTGACATGGCTGCCATCAACGACAATGGTGGTGAGGCCGCTATGTGGTATCAGACAGCTACACAGTTAGACCCGAAGAACCCGCTGGGCTATATCAAGTATGCCCGCGTTTATCAGAAGGTGGATGCTGCAGGTGCTGAGGAGATGCTGCGCAAGCTGACCTCTATCGATCCTAACTATCCGGTAGATGCAGAGATCGCCCACATGTACTATGCAAACAACAAGTTCGCCAAGGCTTTGGAGAACTACCAGAAGGTGAACAAGGCCAAGCTGGAAGACGACAAGCTTACCGAGTATGCCCTTGCTGCTTACTTCCTGGGTAAGTCGGCTGAGAGTCTGGAAGCTGCCGAGTACGGTGCTAACAAGTTCCCCCGCAGTGCTGGTCTGAACCGTCTGTCGTTCTACAACCACACCGACCTGAAGAACTACGACAAGGCGCTCCAATTTGCAGACAGACTGTTCAACAAGAGCGACAGTGCCAAGTTCGTGGGACGCGACTACCTCTACTTCGGTCATGCCCTGAAGGGTGGTGGCAGATTTGCTGAAGCTATCCAGAACTTCCAGAAGACCTACGACCTTGACAACACACAGAACGATGTGCTGAAGCTGATCTCTGATTCTTATCTTGAGAGCAAGGATCACAACAAGGCTGTGGAGTACTATCAGAAGTATCTCAACACTCAGGAGAAGAAGAAGGCCAGCGACTACGAAGCCATCGCTCATATCTATATGGATCAGGCAGAGAATGAAACCACACAGGCCGCTAAGGAAGCTGCTATGCAGAAGGCTGATCAGGCTTATGCCGATCTGGCTACTGCCATGCCGACAAATGAAGGCTACGCTGCTTTCCGTCGTGCTTCCATCCACCACATGCTCAATAGCGACATCAAGAAAGGCGCTGCCAAGCCATTCTATGAGAAATGTGCTCAGATTCTTGAGGCAAAGGCCGACAAGGATAATGCCGAGAATGCTCAGCTCGCTGTTTGCTACAACTACCTGACCGTTTACTACATCCAGAACGACCAGGTGTCTAAGGCTAAGGAGTATGCTGCCAAGCTGCAAGCTATCCAGCCCGACAACGAAACTGCTAAGCAGGTGCTCAGTCTGAAATAAGATTTGGTTTATCTAACATAAACGAATGAGGGTTGCGATGGCAACCCTCATTTTGTTTGTCGTCAGCTTATAGGACACAAAAAAGCGGCTCATGTGATGAGCCGCTTTATCTTTTCGCATGTAACTGATTACTCAGGCAGCGTGATTGCCTCAGAAGGACAAACACCTGCACATGTGCCGCACTCTGTGCAAGCATCAGCATCAATTGAATAACGTTCGCCCTCAGAGATTGCTCCTACCGGACATTCATCGATACATGTACCACATGCGATACAATCTTCGCCAATTACGTAAGCCATAATGTTGTTTTATTCGTTAATACTATTGTTATCACATTCTCTGCTGCATCTGGGACGCAGCGTTTTCAATGGTGCAAAGATATAGATTATTTTCGAATATACCTATTTGTAGGTATGGATTTTGTTGGCGATTAACTTTAATTCACACAAAAGGGGGTATGCAGTTATCACAGAACAACAAAACATACGATGCTTCACAATATCCTGTCGTTTTCAGCGTTATTATTCACACATGCGAAAGATGATCCTTTCCCTCCTCATTGCCGTTTGCTTAGGAGCGAGTGCTCAGGAACGAACGGTTCAGAACAAGCCTTACATAGACTTGCGGCCTTTCCATTTTGGTGTTCTTGTAGGTACCCACCTGCAGGATATGGAGTTACAGAACGTGGGTACGCAGTTCATCACCAATGAGGATGGCACTACTGTGGAGAAGCTGGTTACCTGCGATCAAGACCGTTGGGATGCAGGTTTCACGGTAGGTGTATTGGGAGAAGCGCGGTTAGGAACGTACTTCGCTTTCCGTGTGGCACCGGCGATGTATTTCGGCACCCGCCATTTGCAATTCCTGAACCACACCGACAAGCTGGAAGACGGAACGCCCATCACGATGCAGCAGGAGATGAAATCCGTGTATATCTCGTCTGCTTGTGATTTGATTTTCAGCGCCAAGCGTTTCAATAACCACCGTCCGTATGTCATGGCAGGTTTGAACCCGATGATGAACCTCTCGGGTAAGAACGAAGACCTTATCCGCTTGAAGGGTTTCGACTGCTACCTTGAATTGGGTATTGGCTGTGATTTCTACCTACCCTTCTTCAAGCTACGTCCTGAACTCAAATTCGGTTACAGTCTGATGAACGCCCTTGATACCGATCATGCCAAAGACATCAAGGACAAGAACATGCTTATCTATACGAATAGCGTGAAGGCCGACCATACCCGTACCAAGTTCGTGGCCCTCACCTTCTATTTCGAATAGTCCTCCCCTATTTCTTCTTGAAATCCAAGATCATCTTCCCGACGTAGAGCGCGTGCTTTCCGTTCTGGTCAACAGGAATCTCCTTCCCGTCGAGGTTCTTCACATACCGCAGTTTCTCGAAATACGTATGTGAATGACCGCCCAATACCAGATCGATGCCATTGGTAGCCGGTATCAGACGCTGGTCGTCAACAGTATCCGAGACGGACCACCCTAGGTGAGAGATACAGATAATCACATCACATTTCTTCTTTTTCAGAATTGCCACGACCCGTTTCGCTTCAGCTATCGGGTCAAGGAACTTCACCCCCTGACAGTTGTCGGCCGCCACCAATCCATCAAGTTTCGGTGACAGTCCGAACACCCCAATCTTCAGTCCGTTGCGTTTCAGGATGATATAATCCTTCACCACTCCTTCTGCTACGGTACCCGTAAAGTCATAGTTCGAGCACACAATGGGGAAGTTCAGATTCCTGAACAACCGCGCCATGTTTTCCAGTCCGAAGTCGAACTCATGATTTCCAATGGCACCTGCATCATAACCCATGCGGTTCATCAGTCCTACTTCCACATCACCCTTATACATGGTGAAATAAGGAGAGCCCTGACAGAAGTCACCGCTGTCGAACAGTAACAGATCGGGGTGCTTCTGCCGTTCTTCCTTGAGCATGGCGATGCGGCGCAAGAACCCTCCCCTACCGGCCAGTGTCGTATCAGCGAGGTTCGGATTCAATGGATAAATTGTACTATGTGTATCGTTGGTATGAAGAATCACCAACTGTTTCTGTCCTGATGCTGTCAGGGGCAGTAAAGAGAGCATAAAGACCATCATCAGACCTCCCATCGTTCTCTTCACCTTATTATAATAAATAGACCTCATTTTCTTCAATTCTTCAACTCTTATTCAACTATAATTCTTCCTTCTATCTCACGGTCAACCACCTTTCCTTGCTGCATCTGCTCACGGAAATAATCCATGATGATATAGCGCAGGTTGTTTTTCTCCTCCTGAGGCGAGTTCACATGGGTCTTGGCCTTGAAGGCCTCCATCCTGTCGTTCCCCTGTATCACATAGTCGATCGAGACAATGCGGTACGAGGCATTCGGATTAACATCCTCTCCATTGATCTTGGCCGACTTCAACTGATGATCTTTGGTTATCACCAGCTGTACGCCATGACTCACGGCCTCACCCCCACTCGACGCCATCTGCCGGAACAGCTCCAGCACCTTCTCACCACTCAGTGTCAGGAAGGCGATCTTGTTCTCAAACGGTGCCACATCCAGCACATCACCGTAGGTTACCTTTCCCTTGGCAAATCCTGCACGAATGCCACCCATGTTATACACGCCAAACACAGGTTTCTCATTATAGCGTTCTGCCGCCCACATCAGGATGTCGGCCAGCAGATTCGACAGTTCACTCTCTGGACGGTGGGCCGCCATATACTTGGCCACCTCCCCTACCACGGGCGACATCATACTGTCCACCACGTGCTTGTAGGGTGCTATAAACGCATCTGCCTGAGCATCGTTCAGCGCATCATACCGACTATCCACCAGAATCCGACTCCGTTCTATCCCGCTCATCACATAATGTGAGCGGCAAGAGGTGATCATCATACCAACGACCACCGCTCCTATCATTATCCTTTGTTTCCTTTTCATATTGATGGCAAAGATAGTAAAAAACGAGTGCAGAACAAAACAAATTCATTTTAAATTTCCGAGAACGAGCAATTTCGGCGAAGCCCCTGGCATCCCAAATACATTTTGTATGAAAATTTCTTGGCAGCTAACATGAATTTCATTATCTTTGCAAGGTATAGCAGTAACGACAATGGAAAGAAGAGATTTCATCAAGAAAGCCACATTAGCGGCTGCAGGAGCAGCTGTTGTAGCACCTGTATCAGCGATGTTGAATACGGTGTCGGGCAAGAAGTGCAAAGTGCTATTGATCAACGGCAGTCCGAGACCCGACGGTAATACGTTTTGTTGCCTGCAAGAGATAGAAACGACGTTACACAAATACGGTTTGGAGACGGAAATCGTTCAGGTTGGTCAAGACCCTATCCGTATGTGCATCAACTGCGGCGGCTGTCATCAACCCAATAGTGACGGTTGTGTGTTCGATGATGACCTCTGTAGTGTTATCACCGAAAAGATGGCAACGGCAGATGCGCTCATCGTTGGTACGCCCGTCTATTACGGACAGCCTAACGGCGGTGTGCTTTCTCTGATGCAGCGACTATTCTTCTCGGCTGGTCATATAGTGCAGAACAAACCCGCGGCGGCTTTGGCAGTGTGCAGACGAGGTGGTGCTACGGCTACGCTCCAAACGATGAACATGATGTTCGAGATGATGAACATGCCTGTGGTCACCTCTCAGTACTGGAACATCGCCTATGGTGCAGGAAAGGGTGAGGTAAAACGCGACACTGAAGGTATGCAGACCATGCGCACCTTAGCCACCAATATGGCCTTCTTGTTGCAGAAGATTCATGCTGACGGGGACTCTGCACCCAAACGAGACGAACGTCCCCAGTTCATGAACTTCATCAGATAACTAGTTGTTCCCATGCTGGGAACACTTTATTCCCATGCTGGGAACGTCAGGAAACTCTGTCCTCTATGTTTTGAAAAATAAAAGATTTTTGTGTTTTTGCCCAAGACCTAACAGTTTCACAGGAGAAAGTACCTGTATATAGGTGTTTCACGCGTTTTTAACGTCCTCAAGACCTACCGTAAGACCTAACAAAGACCTAACACGAAACCTAACACGAAACCTAACATGTCAACTTGGAACAGTTGTAAGACTCCATCCAGCCGAATTTCGAAATTCGGCTGAACAAAATGGTAGGTCTTACGGTAGGTCTTATGTTACCTTTTTGTTAGGTCTTATGTTAGGTCTTTTATCACCCATTTTGCTCCTAAATTACTCATAATAAAGCATTTAAGTTTTTTCAATGTTAGGTCTTGAGGAAATTACGAAAATTCTTTTTTCACGACCTGCGTTTTGCATCGCAATACCTATACTTATCTCCCCTCCCATCAATGAAGTGACCCCCAAAAGTTGGACGGGTTAAACATTATCTTTTTGTATAAAGAGTTCGGTATTGCACCGGGCTCTTTCCTTTTAACCTGATTTTTATTCTTTTATTGTTGTAATAGTCTATATATTCATGCAAAGCCTTCATGAATGCTTCGGGAGAATCAAACTTTTCGGCATACAGGAGTTCGGATTTCATTATACCGAAGAAGTTCTCCGCCATCGCGTTGTCAAGACAGTTCCCCTTTCTTGACATGCTTTGTATCACATGGTGTTTCTCCAGTCGCTGACGATACCCCAAGTGCTGGTACTGCCACCCCTGGTCGGAATGCAGTATAAGTCCGTCAAGGTTGTCGAACTTGGCAAAGGCCTTGTCAAGCATGTCATACACCTGTTCGAGATTCGGGCAGCGTGAGATGTTGTATGATATGATCTCTCCGTTGAACATGTCCAATATGGGTGACAGGTAGAGTTTGACAGAGCCGATGTTCATCTGTGTCACGTCAGTCGCCCATTTGCGATTCGGGGCATCTGCCGTGAAGTCCCTGGAGATTATGTTGGGGGCAGTCTTTCCGACCTCTCCCCTATATGAGCGGTAGCGCACCTTGCGGATCCTGCTTTTCAGGAACATCTCGCCCATCAGGCGCTGCACGGTCTTGTGATTGATGCCAAAGCCCCTGTTGCGCATCTCGGCGGTAATGCGGCGATAGCCGTAACGACCTTTATGCTCATGGAAAATGGACCTGATGCAATCCTTCTCCACCACATATTTCTCGCTGGCATTTAGGCGCTTCAGGTGATAATAGAACACGGAACGGGCCATCTTTCTCAACTCCAAAAGCAGGTTGAGGGGATATTCCGACCTTAGTTCGTCGATGGCTCTTGCCCATTGAGGCGTGCCCGGGCTTCCTGTTCCTCGACTAAGGCCCTCACTTTTTTTAGCAGAGCATTCTCTGCCCGCAGACGGAGATTCTCCGCCTGGAGCCGTTCCAGTTCCGTCTGCTTTTCTTTCTTCTTCGCTCTCGCCATCTGGTGTCTCAAATCATGATGCAACAAGGATCCTCCGGAACGATACCTCCTCAGCCACGATTTAATCGTGCTACGGCCAATGTCGTAACGAAGGCTTAGCTGGGACAAAGATACACCTTTTTGGATATGTTCCAAAATAATTGACTCTTTTTCTGATGGTGATATGCGGGAACGACTCGCCTTCTTCAGAAGGCCATCCTTACCGTGTAAGCGATAGCGAACCAACCAACCTTCTACCATATGCCTGTCCAGATGACGATCACGGCAGATGGTCTTCAGGCCTTTGCCACGGATAATCTCACTCACCACATTTAGCTTTTCTTCAAAACAATGATTCATAAAACACACGCTCCTATAAGTTTTGTGTCTAACTTTTGGGGTGCAGTTCATCAATGGGGAGGGGCTGGGGGTGGGGTCAATTACTCCGCAACTTATCATGTGAAGTACGGTTTTTCTTGGTCATGAAAAATAAATATCCTTAGATTACGTTTGTATTTATAAAAGCCTAAACAATATGGAACAAAAGTTCAGTAATAACAGCATAGACATACAAGTACTAAAGGAGTTCTGCAAGCGAGAGGGCGAAATGGTTACTTATCGTAAAGGTGAGCAACTAGAGCGCGAGGGTGAGCCAGCAAAGTGGTTCGCTTTCGTAGAGAACGGTTGCTTCAAATACGTGACACGAGGCATCAGCGATGGGCGCAATCACCTTACTTGGTTCTCTTTTGAGGGCGAGTTCGTGGCCGACTATCCATGTGTGTTGTCTGGCAAGCCGTCTTTAGCTACGATCGAGGCGATGATGTCCTGCCGTGTCTGGAGGGTCAGCGGTGAAGAGCTGCTTCAGTTCTTCCGTCGAGACATCAAGAGCATGGAACTGCGCGCCGTCATAGGCGAGCATATGCTCAACCAATTCAAGGCACGCTATCAGGACTTCCACCGTGCCACACCCCATGAACGTTACAACCAGTTGCTCAGTCGTTGCCCCGGCATCGTAGATATGCTCGACTTGCAAGACATTGCCTCGTTCCTCAACGTCCATCCCAACACCATCAGCAAGATACGCCGCAACATCACGTTTGACGGCAAATAACAGACAAAAAATAAGAAAAACTCTCAACCTAAGTTGAGACTTTCACCCTCGACACCAACTTTTCGCGTTCGCCGATGGTTTTTATGTGTGCCTTTTTGTAACTTTGCGGTCAAAGAATCATCAAAAAAACAGAGAGAATGATGAAGAATTTATTTGTTACTATAGTATTTACAGTAGTTTCGTTGACTACATCTGCCAAAGACAATTTCAAGATGACAGGTAGAATTGACGGTGCAGGCAACGATTCGCTTTGCATTGAATATGTCATTCTGCAACCGCAAAAAGAAATTGTCACACATAAGGTGGCTGTCAAGAATGGCGAGTTTTCGTTCTCAGCGAAACTTCGCGAGGCCTATTGCGGAACGATGTTTCTTAAGTCAAATCCCCAAGAGATTCTTTCTACATATTTTGTACCCGACGAAGAGGCTGTTTTCAGTGGCAGATTGAATGAGGTAGAAGAGCATTGGAGTGGCACTACTTTTTATCAGCAATACGGGCGAATAACGGATTTTCAGCGTCCTTTTAATGTGGAATTTGCTGCTGCCAGAAATGAACCAGATAGCATAAGAAGCCTCAAGAACCGCGATATCAATAGTCGTAAAGATCCCCAATACATGAAATATATCGAAAATCATCCTGACGAGGACGCAACTGCAACTCTGGTGGTCTATGTGGGTTACGACCAAGTGCTAACTGCTATCAGCAAACTTACTCCAGAGGTTAGAAAAGGCAGAATGAAAACTGAATTGGACAAAATTGAAGAAATGTTTACGCAGGTTATGAAAGGTGTAGCAGCACGTAAGGCTGTTAAAAACGACACTATAACAATAGGTGGGCAAGTGCCAGAACTCGGACTGAAAGACCTTGATGGTAATGTGCTGGAGTTGAAATCCCTGCGTGGGAAATATGTTGTGCTTGACTTCTGGGGTTCTTGGTGTACATGGTGCATTAAGGGTTTCCCCAAACTGAAGGAATACTATGCGAAATACAAGGATAGACTGGAGATTGTGGGCATCGATTGTAACGACACTGCCGAGAAATGGACTGCTGCGGTCAAGAAGCACAAGGTGCCTTGGTTGCACGTAAGGAGTGAGGATGGAATCGCTGAGCAGAAATTCAAAGTGCAGGGCTATCCCTATAAAGTGCTGATCTCGCCAGAGGGAGTGGTACTAAATGCATACCTTGGAGAAACAGAAGAATTCTATCAATACTTAGATTCAACTCTCGAACAATGAACAAGAAAACCATCATCACCGCACTGCTCGCCCTCGTCGCAATGGCTGGGCAGGCAAAAAAGACTATCGTTTGGGAAAACCCATCTGTTGCCTATTCAGCTATTCCGTATTTTGAAATCCAGAAGGTGGAAATGACAAAGGAAAAGACTGCCATGTATGTTAGGATGGAGCTCTTTCCAGGTTTTCGCTTCCGAATCAGCGAAAACAGTTATCTGGAAACAAATGGGAAACACTATGGCATCGTTGGAAGCGACAGCATACCTTTAGGAGGAGATTACATTGTTTTGGATGACACTGGAAGGAAAGACTTCGTCCTCTATTTCAAACCCTTGCCTTTGGACACGAAGGAATTTGACTTCTTGGAAGGTTTGGCGAAAGGCGACTACAAGGTGTTTGGCATCCACGACAAGGACTACACGATTCCTCCCGCTTCCGTGCCGACAGAATACATGGCCGATGATGACGGGGAAGGATTGGCGGAACTGAAGTTCGATGCTACACCAGCCACCATTCATTTCAAGTCGTTGAACTATCGTAAGGGAATGAACACGGAGATTCAAGTGCAATATGTTGATTTGAAGAATCCTGCAAAGCCTATGGATATCTACACGACTCTGAATGATGATGGTGAAGCCAGTCTTAGTCTCCCTATCTGCCTGTCTCAAATTGTGTGGATCAATATCGTTAACATTCCATGGAGTTCAATGAGTTGTGTATATCTTTCACCAGGTAAGGAGGTGACCGTCCTTGTTGATATGCTGCACGATGACAGCAGGGCCAATAGCAAGATTGTAGGTGCCAAAGGCTATTACGCCAAGTTTGGCAAAGATTGGCTTCAGTCTGCTTTTGACGAGGAAACAGAAAATGGTCCTCAGAAACCTACCATTAAAAAGGAAGACATTCACGATGTGCAGGCGTTGATAAGATATTGTGATGAAGAACGGGAGAACTACGACAAATGGGTAAAGAACTCAAACTATTGCAAGGCAATCAAAGATTATTTGATACAATTCGCATACTCCCCGTTATTTATGTTTGAAGGCGAACAAGACTCCCTATCCAAAACAAAGGAATTTACTGACTATGTGCTTCAGAATTACACAGGGAATCTATACAAGAAGAATATCGTTTTCAACAATGAATTCCCAAGAGCCAGCAAATACTATACAATGACTGAAGCACGAGGATTCAATGCCGACCTTGCCCGCTATTGTTACTATCTGCCACAGGTGCTTGACTCCAAACAATTAGTGAAACCACTCATCGAGGACAAGAATCTTTCTGACCTCTACGACAAATATGTGGCAGAATATCAACAGACCACTGCTGCCAACAAGCAAGGACTGGCCGATAACATTCACTACCTCGACATGACGGACGTGGCTCCAGAAAACACGCTGCAAACTATCCTCGATAAATATAAGGGTAAGACCATTCTCATCGACATCTGGGCTACTTGGTGCGGTCCATGTAAATTTGGGCATGAGAAGATGAAACCGCTCAAAGAAGAACTGAGCGACAAGGACATCGTATATGTCTATCTCACCTCGCCTACTTCGAATTTTGAGGAATGGAAAAAATACATTGCTGACATTTCTGGCGAGCATTATTTCCTGACCGAAGATCAGTTGGGGGCCATTTTCAAGCAACTGCAGGGTACTGGCTATCCCACCTATGCCATCTACACCCGCAACGGAGAAAAAAACATATCATTCTCTGGTTTCAACCTTGACACAATCAGGGAAGCATTGGAGAAAGCACTTGACAACCAATAGAACGAACAATGAACAGGAAATCCATCATCACCACATTGCTCGCCCTCATCTGGGTGACGGGCTGGGCACAAGACGTGAACATGTGTCAACGAATTGCTGAGCGCATTCTGACTGCAGCACAGAATCATAAGCCTGATGGCATTGATGAACTATTGGCACCCGACTTCCATTTCAATAACATCAAACAGCCACTGGCCGCTAAAGTGCTGAAACAGGTTATTGTACAAATGCCTCCTATGACGAGTTGGGAACTGGCGGGCACAGAACAGGACAGCACAGGTCTGACACTACGTTACATCATTACGAAGCCCGACAAAACTACCTCGGAGGCAACAATCCTTTTTAGTGGCGACAACTTGGCGCTTGAAGCCAATTTGCTGCCAGGAAAAGTCTCGATTCAAAAAGGGAACCCCACGGCTAAAGCACAGCCCGAAGTAAGCATGGTACGCGTTCCCATACATCGCCATGGAGGGCTACCTATCGTGACCGTCACCATCGATGGTCAACCATGCAACATGTTCTTCGATACCGGTGCTCCTGGCGTTATTCTCAACAGTAAGTATTTCGACCACAACATTGATGGAGAAGTGATGGGAAGCGGAGGCCGAGGTGCCGTCGGCACAGGTTCTGTCAGCGGTATGCACCATGTGAAAACGATGGACATGGGCGGCGTTACGCTCAGCGAGACGGACATCATGACATCAGACTTGAGCAATCTGGAGTCCGTCGGCGTAGCGGTGCATGGCATCTTGGGGCAGAGTTACTACAAGGATTTTGATGTGCTATTTGACTTCAAGGACAGCGAGATAGTGCTGCTAAGCCCAGATACCACCTGCCAATGGCTATTGAACGAGGGCTACCACTGCCAGACGGTGAAAGGCGTGAAGAAAGGTCATCTGCTGACCTTCGACTGCCAAGTTGGTGGCGTGCCCGTTGTGCTTGCTTTCGACAGTGGAGCAGAAAGCAACTTGCTCGCCAGTGATTGGCCCCAACTGCATACGTCCACAGTTAAGGGCATCAAGAAAGCCCACCTCACGGGCTATGGTGACGGACGGGCATCGATCACAAAGGGCAAGACCATCCTTACACTCGGAGGACGCACGTTCAAGAAACTGCAAACAGCTTTCTCCGACGTGTCTCATCTAAAAGAGAGCAAAGGCATAGATGGCCTCTTTGGTTGCGAGGTACTTGCCAAGCAAAAGTTGCTAATCTCTTACAAACGCCAAGAACTGCTAATGATTGATTAAAAGCGCAAGTAATATGAACAAGAAAACTATCATTACTTCACTTCTCGCCCTCGTCGCATTGGCGGGGCAAGCACAAACAAAGACAGCCACTGTCACTGGTTATTCACCCGCACTGAAAGACGGCACGTTGGTGTTTGCCAGTACTGGTAGTAGTGCAACTGTCGTAGATACTGTTCAAAGCGGACGGTTCGCCTATACTCTGCCCGTTGAGGGATTCACCGAGAGCAGCCTCTCTTTCATTGGCGAAGGCTGTCCCAATATGTACTTGGAAATCTTTCTGAAACCAGGCGTAACTGTGAAAGTGACAGGTACTGACCTTTTCGTACCCTTATGGAAGGTGGAGAGCCCGATACCTGAACAGCTAACACAAAACCGTATATCAGAGCATTGCCGCGACGTGCTGAAAGAAAGAATGCAGATGGACTTGACTAATGCGTCTCGGGAGAAAAAAGACTCCGTTATGATAAAATGGATGAAACAGCAGATGGACATCTTACCCTCACTGACTGTAGATGCTGCTACAATCCGTACACTATGGCTCATATCCGAAACGACAATGAGAAGGAAAGACTTCCCACACATGGATCAGTTGAAAGAGGTGGAAAAATCTATCTCAGCCCGTGCACCAAAAGGATTTGAAGTCCAGTTGGCAGAGATTCATTCCTATGTCTATGCGAAGGATGAGCAGCAGATAGCCGGGGAATTGGCCAGCCATGAGAGCGTGTTCTTTAAGAGATACGATGACGTGGCCCCAGAGGACATCCTCCAGACCATCCTCGACAATTATAAGGGCAAGGCCGTGCTCATCGACATGTGGGCCACATGGTGTGGACCATGTCGGGCTGGGCACAAGGCTATGGCACCTATTAAGAATGACCTTAAGGACAAGAACATCCAGTTTGTCTATATCACCTCGCCCTCGTCACCTCCAACCACTTGGCAGGAAATGATCAAGGATATTGACGGTGATCATTATTACCTAACGGAGGAACAAAACCACTACATCCTCAATCACTTCGAGTCAGAAGGCATCCCCACATACGCCATCTATAACACCAAGGGCGAACAGACCTACAAAAGCATCGGTTTCCCTGGCTTAGACACCATTAAGAATGAAATAGATAAAGCGCAGAAATAAGCATTGATACACTTTGGGGGGTAATAAACTATGTATAATAAAGAAAATACGCAGAATGTTTTGTCAGTTCAGAAATTTGTTGTACCTTTGCACCGCTTTTTCGACGTAACCGATGGAAGGAAGAAGAGTTGCCTGTCTATGTTGCGCGAAACTTATTAAGAATCAAACGATTTCAAAACAATGGATTTAATTAAAGTTGCTGAAGAAGCATTTGCAACCGGTAAGCAGCACCCCGATTTCAAGGCAGGTGACACAGTAACCGTTGCTTACAAGATCATCGAGGGTAACAAAGAGCGTATCCAGCTCTACCGCGGTGTGGTCATTAAGATTTGCGGTCATGGTGAGAAGAAGCGTTTCACTGTTCGTAAGATGTCAGGTACTGTTGGTGTAGAGCGTATCTTCCCCATCGAGAGTCCGAACATCGAGAGCATCGAGGTTAACAAGATCGGTAAGGTACGTCGTGCCAAGCTGTACTACCTGCGCAAGCTCACTGGTAAGAAGGCTCGTATTGCTGAGAAGCGTACTCCGATTGCCGCAGAGAAAAAGGACTAATCCTTTTGAAGAGAGAAATAAAAAAGAGACTCATACGAGTCTCTTTTTTTGTGGCTTTATTTTAGGATGATGTTTCCTTTGTTGTCGATGCGTGCCATGCTTTGTGGAACATCAGCATCGCTGAGCATCTTCATCTGTCGCGGAACGGCATTCGTCTCATCCTTCCGCGGACCGAGACCGCGCTGCTGGATAAATGAATGGATCTTACCACCCAGGAACCGTCCGTCGTTACCAATCTGGATGGTCACCACCGGCGCATAGCCCGAGATACCCTTCAGACTGATGCCATAGGGTGTGCAGAAGTTCCCCAGACTATAGGCAATGAACCTTCCTTGGTACACCTCCACGCAGCGCACCACATGCGGTCCGTGACCATACACCACATCAGCACCATTGTCAATACAGAAATGTGCGAACTCCCGCAGTGAGCCGCGATCCTCGTTGAGGAAGATCTCACGACCTTGTGGCAGATGACTATACGACTGTCCTTCTGCACCGCCATGGAAAGACACCACGACGATATCCGACTGTTGCCGCAACTCATCTATCACGTCCTTCACCAACGACAGGTCGTTATGCTTCATGGTATAGCCGTTATGACCGAAGGCACAAAGACCATAGCGCACACCATTGCGTTCCACCACAGCACTCCTCACCCTTCCGGCAATACCAGAAAAGCGGATATCCTGTTCTTTCAGACAACGTTCCGTTGACTCGATACCCTCCGTACCGAAATCGTTGGCGTGGTTATTTGCCATGCTCAGGAAATCATAGCCAGCATCCTTCAAAAGCGGAGCGAAGCGAGTAGGCATACGGAAAGCATAACTCACGTTCGACACCTTCTTCGTACTCTGTCCACCATCGCATAACGCTCCTTCGAGGTTTCCCACGGCCAGGTCGGCGTTCACCAGTAGATCCTTCACGTCACGGAAGAGGTTCTTTCCATCGTTGGCTGGAAGCATCACCGAAGGAAAGGTTGTTCCCATCATGATGTCGCCTGTCATGGCAATGGTCAACGTGTCGGGCATCACCTTTTCTGGTTCTGCAACCTCTACGACAGTCGAGGCCACGGTATCAGTTGTCACGGGGACATAGACAGACGATGCTGGCATTTGTTTGCCAGCATCCTGTGTGGGAGAGCAGGCCAGTAAATATCCTGCTACAAATAAAAAAAAGTTGATTCTCATATATCTCATCAGTTCACACGGCGTGCTCCAACATACCTGCGAGAGTAATAGCCATCACGGGAATTGCTGACCTTCACGCCACTTGAACTACTGGCATGAATGAAATCAAAGGAACCCGTAGCAGGATCTACATCGACCACAATACCGACATGTCCCACTCCACGTCCGCTATTAGGACTGGTGAAGAACACCAGGTCACCTGTCTGGAGCTCATCTTTACGAATCGGGGTATTCCTGGCATACTGATCGCGAGAGGAGGCACCGATGGATTTGTTCATCATCTTGCTATAGACGTAGCTGGTGAAACCGGAGCAGTCGAAAGCCGACGGACCCTTCGCACCACTACGGTAACGGGCTCCGATGTGCTTGAAAGCCTCATCCATCAGATTATCAATAGCTGCATAGTTGTCCTGGTAGATATAATCCTCTCCTGAATAGAGAAAATCATAATTATCTATTTCCTGATATCTTTGCTCGGTCTGAGGGGCAGCCTTCTTGGCAGTCTTCTTCCTTTTGGCTGACGAAGGAGCCAAAGAAGAAACCAATAACAGTACCACGCAAAGAATAATTTTCTTACTCATTATTATTTAGGTTAGATAACTGGAACGATCATGGAGATTTTCTCCTGTTCCAACGGGAAGTTACAGAAATCAGGCATCTAAGCAATGCCCCTCTGAACTTTACGATTGCAAAGGTAATAAAAAAAGGTGGGGCATAAAAGTGGGTTTACATCTTTTTGGATATACCCAAATGTCGGTTTTCGTCACCCATATTTCTCTTTTCTTACAATATAATAGGCAGTTAGCGGATATGTTTCACGTAAAAGGGTAACTGTGCGCGTTCACGTTTTTTAATACCCTTTTTATTCAACATTTAACATTTCAAGAAAATCTTCGCGTTGTTTCACGCAATTACACCTATTTTCTTACCTTTGACTTCGTCGAACTTACTTCCGTTCGGAAAAAACAAATATATTAGGACCTTCGGTCTCTTTTGTAGCATCTCAACAAATGAAATGCAAGCATTTCTTTGTTTTGCTGCAACAAAAATTTGTTTTTTCGCTCACTTAATCGTAACTTTGCACCCAAATTCATATCCCAATAGAAAAGATGAAAGAGTTAGCACTGAAGTACGGATGTAATCCCAACCAAAAACCTTCACGTATTTTCATGACGGAAGGAGAATTACCCCTCGAAGTATTAAACGGTCGTCCCGGCTACATCAATTTCCTGGATGCGCTGAACAGCTGGCAGCTTGTCAAGGAGATGAAGGCTGCTACCGGTCTGCCATCAGCCGCCAGCTTCAAGCACGTGTCACCTGCAGGTGCTGCCGTAGGACTTCCCCTGAGCGATACCCTGAAGAAGATCTATTTCGTTGATGACATCAAAGGACTGGATGAGTCGGCTATTGCTTGTGCCTATGCTCGTGCCCGTGGTGCCGACCGTATGAGCTCCTATGGTGATTTCGTTGCTTTGTCGGATACCTGTGATGCCGTTACCGCCACGTTGTTGAAGCGTGAGGTTTCCGACGGTGTGATTGCCCCCGGTTATACTGAAGAGGCTTTGCAGATTCTCCGCGAGAAGCGCAAGGGAACCTATAACGTGATTCAGATCGACCCCAACTATGTGCCTGAGCCCGTAGAGCGCAAGCAGGTGTTCGGCATCACCTTCGAGCAGGGACGTAATGAGATCAAGCTGGATGATCCCGCTTTGTTCGAGAACATCCCCACTGAGAACAAGGTATTCCCTGCTGATGCCAAACGCGACCTGATCATTGCGCTCATCACCCTGAAATATACACAGAGTAACTCTGTCTGCTATGTCAAGGACGGACAAGCCATCGGTATTGGTGCCGGTCAGCAGAGCCGTATCCACTGTACCCGTCTGGCAGGTAACAAGGCTGATATCTGGTGGCTTCGTCAGCATCCGAAGGTGATGGCGCTGCCGTTCATCGACGGGATCCGCAGGGCTGACCGTGACAACACCATCGACATCTATATCTCTGACGACCATGATGATGTATTGGCAGAAGGCGAATGGCAGAAGTTCTTCAAGGAAAAGCCCGAGGTGCTTACCCGTGAGGAAAAGAAAGCATGGATTGCACAGAACACAAAGGTATCCTTGGGTTCTGATGCGTTCTTCCCCTTCGGCGACAATGTGGAGCGTGCTCATAAGAGCGGTGTGGAGTATATCGCACAAGCCGGTGGTTCAGTTCGCGATGATCATGTCATCATGACTTGCGACAAATATGGCATTGCCATGACTTTCACGGGCGTTCGCTTGTTCCACCACTAAACAAATTGAAAATTGAAAGTTGAAAATTGAAAGTCAACGAAGTTAAAATTGAGAATTCATGAGTCAAGAAGACGATTTTCAAAGCATTCTGGAGAACGGGATTTCTTTTGGCAAAGGCGGTCAGAAGAAAAGTTCCGACGATGGCAAGGTGAAGACCAAGGCCAAGAAAAAGAAGTATGTGACTGGTGCCCATGGCAGTGGCTCAGCGATGCAGAAAGCCAAATATCGTCAGCAACGTAATAACAGACATAAGGGGAAGAGATAGCTCTTCCCCTTTTTTGTATTTCTCAACGAAATCCTTTAGTCTTCGATATCCTCCAGTTCGTAGTCCTCGAGTTCCTCGATATCATCGTCTTCCTCTTCCTCCACATACAGAATCTCGTCTTCACCTTCCGCTCTCAGCTCTTCCGTGAAGCGCTGCATATCCTTGTCGCGATGTACCAGTGTATCCTCTGCTGTGATACCTTTCAGTTTGTTGCTTTCACTGTTCAGTTCTGCCCACAGGATATCTTTCAGGTCATTCAACCCATAGCCTGTCACGGCAGAGATAAAGACCACGGGAAGATCGTCCGGTAAGGTATCCCTGAGCATATCGATCAGTTCCTCGTCGAGCAGATCACATTTGGTCACCGCCAGAACCCTTTGCTTGTCAAGCATCTCAGGATTGAACTGCTGCAGTTCGTTCAGCAGAATCTCATACTCCTTCTTGATATCATCCGTATCACCCGGTACCATGAACAGCAGCAACGAGTTGCGTTCGATGTGACGAAGGAAACGCAAGCCCAGTCCTCTACCCTCACTGGCACCTTCAATGATTCCAGGGATATCGGCCATGACGAACGATTTTCCTTCACGATAGCCCACGATACCCAATGAGGGTTCCATGGTCGTAAACGGGTAATTGGCAATCTTCGGACGGGCGTTGGAGAGTGCCGACAGCAGCGTTGACTTCCCCGCATTGGGGAAACCTACAAGCCCCACATCAGCCAACAACTTCAGTTCCAGGATGACCGTCATCTCCTGCATCGGCTCTCCGGGCTGAGCGAAACGCGGTGCTTGGTTCGTCGCACTACGGAACTGGAAGTTACCGAGTCCGCCACGACCACCTTTCAGCAGCACCACCTCCTGTCCGTCGTAGGTCACATCGCAAACATACTTTCCTGTCTCAGCATCATAGACAACGGTACCGCACGGAACGTCGATGTAAGCATCCTTACCATCCGTGCCATGACATTTGTCCTTACCACCGTTACCTCCGTGCTCAGCCTTTACATGTCGCTGGTACTTCAGGTGCAGCAGGGTCCAGAAGTTATGGTTGCCGCGTAGGATTACGCTGCCACCTTTACCTCCGTCACCGCCATCAGGTCCGGCATTCGGATTATACTTAATATGTTTCAAATGCATCGATCCACGACCGCCTTTTCCAGATCGGCAATAGATCTTCACATAATCGACAAAATTACTCTCCATCGCAAAGATTACAGTTGGTCGATGACCTGTTGGATATCACCAGCGATACGGTCGAGCGCACCCAGTCCGTTGATATGATGACGGATGCCTTCCTTCTCATACCACTCGATGAGCGGGGAGGTTTGGTTGTGATACACATCAAGACGTTTCTTGATGGTCTCGGCATTATCATCACTACGTCCACTCTCCTGACCGCGCTTGATCAGACGCGTCATCAATTCCTCCTCAGGAACATCGAGTTCGATCATGGCGGCGATACGGTGACCGCGCTCCTCAAGCATCTTTTTCAAGGCCTCAGCCTGCGGTATCGTACGTGGGAAGCCATCGAAGATCACACCGGGATGATCCGTGCCGAAACTGTCGTACACGCTGGCCAGGATATCCACCATCAGCGCATCGGGAATCAGCTGTCCTTTATCGATATACGAAGCAGCGGTCTTTCCCAGCTCCGTACCTTTCTTGATTTCACTGCGAAGCACATCGCCTGTAGAGATATGTCCCAGTCCGTACTTCTCGATTAACAAGTCACTCTGTGTCCCCTTTCCTGATCCAGGGGCACCGAAAATCACAATATTCTTCATATTCTTAAGATTGTCTTCATTTACAAGTGTATAGATATCCGGCAGGTTACGTCCCTGCTGGTCGTAGTCAAGACCATAGCCCACAATGAAATCATTGGGAATCTCCATGACGGCATACTCGATGTTAAGGTCAACCTGCAGCTTCTCGGGCTTCACCAACAGGGAACAAATATGTACGGAGGCGGGATGACGGGTACCCAAACTCTCAATCATCCGCTTCATGGTAAGACCCGTATCCACGATATCCTCAATGATCACGACGGTACGGTCGGTAAGATCCTCATTGATGCCCATCACCTCGGTAATCTTCCCTGTAGAAGTGGTACCTTGATAAGAGGCGAGTTTGACAAACGAAATCTCGCAAGGAATCGTTATCATTCTCATCAAATCTGCCGCAAAGACAAACGCACCATTCAGCACCGCCAGGAACAGCGGATTCTTGTCGGCCATGTCATGGTTAATGCGATCGGCAACGGCCTGAATGCGCTCTTTGATTTCTTTCTCCGGGATAGACGTTCTGAACGTCTTGTCTTTGATTTTTACTACACTCATAATCGTATCTTCACTTTATTTGTGCAAAGTTACGAAAAGTCGAGCGCAAAACAAAGAAACTTCTTTCTTTTTTTGCAGAGACAAAGTAACTTAGGCGAAGCCAAATTTACGGAAATTCTAAGTGAGTGAGAAGAAAAATGAATGATTTTGTCTCACCAAGCGGGAGGATTTTTCAATCCTTCCTACTGAAGATGCCTTTGAGGAATCCGCTTACCTTTGAGCCTGTCTTTTTCACGCCCTTGATAACGTTCTGACCGACACTGTCGATCTTCTCACCAACCTTCTCGGCTGTTCTGTTAGCCACTTTCTTATGATAACGTGTACGCAGCTCCGTATATTTAGAAAGCTGATCATCAGTCATCAAAGGTTTGTAGGTTTCATGATACTCGCTGGTAAGCTGTTCGTACTTGGCAGAGAACACCTTATACTCTTCATCAGAGATGACATCCTCTGATTCCACCATCACAACGAGTGCCGTATACCTGTCAAGAAACTCCTCTGTTCCATTTGTCTGAGCCCGTCCTGACAAGCACATCAACAGCAGTACGGAAATAATCATCAACTTTTTCATCTGATATTCATTATTGGTTTATCGAGCACAAAAGTAATCAATATTCAGCAACTTTACGTTCATTTTATTCTTTATTAGGAGTAAATATAAGTATTTAAGTAACAAAAAATGAAAAAAATGGGCATTGATGACCGCTTATTACTATTTATTTTGTATTTTTGCAGGGATGAAAATATTCACAAGTGCCCAGATTCATGAACTCGACCATTATACGATCGAGCATGAACCGATACGTTCCATCGACCTGATGGAACGGGCTGCCAAAGTGCTGACACGTGCCATCACCGATACCTGGTCGGCCGAGAAGCCCGTTGTGGTGTTCGCCGGTCCCGGAAACAACGGGGGTGATGGTTTGGCTGTGGCACGACTTCTCGCTGAGCAGGGCTACCAGGTTAGTGTCTATCTTTTCAATATCAACGGGAAGCTTTCTGAAGACTGTGCCATCAACCGTCAACGGGTGATTGACAGTCGAAAGATCAAGGAGTTCTTTGAGGTAAGGGATGAGTTCGACCCGCCCCAGCTCACTGCCTCGACGCTCGTAGTCGATGGTCTTTTCGGCTCCGGTCTCAACAAGCCTTTGGCAGGTGGTTTCTCATCACTGGTAAAATACATCAATCAGTCACCGGCAGAGATTGTCAGCATTGACGTACCGTCAGGACTGATGACCGAGGACAACACTTACAACGTTAGGGCGAATATCATCAAAGCAGATGTTACGCTGACCCTACAACAGAAGAAACTGGCCTTCCTCTTTGCCGAGAACCAGCAATTCATCGGAAAGTTGCGCGTACTCGACATCCGTCTGAGCAAGGAGGGCATGAAGAAAATTGAAGCGCAATATACCGTGATCGACGAGAACGATATCCGTTCTCGTATGCTTCATCGGAATGCGTTTGCCCACAAAGGCGACATGGGAACAGCGCTGATCATCGCAGGCAGTTATGGAATGGCCGGAGCTGCCATCCTCGCAACCAAGGCCTGTCTGCGTTCTGGTGTAGGAAAAGCCATCGTGCATACTCCTCGACGAAACAATGACATCATGCAAATCAGCATTCCCGAGGCTGTCATGGATATCGACCGCGACGAACTGTATTTCAGCGATACGGTTGACACGGAAGACGTTGATGCCGTTTGCATCGGTCCCGGACTGCGCCAGCAGGAGAATACCGCCATCGCACTGATCTCGCAGATCCGCCGTTCACATTGTCCTACTGTTCTTGATGCTGATGCCTTGAATATCCTGGCCAACCACCGCGCCTGGCTGCAACAACTGCCCAAGAACATGATTATGACGCCGCATCCTAAAGAGTTCGATCGCCTGAATGGAGCCAGTTGTGCCGACTCTTTCGAACGTCTGTCAAAGGCTCGTGACCTGGCAGAACACCTTCAGGCATACATCATTCTCAAAGGTCATTACTCTGCCCTCTGCATGCCTAACGGACATGTCGTATTCAACAGTACAGGAAATGCAGGTATGGCCACGGCAGGAAGCGGGGATGTGCTGGCAGGCATCATCACAGGTCTTCTTGCCAGAGGTTATAAGCATGAAGATGCATGCATGACTGGTATGTATCTGCATGGATTGGCTGGTGACATCGCCGCCAAGGAACTGGGACAGGAGAGTATGACGGCGGGCGACATCATTACGTATCTGCCTAAGGCATTTTTACGAATCAACGACTAAAGAACCAAAAGAATAGAATGGATATCAAGAATATGACTAAAAAGCTTTGGCTTAGCTGCATGTCTATCTTCCTCTCAACGGGCGCCTTTGCCCAGAACGCTGTGGAAGGGACTACCTATTACCTGCCGAAAACGGCACTGAACTACACCTTGCTCATCGAACGAGTTACTACCCAGCCGGGAGAACTGAGCATGTATGCAGGTCGGTTCCTCAAGAAAGACGACGTTATATCCAAGCCTACCACCGCCTATCGGATTCTGAAGATCCAGATGACGAGTGTTGGTGTTGCTGATACCGCAAAGCGCTTCACACCGAAAATCGATGCCAAGCATTCCATCAACAGTATGAAGGTGGATGAGAATAGCGGAATCCTCCTCGCTGTGAACGCAGAAGCCAAAAGAATAGAGAAACCTGCTCCTTTCATTGCCGCTCCCAAGCCTCTGCCTTTGAATCCACGGGATTATATGAGTCAGGAGATCTTAGCAGCAGGAAGCAGCGCGAAGATGGCGGAACTGATTGCCCAGGAGATCTATGATATCCGTGAAAGCAAGAGTCAGCTGAACAAAGGACAGGCCGACTTCATGCCGAAAGACGGCGAGCAGATGCGCATCATGCTCAACAACCTGAATACGCAGGAGGCCGCATTATTACAGATGTTCGAAGGGGTGACCGAGAAAGATACCGTGGAAACAACCATCACCTTTGTTCCGGAAAAAGCCATTGACAAGCAGGTACTCTTCCGCTTCTCTAAGAAGTTCGGACTGGTGGATGCTGACGATCTCTCAGGTGAACCTTATTATATTAGTATAGAAGACTTGCATAAGCAGGTGGAGAATACAGCCATCGACACTTCCGACAAAAAGGCAAAAGACGATGCCGGTATTTATGCGAACCTGCCTGGAAAGATTAAGGCAACCCTCTATCGCAGCGAGAATCAGATAGCTGAATACGAGGTATATGCAGCCCAGTTTGGAATCACTGCCCCTATGGACAATGAACTGTTCAGCAAGAAACTGCTGACCAGTCTGGTCTATGACCCCACGACGGGTCATGTGGAGACGATAAGTACGGAAATGATCAAAAAATAACAAATAGCTAACGATATGAATATCGGAACACAAGAAATTCTACTGATTGCCCTCATCATTCTGCTGCTCTTCGGCGGTAAGAAGATACCCGAACTGATGAAAGGACTCGGAAAGGGCATGAAAAGTTTCAAAGACGGTTTGAACGGGAAAGAAGACGAACCAGCGAAAAAGGATGAGTGATGATGGGAGCCTGACCTTCTGGGATCATCTCGATGTGTTGCGCAGCAGCATCATCCGGATGATTGTGGCGGCTGTTGTGATGGGAATTGCGGCTTTCTTCATGAAAGACTGGTTATTCAACATCGTGCTCGCCCCGAAGGACAGCAATTTCTGCACCTATCGACTGTTAGGTGTTGAGCCGTTTTCCATCCAGTTGGTCAACACTGGTCTCACGGAACAGTTCATGATCCACATGAAGGTGGCGCTCATGACGGGTATTCTGGTCGCTTCACCGTATATCATCTACCTACTGTTCAGGTTCATCTCACCCGCCCTCTATGAGAACGAAAGACGTTATTCCATCAGGATCACTGTTACTGCATATGTGATGTTCCTCGTTGGAGTGGTTGTCAACTACCTGCTGATCTTCCCACTCACGGTAAGATTCCTCGGAACCTATCAGGTCAGCGAAGAGGTGGTTACCATGCTCACCATCACGAGCTATATTGATACGCTGCTCATGATGAGTCTGGTTTTCGGTATTCTCTTCGAGATACCTGTCATCTCATGGCTTCTGGCTAAGGCAGGTATGCTCAAGGCATCGTGGATGACAGAGTACCGCCGACATGCTATCGTGGCCATTCTGATCGTAGCGGCCATCATCACACCCACCGCCGATGTACTGACGCTCATCATCGTATCATTGCCTATCTGGCTCTTGTACGAAGTAAGCATCCTACTCGTACGCTCTGTAACCCATTAACCCCATTAACTCCATCAAGTCTACCAAACTCATTTAACCCTATTAACTCCATGCTTAAAAAAATCCGTATTGCACTTGCAGCGCTGATGTTCATCCTCATTACTCTGCTGCTACTCGACATCTCCGGTACCCTCCACCACTATCTCGGATGGATGGCAAAGATCCAGTTCCTGCCAGCAGTATTGGCTCTGAACGCAGGAGTTGTCATCGCCCTGATCGTAATCACCCTGATCTTCGGTCGTATATACTGTTCAGTTATTTGTCCATTGGGTGTCATGCAGGACGTTATCTCATGGTTCCACGGCAAGCGGAAAAAGAACCGCTTTACGTATTCTGCTGAGAAGAAATGGTTGCGCTATCCCCTTTTGATCGTGTTCATTGCTGCCATCGTGGCGGGGATCGGCTCCTTCGTAGCTCTTTTAGCGCCGTACAGCTCTTATGGACGCATTGTCGTCAACCTGTTCAAGCCTATCTATGAGACAGGAAACAACCTACTGGCTTCCATCGCCGAGCATTTCAACAGTTATGCTTTCTACCATGTGGACACCTGGATCAAGAGTATACCCACACTGATTATCGCAGCGGTCACCTTTGTCATCATAGCCATTCTGGCATGGCGAGGCGGAAGAACCTATTGCAACACGATCTGTCCGGTTGGTACCTTCCTGAGTTTCTTTAGTCGTTTCTCCCTGCTGAAGATCCACTTCGATGAGGAAAAATGTAAGAACTGCAGTCTGTGTACCAAGAACTGCAAGGCTTCCTGCATCGACTATAAGAACCATACCGTGGATCACAGTCGTTGTGTGACCTGCGGCAACTGTATCGAAGCATGTAAGTTCGGTGCCCTCAGCTATCGGTATGGCCGTGCAGTAAAACCCGCTAAATCAGATAACGAGCCCGACCCATCCCGCCGTTCCTTCCTTATCGGTGCTGCATTGGCAACAACAGCCACTGCCCTGGCTCAAGAGAAGAAGAAGGTGGATGGCGGTCTGGCTGCCATTGAAGAGAAGAAAGCGCCACAGCGTACCACTGCTATCACACCACCGGGATCCTTTTCCGCAAAGAATATGCAGAAACACTGTACGGCGTGTCAGCTCTGCGTTTCTGCTTGTCCTAACCAGGTTCTTCGTCCGTCAACGGGTCTGCTCACCCTGATGCAGCCCACGATGAGCTATGAACGGGGGTATTGCCGACCGGAGTGTAACCGTTGTTCTCAGGTTTGTCCTGCAGGGGCTATTAAGCCGATTACCCTGGAGGAGAAGTCGAGTACGCAGATCGGACATGCCGTCTGGATCAAGAAGAATTGTATTCCCGTTACCGACGGGGTGGAATGCGGCAACTGCGAACGCCACTGTCCTACCGGTGCTATTGAGATGGAACCGCTCGATCCCGATGACGAGATGTCGGTGATGGTTCCTACCATCAACGAGGCAAAGTGTATTGGTTGCGGTGCTTGCGAGAATCTCTGTCCCGCTAATCCCTTCAGCGCTATCTACGTGGAAGGTCACGAAATGCACAAGCTACTATAATATAAAACTAGTTACACTAGTACGACTAGTGAATCTATTAAGAACCATTTAACCCCCATCCCCATGAAAGAAATCTCAAGAAGACAATTCATCAAGATATTCGGTGGAGCCACAGTGGCTTCATCCACCTTGCTCGTAGCCTGCAAGAAAAAAGACCTGTCTGTCGGAGTTGACAAGGAGCCCCCAAAGGACAAGATGACTTATCGTGTGAACCCCAATACCAACGAAAAGGTTTCGCTTTTAGGCTACGGCATGATGCGACTCCCTAAGGAGAGCGACAAAGACGATGCGCCCTATGATCAGGAAATGATCAACCGGCAGGTTGACTATGCTATTGAACATGGCGTGAACTATTTCGACACCAGTCCTGCCTATTGCATGGGCCAGTCGGAAACATGCACAGGCATTGCCCTTCACCGTCATCCTCGCGACAAGTACTTCGTTGCCACAAAGATGTCGAACTTCTCTCCTGAGACATGGTCAAAGAAAGCGTCCATGGAGATGTTCGAGAATTCCCTCAAGGCACTGCAAGTGGAATGGATCGACTACCTGTTGCTGCATGCCATCGGAGGCGACTCCAGGGATATGGACAGTGAGGAGACCTTCAATGCCCGCTTCATGGACAACGGTATCCTCGACTGGCTTGTAGAACAGAAGAACAAAGGACGCATCCACAACCTCGGCTTCTCCTATCATGGCGATGTGGAGATTTTCGACATGCTCCTTCGTTGGCACGATGAAGGAAAATACCACTGGGATTTCGTGCAGATCGAGTTGAACTACCTCGACTGGAACTGGGCAGACGAGATCAACGACCGTAACACCGATGCGTCCTATCTCTATGCAGAACTGGAGAAACGTGGCATCCCCGCCGTCATCATGGAACCGCTTCTCGGCGGTCGGTTGGCCAACGTGCCCGATCCCATCGTGCGTAAGATGAAGAAACGGAAACCCGACAGCAGTGTCGCTTCCTGGGCTTTCCGCTATGCAGGAACGCCCAAGGGAGTGCTTACCGCCCTCAGTGGCATGACCTACATGGAACATCTTCGTGATAACATCAATACCTTCGCACCACTGGAGCCCATCACCGAGGAAGAGAATGCCTTCCTCATGGAGATTGCTGAGGACATTTATAACCTCAAGACCATTCCTTGTAATGAATGCAACTACTGCATGCCCTGTCCTTACGGCATCAATATCCCTGCCATCTTATCACATTATAATAAATGTATCAAAGAAGGGAACCTGCCCAACATCGAGAAAGAGGAGAAGGACACAGAAGACCAGAAGGAGTTCCGTAGGCAACGACGTGCCTTCCTTATAGGGTATGACCGCAGCGTTCCCCGACTGCGACAGGCCAGTCATTGCATCCAATGTGGACAGTGTTCTCCTCATTGTCCTCAACGCATTGACATCCCTCGTGAGATGCGGCGTATCGACGAGTTCGTAGAAACGCTGAAACGCGACGGTTTTACCGTTCCTGCTGAACAATAGCATAAAAACAAACAACCCCGCTAGATGGCGGGGTTGTTTTATGTACTACGAACTGAATTCGTCTATTAGTCAAGCTGAGCAAGCTTGTTGTCTGATCCAAGCACGTCGATGATCTTGTGCTTGTACATCTTCTCCATCTCATCGCGAGCAGGACCACAGAACTTACGCGGGTCAAACTCACCTGGTTTGTCATGCAGCACCTTGCGTACAGCAGCGGTGAAGGCCAGACGAGAGTCTGAGTCGATGTTGATCTTGCAAACAGCGCTCTTAGAAGCCTTGCGAAGCTGCTCTTCAGGAATACCCACTGCATCGGGCAACTTACCACCGAGAGAGTTGATCATATCAACATACTCCTGGGGAACTGAAGAAGAACCGTGGAGCACGATGGGGAATCCGGGCAGCTGTACCATCACTGCATCGAGCACATCGAATGCCAATGGAGGAGGAACGAGCTTACCAGTCTTCGGGTCACGTGTACACTGCTCCGGAGTGAACTTGTAAGCACCATGAGAAGTACCGATAGAGATAGCCAGTGAGTCGCAACCTGTACGGGTAGCAAAGTCAACCACTTCCTCAGGCTTGGTGTAATGAGACTCAGCAGCAACTACGTCATCCTCAACACCAGCGAGAACGCCGAGCTCAGCCTCAACTGTTACGTCGAACTGATGAGCATATTCCACCACCTTCTTGGTCAGGGCGATGTTCTCCTCATAAGGAAGTGAAGAACCGTCGATCATTACAGAAGAGAAACCGTAGTCGATACAGCTCTTGCAAGTCTCGAAGCTATCACCGTGGTCAAGGTGAAGGGCAATCTCAGGATGAGCGCAACCCAGCTCCTTGGCATACTCCACAGCACCCTGCGCCATGTAGCGCAGCAAGGTAGCGTTGGCATAGTTACGAGCACCTTTTGACACCTGCAGGATTACCGGGCTCTTCAAATCAGAGCTGGCCTTGATGATGGCCTGCAGCTGCTCCATGTTGTTAAAGTTGAATGCGGGGATGGCATACCCACCATTGATGGCTCGCTTGAACATCTCACGGGTGTTCACGAGTCCTAAACTTTTGTAATCTACCATATTATAAGAATTTAGATAAAAATAATCTGTCTTTGTGCCTTCAACCGAAAACGATCTCTAAGCACGTGCAAAATTAACACTTTCTTTTCTCACAACAAAACGTAGCAACATTTTTTAAGGTAGAATTAGCTTGTTTTTCTCTTTTTGTCTTCTGCTTGCGACTCATCTTTGGCGATTTGCAAGATGTACATGACAAAACGGCGCTCACTTTTCTACAGCATCCAACCACCCGAACAGACCCACCAGACATCCATTCCAGTTAATAGCGATCTCGTTGGAGGCATACGACTCTGTAACATCGGCATACGACTCATCCGGTTGGTTGGAAGGATAGGCGATATTACTGGCCTTATCCTGCTGACCGGGATTCGGTCCGCCTGCCAGGAAACCCGGGATGGGGTCTTCGTTGCCATCGGCAGCCGACAAGCGGTGATGCGGGTTCATGGTAGGCTTACTGCCAAAGCCCGTCACATAGCAATAACCTGTGGCATTCCTTCCTAAGATATATTCAGCGTTCTGCAAGGCTGCAGTAAGGTACTTTCCATTACCTGTTTGCTGATAAGCATAGAGAAGGGCCATACCGCCAGCACCGAAACATTCAGCCAGACAGCCCCAGCCGAAGTCGCGGGCACTATTCCCGTTAGGTGTTTGGAACGAAGAAGTGGCTGTTGTACTGATCACACTGTCACAGAAGACCAATAGCTGCTGCTTACTGCGTTGGGCCAGTTCATGCTCAGGTGCATTCGTCATCCAAGCAAAAGAGCCCAATGTAGCCAAACTGCCCCATACAGGAATGGTGAAACGGTTGGGAGCATTCTCCTCAGCCATTTGTGCAAACACCTCATCATGAGTCAGTAAATACAACTCTGTTGCTGCCCAGAAGCGTTCATCCTTGGCGGAGAAGTCACCATAGGTTCCTGTAGATACGGCAGGCTTGAAAGTCCTATTCATCCGATCTTGGAAATAATGTGCATTGGGATGGTTCTCAGCCCAATTGTAAGCAGCCAGGGCTGCACTTGTAGCATGTGCTGAGAAGTGTGGATAGTCCTTGTTATCTTTGTAAATCCTTGCGGCCTGTGCCATCACGGCAGCAAAATCGTAGGCAGCAGTCACACTTTTCTGTACCACATAGCGTTGTTGCTTACAAGCTGATGGCATCACAAAGCCCTCGAAGTTCGGTGTGGTCAGCTTATGATACACGCCTCCATCATAAGGATCCTGCATGGTAAGCATCCACTTCAGGTTATACATAATCTCATCGAGCAAGTCGGCTGTCTGGTTCCCACTCTCAGGGATATTCACCTCCAACGCATCATAATAGGCTTTGTTCTGCTCGTAGCTATCAAGCATAACAGCGATGGTGAAGGCGGAGTTCACGATATACTTGTTATAGTCGCCTGCATCATACCACCCATAGGGAGACGAGATGATCGTTCCTTCGGGTCGTCCTGGAGAAACCGCAGACGAATGAATCATCACCTGCGTGTCAGGATGACCTGCGGGACGTGCCCACTTTCCTGCGTACTTGGCCTCGATGGGCATTCCTGTACGCTGGTAATAAAAGGCTTTGATGGCACCCTTGGTGACATCACGCAACGCGTTCTCCTTCACCTCGAAGGGAAGCTGGTCGCCATTGCACTCCACAACATATGAGCCTGGAGTAGTTAGACGAGAGAAATCAACCACTGTGCGTTGCTTGCCCGACCAGGGTGAAGTGACGACACGCAGTAGTTTCGGACTGACCACCTTCTTACCGGTTTTCGCATCACGAATAACCACCTTTGAGGCAGCTACCTTCCCTTCAACTACAGCTGTCTTTTGCTGTTGGGGATACATGGCCACCTGATTGATTCTCACTTGTGCTTGAGACACAGCACACATTCCGGCAAAGCATGCCGACACTAAAATACGAAAAGTTGTTTTCATTAGGAAGTTATGTTATAAACTGAGAACTGAGGGTTGAGAATTCCCACCTCTCAGTTCTCAATTCTCAATTGATGATTATTTCTCTGGTTCAATGATTTTCCAGATGCAAGCTGCTAAAGCACCACCAATGAACGGACCTACAATGAAGATCCAGAGGTTGGTCAGTGCGGTACCACCTTCGAACAGGGCTGGACCGATGGAGCGTGCGGGGTTCACAGAGGTACCTGTATAACGGATACAGCAGAGATGAACGAGTACCAGAGCCAAACCGATGGCCAGACCAGCAAAGTTGTTGGTAGCACCGTTTGTCTTAGCAGTAGCACCCAGTACCACGAGTACGAAAACGCATGTGAATACGATCTCAGCAATCAGACCGCCAATGGCAGGAATCGTATCAACACCGTTTGCCTGCAAATCATTGGCACCTGTGCCAACCAAACCACTGGCAGATGTCAGCGCATAAAGGATAGCCGAGCCAATGATAGCACCAATCACCTGGAAGATGATATACATGCCACACTCCTTACCACTCATTCTTCCTGTCAGGAGACAGCCCAAGGATATGGCTGGGTTGATATGACAACCAGAGATTCCACCAATGGTGTAAGCCATTGCCACTACTGCCAGACCGAAAGCAAGGGCAGTACCCACTACTGTTTCAGGGTCGCCATTCGTACAACCCAAACTCACTGCTGCACCGCAGCCCATTAGTACAAGTACCATTGTACCAAACATTTCTGCTAAATACTTTTTCATGACTGTTATAGTTTTGATGATTAATAAGTAATTCCCGAATAAAACACTGCAAATATATAGATTTCTTTTGACAAATGCAACTTTTTTTACCAAAAACTATCCATTTTGCTTTCATGTATTGTCTTTGTATTACTTCTGGGACCATAGAAAAAAGTACTAAAAAGACTTGACATAAGGGCAAAAAAAATGGAGTACCGCTGTACTCCTAATTGTTAACCTTAAATCTAATACTATGAAAAACACACTGCAAAGATATGAATTAATTCCATTCGGAACAAATAATCCTGCAAGAAAATGCCTTTCTTTAACATTATTTCACCCTTCAGCGGGTAATATAACTACTCCTTCTTGCTTTTTTCCATCCATCATCACTTTCAAAGGATGTTCAAAGCGCACATGTCTGACGAATTCGGTTTCCTCCACAGCAGGCATGGCATCCAGAATCTCTTTTTGGAAGATTCCATCACCATTATAAGTATTGATCGTGAAATACCCCACCCCGAAACTGGTAAGGTTCTGGAAGAAATGCGTGCCTTGACTCGGATCCACACGGTAGTTCTCCAACCCCGCCTCCACGATGACACGTGCAGCACTGATATGAGGCCATTTTACGGGGATGCCCAGCCAATAGTCACTGCTGCCCCATCGTCCAGGTCCTACCAAGATATAGGAGCCGCAGCCCTCACCGGAAAGAGACATATAGGTGCCATTAAGGAATTTCTGGTTGATTTGCTCGATGTCCAGGGCAATCTGCGGGTTATTCGCTGCAGTGAAGTGCTCATCGGTCTTCACATACACCACATCCACCACATCCTCAGAGATTCCGTGTCCGAGGGAGTTATGCGAACGTAGCAGACACTGCTCATCGGGGATACACTTCAGGTCTTCATCCAGCACCTGCTTACTGTCAACAATCGGTCTGATCTGCAGCAAGTAGAACTCTCCCGTACGGTCGTCGTTTACATTACAAGCAAGTTCTATCTCCACCGGGCGTTTCATAGCCTCGGCGCCAAACTTCATCGACATCTGCAACAGCTCAGGCAGCGGGAAGATATCATGCTGGAGCACGCCGCACATGGAAATCACCTTCCTACCTCCTTCATAATAACCATCGCGTATCATTTGGTCAACAGGATCGTAGGTACTGCAGACATAGCGTACCGATCCATCCAGATCCGCCTGTTTGATGCGCAGTTTCTTGATGTTGAAACCATCATCCACCTGGAAATCGTTCCCCACCTGCGTCATATCGAGTGCATAGAAACGGGTCTGCGTCTCTTTCAAGGCGATATCCATCTCGCTCATCTGAAGCAGTCGTTTGGGATGATACGGATTTACCCGCAAGGTCTGTCCGCCGTCAACAATGTACTTTCCCAATCCAAGGGCCAGGCTAGCCACACCCTCCTCTGCTTTCTCATCGTCAATGGGATAATAGTTCAGTGAGCGCAGCACACCGCTGATATTCGGATAGAAGTTGTCACCATAGCGTTTACCTACCACTTCCTGCAAGATCACCGCCATTTTCTCCTGGTCGATGACATTGCTCGTGGCAGTCATATATGCCTTCGAGTCCTTGTAATACACCGACGCATACACACTCTTAATGGCAGCCGCCATCATCTGAAGCATCTGATACTTGTCATCCAGATATGGTATCATATAGGTACTGTAGATACCTGCGAACGGCTGATAGTGGGAGTCTTCGAGCAACGAACTGCTTCGGATGGCAATCGGCGAACGGGTAGCTTCGAAGAATGCGAAGAAGTCGGCAATATACTTATCTGGCAACTGTGCCTTGAGGAAATGTTTCAGGATCTCCTCGTCACTGGCATCGCTCAATGCTATCTGATATAAGTTGTTCGAATCCATGAATTCATCGAACACATCGGTACAGAGCACCACCGTCTTGGGAATGCTCACCTTCACGCCTTCAAAGTCATTGAACTCAGGATGACGCTTGATGACATTATCAAGAAAAGCAAGGCCACGTCCTTTTCCGCCCAATGAGCCATCTCCGATTCGGGCGAAGTGACTATAGGAGTCGTATCGGTTCCTGTCGAACAACGCCACCACACCAATATTCTTCATGTGACGGTATTGCACGATAGCATCAAAGATAATCTTCCGGTGCGCATCCACATCTTGCAGCTTATGCCACGTCACCGTTTTCAGGAACGCCGAGACGGGGAAGATTGCCCGAGCACATAGCCAACGACTCATATGGTTGCGTGAAACATGATAGAGCATCGAGTCATTGGGAATGGTGAAGATATTATCCTGTAATTCCTTCAAGTTCCTCACACGCATGATCTCGTCATGTGTCTTGGGATCGCGGAAGATGAAATCGCCGAAGCCCATGTGCATGGACAGGAGGTTCCTCAGATCGATGTTCATCTTCTTCGAGTTCTTGTCGATGTACTTGATACCGATGCCCGACTGCTCCGCCTTTTCGCGGTTCACCTCCTCCGCACTCTGCATGATCAAGGTGATATACTCATCCCGTTCACGAATGGCCTTCAACAGTTTGAAGCCAGCTTCCGGGTCTTTCTCCTCCCCTTCATGCATCGGGAAACGACAGTCGCTGATCACGCCCAACGTATTATCAGCATATTTCTCATACAGCTGCCAGGCTTCTTCGTAGTTACGTGCAAGCACCACCTTTGGACGACCGCGCATTCGCAGGGTGGCCGTATGGGGGTTCAGCGCCTCGGTGGCAAACCGCTGACTCTGTGCAAGGATATAACTATATAGATTAGGTAATACGGAAGAATAGAAACGAATGCCGTCCTCTACCAGCAGAATCATCTGCACGCCTGCCTCCTGGATGTCGTGCTCGATGTTCATCTTATCCTCAATCAGCTTGATGATGGAAAGGATGAGGTTGGTATTTCCCAACCAGCAGAACACATAGTCGAAAATAGACAGGTCCTCATTCTCCATCCGTCGGGTGATACCATGCGAGAAAGGTGTCAGTACCACGCAAGGCATCTCCGGGAAACGGTGCTTCACGGCACGCGCCACATCGAAGGCATCATTGTCAGCATTACCCGGCATACAGATCACCAAGTCGATATTCGTGCGTTCCAATACCTCAGCAGCCTCTTCCGTCGTACTCACCTGTGTGAAAGTAGGCGGATAACGAAGTCCGAGTTCTGTATATTCGTTGAAGATCTTCTCATCCACACGTCCGTCATCCTCCAGCATGAAGGCATCGTAAGGATTGGCGATGATCAGGACATTGTAGATACGTCGTGTCATCAGATTGACGAACGACACATCCTTCAAGATAAACTTGTTCCACTGCTGTGGCATGCTATTTTCCATGTTCTGACTGATTTAGTTGCAAAGGTAATAAATTCTTCTCGAAGAAGCATAGTTTCATCGCATGAAATTTCGCCATATCGGAAAATGTTTCTATCTTTGCAGAAAGAACCCATGAACCATAGACCATCATGACCATCAACCCCATTGGCTATTTCCATTCGCCTCTTACCACCAAATTCGGCATTCCTCGCCAGAGCGGACTGGCCAATAACTTGGAAGGATATATCTCCTTCGAACCACCTTACCGCCATGCTGAGGGCTTGCGGGGATTGGAGGACTTCGATTTTATCTGGCTCATTTGGGACTTCTCGGAGAATCACCATGAAGAAAGGAATAGCCAAGGACCGTCATTGACAGTGCGTCCTCCCCTTCTTGGCGGTAACACCCGCATGGGTGTCTTCGCTACCCGCTCACCTTTCCGTCCCAACCATCTGGGGTTATCATCGGTACGTATACGACAAATTGAATGGGATACAGCTGAAGGACCGATTATCCATGTCACAGGAGCCGACCTGATGGATGGGACTCCCATCTATGACATCAAGCCCTACCTACCCTATGCAGACTGTCACCCGGAAGCTCGTGGCGGTTTTACAGACAATCATGTCTGGCAAAAACTGCAGGTTGTGATTCCCGATCAGGTCCAAGAGTCGCTTTCATCCGAAGACCTTCACACGCTGCACGAACTGTTGGAACTGGATCCTCGTCCCCAATACCATGATGATCCCGAAAGAGTATATGGGATGACCTTCAAGGGGCAAGACTATCATTTTCGTGTTAGCCAAGGTACCCTAACCGTTATTAGTCCTGCTTCCTTTAACAAAAAGTAAGCCTTGGTTGGAATTTATTTCTGCTTTTCCTTGGATTCTATCAGAAAAAAATGTATATTTGCGGTGCATATACGACATAATGTCAAGCAATAAAACCTAAGAATAAATATATACAACCTATACGTTTAACTAAAAAGAAAACTACATTATGAACGTTGAGAACATTATGCAGAACCTGGAGAAAAAACACCCGGGGGAAGCCGAGTACTTACAGGCAGTAAGAGAAGTGCTGGAATCAATCAAGGATGTCTATAACCAGCATCCCGAGTTTGAGAAGGCAAAGATCATCGAGCGCATCGTGGAACCAGAGCGCATCACCACCTTCCGTGTGCCTTGGGTTGACGACAAAGGTGAGGTGCAGGTGAACATCGGCTATCGCGTACAGTTCAACAGTGCCATTGGTCCGTATAAGGGCGGACTGCGTTTCCACCCGTCAGTAAACCTTTCCATTCTGAAGTTCCTCGGGTTCGAGCAGACTTTCAAGAATGCACTAACCACACTTCCCATGGGTGGTGGTAAGGGCGGTTCTGATTTCGCCCCTCGTGGCAAGAGCGATGCGGAAATCATGCGTTTCTGCCAAGCCTTTATGTGCGAACTGTTCAAGGTAATCGGTCCAGATATGGACGTACCTGCCGGCGACATCGGTGTGGGCGGTCGCGAAATTGGCTATCTGTTTGGAATGTACAAGAAGCTTACCAGTCAGTTCCACAGTGCTACCCTGACGGGTAAGGGCTTGGAATGGGGTGGCTCTATCCTGCGTCCTGAGGCAACGGGATTCGGTGCGTTGTATTTCGTTAACCACATGATGAAGACACATGGTCTTGATATCAATGGCAAGACCGTAGCCCTTTCCGGATTCGGTAATGTAGCCTGGGGTGCTGCCAAGAAAGCTACTGAGTTAGGTGCGAAGGTCATTACCATCAGCGGTCCTGATGGCTATATCTATGATCCCGCCGGTCTTGACGATGAGAAGATCGAATACCTGCTTGAGCTGCGTGCCAGTGGCAATGATGTATGTCAGCCCTATGAAGAGGAGTTTGAAGGTTCCACCTTCTTCCCCAACAAGAAACCATGGGAGCAGAAGGCCGATATCTACCTGCCATGTGCTACCCAGAATGAGCTGAATGGTGAAGATGCTGACAAGATTTTGGCGCACAAGCCGCTCTGCGTTGCTGAGGTGTCGAACATGGGTTGTACGGCAGAAGCAGTCAACAAGTTCATTGCTGCCGGACAACTGTTTGCTCCAGGCAAGGCTGTGAATGCCGGTGGTGTAGCCACCTCCGGACTGGAAATGACGCAGAACTCCATGCGTATGTCATGGTCGGCAGAAGAAGTGGATCAGAAGTTGCATCAGATCATGTCAGGCATTCACGACCAATGCGTGAAATACGGCAAGGAAGGCGATTACATCAATTATGTAAAGGGCGCCAATGTTGCCGGATTCATGAAGGTGGCCAATGCCATGATGGCACAGGGCATTGTGTAAAATGATTAAAGATTAATGTCTCTGCGAAGCCTTATGAGGGGTACTTGTTGAGACACTGTTGGAGACGGGATTCTTTCTCGTCTCCTTCGTTTTTGGGGGCATGGGAGTGGCAATCTCATTCTTCACTTCCGAGATTCTCTTCTCATCTTTCAAGATCGCCTGTCGTTCCTCCACGGGAACAGGCTTCTCTTCCTTTGGCTTTTGCCATTCAGGAACATAATCATAGCCATCGCGTGAAATCTCGAAATCCAGTTCCGGTAAATCCAGAGGCTCATCAACAGGCTTGTACGGAACAGCCACTTCACCGCGGTAGGGCTCCACCTTGACCATGACCACACCCGAGGCAATCATGCCGATTTCCTTGGCGGCACGATAGGACAGATCGATAATCCTTCCTTTGACATGCGGACCGCGATCGGCCACTCGCACCACCACACTCTTGTCGTTGTTGAGGTTTGTCACCTTCAGCATGGTCCCCATCGGATAACGTTTGTGGGCACATACCAGGCTGTCACGATGGTACTTCGAACCATCACTCATACGACGTCCCTGCAGACTGTGGGAATAATAAGAAGCCTTCCCCTTCTCCTGTCCGTACATGACAGATGAAAAGAGGAAAGCCACGAGAACTATAATCAGTCTGTACTTATTTCTCATGCACTTTTATTTCGTTGAACACTATCGGCGGGTAACGACGTTGATGACCTGCGAGGTCTCCGCCTTTGTACGGTTGCCATGCTCCACAGAGATCTTGAAGGTAGCCTGTCCGTCATTCAGCTTCTTGTCTGCCACCACATTCGCCGTATATTTGATACCTGAACCAGGAGCAATGCTCTCCACCTCGATACCTGGTGACACCACGATATGCTTGTTGCCAGTTGATTCCACCACATTCGGCATCACGTGGAAGATGGTATGCTTAGACACATTCCGTACTTCGAACACAATCTTGCTCCGTTCGTTGGCTCTGAGAATGTTATCATTATCCTCGAAGCGAACATTACTGATTTGGATAGCCTGCTCAGGAGAGATATTAGCTTCAGGAACGGTTGCAGGAACACGATAGGTATCGCTACTGGGTGCCTTTCCGTCGAACTCTATACGGTCGTCAGCACTATTCGAGGGATCAAAGCCACTCACTTCACGTTCGTCACCCTGCGCATACTGATTGTCGTACTTGTTCAGGACACGATCATGGTAACGTTCGATTTTGCGCTCTTGAGCCTTATCGGCAGCATTGCCGATAGCACCACCAATCACTGCTCCGCCTGCCATACCGATAATCTGTCCCCAGTCGCTGCCACGCGGACCGCCAGACAAGCCTCCAATGGCTGAGCCCAACACTGAACCCAGTGTGGAACCCGTATATGCACCAGTTGCGGTATATGAACCACAGCTGCTCAACAGAAAAGCGGCACCGAGTGCCAAAACCATTATCTTCTTCATATCCTTCACGTTTAATCGTTGAACTCTGCTGCAAAAGTAGTGAAAAATCACTTCCATCCCAGCAAAGATTTCCCTAAAAAATCATAGGGATTTCCCTATTTCCTCACATTGGACGGCCAGCCATTTCCGTTCCTCCTCATCCAGATAAGGTGACAGCCGGTCATATACCATCTGATGATACTCATCCAACCAACCGATCTCCTCTTCCGTCATAAGGGAGATGTCGATGGCCGACTTATCAATCGGACAGAGCGTCAGAGGCTCAAACTGCAGGAAGGTGCCGAACGCTGTCTCCTGATACGGAACTACCAATAAGGTATTCTCTGTACGAACGCCGAACTTACCTTCGAGATAGATCCCAGGCTCATCCGTTACCGTCATCCCTGCCACCATCGGAGCAGGTTTATACTCCATACGAATCTGATGCGGACCTTCATGTACATTCAGGAAAGCCCCTACCCCATGACCTGTTCCATGCATGTAGTTTAACCCTTCACGCCACAAATCCTTGCGGGCCGCCAGGTCAAGCTGCGTTCCACTGGCACCTGCCGGAAACTTCAGGTTCTGCAGCTCTAGATGTCCTTTCAGCACCAATGTATAGATATGCCGCTGCTCCTCAGTAACCGGACCTAAGGCAATAGTACGGGTAACATCCGTCGTACCGTCCACATACTGTGCACCACTGTCGAGCAGTAAGAAGCCCTCGGACTTCAAAGGTGCGTCGGTGTCTGGTGTAGCCTCGTAATGGACAATAGCACCATGCGCCTGATAGCCGGCAATGGTATCAAAGGAAAGACCTTTATACAAAGACTGCTCAGCACGCAGACTTTCCAGTTTCTCAGAGACACTGATCTCTGTTTGTCTCCCAGCCTCAACAGCGGGGCGGAGCCATTTCAGGAATTTCACGAGTGCGATGCCGTCTTTCAGCATCGCATTCCTAAAACCCAGCACCTCGCTTTCGTTCTTAACGGTTTTCATTCGTTTGACCGGTGACTCCTCCCGGACAATCTCCCGTCTTACTATATTATATAAGGTGTAGTTCACCTCATGGGGATCAAGCAGGATGTTGTATTCGAAATAATCCTTCAGTCCTTCTTTAACCCTGTCATAATCATCCACATCCACGCCCTCGTCGTTCAAGTAGGCAAGAACGCTGGAAGAAAGTTTCTTTTTATCGATGAACAAAGTAACCTTGGTGGAAGAGATAAGCAGATACGACACAAACACGGGATTGCAATGCACATCACTCCCCCGAAGGTTCAACATCCAAGCAATATCATCGAGCGAAGCCACCAACATACCGTCAGCATGTTTCTGGCGCAAGGCACGACGAACACGCGATATCTTTTCATGAAAGGCCTCACCAGCGTACTCTAAGGGTTGAATGAACACAGGGTTCTGCGGAATGGCAGGACGGTCTTTCCAGATGATGGTCAGCGGATCGAAGTTAGTACGAAGCGTGATTCCGCCCTCATGGCGCAGTCCGCTAATCAGTTCTTCCACCTCAGCGGTTGAACTCACCATGCCGTCAATGCCCACCTGAGGTGAACGGATGTTCCGCAACACCTCTCCTAACCATTGGGTAATGGTAGGGGTTCCCGACACGCGTTCCTTCATCAGCACGAACTCCGTACCTTTCAACTGCTCGGCTGCAGCGATGAAATAACGACTATCAGTCCACAGAGCGGCTTCGTTCATTGTCACCACTGCCGTTCCTGCAGATCCGTCGAAGCCACTGATCCACTCGCGTCCTTTCCAATGGTCGGGCACATACTCCCCCTGATGGGGATCGGTGCTGGGGAAGATGAAAGCATCCAGACTCTCGCGCCGCATCACCTCTCTGAGGACTTCTATCCGTTGATTCACAGTCATGCTCATATCGTCACAGGTTATTAGTTTGTGCAAAGATACAAAGAAGTGAGAGAAGTACAAAATAAATCCGTTTATTTTTACTTCCACTCGAGCATGTCTTCAGCTCTTCATTCGCTATTTTGTCATATCGAGATGACAAAGAAACATACTTGTTTTGGAAAACGTTGGCCATTAACTCCTTTTAACTCCACAACGATGGATAGTCGGCAGAAAATTGCTACCTTTGTAGCACATTTATAGTATATACATACATTTATTATAATACACACGATTATGGCATTTTTAACGAATGAGAAACTGACCATCGTCGGCGCAGCCGGAATGATTGGTTCAAACATGGCACAGACCGCTTTGATGATGGGTCTGACAAATGACATTTGCCTGTACGACGTTTTCTCACCCGAAGGAGTGGCTGAGGAAATGCGTCAGAGCGGATTCGACGATGTAAAGATTACCGCAACCACAGAAGCTGAAGAGGCTTTCAAGAACGCTAAGTACATCATCTCTTCAGGTGGTGCACCCCGTAAGGCCGGTATGACCCGTGAGGATCTGTTGGCTGGTAACTGCAAGATTGCAGAGGAGTTAGGACAGAACATCAAGAAGTATTGTCCGGATGTAAAGCACGTGGTGATTATCTTCAACCCCGCCGACCTTACCGGTCTGGTAACCCTGCTCTACTCAGGTTTGAAACCCGGTCAGGTAACCACCCTCGCTGGTCTTGACACAACCCGTCTGCAGAGCGCATTGGCAAAGAAGTTCAATGTGATGCAGAACGAGATCACCGGTTGCGCTACTTATGGCGGACATGGTGAGCAGATGGCAGTCTTCGGTTCTCATGTAGAGATTGCTGGTCGCAAACTTACCGACATCATCGGCACCGCTGAGTTCCCCGCTGAGGAGTGGGAGCAGATGAAGGTTGACGTTACCAAGGGTGGTGCTAAGATCATCGAGCTCCGCGGACGTTCTTCTTTCCAGAGTCCTTCATATCTCTCTGTTGAGATGATCCGTGCAGCCATGGGTGGTGAGCCCTTCCGCTTCCCCGTTGGTACTTATGTAAAGACCGACAAGTACGACCACATCATGATGGCTATGAAGACCACCATGACAGCTGAGGGCGCCAAGTTCGAGGTTCCGCAGGGTACAGCTGAGGAGAATGCCAAGCTGGATCAGAGCTACGAGCACCTCTGCAAGATGCGCGATGAGCTTGTCACACTGAACATCGTTCCGCCAATCAGTGAGTGGAACAAGATCAATCCGAACCTCTAATTCAACGGTAAGGTTTGATTACCTTCAAGGTTAAACAAGGGTATGTCAAAAAGGGGGTTATAAAGTGTTCACTTTGAGAACTGCCTTTTGACATATCCTTTTTCATTATAACAAATCTATTCCCTGTGTCCATCGACATTCTTTTCAAGTATTATTATCGTCCTTTGTGTCTGTATGCCATCCATTACCTTCAGGACGTGGATATGGCTGAGGATATTGTTCAGGATGCTTTTGTGCGGATGATTGAAAAGGAACAGCAGGGAATGGACATCGAGAACAAGAAAGCCTATCTGTACCAGACCGTGCGCCATCTATGTATCGACAGTTTGCGGAAAGCGTCTCCTTTAACCAACGAGGTTGAAGCGCATGACCTCAGCGGAACCATCAGTAACGAGGAAGCTGAGGAGCGATCCTTTGACGAAGCTATGCTGTGGACATCCATTGATGCCCTGCCACAACGTTGTCGTGAGGTATTCCTCATGAGTAAGCGCGACGGGATGAAATACCATGAGATTGCTCATGAATTAGGTATCTCGGAAAAGACCGTAGAGCATCAAATCAGCAAGGCTTTGAAAGTTCTTCGCAAGAAAGTAAGCGACTTCTTCTATTTCCTCTTCTCGTTCGCCTGAAAAAAAGAGAAATGGAATAGGGGGAAAACCAATTGTTTTCGTCATAGATATGTTATGATGAAAAAAAGAATGAAAAGATTGTTGTTTGTAACAATGATGATTCTGCTGCCTCTTGGTGTGAATGCCCAGCGCACCACACTGAAGCAACAGATGGATCGACTCAAACAGGAACAGAAGGTGAACTTTATCTATGACAGTTCACTAAACGTGGATCGCGTCTATCAAGGACAGGCGTTGGAAGGAAAGTCGTTGAAAGAAGCCCTACAGCTACTCTTTCATGACACAGGCATTGAATGGAGTGTAAAAGGAAACTATGTAACACTTCGGCAGAAGTCGGTTGCTCACTCGGCACCTACTCCCAAGGAGAAGGTCATTCAAAGATATACGCTGAGTGGTTATGTACGTGACAAGAGTGGCGAGAGTCTCATTAGTGCCACCATTCTGTGCACTGCCGTTTCCGGTTCTTTGTCATCCGACCAGAAAAAGAGTCATGCAGCTACGACCACCAATGCCTACGGCTTCTACAGTATAACCCTTCCTGAAGGCGACTATGAACTGCAGGCTTCCTACTTAGGCTTTTCAGAAGGACGCAAGACGGTGAAGCTGAAAAAAGACTGTCATGAGGATTTCCTGCTCGAAGAGCATAACCTACTGCAGGAAGTGGTGGTAACGGGAAACATGAACTCGCCTGTTCTCACTACACAAACAGGAAAGAAGACACTTTCCCGCAACGACTTGAACACAGAGTTCGCCCTACTCTCTTCCCCTGATCTCATTAAAACACTCCAGCGCACATCAGGAGTGAGCGAAGGTATCGAAGTGGCCTCTGGCATGTATGTACATGGTGGTAACGATGACGAGAACCTGTTCTTACTTGACGGAACCTCGATGTACACCATCAACCATACCCTTGGACTCTTCTCTGCCTTCAATACCGATGTGGTAAAGAATGTGGATTTCTACAAAAGCGGATTCCCTGCCCGTTATGGCGGAAGACTTTCTTCGGTGACCGATGTGCGCACCAACGACGGAGACATGCGCCACACACACGGTAGTTACAGCATCGGCCTCATCGACGGAAGGTTCCAGATTGAAGGTCCTATCAAGACCAAGAAAGAAAAGGAGAAGGTGGCAAACGGACAGTTAGCCCACTACAGCACCAGCTACAACTTCGGTCTGCGTCGCTCATGGCTGGATGTCATTACGGAACCTATCTTCTTCATCATGAACAAGAAAGATGACAAGACGAAGTTCCATTACTTCCTGCATGACTTGAACGGAAAGATTACCCATGTGTTCAATGACCGCAGCAAAGCCTATTTCAGCATCTATTCCAGTAAGGACATGATGAACTCCACTTACTATTGGGATGAGAAAGTGGAGGATGGCACTACCGCGGAACGTCATAATATCGAAGAAGGAAAGAATTACATGACATGGGGGAACCTGAACATGGCACTCAACTGGAACTACCAGTTGCGTCCCAACCTCTTTGCCAACTTCAGTGCCGTCTATACCCATAACCGCAGCATCTATGAATACAAGGAAGGATGGCGTTACGGACAAGCAGGAAGCATGTCGGTTGACCATAGCAATCACACTTACCGCTCTACTGTTGATGATGGTACACTGCGTGCCGACTTCGATTTCCGTCCTAACAGCAAGAACCATATCCGCTTTGGTGGCGATATGACTTATCACAACTTCCGTCCGCAGACACAAAGTCTGTTCGGTATCTACGGACAGGAAGACGTATCCGTTGATTCCACCACCATCAACAGCAAGAATCATCTGAAGGCCCAGGAGATGAACCTTTATGCTGAAGACGAGATGATCCTGAACAATCACTGGAGTATGAACGTCGGCGTGCATGCCACACTCTTCCATGTAAGTGGCAAGAGCTTCTTCCTGCTCGACCCCCGTACAGCCGTAAAATACCAAGTGAATGACAAGACCTCGCTCAAGATGTCGTTTACAGGAATGACACAAACCATCCACCGTATCAGCAGTACCTATCTGAGTATGCCCACCGACTATTGGGTTCCCACCACTGCCAACCTGAAGCCCATGCGCTCCTATCAGACAGCAGCAGGAATCTATTCCCAGATCAATCGTCATTGGTTCGCCTCCCTTGAGGGATACTACAAAGTCACCAACCATATCCTGCAATACACCAAATACAAGAGTCTGACACCGCCCGTCAAATACTGGGAGAATTTCGTCATTGACGGGAAAGGACGCTTCTACGGTATTGAGGCAGATGTGCGCTATCACGACAGTCGTTACGACATTCAGGCTGCCTATACCCTATCATGGAACAAACGGAAATTCAACGAGTTCTATCCACATTGGTTCTACGATAAGTTCGACAACCGACATAAGTTCAACATCACAGGTAGGATGAGAATAGGAAAGAATGCTGAGATGTGCGCGGCCTGGACCTGTCATACTGGCTATCGCATGACCGTTGCCACGCAATTTGCAGCCATGCCCAATCTGCCCGACGGACATGCTGAGGTTTCGCAACAAATGTACACAACACAAGAGGGTTACATGCCACTCTATATCAATTACGGCGCCAATTACGACACGCCCAACAACCTCACTTTGCCAGCCTACCACCGACTGGACTTAGGGTTCAATCTGCACCACATCACCAAGGCAGGACATGAACGTCTTTGGAATATAAGCATCTACAATGCCTACTGTCGTTTCAATGCCTTGTATGCAGAGATGAGCTACAGTCGCAACAAAGTTTGTATGAAGGGAAAGGGATTCGTTCCAATCATCCCCACAGCAAGCTATACCATCAAATTCTAAAACAAAGCAGTAATGAAAAGGAATCACATACAAATACTCGCACTGATAGCCACCATGATTTGCTGTGCATGCAGCAACGAAGTGGGATTGGATGAACTGAAGGCAGCCCCCAAGCTGGTGCTGTATTGTTTCCCCAATGTGGATAACGACACCACCATCATCAGTCTGACTGCCAGCAGACCCATGTACCAAAACAGTAAGATGGCTTCTTCCAATGACATGTACGGTGTCAGGGATGCTCATGTCACTTATACCGTGAACGGTGAGAAGCAAACCGTATTCTTTACAGAGGAGAAAACCGACTTGATGCCGCCCAAAAGCTATTATGTGATAGGGCATCATCGAGTGGGCGACCATGTCCGTATCGAAGCATCTGTTGATGGACTACCCAGTGTTCAGGCTGAGACCGTTATTCCTGACATGCCTTTCATCCATGAGGTGAAGCAGGTTATGATACATCGCGACAATCAGAACTTCAGACAGTTTCAGGTAACCATCGCCGATAACCCGAATGCAGATGATTTCTACGTTATCAGATTGGAAATGGAGAGTTGTAATGACTCCATCGTCACCATCACAACTACCACGATCAATACAGACGACGAGCCAGCGCTGAAAGCCGGAGGTAGCATTGACGATCTCCTTGATGACGAAAACACCTTCTACGGTCAGTTCTATATCTTCAATGATGACACTTTCAATGACAACCGATATACGCTTCATCTAAACGTGAACGAACACGATATCTTCCATGCCAACATGGATGCGGATGACGCTACAAGGAAGGTACATGTTAAACTGTATAAGATCACTCCTGCCTATTTCCGTTTCATCAAGTCGATCAACGACCAGACCAACTATGAGCTGGGGGAATACGGACTGGCTCCCACTTCTCCCACATTCAACCAGGTTGATGGTGGTCTGGGCGTAGTTGGCGGATTCAACATGACGGAACATGTAATGACCATCACACAGAACAACCTTTCAAATTCTAACGATAAATAAACTATGAACGAGATGAATAACAAGAACCTGTCATTTGTGCTGAGATACTATCGGGAAGGCAAACTCGATACAAAACGAGCCATACAGAAAGTAAGGGAACGGACTATGCTCTCCGATAACCGTACCACACCCATGCAACGTTGGATTGCCATTGCCGCCTCTCTGCTACTGTTGTTGATTGGTGGTGCCACCTATTATTATATAGGATATAATCCCGAGGTTGTATTGACTGCCCATGAACAGCCACAACTGTTCATCCTTCCTGACCAGACTCATGTAACACTATCTTCGCATGCCACCTTATCCTACAAGAAGAAGGATGTCAGAACGATGACACTGAAGGGTGATGCCTATTTCGAGGTCCAACATGATGAACAGCATCCTTTCATTGTCAGAAACGAGATGGCACAAGTACGCGTATTAGGAACGGGGTTCCAGGTGTCAGGCAGTCGTTCATCCCAAAAGCTCACTGAGGTATATGTCACCCATGGAAAGGTGGCTTTCTCTTCTCCTTCAGACGAAGCACAGGGTGTTGTTCTTACACAAGGAATGAAGGCTCAGCTGGTCCAAGGGGAGCATAAGCCGCAACTGATTCCCGCAGGAAGCATTAATCAGGTGGCATGGGCAACAGGAAACTTCCACTTCGAGAACACACCGCTTACAGAGGTGATCAATGATCTGGAGACCTATTACCATGTCAACCTATCAGTCAACTCAACGGAGAAAAACCTGACTGGTGATTTCTCCACGGAGAGTATGGATGAGATTATCAGTTTGATTGAGCAGACCTTGGAGGTATCCATCGTCAAGAACAACCCATAGACAGTGTTTCATAAGGAATCCAATGTTTTTTCTTCATTCCTTTCTTTTATCTGAAAGGAAAATACTACCTTTGCAAGAAAGAAATAAAAGAAGAAAAGATATGGCACTGATCAAGGAAGTGAACGGTCTTGCACCCAAATGGGGTAAGAACTGCTATTTTAGTGAGAACGCCACGATTGTGGGCGAAGTGGTGATGGGCGACGAATGCTCGGTATGGTTCAATGCCGTGGTGCGCGGTGATGTAGCACCCATCACCATCGGTAACCGTACCAATGTGCAAGACGGAGCGGTTTTGCATACCACCTATCAGACAGGACCGCTGCACATCGGCAGTGATGTCACCATCGGTCATAATGCCACCGTTCATGCTTGCACCATACACGACCATGCTTTGATTGGCATGGGTAGCACATTGCTTGATCACTGTGAGATAGGTGAAGGGGCTATCGTGGCAGCGGGTGCCTTGGTAGTAGGAGGAACAAAGGTTGGTGCCGGAGAGATCTGGGGCGGTGTTCCTGCGAAGTTCATCAAGAAAACCCAACCTGGTCAGACCGATAATGCCGCACATTATGTAGCCTATATGGATTGGTATAGGGAGAGGGAATGATTGAGAGTTGACAGTTGACAATTAATAACTGTCCGTTTGGCTTCACCGCTTCGCTATGCGAAGAATTGTCAACTGTCTTAAGATGATTTCGGTGGCTCCGGCATTTCCTTTGACATAACTGCCTGCAGCCTCACCCCGTTTGAGGATTGAGGCAGGATCAGCTGTCAGTTCATCCATTCGTGCAGCAAACTCTTCATAGTTATGTATCTCCAAACCACCACCGTTTCTCTTCAGTTCCTGAGCTTCCTGGAAGCGTTCGTTATTAGGACCGAAGAATACGGGGATGCCCCAAACAGCTGCCTCGGGGAGATTATGGATACCCACACCAAAGCCGCCACCTACATAAGCAATCTGACCATAACGGTAGATACTGCTGAGCAAACCGAAGCAGTTGATGATAAGGACCTCTGCAGTTGACAGTTGACAGTTGACAGTTGATAGTTGAGAATCTGCTTCTGCTACTTCTGTATAGCGGATCACCTTACGACCTTCAAGTAAGTTCTCTATTTGTTGCAGATGATCCTCACCAATAACATGCGGGGCAATAATCAGTTTCCAATCACGATGTTCGTTGAAATACTTGATGAATATCTCTTCATCAGGTAACCATGACGAACCTGCCACAAAGAGCCTACCGGCTGCAAACGCCTCAACGACAGGCAGTTCCTTGGCGGCCTCCTTGATCTGCAGCACTCGGTCGAAACGGGTATCACCCGTAATTTCCACCTCAGTAATCCCGATACTGTTCAATAGCTCCTTGCTCTCTTCGTTCTGCACGAAGAACTTCGTAAAGCAACGCAGCACCCTTCCGTAGTTCTTTCCATACCAACGGAAGAAAACCTGGTTGGGACGGAAGATAGAGCTGACGCTATAAGTAGGTACATTCCTGTGCTTAAGGATATGCAGGAAGTTGTACCAGAACTCGTACTTGATGAAGAACGCCATGCAAGGACGTACCAGTCGTAGGAACCTCCGCGCATTGGTCACCGTGTCGATTGGCATATAACAGATGATATCCGCACCCTGGTAGTTCTTCCTCACCTCATAACCAGAGGGTGAGTAGAACGTGAGCAGGATCTTGTACTCAGGATACTCTTGGCGCAACTGTTCAATAATCGGTCGTCCCTGCTCAAATTCGCCCAAAGAGGCAGCGTGGAACCACACGTACTGGGCGTTTGGATCCACCTGTTCTTTCAAGATACGGAACGCCTCCCTCTCGCCCCGCCACATCTTCCTCACCTTCTCGTTGAAAAGGCTGGCAATGGCGACGCCCAGCTGGATGGCGTACATGATGATGTTATACATGACTTACTTTAATACATCTATAGCCCGACGCAGGCGGCGTAAGGTCTCTTCCTTACCGAGGAAGGCGGAAATATCGAACATGCCCGGTCCTTTGCCGATGCCGACAAGTGCCAGACGGAACGCATTCATCACGTCGCCCAACTTATATCCCTTCTGCTCGATCCATGCCATAACGACAGATTCCTGTCCTTCCACGCTGAAGTCGTTGATACCTTCGAGCACGTTTGCCAACTCGGTCATCACCTGAGCCGAATCCTCCTTCCAGCGTTTCTTCACGGTCTTCTCATCATACTCTGTAGGTGGAATGAAGAAGAAGGAGCACAAGGGCCACAGTTCTTTAACGAAACTCACACGATCCTTCATCATGTGCACCACCTGGGTGACACGCTCCAACGACTCCTCTACGCCGTTGCCTCCCACGATGGGAGCAAAGAGCTGCGCAATCTCATCATCACTCTTCTTGAGGATATATTCGTGGTTGAACCAGATTCCTTTCTGGAAATCGAACTTCGCACCAGCCTTAGAGCACTTGGAGATATCGAATGCCTTCACCAACTCGTCGAGGGTAAACAGTTCCTGCTCCGTACCGGGGTTCCATCCCAACAGGGCAAGGAAATTGATCACAGCCTCTGGGAAATAGCCCTGCTCACGGAAACCGTTCGACACCTCACCCGTCTTCGGGTCGTGCCACTCCAACGGGAACACAGGGAATCCCAGTCGGTCGCCATCACGCTTCGACAGTTTTCCTTTTCCATCGGGCTTCAGCAACAGCGGAAGATGTGCGAACTGCGGCATGGTGTCGGTCCAACCAAAAGCACGATACAACAGCACATGCAACGGTGCACTGGGCAACCACTCCTCACCACGAATCACATGACTGATCTCCATCAGATGGTCATCCACGATATTGGCCAGATGGTATGTAGGTAATTCATCCGCACTCTTATAAAGCACCTTATCATCGAGGATGTCGCTCTTGATGACCACATCACCACGAATCAGGTCATGGACATGTACTTCCTCACCTGGCTCCACCTTGAAGCGCACCACATACTGCTTACCGTCGGCAATGAGTTGTTCCACTTCCTCCTTGGGAAGTGTCAATGAATTGCGCATCATACCACGGGTATGGGCATCATATTGGAAATTCTTGATCTCATTACGCTTGGCTTCCAGTTCCTCTGGTGTATCGAAAGCGATGTAAGCCTTTCCGTCGGCTAACAGCTGGTCCACATACTTCTTATAGATGGCACGACGTTCGCTCTGTCGGTAGGGTCCATACTTTCCGCCAAAGCTCACACCCTCGTCAAACGGTATGCCGAGCCAGCGAAACGACTCGATGATATATTCCTCGGCACCTGGTACAAAACGACTGCTGTCTGTATCCTCAATACGGAATACCATATCACCGTTGTGCTGCTTGGCAAACAGGTAATTATACAAAGCGGTACGCACACCGCCGATATGTAACGCACCCGTTGGACTGGGTGCAAATCGTACTCTTACTCTTCTTTCTGACATTTTATATTGAATTTTGAGTGCAAAGTTAGTTATTTTTATTACTTTTGCAAAGGAAAGACAAGAAAAAGAGCAAAATGAACAAATTCAAGACCTCTGAAGACAGCTATTGGCGCAATCTACTTACTCGTTCGGCACTTGTTATCGTGTCAGTAGTCATCATCGTGTGGTTCCTGCCCCGCAATAGCGGTCCGCAGTTCCGCTATGATGTAGGCAAGCCATGGATGTACGGATCGCTCATCGCGAAGTTCGACTTCCCCATCTACAAGACCGATGAGGCCATCAAGGCCGAGCAAGACAGTCTGCTCGTCCAACTGGAGCCTTACTACACCTTCAAGGAGAACGTGGAGAAAGAGCAGATCGCTAAGTTCTACGAAAAATACAAGGACGGTATCCCCGGCCTGTCAAAAGATTATGTCACTACCATCATCGACCGTCTGCACCGTCTGTATCAGGCAGGTATCATGAACCAAGCCGACTACTCGAAGAACTTCAAGGACTCCACCAGTTTCGTCCGCGTGATCAACGGCAGAACAGCCACCAGTGTGCCCATCAACTGCATCTACTCCACGATGGCCGCCTACGAACAATTGTTCATGGATGAGAAACTCGGTGCGCAGCGCCAAATCCTGCAGAAATGTAACCTGAACGAATATCTCACCCCGAACCTTACCTACGATAAGGAACGTAGCGAGACAGAACGGGCCGATGTCATCAGCAGCGTAGCCCTCGCCAGCGGTATGGTACTCACCGGACAGAAGATTATCGACCGTGGAGAGATTGTGGATGAACATACATTCCGTGTACTTAGCAGCTTTGAGCGTGAGATGGTGCGCCGTAGTGCCAACAGCAGCGAGGTGTCGTCAACCATCGCAGGACAAGCCCTCTTCGTGGGCATCATCATGATTCTCTTCACCTTGTATATAGCCCTCTTCAGGAAAGACTACTTCGAGAAGCCACGCAGTCTGATGATGCTCTATGCGCTCATCACCATCTTCCCCATCCTGGTATCCCTGATGATGGAGCACAACGTACTGAGTGTCTATGTGCTGCCCTTCGCCATCGTACCGATCTTCATCCGCGTGTTCATGGATTCCCGTACGGCTTTCATCTCCCATGTGGTGATGACACTGATTTGTGCTGCCGCCGTGAAATACCAGTATGAGTTCATCATCATCCAGCTGGTGGCTGGCTTGGTGGCCATCTACTCCTTGAGGGAACTGTCGCAACGAGCCCAGCTGTTCAAGACAGCCATCCTTGTTACCCTGGCCAGCTGTGCGGTGTACTTCGCCTTACAGCTGATGCAGGACAACAGTATCCTCACGATGGACCATAGCATGTACAAGCATTTCATCGCCAACGGTGTGATGTTGCTCTTCGCCTATCCGCTGATGCTGGTCGTGGAGAAGATGTTCGGTTTCATCTCGAATGTTACTCTTATCGAGTTGTCGAACACCAGCAAGGATCTGCTCCGTAAGATGAGCGAGGTAGCCCCCGGCACCTTCCAGCACTCCATCATGGTGGGTAACCTCGCAGCAGCCATCTCCGACAAGATCGATGCAAAGACCCAGCTTGTCAGGACAGGTGCTCTCTATCACGACATCGGTAAGATCCAGAATCCCGCCTTCTACACAGAGAACCAAGCAGGCGTGAATCCGTTGAACAAGATGGATAGAAAGGAGGCTGCCCAGATTATCATCAATCACGTAACCGAAGGTCTGAAGCTGGCGGATAAGTACAACCTGCCCACAGAGATCAAGGATTTCATTATGACCCACCACGGATTGGGTAAGACCAAGTATTTCTATATCTCTTACAAGAACGAGCATCCTAAGGAGAAGATTGACGAATCGGTCTTTTCCTATGCAGGACCGAATCCTTTCACCCGTGAGCAGGCTATCCTCATGATGGCCGACACCGTAGAGGCAGCTTCCCGTTCGTTGACCGAATACACCGAAGAGAACATCAGTAATCTGGTGAACACCCTCATCGACGGACAAGTGAGCGACGGTTTCTACACCGACTGTCCTATTACCTTCCACGACATCAATGTGGCCAAGCAGGTGCTGACGGAGCGTTTGAAGGTTATCTACCACACACGTATCAGCTATCCAGAGCTTAAGAAAGGTAAATAATACTTTACATATGGGTAAGCAACCGTTTCTGCACATTTCTTCGGATTTGTGCAGAAATGTTTGTTTGTTCTTTTAATAAAAGTTAAACATTCTGGCCTTTTACAGGAAATTCAGAACAATACAGGTAACTTTGCAGCCAAGTTTTTTAAAGGTATTTAAGATGAGTAAATTAAAATTTATCAGCATCGTATTCATGATGACAGTCGCCAGCAACGTTTGGGCAGGCGGCATTCTTACAAACACCAACCAGAACCTCGCTTTCAACCGTAATATGGCACGTGACGGTATTATCGGGATTGACGGTGTATACAGCAACCCCGCAGGTGTGATCTTCATGGGCCAAGGCTTCCATCTCTCTGTGAACTGGCAGATGGCATTCCAGACCCGTTCCATTTTCACCACCAATCCCGACTTTGCCCTGGGCATGGATAACAACGGTGCCACTACCAAGAAATTCAAAGGTGTGGCCAATGCACCATTTATTCCCTCCATCCAGGCTGCTTACAATACCGGTCGTTGGAGTCTGCAAGCCAATTTCTCCGTTACCGGTGGTGGTGGAAAGTGTGAGTTCTCCGATGGTATCGGCTCCTTTGAAAGTGCTGTGGGTGCTATTGCCCACTCGTTACAGCCTCTGGGAGCCACAGGATATGATGTGGATGGTTACATGCGTGGCAAGCAGTACTACTTCGGTTTCACCTTGGGTGCTGCCTACAAGCTCACCGACAACCTCTCCATCTATGGAGGTGCCCGTCTGCTCTATGGTACTGCTTCCTACAAAGCCCGTTTGAATAATATTTTAGTGAACACGGAAGCAGGTGCTGTTCCCTTCGGCACTTTCCTCGACAATGCCAACGTCAGGATTGCTGGTGGCATTGCCCAATATGCAGATGGTATCAATCAGATAGAGGCAGGTATTGCTCAGTATCAGGCTGCTGGCGTACCCGTTCCTGCAGAGCTTACCGAGAAACTGGCTGGCGCACAGGCTGCCAAGGCACAGTTGGAAGGTACACAACAGAGTCTGCAAACCCTCGAGACCTATCGTGAGGGCGTGAGCCTGATGTCTGACCAGAGTGGCTTGGGCATTGCTCCCATCCTGGGTATCGACTTCAAGACAGGTGCCTTTAACTTCGGTGCCAAGTATGAATTCAAGACCCGCATGCGGATGAAGAACAATTCCACTGTAAAGGAAGCCCACCAGATTGAAGCCGTGAACAAGTTCCGTGATGGCAGTAGTGTACCCGAGGATCAGCCCGCCCTCTTCACCGTTGGCGGTCAGTGGTCGGTAACCCCATCCGTACGTGTTATGGCCGGCTATCACCTGTTCTTCGACAAGTCGGCTCATTGGTACAAACACGACGAGAAGAAACTCGATGGAAACACATGGGAGTACAATGGCGGTGCTGAATGGGACGTAAACGACAAGCTGTTAGTAAGTGCCGGCTTCCAGAAGACCAACTACGGTCTGTCTGACGAATATATGAACGATATGTCGTTCGTGGTGAGCAGCTATACCTACGGCCTCGGACTGCGTTACAAGGTCAGTGACAAGGTGAAGGTGAACGTGGCCTATTTCCAGACCAACTACGACACCTATAAGCAGGATGTAACACCTACTGCCACCAATGCCACCACGCATAACGACTTCACCCGCACCAACCGCGTGCTTGGTGTAGGCGTGGATATCGACTTCTAAGCATTACCTTTAAAGCGGATCCACATCAAAGTAGATCTGCAACGCGTTATACCGCGAGTCCTGCATCATCTGACTCTGGATGAGCCGCAGGCACTCGCGGGCTTTTTTGATGTCTATCCCGTTCTCCAATTTGAGAACCAACTTACGGATATGCATCGACTTTACCTTAGCAATGGACGGTTTATCCGGACCCAGCACGCGATTACCGAACCATTGTCTCATTCGTGTTCCCATCTCCATGCTGGCGGTGTTTGCCACCTGCTCATAGCGATGTTTCAGGAACACATACACCAAATGGTTGAATGGCGGATAGTGGAAAGCACGACGCTCATCCAGCTGATCATCAAAGAAAGCGGTATAGTCGTTGTTCACCACTTGCTGAATCACGGGCAGCTGCTGACTCTTCGTCTGCAGGATTACCAGTCCCCGCTTTCCCCTGCGCCCTGCCCTGCCGCTTACCTGTGCCATCATCGTAAACGCATGCTCGTAAGCACGGAAGTCGGGATAGTTCAGCATCGAATCGGCATTCAGGATTCCCACCACCGACACACGGTCGAAATCCAGTCCTTTACTGATCATCTGCGTACCTATTAGCATCTGTGTACGTCCTGCAGCAAAGTCGTTGATCAACCGCTCATACGCATGTCGGGTTCTGGTGGTATCAAGATCCATGCGAGCCACTCGCACTTCCGGGAAGATCTCCATAATCTGGTCCTCTATCTTCTCCGTGCCATAGCCCCTACCCGTCAGGTTCGTATTCCCGCAGTTAGGACACTTATCCGGCACCTGGTACGTATTACCGCAGTAATGACAGGTAAGCTGACCGCTGTTTTTATGGTAAGTAAGCGACACATCGCAATGCTGACAATGAGGTACCCATCCACACACCTTACACTCGATCATCGGTGCAAAGCCCCTGCGGTTCTGGAAGAGTATCACCTGCTCATCAGCCTCCAGCGCTTTGCGGATGCTTGACAAGAGCAGCGGTGAGAACGGACCGCTCATCATCTTCCTCCGCTGCAGGTCGCGTACATCCACCACCTGTATTTCCGGTAGTTGGATATCCTGGTAACGCTGCTGGAGCGATACGAGTCCGTATTTCCCCACCTTAGTATTATAATAGCTCTCTATCGAAGGAGTGGCCGTACCCAACAATGTTCGTGTGTTCAAGGCTCCGTTCACCTCCGTACAAATCCTTGCCAGCATGATGGCAGCACTTCTTGCGTGATATCGTGGAGCAGGATCCTGTTGCTTGAACGACGTCTCGTGCTCCTCATCAATAATCACTAGTCCTAAGCGTTGGAAAGGCAGGAACACAGCTGATCGGGCACCAAGAATCACATCATAAGGATTAGCCGACAGCTGTTTCTTCCATATCTCCACCCGCTCTGCATCGCTGTACTTCGAGTGATAGATACCCAAACGGTTACCAAACACCCGTTGCAGACGGTCGCGCATCTGTACCGTCAGGGCAATCTCGGGCAACAGATACAGCACCTGCTGCTTTTTCTCGATGGCCTCCTTGATTAAATGGATATAGATCTCGGTCTTACCGCTCGAGGTAACACCGTGTAACAATACGATCTTCTTACTCAGGAACTGAAACAGAATCTGGTTATATGCCTCCTGCTGTGCCGCGTTCAATGCCTTGACCTTGTCGAGATGCGGCTCACCGCTGTGGTTCAGTCGTCCCACCTCCTTTTCATACAGCACGAGGAATTTCTTGTCAACCAACTGCTTCAGCACCGCTGCCGTGCAATGCGAGTAGTTCATCAGCTCATCCTTCGACACTTCCTCGCACACTCCGCACTCCTCACTCCTCCCTTCACGCTCCTCAAGACTATCCCAACGGGACAGCTGCAGGTAGTCGATGAACACTTTCTGCTGCTTGGGGGCACGTGCCAGCACATCCAGTGCGATATGCAGAGCCTGTTCGTTGCGGTATTTCTCACCCAGTGTTACGTACGTCTCCAGTTTCGGCTTATATCCCTCAACGGTTTTCATTCCCAAGGGGAAGGCCGCATTATACACCTCGCCGATGGGTGACAGGTAATAGTCGGCTATCCACTGCCACAGACGGAACTGCTCCTCGCGCACCACAGGTTCCGCATCCAGCACCTCCATCACCTCCTTGATCTGCGCAAAGTCGGGCTTTCTGTCATGTACCTCCACCGCCAGTCCTACATACCGTTTGCTCTTTCCCAGCGGCACCAGTACACGCACTCCCCTCTTCACCTTCTCCGATAACCTCTCTGGCACGGCGTAGGTGAAGAACCCTTCTAAGGGCAGGGGCAATATCACGTCAACGTATCTCATTATTAAATACCACTGCAAATATACGGAAATAATTAGGAATAAAATCGTAATCGATGGATTTTTTATTCATCGGCTACAACGGTGTCTGCCATCAGTACTTACTTATTGCTCCACCATCCTATATACTTTCCCTTGATTGGTTCTGCGCACCTCAAGATATAACTATGTGTCGTTCAGGGCATTGCCCATGTATGAGAAAGTGGCCTAGTTTCTATAAGAAATCAGCCTAGTTTCTATGAGAAATCAGCCTAGTTTCTATGAGAAAGTAGCCTAGTTTCTATGTGAAAGTAGAAGGAAGTAAAAATAAACAATATTTGTTTTGTATTTCGCTCACTTAATCGTATCTTTGCAAGCAAAAAGATAGAAAGATGAAAAAAGTATTGGTTTCAATGGTTGTGGCATTCGCAGCGTTGGTGATGCTGAACGGATGCATCGTGTCGGACACGAAGTTGAACGACAAGGTTACACAGAGTATTGTGGAGTATGAGCAGCAGCAGGGAAACACTCTGGAGGTAACCGACTTGAAGCTGGAGAAGGCCGAAGGGAAGAACTACAAAGGTGTACTCACGGGCAAGCTCAACGGTGAGGATGCCGTCTTCGATGTCACTGTGGACGATTCCGGTAAGGAGTTCGATATTGACTGGGAGCAGAGAAAGTAATTATGGACAATATGGAAGAACGGTTCCCTCTCGTCGATGAGGAGGGAACGGTGGTGGGTGTGGCTACTCGTGGTGCTTGTCATAACGGTTCACGACTGCTGCACCCTGTGGTACACCTTCATGTTTTCAATGCAAAAGGGGAGTTGTACTTGCAGAAACGACCGGAATGGAAGGATATCCAGCCAGGGAAATGGGACACCGCCGTAGGCGGTCACATGGACTATGGCGAGACACCCGAGGAAGCTTTGATTCGCGAGGTGCGTGAGGAGCTGGGTATCACAGACTTCACTCCGGAGTTTATGGGGAAATATGTGTTCGACAGTAAGCGCGAACGTGAACTGGTGTATGTAAACCGCACCACTTACAACGGTCCTATACGACCTTCTTCCGAGGAACTCGACGGAGGTAGGTTCTGGACCATTCAAGAGATTCATGAGGCTATAGGCAAAGGAGTGCTGACGCCAAACTTCGAAATGGAATTCCAACAGTTCTTCGGTTAATCTATTCACAACGGAAGAAACGGAAATAATCGGAAAATCGGAAACCCCTCATCAAGATAAGCGGAGGTTTCAGCAATAGTTCACAGGAAGAATCAGTATATTTCTGTTTTTCCGTTTATTTCCGTTTCTTCCGTTGTAATATTAATAAATCACTAGTTTTCTTTGATAATCAAAAACTTTGTTGTACTTTTGCAATGACAACGGTGTCACTTTCAAGTGATGAAAAGGGAAGCAGGTGAGAATCCTGCACTGTCCCGCAGCTGTAATCTGCCGTTATGTCGGCGAACAAAATGCCACTGGTCATCCCGGGAAGGCGTTCGCCCTCTGAAGCAGTAAGTCAGAAGACCTGCCGTGGTAGTGTTGATCATACCTCTCGAGGAAAGGGGTAGTAAATGGTTTCCTATGGATATGTTTCCCAGACGACTGTCTGTTGCTTTACGAATTCTTGTTGTTGCATGCACTTTAGTGACATGCACCGATGTCATAGCCCAGAATGATTCGATTTCCGGGAAGACACACGACTTGGATGAAGTGATCGTGAGCAGTCACCGTTTGGAACGAAATGTTCTCACAACGAAACCCATCCAGCAGATGCAACGCACGGAACTGGAGATGTTAGGACTGCAGAATTTGGCAGATGCCGTGAAGAAGTTCGCTGGTACGAGTGTGAAGGACTATGGGGGCATCGGTGGTATGAAGACGGTAAGCGTAAGAAATCTTGGGGCACACCATACCGCAGTAAGCTACGACGGGGTAACCATCAGTAATACGCAAGCAGGACAAATAGATATCGGTCGTTTCACACTCGATAATGTGGAGACACTCTCGCTGGCCATCGGTGATGAAGAAGAATGGCTGCTCTCAGCTAGACATTACGCCTCAGCAGGTGTACTCTCGATCCTTACCGACCGTGGCACTGACGGCTCGAAACATTTCGAGGCGAAAGTGAAGGGAGGTTCGTTCGGTATGGTATCCCCCTCTATCAGATGGTGGCAACCACTGGGAGAGCGCACCATGCTCAACCTAAACGGTTCGTTCATGCGAGCAGACGGAGTTTATCCTTTCGTACTGAAGAACGGCAGGGAGAAATCGAACGAGAAACGCTACAACTCGGATATCCAATCGTGGCAAGGCGAAGCGAACTTGTTCCATACTTGGGCAGATAGCAGTAAGCTGGATGTAAAGACCTGCTGGTACTACTCGAAGCGAGGACTGCCAGGAGCGGTAGTGCTCTATAACGACAAAAGCGATGAACGACTCTGGGATGAGGATTTCTTTACGCAGGCTGTCTATTCCAGAATGCTGGGCAAGGCTTGGAGCATGAAGGCCCGCATGAAATACGCTCATAGCTGGAATCGCTACGAAGACACGGATACGAAATATGTGAACAACAAACAGATTGACGTAGCACGCCAAAACGAATACTATGGTTCGGTGGCATTGGGATGGCATCCTGTTGGTAACCTGTGGCTATCGGTAACAGAAGACATCTCCTACAACAATCTGCGAAGCAACATTACCATATCGGATAACCTTACCGATCCTCCCTACCCTACCCGTTTCACCTCTCTCACTGCCCTCACTGCACGTTATATATGGAAACGACTGCAAATGAATGCTAACGTGGTAGGTACATTCGCCACAGAGGAGGTAAAGGCAGGACATAAGCCCGATGACCGCCACAGACTGTCACCATCGATATCTTTATCGTACCGTCTGCTACCACAGGAATCGCTGTTCCTGCGGGCGATGTATAAAGATACCTATCGAATGCCGACCTTCAATGATCTCTATTATCTGCGTATGGGGAATACCGGACTACGCCCAGAGATTGCCAAGGAACTGAATCTGGGCATAACGTGGAACGGTCGGCCAATAAGATGGTTGAAATACCTGACCATGACCGTTGACGGCTATTTGAACCGTGTGACTGATAAGATCGTAGCGTTCCCTTCCACGTATGTATGGAAGATGGCGAACTTCGGAAAGGTAAGGATTACAGGACTGGATGTCACCATAGGCACTGAGATTCCCGTAGTGCATCGAGTCAGCGTGGTGATGATGGGTGCTTATACCTACCAAAAGGCTATCGACAAAGAGGAAAGATCTGCATCATACAACATGCAGTTACCCTACACACCAAAGCACAGCGGCAATGGATCGGTAATGGTTCGCATGCCCTGGGTGAACATTGGCTATAGTGTTCTCGCACAAGGGAAACGTTGGAGCAGTATGCAAACCACCCAACCCTATGCCCTGAAAGCCTACTGGGAACATACACTCACATTGTCTCGCGAGTTCCAGCTAAATTCATGCAAGGTAACGCTCTCTGGTTCTGTCAACAACTTTACAGATGAGCAGTATGAGATTATCAAGTACTACCCCATGCCAGGAAGATCATTTACTGTTTCGGGGAAAGTAAGTTTTTAATTGAGAATGGAGAATAAGTATTTATATCGTACAATTTTTAAAACTAAATGACATGAAATTCAGAAGTTTATTTTTAGCAGTATTGAGTGGACTGGCTATTACTGCCGGTTTTACCTCATGTAGTGACGATGATGATTGGGACTGGAGTAAGGAAGGTTCTAAAGTGGAGATGAGCGAGAATCGCGCATTCATCATCAACGAAGGATCTATGAACAAGAACAACGCAACCATGACCTACTTTGACTGGACAACTGATCAGACCTACAAGAACGATCTGTTCATCACTCAGAACGGTACGTTGATGGGTGATGTTGCTCAGGACATTATTGTTGACGGAAAGAACATGTATGTGATTATGTCTGGTTCCAAGTGTATCTACAAAATGAATACCGTGGGTGTGGCTGAGACTCGCATGAGCATTCCTAATGAACTGAGTGATCCGCGCTATGGTGTCATCGATGGAAACTACCTCTATGTTTCCTGCTATGGAGGCTATGTAGCAAAGATCAACAAGAAGACCATGACTGTTGAAGGACAAGTTGAGATTGGTAAGAACCCCGAATACATCATCAAGTACAACGGTAAGCTGTATTGTACCTGCTCTGGCTGGGGTGCTGACAAGCGCGTGGCAGTCATCGATCTGAAGAGCTTCGACAAGGCTACCTATTTCGATGTGATGGACAACCCTGATAGAATCATTGAAGTTGACGGTCATGTGTTCGTACAGGGCTATGGTGCCTATTACGACTATCCGTGGGGTGAGCTTAATGTGAAAACTGGCGAGTTCAAGGAACTGGGTAACTGCTCTTCATGGGCAGCTTACAAGAACAACCTGTACCTGGCCTATTCTGCTACCGACTGGTCAACATACGAGACCAATACTACACTGAGTGCTTATAATGTGAACACGGGTTCTACGAATAATGCATTCTTCAAGAATGCTCCTGCTGAACTCGCCACAAGTTCTGTATATGGTATCAGTGTGAACGACGAGACAGGTGATATCTATGTAATGACTACCGATTTCGTTAGCAACGGTCAGGTTTATCACTTCAAGAGCGACGGTTCCTTTGCTGGTAAGTTCGCCACAACAGGTATAAACCCGCGAAAGATCGTGTTCCTCGACTAATCCGCTCTTATGAAGAAAAGTCTTTTCCTTGTCATACTCACCATCCTCTGCTCGTGTCATTCACGGCATCAGGGGGTGGTGAGCGATGACTGCGACACGGTGGCACTGAAATATGCCACGCACATCTCCATCGTGAAACATCACGACTTCACGGTGGTGAAGCTGGCTGACCCCTGGAATACAGGAAAAACCTTGCACACCTATGTGCTGGTGCCTGCCGACAAGGAGCTGCCGGCACATCTGCCTGATGGGGCCGTAGTGAGGACACCGCTCAAAAGGGCCGTGGTAGCCACCAGCGTACACTGCAGTCTGGTTATCGACATGGGAAAAGGAACAAGCATTGGTGGCATCTGTGAACCGCAGTACATCCATATCCCTTATATCCAGGATCAACTGCAAAAAGGAAGTATAGCCGACTGCGGTAGCGGTATGGCTCCCACTGTGGAGAAGATCATTGACATGCAGGCTGATGCCATCTTCCTTTCTCCTTTCCAGAACAGCGGTGGTTACGGAAAGGTGGAAGAACTGAAAATCCCGATTATCGAGACAGCCGACTATATGGAAACATCGGCCTTGGGACGGGCGGAATGGATGCGGTTCTACGGCATGCTGTTCGGTTGTGAGCAGAAGGCCGACAGTATGTTCGCAGAGGTGGAAAAAGGCTACATGGAACTGAAGGCATTGGCGAAGACATCTGCCGACAAGCGGTCGATCATGATGGATAAGCAGACAGGGGCTGTGTGGTATGTTCCTGGTGGACAGAGCACGCTTGGTGGCATCTTTGCTGATGCGGGCATTGACTACCCATGGAAAGATGATGACCACAGCGGCAGTCTGGCACTCCCATTTGAGAGTGTATTGGAGAAAGCCGAGCATGCAGACATCTGGCTCTTCCGCTACAATTCACCGCACGATATCACTTTTAAAGAGTTGTTGTCTGACAATGCAGGATACAAGCAGTTCAAGGCGTTCACCGACAAAGAGGTATATGGCTGTAATACGGCCAGCAGCACCTTCTATGAAGAAACTCCCTTTCATCCTAATCTGCTGCTGCGCGACTTTATCTGCATTGCTCACCCTGACCTGCAGTTAGGGGAACCGAGATACTTTAAGAAACTACATGAGTAAGTTTTCACGATTCGCCGTAGGGATGGTACTCATCATTGCAGTACTCTTCGCACTGAGCCTCTTCGTTGGCGCAGTGCATATTCCCGTGGAACAGGTAGTACGTATCCTGTTCCTACCCTCGGCGGATATTCAAGCCGATCCCGGCATCAAGTCATCATGGATATACATCGTCCTGCAAAACCGTTTGCCACAGGCCATCACCGCCATGCTGTGCGGCGCTTCGCTGGCGGTGTGCGGACTGATGTTGCAGACCGCCTTCAGGAACCCGTTGGCAGGTCCGAGCATCTTCGGTATCAACAGCGGTGCCTCATTAGGTGTGGCACTGGTGATGTTGCTCCTTGGCGGGAGCATCACGGCAGGAAGCTTCTCATTGACAGGTTTCGTGGCAGTGCTCTTCGCCGCCTTTGTAGGCGCCATGGCGGTCATGGCACTGATCTTGCTTTTCTCCACGATGGTAAGGAACAACGTCATGCTACTGATCATCGGTATCATGATCGGCTATATCTCCTCATCGGCCATCTCCCTACTGAACTTCTTCGCTACGGAGCAAGGAGTACAGTCGTATATGGTTTGGGGACTGGGGAACTTCGGAGGTGTGTCGATGGAGCAGATGCCTTCCTTCGCCTTGATCACATTGGCAGGATTGCTCGGTGCCCTCATGCTGATCAAACCGCTGAACGCCTTATTGCTGGGAGAACAATATGCAGAGAACTTGGGTATCAACACGCAAAGGGTAAGGAACTACCTGCTGTTTGTGACAGGAATCCTTACCGCTATCACCACTGCATTCTGCGGACCCATCGCGTTTATCGGACTGGCAGTGCCTCATATCGCCCGCATGCTGCTGACAACTGACAACCATCAGTACCTCATGCCAGCAACAATCCTGACAGGTGCAGCCATTGCGCTGTTGTGCAATGTCATCTGCGTACTGCCAGGATCACAAGGAATCATTCCCCTGAATGCCGTTACGCCCATCATGGGTGCCCCGGTCATTATCTATGTTATTCTGAAACAAAGGGGGAAATAATCAGAAGTAGATGGTGCCGTGAATCTGCCAAGTATTGGTCTTGGCTTTGCGCTTGTCGTAGGCCGTGTCGGTCACGTCCTTGAAACTCTTCACGTCAGCCGTATTACTTACTCCTATATTATAATTAACACCAATCTCATAACGTCCGAGATTCACGCCGCCACCGAGGTTCACGCTGAACACGGAGTTATTCAACCGGAAGGTGTTGTCAACCTGCTCTTTGTTTGCATCCCAGTCTTTCCATGTGTATTTATCATCACCTATGTTGAAACTGATCTGCGGACCGGCTGCAAGATAGATTCCGGCAACATCGCTGAAACCGATATTCAGACGGAGGTTGGCGGGAACAATGATACTCTTCTGCGTGATGGTCTCGTCGTCGATCTTCATGTCACGCTGATCGTAGTATCCTGCAATATCCAATCCCAGATTGGGGAAAGGAAGAGAGAACTTCAGAACCGGACCTACAAAGAAGCCCAAACGGTTCGACGTATCGAACACTTCTTCGTTGAACGACATCTCGGTGATATTGAAACCACCTCTCACACCTAAGTTTACCTGGGCCTTTGCCGATGTTAATCCTAACATGACGATGGCCATTGTCAAAACAATCTTTTTCATCTTCATAGCTATTTTAAGTTAGTTAATTCTCAATTTTCAATTATCAATTATCATTTACAACTCGTTGTAAATGATCAATGTCTTTGTCTTCTTACAGTTACTCGTGCAGAAGAACTACCAGAAGAGGAGGATGAAGAAGAGGAAGCGCGCTTGGTCTTCACCTTCTCCGACTTACCTGAAGAGGCACGACGGTTTGAGCTGCTGGCGGCAGCTTTCTTGGCCTTGATTTTGACTTTAGGATCCAGATTGGCGATGCTGTCCAGACTATCCTTACGAGCCTGATTGCCCCAGATATTCTTCTCGAAAGCCAACAGCTCCTGCTCGATACGTTTCTGCTCCTTACTCATGGAAAGAGAGTCAGGACAATACTGAGCGAGTGTCTGTCCCAGCATGTTCGTAGTCTTGTAGATAGATCCGCGATACATATTCTTCGTGAAGAAGTCGTCAATGCTCATCGTAGCGGCATTGTTCATATTACTTGTCATAATGGTCTGCTTAGCCAGGAACGGAGCCACATCATCATACTTCACCCAGAACAGCGGGTATCTGACGGTTCCATCACCGAAATCATCCTCACGACTCATAATCGGACAAAGGGCGATCACCTTGGTGTGGAACGTGGCAGAAGCCTGATCATAGTAGGCACTCTCCTTCAGATAGTAACCCTTTACCTCTCGAGAGGGGATATCACTGTCGTCAATGCGGATTCGGCCGTTGTCGGTACGCTCATAATAAATATGGTAGTTATCGATGAACGACTTGGGTTTGACACGGGCAGAATCGGTGAACACCTCATTACCGTCAGTACGATACTCATAAGCACGAACCTGTCCTGTAAGCATCAGCTTGAACAGATAGGTGAAGAGGTTCATCTGTGTGCCGACGGGCTCTACAGGATAATAGAGACCGGCATTGGCATCCTGGGTGAGATCAATCTCCCGGTAGATGTCACGCCGCCAAACCACGTCCTCCGACATGCTCTGTGCCGTTGGGAATGATATCTGGGCACGTGTGGTAAGCGTCTGCGCATTTGACTTCTGCTGCTGGGCTTGCTGACGACGTGCAGCAGGCTGAGCCTGCACCTCACTGATGAAGAAGGAACATACCATGAAGAACATCATGAGCATCATTCCTCTGCATCCTGTTTGAATATTATCTGTACGCATCATATTCTATGTTATTATCTTTCAGTTTTCCTTTATCTTACTATCACTTCCATGGCTCCGGGTAGGGTTCGCGAGATACCGTCAGGACCTACAGCCGTTACATGTGTAATATAGAACCGTCGACTGCGGGAGAGTTTGCGGAACTCCTCGCGTTGCCGTTCAGAGAAGGATGAACCGTTACCTACGATAGGTACGGCATTACCCATATTATCAAAGAACACGGTCTCAAAGCCTGTAACCTTAAACTCGATGTCGAGCAGACCGTCATCAATGGCAGCCTTGATACCGCCCGTGCCCATCAGCGAAGCCTTGGCAAGTCCGCCACCACGGAAACGGTTGTCGCCTACCACCATATACGGTGTAGGATCGGGCAGCTTACGCACCTTGAAAGTCACCTGTGCCATCTGACGGGTCTGACCCTTGTCGTGGGCTGTTACTGTGAATGTGACATCCTTGCCCACAGCGGCTGGCGTAGCCACGTAATGTCCATCACCCTTCGCTGTCAACGAGCCACCACTCATCGTCACGGATACGGCATTCTGCGGTACACCTGGTACGCTGACACTCATCGGGTTCGGATAACCCGCATAGAGCACGTTCATCAGGTCGGCTGCCACCGTAGCACCACTGGGTGCAGGAATCACGCTGTACTTCTGCAGGAAGTCGCGACGCAGAGTCTCACCTGCCGCATTACGGGTGAGCAGATAACCGCTGAAGGAATGCTCGCCCACACCACCTGCTGAGAAGGAGTACTTGTTGTTGCGGAGGTTCACCTTGGAACCGTTGATATAGATCTCCGGCTGCATCGTCGTATCCACGGCAGCCATGACGATATTCGCCGCAAAGGTCTCACCCGGATAAAGGGTGGTCTTCTCAGGAATGACAAACGCATCAAGCTTGTTCACACGGATATCCTTCACGTCGATATTCGACACGAGGGTATGGAGCACCTCACCTTCTGCGTAGCGCACATCACTCTGGAGCTTGGAGAGCAGCGTAATGGCAGCAGCCACGGGCATGTCCTCAAACATGTACTCCTGCCAGTTCTTTCCCATGGCATGAGCATTGGCTGGCAGTTCGGTGGTCATATTACTGCTGATCATACTCCGCTGACGCTCGTCACCCACCATCTTCAGGATGCGTTCACGGAAAGAGTTGATGGCATTGTATAGTTCCTTGCCACGACCCTTACCTGGTGCCAGCATCACCTGTGTGGCAGCTTCCAGGTCTTCCTTGTTACGGATATTCAACACATCACCGTCGCTGCCGTCAGCCTCCTTCACGATGGCTTCCTTCAGTTCCTGCGCCAAGTTATAGAGCGAATCACTCATTTGTTTCACCTGCGTGGCCTTGTCGAACCACTGGCGAACCTTCTCGGGATTCGCTTTCATCTGCGACTCGAAGTCGCCGTATATAGAAAGGTTCTCCTTCGCTGAGTTCGCCGTCGTGCGGTTCAGACTCTCCTCTACCAAGGAGAAACCGTCGAGCACTTCCGATGAAACGTTCAGCGCAAGCATAGCCATCAAGACGACATACATCAGGTTGATCATCTTCTGGCGTGGAGATACCGGTCTTTTCTTAATTGCCATTGTATTCTTTTTTAAAACCCCTATGGGGACAACAGTAACTAAAGATTATGGAACCAACGGAGCCTTTGGCATATTCACCGTCATGGCATCGATCATACGCTGGTAGATCTTGTTCAGTTCAGCTATCTGATCAGCCATCTTCTTGGTCTGCTCATTGATCTCGTCGATGGTACCGATCTGCGAGCTGGCGCTCTTAAGCTGCAGCTCGTAAACCTTACAGATACCTGTCAACGTACGGTTCAGGTTCTCCATCTCTTCCGAGTCGGTAGCCAGACGCTCACTCTGACGCGATACGTTCGACAGCATCTCCGTCAGACGCTTCAGCTCTTCCACATAATTCGTGGTGGCCTCCTCGAGTTCAGGATTCATCGACGGCAATACAGCCTCGCCAGAAACTCCTGACATCTTCGATACGGAAGAAGATACGGCGGCAATGGCCTCTGTGTCAACAGTAGTCTGACTAGTTCCACTAGTTCTACTAGCATCACTGGCTTGACCAGAACCGCCAACAGTACCACCACCAATGATAATTGTACCACCGCCTGTAACAACAGGCTGTGCGGCAGCTGCTACCTGTGCCGGCTCCTCATCGCCCTCTGCAACCTCTTCATTGTCGAGATTCAGGTGTGTAGGCAGATCCATACCATCGGCAGTCTTGTCAAACGGACGGTCAAAGGCAGAGAGGAAGAACACGAACACCTCAGTGCCCATACCGAGGAAAAGCCAGAAGTTGGCACCGGGGATATGGGTCAGCTTAAACAGTGTACCCAAGATCACGATGGCTGCACCCCAGCTGTAGGCATAATTCAGGAACGTCTGTCCTGGCACGCTATCCATCCACTTCTGCAGACGGTAGATAATATTGAGTTTGCTATACTGTGTCATCTTATCTGTTGTTTATCACATTACTTCTTTTTCCCTTTCATCTTCACGCTTTGTGAACTGGCCACGGAACGCACACAACGGAATCCGATATAGGATCGTGGCTGGTTCTGGTACTCCCATGTACGCCAAGCAGAGCGGATATAGCTCTCGGGATCCTTCCAGGAACCACCGCGCACACTCTTTTTCTTCAAGCGGTACGGGTCTTCCTTGGCTGCATTATACTTCAGCGTAGGATTCAGGTCGTTCATGGCATCCACACCTGCTTCCGTATAGATGGTACTGGTCCACTCTGCCACATTACCGGCCATGTCGAACAATCCATTGGAGTTGGCACCATAGATACCCACCTTACTGGTTATCAAGTTACCGTCCTTTGTGTAGTTACCGCGGTCGGGCTTGAAATTGGCATAGAAGCAACCACGGTCGTTCATCATATCCTCATTCTCCCAAGGGAACTCATTCCCATCCTTGCCGCGGGCAGCATACTCCCATTCGGCCTCAGTCGGCAGACGGTAGCGCTGCACATATCTGGCCTCGGCACCCAGTCCTTTCAGCAGATAGTCGGTACGCCAAGCACAGAAAGCGTTGGCCTGCTCCCAGGTAACGCCCACCACAGGGTAGTCGTTATAGGTAGGATTACTGAAATAATAACGCAGATAGGTCTCGTTGTCGGAGTTCTGGAAATCGTTCACCCAACAGGTAGTGTCGGGATAGATATTCACGATATAGGTATTGAGGAAGTCCCACGGACCGCTCAACGGACGGTCGATGGTCTCTCGAACGATTTTACCCTCGTCATCGATATATGCCGTGTCCTTCGAGATCATCACCACCTCGTTCGGATCAACAACAATATCTGTGTTGAAGGTACGTTCCTCTGGATTCAGACGGTTACGACGCAAGGCTGCGGCGGTATAGTCATATACCTCATAGCGGTAATTCATCTGACGCCAGTCGAGCATCTTCTCGCCTGTAACAGGATTGGTCTCGTACAAACTCTCGATGGCACGCTGCTCATCCTCGTTGGGTTTGCGCGGCAACGCCTTCTTCCAGTTTACATGGGGAGGAACGGGATCGCCGTTCTTGTCCTCAGTAATCATGTACGACTCATCACCGCCATACGACGGATCAGCCAAGCGAGTGCGCAGAATCGAGTCGCGAACCCAATACACGAACTGCTTATACTCCGAGTTGGTCACCTCTGTCTCATCAATCCAGAAGCCGTCAACAGAGATATCCTTCACAGGTGTCTGCTTACCCCACAAACTGTCTTCCTGCTCGATACCCATCTTCAGGTAACCGCGTTTGATCAGTGTCATTCCAAACGGCGTAGGCTCTGTAAATCCTTTACCGCCACCGACACCGGTAACCTCACCGCCGCGACTGGCCGAATTGGCTATCTTACTGCCAGCACAACCGGAGAATACGAGTAAAAGGGTGAATAGACAAAGGGGAATCATCCTCTTCATCTGTCCGCTTACCTTATTATATACTTTCTTTTCCATATCTTGTTTTAATTCAATTTCATCTTTCTACAGCAGTCGTACGCTCTTGTGTTTGTTCCGCCCTTTCTTGAATAGGTTCAAATTGGTCTGATAGCCCACGAACAGTTCATGACTGCCATTACCGGGATTGATGGCCGAGGTGTAGAACTCGTAACTATAACCGACGTTGATACCGTGCAACCTGCCGCCAATGAGCAGGGTGATAGAGTTTGTCGGACTATAGGAAGCGCCTGCATACATCACCTTTTCGTCGTTGGTGTATACCACTCGGGCCGTCACATCCGCCCGATAAGCCACCCCGTCATAACGCGCCAACACAGAGGTCGGTATTGTAACAAACGGATTTCTGAGCTTAATATTGTATCCACCTGTCAAATAATACGTCCGGTCAATCTGTAACTCATTGGTTTCGCCCAGCTCCACCAGAGGGGCGTTGAGGTGCTGAACGGATGCTCCGGCGTACCATCTTTTGTGCAGATAATAAACACCAAAGCCCAGATCCAAGGCGTTCCCGTTCACTTCTGAAGTAATGAAGGCAGGGTCGTTCGGCGTTTCCAAGTCGAGACCCGAGCCATCGAAGTTCTCGCTGATGACTCCCGCCTGCACACCAGCACTGATTGTACCACCAAACAGTTTCTGCTTATAAGCATACTGAACGGCAATACGCTGATGCTGGAAGAGTCCGATCTGATCGTTCATCAACTGTGCTCCCACGCCATGGTAGGATTTAACCATATAGAAAGGCATGTCGCCTGCTATGTACATGGTGCGCGGATTATGCTTGAATCCTGCCAGATCCATAGCGTAAGCACCTACAACGTTCAACTTGGATTCCTTTCCTACGGACGCAGGATTGAACGACGGCTCCATGTCGAAGTAATGACTGAAGCTGACATCATACTGTGCCTCTGCTCTCGAAACGACAAGCAAAAGCACTACGAAAATCATGCAGAAACGTCTAAGCACGATATCATAACGCCAGTTTCTATGATTTATTGTGTAGAAAAACCATCGTAATTCTTTTGCACTATACGTGTTTTTTTGTACTTTTGCAAAATTATTAACCACTGGAATTCATAAGAATGAAGAAAAATAACAAGACACAACAGACAAAACGCTGTCTGTTAGTAATCATCATGGTGCTTATCACCATCGTATGTAATGCTATTCCAGCCAAGCCTGGACAGTACCGTACACTGAAGCTGACCAATGGCCAAACCGTCGCTGCTCGTCTTGTAGGTGACGAGCACGGACATTTCTGGCTGGGAAACGATGGTAATGCCTATCAGGAAGATGAAACAGGTCTTTTCCAGATGATCGACCGCAAGGAAATGATGAATGCTGCCAAAGAACGTCGTCAGAGTGCTAATGCAGATCGTGCCAAGCGAATGGCAAAACGTCGGGCACAAAAGGGTTCGAGCAACAGTATCGAGGGACAGAAGAAGGGTATCATTATCCTCGTCAACTTCAAGGATGTGAAACTAGAGGATACCAATAACAAAGAGTATTTCGAGCGCGTGGCCAACGAAGAGCATTTTAGAGATGGCGACTTCGTAGGCTCCGTTCACGACTATTTCTATGACCAGAGCGGTGGAAAGTTTGATCTCGAATTCGATGTCGTGGGACCCTACGATATGCCCTACGACATGTCGTACTATGGCAGGAACAAGAATGGCAAACAAGGCAACGACCAACATCCCGCCTCCATGGTCATAGAAGCTTGTAAGGCTGCCAACAATGAAGTGGACTTCGCCGACTATGACTGGGACGGTGACCAAGAAGTGGATCAGGTATATGTCATCTATGCAGGGAAAGGAGAGGCCGATGGAGGTGTAGCCAACACGATATGGCCGCATGAATGGACACTCGCTTCTGCTCAATACTACGGTGACGGTTCTGGACCGCTCTTTCTTGACGGTGTGACCATCAACACCTATGCCTGTGGATCAGAACTGAACGGCTATGGTGATATCTGCGGCATCGGAACCATGTGCCATGAGTTCAGTCACTGTCTGGGCTTCCCCGACTTCTACGACACCAGTGACACTGGTTATGGCGTGGGAATGCTTTGGTGGGATCTGATGGACAGCGGCTCATACAACGGCGACGGCTATCAGCCCGCTGGCTATTCCAGCTATGAGCGCTGGGTGGCAGGATGGCTTAACCCCATCGAACTCACCACGACAAAGAGTGTAAGTGACATGAAATCCTTAATGGATGGTGGTGACGCGTACATTATATATAATAATGGGAACCGCGACGAGTATTTCCTCTTGGAGAACCGTCAACCTGAGAAGTGGGATGCAGGACTGCCTGGTAAAGGTATGCTCATCCTGCATGTTGATTACAATGCTTCTGCCTGGGCAAGCAACAGCGTTAACAACGATTACACCCACCAACGCATGACTTGGATTACGGCTGATGGTGAGATTGACACAGAACCTTATATTGATGAAAATGGGGAAGAGTATTTAATATATTCGTGGGATGGATTTGCCACCGACACCTATCCCAGCGGTAATTACAACAGCTTCAGTAAGGACTCCAAGGCACCTGCCAAATTCTATAACAAGAATAGCAATGGCACCTACTACATGGATGGGGCTGTGAAGGATATTACACAAAATGAAGACGGTACGATCTCGTTCCTTTACAAAGGGGTGGTCAACATTGCTGCTCCCACCTTCTCACCCAAAGCGGGTAGTTATAGTGAGGCTCAGACTGTGTCCATCAGCTGCGAGACAGAGGGTGTAACCATCCATTACACCACCGATGGAACAACACCATCATCCGAGAGCAGTATCTATGATGGTCCCATCAGCATCGACAAGACAACCACACTGAAGGCTGTTGCCATCTCTGAAGAAGGTGATGAGAGTCAGGTAAGCGTGGCAAGGTATGTCATCCGTGATGGTACTTCAACCGAGGTAAAGACCTTCAAACATGTATCTTCAATGGATGAGGTTGTCAGCGGACTCCGTTATATCATCGCCTGCGGATCGAAAGATGTAGCAGCAGGAGCATTAAGCAATAATCATCTGAACTCAGAAGAGATCATCCTTTCTGACGATGTTATAACCATTACCGATGATGTGGAGGTGTTCACCCTTGAAGAAAACAATGGGAAATATGCATTCATGAACAGAGAAGGAGAATATCTGAATGCCCCATCCACTAAGAAACTGGCATACCAAACAAATGCTGCCTATTCATGGAAACTGCAGAAAAGAAACGATGGCGTGGAAATGGTTCATACCTATTATGGTACCATGACCTACAATGCCAATAGCGGAACGGATTTCTTTGCTCCTTACACCGCCAGTGCCTCCAACACCATGATTCGTGCCAACCTCTATGTGGAATGTGATGAAGAACCGGCACAGCCGCAGGAAATCATAATCGGTAATAACAATTATAAGCTCGTCGCAAGCGAAGAGGAACTGGAAGGCAACTACAGATACCTCATCGTATCGAATGTGGAAGATCAGTACATTGCTTACAATGGATTCGATTCCGATAAGGGAAAAGCAGGTTTAGTAACTCCTGTTGATGATGTGATTACGCTGACAGATGGAAGTGGAAACGCTGCCGTGCCTGTTGTACTACAGAAGCAGAATCAGAAATGGACCATTTTTGAAACCGAAAAAGAACAGTATATGGGTACGACTAAAGGAACAAATAGTAATAACAAAGCTTATTTGATACTCAATGGCAATGTTTCCAATGATTATTTCCGTTGGACGATTTCCATTGTTGACGGGGAAGCCATTGTAAAGAACTGTGGCAAGGCCTTCTATCTACAATACAATAGTAGCGCCAACTGTTTCCGCGTCTATGCTTCTGGACAGAATGCCATCTCGCTGTATAAAGAAGAGCAGGAACAGCAAAACCACGGTATTACTACGGCTATTGATGCAGTCCGTTCACAGCAGAAATCTTCTGCCCTCTTCGACCTGCAAGGACGTCGCGTTATCAACCCACAAAAGGGTATCTATATCGTGAATGGTAAAAAGGTTGTGATTAAGTGAGTAAAAAAAGCTTGCTTACTTTTTCGAACGTGAACAAGCTCGAACGTAGTTCAAGATTGTGATTAAGTAAAAAACAACCATACAATGAACAACATGAGAACATGGCTGTTGGCACTCTGTCTCACAGCAACGACAATCACAATGGCGCAAAGCAACGACCCGATGGTGGTCAAGACGCGCTCGGGATTAGTGAAGGGAATTGATCAGGAAGGTTCCATGGCCTTCCTTGGTATTCCATATGCTACAGTGGAACGATTCATGCCGCCCCAGCCGGTGAAGAAATGGAAAGGGGTAAGGGTGTGCGATCATTGGGGTCCTATGACCATGCAGCAACAGAACCGTCCTATGACCGAAGAACAGATGTCGGAGAACTGCTGTGTGCTCAATGTTTGGACAACCGAACTCCCCAATAGTTCTTTGCAAAGCAAAGCGGCAAAGCCGAGCGCAAAGCTAAAGCCTGTAATGTTCTGGCTACATGGCGGCGGTTTCGACTCAGGAACCTCTGAATGGGATCCGGGTATGTGCCTGGCCAAGAAGGATGTGGTAGTGGTGAGCATCAACCACCGACTGAATATCCTCGGCTTCCTGGATCTCTCTACGGTATCCAAGAAGTACAAGTATTCGGGTAATGTGGGTATGCTCGATGCCGTACAAGCCCTGGAATGGGTGCGTGACAATATTGCTCAGTTCGGAGGCGACCCCAATAATGTCACCATCTTTGGTGAATCGGGTGGCGGCGGTAAGGTGGGAACACTGATGTGTATGCCCAAGGCCAAAGGACTCTTCCACAAGGCCATCATCATGAGTGGTACCATTCTCAATGTGAATACGAAGAAGATGACCGAGGAACTGGGCGAGGCCGTACTGAAGGAACTGGGTATCGATAAGAAGAACATCGATAAGATTAAGGATGTGCCATACAAAGACCTGTATGCCGCTGGTCAGCGTGCCATGGCAGCCAGCATTGGAACCCGTAGGCCTGGTACTCCTATGATGTGGGGCTTCGGACCTACACCCGATGGCGAAGTTCTCCTACAACAGCCATTCCAGCCTGCTTTTGCCAGCTTCAGCGATGATATTCCCTTGATGATTGGCACTACGTTCAATGAGTTGCAGCGAAGTCGCTATGGTCAGCAGATCACCTTTGAAGAAGCCCGCAAGGAACTGCAACGCACCTTCGGCGACGAGACCGATGCTTATATAAGCGCATTTATGGAATCCTATCCAGATAAAACGTTAGAACGATTGCCACAAGACCTGCTGAGCATCGACTGGCTCTTCCGTCCTAAGACTATCATCACAGCCGATGCCATCGGTGGCAAACGCAAGGCCGACACCTATGTATATATGTACACTGTTGGAGAGAGCGACAACCGCGGCTATAAAGGCTCTGCCCACGGCGCCGAACTGAAATACTGCTTCGACGTGTTGCACCACTATAGCAACCAACTGTCGCAGTCAACCCTTGATGCCAATCAGATCTGGGCCACAAGGATAAGCGATGTATGGGCACAGTTTGCCCATACAGGCAACCCCGACAGCAACGGGCTTTACGGATGGCATCCTTACACCAAGGAGAACGGTGAACTGCTGGAATTCGGTGGCTCTGATGCCCGCATTCACAACAACCACGATCGCAAGTTGGAGGAGATCATCAACCGCCACTGCTTCAAACAACTGGACGAGTTCAGAGCAACACATCAATAAAACACCAGCGGGGCAAGCGTAATGCTTGCCCCGCTGGCATTTCATGGTCAGAAGTCTAAAGAGCCTTAATACTCATCCTCGTTGAACAAAAAGTCTTCTTTAGTAGGATAATCAGGCCATATTTCTTCAATACTTTCATATACATCACCTTCATCCTCAATCTCCTGAAGATTCTCCAATACTTCAAGCGGTGCGCCTGAACGAATGGCATAGTCAATCAACTCATCTTTTGTTGCCGGCCATGGTGCATCTTCCAGTTTTGATGCTAACTCAAGTGTCCAATACATAGTCTATTATTTTTACATGTTAGAAACTTGGGCGCAAAAGTACTATTTTTTTTCTTATTTACTTCGGTTTCTTCCAAATTTTTTCACGTACTCCGTCAATAAAGTTTAATTTTCTGGCCAGAACATACAAATAATCCGACAAGCGGTTGATATAATGGGTTACTTCCGGGTCTAATTCGGTCGATTCTCCCAAGAAAAAGATGCGACGCTCTGCCCTTCTACATACCGTACGACATACATGTGCCAAGGCTGCTTCATGAGAGCCACCCGGCAAGATAAATGCCGTTTGCGGAGGGATATTGGCATTGATTTCATCAATCTGTTCTTCCAGAATCTGCGTCTCTTCCGCAGCCATCGTATAAGAAGGAGCCAAGGGAGTCTTTGATTTGTCAGTAGCTAAATAGGAGCACACAGTGAATAGGTTCCGCTGTGTGCGGATTATCAGGTCTTTGTCATCACCGTCCTTCATCCAAGAGGCGAGCATTCCCAAATGGGCGCTCAGTTCATCCACTGTTCCATAAGCCTCGATACGGGCATTGGTTTTCTTTACTTTCACGCCGCCGACCAGACTTGTCACGCCGTCGTCGCCTGTCTTCGTATAGACTCTTGTTATTGCCATAGTGTCGATGGTTTAAAAATTAACTATATAGTTTTCCTTATAACGCTTCTTATCAAAGAAAATGATACCACAATAAAACAAATCAAAAGTCACACCCGTACGTGTATCGTTGACTATAGATTGCCAGAAATTCTTCGTTTCCCGCCTTTTGTGAATATCCTCCACCACCATCATGCTCTTTGCGTCCATGTAAGGAAGAGCCTTTTCATATAGTGTTTGATAGTTGCCCTGCGGACTAATTCTAATAAACTCCACAGGCTGGTTGTCAGCACATGTTGTTTCGAACGATTCCATGCCATCCTCTCCTATCTCTACCACCGAGGTCTTATGGCACCCTTCTTTCATATAGGCCGCATAGGCCGTAGTGGGAGAACAATAGCTGAAGATGCGTTGTGCCTGCATGAAGTTCGCCAGTCTGAAATACAATCGGCACATCTTCCTTGTTTGTTCATCAAGATCAGGTAGCTGATCATTCATCCGTTCATAGGCATAGTAGGGATTGTGTTCATTGACAACATATCGGATAAAGCGATAAGCCCATGGCGACTGTACGCCGAAGCCCCTGCAGTGATTCACCCTGCGTAACCATACAAGAGCCCTTCCGATCCTACGCATTCTTTGATTGTTTTACCGATTTAACGGCAAATATACGAAAAGAAAATCAAACTGCAATGCTTTTTCAAGAAAAAATGCATTTAGAGGAAAAGTAAAGGGGGCAAGAGGGCATGTTGTCAGACATAAAAAAAGGAGAGACTTCCCGTTTGGGAAACCTCTCCATAATGAAAGAAGGCGGCTACCTACTCTCCCGCATTGCATTGCAGTACCATCGGCGATGACGGGCTTAACTTCTCTGTTCGGAAT
>JAEEWT010000030.1 GCA_016287755.1 Prevotella sp.
ACGCCACGCTCTGTCGGCTTCACCTCCTGGATAGTACCATCGGGATTAAAGCTCAGCTTGTCGATACGTACAGAACGGCGCTTGTCGTCGTTCGGTGAGTAGTCGTTACGATGATAGAACAGATACCACTGACCCTTGTAGTTAATAATACTATGGTGGTTAGTCCAGCAGCCATTAGGATGCTCGGCCATGATCAGTCCTTTGTACTCGTATGGACCCATCGGTTTCTTACTCATGGCATAGGCAAGCACCTCGGTGTTCTCTCTTACATAAGGATAGGTAAGATAGAAGTTACCGTTATACTCGAAGGCAAACGGACCTTCAGCCTGACGGTTAGGCAGACCCTGCAGACAGTTGGCACCTACCATCTCCATCTCGCGGTTACCCCATTTCACTACTTCTTTGGGATTATCGTCAGCCAGCTCTTTCATATTATCCTTGAGTTTGGCGCAACGTCCATTGCCCCAGAAAATATAAGCATTGCCATCAGAAGCCTGAAGCACACAGGGGTCGATACCGTTAATACCAGCAATAGGCTGTGGTTCAGGAATGAACGGACCTTCAGGACTGTCGGCTATAGCCACACCCACGGCGAATCCACCTCTACCTGCAGCAGGAGCTGAGGGGAAATAGAAATAATACTTTCCGTTTCTCTCCACACAGTCGGGTGCCCACATCGAATAGGAATCCGGTCTTACCCAAGGCACCTTGTTCTGGGTAACGATCATACCATGGTCGGTCCAGTCGATGAGATTCTCAGAAGAGAACACATGATAGTCCTCCATGCAGAACCAATCCTGTCGCTGTCCCTCGGGAGGGAAGATGTCGTGCGACGGATAGAGATACACTTTTCCGTTGAATACTCGAGCCGTCGGGTCGGCTGAATAGATGTTACGGATAACTGGGTTCTGGGCATAAACGCTCACGGTGCCCAGGAGCAGTAATGATACCAATAATTTTTTCATATTCTTCATTTGTTTTGTAATATCGTTGATAATAATGATTGCAAAGGTAATGAATTTTTCTTTGAATTACCTCCATCTCATGTAACATAAGATTTACAATTTGTTTCATTGGATACAAAATGACGCATTATCGATAAAAAACAGGAAGGATGGAGGCTTCGCTGAAGACAGGCTGCTTCTCTGAAAGTACAAAGAAAAACATGTTTTCCTTTGGCATTTCGCTCGATTTGCACTATCTTTGCACCATAATTATATGAAGAATATGAATGTATTAGAATTAAGTGAGCAGGAAATAGGCAGACGCGAGAGTCTGCAGGAACTGCGTAACATGGGTATCAACCCCTATCCAGCAGCTGAGTATGCAACCAACGCCTTCAGTACCGACATCCGTGAGAATGTAGAGAACGGCCAATGGATTATCGACGTACCAGAGGGTGAAGAGCCGATACCCGTAAACGATCTGCCCCAGGTATGCATTGCCGGTAGAATGATGAGTCGCCGTGTAATGGGTAAGGCCTCTTTTGTGGAGCTTCAGGACTCCAAGGGCAGGATTCAGGTGTATATCACCCGCGACGACATCTGTCCTGAAGAGAATAAGGATTTATATAATACGGTATTTAAGAAACTCATGGATATCGGTGACTTCATCGGCATCAAGGGTTTCGTGTTCCGTACCCAGACGGGTGAGATCTCGGTTCATGCCAAGGAACTCACGCTGCTGGCTAAGAGTCTGAAACCGCTGCCCATCGTGAAATACAAGGACGGTGTGGCCTATGATAAGTTCGACGACCCGGAGCTGCGCTATCGTCAGCGCTATGTGGATCTGGTAGTGAACGAGGGTGTCAAGGATACCTTCTTACAGCGTGCCACAGTGATCCGTACCTTAAGAAAGGTTCTCGACGAAGCTGGTTATACCGAGGTGGAGACTCCTACCCTGCAGATGATTGCCGGTGGCGCCTCAGCCCGTCCTTTCATCACCCATTTCAATGCCCTCGATCAGGATATGTATATGCGTATCGCCACCGAGCTCTACCTGAAGCGCCTCATCGTGGGTGGCTTCGAAGGTGTCTATGAGATCGGTAAGAACTTCCGCAACGAGGGTATGGACCGTAACCACAACCCAGAATTCACCTGTATGGAGCTGTATGTGCAGTATAAGGACTACAACTGGATGATGTCGTTCACGGAGAAGTTGTTAGAGACTATCTGTATCGCAGTGAATGGTAAGCCTGAGCGCGAGATCGACGGTAACATCGTATCGTTCAAGGCTCCGTATAGAAGACTCCCCATCCTGGAGGCCATTCAGGAGAAGACCGGCTTCGACTGCACTGGTAAGACCGAGGAGGAGATCCGTGCCTTCTGTCTGTCAAAGGGCATGGAGGTGGATGAGACCATGGGTAAGGGTAAGCTCATTGACGAGCTCTTCGGTGAGTTCTGCGAAGGTACCTTTATCCAGCCTACCTTCATTACCGACTATCCCGTGGAGATGTCGCCGCTTACCAAGATGCACCGTTCAAAGCCCGGACTCACCGAGCGCTTCGAGCTGATGGTGAACGGTAAGGAGTTGGCGAATGCCTACTCTGAGCTGAACGACCCGATTGATCAGGAAGAACGTTTCGTGGAGCAGATGAAGTTGGCTGATAAGGGTGACGACGAGGCCATGATCATTGATCAGGACTTCCTCCGTGCCCTGCAATACGGTATGCCGCCTACCAGTGGTATCGGTATTGGTATCGACCGACTGGTGATGCTCATGACCGGTAAGACCTTCATCCAGGAGGTGTTGTTCTTCCCGCAGATGAAGCCCGAGAAGAAGGTGCCTCAGAGTACAGTGGCCGAATGGGCTGAGATTGGTGTTCCCGAGGAATGGGTTCCCGTACTCCGCAAGATCGGCTTCAACCTCGTACAGAACATCAAGGACGAGAAGCCCCAGGGCTTGCAGCAGAAGATCGGTGACATCGTGAAGAAGTTCAAGCTCGATATGCAAAAGCCCTCAGTGGATGAGGTAGCTAAATGGATTGAGAAGGCGCAATAAAGTTCAGAGTTCATAGTTCATAGTTCAAAGTTCAAAGTTCAAAGTTCAAAGTTCAAAGTGTACGACTGCGGTAACATAGCCATCATTGGCGGCGGAAGCTGGGCAACCGCCATTGCCAAGATCGTGGTGGGGCGCACCCACCACATCGGGTGGTATATGCGCCGCGACGACCGCATTGAGGACTTCAAGCGGATGGGGCATAACCCTGCCTACTTGATGAGCGTGCATTTCGATGTGGACGAGATTGCGTTCTCCAGCGACATCAACAAGATCGTACAGAACTATGATACGCTGGTATTCGTCACGCCCTCACCTTATTTGAAGAACCACCTGAAGAAACTCAAGACCCGCATCCGCGATAAGTTCATTATCACGGCCATCAAAGGTATCGTGCCCGATGAGAACCTGGTATGCTCCGAGTATTTCCATCAGGTTTATGATGTACCTTACGAGAACCTGGCCTGCATCGGCGGTCCTTCACATGCTGAAGAGGTGGCACTGGAACGTCTCTCCTACCTCACCATCGGTTGTGACGACAAGGTGAAGGCCCAGTCGTTTGCCGATCTCATCGCCAGCGACTATATCAAGACCAAGACCTCCACGGATGTCATCGGCATTGAGTATTCATCGGTACTGAAGAATGTCTATGCCATTGCCGCAGGTATCTGCAGCGGACTGAAGTACGGTGATAACTTCCAGAGCGTACTGATGTCGAACGCTGTGCAGGAGATGAACAGGTTCCTGAACACCGTACATCCTATTGAACGGAACATCAACGACTCGGTTTATATGGGCGACCTCCTCGTAACGGGCTATAGTAACTTCTCGCGCAACCGCACCTTCGGTACCATGATTGGTAAGGGTTACAGCGTGAAATCGGCACAGATAGAGATGGAGATGATTGCCGAGGGCTACTTCGGTACGAAATGTATGAAGGAGATCAACCGCCACATGCATGTCAACATGCCCATCCTCGATGCCGTATATAATATATTGTACGAGCGTATCGCCCCGCAGATCGAGATCAAACTTCTTACCGACAGTTTCCGTTAAACAGACAAACATATCCTAACAAAAATACTTAAACAAGATGAAGAATATTGCTTTAGACATGACAAAGGCTGCATGCTTCCTCAAAGAAGGTGCGGTGAAAGCTTTCGAGCCTCAGGTGAAGGCTGCTCAGGAAGCATTGGAGAAGGGTACTTGCCCAGGTAACGATTTCTTGGGATGGCTGCATCTGCCGTCGTCTATCACTCCTGCATTTCTGAAAGAGGTGCAGGAATGTGCCGACACCCTTCGTAAGAACTGCGAGGCTGTAGTAGTGGCCGGCATCGGCGGTAGCTACTTAGGTGCCCGTGCCGTGATTGAAGCCCTTGGCAACAGCTTTGCCTGGCTGGTGGCCGACAAGAAGAATCCTACCATCCTGTTTGCAGGAAATAACATCGGTGAGGACTATCTCTCTGAGCTGACCGACTATCTGAAGGATAAGAAGTTCGGTGTGATCAATATCTCCAAGAGTGGTACTACCACCGAGACCGCCCTCACCTTCCGTCTGCTGAAGAAGCAATGCGAGGATCAGCGCGGTAAGGAGGAGGCCAAGAAGGTAATCGTGGCCATTACCGATGCCAAGAGAGGTGCTGCCCGTACCTGTGCCGACAAGGAAGGCTACAAGAGCTTCATTATTCCCGATAATGTGGGCGGTCGTTTCTCTGTGCTCACACCGGTGGGCTTGCTGCCCATTGCCTGTGCCGGTTTCGACATCGTGAAACTGGTAGAGGGTGCTCAGGAGATGGAGAAGGCTTGTGGTAAGGATGTCCCCTTCGAGAAGAATATCGCTGCCCAGTATGCTGCCATCCGTAACGGACTCTATAGCGCTGGTAAGAAAATCGAGATCATGGTGAACTACCAGCCGAAGCTTCACTTCATTGCTGAATGGTGGAAGCAGCTCTATGGCGAGAGCGAGGGTAAGGAGAACAAAGGTATCTTCCCGGCATCTTGCGATTTCACCACCGACCTCCACTCGATGGGACAGTGGATTCAGGAAGGTGAGCGCACCATCTTCGAGACCGTCATCAGCATTGAGGAGCCGAACAAGAAGCTGCTCTTCCCGAATGATGAGGAGAACCTCGATGGCTTGAACTTCCTTGCTGGCAAGCGTGTGGATGAGGTGAACAAGATGGCTGAGTTAGGAACACGTTTGGCTCATGTCGATGGTGGCGTGCCCAATATCCGCATCAGCGTACCGCAGTTGAACGAATACTACATCGGCCAGCTCATCTACTTCTTCGAGATTGCCTGCGGCATCAGCGGTAATGTGCTTGGCGTGAACCCATTCAACCAGCCGGGTGTGGAGGCCTATAAGAAGAATATGTTTGCCCTGCTCGACAAGCCTGGCTATGAGGCCGAATCGAAGGCCATCAAGGAGCGCCTGGCCAAAGAAGCTTAATACAAATAGAACCCTAGTACTGCTAGTCCAACTAGTAATCCTAGTAATGCTAGTGCAACTAGTAAAACTAGTATTTCTAGTACATCTAGCAAAACTAGAACCCTATGGAATCAATTCAAAAGTATTTAAAAAAACACGGCTTTGGGGGTTTCTGCCCCAAAGCCGTTCTCTTCGATATGGATGGCGTGCTCATTAACAGCATGCCCAACCATGCTGTGGCCTGGCAGCGCTCCATGGCCACCTTCGGCATCCGCATGACGGCCGATGATGCCTACGCCACGGAGGGTGCCCGCGGTATAGACACCATCCGTAATATGGTGAAGCAACAGCAAGGGAAAGACATCACTTTGGAAGAGGCGCAAGCGATGTACGACGTAAAGACCCGTTTCTTCGGCGAGATGCCCAAGGCTGAGATCATGCCCGGTGCCTATGAGCTGATGGAGAAACTGCATCAGGAAGGCTTTGTCATGGCTGTGGTGACAGGCAGCGGTCAGCGCCCCCTCATCAACCGCCTTACCACCGATTTCCATCCTTTCATCACGGAAGACCATATCACCACAGCGTATGATGTGCAACGAGGTAAGCCTGCACCCGATCCCTACCTGGCTGGCATGAAGAAATGTGGAACGGAACCATGGGAAACCATCGTGGTGGAGAATGCCCCCTTGGGTATTCAGGCAGGTGTTGCCGCCCAGTGTTTCACCATCGGTGTGAATACAGGTCCGCTACCCGATGAGCAACTCTGGCAGGCAGGAGCCGACCTTGTTATTCCATCCATGACCGCCCTTTGTGAAATTGTGGAGTGTGGAGTGAGGAGAGTGGAGTGAGAATAGTACTGAGATACAGGATGCTTGTCCTGAGAATTCATATACTCTAAGCATATCTCACTCCACTCTCCACACTCCACACTCCTCGAAACGACTCCACCTTTCCCCTCCTTATGGAGGGGTTAGGGGTGGCTCCCTATCTCCCCCGACCCAAAGCAGCGGTGATGCTTCTCATCATACACCACACAGAACTGTCCTGGTGCTACCCCATGGATGGGATGCGCTGAATGCACCATATATTTCCCCTCGTCAACCTTTTCCAGCACCGCAGGATGATACTCCGGTGTATGACGGATCTTGAATGTGACATTCTTTGTTGTCTGTCCGTTGAACAAAGTATGCAACGGCAGGGTGAGCGAGTGGAAGTCGTGTATCAGGAAATCCTGCTTATATGCATCCTGCGGATCATAGCCATGACTCACATATAAGATATTCTTCGGCACATCCTTCTTGATGACAAACCACGGACCTTCGCCAAAGCCCAGTCCCTTGCGCTGTCCGATGGTATGGAACCACAAGCCCTTATGCTCGCCAATCTTCCTACCCGTTTCCAGTTCGATGACATCCCCCGGGTTCTCGCCTAAGAAACGACGGATATATTCATTGTAATTGATCTTTCCCAAGAAGCAGATGCCCTGCGAATCCTTTCGTTTGGCATTCACCAGATGTTCGCGTTCGGCAATGGCCCTCACCTCATCCTTCATATAATGCCCAATGGGAAACAGCGCCTTCCGCAGCTGCCAGTCGTATATCTGTGCCAGAAAGTCGGTCTGGTCCTTTACAGGATCAGGACTCGTACAAAGCCACTTCCTCCCCTCTTCATCTATCTCGGTCATGGCATAATGCCCCGTGGCAATCAGGTCATAGTCATGACCCCGCTTCTCGTCGAAGGCCCCGAACTTAATCAGTCGGTTGCACATCACATCAGGATTGGGAGTGAAGCCTTCGCGTACCTTATTTATAGTATAGGTCGTCACCTGGTTCCAATACTCCTGATGACAGTCGATCACTTCAAGCTTGCACCCATACTTATGTGCTACGGCCGTTGCCATCTCTACATCCTCCTCGCTGGAGCAGTCCCACTCCTCATCCTCATCGGGACCGATATGGATATAAAAGCAATCGGGCTGCAGTCCTTGGCGTACCAGCTCGTAGAGCACCACCGATGAATCTACGCCACCCGACAGCAGTACGGCAATGCGCTTCCCTTCCAGTTCTTTGATATTCATTTGCACTGATGTATTATTTATGGGTACAAAGGTATACAAAAAAATTCGTCTAATTCGTCTAATTCGTAGAGAAGAAAAGTAAAAGAAACATAAAAAACTGCAGAAACCCATTGCCGATTGAAAAATAGTATATATCTTTGCGATATCAAAATGATATCATTTAACTTTGAACTTTAAACTTTGAACTTTGAACTTTAAAAGAAGATGGAGAATAAAGAATTTGCTTTCAAGGGAACAGTAATGAATGGTTTCCTGATGTTGTTTGTAAACTTCGCCATTCTGGTATTGGCAGTGTTAGGTATCATCTATAGCATCATCCAGCTGGATGGCAGCAATGGCGCACAAGGCGGATGGCTGTTGGGCGGCAGTATTCTGTTGTTGTTCATCAACATCATTATGTGGTGCGGTCATTTGCAGCTGGAACCCAATGTGGCACGTGTCACCACCTGGTTCGGTAAGTATAGCGGAACGTTCAGTAAGACCGGTTTCTTCTGGATCAATCCCTTCTACGGAAGCAAGAAGGTATCGTTGCGTGCCCGTAACCTCGACGCCGAGCCCATCAAGGTGAACGACAAGACCGGTAACCCTGTGATGATCGGTTTGGTGTTGGTGTGGAAACTGAAGGATACCTATAAGGCATTGTTCGAGGTGGATTCGCAGACCATGGCTGCCAATCCAAACGCTGTGGGCTCAGATACCAAAGGACTGATGAACGCGCTGGAGAACTTTGTGCGTGTACAGAGTGATGCTGCCCTGCGTCAGGTGGCAGGACAGTATGCCTACGACGATGAGGACACAAAGGAAGGAGAGCCCACGCTGCGTTCAAGTGCCGATGAGATCAATGAGCAGCTGGAGCAGAAACTGGATGAGCGTCTCGCCCTGGCTGGTATCGAGGTGGTAGAAGCTCGCATCAACTACCTGGCCTATGCTCCCGAGATTGCCGCTGTGATGCTGCGTCGTCAGCAGGCCACAGCCATTATCACTGCCCGTGAGAAGATTGTAGAAGGCGCTGTATCGATGGTGAAGATGGCCCTTGACAAGCTCTCTAATGAGAACATAGTGGACCTCGATGACGACAAGAAAGCTGCTATGGTGAGCAACCTCCTCGTCGTGCTCTGCGGGGATGAGTCGGCACAGCCTGTGGTGAATACGGGTACGCTGAACCATTAAGCCACCCCTACCCTTCCATAAGGAGGGGAAATGTGGAGTTGTTTCGAGGAGTGTGGAGGGTGGAGTGTGGAGTGAGAATAGTACTGAGATATAGTATTCATGTATCAAACCACTTGTTCTTGAAATCATATCTCACTCCACATTCCACACTCCACACTCCACAAAAGATTAAAAGATATGTCTGAAAAGAAAACTAAGAATTTCATTCTGCGTATCGATTCCGATACGATGGACGCGATAGAGGCCTGGGCTGCTGACGAGTTCCGAAGCACCAACGGTCAGTTGCAGTGGATCATCACCGAGGCACTGCGCAAGGCGAAGCGTCTGCCCAAGAAAAAGATGGGCAATTCCGATGAATTGAAAGACTTTCGCTCGACAAAATAAAAGAAAAACTCGTTTTTATTTTGTTTTGTGCTCGCTTATTCGTACCTTTGTCATCAGATATCAAACTATATTAAACTAATAAACTTATATTTTAACTAATAAACTTATTATTATGAGCGGAATTATTGGAGCAATTATTGTAGGTTTGATCGCCGGTTTCTTGGCTGGTAAGATCATGCGTGGTGGTGGCTTTGGCCTTGTGTTGAACCTCTTGTTAGGTTTGGTTGGTGGTGCCGTTGGTGGTTGGATGTTCAACCTGTTAGGCATCAGCATGAGCAGCGAATGGATTGGTCAGATTATCACAGGTGTCGTTGGTGCTGTAGTAGTACTCTGGATTGCCTCGCTGTTCAAGAAATGATGTCGGCTCACCGACAAGAACAACTTATGAGTGCCAGCCTTCGAATGAAAGCTGGCACTCTTTGTATATATAACAAAGGTGCCGCGATGTTTGTCGCGGCACCTTTTGGCTTATAGGGTTGTATTCTTTGATTACTCGAAGAAATCGAAAACCTCTTTTGCATCAGCATTTGCACCAGGCTGAGACATGGTCGGATCGCTTGTAACAGTAATCTGACAAAGATCAGTATCCAGTACCTTTACTTTCACGAACGGCTTAATATAATCTTTTTTCATAACTAAGTTCTTTTTCAATTGTTGTTATACATTGTTTAAAAACTCACATTATTTCACGATGACCTTGCGGCCGTTCATGATATACACACCCTTCTGGGTCTTGCTTACGCGCATACCGCTCAGGTTATAGATAGCACC
>JAEEWT010000013.1 GCA_016287755.1 Prevotella sp.
AACCTTTCGTCCAGCTCAGATGTCCTCATCGGACTGCATAGGGTATTAATCCGCATTTCTACGGGCTATGCCCTACTGAGGGGAAGGTTGGATACGCGTTACTCACCCGTGCGCCGGTCGCCATCAGAAGTTGCAAGCAACTCCCATGATGCCCCTCGACTTGCATGTGTTAAGCCTGTAGCTAGCGTTCATCCTGAGCCAGGATCAAACTCTACATTGTATATTTTTTATGTCTCCGACAGAAAAATCCACGAACTTCCGTCGCCTCTCGGCATAGCGCAAGCAAGCTTGCCTCTGCTCTCGCGGCTAGGAACTTTGTAAACCCGTCTGCCAGCGTTAATCTGTCTCAGAACGCCAATTCGTATCTATCGAGTCCGTCAGTGCCAAAACTGACAATGTCATATTGACGGTTCGAATACCCGGAAGCCGGTTCTTATAAAAAGAAACGGCAACCGCTTCTCGTACTACTTCTCTGTCTATGTAAGCATTTCAAAGATCTATCTAAACTCCCGCAGCAGATTTTTTAGTGCGAAAGCGGATGCAAAGGTACACAATTTCCGCGAACCTCCAAAACATTTTCTTGTTTTTTTTCTAAAAATTTTGATTTTTTCCTTTTTTAAGACAAAGGAGGTAACATAAATCAAGAGGGAACCACTTAAAACAAAGCAGTTCCCTCTTAAAAGAAGTTATTGGCACCCCTTTATGGAGTAGTTTTTACATAGGCACGTTGGATGTGAATATCAGTAACCGGTCGGTCATTTTCATCCGTTTTTGCCCTCATGATTTTCTCCACCACATCAAGTCCTTCGACAACCTCTCCGAACACCGTATATTGGTTGTCGAGATGTGGAGTACCCCCATATTGGAAATACGCATCCCTCACCTCTTGCGGAAAAGAGATCAGTTCGCCCGTATTCCTGGCAATCCTTTCCTCCACATCATCCATCATGTTCCCGCTGTATCGTTTTCCCCAAACGATATAGAACTGACACATGGAAGACTCCCGTTGCGGGTTCTCCTTATCCCCTTCCCTTGCGGCAGCCACGCTACCCCTTTTATGGAAGATTTGCGGAAAACGAATCTCTGCAGGAATCTTGTACGTTTCATATTTCCCATCGCCCAACAGTTGTCCTTCAGGCGCATTTCGGCTTATGCTATCCCCCGTTTGGATCATGAAATCCTCTATCACCCTATGGAACAGCAGACCGTCGTAGAATCCCCTGTTGACGAGAGCGATGATATTATCACGATGGCGCGGCGTTTCATTATACAGCATTATCGTCACGTTTCCACTATCCGTTACCAGCACAATACTTGTATGCTGCTCTTCCTGCGCCATGACAGAAAGCGGGAGCAGAAGAACCCATGTCAGTAATCCGAGTATTCTCATGATTTCACCTTATTAATATACTTCTCCTTGAGAGATTTCCGTTTTATCTATTTTCTTCTTGTCGATTGAATACCATGCATAAGCGATATACGCCAATACGAACGGTATCAACAGACTCACGACGGCCATGGTGCGCAAGGTAAACTCGCTGCTACACGAATTGGCGATGGTCAGACTACTCTGTAAATCCACGTTCGACGGATAGTAAGCCGTGTTGTTCCATCCCGCGATGAGCAGCAGCACCAACACCACCATTACCACGCCGATGCCCGTAGGCCATATACCTTTTATATATGTCTTACTAACGATGGTACGGATGATACCATACAACACCAGAACTACGCCGATGAGTAAGATGATGAGCAGATACCACATCTCGAGCAGGTTATGCAGGTACTTCATCGGTTCCATCATGACCACCCCCGTTGCAGGATCATATGCATAGCCATCCTTTAACATAGTACGAATCAGGAAAGCCAGGAAGAAAATCAGGAACGTGATGGTATTCCCCACCAGTTGCACCGACGCCCTACTCTCGATTACCTCATCGCGTACATTATTAATATAATATAATAGACCCAACACACGAGCCAGGAAGAACACCGCGAACCCTAAGATCAAGTTCCACGGATCCAGCAGCGCATCCAGTCCGTTACTTGCGTTAGCCCATTTACTAATCACCGGCTGCATGCCATCCATCAGGTTTGCCTTTTCGATGATGAAGTTCGACCCATTGAAGAACGTTGCCACTGCACCACCGATCAACAGCGGTCCGATGATACCATTCAGCACCAGGCACCACTGGAACGTCTTCGGTCCGAGGAAGTTCCCCAGCTTGTTCTGGAACTCATAACTCACCGCCTGCAGCACAAACGAGAACAAGATAATCATCCACAGCCAGTAGGCACCGCCGAAGCTAGTACTGTAGAACAAAGGAAACGAGGCGAAGAACGCCCCTCCGAAAGTCACCAGCGTGGTAAACGTCAGTTCCCATTTCCTTCCCGTACTATTAACCAGCATTCTCCGCGCTTCAGCGTTATGTCCCAGACTGAACAGCAAGGAGTTTCCACCCTGCACGAACATTAGGAATACCAGCAAGGCCCCCAGCAACGACACCAGGAACCACCAATACTGTTGCAAGAATTCGTATGTCATATCCAATATCTTTTTAAGTTATTATTGAAGCAAGAAGAATCACGAAGCACTTTCATATTCCGGTCCTTTCTTGATCTGCTTAAGCATAATATTCAGTTCCACAGCGAGCATGGCAGTGAACAAGAAGAGGAAGATAAAGAAGGTCAGCGCCACCGATCCAGCTTTGATATCCGACACCGAAGCCCCCACCGGCAGCATGTCCTGAATGGTCCACGGCTGTCGTCCGAACTCAGCCACCAGCCATCCGCTCTCGCTGGCGATATAGACCAGAGGCACCAAGGCGATCGCCACGATGTAGTGCCATTTCGGCAACTTCGAGAGATCTTTCTTCCGCCAGTCCATAAAGAGTACGACTGCAAAGAACAAGATGAACAAACAGCCCAGTCCTACCATCAGTCGGAAGGCCCAGAAGTTTACAGGAATATAAGGCACCAGATCCGCTTTATCCTTGATATATCCATATCCGAAATACTTAAAGTTCTCGTCGATGATGGCAGCCTGTGCCTTAGCTGTTTCCTCATCGCCAGCAGCCTTCGCCTTACGATATTCAGCCAAGGCCACGATTGCCTTCTTTCCGCTGGCAATCTTCTCATCAGCCGAAGGCTCCCTCGTTCCGTCGGGTTTGGTATATCCGTTCAGCAGATCGTTCACGCCCGGTACGTAGCCATGAAAATCCCTTGTAGCCATGAACGAAAGTGCGTAGGGCATGGCTATACGCAGCGGTGGCTCCTGTTCAACCGTATAGTCAGGCTGTTGGAAAGGATTCACCCATGCCACCGCCGTCAGACTCTGGTCGGTACCGCCATTGTAGAGAGCCTCCATCGCCGCCAGTTTCATCGGTTGTTTCTGAGCCACCTGCTCACCCGATATATGACCTGTAGCTGCAGCCAGTACCGAAGCCACCAAGCCCACGATACAGCCAATGCGCATACTCTTCAAGGCCAGTTCCTTCTCGCGTTTCTTCATCAGGTACCAGCAGCTTACTGCCACCACAAAGACGGCTCCGACAATCCACGCGGAAATCACCGTATGACAGAACTTGGTCACGGCAAAGGGCGAAAGGGCTACATCGAAGAACGACACCATCTCGTTGCGCACCGTGTCGGCATTGAACTCACAGCCCACAGGGTATTGCATCCATGCGTTCGCCACCAGAATCCACCATGCAGAGATCGTGGCGCCCAGTCCGGTGAGCCAAGTGGCCGCCAGATGGAACCCTTTCGACACCTTGTTCCATCCGAAGTACATCACTGCCACGAAGGTCGATTCCATGAAGAATGCCACGATGCCCTCGATGGCCAGCGGAGCGCCGAAGATATCGCCCACGAACCACGAGTAGTTACTCCAGTTCGTGCCGAACTCAAATTCCAGGATGATACCTGTTGCCACACCCATGGCGAAGTTAATGCCGAACAGCTTCTGCCAGAACTTCGCCGCGTCTTTCCAGAACTGTTTCCGAGTACGATAGTAACATGTCTCCACGATACCCATGATCACTGCCAGTCCCAGGGTGAGTGGAACGAACAGCCAGTGGTAGATGGCGGTCAGCGCAAATTGTGCTCTCGACCAGTCTATCGTCCCGGCACTGATTTCCAATAAATAGTTTGTCATATCATTAAAGTTAAAGATTATTCATTACTCACTTTCTCGAACTGCTCCATCACATAGTCGGCCTCTCCCCCTTTCTCGGCATGTTGTTTCAGGAAGTTCGGGAAGAAGAACACCTTCAGTACGAGGAAGATGATCACCAGTTTTACGGCAATCACCGCCCACAGCGTCTTCCCCAGCTTCATGTGGCGAAACCCGTCGTAGTAGAGGTCGAACACCCTATGGAAGAATCCGTTCTTCATTGAACCACAGTCTTTTGACCATTATTGATATACACGCCTTTTTTCGCAGGCTTCCCACTGAGCTTCCGTCCATCAATGGTATACCACCCTTCCCTTTGACCGATTCCCTTTGACCTTTGACCGCTATCAATCCCCGTAGAGATGGCGTTTCCTTGAACGAAGATCTTCAGGATCGGTTCGTTCGTTACGGGGTCAAGTTCCCAAGCATCGCCTAGTAAAATAACCAAATCCTCGTTCGACATTGATGAAGCGTCACTAACACCTTCAAGCGTGATGCTACCATGCATGTAATAGGAATTGGTTGTCGTCTCAGTGTTCTGCTTTTCTGTTCCCTCAAACATAAAAGGATTGAATCCTGAGACATTGGTATAACTGCCGTTTTCCAAGCAATTAATAAAGACGGGAGTACTCATACCCCATCCCCAAAATGCGGATACCTTGTCTCGTGTGCCGTTCACTCCAGTAAACGACCCAATAAACACACAGTTTCTCATTACCACTTTGGAAGGGCCACCATAAGTTTTCGACCCCCCGTTACCGACGAAGCCACCTGCATAATCGTCATACATCTGTATATTTGTAGCTACTACACAATTCTCAATACTGACTTCGTCATAAGCCCTACCAATAAGACCAGACATATGTATGTTAGTAGAGGTAACTGTACCTTCCACCCGTAGGTTCTTGATCGTTCCACCTTTGACATAGTGGAATGGCGCTACAAACTTTGAACTACCTGAAATATTTACTGTCAGTGTATGTCCCTGACCATCAAAAACTCCTGCAAATTCTTTTGACTCACTTCCGAGCATGGTTGTAACAGTTGCTATATCGGCAATTAACTTTGCGTTGGCGGTTGGTGTAGATTGTACCACAGTGGCAAAGGCATCCCAGTCATCAGCGTTGGCGATAAGGTAATATCCGTCACCATCTATATCTAATGCCCATGCCCCAGTGCTGATTCCAACGAGGGTGAGCAGAGTCATAAGGATTCGTTTAGTTGCTTTCATGATGCTATGGTTTTTTATTATCAGTTATCAATTAATCAATAATGGCCTTTTTCCCATTGTTGATATAAATGCCCTTCTTCGCAGGCTTCCCATTGAGTTTCCTACCATCAATGCTATACCAGCCATCCCTTTGACCGAGTCCCTTTGACCTTTGACCGTTAATCCCCGTGGAAATGCCGTTTCCTTGAACGAAGATTTTCGGCAATGGCAGGTTCGTTATGGGATCTTGTACCCAAGCATTGCCAAGAGACACTGCAACGGTGCCGTTGGCAAGTTGCTCGGTTGTGACCTTGGTGCTTCCACTTTGGCTATTGGTTACGTAATAATCATTGGTACAGGTGATAGTTCCACCTTCGGCTCTATAGATGGGATCGATATAGCTCACATCTATTGAGTAGGTCCCGTTTTCCAGACAGTTGATGATAGTCCCTGTACCACCATGACTATGCCCCCAGATAGCACCGATATATCTACCGCCTTCGATTCTACCATTGAATAGGCAGTCTTGGACGGTCGTATTCGAGTCGTAACCATGACCAACGATGCCACCTACATAACTAGTATTTGTAATGATCGTTGCACTGACGACACAATTTATGATCTGGTTCCTCCCATAGGCTACACCCACGAGTCCAGAGGCATGATAGCTTTGCGTATTGATCGTACCAGCAACTCTCAGATTCTTTATCGTGGCATTATTGATAAAATGGAACGGAGCCACCCCCACATCGTTACCAGTAATACCTGTTGCCGTGCTTGTAATGCTTGCTGTCAACGTATGACCACCCCCATCAAAGATCCCCGAGAAAGGATTATTCTCCCTGTATCCGACAAAAGCAGAGATACTGATATCTTTGGTGAGTTTCAGATACATTCCGCTAAAATCAAAATCATCGAGACTGGTAACAAAACTTGTCCAGTCATCATCACTGGTAATGAGGTATGGCGAATCTTCTGTACCATGACCGCTAAGGGCAATTCCTACTATTCTGAAGTTAACTGTCTTGACTCCAGAATATTTGCCTTTACCCGTTATGATTACGGAAGCGGTGCCAGGAGATGTGTTGTTGCTATAGCTGACGGTATAGTCTGTTCCTTTCACCAATGTATTACCCAAGAGTGTTACAACAGGTTCTGGCGTTACAGCACCTTCGTTCAAGCCATATTTCTCATCAACACCACTTACAGCGACAGGAATGTAATAAGTACTACCAAGCACTTCCTTTGTTCCACACATCTCTCCATCGGGCACAGAGGCAGAGAGTTGAGTTCCCAAATTGTCACCAGCATTCTTTGGAGTTAAATAGAAACTGTTGATGACACTTTTCCCACTACTACCATAGAAAATGGGATTGAACGTAGAACAGTTCGTATAGGAGGAGCCAGCTTCTATACAGTTGTTGATGGTGACCATTCCGCCATGATTCCACCCGCATATGACACCCACTATACTACCACTACTTGCACCAGTGATTGATCCCGTGAAGACACTAGCCTCGATTGTTGTATAGGAATCCTGGCCATGTCCTAAGATACCACCGCAATGAGTACCTGTGGTTGTAACCGCTACGTTGACGAAGACATTGCTGATCGTGCTGTTACCGTATGAACCTCCTACAAGGCCCGCGCAGTGGATGGCACCATTTACTGTTCCTTCCACCTTCAGGTTCTTGATGATGGCTCCATTGATATAACGGAACGGAGCTACACAATCGACCGTACCACTAATGTTAACTGTGATGGTGTGGTTACCTCCATCGAATATGCCAGCATACTTCTTACCATCATAGCCATTCATTGTTGTCACCGTGATATCCTTTATCAGTTTGGCATTGGCTGTCGTGGTAATCGTATTATTACTCAGCCCTGTGGCAAAGTCATTCCAGTCCTGTACTGAGCTGATGATATATGTACCATCACTATCTGTATCTATTGCCCAAGCCCCAGTAAATACCACGAGGGTGAGCAGTGTCATAAGTATTCGTTTAGTTACTTTCATGATGTTATAGAATTATCTTATTACCATTATTGATATAAATGCCCTTCTTCGCTGGCTTTCCATGGAGTTTCCTACCATCGATGGTATACCACCCATCCCTTTGACCGATTCCCTTTGACCTTTGACCGCTATCAATCCCCGTAGAAATACCGTTTCCTTGAACGAAGATCTTCAGCATAGGTTGATTCGTATTAGGATCTTGTACCCACAAAGCCTCATCACCTGTGCGATTGTTATTCAATGCCGCTGTTGTTGTACCATTTGAAAGGTCATCAGCAGTAGCCGGTATGCCTTGTGCTGTTCCTAAAGGAGTTTTATAGTAGCAATTGGTAAGGGTGTAATTACTGGTATTGGGTCGTATGAATGTACAGCAGTCGTTGCTTTCACTGATTGTGGCGGTCACGAGTGAGTTGGAGATTTTGCATGTGGAATGAGGATACCATACTACGAAACCCGCATCGTAACCTCTTTGTCCGCTGATGGTTCCATCATAGATACAGTCACGAATAGTCAGTACACTTGCATCATTATGAGTGTAGTACACAAAGCCAGCTCCACCAAGAGCATCATAAGTATTAAAAGTAAAATTCACTGAACTGTAGCAATTCTCAATCAGTGTTTTCCCGTCGGCATAACCTATAAGACCTGCCACGCCCTCATGTGAAGAAACAATGGTACCTGCTATGTGCAGATTACGGATGGTTCCATCTATGACGTAACCGAAAGGTGCGCATCCAAAGAAATGCTGTGCTGTTGGCATTTGGGCAGTCACATAATTGATCGTAAGCGTATGCCCTTGGCCATCAAAAGTTCCTCTGAAAGCTATCCTCTTACTCGCATCACTGTCATAGCCGTCACCAATCATTGTCATATCATCACCCAAATCGATATCCGCCGTCATCTTCGCATTCACATTAGGGGTTTTCTTCACTAACTTGGCAAAGTCTTTCCAGTTCTGTACGGAACCTAACAGATAATAGCCATCAGCATCCTGCTCCAAGGATGAGTAATTCTTCACAAGGCGTACGGGGAAGCCATTTTGCCGGTCGCCATCGTTTTCCAGTTTTAATGAACTGCCATCGAAACGGATATTGTATACTCTGTCTCCGTTCATGTAAGTGCTCGACCAATAATTACCAACAGTACCCGACTCCATTACAGTTGTTCCGTTTCGCAATCCTGTGGCAGGTAAGAACACACACCCAACGGCCTCTAATGCGCTCCAATCGGTATCGCTATAAGATGAATAACCTGCACCAGCCGTATTGGCATTGCTGATACTGATTCCCGAAGGAGGAGTAAACCCATCGGGGAAGAGAATCATTCCGTTCGTACTGTGTATGGTTCCTTTAGCATATTTGTAACTGTCGGTGCGGGAGGTTATTATATATGCCCACTCTTCCTTAGTCAGCGTGCGCCAGCCACTATTCTCGGTATTACCGCCATTGCTGATCGCATTGTAGCCCCAGTCGGCCTGACCGCGCATGCTACCATCGTCTTTTGCATCGTAGAGGTTTTTAGAACTTGAGCCATACGCATAATAATTGCCACGACTTGTGCTTGTACTCCACGGTTGGTAACATGTTGCCCCATGGTTATAGCCACTGGTGCCCCAATTAAAGTAGTCAATCCATGCCGTCTGACTGGCAGATGGAGAGGTGTTGCTAACTGCATTACCGATGTAGTCGTATTGATTCTCGGCAAAACGCCAGGTATTGGTAGATGCCTGATACTGCAAATTACCTTTTGAGAATATGACTTGGTCACCATCACTATTGATGGTAAATACTCCATCAGGATTACCATCAGCCCAAGCCCCGGTGCTGATTCCAACGAGGGTGAGCAGTATCATTAGGATTCGTTTAGTTACTTTCATGATGTTATAGAATTACCTTATTACCATTATTGATATAAATGCCCTTCTTCGCTGGCTTTCCATGGAGTTTCCTACCATCGATGGTATACCACCCATCCCTTTGACCGAATCCCTTTGACCTTTGACCGTTATCAATCCCTGTGGAAATGCCACTGTCTGGAACGAAGATCTTCAGCATGGGCTGGCTTCCTTGTTGAACCCATGGAGCCTCATCACCTGTGCGATCTGCGTTCAGGGATGTAGTTACTGATTTGTCTGCCAATGTTTCCACTGTTACTTGTGTTCCTTGAGGAACCCCGAACGAATTCAAGTAGAAGAGATTCTCCAGTACATGTGAGCCCCCTGCGCCAGCATCCGTTCTGATGAACGTGGCCGTTTCGCTGGAATAATAGCTATCGGCAACGGGGAAAGTGCCAAGGTTCAGACTGTTCTTGATGGTCACCACATTTTGAGAGTAATTCGAGAAGCCACCGCAGAAATGGTTATTCTGGTCAGCAATTGTTCCGTCAAAGAGGCAGTCCTCCATAAGTCCTGATTCCCCAGGTTCTGAGAAGACACCACCGATAGAATGCCGTTCTCCACCACCTATCTTATCAGTAATCAGATAGGCCGAAACCCAGCATTGCCTAACTGTTGTGTTGGGCCCTGATCCCACGAGTCCGCCCAAGCCCACTTCATCGGAATGAAGACTACCTGCAACATGGACACCTTGAATGGTAGCACCATCCACATAGCGGAACACGGCGACATATTTACCAGTAGCATTGATATTCACCGTCAGCGTATGTCCCTGACCGTCAAATGTTCCTCGATATGGTGTACTTGAGGTGTTCCCTATCATCGTCTGGTCATCCCCAAGGTCGATATCAGCCGTCATCCTCGCATTCACATTGGGGGTTTTCTCCACTAACTTGGCAAAGTTCTGCCAGTCTTTCACGGAACCGATCTCATAATAACCATCAGCATCCTGCTTCAAGGATACGAATAACTTCAATATCGGTTGGTTCGTTACAGGATCTTGTACCCAAGCATCGCCAAGAGCTGTGGCTATGGTACCGTCAGCAAGTTGCTCGTCTGTAGGTATGGTAACACCCTCCGTTGAGGCATGCTTAAGGTAGCAATTGGTAAATGACCCATTAAAACCATAACCACCTGTAAATTCGCCAAGGACAAGACAGTTCGACACCTTAGGTCCAGGACCATAGCAACCTGTAAAGTATCCAGAATAAGCGCCATCATGGCTCATACTTCCTGTGAACAGACAGTCGCTTACATCCATTGATGCGCCACTATCCAATACGCCAAAAAGGGCACCCATCTGAACCCATCCACCCATAGTGCAAACGGAAGTCACGGAATTCCATATATTCTTCAATGTATTAGAACCACGTCCTATGCTGGCGACTGATCCTCCATAAGCATAGACAGTATTAACTGTTCCATCTAAATGAAGATTTTTAATTGTAGCCCCTTGTATTAGAGAAAAAGGAGTGGTAAAGAGCTCACCACTTGTATTATTATATGCAATAGTCAAGGTGTGCCCTTCTCCGTCGAATGTCCCTTGATACCATAAATTTCCTCCATTACGGGGACTTCCTATTACCGTCTGGTCGTCGCCAAGGTCAACGTCTGCCGTCATACGAGCATTGATTGCTGGTATAGATTGTACCAGTGCTGCAAAGTCTTTCCAGTCCTGTACTGTTCCGATGAGGTAATATCCGTCGGTATCTTGTTCTATTGCCCAAGCCCCTGTAAATGCCACGAGGGTGAGCAGTGTGATAAGTATTCGTTTAGTTACTTTCATGATATGATGTATTTGGTTACACATGGGTTAATAGTAATTTCTGCAAAGTTAATAAAAATTATCGAGACTACCAAACATTTTATAAAAATGTTTACTCGAAGTTCAAGCGCATTTTAGTAAACAAATGGGAATTTGTGACATTAAGGGGGTTCTTGATGGTGAGAAACAAGGATTGGTTATAGATTATAAGTAATTATATTTTATATTATATATAATATAAGCATTTGTTCTGCACATATGGAAAGTGCTTATTGTCACAAAGTCAAATGTCACAAAGTCCAAAAATCGATGAACCGAACAGCGAACAGTTGAACAGTTGAACAGTTTCTGTGTGCGCGCTGGGAAATGGTTATAATATATCTATATATTATACTCCCTATGGTTGTTCTCTCGCAAAAACTGTTCTAACTGTTCGTTCGGTCTTTCACACAAAAGAATGCCTCGTTCGCTGACAGAAAGTATCATGATCTCTGGGAGAAACTATGGCACTTTCTAGGAGAAACTATGGCATTCAGTGTTTCTTAACATTTCGAGGGTGTTCCGTTAACAGATTTTTGCGCGCTACGGCCCCTCAGATTTGGCCATGTCAGAAAAAAGTTGTATCTTTGCATTGTGTGAAGAGATTCGGGGATTTAGGCTGGCTACACCCTTAATTTTGTCCTATTTTTCCTCAAAAATATTAAATTAGGAGTTGTAATGATGTATTTCTTTGCTGTTTAACCAAAATAAACTATATTTGCACTCAATAATTAAAATGATTTGCTGATAGAAAGAAAAGATATGAATAAGAAAATCTGGATACCCATTGCCCTTGTCGGGCTGCTGCTCTTAGGCGGCATTGCCTATTTGTATAGAAGTCTTGACGAGCAGAAGAAAGTGAATCAGGACATGCAGGAACTTGCCGAGTTGGACAAAAAAGAGATGCAGAACGAATACGAGCAGTTCGCTCAGCAATATAGTGAGATGAAGACGCAGATCAACAACGACTCCATCGTGGAACAGCTCACACAGGAGCAGTTGAAGACACAGAAACTGCTGGAAGAGTTGCGTAATGTGCGTGCTACCGATGCCCGCGAGATTACCCGCCTGAAGAAGGAGTTGGCCACCTGTCGTGCCGTCATCCGCAGCTACGTATTGGAAATCGACTCGCTGAACCGTCTGAACCAGAACCTCACAGCAGAGAACACCCGTGTGAAAGGTCAGTACGAAGAAGCCACCCGTCGCATCGAAAGCCTGAACACCGAGAAGTCGTCGTTGTCCGAGAAGGTAGCCATTGCTGCCCAACTCGACGCCGTGGGCATCTCCATGTCGCTGAACGACAAGAAAGGCAAGTCAACCAAGAAGATCGAGAAGGCCAAGAACCTCCAGGTGAACTTCAGCATCGCCAAGAACGTCACCGCCTCTAACGGTGTGAAAACACTATATGTACGCATTCAGACGCCCAACGGACAGGTGTTGACCAATGGCGGCACATTCGACTATGAGAACCGTTCGCTGCAGTATTCCATGAAGAAACAAGTGGAATATACGGGTAATGAAACGCCCGTATCCATGTTCTGGAACATCAGCGAGTTCCTCAGCGAAGGCACCTATAAGGTGAGCATCTTCGCCGACGGTCATATGATCGGTTCGCGAAGCTTCACGTTCTGATGAAGAAGCAAAGGAAAAAACTACTACTTAGAGAAGCTTCTAAGAAAGACTATTATTCAAGACATATGAAGAAAGTTTTATTATTCTTTCTGTTGACAACTGTCATACCCCCAGCTTCGGCCCAGCAGATGCTGAGCTTGGACAGCTGCAGGGCCATGGCGTTGCGCAACAATAAGCAGCTCAGCGTGTCGCGACTGAAACAGGAGGTGGCTACAAACACCCGCAAGGCCGTGCGCACCAAGTATCTGCCGAAGGTAGATGCCATTGGTGGCTACGAACTGCTGAGCAAGGAGATTTCCCTGCTGAACAACCAGCAGAAGAGCAGTCTGGATAACATCGGTACAACAGTCGTGACCAATGCCAGCGCCAAGCTCCCAGAAGCCATCACCAACATGGCCCAGCAAGGACTGATCACGCCTCAGCAGGCACAGGCTTTCGGACAGATGGCCAATCAGTTCTCTGGTCCTATGGCCGAGGCCTTGAACGGTGTTGGCACGGAAATCCGCAAGGCCTTCCGCACCAACAACCGCAACATGTTCGGTGCCGCCATCATGGTGCAGCAGCCGCTGTATATGGGTGGTGCCATTACCGCTGCCAACCGCATGGCCGACCTGAACGAGGAGCTTTCGACTACCTCTATCAAGGGCACCATTCAGAACACACTGTATGATGTGGATAACACCTATTGGCTGGTGGTGTCGCTGAAGCAGAAGAACAAGCTGGCCAACGGTTTTCTTGAGCTGATAAAGAAACTCGACAGCGACGTACAGAAGATGATTGAGGAAGGGGTGGCTACAAGGGCCGACGGACTGAAGGTTAGCGTGAAGGTGAACGAGGCAGAGATGGCTGTGACACAGGCAGAGGACGGTCTGGCATTGGCTAAGATGCTGCTTTGCCAGCAGTGCGGACTCCCCATCGACAGTAATATCACCCTTGAAGATGAGAACAAGGAAGAACTTACTGCCGTGTGCGACATGACCGACGGTGACATAGAAACCGCCTTGGTGAACCGCTACGAACTGGAGATGTTAGGCAAAGCCGTTGATATCTCGAAGGAATCCACCCGATTGTTACGCGCCGCCTATCTGCCGCAGGTAGCCCTTACTGGAGGCTATCTCGTTACCAACCCCAGTGTATATAACGGTTTCGAGCATAAGTTCGGCGGTGTATGGAACATCGGCATCCTGATTCGCGTACCCGTATGGAGCTGGCAGGAAGGAACCTATAAGATCCGTGCCAGTAAGGCTGCCACCAATATCGCCAACATGGAGCTGGCCGAAGCCACCGAGCTCATCGAGCTGCAGGTAAACCAGAGTCAGTTCAAGATGCGCGAAGCCAACAAGAAATACGGTATGAGTCTGAAGAACGTAGAGAAGGCCGAAGAGAACCTCCGCTGCGCGAACTTAGGCTTTGCCGAGGGCGTGATGACTGCCACCGAGGTGATGGAAGCCCAGACCGCCTGGCTACAGGCTCAGACACAGAAGATTGATGCCGAGATCGACCTCCGCTTGTCGCAGATCGGTATGAAGAAAGCACTGGGAGTTCTTCAGTAAAGAATTGAAGAATTGAAGGATTGAAAAATTGAAGAATTGAAGTTAAAGTTCAAAGTTCAAAGTTCAAAGATCAAAGATCAAAGTAAAGATATGTCAGCAAAACAACAGCATAACAACATCCTGCTTGCCATTCTCGGCTTTATAGCAGTGGTCGTAATCGTTGCCCTGATCGGTTTCTTCACCATCGATCAGAAACCCGATGAGATTCAGGGTGAAGTGGAAGTGTCGGAATATCGCGTATCCAGTAAGGTACCGGGACGTATTCTCGAGATTCGCGTGAAGGAAGGTGATTTCGTGCGGGTAGGTGATACCCTTGCCATCCTGGATGCTCCTGAGGTACGGGCAAAGAAGACTCAGGCACAGAGTGCCGAAGATGCCGCAGCCGCAATGAGTCAGATGGCGCAGCGTGGTGCTCGTAAGCAGCAGGTGCAGGCTGCCTATCAGCTGTGGCAACAGGCAAAGGCTGCCGCAGAGGTAACGAAAAAAAGCTACGACCGCATACAGCGGTTGTTTAACGAAGGGGTAGTAACCGCCCAGAAACGCGATGAGGTGTTCGCTCAATACAAGGCCAGCGAGGCACAGGAGAAAGCAGCGAAGAGTCAGTACGACATGGCTGTTGAAGGCGCCCGCGCCGAGGAGAAGGCTGCTGCAGCCGCTCAGGTGAACCGCGCCCGTGGTGCGGTGGCTGAAGTGAACTCGTATATGCGCGAAACCGTTCAGGTGGCGCAGATGGAAGGCGAGGTGAGCGATATCTATCCGAAGGTGGGCGAGCTGGTTGGAACAGGTGCTCCCATCATGAGCATTGCCGTGATGAACGATATGTGGGGTACCTTCAATGTGCGCGAGGACCAGCTGGCTGGTATGACCGTCGGCTCGGAGTTCACCGCTTATAGTCCGGCCTTCAAGAAAGACCTGAGGATGAAGGTGTATTACATCAAGGACCAGGGCTCGTTTGCTGTATGGAAGGCCACCAAGGCCAATGGTCAGTACGACCTGAAGACCTTCGAGGTGAAGGCTCGTCCTGTGGAGAAGTTCGAAGGCTTGCGACCGGGAATGTCGCTCATTATTAAGAATTGACAGTTGATAGTTGATAGTTGACAGTTGAAGAGTAATGCGCTGACGAGGATATTCAGTATTGCCCGCCGTGAATGTGGCATACTGAGAAAGAACCCCATCTATGGTTTCTCCATGGTGGTGTTCCCTATTGCCGTCATCGTATTCTTCACCACCGTCCTTGGCGAAGGCCAGCCTACTGATATGCCCGTGGGCATTGTCGATCTCGACAACACGACCACCACACGCGCCCTGATCCGTCAGCTCGACGGCTTCCAGACCAGTAAGGTGGTGGGCTACTACAACAGTATGCAAGAGGCCCGTCAGGCCATCCAGCGGAACAAGATCTATGCCTACCTGTATATACCGGAAGGAACGACAAGAGAACTGCTGGCTTCCAGACGACCGAAGATTTCGTTCTACTACAGCTACACCTCGCTCACGTCGGGCTCCCTGCTGTATCGCGACCTCAAGACCATCAGTACGTTGGGTTCTGCAGCAGTGGGAAAGAAAACCATGCAGGCCAAGGGATTTACGCCAGAGCAGACCATGACGGTGCTTCAACCCATTGCCATCGACCTTCACCCAGTGAATAATCCGTGGGTGAACTACAACCTCTACCTCAGTGCCTTGCTGATACCGGGTATCATCATGCTCTTCATCTTCCTTATCACCGCCTATTCCATCGGTACGGAGTTGAAGTTCAAGTCATCCCACCAGCTGATGAGGATTGCGGGAGATGACATCCATGTGGCCCTGTTGGGGAAACTGCTGCCCCACACACTGATATTCCTCACGGTCACCTACGGCTATCTGTGGTATCTCTTCGGTTTCCTTCACTTCCCGCATCAGGGTAGTGTATGGATGCTGTTGTTGTTAGGATTCCTCGCCGTGGTTTCTTCTCAGAGCTTCGGGGTGTTCGCCTTCGGGTTGTTCCCCTCGTTGCGTATGTCAATGAGTATCTGTTCGCTGTGGGCCATGCTGAGTTTCACGGTCAGCGGCTTCACCTTCCCGTTAAGGGCGATGGATGGGGCATTCCAGACCGCTGCCCAGCTGTTTCCGCTGCGACACTTCTATATGATCTATCAGATGTGCTGCTTCAATGGCTATCCATGGCATCTGGCATGGTTTAACTTCATGGCCATGGGCATCTTCATCATCCTCCCGCTCTTCGTGATGCGGAATATCAAGAGGGCGATGCTGGAGTATGTGTATATACCATAAGAAATGAGAGGTGAGAAGTGAGAGGTGAGAAGTGAGAGGTGAGAAGTGAGAGGTGAGAAGTGAGAGATAATAAATAAGAATTTAGAAATGGATAAGGAAAAAGGATTATGGGGACAGATTAACGAGGGCATTCACGATGCCTGTTATATCTGGGCTAAGGAGATGAAAGCCACCGTGAAAGACGAGGGCGTGCTCATCTTCTTCTTCCTCGTGCCTATCTTCTATCCCCTACTCTATTCATGGGCTTATAACAACGAAACGATACACAACGTACCTGTGGCCGTGGTGGATATGAGTCATTCGCAGATGAGTCGGCAGTTCATCCGCGAATACAATGCTTCACCCGACGTGAAGGTGGCGTATAAGTGTAACGATATGAGCGAGGCAAAGGACCTCGTGCAGAAACAGGTGGTTGATGGTATTGTGTATATACCAGCCGACTTCGCTACGCGACTGAATCGTATGGAGCAGACCACCGTCAGCGTTTACACCGATATGAGTCTGATGATGACCTACAAAGCCATCTATCAGTCGGCCCAGGCGGTGGCTTCCGACCTCGGTGCGAAGATGAAGGTGGCGCTTAGTGGGAACACCACACATCGCGAAGATGAGATTACCGTACAGCCGTTGGCCTACGAGGAAGTACCTATCTTCAATCCCTCGGGGGGCTATGGTAGCTTCCTGCTACCCGCTGTACTCATTCTGATTATCCAGCAGACATTGGTGTTGGGTATCGGACTGGCAGCTGGAACAGCCCGTGAGAACAACCGTTATCAAGACCTTGTGCCTATCAGTAAGCACTACAACGGCCTCTTCCGTATCGTGTTCGGAAAGTCGATGTGCTACTTCATGGTAGGTGCCGTAACCAGTGCATGGCTCACACTTGCCATACCTCGTCTCTTCGGCTTCCCCTCTTTGTACCATGCAAGCGATCTCGTGGCATTCCTTTTACCATATATCTTAGCATGCATCTTCTTTGGCATGTTCGTGAGCTGTATCGTACGCTACCGCGAGAACGTCATCCTACTGGTTGTCTTTGCCAGTCTGCCCCTGCTCTTCCTCAGTGGTGTGTCATGGCCGCAGAGCAACATCCCCGGCTATTGGCAGGGCTTCTCCTGGTTATTCCCCAGTACGTTCGGTGCCCGGGGCTTCATTCGCATCAACACCATGGGCGCCACCTTACTTGATGTCCGCCCAGAGTTTGTCTGCTTGTGGATACAAGCCATTGCTTATTTCCTTGCCACCTGCGCTGTATATCGCTACCAGATCCTCCATACCCGTCGTCATGCACTTGAGCGACTGGAGTATATGAAGGAACGGGCAGAACGAGCAAAAAAGAAAGATTAGTTTATTTCATCCCTACAATCTTCGTGGCAGCCTGTTCCTTGTTACGACGGTTCGTAACAGTAACAACGGCCTGTGCCAGATTCAGGAAGGCGATACCTGTCATGGTATCACTGTTAAGGGCTGCGGGAGTTCCCTGATCACCATTCTCGCAGATACCCTGAACAATGGGGATCTGAGCCAGCAAGGGAACCTGCAGTTCCTCAGCCAATTGTTTACAACCCTCCTTACCGAAGATATAGTATTTGTTTTCGGGTAGTTCAGCAGGAGTAAACCATGCCATATTCTCTATAAGTCCGAGAATAGGAACGTTCACCTTTTCGTTACGGTACATATCCACTCCCTTACGCGCATCAGCCAAAGCCACCTGCTGTGGTGTAGAAACGATCACGGCACCCGTAATGGCCAGTGTCTGTAACAAGGTAAGATGAATATCGGATGTGCCCGGCGGTGTATCGAGGATGAAATAGTCCAGTTCACCCCAGTCGGCATCGGCAATGAGCTGTTTCAACGCATTCGAGGCCATGCCGCCACGCCACAGCGTGGCCGTCTGCGGACTCACGAAGAAGCCTATTGACAGGAGTTTCACGCCATATTTCTCTATCGGACAGATCAGGTCGCGCCCATCCACATGCACGGCATAAGGGCGTTCCTCTTCCACACCGAACATCTTGGGAATGGAAGGACCGAAGATATCCGTATCCAGGAGTCCTACCTTATACCCTAATCGTGCCAAGGCAATGGCCAGGTTCACGGCCACGGTACTCTTACCCACACCACCTTTACCGCTGCTCACAGCAATGATGTTCTTCACCCCAGGCAGCATCTGTCCCACCTCAGGACGTGGCTTCGACTTGAACTCCGTCACAATCTCCACCTCCACCTCTTCAGGATCTTCCACCTTCTGACAATGGTATTTGATGGCTGCCTCGGCCGCCTTTACGGTCGACTTCAAGAACGGATCGGTGTCGCGGGGGAACTCCAGCACCACCTTTACTTTCCAGTTCTCACCTTCCTTCTGCGGAGCAGCCACACTGGGTGTATCGGCCACCATGCCACTCTCCACGAGGTTCTTCTTTGTGCCGGCATACGTCACCGTGGCCAGCGCCTCCATAATCAATTGGGGATATAGTACCATCTTTTTTCTGCAAAGGTACGAATAAGTGAGCGGAAAACAAAACAAATTCATTTGTTTTTATTCCCGAACGGGAGTACCTTCGGCGAATGCTTTATTTTGCATTCTGCTTAAACCCGAAGGTATAGAAGATGTCGCCTGCGGTGACAACCAACCTGAGGGGACGTACCTTTTCTGTTGTATTGGCTTCGAAGGTGACCTCTAGTTTGTTGCCCACCATATCAACCTTAAACCAATCGGTTACAATGGTACGATAGTTGTCGTGTTCGCGAGGCGGATAGTATTGTTTTTCTTCATCTGCCGCTCCCGTTATCCAAGGCGCAGAATAGTTTTTGCAAGTGAATGCAATGGTACCTCCCTCTGCAGAGATTTCATGAATAATATCGGTTTTCTCATCCGAATTGTCGACTGTCCAAACCATTGGATCCCAATCACCATCTTTTTCAACGAAATCACACGCAGTGAGGACTGTAAGCACCATAAGGGCGCCAAGAAGAATCTTTGTAGCTTTCATTTCTTTTTAGTATTTATACGTTCATTCATGTTTGAGCTTCGCGTTTGCTCCACTCTTCCATTAAATGCAGAAAAGCCAGAATCTTGCATCGCATAATGTTAAAAAATAATAACCATGGCGAGAAGTATCGCTTTCTTCCTGTCAAATTGAATAATTATATACTCTTTAACTCAATTTTTGTTCAAATATTGTAAGATTTTCTTGCACAATTGCACAATAAAGCGTAATTTTGCGCCGAAATGAATATAACCCATAAAAAAGACAATCATGAGCAAACAAAAGAAATTCATTTTGCAAGAGAGTGAGATCCCTACCCAGTGGTATAACATACAGGCCGACATGCCCAACAAACCCATGCCGCCCATCCATCCGGTTACCAAGGAACCGCTTGGCGTTGAAGACCTTGCGCATATCTTCCCCAGGGAGTGCTGTGTACAGGAGTTGGACACCGAGCACCGCTGGATTGACATTCCTGAGGATGTGCTGGAGAAATACAAGTATTACCGCTCCACACCGCTGGTGCGTGCCTATGCTTTGGAAGAGGCACTGGGTACACCGGCTCATATCTATTTCAAGAACGAGAGTACCAACCCCTTAGGTTCACATAAGATCAATTCTGCCCTGGCCCAGTGCTACTATGCCAAGCAGGAGGGCACGAAGAACGTGACTACCGAGACAGGTGCCGGACAGTGGGGTGCTGCCCTGAGCTATGCCGCTAAGATCTACGGACTCGACTGTGCTGTCTATCAGGTGAAGATCACCATGCAGCAGAAGCCATACCGCAGCAGTATCATGCGCACCTTCGGTGCCGTGGTAGAAGGTTCGCCTTCGATGTCAACACGTGCCGGTAAGGATATCCTGACCAAGGATCCCACCCATACCGGTTCGTTAGGAACAGCCATCTCTGAGGCTGTTGAGCTGGCCACCACCACTCCGAACTGTAAATACACCTTGGGCTCCGTGCTGAACCATGTAGGTTTGCATCAAACCATCATCGGTCTGGAGGCTGAGAAGCAGATGGCCATGGCAGGCGAATATCCCGACATGGTGATTGGCTGCTTTGGTGGCGGTTCCAACTTCGGTGGAATCTCCTTCCCCTTCATGCGTCACAACCTGTTGGATGGAAAGAAAACCGAGTTCATTGCCGCCGAGCCCGATAGCTGTCCGAAGCTCACCCGCGGTCAGTTCCGTTACGACTTCGGCGACGAGGCCGGTTATACCCCACTGCTGCCGATGTTCACCTTAGGTCATAACTTCAAGCCGAGTAACATCCACGCTGGCGGTCTGCGCTACCACGGTGCCGGTATGATTATCTCCCAGCTCATCAAGGACGGTCTGATGAAGGGTGTTGACATCCCGCAGCTCGAGACCTTCGAGGCCGGTATGCTCTTTGCCCGTACAGAGGGAATCATCCCTGCTCCCGAGAGCTGTCATGCCATTGCCGCCACCATCCGCGAGGCCAACAAGTGCAAGGAGACTGGCGAGGCGAAGGTCATCCTGTTCAACCTCTCCGGTCATGGACTCATCGACATGCCGTCGTACGAAGCCTTCATCAAGGGCGACCTGCAGAACTACACGGTTACCGACGAGATGATTGCTGCGAACTTAGCCGAGCTGGATAAGTAATTAAGAAGCAAGCGGAATTGTTTTGAGAATTGATAAGGCCGCATCCACCGACGAGATGTTGGTCACTACCATAGAACGTTTGCCGTTGACCTCCCGTAGGTTACAGCGGCGAACGTTTTTTGTGGCGTATTCGATCACGCGTCCGAAGGCTTCACTCTGGTAGTAAGGACTATTCGGATTACTCACAAAGAACAGGATCATCTTCTGCTGCTTGAGCATGATCTTCTCCACACCCAGCTGCTTACCAGCCACGCGCAGCGGTACCACACGAATCAGTTCCTCTGCCACCTCAGGAATAGCCCCGAAGCGGTCGCGCAAACGGTTACGATAAGCCTCAAGCGAAGCCTCAAGGTCGTGCCTGTTCGCCAGGTTATCTAACTCCCTATACAGCAGCATCCTTTCAGAATCATTCGGCACGAACTGATCCGGGAAATACATCTCGATGTCCGATTCAAGGGCACAATCGTCCACGAAGTCGTAACTTTGAACATTGAACATTGAGCTTTGAACTTTATGATTAGCACCGAGTTCAGGTTGCTCAGAAGCATTTCTCGCGCCCCCGTTCCCCCGTACCTCCGTACCTTCGACATCTCCCCTCTCTATGGAGGGGTCGGGGGTGGCTTCATTCCTCAGCTCCGCCATGGCCTGATTCAGAATCTTCTGGTAGGTCTCGTAACCTAAGTCCTCCATGAATCCGCTCTGCTCGGCCCCCAACAGGTTACCGGCTCCACGGATATCCAGGTCTTGCATGGAGAGGTTAAAGCCGCTGCCCAGCTCCGAGAACGTCTCCAGTGCCTCCAACCGTTTCCGCGCCTCCGTAGTGAGATGCACCGCAGGCGGAGCCAGCAGGTAGCAGAAAGCCTTCTTATTACTGCGCCCCACCCTGCCTCGCATCTGGTGCAGATCACTCAGTCCGAAGTGGTGTGCATCGTTGATGATAATGGTATTGGCGTTAGGAATATCGATACCGTTCTCCACGATGGTGGTAGAGAGCAATACGTCGTAGTCGAAGTTGATGAACCCCATCACCACCTTCTCCAGCTCCTCGGGTTTCATCTGTCCATGACCGATGGCCACGCGTGCATCAGGCACATATTTCCTGATCATCAAAGCCAGTTCAGGCAAGTTACTGATCCGGTCGTTCACGAAGAACACCTGTCCGTTTCTGCTCATCTCGAACTCGATGGCATCGGCAATTACCTGTTTGTCGAAGGTATGCACCTCGGTATAGATGGGATAGCGGTTAGGCGGCGGAGTCTGTATGATACTCATGTCGCGCGCCCCCATCAACGAGAACTGCAGCGTTCGCGGTATCGGTGTGGCCGTCATGGTAAGCGTGTCCACATTGTTCTTCATCTTGCGCAGCTTCTCCTTCGTAGAAACGCCGAACTTCTGTTCCTCGTCGATGATAAGCAGTCCGAGGTCCTTGAACTTCACCGTCTTCCCGATGAGCTTATGCGTACCGATAATGATATCTATCTTCCCCTCTTCCAGGTCGCTGAGAATCTCCTTGGTCTTCTTGGCGCTCCTCGCCCTTGAGAGATACTCCACCCTCACCGGCATCCCCTGAAGACGACTGGTAAAGGTCTGGTAATGCTGATAGGCCAGCACCGTTGTAGGCACCATCACTGCCACCTGCTTCGAGTCACAAGCCGCCTTGAATGCCGCGCGTATGGCCACCTCGGTCTTACCGAAGCCCACATCGCCGCATACCAGACGGTCCATCGGGCGACTGCTTTCCATATCGGCCTTCACATCATTGGTCGCCTTCAGCTGGTCGGGCGTATCCTCATAGAGGAAGCTCGCCTCCAGCTCATGCTGCATAAACGAGTCGGCACTGAAAGCAAAGCCCTTCTGATGTCGCCTTGTGGCATACAGCTTGATCAGGTCGCGCGCTATATCCTTGATCTTCGACTTGGTGCGCTCCTTCATGCGGTTCCACGCGCCCGTTCCCAATGTCGATAGTCGGGGCTGCACCTCACTGTCGCGCCTTTTGTATTTCGATATCTTATACAGCGAATGGATGCTCACATCCACCTTGTCGTTATTGGCATAGATAATGCGTATCACCTCCTGATAGCTGTTCCCCTGAGGAATACGCACCAGACCGGCAAACCTTCCTATTCCGAAATCCACATGCACGATATAGTCGCCCGGCTCCATTTCCTGCAGTTCCTTCAAGGTGAGTGCCACCTTTCCCGAACGAGCAGCATCGCTTCGCAGACTGTACTTATGGAAGCGGTCGAATATCTGATGATCGGTGAACAGACAGATCCTCTGGTTATTGTCAACGAATCCCTCATGGAGCGTCTTGTCCACCGGCATGAAGGTAATGGGCTGTTGCGACATACTGTTGAAGATCTCGCGCAGACGCTGTTGCTGTTTGGCACTGTCGGCCAGGATATATAACCTGTAGCCCCGCTCCAGATAGTCGCTGAGCGACGAGATAAGCAGGTCGAAGTTCTTGTGGAACAGCGGCTGCGGGGTGACATCGAACGAGATGGTTGCCTGCGGCATACCCGTCGGTCGGTTACCTATCTCTATCTTGCGGAAGTCGGCTGCCTCTTCAGAGAACCTACTACCCGGCAGCAGGAAGCTCTCGGCCTTAGCCTCTTTCATGATGACATGCTGCTCCATCTCGGTGGCACCCTCCATGCGCTCGGTAATGGCCTGACTGGAGAAGCCTGTCCGGTAGGTCTGCTCAATACTGTCGCGCACAAAGAGAAAGCTCTTCATCACCAGAACAGTGTCGGCGGGCAGGAACTGCATGAACGGAATCTTCTCACTGCCAAGGGAAGCCAATTCAGGCACAATCTCCACCGATTCCTTCTTGTCGCGCGACAGCTGACTCTGTACTTCGAAGGTGCGGATGGAATCAATCTCATCACCGAAGAAATCCAGACGGAAGGGGTATTCGGAACTAAAGGAGAACACATCCAAGATACTACCGCGCACGGCAAACTGCCCTGGCTCATACACATATTCCACCTCCTTGAAACCCAAGTCGCGCAACTGGTTCTCCAAGGCTGTCACCTCCTGCATGTCCCCCACCTTCAGCATCATCGAACGCTCGTCGAGCTTCGTCTTCGAGACAACCAACTCAGCAAGCGCTTCCGGATGCGTTACGATGAAGAGAGGAGTGTGGAGTGTGGAGTGTGAAGTGTGGAGGGAAGATAACCTGCTCAGCACCTCGGTGCGGAGAATCTCGTTGGCCGCATCGCGCTGACCGTATTTCACCTGTCGGCGATAGGTGGAAGGGAAGAACAGCACCTGCTGCGTTCCCAACAGCTGTGTCAGGTCGTGGTAGAAGTACCCTGCCTCCTCGGCATCTTGCAGAATAAACAACACGGTGTTGAGTGCTTTCGACTGTGTTTTCGTCAGCAAAGCGAATAACATGGGGGCCGACGAAGCCACTAATCCCTGCAGGAAAATGCTCTTCACAGAAACATCCTCCAGTGTATTGACCAATGCTCCCGACTGTGCCGAATGAGCATACACATCCAATAGTTCTTGTATCTCCATTATTCGGCAAAATTACAACTAAGTGAGCGAATAACCAAATTTTGGAGCAGCGAAAACAAAGAAATGCTTGCATTTCATTTGTTGAGTCGTGACAAAATAAGACAAAAGGTCAAATTTTGGAGCAGCGAAAACAAAGAAATGTCTGCATTTCATTTGTTGAGTCGTGACAAAATAAGACCAGAGGTCAAATTTCGGTGACGAAAGGTCAAATTTCGGAGACGAAAGGTCAAATTTTGGAGACCAAAGGTCAAATTTATATAAGTTTTTGTGTTCGCTTTAGTTCTGAAAGAAATTAGAATAATTAGAATAATTATCCCAGAAATACCATTTGAACACTTTTAATCAGATTTTCCGTTCTAAAAAACAATGGTCCTTTGGCTTTATACATTAAACATTAAACATTAAAGATTAAACATTAAACATTATACTTTGGTACTTTTGTTCTTTGGCTTTGTACATTAAAGATTCGTAGTCATTATATGATTAATTATATGACTAATTACATGGTAATTACATGTAAACAAAAAAACGGGAATTTGCTGGTATTGAAAACATATAATTACCACGAATTATCCATTAATTTTTGTTCTTTGGTCTTAATACATTAAACATTAAGCATTAAACATTATACTTTAGTCCTTTGGTTCTTTGGTCTAAACAAACATTGGTCCTTGGTCGAAGGTAATCATAAAGTTCAAAGTTATGTCACTTCGTTCCATGACTTTTGTCACGACTCGGCCAAACGTGCAAGCACAATGGCCCTCGCTGCTCCAAAAGTTCATTGTTCAAAGTTTAATGTAAAAATCAGTTCGTCTATCGTACAGCAAACCTTATCAAACAGCTTATACATCAGTTCCGGTTCCTGCTTCTCAGGTATATACGCGATGGTGAGCTTACCCTTCCCTGCGAACCATCCCGCCTCCGTATGCGCACTGCGGCCACAAGGTAGTACCAATACGCATACATCGCACCCCTCCATCGCCTCGATGTCGTTATGGAACTGCCGTTCCGCTTTCGGGTGATGCAGCATCTCGCGGTACTGCTGTGGTGTCCACTCCATGTAATCCTCACTCACGCCGCTCCACTTAAACCCAGGGTCACCCGATGGAGGATTGCGGAAGTCATAGACATCATGTCCTGCCTCCCTTAACCTGGCCACCACTTCAGGATAGAAAGTGTTGCGCCAGCTGCTTGCTACGTAGATCTTGCGTTGTATCATGTGCTATATCTTTATTCTGTATAAAACCTGTTCGTATGTCTAAATCCCAACCAATGTGCAAATAGCAAGTTAGCCACCATAAAGATTACACCAACTACAGTCCATATCACCAGTTGAGACGCGTTGATCGTTGTACAGATGCGTTGCATTACGAGGAAAGCGAAAGGCAAGAGCAGAACAGATGTCACGAGTCCTGGAACATATCCTCTCACAACGATTGCCTGTCCAATATGTACAATGAGATGAAGAGAGAATACCATGAAGGCTGCCGACCATAGTTCTATGGCATACGGGCCTCCAATATACGCATACACCGAGATTCCTATTAACACGATGAGTTCTTCAAATGCTGCAATGGCGAAGGCTTTAGTATTCAATTTCCGTAAATAGTTGAACACACGACGTAACATTGGAAGCTTCTCACACAAGTCATTGCCATGCGTCATCACCCATTTATGCACCACAGCAATCTCCTCTCCATCGTGAACGATGAAGGCAAGGATGAAAAGAATATAAAGTATCGTGTTCAATTGAGTATTTGTTATATTAACCAAGTTTTAACGTTCGATATTCTCTATAGGTCATCATACGATTACAACCTTTTCCGTCTTGCGTATAGTTGGTGCAACCAAGAAAGTAATGTTTTTCTCCATCTTTAGTTTGCTTCCCTTGTTTTACTATCAAATATCCGTCTTTACATTGGTCGCACTTTATAATAGACATATCATTGCCAGTAATCTCATTCGTCAAGTAATCACAAATCTCTGGTTCGTTGGAACAAACCCATAGTTTCAGCCCATATGCTTTTTTGTATCTCAATTGCAATGGATAACCACAAACAGGGCAATGTATAATGTTTCCTGTGTTTTTCCGAGCCTCATCTAACTGACCTCGTAAAGTTACATTGGGATAATCTTTCACCAACTCACGCACGAATTCCGAGGGGCGCTGTTGTGGCGTTACAATATAGACCCGATTCTTAGTTCGCGTCAAAGCGACATAGAAAAGTCGACGTTCTTCTGCATATTCGATAGAACGGTCTATCTTTACGACATAATGCAGGATGGGGTCATCTTGAATTTTAGAAGGGAAGCCATATGTAGAATCTATAGCATTGATAATAATTACATTGTCATAACCTAGACCCTTGGCACGATGCACAGTCATAAACTCCAATTCAATATCTGCAAATGTTTTGGATGTTACATTTCCTGTCTTTTCCCAATAAACGAAGTCTGCTGATTTAGTAAGATTGAAGCCGTCAAAACCATAACGTCCTAACAATAATATGGATGATTGGGGATTCTCTGTAAGAATTTCCCTCATTATATTCTCCACCGTTTCGCCCAACAAGAAGAATTTTCCTCCACGACCTTCATACTTTTTTCGGTCAACATTCTCAGTATAAGTCTGGATAATAACTGGATTATTGATATGCTTAGGTGAGATAAGGGCTTTCTGTATTTGCTCAGTATTCTTCTGAATGAACCCACCTGCAATATCAATTATCTCTTGAGCATTACGATATGTCTTAGTTATACTTAACTCTAAACCATAACCAAAAGTTTCCTTGAAGTGTGTAAATAATGTGATGTCCGAACCAGCATACGCATAGATAGACTGCCAATCATCTCCAACGGCAATAATTTTAGCTTTACATAATTTGCTTAATTCCTTAGTCAAGTCAAAACGTTGACGAGAAATATCTTGATACTCATCAACAATGATATATTTGAAGTCTGGTACTATTTGTCGTTCCTCCGCTTCGCGCAATATACGAGCGGATTCATTTATCATATCCTCAAAGTCAATGGCATTTCGCTCTTTGAGACATTTGGTATATTCATGGTAACATTGTTCGCAAATGGTCAAGAAAAGTTTGGTACGCTCATTCTTAGATGTAGAATTCCACGTGCCAAATTTCTCGACAGGATAACCATTCGTTTTGAAATTCTGTATAAATGTGCATACCAAGCTAACAAGCCTTGAAATATAGCGGTTTTCCTCTGTGTTAACTATCTTCTCAAATATCTCTTTAGATGAACGAGGCTGCAACTCAAAGCCATGAGATATTAGCTCCTCTTCTAAATGTGATAATAAATCTCTGCCATCAATATATCCTGAGAAGGTATAGATAAGATCGGTACAATGCTTTTTATGCAATTTAACCTTATCGTTTACTTGTTGTTTATACTTTTCTATCTGTTCCCCAGTGTATCTGTTATTCTTCCCGTCTTGTGTGATGCCAAAATGCTCTATATAGGCAATCTTGTCTCCTTGCGTGATAGTGAAGTCTGGAGTATATACCTTATAAGAATTTGCAATATTGAAGGGATAGGGCTTTTCATACGTATACTCTATCCCCATCCGATACAGATAGTTGGCAATAATTACTTCTTGTGATGAACGTAAAGTTTCGCGAGCGATAGTTTGGCACTTGCCTGTCCGTTCGTTTATGATTCTCTCTGCGTATTCGTCGATGTTACCACGAATAGTGGAGAAATCTGCCTTAGAAATGTAATTGAAGAAGTCGTTCAAATTCTCACCTTCGAAGGGAGCGTCAAAATAACTACCAAAGAAAAGAATCAGTTTATCAACAAGCTCTGGATTCTCTAGGATGTTCCCTTTTAGGTAGTTATTGATGACGTTATACATAAAGCCTTGGTCAACCACCATTTTACGCTCTGCATCTTGTCTACGCAGTATTGCGTAACCAGTTTTATGGAATGTTGTAACAGGACATGGAATTTTTAAATCTTTATTAATTCTATTGCGAAGTTCTCCAACAGCTTTATTTGTGAATGAGATTACTAAGATTTGGTCAGGAGAAATACCTTTCTTTTCAACAAGGTATTTAACTTTTGCAGAAACTGTAGTAGTCTTTCCCGCACCAGCGCCAGCTATAACAAGTGTATAATCTTCATCCGAAAGAACTACTCGTCTTTGCTCCTCATCTAGAATTATCTTCAGGTCAACAGGAGCAAGAATACTATCAAGATACTCTTTATCTTCCTTCAAATGACGTTGGATGTATTGCTCATTATGCTTGGAGATAATGGAAGATGTTTCATTCAAACAAACGTCGTTGTATTCAGAAAGGAATTTATCAACATAACTTCTTTCTATGGCATTCCTTTTGCAATAAAAATCCAGCGTGTCTGCTCTTTGTGCATTTTCAAAGAACGTATAAGTTTTTGAATAGTTTTCGCGCAAAGGAATATAATCAGAATGTGCAATATATCTGTCTATTTCCTGTAAAGACATTAATTCCTTGCGAAATTCCATCAACTCTTTTATCTCTGGAGTTAATTCTTTAAAATCCGCTTCTTGGGATTGGAATATACTTAATATTTTATAAATGAGTGACATTTATTATTCTTTTTAGATTTCCTCTAACCCAATAGATTTTAAATAATAGTAGGTATCGTCATATAACTCTGGCTGCCGTGTGTGATCATTAGGATTGCCTTGGGGAACACATATTATCATTCCCTGACGAGCACGAGTCATCAAAACGCGATAGGCATTCAGCTGGTATGATTGAGCTTCTTTTTGACGAATCTTCTGCCACTTGCTACCTCTAAATGCGTTATGATCCCAGCCATCAGGAGTATAACGGAAATCACCATCCCATACAAGGCAAGTCCAATCAAGTTCCAAACCCTGAATATCAAACTCTGTAGCTACATCCTCCAAGAATAAGGAAGAACGTACATCCATCTTGTCTGCTAAGAACCAACTCTCTATATCGGGTTGCAATCTTACATCAATGGCCAAAGGTTTCAAACGATAAGCTTGTGAGGAAACAACCATACCGTATCTTTCAGAACCTCGAGCTTTTTCTTCCAGCCATCTCTTTGCTTTATTTAGATCTCTAGTTAATACGATTGGATATCTTTCCTTGAATGTCTGGTAGAGATCTTTCGCTTGTTCTATGTCTCTATCCAAGACGTAATGAACAAACTTAGACAAGCTTTCTGCTCGGAAAGATCGCATAGAAACAGCCAAATGAAGCTGATCAACTTGTTGCGCATTAGGATTATTACTAATTAATTCAGCAACATTACCTTCTGCATACTCTTTATCAGTAAGGTGTTTCGAAAGATATACTTTCCATTCAGGGAATGTCTCATTGACAGCACGAATCCATTCGCCTATACCAGCCTCGCCAGTGTTGATTTCCTGCCCACCTCCAACAAGACAAACAATGACAGCCCAGTCTTTTCTTAGGTCGAGCGACCATATCAAGAATTCAGCCTCTGACATGGGGAAATTGGCCACTTTCTTCATTCCTCCACGACTACCACCTCGTGCCAGCCATCCTGCAAGATGCTCTAAATCCCAAGAACGCTGTGCTTCATCGAAAATGGCCACATGTTCAACTTCACCATGACCAGCCGTATGATGAGCTATAGACTTGGTTTCATCAATTTCCAGTTTGCCATCCGTAATTGGCAATTTGATTTTTGCCAACATATTACTACGATAGCGATGGATGATCTGGATAAACTGTGATACTTCTCGCTTGGCATCCGTAATATTATATCTGTTGCCCTTTTCTCGTTCTCTCCTCTGTTTGTCTTTAGCCAATGCTGCTGTCAGAACCTTTACAAGAGGTCCATTCCCTGATAGGTACACAGCCAAATTACGTTCGCCCTCAGGATCGTTCTCTGCCTTTATGGATTGCTGAATAGCAACATTTAATCCCACCAATGTTTTACCAGCTCCAGGAACCCCAGTAACGAAACAGATGCTCTTCTCTTTATGCTCTTTACTGTGATTGATGACATCTAATACAAACTGTGTAGTGTCTTCCAATGCTGCGCCTGCAGCCTCATGACGAGTGATATCCTCCACAGAATGATTCTGATACAATGCACTTGCAGCTTCGATGATAGTGGGTGTCGGTGAATATCTGCTGATAGCCCAATTGGCAAATTCATTAGCATTAGAAGGCTGTGCCTGTTCATGTCCCACCACATCAACAATGAGTCTGCTTAAATTATCAATATTGGACAGAAGCGGTTTATATATTTGGTCATTATAAATCGAAAAGAACAGCTTTTGGCTGCTTTGTGCGGCATCAGTAGCAACAAGAATAGGAACGATAGTGCGTTGGTGACTTTCTAAATGGAAATTCTTTAGGTCAAGTGCATAATCCAAGACCTGCTCCATATCAGCCTGCAAGTATGCATCTTTACCAGCCTTGAATTCTATCACAAAAACAATGCCTCGCAATAATAATACTACATCTATTCGTTTCCCCAGACGAGGTATGGAATACTCGAAAATAATTTCTCCATTTTCATTCATCCATGACTGCGAGATATGCTGCATAATCTCTATTTCTTCAGACCAAGCAAACTTCTGCTCAGCAACACTATCGCCCTCGTCACAACGAGATATTTTGCCAAAGATGCTGTCTGATGATTCCTTGGCAAACTCCGATAATGACGATTTGTAGAAATATCGATTTATCATTTGTTCTCTTCGTCGTATTTAGCTTATTTTACCTGCAAATATACAAAAAAATCAATACGTTTGTATAATATGGTGTTTTTTTTGTTCTCAAACCAACAAAAATCCATACAAATTCATCAGAATCTACCCATTGTAGTGCTTCAAATACAACAGCCCCGCAGAAGCGAAGCTGAATATTTGGTACTTTGTTCTGGGTTCCCTTCAGTAAGCGTGACTGCCCCTTGTCACCTTTTATTATAAAAAGAAGTGATCTAATGATTCTGAAATGGATCTAAAGTGATCAAATTTATTTGCTTTTTTCCATAAGATCTTCGACCTTTGTCGAAAAAACAATGGAAAAAAAGAAATGGATTAAGACAGAGCAGATGCTCGAGGCGTTAAGGAACGACCCTAATAATGAGCATGAGTATAGACATTGGTTAGGTGGATTATTATATTCCACTCATTGGCTTGTTTATGATTCCTCCAAAAACCTTTTTGGTGATTCTACAGACTGGGAAGATAACACTTGGTTAACTTATGCTGAGTTTTTAGAATTACATGCAGGGGAATGGTGGCATCGTGACGTATAGAGATATGCTCCTTATCTTTCTTGAGAATTTGGAAATCCAAGAAGGAGCATGTACCTTTGCACCGCAAACCCTAAATATGATTGAACGGCTTTCCGCGGGGCCTGTTCAACAAAAATAAGGGTTAAGAGGAGCAGCGTCAACGAAATCAGGAAAGAATCACGTTTATGTGTCAACTATTCTTGTATGAAAAAACACAAGATCTATGTATGGATTTACAAATTGAAAGTGATATAATGCTAATGTTGCAAAGTGTGCGAATATCAATTTTCTCAATGTTTATCGATGTTTTCAGATAAATTTTGTTGCACGTTGCATGTTGCATGTTGCATTAAGGTCGTTCAAATAGGTGAAGATGAAGAAAATAGATATAGATTATAAGTATATATAATTTATATTAATATATAATATATATATTATATATATAATATAACCTTTCGGTCTCCACATGTGGAAGGTGCTTAATGCAACATGCAACATGCAACATGCAACATTTTTGAGGCAGCTTGCAAGTTGGTCCGTTAAGATGATCTATGGCACTTTTCAGTGCAAACTATGGCACTTTCTGGCACAAACTATGGCACTTTGTGCGTTTGTCAAAAAAATACAGTATAAAGTGAAAATAATTGACAAAATATTTTGCCATGTCAGAAAAAGTTCGTACCTTTGCAGAGCAAAAGCAAAAGTGGTGCGAAAATCCGACAAATAGTGCGCAGATTTGAAAGATCTTAACACAACAAAGCTCAGCAAAACGTTAACCCTAATTATTAACTTTAAATCTAATTACAATGGCAAGATTACTTCTTAAGACGTACAAGAACAACAACAGCAAGAGTGTCGCCTACGGCAAGACCTATGGCCGCCTGGTTTATCATGACACTGTGAACACCAGTGACCTCTGCCGCCACATGATGAAGCATGGTACGATCTTTACCTCCGATGTCGTGAAGGGCGTGGTTGAGAAGTTCATCCAGTGTTTCGAGGAACTGCTCCTGGAGGGCAACAAGATCAAGCTCGACGGCTTGGGCACTTTCTACCTGAGTATCAACACCTTTGGCGTGGCCGACGAGAAGGATTTCAATGTGAACAACGTGAAGGCCATCCGCGTGAAGTTCATCGGCGACCAGAGCAAAGAGAGTGAGTACGCCACCAAGATTCTCACCCAAAAGGCACGCTTCCGCTCCCTCGGAGAGGAAACTCCAAGCGAGGAGGAAGGAGGTGAGAATAACGGATAACCGTTATTCGAGGAGTGTGGAGTGTGGAATGTGGAGTGAGATATGCTTCAAGTACAAGTGGTTCAGTATATGATAACAGTATCTCAGTTCTATTCTCACTCCTCACTCCTCACTCCACATTCCACAAACAAAAAGTATTAACCATTAAAACACACAACTATGAAGAAAGAAACTTGGAAATTCATCATTCAGACAGTAGCAGCCATCTTGACCGCCATCGCCACCAGCCTGGGAGTCACCAGCTGCATTTGCTAAGAGGAGCCACCCCCTAGCCCCTCCATAAGGGAGGGAAAGCCACCCCTGACCCCTCCATAAGGGAGGGGGACTGAGAAAGAGGAAGGGTGCCCTTCCTCTTTCTTATTATAGAAAAATAAAAAGATGAAAACGAGCGACAGATTTGAACTGCTACACGTCCCTTTCGGGAGCCGCCTTTACCATACATCGCGGGTCTACTCGTTTACATCTTTTGCATTGCAAAGATAAGAACTATAAACGAAAAAAGCAAATCAAAGGCAAGATATTTTAGATTAATTATCAAAGAGGGTGCCCAAGGGTCAGGTACCTGTCATCAATATAATATAGACATAAGAACTTTTTAGAAATAAGAACATAAGAACAAATAATTATTGTTTAATGTATAAAGACCAAAGAACCAAAGGACAAAAATTAATGGATAATTCGTGGTAATTATATGTTTTCAATACCAGCAAATTCCCGTTTTTTTTTGTTTACATGTAATTACCATGTAATTAGTCATATAATTAATCATATAATGACTACGAATCTTTAATGTACAACGTTTAATGTTTAATGTTTAATCTTTAATGTACAACGTTTAATCATTAGTGCTTAATGTCAAAGAACTGTCAACTGCCCGTATGGCGTATAACGGGAAGATCTGGACATGACGGATAGCACCATCAACCTTATCATCGGTATAGTCGAACTGGCCGAAATTCTCCAATGAGCAGCGGATGGCTTGAGAAATATTCCTTTCTCTCATATAATCCCAAAGACTTTTCATGCCGCCTTGTACTCCAGCCTTTACTTCGAAAGGAAGGATGTGGGTGCCATGGGCCAGGATATAATCCACCTCGGCTGTGGCATTCCTTGCCTGACGGAGCCAGTAGAAAAGCTCATGTTGAAGATTGGGGGTACGATAGTGCAGCAACTCAAGTCCTGCCAGCATCTCAGCCATAGGACCTTTGTTTACTAAATCGGATGCAGTGGCAGTGAGGATATGCGTCGTTATCTCCGTGATGTTGCCAATCGCCATATTCAGCAGTCTTAACATAAGTCCTGTGTCCAATACCAACATCTTACGAATGCTTTCATCGCGCCCATCGCCTAAGGGAAGACCATTGGAATTGGTGTGAGTTACGGGGATGAGAATGTTGGCCTTTATGAGTAGTTCAAGGGCTTTCTTCACCTCGGCAGTCTTATAATCGCCAGCCACCTGGGAATACATGAACTTCTTGGTGGCCTGCTGGGCTGCACTCCTCATGGTCATCCTTAGCAGTTGCGGATCAACCTTTTTCTTGTATTTAGGGAAATCTGCTTCATAGCCCGTGATGATGTCGTCCTGAACTTCCTGACACTGAAGGTAGTCGTGGGTTTCCACCCATTTTGCCACAGATTCAGGCATGCCGCCCACCAGCATAAAGGTACGCAGCAGACTGGTCAGCTTGTCGTGAAGAGGTGTTGGCAACGGAGATGATGGCGAGGCTTGATTACGAGCTTCCAGAAGGAGTTTCTCGCCATTGGCAGAGAGGAACTCATCGAAGGTCATAGGATACATATACATGGAGTGTATTCTGCCTACGCCGAATGTGGGAATGTCATCTAATACAAACTCCAGGAGCGAACCTGCCGCAACGACATGCAAGTCGGGCAAGTCTTCCTTAAAGAACCGTAAGGACATGATGGCTTCTTGGCATTCCTGAATCTCGTCTATAAACAATAGCGTCTGACCCGGTATGATGGGCGTACCATACATGGCAGCTATTTGGGGTATGATGCGTTTCACGTCGAGGTCGGGTTGGAACAGGGTCTTGTAGTTGGGCTGTTTCTCTAAGTTGATCTCAACAAAGTACTGGAATTGCTCCCCCAGATGCTTGACAGCTGTGGATTTCCCCACCTGTCGGGCACCTCTCAGCAACACGGGCTTGTGACTTGGGCGTGAGGCCCACTCGCTAAAATACTGGTCTATAATGCGTTCGTAATACATGTCTTATGTGGATTTGATGCCGCAAATATACGAAAAAGAAATAATCCAAACAAATATTTTGGCGAAAATCGAAAAAATCCAAAGAAATAATTGGGTGAAAAACGAAAAAATCCAAAGAAAAACGAGGTTAGACAGAAGAACTTTTTAGACATAATAACAAAAGAACAAAATTTTATTTAGACCAAAGAACAAAAGGACAAAAATTAATGGATAATTCGTGGTAATTATATGTTTTCAATACCAGCAAATTCCCGTTTTTTTGTTTACATGTAATTACCATGTAATTAGTCATATAATTAATCATATAATGACTACGAATCTTTAATGTACAACGTTTAATGTTTAATCTTTAATGTAAAACGGGAAAGAATGGTATTTCTGGGATAATTATTCTAATTATTCTAATTTCTTTCAGGACTAAAGCGAACACGGATAAGTGACAAGTGATAAGTCACAGGTTCAAAGTAATGAGTGGTACACGATTGATGGTAGGAAGCTCAATGGAATGCCGGCGAAGAAGGGAGTGTATATTCAAAACGGGAAAAAGAGAAGCCACCCCTAGCCCCTCCATAAGGGAAGCCTACCCCTAGCCCCTCCCAAGAGGAGGGGTACTAAGAAATAGCCGGAGAATTTACTTCCGGCTATTTCTTTGGTTACAAGAGGCTTTTAAGCTTCAATTCAGAAAGTCCCAAGTGCTTAACTGTTAGCCCTAAATATCTTCAGGGATTAAAGGGTCAGCAGTCCCTGAATCAGTCAACAACTGGAACTGCATGTCAAACTCAAGTACCTTTATCATAGGTCTTGAGTAATCCTTTTTGTTTTCTTTCATTTTGTCATTTATAGATTAGTTAGTAACTAGAAGTATTAAAACCGATGCAAAGATATGCTTTTATTTTGAAACTTCCAAATCACTTTTGCATTTCTCCACTTAATGACGTCCTTCCAACACTCCGGCCCTTAGATAGATTTGTTGCTGTTCTCTTGGTCGTTTCACGTATATTTATTATATTTGCAGCGGGTAAGGGAAAAATAACTAATAACATAAAGACTATGAAGAGAGTATTATTCATTCTGATGCTGATGACTATCGGTTTGTCGGCGCAGGCACAATTACTGAAGGTTGGCGGTGTGACGGTCAACCTAAACAAAAACACGATTGACGCTCGAAGCGGCTTGGATGGAGGAACTTACAGTTACTATTACACAGCAAAGAAACTGGTGCTCAATGATGCGAAAATCAAAAACACAAACTCTACAGGAATCTCTAGTACCGTGGATGGTCTGACCATACTTTTCAACGGCGAGAATACCATTGAGGCTGAATGTGGAATTTTATTGGAAGGCAACACGCGCATGGCGATTAATAGCAATGGAAAGGTAACCGTTACAGGTTCTTTGTATTCCCTGTTAATACAAAACAAGTCAGATGGCAGCTTACCGAACATCGTTATGGCCCGCGGAACATGGTCATTCAATACTAATTTATTATTGGCTGGTAAACTGACCATAGAAGAAGGTGCTGACGTGAGCTTTAAAAACACGTTTTCTGGCAATGCAACCATTTCAAAGAGGAATAATAATCCGGCACAATTAACAATAGACAACTCCACGCTGACGGTTAATGGCTCTAGCGATAATGTAGTATCTGATGTACCTGTGGTATTAAACAACAGCGTCATAGCCAGTCCGTTGAAAGCGGTTCTTGTTAAAAAAGATGGCTCTTGTTTGCCTGAATATTCTCCCTCTGAACCCGCCCTTCTTTACAACACAAATGGTACTCCGCTCAAAGGAAACCTCACCATCAAACCAGGCACTGCCTACGGTTTATGGATCTGTGGCGTACAATTGAACAGTTTGAACTACAATAGTATCTGGCAGTTGGAAGTCAATAGCGTCATGAATGACGTAACGTATCTTTATTATACACCATCGTCAAAAACACTGACGATGGTAAATACCATCCGGTTGCTTTCGAGATATTTTAAGTTCCCCCCGATACATAACGAGATAGACGGTTTGCTTATCAACACCTCTGGAGGTACCCACTACATTGGATATAGCATTGATAATGGATTAAATGGAATTGAGTCGTATGCCAAATGTTCCATTTATGGTGGTGGATCTTTGAGTGTCTCTAGTGAAAATGGTGACGCTATCTACGTTGATAATTCCGATATGATCATTGACAATATAACACTGAATGCCAGAGGCGGCGGCGATGGACTAGAGGGACAAGGCAACAGTAAGATTTATGTAAGCAACAGCACACTCGACATTTCGGGAGGCAAAGAGGCTATCTATGTACAAAACAATGGTTTCGACCCTAACGGCAACTGTTACATCACCACTCCAACCGATGGAGTCAAGCTCAATAACAGCATTTATTCGTATGATTTTTCCACAGGTCAACCTATACCTATAGTAGCCACTACCGTAAAAGCCAGACAATTAATCAGATATCCACTTTGGATGAACGGAACACAGATTACGGAATTGAACTGTGATCGTATCAAATCGATATTGAATAGCAATTCTGCCGAAGGCAGCATCACGTTCTCTCCACCTAACAAGTTGCTGATAAACAATCTAAAGATATTACCTGGAGGAACTCTGGATGATTATTTCATTAGTACCTCGCTTGATGAGTTGATCTTGAACTTGACTGGTACCAGTTTTATGAGGGCTACTGGTAAAAGCCTTTTCACCACAAAGAATCTGACGGTGACCGGAACGGGATCGATAAATGTTGACACAGGTGATGATAATGGCATACAGGTAGGAGGTACATTTAAGATTACAGGAAGTGCCAGTTTCATGGGGTCAGGAAAACTCTTAGGCGTCAGTGCCAATAAACTTGTCATGACTTCGGGGACAGAACTGAGAGCAAATGCTTCCAGTGAAAGCGGGAAGTCATTGGCCTGCAACACAGCTCCCCAACTGGATGGTGTCGCACTTCCCGCTGACATGTATTACTACGCAAGTAAGAATTGCATCTGCTACAAGGCTACCAATCTGCCAGTGACACGAAATGAAGTAGTTATCAATGCCAAGAACGTCAATACAGTGGCTACTAGCATTGAAGAGCCCGATGCGTTTGAGACGGATGCGCCGACACGAGTCTATACCACCACCGGTCAGCTCGTCTGGCAGGGCACTGGGCAACCGCAGCTGCCCAGCGGTATCTACATCGTTAATGGTACCAAGGTCGTGATTAAGTGAGTGAAGTGCAAGTTTGCTTGCACTTCCGAGCGTGAACGAGCTCGAACAACGTTCAAAGTCGTGATTAATAGATGAAAGCGATATGTGATTTTATTTCCCGTTGGATGGGCGTGCTGGTGCTGCTGATGGCGGTATTCTCGTTCCTGGTGCCTGCCCCGATAGGGGCCATTCCTACGTGGGTGATCAATCCACTCCTCGGACTGATTATGTTTGGTATGGGTCTGACGCTGTCGGCAAAGGATTTCCGCGTCGTGTTCAGCCGACCGAAAGACGTGTTGATAGGCTGTCTGGCTCAGTTCACGGTGATGCCCCTCATGGCCTGGATGCTGGCATGGGCGTTTAATCTTCCCAAGGAGTTGGCATTAGGTGTGATTCTCGTGGGATGCTGCCCTGGCGGTACGGCCTCTAACGTGATTACCTTCCTGGCCCGCGGCGACCTGGCCCTGAGCGTGGGTATGACAGCCACCAGTACGATTCTCGCGCCGCTGCTGACACCCCTGTTGGTATGGCTGTTGGCAGGAACGATGGTGGAGGTGGATACCGTGGGGATGCTGCTGAGCATTCTCTATGTGGTGATCGCACCGATTATCGGCGGACTGCTTTGTCAGCGCTACCTTCCGCAGACTACCCGAAAGGTGGTGCCTTATCTGCCTGCCTTCTCCACACTGATGATTACCATGGTGGTGGGTATCGTTGTTTCGCATACGGCCGACAAGCTCATGGCGGGCGGAATGATTGTGATCCTGGTGGTGATGCTCCATAACCTCAGCGGACTGGCCATTGGCTACAGCATCGGACGGTTACTGAGTCTGAAACGCGAGAAACGCATCGCCCTGAGCATCGAGGTGGGCATGCAGAACTCAGGACTGGCCTCCAGTCTGGCGGTACTCCACTTCGCCGCTTACCCCCTTGCCACCATTCCCGGTGCCATCTTCAGCGTGTGGCATAACATCAGCGGGGCCCTTGCCGCACGACTGTATAGCGCGGGTTCCCAAGCATGATGAACAGGGAGCTCATTAAGTGCGAACAAAACTGCGGAAACATTTGGTGACTTCAAAAGAAACCATTATCTTTGCACTATCATTCATCAGAGGTAGTCATGAACGCAAGCGACAGTATTGTCATCATTCCGACGTATAACGAGAAGGAGAACATCGAGAAGATTATCCGGGCCGTATTCGGTCTGGAGAAGTGTTTCCATATACTGGTTATTGACGATGGTTCGCCCGACGGTACGGCAGCTATCGTGAAACGACTGATGGCAGAGGAGTTTGCCGACCGTTTGTTCCTCTTGGAACGCAGCGGGAAGCAGGGGCTGGGTACTGCGTATATCATGGGCTTCAAATGGGCGTTGGAACATACCTACGACTATATCTTCGAGATGGATGCCGACTTCAGTCATGACCCGAACGACCTGCCCCGACTGTATGCTGCCTGCGCAGATGAGGGGAACGACCTGGCCATCGGCTCACGCTATGTGAGTGGTGTGAACGTGGTGAACTGGCCCATCGGCAGGGTGCTGATGAGCTACTTCGCCTCGAAATATGTCAGGTTCGTGACCGGATTCAAGGTTCATGATACCACCGCGGGATTCAAATGCTACAAACGGCGCGTACTGGAGACTATCGAGCTCGACAAGATACGTTTCAAGGGTTACGGCTTCCAGATCGAGATGAAGTACACGGCCTACAAGATCGGCTTCAAGATCAAGGAGGTGCCGGTTATCTTCGTGAACCGTCGCGAAGGGGTGTCCAAGATGTCGGGCGGCATCTTCGGCGAGGCCTTCTTCGGCGTGATGCGCCTAAGGTGGGACGGATGGACGAGGAAGTATCCGGCCTTGCCAGATAATTGAAAATTGAGAATTGAAAATTGAAAATTACGCTCGGCTCTGCCACTTCGCTTACGATGATTATGAACTATGAACTTTGAACTATGAACACTGTTATGAAATACTTATATCGCCTTTACCAGTTGTTTATTGCCGTTCCACTGTTTATCGTGTGGACCATTATTATATCGCTCACTGTGGTGGTGGGCTGCAGCTTGGGAGGCGGTCATTGGTTTGGCTACTACCCCGGTAAGGCGTGGGGATGGCTATCGCTGAAGCTGTTCCTGCTGCCGGTGAAGGTGGAAGGTAGGGAGAACCTGAAAGAGGGGGAATCGTATGTCTTTGTGAGTAACCACCAAAGTATGTTCGACATCTTCCTGATATTCGGTCATCTGGGACGACAGTTCAAGTGGATGATGAAGCACCAGCTGCGGAAGATGCCGTTTATTGGTTTTGCCTGCGCCCGCTCGCATCAGATCTTCGTGGACAAGAGAGGACCGAGTAAGATCAAGAAGACCTACGATGAAGCGCGGAAGATATTACAAGGGGGAATGTCGCTTTCGGTATTCCCTGAAGGAGCCCGCACGTTTACCGGTCATATGGGTGTGTTCCGTCGTGGTGCCTTTATGCTGGCTGATGATTTGCAGCTGCCAGTGGTTCCCATGACCATCAACGGCTGCTTTGATGTGATGCCGAGGATGCGTGACTACCGTTTCATCTCCTGGCATCCGCTCACGCTGACCATTCATGCACCTATCTATCCTGAGAGTAAAGGACCGGAGAACATCAAGCGCATGATGGACGAGAGTTACGAGAAGGTGATGTCGGGACTGGTTCCTGAGTATCAAGGATACGTGGAGAACCCTGATCAATAAGATCGTTTATTTCCCCTTTCTTAACGTCAGTACCACAATCTCTCCCGACATACCGAATCGGAAGGGAATGAGGGCGCCCAGACCGGAGGAGACGAACATCGAACGTCCGCTCTTCTCATACCAACCGGCCACATAGTCGGTTTTCAGTGAGACAGGTGTCCACCCGAAGAGCTTGAACTGACCGCCATGGGTATGACCGCAGAGGGTGAGCTGCGCCTTCAGATCGGGTACGAGCTCGGTAGCCCAGAGTTCTGGGTTATGCAGCAGCGCCACCGCAAAGGCATTGTCTTTCACCCCTTGCTGTGCTTTGGGCAAATCGCTGCGCCTTGTATATTTGCCTGTAAAGCCCAATGTGTTATCATCTATACCCATCACCACGATGGAGTCGGCTCCTCTACGCACCACCCTATTCTCGTTCAGCAGCACATCCCATCCCATACTGCGTTGCTTACTCTTGATCAGATTCTCGTTCAACGCCTCTGTGGCAAAGTCGGCCTTGATGTAATTGGGGTAGTCGTGGTTGCCCATGACGGAATACACCCCGTCCTTGGCCTTGATGGTGGAGAGCAACGACTGTACCGGATCAAGTTCTGAGGGCTGCAGGTTCTGAAGATCGCCCACAAAGACAACCATATCGCCCTGCTGCTCGTTAATCATCCGGATGTTCTTCTCCAGTACCTTCTCACGTCCTCCAAGGTAAGAGCCTACATGGAGATCGCTGAAGAGTACGATGCGGTAGCCGTCGAACGATGCGGGCAGATCCTTACATACGAACTCCTGCTCGTTCACCTCGGTCTTGTTATAGCCAATGGTGAAGCCATAGACAGCAATGAACAGCGTGACGAGCGCCAAGCAGAAACCCACGAGGTTTCCCCAGTTCTGTCGTTTGTGCAACAGCTTACAGAACAGGAGTCCGACGACACTGCATATGGCGAACACGACCAGGGGGGCGACAATAACACCCAACAGGAACAGATAGAAGTACAGGATATTCATATCCACTGGGGCAAAATCATCACCTGCCGACAGGCCCAAGGTATAGACCGCCATGAGGGCGGCGGGTATCCATATCAGGGTTTTCCACAATACCTGATGATGCTTGCGCCGATTCAGGTAATGACGGTGAATGTAAATCACGGGGAGGGTGATGAGAAGGATCAGGGGGATGAGGATTCGGGCGATCATATGCGAATTGAAAATTGAAAGTTGAAAATTGGAAATTACAGGTGGGAGGCAAGGAAACGACGGGCCAGCTCTACGGGAATGCCGCGCCGCAGGGAATAGTCGTGCAACTGATCCTCCCCTATCTTACCTAAGTTGAAGTAACGCGCCTGGGGATGGGCTATCATGAAGCCGCTGACCGATGCATGGGGCATCATCATCCCACTCTCGGTGAGACGAATACCGATGTCCTTCATGCCAATCAGGTCGGATATAATGAAGTTGATACTGGTGTCGGGAAGTGAGGGATAGCCGATGGCAGGACGGATGCCCTGGAAGGCCTCCACATGCAGCTGCTGCATGGAAAGGTGCTCATCGGGCGCATAACCCCAGTAGTGCTTGCGCACCTCTTCGTGCATACGCTCGGCCGTAGCCTCAGCGAGTCGGTCGGCCAATGTCTGGGCCATCATCCTCGAGAAGGGATCGTCTTCGGTATCGGTCTCCAAGGCATGATCAACGGTGGTGGCAAAGACGCCGATGGTATCTTTTTGTCCTGATGATAACGGACGGATGAAATCCGACAGGCACAGATTCAGTTCTTCGCTCCCTACAGGGTGCTGCTGGCGCAGGAAGGGAATACGCATGGAAGCATCGTGATGATCTTTTCCTTCACGCCATACCACCACATCATCGCCATCGCTGTTCGCCTCGAAGAGACCGAAGACAGCATGGGTGTGATACTTACCGTCGAGGTACGACAGACGCTGGTCGGCCTCCTGGCGCAGCTTCTCGCGCTCCACGCTCCCCTGATTCCCTACGCCCCAGGCATAGTAGAAGTAGATCCAGTTCACATAGGGAACCAACGTACTGATATCGTATGTGATTTGTTGTATCATCTGAATGACAGTTCCTCGCCGTGATAATGGGCATCAAAGACTCCTTGGTTGTACAGGTGATGACCGTTACAGAAGGTATGCTGCACCTGCCAGCGGTAGGTGTGCCCGAGCATCGGACTCCATTGGCACTTGCTCTGGATAATATCCTTCGTGACGGTCCAGGGAGCATGAGGACTGACAATAACGATGTCGGCCTTATATCCTTTCCTGATGAACCCGCGTTCGCGGACATCAAACAACTGCGCAGGATGATGGCACATCAGCTCCACCAATCGTTCAACAGACAGGACACCTGCGTCCACCAGTTCCAACATGGTGACCAGCGAGAACTGAATCATCGGCATGCCCGATGTGGCCTTGGCTGCCCCACCCTGCTTGTCGCTTAACTGATGCGGCGCATGATCGGTGCCGATAACGGCTATACGACCGTCAGTCAATGCCTGTCGCAAGGCGGCACGGTCGACTTTGGTCTTAATGGCCGGGTTGCACTTGATCAATGCACCCAACGTTCCATAATCCTCGTCGCAGAAATACAGATGACTCACCGTCGCCTCCGCGGTAACATAACTATGAACTATGAACTCTGCACTTTGAACTTTCTTTAGGAGTTCAAGTTCTTTGGCGGTAGTGAGATGGGCGATGTGCAGACGGGCATGGTATTTCCTGGCCAGCTCCACGGCCAGGCGCGAACTCTCGTAACAAGCCTCCTCGCTACGTATTTCCGGATGATGAATCACGGCAGGATCGTCGCCATAGCGCGCCTTTGCTTCCGTCATGTTCCTGTTGATGATACTCGTATCCTCGCAGTGTGCCATGATGGGCAGCGGTGAGGTACGGAAGATCTCTTCCAGCGCCGCTTTCTTGTCAACCAGCATATTCCCTGTGCTGCTACCCATGAACAACTTGATGCCAGGGATGCGGTGGATATCCAACTGGGGGAAGAGATGAGCATTTCCATTGGTGGCGCCGAAGAAGAAGCTGTAGTTTACATGACTGCTTCGCTGTGCCAGCAGGAACTTCTCGTTGAGTGTTTCCAAAGAGGTGGTCTGAGGAACGGTATTGGGCATATCGAAATAGGAGGTGACGCCCCCGAAGGCTGCCGCCCTACTCTCGCTCTCGATATCGGCCTTCTGCGTGAGTCCTGGCTCACGGAAATGCACATGGTCGTCGATGACGCCCGGAAAAACAAAACACCCCGTGGCATCAACCGTCTGGTCGAACTGCCCCTGGGGTGCTGATGGTTTCTCAATGATGTCCGCAATACGATCGTCCTCAATAATCAGAGAACCTTGAAAGGAACGTCCTTCGTTGACGATGGTTGCGTGGGATATCAGTGTTTTCAATGCTATTCGGTATTTATTGCGCTGAATCCGTTGGCTGTGCCAGCTGATTGGGTGTAGGAGTCTGCGGCAGCGGTGCTTGCGGAGCCGTCTGCGGAGCGCCTGACGGTTCGGCCATACCATTCATGATGGCCTCGTTCTGCTTGGCTGTCTCGTAATAGGTCTTCACATACGCATCGTTCTTGAAGTTATCAGTGGCCTTACTCATCAACGCCTCCACCCATGGGGAGAGCAGCGGAGTACGGTCGGCTGCCGTCAGCATGAAGAACACACCCGGTCCTAACACATTGTCAAAGTTCTCTTCGATGAAGCCGGTAACGAGCTTATCCTCCTCATCAGCAATCCTTGCAGCCTCCTCGTTCAGACGCGCATTGGTTACGTTCTCGTCCTCGCCGTCCATGATGGCCTGACTCTGCTTATGACCTAAGTCTTCCATCTTTCTCTGCAGCTGGTTGTATTCCTCGAGGAAAGCCGTCAGCTTATCGTTCAGCGGCGTACCGCTTACTTTCTGCTCTGAGTTGTCGATCTTGATCAAGATCTCGCCACGCTCAATCACCACGGGCATGATGCTCTCATCATCCATGAACAGCGTGGCCATTCTGGTGCTGTCAACCGTTCCGGTGAACTGGAATTTTCCATGAACAACATCGCACGAATCCACATTCTTCAGGTCACTGTTCTTGAAAACCTTCAGATAGAGCATTCGTCCGTCGAGCATCTGCACGTCGGAAGAGCCTTGGATATTGTAACTGTTAGCACACGATGTAAGCGCGGCCAATGTCAGTAGTGCGTAGATGATTTTATTCATAAAAAACTCGTATAACAGCTTATGTCGGTTTGTCTACCGGCACGAAGACTCTGCAAAAGTACAATGTAATCTTGAAGTATGGAAAAATTTTCATGCTATTTAAAACAAATGAGCATACTTTTAGGGTTTTTTTGCCTCTTTTTCCAATTCATGACTAATTCGGTGCGTGGTATATACCTCAAGAATGGCAGCAACCAGCAACAGCACCACCCATTTTCCCATGATATAAATAATGTATGCGTTCAGACCATTGGTGATATGGTTCTGGAAAAACGGCAACAGGAAATTGTAGGCATTCTCCACCATGAGCAACCCTGCCAGGATGAACAGGATATCGGCGAAGATCATGATGCGGCGCAGACGACGGATCACGAAGCTGTCGCCATTGTATGCCTGGAGTATCTGCATGGAAGAAAACAGCAGGGCGCCTACAAGGAAAACCCAGGAGGCGGGATGACTGAATCCGAACACATAGAAGCCGGCACCGATGACCATCATGGCACCGCCTATCAGGAACAAGATGTTCTGGAACCTATTCAGCTGTCTCATCACCTTCCTCCTTTACCGGTTGTAAATCATCACTCAGTACGAAGATATCCTCATCGTCGGCCTTCATGAAATAGCGCTCGCGGGCAATCTTCGTGATGGCCTTAGGATTGCGGCGCAACTCGCGCAACTGAGCCTCATCACGCTCATACTGCGCATTGTACTCCGCGATTTTCGTCTTCAGCTCCTCAATCTGCAGGTCGTACTTCACACGCTGATAAAAGCTGTTCTCATCGAGCACACCCACAATCAGGACACCGACAATCAGCACAATCCAATATTTGTTGTGACTGAGAAAGGCATAGACAGGATTTGATTTACTCATATTTATATTATTTGAGCGCAAAGATAGCAATATTTATTGAAAAATTACTATCTTTGCACGAAACTTTTCAATAATTATGGAAGAATATATTGTATCAGCACGCAAATACCGGCCGATGACCTTCGATTCGGTGGTGGGACAGGAGGCACTGACCACCACGCTGAAGAATGCGGTGAAGAGCGGAAAGCTGGCACATGCCTACCTTTTCTGCGGACCGCGAGGCGTGGGAAAAACCACCTGCGCACGCATCTTCGCCAAGGCCATCAACTGTGAGACGCCCACCGAAGAGGGGGAAGCATGCAACCACTGTGAGAGTTGCAAGGCCTTCAACGAACAGCGGTCGTATAACATCTTCGAGCTGGATGCTGCCTCGAACAACTCCGTGGAGAACATCAAGGTGTTGATGGAGCAGACGCGCATCCCGCCGCAGATCGGTAAGTACAAGGTGTTCATCATCGACGAGGTACACATGCTTTCCACGGCTGCCTTCAATGCCTTCCTCAAGACCTTGGAGGAGCCGCCAGCACATGTTATCTTCATCCTCGCCACTACCGAGAAGCACAAGATCCTGCCCACGATTATCAGTAGGTGCCAGATATACGACTTCGAGCGCATGACCGTTCCCAATATCGTGAATCATCTCAAGATGGTGGCCGAGAAAGAGGGAATCACCTACGAGGAGGAGGCGCTGAACATCATTGCCGAGAAGGCTGATGGTGGTATGCGCGACGCGCTGTCGGTATTCGACCAGGTGGCATCTTTCTGTCAGGGGAACATCACGTACCAGAAGGTGATAGACGACCTGAATGTGCTCGACACGGAGAACTACTTCAACATCATCAACCTGGCGTTGGAGAACAAGGTGGCGGATATCATGGTCCTGCTGAACAATGTCATCAACAACGGCTTCGATGGCGGTCATCTCATCAGCGGACTGGCTGCGCATGTGCGTAACGTACTGATGGCGAAAGATGAGCAGACCATCCCGTTGCTGGAGGTGAGTCAGCGCCAACGCGACCAATACCGCGAGCAGGCTAAGAAATGCCCACCTTCGTTCCTGTATAAGGCGCTGAAGATTATGAACGACTGTGATGTGAACTACCGCCAGAGCAGTAATAAACGACTGCTGGTGGAGCTGACACTGATTCAGGTGGCGCAGATCACGCAGGAGGATGATACGCCTTCGGCGGGGCGCAGCCCTAAGCGATTAAAATCCCTGTTCAAGAAACTTGTCAAGAACGTTCAAGTCAAGGTTGCTCCACAGGGTGGCACCGAACGTTCCCAGAAAAAGAACGAAGAGCCCACAGCGCCCGTCGTTCAACCTGCTGATACTACTCCTGCAGCACCAGCAACCCCCAAACCCCAGCCACGCGTGCGTATCGACTCGATAGGTATGACCTTCGCCAACTTGAGTAAGAGCGGGGAGAAACCTGCTTTCCAGAAAGAGAATGAAGAGGAGGCGCAGACGGGTGAACAACGGGTGTTCGACGAGAATATGCTGTTGATGCAATGGACGGCCATGTGTAACCGTATGCCGCAGCAGATGACGGCCATGGCTACGCGCATGAAGAACATGACACCGGTCATTACCGAATTTCCCCATATCGAGGTGGTGATCGACAACGAGATTCTGCTCGATCAGATGAAAACCATCCAGAAACGCATCCGTAACACCCTCGTCACGAATCTCCATAACAACGATATAACCCTTCACCTCCGTCTGGCCAAGCCCGATGAGGTGAAGAAGATTCTGAATAACCGCGAAATGCTGGAAGAGATGCGGGTTAAACACCCCGCATTGGAACACTTGCTCGGAAAGCTGGAGCTGGAGCTGGTATAAGCAACCTTAAATCAGCGTCATACCTAACTCATGACATTCCTTGCGCATCTCATCCGGCCATATACTGGCCTGGATCTCACCGAGATGGGCTTTCTGGAGGAGTACCATACACAGACGACTCTGACCGATACCGCCGCCCACGCTGAGGGGCAGTTCGCCATTAAGAAGTTTCTGATGGAAATACAGCTGGGCACGATCCTGCTTACCTGTAATCTCCAGCTGGCGGACCAGACTCTCCTGATCCACACGAATACCCATGGACGACAGTTCCACAGCACGACCCAACACAGGATACCAAATCAGGATATCACCATTCAAGCCCTTCTTGCCATCACCGCACTCTGTGGTCCAGTCGTCATAGTCGGGAGCACGACCGTCGTGGGGTTCTCCGTTGGCCAGCTTACCGCCGATACCGATGATGAACACCGCTCCGTACTTCTTCGCAATCAGGTCTTCGCGTTCCTTGACGCTCTTATCGGGATACATCGCCAGCAGGTCCTCACTGTGTATGAAATGGATCTCCTGCGGCAGGAAGGGATTCAGCTTACAATAGCGTTCGCACACCAGAAACTCCGTACGGAGGATGGCGGCATAGATTCGACGTACAATGTTCTTCAGGAAGTCGAGGTTACGCTGGTCGCGCGTAATCACAGCCTCCCAGTCCCATTGGTCAACATACAATGAGTGAAGGTTATCCAGCTCCTCGTCGGCACGGATGGCATTCATGTCGGTATAGACGCCATACCCCGGCTCCACATGATACTCAGCCAAGGTGAGTCGCTTCCATTTCGCCAGCGAATGCACCACCTCTGCCTTGGCATCACCCAGATCCTTGATGGGGAAGGTAACAGGACGCTCCACACCGTTCAGATCGTCGTTGATACCCAGTCCTTGGAGCACGAAAAGCGGTGCGGTTACACGGCGCAGACGAAGCTCCGTACTGAGGTTCTGCTGGAAGAATTCCTTAATCAGTTTAATGCCCTGCTCGGTCTGTCGCATATCAAGCACAGACTCATAGTCGATGGGCTTCATAATCTTACTCATTGTCGTCTTTTATCTGTATTTTTGTCAAAACTGCCTGCAAAGGTAAGAAGAAAATATTAAAATGCAAGAGAATTTTTATATTTTTCTCGCATTTTGCAAGCAAAAATAGACAAAATATAGACAAAACGACAAGAAGCAAGAAGCAAGAGCACTATTCTCTTGCTTCTTACCTCTTGCTTCTAAAAGTTTCGCATACACATGCGAAATTTGATTCTATACCTGCTGTGTTTCCGGTTGCAAGTCTCTCTTCCGAGCCAGCTCCTTCAGTTTGTCCTTACCCTTGAAGGCGAATACCCAGATGAGGAAGGCTGCGATGGCCAGGAGGATGATGCCGATAATCGGACGGTAGAACAGCCAGGCAATGGCAATGATGATGAGCGACCATACAATGCCGACCACCGTACATACCACACCAACACCCCAGCCCACGATGTTGGCCACGAAGGGCACCACCTTGAGGACGGTTGAGAGAATATCGAAGATACCCTTCAGACCAGTGATCACGAGGATCACGCCTAAGATACGAAGAACCCAAAGGAAGAGATGGTTCTGCGAATGCTCGCTCTCGAAGATCTCGTCCATGTCCTGCTTACCCATGCGCACCACCGAGAAGGTCTTACCGTTCTTGGCCTTATACGACTTGAACGTATCGCCGCTTACCTTGGCCATGATGGTGATCATAGCGGGAACCACCTTCTCGAAGGTGATACGTACATCACCCACCTGCGGACTGGTAGGCGACTGTCCGAAATACAGTACGTTACCTGCCTGATGCACAAAGTCGTAGTCTTTCTTGTTCTCCTGCGGCACGCTGTCGGGCACGATGGTCTTTACCGAATCGGGAATCTCAGCCAAGGTGGAATCAGCAGCCACGGTGTTCACCACGTTCTGTGCCACCTGCTGGGCAGCTACGGGTAACGGTCCGTTATAGCGTACGTGGATGTCCCTGCAGGCCTTGTCCCATGCCTTCAGCTGGTTGTCGGCCAGATTCACCACCACAGGTTCCATGGAACGGATGCTGTGTATCTGACTCTCATTGAGCTTATAGGCGCCGAAGGTTACATTCTCGGCCCATAGTGTATTGTTCTCGGCTGTTGTCAGCACGTAGTTCTTCTGCTGGTAAGCAGGATCGTGGAAGGTAGACGACTGCACCGGTCGGCTCACCCACTCCAAGGTATAGGTATAGGTGGTAACGGTTTCCTGCTTACCGCCCAGCTTGTCATGACTCTCACTCGAAGCATGCTCCACCCACTGGTAGTACTCCACGGTACGCTGCAATCCGATGGCACGCTCACCGAGTCCGTATTCCTTATCTACCAGTGAATCCTGCGTGGTAGCCACTGCCGAGGCATGAATCAGCTCACCGTCGTATTCCGGGTTGATCTTGTTCACGCTCTCCATCTCCACGGCCACTTTCTCCGCTTCGTTAAGCATCTTGTCGGTCTTCACCGCCCTACCTTCGTTCCACCACAATAATGCGGTACCGATACAGAAGAGGATGAAGCCACCTCCGATTCCTTTGAACGAGCTACCCACACGTTGGCCATAGCTCCGAGTTGTTGTTTCTTGATAAGCCATATCTTTAAGTTTTAATGATTGATGTCACACTGTTTTGCTCAGTTGGTTTTGCCAATTTGACGGCAAAGATAAATAAAAAGATGGAATAATCGTCGTCTTTTGTGCGAAAAAGTATGGATTTGCACACGAATCCATCAGTTTTTCTTGCAAATATGTAAAAATTTATCATTTTATGCTTATCTTTGCGGTGTCAATTAAGAAGCTATGAGACTCATGGAAAGTGCTATTAACGGATATTACAAACTCTCGTGGAGGGAACGCATCGGGTTCTGTTCGGGCGATCTGGCCCAGAACCTGATCTATCAGACAGTCAGCATCTGGCTACTGTTCTACTATAACAACGTCTTTGGATTGGATTCGGCGGTGGTGGCCGTGATGTTCCTTGTGGTGCGTATCATCGACGTGATATGGGACCCGATGGTGGGGGCGATGGTGGATAAGTCGCACCCGCGCTGGGGCAAATACCGCTCGTGGCTGCTGTTCGGTGGAATCCCTCTGGCTGCCTTCGCCATGCTGTGCTTCTGGAACGGGTTCAGCGGATCGCTGCTCTATGCGTATATCACTTATGTAGGACTGAGTATGTGCTTCACACTGATCAATGTGCCTTATGGAGCATTGGGTACGTCGCTTACGCGCGACACCGATGAGATTACCATCCTTACCAGTGTGCGCATGATCATGGCTAATCTCGCAGGACTGATCATCAAGACGCTCCCGCTGGTCATCGTTCTCTTCGCACCGAAGGTGCTGAACCCGCAGACGGGTCAGATGGAGGCGGTCTATAACACCCCCGAGGCAGGACAGGCATGGTTCTTCACCATGAGCATCTTCGCCCTGACCGGTTTGATTCTGCTGCTCGTCACCTTCTTTGAGAGTAAGGAGCGCATCGTGATGGACAAGAGCGAGACCGCCAGTGTCAAGGTGAGCGACCTCTGGATGGAGCTGGTGAGGAACCGTCCGCTCAGAATCCTGTCTCTCTTCTTCATCATCGCCTTCACCACCATGAGCATCAGTAATGCGGCCGACTCGTATTTCATGACTTTCAACATGCATGCCACGCCGTTCATGACCACGGTATTTATGTGGCTCGGTACCATTCCCGCATTCATCTTCCTACCTATGGTTCCTGCCATCAAACGGAAGATCGGTAAGAATGGAATGTTCCGTCTATTCCTCGGAATAGCCATCGCAGCCATGCTACTGATGTACCTCTGCGGCTCCATTCCCGCTCTGAAGACCTACTCCCCCCTGATCTTCGCGGTACAGTTCGTCAAGAGCACAGGCTTTGTAGTGGCCACGGGTTATATGTGGGCACTGGTTCCCGAGGTAGTTACCTATAGCGAATATGCTTCGGGCAAGCGTGTGGCGGGCATCGTGAACGCGCTCATCTGCATCTTCATGAAGGCAGGAATGGCGCTGGGTGGTGTCATCCCCGGACTGGTGCTTGCCTGGGTTGACTTCAAGGCGGGTGAAACCGTACAGGCGCCGCTGGCTGAGCAGGGTATCCTCTGGCTCGTCACCTTGATTCCCGCTGCCCTGTTCGTCCTGGCCATCTACGTCATCGGCAAATACGAACTGAGTGATGAGAAGATGGACGAGATCAATGCTGCGGTCACAAAAAAATAAATGATATGCAACTGACATCAAATTCCGACAAGATCACGAGAGACTATTTCGACTCTCTGCTGATCGAGACACGTTACATGGATGCTGAGCTCCCGTCAACCGAGATGACGCTGTTCGGCGAAGTATTCCGCACACCGATTATGACCGCTGCCCTGTCGCATCTGCATAACTCCGCACGCAACGGTATGGTGATCTATGCCCGTGCAGCTGCCCTGAGTGGTGCTGTGCATTGGGTGGGCATGGGTAGCGACCAAGAGCTGGAGGACATCGTGGCCACAGGGGCCAGAACCATCAAGATCATCAAGCCGCATGCTGATAACCGCGAGGTGTTCCGCAAGATCGACCATGCGGTTAAGGTGGGCTGTATGGCTGTGGGAATGGATATCGATCATGCCTTCAATTCCGAAGGCGGGTACGATAATGTGTTCGGACTCCCCATGAAGGCGAAATCCACTGAGGAGCTGACCGACTTTGTGCAGGCTGCCGATGTACCATTCATCGCAAAGGGTGTACTCAGTCCGCACGATGCCGAGAGGTGTATGAAGGCTGGCTGTGCAGGTATGGTGGTGTCGCACCATCATGGCATGATCCAATATGCCGTACCGCCGCTGATGGCGCTCCCGGATATTCTTTCTGTAACTGGTGGAGAAATACCGGTGTTTGTGGATTGCGGCATCGAAAGCGGAATGGATGCTTACAAGTGTCTGGCGCTCGGTGCTAAGGCCGTATCGGTGGGTCGTCATCTGATGCCGCTGCTCAAGGAAGGAGAAGATGCCGTGTCGATTCGCATCAACGAGATGACCGCCGAACTGGCTGGTATCATGGCTCGTACAGGCATCCCTGCGTTGGATAAGATGGATTCCACGGTTATTCACAGGAGGAACTTCTAATGTATCTGGGTATTTCATCATCGTTGGAACATCGTTCCCCTGAGGAGTGGGCGGCGAAACATAAGGCTCTCGGACTCGACACCGTGAACTTCCCCGTTTGCTGTGACGACGGGGAGGATGTTTACATGGCATATAAGAAGGCGGCCGATCAAGTCGGACTAACCATTGCCGAGGTGGGGGTATGGCGCAACACACTGGCTGCCGACCCCGATGAGCGCAAGCATTGGATTGACTATGCCGTGCGTCAGCTCCGTATGGCCGATGCTATCGGAGCCGACTGTTGTGTGAATGTGGTGGGCACACCCTACGGTCCGCGTTGGGATGGTGGTTATCGCGAGAACTTCAGTAGCGAGCTATGGGATATGGCGGTCTGCATGATTCAGCAGATCATTGATACTGCCCAGCCCACCCATACCAAGTTCTGTATCGAGTCCATGCCCTGGATGATTCCCAGCAGTCCTGACGAGTATCTGCGATTAATAGAAGATGTGGATCGTGAGATGTTCGGCACCCACCTCGATGTGGTGAACATGATTACCACGCCCCGCAGGTATTTCTTCAATGATGAGTTTCTCATGGAGTGTTTCGAGAAGCTGCATGGCACCATCGTGAGCTGTCACCTAAAGGACATCCGGTTGAAGCCCGAATACACCTTCCAGCTACAGGAATGCGCCTGTGGCGAGGGCACCTTGAACCTGGAGCTATACGCCCAATTAGCCACCGCCGAGAATCCCCACATGCCCTTGATCATCGAGCACCTCACCACCGATGAGGAGTATGTGGCGAGTGTGAAGTATGTGAGGGAGAGGTTGGGTTGATCCCGTTGGAATTGACTTCGTCCATCCCAGCCCCTGCCACGGGCTGATCTGACATCCAAACAAAATGGGCTCCAACTGAAAACAAGTTCTCGTTGGAGTCCATTTATTTGTATGTGATCCCGTTGGGATTCAAACCCAAGACCTTCAGAACCGGAATCTGACGCTCTATTCAGCTAAGCTACGGGACCATTTTCTTAATTCGGGTGCAAAGGTAATAAAAAATGAGAGCAGAACAAAATGAATTCATTCTTTTTTTGCCGAGACGGAGTATCTTCGGCGAAGCTCCCCCCTCACGTCCACAAGCTGGTGATGAACATCGGGCTCGCATCATCGGCTTTCTTGAAACCGCACGACTGGTAGAACTCCAATTCCTCGTTATAGGCCACGATGACGATTCGCAGATAATCCACGTAGTGCTCCTTCATCATCTCCACCAACCGTTTGCCGATACCCAGATGCTGATACTCTGGACGCACGAGCAGATAGTGCACATAGGCCGTCATTGCCCCATCGTCCATCGCACAAATCAGGCCTACGAGTTTCTTTCCATCCCATGCCGTATACACGGTCTCGAAATGCTTCATAGCCACCACCAGTTTCTCGGGGTAATGACCAGACGACCACTCTACCGAAAGAAACAGGTCTTGCAACTCCTGTTGGTCGAAATCATGAATATCCTTATATGTTATTTCCATCATGCAACGATCAAATAGTCCTGGCTCTTCCTAGAAGAAGTGGAAGAAAAAGAATACGGCAACGTATCGCGTGGGAACTCCTTTCGCATAACCGATGACGCTGTTGTTGCTGTTTCTAACGGTACCATCCGAGTCAACCTTCCCTAACAAGGAGTTGTTGCTATTCCTCACCGTTCCACTACTCTCCACCTTACCTAAATACGAGTTGTTGTTGTTCCTGATGTCTCCATTACTACCTATCTTTCCTAGCAGACGGTTGTTACTGTCGCGTATATCCCCATTACTGTTGATTCGTGCCACCACCGAGTTATTACTGTTCCTGATAGTCCCGTCAGCATCAACCTTTGCTACCACCGAGTTGTTACTGTTACGAATGGTCTGAGCCGGGCACACCACAGCAAAGAACAACATCACCATCATCAGTATCATCTTCCTTTTCATAAGCGTTCCTCCTTTACTATCACTTACGTTCTTTCCTTTTCTTAATCTCATAAACCAAGGAGATGAAGGCAATTACAACACCAATCACCCCCACTATCAGAGAAATAAACATAAAATTCTCTTTTGCCCAAGTAATCACTGTATCACTCATCATATATTCAAAACAAATTATTTCCTCCATCGTAAGATTACGTTTTATGCCACAAATTTAGGTATAATTCCCCAAATAGCAAAGGATTTTACGCTTTCTTATACCAATTTCTGAGTTATAAGCCTAGTTAGTGGTAGTTATAAGGCTGATAAGTGGGTGAAACCAGGCTGATAAGTGGTAGAAACTAGCCTTATAACTTAATTACGAAATCACGATGTTGGAAGGATAATTTGTAGGGGATGTAGGAGATGTAGGGGATGTTTTTATAACATTATAGAAAACTATATATAATAGGCTCGCGCGCCCGAAAATTTATAAAGTTTAGAAAACATCTCCTACATCCCCTACATCTCCTACACTTTTTCAAAACGAAGAGTAATCTTCCATGAGCACTTTACGTGATTTAATTTCTTGAATATCAGTGTATTGAAACTCCTTTACATAGTGTCTCTTACATCCATTAAGTTTTTTCGTGTTATACCCCAGTTTCTTCATTATCTTCTCTGTTTTAACAGTTGATAACGGTTTTTGATACCTCCATTGATCTTTTCCAAGATTAATTATGTACTTCTCTCGTTTAATCGTACCTCTGACTTCGCCGAAGGTACTTCCACTCGGAAGTAAAAATAAACAATATTTATTTTGTACTTCTCTCGTTTAATCGTACCTTTGCAGCATGAAAGTGAGTATGCTTCAAAAGATCAGTAGGTGGCTGGCGGCAAATGCTTCTTTGACGGTGATTGCCGTGGCCGTTTTTACTTTTTTTGTACCTGATACCTTTAACTGGGTGAGGGGGAATACGCAGACGGTGATTTTAGGAATCATCATGCTGACCATGGGACTTACCCTTACCACGCAGGACTTCCGTATATTAGCCCATCGCCCGTGGGACATCTTCATCGGTGCCTGCGCGCAGTTTATCATCATGCCATGTGTGGCCTATCTGCTGGTACATGTGTTCCGTTTGGAACCCGCCTTGGCCTTGGGTATTCTGCTGGTGGGCTGCTGTCCCGGCGGTGTATCAAGTAATATCATGTCGTACCTCTGTCATGGCGATGTGGCCTTCTCTGTGGGAATGACCTGCGCCTCTACCCTACTGGCGCCTGTGATGACTCCGCTGCTGATGGAGCTGACGGCTGGTGAGATTATCAAGATAGACACCATCGGCATGTTCCTCAATATCCTCATCGTGACGATTATACCTGTGGCCATTGGCTGTTTCCTGAACTACACGTATTCGAAGAAGGAGTGCTTTCCAACGATACAGTCGTTGATGCCCGGACTGAGTGTGATTTGTTTGGCCTGCATCGTAGGCGGCGTAATCTCTACTGTGCACGATGACCTGGTAGCCCGCGGACTGATGCTGTTCCTCTGGACCTTTGCCGTGGTGTTCTGTCATAACACCTTAGGCTATATGATGGGATGGCTGTCGGGAAAGCTCGCGCGGTTCAACACAGCAAAGAAACGCACCATATCCATCGAGGTGGGAATGCAGAATGCCGGACTGGCCACTGTTCTTGCCAGTACGTTCTTTGCTGCACAGCCTCTTGCCGTACTGCCCTGCGCCATATCATGTGCCTGGCACAGCATCAGTGGTACGATACTCGCTGGTCTCTTCCAACAATATGACAAGAAAAAAGGCATTGCTTAACATCATCGAAGAATGGAATTCCTGATCATCATCGCAGCTGCGCTACTGCCAGCTATTCTGTTATGGGGGTATATCTGGAAAATGGACCGGAAAAAAGAACCCACCTCATTACTCATCAAAGCAACGTGCTATGGTGTGCTGATCTGTCTGCCTGTTGCTATGGTGGAATCGATGATCAGTGGGGTGCTCTTCGGCGAGGGTGGACCCACCACCCTCTTCGGAACAACAGTCGATGCCTTCATGGTGGCTGCCATTCCCGAAGAGGCATTCAAGCTGTTTGCCTTACATAGGATTCTGAAGAACAATCCGTATTTCGACGAGCACTTCGACGGTATTGTGTATGCGGTATGTGTGGGATTGGGGTTTGCAGGACTGGAGAATATTCTGTATCTCTTCGATAATGCCGACGACTGGCTGTCGGTGGCTTTCCTACGCTCGCTGATGGCCGTTCCGGGACATTATGCCTTTGCCGTACTGATGGGCTACTATTACTCTGTTTACCACTTTGTGAATCGCTCGCGCAGAACATGGGCGATGATTCTTGTAGCTCCGGTGTTGGCTCATGGACTATACGATGCACTCCTCATGTCAGCCATGGTGAATGCGGCACTTGGCGGCATCTGCTTCTGCGGAGCCGTTTACCTTACCTACAGACTTCATATTTATGCACGTAAGAAGGTGCTTGCCATGGTTAACAATGACAAGCAGAACCCTCTTACGTAGCGTGTTTATTCTTCCTTTCTGGCTTGTGTGAGTCGTTGGAACTCCGCGCGCGCCTTGGCCTGGTCTTCCAGGAACTCAGCATTGTTGTGGAGGGCAAGGACTGCTGCGCTCCCGGCCAGACGACCTGCATCGACATCGCTCTGCCAGTGGGCTCCTACAATGACACGACTGTCGCCATACATCATGCCACGGGCCAGGATGGTGTCGGCAGCGGCAGGATTGAGCTCAGCAAGCAACAAAGCGGCACTCCACCCACGGATGGTATGGCCTGAGGGATAGGAACCGTTGTTGATCAGTCCTTCCTCCTCGTTACGGGTAAGCATATGCTCATTCATTCGCATGAAGGGTCGCTTACGGCGGTAGAACCATTTTGCCCTGGTACCCATCTGATCACAGGTCTTGATACTCCTGATGAGGTAGTTGTAGATATCGGGAGTCTTCTCTGCTGAGATCTCCATTCCGAACGGTACGAAGTACTCTGCAAGGGTGGAATCGATATTCCACACAGCATCACGGATGGCGATGGCGGCACGTTCGGGATTGAGGCGCTGTTTCTTGCCCCACATATAACGCATGATGTCGTGGACAAATTCTTCGCTCGTGGTATCAGGAGGAGCGGGTAACCATTTCAGCATGTTGGGCAAGTGCCGGGCAGACATGTAAGGACCGGGTTCCTTTTTTTCATTGTCTTGTGCCTGAACGGTCATGCCGCAGAAGAGTAGGATGACGATGAGCATCCAAAAGTTGTTCTTTTTCATTGTTGTATTGTTTTGATTGTTATGGGCTTGATGGGGTTAATAGCCTAAGTCTTCGCCGACGAGCACTACGGTGTGGCGGCCCTTGGGGGAGTTGCGGAGGAAGTGCACGTAGTTGCAGATACTCTCGGGCGAGTTGCAGTTATGGCACACGCCATCCACCTGACAAGGGGTGTCGATACTGAAGCGGGCGGCATTGATGGGTGATGCAGTAGAACGGGCACGAGCCAGCGCAGCCTCCACATTCTGTGCCACCTTGTTCAGTCCGATGACAAAGATCACCTTCTTGGGTCCCCATGTGATGGCAGCCACGCGGTTGCCGTTGCCGTCGATATTCACAATCACGCCGTCCTCGGAGATGGCGTTGGCACTCGAGAGATAGACATCAGTGGTGAAGGCGCGGACATACATCTGCAGCTTCTCCTCGTCACCCTCAACCAGATCGCGATCAAGCACCTCCAGCGTACCGCGCTCCTTAAGCGCCTGCGGGATGCCCATATCGCGGATGGTCATGGTGCCGCCCCATGTCACGCTACTGCCATCGGGAATCAGTTCAGATACTTTCTTTACAGCCTCTGCTGCCGTCTCGCAGTAGAAGCCCTCCATGTGGCGACGTTTCAGATTCTTGATCATCCGCTCCGCCAGTCGTTTGTTTCTTATTTCTTTAGGTGTCATATCAAAAAGTCTATTAGGTTATTTGAACAGATACTGTGCAAACTCATGCAGCGACTTGCGCCACACCTGCCACTCATGGTCGCCAGGATAGGAGTTGAACTTCACCTCCACCCCACCGTCGCGCATCTTCTTCACAATGTTACGGGTGTACTCTATGCGTGGATCCTGCTCGCCGCAGCTCATGAAGAACACGTCGAACTGTTTGTTGAAGGTCTTGGTATCGGTTAATATGCCCGGCACCTCTTTCTCTAAATCGAAGTTCGAAGCGCCCTGAATACCGCCGAACATACCTGTGGAGAACACGCCCACGTTGGCGAACACCTCAGGGTCGCGCAGACCGATATAGAACGATTGTCCGCCTCCCATAGAAAGGCCGCACATGGCACGACTCTTACGGTCTTTCTTCACACGGTAGGTCTTCTCCACAAAGGGAATGATATTGTCAACCATTTCGCTGCGGAAAGTCTGCATACCTTGCCAGCTGTAGCCACCGCCGAAGCCACCATTACGGGAACGCACATTACTGTTCGAGCTCACCACGATCATCGGTACGGCCTTACCGACAGCAATCAGGTTGTCCATGATCTGGGCTGTCCTACCCTGCTCCATCCAACCACGATGATCCTCACCACCACCATGCTGGATATACACCACGGGGTAGTCCTGCTTACCGTCGTTATAGCCGGCCGGGGTATAGACCATCAGGGGTCGCCACGACTCATCCACCTTGCTATAATAATACACGGTGCGTACCTCACCATGAGGCACATCCTGCACCTCGAAGACATCCATACCTGCTTCCTTGATCTCGATGGCACTCGACCACCGACTGCATCCGTAGAACGACTGACTGGCGGGGTCGGCTGTTGAAACACCGTCAACAACGAGCGAATAGTAGTGGTATCCTGGCACCTGTGGATTGGTGGTCACGGTCCAGGCACCGTTATCCGACTTGTTCATATCATACTTTGTTCCGCACAGATCAATCTGTACGTTCTGTGCCTGTGGGGCGTTCACACGGAACATCACACGGTTATCTGAAAGCACACGCGGATATCCGTTGATGTTAATATTGGTCACTGGTGAGTAGGAACCTTCCGGGAAACTCTCCCGCTGGAATCCCTGTGCTGCAAGCTGTGTGCAGCAAACGACTGACATCAAGGCGGTCAGCATCATTCCGGTAGTTTTCATATTCTTACATCTTTATTGTCACACTATTAAAAAATCGTTTGCGAAGATACAACAAATACTACAAACCACCAAAAAAACTTGAATATAGTTTGTGATATATATGTAATTATTGTTCATTAGCAACTTAATAGGGAATCCCCTATCATTATTTAGGGATTTCCCCACATGTTCGCAGTAAAAAAATGTATAAATTTACGGCGCTAATCACTATAATCGTTCAATTATGAAGAGGAATCTGATTTCAATGGCGTGTGTACTATTGACTTTGATCGTGCTCATGGGATGTGCGACATCAAAGGAGAAGACCGCGAGGAAGACTGAACAGGCAGATAGAGTGGAGTCTGCATTGGCTGAAAGGCACTACAAGATTGCAGTGAATATGATGATCGACCCGAGCGAAACCGAAGAAAAAGTAAATCAGCTTTTACCACAACCATATAGGTTAGAGGTGAGAAACGACTCGCTGATCTCATTTCTGCCGAGGAACGGATATAATATGATCATGAATATATTAGGTCAGAGGGGCCTGATACTCTTTGAGCCCATCGACAGTTACCAAGAGGTACTGACAAAGAAAGGCAGACGGCATATAGAAATAGGGGTGGAAAATGAGGAGGACTCCTATACATTTTTGATTGATGTGGCCACCGACGGTAATTCATACATCAGTGTGTACCCCCGTAAGCGAGAACGCATTTCGTTTTATGGTAATTTGATACTTGATTAAGTTCCGTAAAAAAGTGTTGTCAGATTTGTTTTATTGAAGTAAAAGCCGTACCTTTGGCTTTGCCGAATGTACTCACGTTCGGAAAAACTCAAATTTTGTTTGGTTTTTCGCTTACTTATTCGTACCTTTGGCTTCATGAAACATTTCCACCCACTTCAAACCGACATTGCACGACCAAAGCAGTTCAATGATCCGTTTGATTACGAGCCACACCCGCTGAGTATCTTAGCGGTAGAAGAGGTGCAGCAGTATATCATGGAGCACCCTGAGATTAAGGAGGATGCTGATCAAGGGAAGATGTTTGGGGTGTTGGTTGTTTCTCTTCCGAGGAAGGACGAAGGAGAAAGGAGGAAGGAGATTTCTTCTGAGATACAGAATGAGGGTGCGGGAATTGGATTCTTGGCGGCGTATAGCGGATTGCTGGCTGGCAGGAACGACTGGGAGTGGTTTGTGCCACCCGTGTTCGATGCGCAGGATCCTGATGGGTACTTCAAGGTGCATGAGCAGAAGATAACCGAGATGAACCACGAAGTGGAGTTGTTAGAAAAGGATTTGGATCATCTCTATCACCAGTCCGACTACCTGAAGATGCTTCGTACCACGGAGAACCTGCTCAGTGAACACGAGAAGAAGATGAAGACCGCTAAGGTGCTGCGCGACATGAAGCGTCTGCAACGCAACATCTCCCCTGAAGAGAATGCGGAGCTAATCCGAGAGAGTCAGTTCATGAAGGCCGAGATGCGGCGCATCAAGAAGCGCTGTGAGGAACTGGAGAAGCCGTGGAAGGAAAAGGAGCAATCACTGACAGACAGAATTGAACAACTGAAGAAACAACGCAAGGAGGCATCTGACGACCTACAGCGCTGGCTGTTCTCACAATACAAGATGAGGAACGCGCAGGGTGAGACCAAAGACCTCATCGAGATCTTCAACGACTATAACGGTCAGCTACCCCCAGCGGGGTCGGGTGACTGCTGTGCACCGAAACTCCTGCAGTATGCTTTTGAGAACAACCTCCAACCCCTTTGCATGGCCGAATTCTGGTGGGGCGCATCGCCCAAGATGGAGATCCGTCATCACCTGAACTATTATCCCGCCTGCAGAGGGAAGTGCCTCCCGATTTTGGGGTGGATGTTATCGAGGAGGAAGGACGAAGGAGGAAGGACGAAGGAGATTACTTCTGAGATACAGGATTCGAAGGATTCAGCACAAGACTCATATACACAGGACATTTCTCCTTCCTCCCTCCTCCTTCCTCCTTCCTCGAAAAATATCCTCTTCGAAGACTCCCACCTCCTCGTGCTGAACAAACCCGCTGGGATGCTGAGTGTGCCGGGGAAGACTGGGGATGTGAGTGTGGAGAGCATGATGAGGGATTATCTGCATGATGATATGAATCCTATCATCGTGCACCGACTCGATATGGATACCTCAGGACTGATGGTCGTTGCCAAGACTAAATGGACTTACACGGAGCTGCAAAAGCAGTTCCTGGAGCATCAGGTAGAGAAAACATACGTGGCTCTATTAGAGCACATGCCCGAGGGAAAACCGCTCAAAGGCACCATCTCCCTACCCCTCCGACCGGATATTTATGACCGTCCGCGACAGCTGGTGGATTGGGAGAATGGGAAGGAGGCGATCACAGAATATTGGATTTCGAGGAAGGACGAAGGAGGAGGGAGGAAGGAGATTACTTCTGAGATACAGGATACAAAGGAGTCTGTTCAGGACACAGGCACCCAGTACATTTCTCCTTCCTCCTTCGTCCTTCCTCCTTCCTCGATAAGAATAACCCTCCGTCCCCGCACAGGGCGGACCCACCAACTGCGCGTGCACTGCGCCCACCAGGAAGGATTGGGGGTGCCGATTGTGGGAGATGCGCTGTATGGACATCGGGCCGACCGCCTTTATCTGCATGCCGAAACACTGTCGTTCATTCATCCTAAGACGGGTGAACGACTCACCTTCACGGCACCCGCACCATTCTAAAGTTACAGTTGTTCCCCTTCCGACAAGGTCTCAACATGTTCAGATTGTGTCAATATTGAAGAATTCCTTGTCAAAATGAGAAGAAAGTTTCATGGTCTCGGAAAAAAGTGTTTCCTTTGCACCCATGAAACAGAACAACCAGCCTCTCATCTTAACGATCACCGGTTCCGACGGCACTGGCGGCTCCGGAGTACAGGCAGACATCAAGACCATCACGAATCTGGGTGGTTATGCTGTTTCTGTCGTTACCTCGGTCACCATGCAGAACACTTTGGGTATCCAGGAGTTTTACGACCTGCCCAGCGGGATCATTGCCCGGCAGATCGAGGCCATCATGGATGATGTGGTGCCCGAAGCAGTGAAGATTGGAATGCTGAGGAACGTGGAGACGGTGGAGGTGGTGACCCGGTTGTTAGAGAAATACCACCCGCAGTATATCGTCTATGATCCCGTCGTCACAACCGTTCGTGGTGAGCAGCTCATGAGTGACGAGGTGGTGAAAGCCATTGCCGAGCATCTGGTCCCTCTGTGCCATGTCATTACCCGTCGCGGAGCCGATGAGGTAGTTGTATCTGCCCGTGGACGATCCTACCCGTTACCACAGCTCACCCATGCAAATAGTCATGGTCTGGGTGGTGCGCTCTCCTCAGCCATTGCCACCTATCTGGCACAAGGTAACAGTTTTGAGGAAGCCATCCTGCAAGCCAACAGCTACGTGAACCGTCAGGTGGCCTACATCAGTAACCTCCAAGGCAGGAGCAGTGAGCTGTATAACGAGTTCCTGAGTGAGCTCACCCTTCACCATGCCACCAATCGCGATGTCCATTTCTATGCCGATATGCTGAATGTCAGTGCCCGCTACCTGGCGCAGGTCACCAAGCGCATTACAGGACAGTCGCCCAAGATGATTATCGACGAGTATCTGCTGCAGGAAATCAAGCTTTCCCTGATCAATACGAAAAAGTGCATTCAAGAGGTGGCCTATCAATACGGGTTCCACTCCCAGGCACAGTTCACGAAGTTCTTCAAGAAACTCACAGGAGAGAATCCAACCCAGTTCCGTCACAAACACAGAAGAATAGAATAAATCACAAACACAATAGAATAAAATGAAAGAGAACAGACAAACCCTGAACCGCAACCTGGCACAGATGCTCAAGGGCGGTGTGATTATGGACGTGACAACACCCGAACAGGCCCGTATCGCCGAGGCAGCCGGAGCCTGTGCCGTGATGGCCTTAGAGCGTATCCCCGCGGATATCCGTGCCGCTGGCGGTGTGTCCCGTATGAGCGACCCGAAGATGATCCGTGGTATCCAGGAGGCTGTCACCATCCCCGTTATGGCCAAATGCCGCATCGGTCATTTTGCCGAGGCCCAGATCCTGCAGGCCATCGAGATTGATTACATCGATGAGAGTGAGGTGCTGTCACCGGCAGATGATGTGTTTCATATCGACAAGACCCAGTTCGAGGTACCGTTCGTATGTGGTGCCAAGGACTTAGGTGAGGCTTTGCGTCGCATTGCCGAAGGTGCCACGATGATACGCACCAAGGGGGAGCCGGGAACAGGTGACATCATTCAGGCGGTGCGCCACATGCGGATGATGCAGAGTGAGATACGCCGACTGGTGAGCATGAGTGAGGATGAGCTGTATGAGGCAGCCAAGCAGTTGCGTGCCCCTTACGACCTTGTCAAGTTCGTCCATGAGAACGGTAAGCTGCCCGTAGTGAACTTCGCCGCCGGCGGTGTGGCCACACCAGCCGATGCTGCCCTGATGATGCAGTTGGGTGCCGAGGGAGTGTTCGTGGGATCAGGTATCTTCAAGAGCGGCAACCCCGCCAAGCGGGCTCAGGCTATTGTGAAGGCCGTTACCAACTACCGCGATGCGAAACTGTTGGCAGAGCTGTCGGAAGATCTCGGAGAGGCCATGGTAGGCATCAACGAGAGTGAGATCCAGCTGTTGATGGCGGAAAGAGGGAAGTGAGATGAGGATAGCGGTATTGGCATTACAAGGGGCGTTTGCGGAACATGAGCAGATGTTGGAACGCATCGGTGTGGACTATTTCGAGGTGAGACAGGCAGCCGACTGGCAACAGCCGAAGGATGGTTTGATCCTTCCCGGCGGGGAGAGCACCACGATGATGAAGCTGCTGCATGACCTGGGGTTGTATCACGACATCCAGCAAGCCATACAAGAGGGGCTGCCCGTCTTCGGCACCTGTGCTGGTCTTATCCTACTCGACCGCTTCCACTTAGGAACCATGGACATCGTGGCACGCCGCAATGCCTACGGACGACAATTGGGCAGCTTTCACACACTGGCACCGTTCAAAGGGATTCCCGACGAGGTGCCCATGACCTTTATCCGCGCACCCTATATCCAAGAGACAGGAGAGGAGGTGGAGGTGCTGGCAGTGGTTGATCACCATATCGTGGCAGCACGACAAGGCCATCAGCTTGTCACCGCCTTCCATCCCGAACTCGATGAGGATCCCCGACTCCACCAGTACTTTATCAGCATGGTACATGATTCCCTTTAACTTCACCGAAGGTTCTCACACTCGGAAAACCAAAGAAAAACAAGCTTTTCACTCGTTTATTCGTAACTTTGGCTTCGCCGAAGTTACTTCCGCTCGGAAAACCAAAGAAAAACAAGCTTTTCTTTGGTTTTTCACTCGCTTAATCGTAACTTTGCAGCCGATATGGCAAAAAAGCAGATATTATTGATCAACGACCTTGCCGGCTATGGTAAGGTGGCCACGGCAGCGATGCTTCCCATCCTGTCGTATATGGGGCACCCTGTGTATAACCTCCCTACGGCGCTGGTATCGAACACCCTCGACTATGGGAAGTTCAATATCATGGACACCACGGATTATATAAAAGGTGTATTCCCGGTGTGGAAGGAACTCGGTTTCAGTTTCGATGCTATTGCCACTGGATTCATTGCCAGTGAGCGACAGGCACAGATTGTGGCTGCCTACTGTCGTGAGCAAGCTGCCAACGGTACGGTGATCTTCGTTGATCCTATCATGGGTGATGAGGGAAAGCTGTATAATGGTGTTACGGAAGCGGCCGTGCAGAGCATGCGCGAGATGATTAGTGTGGCCCATCTGATCTTCCCTAACTACACCGAGGCCTGTTACCTTACCGATACCCCTTATCGGAAAGAAGGCGTGAACTGGCAGGAGGCCAAGGAACTGCTTGACAAGCTGCGCCAATTAGGCACAAAGTCGGCCTTGATCACCAGTCTGATGGTAGATGGGCAATGTGCGGTGGTGGGCTATAACCACTTCATCGGCGAGTATTTCCTACTTCCCTATACCGAGATCCCCGTCCACTTCCCCGGTACAGGCGATATGTTCTCAGCCATCCTCATCGGTCATCTGCTCAACGACGAGCCGTTGAAACCCAGTACCCGTATTGCCATGGACGCCCTCTATCGTCTGATTGAGGTAAACAAAGACAATGAGGACAAAAACCGGGGCATCCCCATCGAGAACTGGCTCTCACTCCTTTGACCGAGTCCCTTTGACCTTTGACCGAATCCCTTAGACCAAGTCCATCAGGCATCACTCATTGCGTTTGTCGATGATTTGATATCCCTGATACTTCTGTCGGGGGAAGACGAACAGGTCATCACTGATATTCCCACTCTTGAAGTTACTGATCTTCACTGTTGTGCTGATAATTCCCAACTTAATGCGAAGACTCAAAGGGTAGCGTGTCTTCTTATCAATTAAGGCATGTATCTCTTTGATGCCCTTCACTCCTTTCTTTGCTTTCAAGGTAACGACAAACCCTTCATCACTATCAGCAATGCTGTATAGGAAATTCTCGGGTTCGAACTTGAACTTCGTGGCATACTTGTCACGTTTGTCGGAATTTGCATCATATATAGAAACCGTTTTCTTCTTCCGCTCCACCAGATAATAGGTGACGCCATCACTGAAAGCGTTATACTTCTCATCCACGAACTTGCTCTTCTTACCCTTATACCAGATTGTACCCTCGGTTTTGTAGATACCTATGATATTGACAGCATAATGCAATGTGGAACCCTGAGCACCAAACACCATCTGATAGGTACGGTCAAAGATCTGCCGGGCCTGTCGGGCATTGGCCGACTGCTCCTGAGGGGCAGACTTTGCCTTTTTGGATTGAGCGGACGTCAGTTGGGGCGAAATAAGACCTACGACAATTAGCAGGAATAAAAATCCCCACCTCTTCCACACGATGATTGGGAATATATCAACTTTTCGCATATCAGATACAAAGGTACGAATAATCGCGGCAAAGGAGATAAAAATAATGAATTTATTTTGTATTGTCCTCATTTATTCGTATCTTTGGCTCCGCAAATTAATTAATCATGATAAACATGACAATTACCGAAAGATTTTTAAACTACGTGAAGTTCGACACACAGTCGAGCGAAGAGAGTACTACCGTACCCAGTACATCCAAGCAACTGATATTTGCCAAATACCTGAAAGAAGAGTTGGAACGCGAAGGCTTTGCCGACGTGGAGATGGACGAGATGGGATATATCTATGCCACACTGAAATCGAACACGAAGAAAGAAGTTCCAACCATCGGCTTTATCTCGCATTATGACACATCTCCCGACTGCAGTGGTGCTGATATCAAACCCAGTATCGTGAGCAACTACAACGGCTGTGATATCGAACTGTCACCGGGTATCATCTCATCGCCCAAGAAGTTCCCTGAACTGCTGCAGCATGTGGGTGAGGACTTGATAGTGACCGACGGAACCACGCTGTTAGGAGCAGACGACAAGGCTGGTATTGCCGAGATTGTACAGGCTATGTGCTGGCTGCGCGACCATAAGGAGATTCCACATGGCGATATCCGTATGGGATTCAATCCCGATGAGGAGATCGGTATGGGCGCACATCACTTTGATGTGGAGAAGTTCGGCTGTGAATGGGCTTACACCATCGACGGCGGTGACTTAGGTGAGCTGGAGTTCGAGAACTTCAACGCTGCCAGTGCGAAGATCCAGATCAAGGGCGTGAGCGTGCATCCGGGCTATGCCAAGGGCAAGATGATCAATGCCAGCAGACTGGCTGCCGAGTTCATCATGATGCTGCCTGCCGATGAGATTCCTGAGGAAACGGAAGGCTATGAGGGCTTCTATCACATCACGGGCATGGAGGCATGTACAGAGAATGCCAAGCTGAGCTATATCATCCGCGATCACGACAGAGATACGTTCGAGGACCGCAAACGACTCGTGCAGATCTGTGCCGATAAGATGAACGAGAAATACGGCGAGGGAACGGTGACGGCAGAGATCAAGGACCAGTATTATAATATGAAAGAGAAGATTGATCCGAACATGCACGTGATTGATGTCGTACTGAAAGCCATGCAGGAATGTGATGTTCCGCCACGGGTGAAGCCCATCAGGGGCGGTACCGACGGTGCACAGCTCTCTTTCAAGGGTCTTCCCTGTCCGAACATCTTTGCCGGTGGTGTGAACTTCCACGGACCGTTCGAGTTCATCAGTGTACAGGTAATGGAGAAGGCCATGCAAACCATCGTGAAGATCTGTGAGCTCACGGCGGGATATAATGACTGACGTCAATTTGAATTGAGAATTGATAATTGATAATTGAAAATTGAAAATTAATTCTTATTAATTGGGCGAGCTACATTCACTGATCAAGGACCTGGCGCTTATCCTGATGGTGGCGGGTATTGTGACGCTGGTATTCAAACGACTCAAGCAGCCGTTGGTGCTGGGGTATGTGGTGGCTGGATTCCTGGTGAGTCCGCACATGCCCTATGTGGCTTCTGTGGTTGACCAGGCGGATATACACACATGGGCCGACATCGGTGTGATGTTCCTGTTGTTTTCCTTAGGACTGGATTTCTCTTTCAAGAAGATTCTGAAGATGGGGGCATCACCCATCATCTCCACCGTGACCATCATCTTCTGTATGATGATGCTCGGCATCGTGATGGGGCATCTCTTCGGTTGGGGGAAGATGGACTGCATCTTCCTGGGCGGTATGCTCGCCATGAGTTCCACAACGATTATCTATAAGGCGTTCGACGACCTCGGATTGCGACAGCAGCAGTTTGCCGGCAGGGTGATGAGCGTGCTCATCCTCGAAGACATCCTGGCCATCGTCATGATGGTGATGCTGAGTGCCATCGCCAGCGGGAACAATCCTGATGGAGGACAGATGCTGGATGCGGTCATCAAGATCACCTTCTTCCTGATTCTGTGGTTCGTGGTGGGTATCTTTGCTATTCCGCTGTTCCTGCGCAGGATGCGGAAGCAGATGAACAACGAGGTACTGTTGATCGTGTCGTTAGGACTTTGTTGCGCCATGGCCGTATTCTCCACGAAGGTGGGATTCAGTAGTGCTTTTGGCGCTTTCGTCATGGGTAGTATCTTGGCTGAGACCATCGAGGCGGATAAGATTATCCGACTGGTGGAGCCGGTGAAGAATCTCTTCGGGGCTATCTTCTTCGTGTCGGTGGGTATGCTCGTTGATCCGCACATCCTGGTGGAATATGCGCTGCCGATTATCACCCTTGTATTAACGATTCTTATCGGTCAGGCCATCTTCGGCTCCCTGGCCTTCATGTTAGGCGGCGAGACGATGAAGTCGGCCATCAAATGCGGCTTCTCCATGGCACAGATCGGTGAGTTCTCGTTTATCATCGCCTCCTTAGGACTGTCGTTAGGGGTGATCGGAAAGTTCCTCTACCCTGTTGTCGTAGCAGTGAGTGTCATCACGACCTTCCTTACTCCTTACATGATCAGGTTGGCTACACCCGCGTATAACCAGCTGGAGAAACGACTGCCGCAGAAATGGGTGCGCTCGCTGAACCATCTCACCATGAGTCATCCGAACACCACCGAGCAGAGTAAATGGAAACGACTGTTGCTACAGATGGGTAGGAACACCTTGATCTATAGTATCCTGTCGGCAGCCACCATCGCCCTGATGTTCACCTTTGTACTGCCCTTCACAAGAAAGCTGTTACCGGGATGGGAGCTGCACTGGTATGCGAACGCCATCACGGGCGTGCTCACCGTGCTGTTCATCTCTCCCTTCCTGCGTGCCATGGTCATGAAGAAGAACCACAGTGAGGAGTTCAAGGCGCTATGGGCAGAGAGCAACATCAACCGTGTTCCTCTGCTCTTCACCATTCTGGTACGACTGGTGATTGCCGTGGCCTTCATCTTCTATATCTGCAACTATCTCACCCGCTTCAGCAATGCCTTGATGATTACCATCGGCTCTATTGTCGTCATATTCATCATCTTGTCCCGTTGGATCAAGAAACGAAGCATCCGACTGGAACGGTTGTTCATCCTTAATCTCCGCTCACGAGATATCGAGGCTCAGGTACATGGACATAAGCGTCCGCTCTATGAGGGGAAGCTGCTTGACCGGAATATCCATATTGCCGACTTCGAGATTCCTGCCGACTCGCTCTGGATGGGAAAGACTTTGAAGCAACTGAATTTAGGAAAGAAATACGGAATCCATGTGAGCAGTATCCTCAGGGCAAGTCACCGACTGAATATTCCCGACGGGGAATCGCTCATCTTCCCGGGTGACGTACTACAGGTGATCGGTAGTGATGAGCAGCTTGCTATCTTCCAACAGGCCATTCAAGAAGAGGTGATGGAAGAGGATCATGAGCTGGAGAAACGGGAAATGAAATTGCGCAGTATCATCATCAGCGGAAACAGTCCGTTCATCGGTAAGACCTTACAGGAAAGCGGAATCCGTGATCAGTATAACTGTATGGTTGTAGGTATCGAAGAAGGAAAGGAAAACCTGTCACAAGTAAAGCCCTTGTACCGTTTCCAAAAAGGCGATATTCTTTGGATTGTAGGAGAGAAAGAAGACCTGCAGTTAATCTCCACTCTTTAACTACATTCCTCAAATCAATACCACTGTATGGCATTGGTATATCCACTGCGCTTATCGTATTTCAAGGCATCGGTAAGCGTGGCGGCATTACAGCGGAAGGAGAAGTTATAAGAGGTATAGGGAGCAATCACCACCGAGCATGACATGTTGAAGCAATGGAGGTCGCGCGACAGCGAAGCCGTTGTCATACTCAACTTATGCCACTCGAAGTCGTAACCGCTGGAGAACGAAATATTCCACCCGTCACTGATACGCACATTTCCACTGAAGTTCAGGTTCTGCGTGAACTTATACGGATAGCGCATGGTCTTGGTATTGAAGGTGCCACTGGTATTCTCGCGCATGGTGATGCCATAGCCCACGGAGATAGACCACGGCAAGGAGAACGTCATATAGCCGTCGGCATCCGTCTCGGCCTTGCCTTTCGACGATTTCTTCGCACCGCGCTTACCGCGTTCCATGTCCTTGTCGATATTCGTCTCCACCTCATTATCCTCATCATCGTCGAATGAATCGTCATCGTCTTTACTATGACCGATGCCCCGTAACTTGTCCATCCACTTCTGGAAGGTCTCAGGACTAAGCGTAAACGACAGGTTCTGCGTCATTCCTTGGAATCGGCCGAAACGTCCATAGCCATATTCCGTATGGGTTCCCACATAGGGATGACCGTTTTCATCCAGCTCGTACGCATAGGTGGCGAACGATGAGTTCACATTGAAGGTGTAGTTCTTGGAAAGTTTCAGGCGCAGCTTAAAGCCTAAGTCGCTCCATGGTCGTTCCTTGGCTGCCATGTTATACGACATATCCAGCGTAAGGTCGTCAATCAGGAATATTTTCTTCTCTTCGTCATTATCGCTCTTCGACCGCATCTTCATCTCAAGATTGTTCTGCAGCGTGAAACCAATACTACCCGTCTTTCCCCTTGAAGGATAACCGAACATTCCGTTTTCATAAGGAGTATACTGCACCATCGTGACATTACCGTTCGCATCCGTCTTTTGGTAAGACTTCCAGAACCCATATCGCTCGGCCCCGAAATCAGGCGTGTAGTTAAATGATATCGTTGGTGTTACTACGTGACGGATAAGTCCTACCCTACTACCGAACAACTTTTTCCAAGGTTGGTAGAAACCATAGAGCTTCGTGGAGGCCGACAAGCCCACATTCCAGTTGTAGGCATTATAGAAGCCATAGGTGGTGTCGCACACCTCCTTCTGGTGTTCAGCATCCCACGACTTCTCCACACGATTGGTGTACATACGGTCGTAGAAGTTAAATTTGGGATTCAGGGTAATGGCATTGAACAAAGTGAAATTGGCCTGAATAGGAATGCTATGGTTGAAGCCGTTCCTCCAGTCTTTGATCAGATTCGAATGCAGCAGCTGATTTTCCTTGGCTACGATACGGTTGGATATTTCACCTGTATAACTCATGGAGATCTTCTCATACCAACGCTCATCACCCACTGCCTTCTTCCGTTTGAACGGATAGAACTGTGAGACTGTAATGCTCAGTGAAGGCAAGGTCAAGTCGATGGTCGTATCGCGCATGTTCTGGTTCAGGTTCATTGTTCCGAAGAGCGACATTCCTATGCTGGAGAATGTGGTGTTCAAAGCGACCGAAGAGGTTCGCGTACTCTGCGTCATTGCCTGCGGGTTATACAAGCTCGATAAGTTATTCCTTTCGTAGCTCGATGTGGAGAAGTTCACACTGGCCGTGACCGAACGGAACGGATTTGCCTTGGGATCCTGACGATGACTCCATTGGATCTTGAAACTCTCCTGCTCAGAGAAGTCGGGCATTCCCTTGTCACCATTCTTCGTATCCTGATAACTGACGTAGAAACTGCCTGAGTATCTATAGCGCTTGCGGTAGTTGCTGGCAGCGCTCAGGCCCCATGAGCCTTTGGTATAGATCTCTCCCAACAGCTTCAGGTCCCACTTATCACTGAGAGCAAGGTAGTAACCACCATCGCGCAGGTAGAATCCACGGGAACTCTCATCACCATAGGTAGGCATGATAAAACCACTGCTATAGCTCTTGGTAAAGGGGAAGAAGCCATAAGGAATAGCCAAAGGAAGGGGTACGTCGCAAACTACCAGATAGGCAGGACCGAACACTACATCCTTATTTGGACGCACCTTGGCTCTCGACAGGGCTATATAGAAATCAGGATGATCAGCATCGCAGGTTGTATAACGTCCTTTCTCCAGATAAAGCACACCGGTGGAATCGCGCTTGGCGTGTTTACTAAACAGGAATCCGTCTTCCTGCTCCGTATAGACGTCCTTGATAAAACCTTTTTTCGTCTTGATATTGAACGAGATGGTGTCGTTCTCGTAGGTATCTGGGCCCATCTTGAACACCGGTTTACCTACCAGTTCCGTCATCGTGGAATCAGCATAGGAAGGTGTGGCATGCACCAGATTACTGTCAAGACTCATATATATCTTATCACTCTTGAGATCCATGATCTGGTACTCCACATGAGCATCACCGAAGAGATGAGCCGTCTTCGAGGTGGCGTCATAAATCAGGGAGTCCTTAGCTGTATATTTGATGGGGGCCTCAATAGCGTTCTTCCGCATCTTGTTCAGACTGTCGGCACTAATAGAGTCATCCACAGCCTTATTATGACGAGCAATGGCCAGCTGCAGGGAATCCATGGCGAGGGTGTCGGGAATCTCAACGGAATCAACGGTATCAGCAACATCAACGATATCAATGATATCTGTGGTATCAACGATATCTGTGGTATCAATGTCATGAGTACTATAGGAGCCATTGAATCTACCGCTCCCATAGAAACCATAAACCCTGCTCGCCATCATTCCGATAATGGCGAACAGGAGTAGGATTATCAGCGTCTTTTTCCTCATGAACCATCAGGAACGACCACATCGGTCAGTTCCAAGGTGCAAAAGTACGAAAAAGAAATGAGATACTGCGCCCATTAACCGATAATTAACTTATTTAATTGATTATTTAAGGATTCGTTTCTTTCCGTTTATGATATAAATACCCTTCTTTGTAGGCTTGCCGCTAAGTTGTACACCTTCGAGAGTGTACCACTTTTCACTTTGAACCCTATTCTGTGGCACGGTATTGTTAATTCCTGTGGTTTCATCCAGGAAGATGATATGATACTTGGCTTGGCTGCTCACCTCGTTGTGTGTCAGGTAGGAACGATAGGGCGCAATACGTTCACCCAGATAGTAGAAGAAGCCCAGTTCACCTTCGCTGTTGTAACCCAGTGTGAGGATACTTCCGCGGTCGGAATCTTCCTGATAGACACTCATACCATCGCGTCCCACACCATTGAGCATGTTCTTGTACATCTTCCACTGTTCAAGACTTTCGCCAAGAGGTTCCAACCGGTAGGTACCAGCATCCTCTGCGAAGATAACCACTGGTGTGCGACTGGGCACTTTACGACTCATGCTAAGCAGATAGGCGGTATTCGGTTCGTTGTCCACCGCATCATTACATATACCTTCGTCGTTGGTCTTGGTCACGATAAAGGGAGTCAGTGTAGCAGGCAGTTCGGTATCGAACCCAATATACATGGTGGCCACCTTGGCGGAACCAACCTTCAGTGGATAATAGCAATGCAGTTTTCCGGCACTGATATAGTCATCCCAGGTTCCGTCACTGTAGTATCCTTCCATGAGCACGCTGCCGTAGGTGGCATCGCTAACATAGATATCGAGGAGATTGCCATCGGTTGTAACGATTCCATCATCTTCTAGATAAGGTACGGTTTCATAGTCCTCGGTCTCGAAATAGATGCGTTTCAGTCCTTCTACCTTGTAGATAGCCCCTTCGCTAATCTCATTGATGATACCAGTGATTACCGCTTCCTCTCCCTTGCGTCCATTGGGAAAGGCTACGAGTACCCTGTTGGTATCAAAGAGGATACCGTCGCGAGATACGAAAAACTCGTTGAAGGGATCCACGCTGACGTTCTCGATGGCAGAGTTATAGAACGGATGAAGTTCCACTTCTTCAACCTTGGCGGGAATGGTGACTTCCTTAAGGCTGGTGCATCCATCGAAGGCATTACTGCCAAGGGTTTCCAGTGCGTAAGGCAACTTTACCTCATTGAGTTTCGACAGACCGTTGAGCTGCGTGGTAAGTTCTTTAACCGCCTTAAAGAAGCGGAACTCCGGGAATTTCTCTATCTTCTTGGCTGTGGCGGTCTGGAAAGCTTCTAGCGTCTGCTTGGTGGTTACGGCCTTTAACTCATCGAGTGAGAGAACTTCGTCATTGTTACTGTCGAAGGCAGCAAGGCAGGCATCACGGGTATTGTCATCAACAAAGGTAAAACCTGCATTTACATTTAGGTCGCGCGTACGAACGGGGATGTAATGACAATATTTCCCAAATGTGCCTTTGATGAATTCTAATCCTCCGAATGTTCTAACTGTTGGGTGGTCTTGGAGATTATTATTCATATCTATGGGGTTAATGCTGGCGCTGACAGGTACAATAACCCCCATGTCGCCATCAGCTTCGATGAAGCGTTTATCATCGGCGTCGGATGAAGTCCACGTAGCAGCACCTGGTTCGAAGAGCAGTTGTTTGCCAAAGCCCAAGAGATAGTTGTCGGATCCATCTGCTTCCGAGTATTTATATTCGATATCTGTACGGAAGGGAACCATAAGCAGTTTTGCCATGTCAGTCTCAGCAAAAGATTTCAGTGTGGGGAAATAGCCATTGTAGTTTTTCCATCTTGTCTGCTTGCCCAGTGAGTTGCATATCTCTTCGAGCGTGAAGCCGGTAGGTTGTTCCTCATAGCCTTTCAGCCAATAGCAGTCCTGGAGATACGTTTTACCGTCCATGGTAATATCCGCCGGTTGCATAACCTTGTCGAGATGGGTGACAGGCAATACGGTCAGACAGTTCTTGACGACACCCTTGTTGTTGTCAGACAAGCAGACAAAGGGGGTGTAATCGGCAAAAGACCACATCATGGTATATACAGCCGAGATACAGTCTTCTACAACAGCATCGGAATTGTCAGGCCCAACCAGCGAACATATGCCTCCGCAATAGTCCAGATAGTAGTCATCATCAAATGAATGAAGTGAACCAACCGTACCCTGGGCAATACAGTTCGTAATCTTGCCATTCATCTTGCCAGCAAATAGTCCGGCTCCCTTTCTTGCATGAGAGTCAATAATGCCCAAGTTGGCAACTGCACCGCCTTTGTCAATATCGCCGAAAAGACCTTTTCCTTCTGTATCAACGTATGCCCCCTTGACGAAATGGCTGCCTCCATCGTATTGGGCTTTCCACTTGACATCTTTATTACCCCATGAATTGTCTATCCATAAAGAATGAAATGGGTTTGGATTGTAGGGGGCATTACCATGTCGATTGACATAGAGTGTGATATCGCAGATCTGCTTATACCATTCACCCTCCTTGTTGTTTTTCACGGCGAGGGCCAGTTGTGCACCGTTCTTGATGATAAAAGGATCTTCCTTTTTACCAGTACCGGCAGCAAACTCGGTGGCAGTGCTGCCATCCCACACCTGATCAACGGTGGATGTAAACTGCAGTTGCTTGGTTCCGCCGAGGGGTAACGGACGGTTCCATACCTCAATGGGTTTAGCCATTTTCATGGTGAACGTAGCCAAGAACATACCATCTGTCACAGCATATGCCGTATCGTTGCTGATACGGATACAATCCATATTCTGAAACGTCACCTTGCTGTTCGGACTCACATCTCGCTCTGCCTCACTCCACGTCATGTTCTTCTCTGGAGCAATCACCTGAGTCACCAGATCGTAAGCCTGATCGCCCTTGGGAATGTTCACAGGAACAGAACAGAGCCACGCGCCAGTCTTATACACAGTATTCTCGCGATACATGTTCTCGTAGCCGAACATCTGGATGGAGAACTCTTTATCCAAAAATGTCGAATTGTTATCTTTGTATGGTTTATAATACTCTGTCCACTCACTGTTGCATCTCACTGCGGGATAATAACCTTTGGCAAAGCTGAACCAGTAATCCGCCGTTTCATCATTGGGGAGGAAAGGCATGTCACGGGTATCGCCCGATGACATTTTGATTGTAGTCAATCCGTAAATACTCTTGTGACTGTCCACATTACCGCAGAGATGTCCTTTGAACATAGTCTTATCGTAATAACAACCACCTACTGTCTCTTCCGGTTTCTTACAATCGCCTACGAAAGCCGCTACCTTTTCAGTATTTGAAATCGTTCCCGTGAACAAGCAGTTCTCTATTCGAATATCATTGTCCCATTCTGAACAACCACAAATGCCACCTATACCATTGAGCGAGCGCCCTGCGTTGATATGTCCGCCGTAAGCGCAATAATCCACCTTCGCATAGAGTTCCGATACGTTTTTCCCCTGCATCATATACCCCACGATGCCACCAATATAGCCTGCCGTTGATACCTTGATCGACATTGTGCTTGCGCAACCGCTTATCTGTGTAGCGTAACACATCTTTCCACCGATGCCACCCAGACAGATGTTCGCTGCCTGTGTCATGCTTATCTTCCCCATACTACTACAGGCTCTCACCGTCATCATTTCGGCGAGATATCCCACGATACCACCAGCAGCTCCTCCATCTGTAGATAACGAGCCTATGTCGATATTCACATCGGCGGCGCAGTCAACAATGGTACCGTCACCCGAAGCCACCACACCACCAACCACCGAACATTTGTCGACAGATATACTCACTTGCGATGTTGTATGTATTACTCCAACATTTGTGTATAAATAAGCTGCAACACCACCAACATGGATACTCGATCCATCTCCTTCCGCTTTTATTGTGCCATGTACGCTACAGCCGTCCACTCCTACACCCATTGACATCAATTCCATAGGTCCACGGTTATACTCTGTACAACGAAGATAATTACCATCTACCATACCGCACAGTCCGCCAATAAATATGCCAATGTCTTTGTTCGGCTGACGCACATCAATCCATATGTTATTCAGTTTCACACCCATGACGAGTCCATGCATACGACCGAACAATCCATAGTACATCACATTTTTATCACCAATCGTATTGATATACATTCCCGATATCGAGTGTTTAAGATCTGAGCGCCATCCACCGTTCTGCATACTTTTGGTGTTCATACCCAGCAATATACCATGAAAACGATACTGTTTTTTATAACTGGCAGAGCGGTAGCCAATAGGAATCCACTGTACGCGCTTGCCATCCACCGTCTTGTCCAGGTTGATGTCAGCAGTAAGAATGAAGAACTGTCCCTCGTGAAGATTATTCTCCTCGTTCACCTCATACGCCAGCTGTGCCAGATGTTCAGGCTTGCTGATCTCATAAGGCTCCATAAACGTACCGCTGCCGTCATAGGGCAGTCGATAGTCGTACCATGTAGGTACATCGCTGAACTCTGCCGGTACAGCAAAGGCGCTCAATGGGGCAAGGAGCCATAAGAGGCATAACACACTATTGCGAATCGTTTTCATATGTCTGCTTTTTTAATATCTGAACTTAAACATCTCATCTCCGGTGCTGAGCAGATAGACTGCATGATACTGCAGCGGAACGAAGAGAGTAGAATCCGTAACCTGCTTCGAGCAGACTGGGATACCATCAGGATTGAAGATACGTACACGCTCACCCTTTTTCAAACCACTCAGATTAACACCATTGTCAACCACAGTTACCTTCACCCGATGGTTCTTCGTCGGGTTATCAACGGTTGGGCGTTCAATCTTTGTAGGATCGCTTGTCGGGAAGAGGCTTACGTAGACGGGATTCTCCTCGCCATGGAGATTGTCAATATGCGAACGTTCCAGTCCGCTTTCTTCAAGATTCGTATCGAACACATGGATGTTGACGAATGCCTTCAATGGTTCTTTAATACCATCGACAGACACGGTGGCATAGGCCTTACGCACATTACCCATCTGCACGAACTCACTTCCCTTGACAACCACCTCTGCCCCGTCGGTCAGCGGAGCGGCAATACTGGGATGGGCATAGATACCCACGAGCACGCCCATATCATCAAGCATCTTGCCATGGTCAATGAGTTCCACTACGAAGGTATTCACACCATTCTCGATGCTGCGGTTCACCACATTACATGTTACGTCAGCCAGCAGAACACGTGCTCGCGACATCTGGAGCATTCTCCTTTGATTGTTCAGTCCTCTAACGCGCGGATGCTGCTTAGCCTTAAAGATATTGTTGTATTCAACACCAACCGAACTGGTGATGTAACCGTCGAAGTTCTCATCGATAGGATACAAAATGGGGAAGTTACATTCTTTCAGAGGTGCCACATAAGCATCAGGGATATCGAAGTTCTTACCGTTAATGGTTACGTTTACTGCCTGAATGGCTGATGTACCCGTGTTACGTATTCTCACGTTGATAGGTAAGCTATTGCTACCCTTGAGAGCAGTCTTGGCATACGATACCTCCGCCTCGAAGTTGTTACTGAAATCCTTGCTGTTGGTCATGATCACACCAGAGGAACCTTCGATGTCGGCCAGTGTATAGACCACGCTGATATGACTGTCATCGAGGAAACCGTCGAAGTCGGTCATTGTCAGACTGTCGCGCTCGCAGCCCAGCGTGATAGGTTCAGAGAGCTGGAGTGTGTTACCGAGATGGATGCGAGAAGCATTCAGCAGTGTGCGGATATCAGAGAAGCTGCGTTTGCTGCCGTCCTCATTACGATAGACACTACCTGCTTCCGTCCACAATAGGGCAAAGTCGCTGAGATTCACAGCATTGCGGTCGCATACAATCTTCACCTTATTCGGCATGCGAGTACCAACGCCCAGATCGGCTCCTTGACGTCCGTCTCCATGTCCGCTCATGGCCAATGTTTTCACGTAAATCTCACTGATCGAGTCGGTTTTCTCATAGAGCATAGCGATAACGGCATTGTTACCTACGCGGTGCATCATGAAGTGCTTGGCCAAGATATTATCATCCACATACTTCACCTCATTCGAACCAATGTACTTCGAGGCATAGCGAGTAACAGAATAATCCTGGTCGTTGGCCAGCAGGTTAGCAGCCACGAGAACGCTGTCGTTACGCATGAGCAGGTCGTAGTGCATGATTGTATGATCAAGATCGAGATTGAAATAGAGTGGAGTTGGAGCACTCCATTTCCCATTGCTGAAGGTACGCAGCATGAGCTGACCTTCAAAGGCAACGTTCATGATGGAGTCCATCGAAACCGTTTCGTCAACAGGAATGAAATGTCCATGCTGGTAGATGCAGGCTGCCTTGCCATCCTCTTGAATGGTGACAACAGGCTTCAGGTCGGCCATGCCGTCATCGGTGGTCACATCTGTCATCTTCCATGCCCCGTTACCATCGCGTACAGCAGCCTTGATTACCGAGTGCAGCTGCAGGTTGTTACTACTTGTAAGTAGATGATCCTTGTCGATATCCTCGTTGTTCACCTTCTTGGCAATCTGTTCAAACACCACGATCTCATGTTCGCCACGCTTTGAGCGCATGTGCCGGCTGGCAGTCAAGCCCTCGGTGGAGATGGTCTCGGTGGTGTTGTTACTGGTGTTGATGATTGCCACGCGGTCGTCTCTATAGTCGGCAGCGTTACGCAAGTCGTTATATACCACATGATTACCGTCGAGATAGTGCGGATTGGCGTCCAAGGCCACATCGGTAACCAATGCTTCACCGATTTCCTCACTGCTCTCAGGTGCCCGCAGCGGACGGTAAGCCCTGGCCATCTCTCTTACCTTACTCTTCTCTAACCAATAGGGGAATTCTTTGTGGAAGGGGTTAGTGGGATCGTTAGGCTTCAAATCCTCATATCCGAAATGCACCTGTCCGCTTCCTGACCATCTGAAGAAAGGCGTCTTCAGGTGGGCATGTGCCTGACCCACAACAAGCAGGATGGAACGGAAGCCAACTCCTGGCCAATACTCGGCAAACGGTCCTTCAATACCGAACTGCACACCTACCTTAGCACCGAAGCGCAGACCCGCATGGAAGTTCACCCACGAAGAAAGGTTGAAGCTATGACCAAACACCTTAATGGTCTTAGGTGTGAAGAGGTCGAGCGAAGCTCCGGCAGATACCTTACCGCTGAAATGAGCGTAATAGCCCATATTGGTACCCTTCATTGACTCCGACACCCCGTCGATATAAGACTTGATACCGAAGTCAGTCTGCAAGGAAGCCTGGGCAAAGGCTGTCAATGCGACATAGTTTTTGAAATCTTCGAGAATCTTGGCGAGCTTACCGAACTTCGGGTCTTGGCCCACTTTACCCCAGAAGAGGCCGACGCCATAGCCTATCTGGCCAGAAGCTTTGGCAATCTGGAAACGGCTGAAGTCGGTAGTAGGCATCTTGAAGTTGAAGGTTGCCCCACCGAACCATCCCTTTCCAACACGCTTGCTGGTCATATCAAAGATATCGTCGATGTCTTCGTATATCCAGCCATCAAGTCCTTTGTCGCTGCCCACAGGGCGCACACTGACCTCATCCTTAGCCAGTTCGGAGTATTCATAATTCTCTGCGGCCTTCAGCTCATTACGAGCAGCTTTATCCTCGTCGCTCAGCTCACGGTCACCACCATTATAGACGATGTTCACCTTCAGGTCCCAAAGACTCTTACGGAAGTCGTAACCGAAGGATGTCTTCACCGTAACCGGCTTAAACGAGAACTTGAAGTCGGGTGCAATCTTCAAGTCGAAACCGCTTTGACCACTAACGTCGTTGACGTTATCCTCGTTGTCGGTAACGTATTTTTCATCAATCTCCTTCTCAGTGTCCTTACGACCTTGACTGCGGTCGAACACAAAGTTGTGCAGACGGGGGAATTGAGAATACGTATAGTTGCCGGCAGTCAGCTCCAGCTCACAGAAGGATTTCAGTGGTACGACGCCCACCAGGTTGAAGTCAACATAGACATAATCGTAGGTAAACGACCTATAAACACTCGCGCTGAGAGTGGTCTGTTCCTTGTCGGTGACCTCATAGACGGAGTGGGTATTGATGTCGGTGGCAGTCAGCCTACAATTGTCAGTAGCTTCACCCTTGGGCTTTGAAAAGGTCAGCTGTAACTTGGCATATCTCTCTATCGGCGTGTTGTTCAGCAGCTTGGGATAGTTCTGTCCGCAGTCTTCCGCATAATGCACAGTATCGGCAGGTATCCATGCAGAGAGATCAATCTCGTCGATGGAGCACAGTACATGGTCCTTGCCGCCCCTGACGATGATTGTTTTCTCATCGTTCAGGTTCAGGAAGCGCTGACTACTGAATGTCAGTCCTCTCTTGTTCACTGTTCCTGATGTCAGCGTGAGGTCAACGGCACAGCGTTCCTCACTGACGATACCCGTCTCTGGGTCGGCAGGTCCGGCATATTTATACACAACGGGCAGGTAGCCGTTGACGATAATCTCGATATAGGCAGGATCTCCCATTGTCAGGATCTTGTGGGCGCCCAGTTTCTTGTCGTAACCGATATAGCGCACGGCCGTATTTCCCGTGGGCAGTCCTCTCTCATCCACGCTCTCCACATGGAATTGTCCGCTTGTCAGCTGACGGCTGCGGTCGTTCCAAAGAGAGAGGTAGAGGGTGTCGTATTTCTCAAACAAGCCAGATCCCAGCCAGTTGAAATTCATGAATTCGCGGTTCTCATGTTTGTCGAGATAGAAATTATCCGACAGCTCCATATATTTGAACCGGTCGTTCAGGTCGATACCCGGATGTAGCTTCTTCTTGTTAATTCGTAGCTTATTACCTTTGCTCACAAAGATCACGTCGAGCAGATCCTTACCCTCGGGCACATAGAAGCTCTGGAATGAAGTTGACTGCAACTCCAAACGTGCCGTGTCACGTTCGATGACACCTTCCTCGTTCATGCTACCCGTCACGCACTCCAGCGAATAGGGTAGGTTCTCGGCCTGTCGTTTCTGGTCAAGCTGGAAGATATAGAGTTTATCGTTGTTCCATCCCTTGATGAAGTAACGGAATCGATAGCGCTTTTCCGGCTCACCTACGCGATGCACAGTAACCTCATAGGGCTCCTCCTGTAAGGGTAGGTTCACAAAGAAGTAATCACTGACGGTCTGTGTGAGCTTCTTCCCGCTACCGTTGTCGAGTGACACCTCATAGGCGCTCGAAGTGTCGCCGTGTCCGTCAATGCGGAAGCACAGCAACGAGTGGTCGCGCATGGTCCAGAACTGCTGCAGGTCGGCCAGCCATTTCTTACGGGATGAACCCAGCATGTCGATGATGTTGTCCACCTCGACATAGTTACCCGACATATCCCCCTCGGCCGTCTGTACCTTTGTCCAACGTAGTCCGGAGTTCGGTGATTTGATCTCATCGAAGTTCGTCACCTGTGTTACGTTATTGGCGAAGTATAGGTCGAAGTCAGGTTTTTGTGCCCAGGCAGTCATCACGCCCAGCACAAAAAGCAAGCTGTTAAGTATGAATCTCCTCATGGTATTACTGTTTTAATAAGCATCATCAGTACCGTCATACGGATCAAAACGCATCGTCTTACTTTCACTGATACTGCCGGCAAGCAGTTGCTGCTCGCTATGCGTAAAGAGAATCTTCATGCAAGGTTTCAAGTATTTTTTCTTCTTCATATTCATAGGGCAAATTAATAAACGATTGAGTTAAACAATGTTATGTCATTATTGTGACAAAGATACGAAAATAATCTTTTACACTTATTATAACATTCTTAAAAAATATTAATCAAAACCATTTCATTGTTCATTACTGTATCATTATTGTTTTCTACATGCAAAGTTACAATGGTTCTGAATATATGTCATGTATTTGTGTGGTTTTTTTCTCGGTTGTTACGACAAAAGGGGTGATATTGCGACAAAACAGTATTAGCCCCGTTATTTCTGTCGCATCATGGTAAAAAACAGACAAAGAAGGTTGCGGGTGTGGGAATACAAAAAGCCTATGCAAAAAGGGCATGCCAATGCAGGAAACGACGCACTCCTTCCTCACCAAATTTGGCCAGACTGCGTTCCGCCTGTTCCACTGTTTTTTCTATTTCGGGTCGTGTCTTGGAAAAGAACTTATCAGCATAGCATATCAGTTGTTCTTCCAAGGTCTCGGGCAGGAAGGGCTCATATGTTGTGGAGTGTGGAGTGTGGGGTGTGGAGTGAGAACACTTCTGCGATACACGAGAAATGTTTGTGGAGGGAGGAGGTGGAATGGTGATGGGTAGGTGTTGTGATTGGATCTCGGCAACGGTCAGGCCAGCTCCTGTATGACGCTCACAAACCCGTGCATGACGGGGGAAGCCTTCTGCCCGCATAATCTCTGCCCCTATCTGTCCGTGACACACATACGGTTCGGTACCGAAACATTCAATGCCAGGTGCATCGCAACGGAAGATGCCGATGTCGTGGAGCATTGCTGCCTCCTCCACGAACTGACGGTCGAGGTGCAGTTCCGGATGTGCATCACAAATCTGCAGAGCCTTATCTGCCACTGCCCTGCTATGAACGAGGAGAATGCGTTTCAGCGCATTCTCCTCGGGATAATACTTATTAATGATACGATTAAAATCCATATCAATTCTCTGCGCGCTCAATCCACGCGATGGTGTCGCCCTTGTTCACCTTAGCACCCTGCTTGGCTGTGATCTCTACGAGCTTACCGCCGAGAGCAGCGGGAATCTCCGTGATTTCACCCCAAGGTGTCTGGATGTAACAGAAAGTCTGACCTTCTTTGTAGGTCTGACCGATGAACGGCTCCACACAAGGTGCGCACTCACCGTCGCCATTGAACTCATAGTAGATCTGTCCTTTGACAGGTGCCACGAGGGCATCGGCCTTGGCATGCTTGAACTCTGCAATCTTCTCAGGTGAGAGTTTTGTACCGAGGCGTGAATCCTTGATCTTCTGGATGTCAGCCAGCAGGTTCTTCTTCGCCATACCGCTCTTGAACGGACGGTACTGCTCGGGGTGCATAGCCAGCTCATAGAGTTCCTCATCATCTGGTCCATAATCCCATCCGTTCTCGTCCATCTCCTTACGGAAGTCGTCCAACGCATTGGGAATGAGTGAGCGCGGATCAGCATCTGTGAACTCACGACCCTGCTGCTTGGCAAGTTCCACAATCTCTGGAGCGATCGTTCCAGGAATCTTACCGCTCTTGCCGAGGATCATGCCCCACATAGCATCGTCCATCATCACGAAACGACCCTTGCCCTGTGCCATGGTAAGCAGGTTCATCAAGGCAATGTTCTTCACGTACTGACTGAACGGGGTTACCAGTGGTGGATATCCCACGCGCGGCCATACGTAAGCCACCTCGTCGAACAGTTTCACGAGCATATCGTCGGTAGAAAGTTCTGGTTCTCCCTTGGCCTTCAGCGTCTTGTTGATAATACTATGAATACCGGCAAGGTCGGCCATCATTGATCCCATCATACCGCCAGGGAGTCCGCAGCCGAGGAGGAGTGATGACATGAGTTTGTTACCCGGATTGATGAAGTAGCCAAGCCAGTCATCAATGAACTCCTGGGTCAAGGCACGGGCCTGCATATAAGCATTCATGTTGATTTCCTTCACCTCGAAGCCCTCATGCTTCAGCATCGACTGAACGGAAATGATATCCGGATGCACCTTACCCCATGACAGCGGTTCGATAGCTGTATCAATTACGTCGGCACCGTTGTTGCAGACCTCCAGGATGGAAGCCATTGACAAACCGGGTCCAGAATGTCCGTGATACTGGATGATTACATCGGGGTGCTTGGTCTTGATCGACTTGGTCAGGGCACCTAACAGGGCGGGCTGACCGATACCGGCCATATCCTTCAAGCAGATTTCCTCTGCTCCTGCAGCAATCACCTGATCAGCGATATCTGAATAGTACTCCACGGTATGCACAGGAGAAGTAGTAATACACAGGGTAGCCTGTGGGGTCATGCCAGCGGCCTTGGCCCACTTCACGGAAGGAATGATGTTACGTACATCGTTCAAACCGCAGAAGATACGGGGAATATCAACGCCCTGCGCATGCTTTACCTTGTATTGCAACTCACGCACATCATCGGGCACAGGATACATACGCAACGCATTCAGACCGCGATCGAGCATGTGTGTCTTGATGCCCACCTGGTTGAACGGTTTACAGAATGCCCTAACGGCAGCGTTTGGATTCTCACCTGCCAGCAGGTTTACCTGCTCGAAGGCACCACCATTGGTCTCCACACGGTCGAACACGCCCATGTCGATAATGGCTGGTGCGATACGCTCCAACTGGTCTTTACGCGGCTGGAACTTACCTGAACTCTGCCACATGTCACGATAGACAAGACTAAACTGGATTCTTTTCTTCATTGGTTTTTTTGATAATTATTAGGGTTCATAATATACTTTGATTCTGCAAATATATATCTTTTTTCCCAAACCTCCGAATTTTTTCCTGTCTTTTTTCTTAGTAGCGGAAAAAATCATGTATATTTGCAGCCGATAAATCAAAACGCCATCATATGAGAAAACTATTGAGCATCGTAATAATCAGCATAGTTATAGGACTGATCGCTGCCTGCCATTCGCAGCAGCCCGTAGATGAAGAACAGGTGAACGTAGGAACGAGCACCTCTATTGAAGGTGACTCCACGCTCTACGGACTGGCCTGCGATGGCTGTACCGATACCGTTCTGGTATTCCTTCCGGGAAAAGGCGGCGACCCTATTACATACAATATCCTGGATGCGACGAAGAAGGGACGCATCATCGGTCGTCCTACGGTTGGCGACTGGGTGGCAGTGATTCTCAATAAAGAGGATACGATGGTGGCAGATATGGTGATCGACCTGGACCAGCTGAAGGGTACATGGGTGGAACTGGCCTACCCCACCGTGAAGGAACGCATCAAGGAGGTAGCCATCGACGAAGAGATGCAGAAGCACATGGACTCCTTGGTACAAGCCATGATGAAACCTGTTGAGATGGGATTCTCCCTGAAGCGCCACTACCAGGCACAAACGGTGGGCCGTCGACGTAGGAGTGCCCAACCAGATGAAGATAGTCCGGTGATCTATCCCGAGATCAAGAACTATATTCAATGGCATGTCATTAACGGTCAGCTCGTTCTGACCTCACAAAACAGGTCACAGAATGATACCGTGAAAGGGGAAACGGTGAACGATACAGCCGACTTTATCTTCATGACCCGCGACTCCCTGCGCCTGCGTTTCAAGGAAGGAGAAAAAGGGTTCTACCGAAAATAGTAGAACCCATCTTTATAATGCGTGTCTGAGGAAACGCTCTTTCGCCATTTCCTCGTATTTCGTACCCGGACGACCGTAGTTGGCATATGGATAGATACTGATGCCACCACGGGGCGTGAACAAACCTATTACCTCTATATACTTCGGATCCATCAGTTTGATCAGGTCCTTCATGATGATGTTCACACAGTCCTCATGAAAGTCCCCGTGGTTACGGAAACTGAAGAGATAGAGCTTCAGACTCTTGCTCTCTACCATCCGCTCCCCAGGAATATATAGGATTTTGATTTCCGCGAAGTCTGGCTGTCCTGTGATAGGGCACAAGGAAGTGAACTCAGGACAGTTGAACTGCACCCAATAGTCGTTCTCAGGATGTTTGTTCTGAAAGGTTTCCAGCACCTCAGGGGCATAGTCCATTCTATACTCTGTCTTCTTACCGAGTGCCTGGAGTCCGTCTTGTTCTCTACTCATATCTTGAAAATATTAAAGATGTTGTAACTGATGTCGCGGTCGAATACATCCTCATGGTCGTGCGCCTTCGTGAAAGCTACCACACGAATGGTAACAGGCAGTACGGCAATCTCATAGAGCGTCTTCAGCGTTACCTGTGAGATCATCAGTGAAGGCATCTCCTCCCAAGGAATAACACCACCTAATGCCAACGGGAAGAAGATGATGCTGTCCACGCCCTCTCCAAATATTGTACTCAGAACAGCTCGTGCAGAGAAGTTCTTTCCGTTAGAGTTCAGTTTCATGCGTGACATGATATAGGCATTGGTAAACGAGCCTGCAATGAATGCAATGAACGAGGCCATGGCTATACGTGGCGCCAGACCGAATATCACATGGAATCCCTCATCACCATCCCAATAGTCAGCACCTGGAATCCAGTCGGCTATGGCTCCCATAAGGACAAAGAAGAAGTTCATCGCGAAGCCCATCCAGATGAGCATGCGCGTACGGCGATAGCCCCAAACCTCGCACACCACATCATTGATGATATAGCTCACCGGGAACACGATGATACCTGCAGTAAGATTAACGGGTCCGAACGATAACTGCTTTGTCTCCAATACGTTTGCCGTAATCAGGCATACACAGAACAGTGTGCCGAAAAGCATAAAGAGCACACTAACCTTTTGTCTATCTTTCTCCATTTAACTATTAACAACTAACCAGGTCATGTAGCCAATAAATATCAGCGTGAGCACCACGCCTTCCCATCTGGCTACCTTGAATTTTGTGTAACAGAACAGCCACAGCAGGATAATACCACCCATCATCACACTCAGATCAACGGTGGTGATGCCATGTAGCTGCATGGGCAACACCAATCCTGTTGCGCCCAGAATCATTAGAACGTTGAATACATTACTGCCAATCACATTACCGATGGCAATAGCCGAACGCCCTTTCTTGGCCGCCACCACACTGGTAGCCAGTTCTGGCAGGGATGTACCGCAGGCCACGATGGTCAGACCGATTACTGCATCGCTCACACCAAGGGAACGGGCAACGGTTGTGGCACCATCCACGAACACATGACTGCCACCTACCAGACAAACAAGACCAAGGACGATGAGTCCGACAGCCTTCCATGGGTTCATGTCCTCTAACTTCACCACCTCCTGTTGTTCAAGACGACCTGCTTTCGCCATACGGAGGGTGTAGTACATAAACAGCAGGAACCCGATGAAGAGCAAACCAGCATCAAGTCGTGAGATCTTCCCGTCAAGGCACATCACCGTCAAGGCCACGGCAGCGGCCACGGCAAACGGAATATCTTTCCTCACGGTACTTTTACTGATGGTCATCGGCGCAACAATGGCAGTCACACCCACAATCATCAATGTGTTGAACACATTTGAACCGATGATATTACCTACGGCCATGTCTGAGGTGCCTTTGATGGCAGACATCAGTGACACAAAGAACTCAGGCATCGATGTTCCCATGGCCACTACGGTCAGACCGATCACTATCTGGGGCACGTTCATACGATGGGCTAATGCCGTGGCACCATCTGTCAGACGGTCTGCTCCCCAGAGCACTAACACGGCTCCCAAAATAATAAACACAATGCTTAACATGGTGCAAAGGTACGATTAAGCGAGCACAATACAAAATAAATAAGGATTTATTTTTATTGTCGAGCGTAAGTACCTTCGGCGGAGCCAAAGTTCGACTAAGCGAGCACAATACAAAATAAATAAGGATTTATTTTTATTGTCGAGCGAAAGTACATTCGGCAAAGCCAGAGTTCGAATAAGCGAGCACAAAAGCAAATAATAATTAGAATTATTATTGCAAGTTTCCACATAATTTTATACCTTTGCAGTGAAAAATCGGAATATGAAACTTTTTCGGTCTCTACATATCATCCCTGCCATCCTATGCGCTACCCTGTTCTACGCATGCAGACAGCATTCTACAAGTTCACTGGAGCAACACCGCCAGTATGCCGACAGTGTATATGGCGAAATCAAGGATCTTGACGTACTCAGACATATCGAAGATAGTCTGGAGAAAGAAGATGACCACCAATCACTTATCTTCCTGGAAAAGCAGTTGGGAAAACAGCTGCGCAACAACAGTAATTTCATTGAGGCATTAGATCATCACAAGGAAGGACTGCTCTATGCCACCATGCTCAAGGATACGGTAGAGATGATCCGTGCCAACAACAACATCGCCACCGACTTCCGTCGTATGGGTATTCTCGATGATGCTGCCTCCAACCACTATGCGGCATTGACGCTTTGCGAGCAATACTCCGACAAGACATCCTTTGAAGCCAAGAAGAACCGCGTTACCTCGCTGAACGGCTTAGGAAATGTTTACCTGACGATGAAAGACCTGGCCACAGCCGACAGTCTGTTCCGTCTTGCACTGGAAGATGAGAAGATCTTGGACAGCGATGTAGGACAGGCCATTAACTATGCCAATATCGGAGCGATCTTTGAGCAGCAGGGCAAGTACGACTCGGCGTGGGTTTACTACAAGAAGTCGATGGAATACAACCGGAAAGGGAAGTCAGACCTGGGTATCAGTCTGTGCTACACCCACTTCGGACAGCTCCACGAGAAGAACCGCCAATGGGATAAAGCCATCTCTGAATATAAGAATGCGTATGAGATGATGGAGAAATCGGGCGACCAGTGGCACTGGCTGGAGTCGGTCATTGCATTGGCCAACGTAAACATCTCGAAGGGCGACATGAACGAAGCCCAACGATTTATTCAACAAGCTCAGGAGATTGCCACGAACATCCATTCCCTGGAGCACCAGGCACAAGTGGCGGAGCTCCAATACAAGATGGAAGAGGCAAAGGGCAACTACCATCAGGCGCTCAGCTATTTCAAGCTTAGGAACAAGTTGAACGACAGTGTGGGCTCTCCAGAGGAACTGCTTCACACGCAGAACTATCGCGTACGCTACGTCAACGAGCGTCACCAGAATGAGATGGATGCCATCAAGCGCACCCATAAGGCTGAGCAAGGCGTACTGCGAATAACTATCATCGCCATCATTCTCGCTCTCGCACTGGCTGTTACAGTTATTGGCATCTTGTACCACTCTTGGCGAGTAAGGTCGAAACGTTTGAAGATGCTACGTGAAGAGTTCTCCAAGGCGATGCAGGAAGGAAAGAAACCGGAAACACGCTTCAGTGATGAGGAGAACGATTTCATCAACAAGCTGGTGAACCAGATCTACGAAGACATGCAGACGGGAGACATTTCCGTGGAGAAGCTGTCGAAAACCATGTATATCAGTCGTTCGCAACTGTCGAGGAAAGTTTTGAACCTGACAGGTATGAGCACCTCCGATTTTGTCATGCAGGTTCGTATGGGTAAGGCCAGACGCTTACTGGAAGACACGACGACACCTATTACCGAGGTGGCTTTGAAGTGTGGATTCAATGATCCTTCGTATTTTACGAGAATGTTCAAGAAAACATACGACATTACGCCGTCGCAAGCACGCAAACGCTCCAAATAGAAAATGGACAAATTGTTCGTCTGATTATCAACAAGTTACAAAACAAGCGTGCACCATTTATCCTATTTTCCCCTATCATTTCGCACCATATAGTCCATTATTTGGTCGTATAGTCCATTCTGTTTTGTAGTTAATGTGTACCTTTGCACGTGTGATTTGTGCAGCACGTCTGCGCAACCACCCAACACGCAATATATATTTTTGAGAGAACAAACGGCCGACTCCTGTGAAGGAGCCGGCCGTTATGTGTTATTGCAGTTGATTATTCGCTCTTACGGTCATCGATATTGTCGCCTTCCGTAGGCTTCATCTCCTCCTCAAAATCCGTGATTCCGTTCTTGACAAGGATATTATACCATGTCAGGAGCTTGCGGATATCACTATCGTGTACGCGGTCACGGTCGAAATCAGGCAGGATCTCAGCGAAATATGCACGCAGTTCCTTGCTTGAAGCCTTCTTGAAGGCAAAGGATATTTCTTTTTTCTCTTCCTTGTCACGTATGGATGCCAGGATCGTCATCAGCGGCACATCCTCTGAATCGGTGAACATGGCAATGTCTGCCAATGAAGTAATTCTGTCAGTAGCAAAGGCCGGCATACGCTTATGCGTCTCATCAAGTGCCTCTACTATCAGGTTCATCTTGCCTCTTGACACGAGTTTGTAAAGTCCCGGTTTACCGGCAATAGATAGGATTGTCTGTTCCATTTTTCTTGATTGCTTATTATTCTTTATTAGTTGAATGATTTGATCTAATTGTTTATCGATGTCAGCACGACCATCATTGATGATCTGTGCATCACTACGTTGCACCACCTCTTCCTGTAACATCTGCTTGTTGATCCATTCCAAGGTGAGCTCACGGGATATTCCATCACGATCCATCACCCTTTGGATACGCGTTTCCAACGGAGCGGTCACGCAGATAATCCAATCGAAGTGTGTTCTGCGGTAGAACCCGCTATCGAAGAGGATGGCACTCTCTAGCCAGTCCTTGCCCGACTGCTCGAAGTCGCGTGCCACGGCAGGATGCACCACAGCATTCACTGCCTGTTTGTTTTCTTCCGACTGCAACAGGAAGGTCGCCAGTAACGGTTTGTTCAGCTCGGTACCTTGATACACCTCCTCGCCCACCAGCGACTGCAGTCCTTGTCGAATCTCCATTGATTCGCGCATGAGTCGTTTGGCTTCACGGTCACAATCATACACCTGGATGCCTCGCGCCTCCAGTCGTTTGCAGACATAGCTCTTCCCGCTGCCTATACCACCTGTAATAGCGATCTTCATTGTGCTTCAACAAGATAGTCCACACGATCGGGTTCAGGATGGGCATTACGAACACCGTAGGGAGCTGCGACCAAGGAAACCGGACATTTGTCGGAAGGATGCGACTGTATCTCCCAATAGTCAACCTCCACACGGAACTGGTCAGGATGAATGGTTCTGAACTGACTGGCACCTGTGGTGAACACCACCTTCACTCGCGAGGGGAAGGTACGGAGCAATTTTCCTTCCGGCATATTGACAGCCGTGATAGGCACCTCCACACTCTCTTCGGTCAGCACATCAGGATAAACCGTCATGGTAACCTTCGAGGGAATGCATTTCACCCCTGCGATCTTACTAAGCATCACCTCCTGGACAACCGTGTCGGTTACATTCGTCAGTTTCACCTGTTCGGTGAAGATGGCCAACAGACTGTCTAGCTTTTCCTGACTGGCATAGACGGTGACTGTTTCGGGTGAGAAGGCCACATTGGCCAGATAATAGCTCTTTCCTGGAGTAATACTACCTTTCAGTCGTACCGGCAGCAGTTTGCTATTACCATAATTATATAAGTACTCAAACTTATCGGGTTTGATACTTACGATGCGCGACGACTTGAACAGCTGCTGATAGATGAGTTTCTGCAGATCGGCAGCTTGCACGCTCCCGTGCCCTTTACCTTTATTATATGTATTGAAGTTGATGTGTAACGACTTTCGGTTCTGTCCATACATATAGGTAAAGAGAAGATAACCGCGGTCGCGTATCGTCACCCGCAACGTATCCTCTTCATTGGACGTTACGATCACCTTACTGGGAATGCCCTCCAGGTGAACAGGAATCTTAATCTCCCGTTCGTATGTTTCGTTCAGCGTCATGACGAGCCAGAATGCTCCACTCAATAAGAGAAAGAACAAAAAGATCAGGAACTCCTTATTGAACATACTAAAAAGGAGATTCCTGAAGATGCTGGCTAAGCGAGATGACTGCCGTTCTTCCATTATTACTTCTGGGGCTGTGCAGCTGAAGAAGAAGCGTCGGGGAAGACATAGCCTCTGTCAACACGGAGCGTCACGCCTTTTGCTACCTCCACCTCTACAGTGTTCGAAGCAAGGTCTATACGGCGTACTACACCATGGATTCCTCCACCGGTGATTACTTGGGCCCCTTCTGCCAGATTGTTCTGGAAGTTACGGATCTCCTTCTGTTTCTTCTGCTGAGGACGAATCATCGTAAACCACATGATGGCGAAAATAGCCACCATCATGATCAGGAAACTCATATTACCTGCGCCCTGACCGGCTGCCTGAGCTGCCAAAAATACTGTTGTCATATTATTAATGTTTTATGATTTTATTCGGGGTTATCGATCTTCGGCTCTTCCTGCTGACCTTCATTGTTCTGAGTAGTCCATCGCTTCCCTGCCCGCTTCTGCTCCATTTTCACCCTACGGGGATTCTCTCCCATCGGCTTAAGCAGCGTGCCTTCTTTGATCAGATAGCGTGCAATCGAATCGAGCATACCATTGATATAGCTTCCGCTCTTCGGCGTACTGTAGATCTTGGCCAGGTCAACGAACTCATTGATGGTTACGCTGATGGGGATGGCGGGGAAGGTGAGCATCTCGGCAATGGCAATCTGCATGATCACCACATCCATATAGGCCAGACGAGAGAAGTCCCAGTTGCGCGAAGCATCGCTCATATACCGCTGATACTGGTCGGCATTCATAATTGTGGCGCGGAACAGACGACGGGCGAAATCCTTGTCCTCCTCGTCCTTATACTCCGGCAGCAGTTCCTGGTTCTTCTTGTTCTTCGGATCGAAGCGCTTGATGGTTTTAAGCACGAAGGTGTCAACCACCTCCTTGTCGTCGTTCCAATACAGACTCTTGTCCTCGAGCAGACTGCTCAGGTCGTCGTTTTCCACCACCAATGCCTTGTACAACTGGCGCCACACCTCACGGTCGGTCTCATAGGAATCATCCTGATTCTCCATGTAGTCGCGATAGATATCGCTCTGCGTAATCTGTCCGTACAACCTTCTGATGAACTCCACATCGTCATCCCACGTCTGCTTCTGCGTTTCCACGAACTCCTGCAGCATCTTGTTTTCTTCCAGCTGCATGGCGAACTTGTTGTAAGCAAACTTGTCGGAAGGCGGTTCGGTCCCTTCGCGTTTTGCACGAGTCGTCAACACCTCAACCTGATGGCGTGCTTCTTTCGTTACCGCTATAATCAGCAGCAACAAATAGTTATACAAATGATAGGCCTTGGATAGGCTGAACAGCAATTCCTTTTCAGCGCTGTCCATGTTCTTGTTTCCGTTTTGATAGTATGCGTAGGTTAACTGAACTATCTTTATTCGGATTAATTCTCTATTAATCATCTTTTATTGTGTTACGTTATATACGTCGATTTATCGATGCAAAATTATACAAAATAAACATGCCATGCAAGAAAAACATCTTTTTTCTGCTTTTTTTATGAGAAAAATTGCGAGATTGGGGAAAAAGTGATACCTTTGCACCGCTTTTCACAAAGCATGCACAAGTGTGATGGTGAATTAAGCAAATTATTAATCACTTAATTTAGAGTAACACATTATGAAAGAAATTAATGTAGCAGGTCAGAAGAGAAGCGAGACCGGTAAAAAGGCTTCTAAGTTGATGAGAAAAGAGGGTTTGGTACCCTGTAACCTCTACGGTGAGAAAAAAGGTGAGAACGGCCTTCCCGAGGCATTGTCCTTTGCTGTTCCCATGACAGAGCTCCGCAAGGTGATCTACACCCCGCACATCTATGTCGTAAACCTGAGCATCGATGGCGCTGAGCACAAGGCTATCATCAAGGAGTTGCAGTTCCACCCCGTGAAGGACACTCTTCTTCACATCGACTTCTATGAGATCAACGAGCAGAAGCCTATCACTATCGGTATCCCCGTGAAGCTGAACGGTTTGGCACAGGGTGTTCGCGATGGTGGTCGTCTGGCCCTTATCGTACGTAAGGTAAATGTAACAGCCAAGTACCAGGATATTCCTGAGACTCTTGACATCGATGTTACCGACCTCACCATTGGTAAGAGCATCAAGGTGGGTGACCTGAGCTTCGATGGTCTTGAGATGGCTACCAGCAAGGAGGTTGTTGTTTGCACCATCAAGGCTACACGTAAGTCTAACGCTGCTGCTCAGGCAGAAGAGGCTGCAGAGGCTTAATCTCCCCCTCACTGATTAACATCAGAAGCGATGGACAAGTATCTGATTGTTGGCTTAGGTAACCCTGGTGATGACTATGCGGAGACCCGCCACAATACGGGCTATATGGTATTGGACGCTTTTGCGAAGGCGTCCAATATTGTTTTTGACGACAAACGATATGGCTACGTAGCGGAAACCATGCTGAAAGGCAGGAAGATCATCCTCCTCAAACCCACCACCTACATGAACCTCAGCGGTAATGCTGTGCGCTACTGGTTACAGAAGGAGAATATCGACCAACAGCACATGCTCGTCATCGCCGATGAGATTGCTCTTCCCTTGGGTACTGGCCGATTGAAAGCAGCTGGCAGTAATGGCGGTCATAACGGACTGGGCCATATCCAGCAGCTCATCGGTCAGCAGTATCCGCGCCTGCGCATCGGCATTGGTAACGAGTTCATCCGCGGACATCAGGTTGACTGGGTATTGGGTAAGTACGACGAGGAGGAGAAGCAAATCCTCCAACCTGTCATCGACACGTCTATTGACATCATCAAAAGTTTTGTGCTGGCAGGTATCGACATCACCATGAACCAGTATAACCGTACTTTGAGGAAGAAGCCAGAGACAAAAAGCACTAAGCAAGAAGGAAGCGAGAACCAAATCGACAAAGGAGATGGAGGCGAGAATTGACAAATGGCTTTGGGCCGCCCGCATTTTCAAGACACGAAGCATTGCTGCTGATGCGTGCAAGAACGGTCGTGTCACCATCAAGGGAGTGAATGTCAAGCCTTCACGACCGTTGAAAGTGGGCGAGGTGGTGGATGTCAAGAAACCACCTGTCACCTATTCCTTCAAAGTACTGAAATGCATCGAACAACGAGTAGGAGCCAAGCTGTTGCCGGAGATCTACGAGAACGTCACCGACCCCAAGCAGTATGAGATCCTGGAGATGAGTCGCATCAGCGGATTCATCGACCGCGCCCGCGGCACCGGACGCCCTACCAAAAAGGACCGTCGTGCCATGGAGTCGTTTGTGGAGCCTGCCCTTTTCGGCTTCGACGACGACAATATGTTCGACGATGACGATCTATAATCATTTCGCATTCAACATCATTCCACAATAAAGACATGACCAACATCGCTATTTTCGTATCAGGCAGCGGCAGTAACTGTGAGAACATCATCAAGTATTTCTCCTCATCTGCCGACATCCATGTTTCCCTGGTCATCAGTAACAAGGCTGATGCCTACGCCTTGGTGCGTGCCAAGAAACTGAATGTGCCCAGTGTGGTGATTTCCAAGAAGGAATTACAGCAGGAGGAAATCGTGATGCCACTGCTCCAACAGTACGACATCCATTTCATCGTACTGGCAGGTTTCCTGGTGATGATTCCCGATTATTTGATCCAGACATACGACCGTCGTATGATCAACCTCCACCCTGCCCTGCTTCCCAAGTATGGCGGCAAAGGCATGTGGGGTCATCATGTGCATGAAGCCATCAAGGAAGCGGGAGAGACCGAGACGGGCATGACCGTTCACTATGTCAGTAACGTATGCGACGGCGGTGAGGTAATAGCGCAGTTCAGCACACCACTTTCTCCTGACGATACCGCCGACGATATCGCAGCCAAGGAGCATGAACTGGAGATGAAATACTTCCCCAAAGTCATTGAGGATGTGATCCGAAAGTTATAAGCCTAGTTACTACCAGTTATAAGGCTGATTAGTGGTCGTTATAAGGCTGGTTAGGACCACTTATCAGCCTTCCAGGAATCAGTTAGTAACTTTCCACGAAAAACAACATATCTAAATAGAAACAGGGTGGCCACTTGGCCACCCTGTTCGTTTGTTATAGATTCTTGTAGTATAGTCGATATATAAGCTGTTATTATCTTTATCTTCCGCCGCCGAAGCCACCGAAGCCACCGCCCATCGGACGTCCACCTCCGAAGCCTCCGCCGCCCATCGGACGACCACCACCGGCTGGTCTGCCACCGCCCATACCTCCAGGAGGCATACCACCAGGCATCATACCGGGCATCATACCGCCCATACCGCGCATCATCTGACGAGCCTGACGACCGCCGAATGCATTGATACGGTAGATCAGATGAACCATAGCATAGCTGTTGATGCTGTTGTACTCAGTATCTGAACGCTGCATAGCTGTGATAGAACGACTGAAGTTACTCATCTCGTGCAGGATGTCATAGAACTGGAGAGATACAGTAAGTGCATTACCCTTCAGGAAGCCCTGAGAGATCTGAGCATTCCATATCAGCTCGTTGGTGTTCATAGAGTTGTCGTTGTAACCTCTACGGCTCTGGTTATGCAAGTCGGTTGACAGACTGGTTCCCCAAGGAGCGAAGATGTTAATGCTACCACCATAAGAGAACTGCCATGTATCGAGGTCGCTTGCGCTCTGCAACTTGTTGCGTGCATGTGTGTAGTTAACATTACCGTCGACTGCAATCTCGAACCAGTCCTTACGGTAGCTGGCCTGCAGACGCTCCATGATCATGGAGTTCTTTGTAGTATTCTTCAAAGATTGCTTTACCTTGTTGTCGAACAGGTAACCTACGTTGTTGCTGTGGTTCACCATGGTGAAGGTGTTCACGTTCCACACACCGGCGCTGTCGATGGCAGTATTGAACATAAAGCCTAAGCTACCATTCCAGTTACCGTTGATATTCTCAGGACGTGTAGTCTGTCCACCAGTCGTTGTATCGTATGTCACCATGTTCGAGATGGAGTTACGGGTATTGCTGAAGTTACCGAACAGCATCACGGTGCGCATGTGATCCTGCATGAATGTGTTGTAGTTCACCTGCAGGTTATTGGTAAACGAAGGCTTCAAGCCAGGGTTACCCTTGGTGATGTTCAGCGGGTTGCTGTCATCGGTGATATCAAGCAGGTCGCTCATCTGCGGCTGCTGGGTTGTTCCACGATAGGTCAACTGCAACTGTGTTGTATAGTTCGGACGATAACGGAAGTCGATCGTCGGAGTTACGTTGAACACGGTACGTGCAGTGTCCGTATATACATGCTGATAGTTCTGGATGAACTTCGAGCGCTGCGGCTGGAACATCAAACCAGCATTGAACTGGTAGTTGTCGCGGATCTTGCGGTACACCACGTTGAACTCATGGATGTAGTTCTTATATTCAGAGAAACGGCTCAGGCCATCCTCGTAGTACTCAGGAGCGAAGGGGTTCGACACGTGAGAGAAATAGTTATCGAATCCACCATATACCGGTTTGATAGCGCTAGTATAGAAATCAGGAACCCTACTATAGTCATAGGTAGAGCGGTCGCTCTTGTTATAGCTATATCTGAACTGATAGCTGAACTGCAGGTAGGTACGATCGGCGATCGGCTCACTATAGGTAACCTGTCCTGAATAGTTCCAGTTCTTGGTAGGAGTAAGGTTATAGCGGTTTGTATAATAAGTAGAGTCGCCTGATGCAACCTTATACTGATGGAGGATTACCTCAGAGAGTGACAAACTCTTGCTGTCCTGGTCGCCATAGCTAACATTACCTATTACTGTAATATTTCTACCGTTATCGCTCAGTCGGCGGTTCACCTGCAGCATGGCACTGGCATTGGTGTTATCATTATTGCTCAGAGAGCTGCTCTCCTGGTGGTTCACCACGAGGTTATCGGCTGCCAGCTGTGCAATGGAAGCCTGATCGAACGGATCGGCTACATAAAGATAGGGATCTTCCTTGAACGACAGAGAGCTACCTGTGCTGGTGTTGTCGCTCTTGGTAATTCGCAAGTTAGGACGGAACATGATGTTCCAGTAATCATCCGGTCTCCACTCCAAACGCATCTGGAAGTTATAGTTGTTAGAACGACTGAAGCTCTGGTTGAGTCGGTTTTGGAACAAGGATGTACCGAAGCTCTCGGTAGAGCTCTTCGACCATGTATCGCCGTCGCTGTGGTTCCAACGTGCACTGGCATCCAGTTCCAACTTTTCGTCGTTGCTGGCATAGTTGTAGTTCAAACCAGTCATCTTATTGGCTGTAAGACCACTCATACCGCCAAAGCGGGCACCACCGCCACCGCCGGGGAATCCCATGTTATTGGTGTTGTTGGCGTTGAACATACCAGTGAGTCGCATATTGCTGTTCTGGTAAGAACCCATGATACGACTTGAATAGCGATCCTTCGTACCAATACCGATATCGGCATTACCGAAGAAACCTTTGTTCATACCTGGCTTAATACCGAAGTCGAGCACAGTCTCCTCATTACCGTCCTGAATACCAGTAACACGTGCCAGGTCACTCTGCTGATCATAAGCACGGATATTATTGATAATGTACGTAGGCAGGTTCTTCAATGCAGTCTCGGTATCACCGGTCATGAACTCCCTACCGTCAACGAGGATCTTACGCACCTGCTTACCATTGATGGTAATCTTACCATCATCGTCCACCTGTGCACCCGGCAACTTCTTCACCAGTTCCTCAGCAACGCTTCCCTCTGGGGTACGGTAGGCAGCTGCATTGTAAATAAAGGTGTCTTTCTTGACGGTCACCTTTGCTGCCTGACCGGTAACGGTTGTTCCTTTCAGCATGATGGCATCGGCATTGAACACGATTTGACCAAGGGCGGTATCCTTTCCGTCCTTGATATCAAGGTTCTTCGTGTAAGTCTTATAGCCAACACTACTGATTTTGACGATGTACTTGCCGTCTTCCGGGGCTGTCATACTGAACGTTCCATCTTCTGCGGAAAGTGTACCAGCCACGAAGGTACTGTCTGTTTTCAACAACTGGACCGTAACTTGCATCACGGCCTCTTTCGTATCACGATCGATAATTTCGCCCGTAATTTTTCGATCTTGGGCATAAGAGAATGCTGATATCGTCATCAGCATAAACAATAATAATGCTTTTTTCATGAATAGTATAATTGATTTTTTGCTTTGTTTGACGAAAAAGAAGCAAAGAGGTTTAATAGAGATTAAATAAAAAAAAACAAAATTCTTGCATTTTCGCTGAACTATTAGTACTTTTGTAAACTAAAAAGAACAAATTCTTAACAATTCGTATGAAACAGAGAGTGATTATATCGCAGAACATTGAGGAAGAGTTGGCCATGGCCATTGCCGAATGTGAGCACGATAAGATATTTGTGCTGACCGATGAGAACACGGCAAAATGCTGCTGGCCCGTAATCCAGTCGTTCCTTTGTCTGAAAGGAGCGAAACTCATTACCATCCCTGCCTCTGATACGCATAAGGATATAGACAGTATGGCACAGGTGTGGACGGCCTTAGGACAGGGCGGAGCCACACGTCACTCTTTGCTCATCAACTTAGGTGGCGGAATGGTAACCGACTTAGGTGGCTTCGCAGCTTCCACCTTCAAGCGGGGCATCAACTTCATCAATATCCCCACCACCCTGCTCGCAATGGTTGACGCCAGTGTGGGCGGTAAGACGGGCATTAACTTCAACGGATTGAAGAATGAGATCGGTGTGTTCAACGAGTCGAAGTATGTCATTCTCGACACCTGTTTCCTCAACACACTCGACCATGAGAACCTCCTTTCAGGCTATGCTGAGATGCTGAAGCATAGTTTGATTGCCAACGAGAAGATGTGGGCAGAGCATGTTCGTTTCGACTGGCACAGTAGTAACCTCTCACTTCTTACCTCCCAGCTCTCACCTCTTGTAAAGATGAGCGTGGAGGTGAAGGAACGAATCGTGACCGAAGATCCGTTGGAAAAAGGTATCCGCAAGGCACTGAACGTGGGACATACCGTAGGTCACGCCTTTGAATCATTCGCCATGAAAACGGGCAGACCCATCCTTCATGGATATGCTGTTGCCTATGGCATCATCTGTGAGCTGTATCTATCGGTAACCAAGACCGGGTTCCCAGTGGATCAGATGCGCCAAACGGTCAGCTTCATCCGCGAACACTACGGCACCTTCGATATTACATGCGACGATTATGATCAGTTGATTGAGCTGATGACGCACGACAAAAAGAACACTTCGGGCATCATCAACTTCACGTTATTGGGCGGCATTGGAGACATCCGCATCAATCAGACCGCCACGGCTGAAGAGATCAAGGAAGCACTTGACTTCTACAGAGAGGGATAAGACGTTCAATCAAACGGGACAGCGCGTAACGATCCAAGCTGTCCTCATCCACCCAAACATACGTATCTGGCAGGGAGGGACGTTCGGTTGTCTCCCACAGATAGCAATCAGCCAACAGGATACGGTGCGTGAGCACATGCTTCACGTTCTGGCACACCAGTTTCAGTTCCCCTTCAGGAACCGACAGCTGCACCTGTTCCATATCCACCGGCTCCCATAGTCCTTGCCAGATATCCCCTGCCTCACGACGATGGATGGCGGTCTGACCCTTACACCTTATATATAAATACGTGAGGTGTCGCGTCTGGATTTTCAGTGTGCGCTTCTTCACCGGCAACTGCTCCACCTTTCCTGTACGCAAGGCCTCACAGGTCTCGGTCAGCGGACAAGTCATGCAACGTGGTGAAGAGGGTGTACACTGCATCGCACCGAAGTCCATCAAGGCCTGATTGAAGGCAGAAGCCTCATCCTTGGGCAACAGTTCCTGTGCCAAGGAGGTGAAGACCTTCTTTCCCTCTGTGGTATTGATGGGCGTATCCATCCCGAAATAGCGAGCCAGCACACGATACACATTCCCATCCACAGCAGCGACCGGTAAGCCGAAAGCAATCGATCCGATGGCAGCCGCGGTATAGTCGCCCACCCCTTTCAGACGTTTGATTCCTTCCAAGGTATCAGGGAAACGACCCGCTTCCACAATCTGCTTGGCAGCCTTATGCAAGTTTCGGGCCCTACTGTAGTAACCCAGTCCTTGCCACAGGCGTAATACCTCATCCTCACTGGCAGCAGCCAACGCCTCCACCGTCGGGAACCTTTCCATGAAACGTTCCCAATAGGCGGTACCTTGCTGAATGCGCGTCTGCTGAAGAATAATCTCACTCAGCCAGATGGCATAGGGGTCGTTGGTTTCCCGCCAAGGCAAATTGCGCCGGTTCTCAGAGAACCAGCGCAATATTGTTATAGTGAAAGGATGATAAGTCATGTATTCCTTTTATAGCAAACCGGATTTTCCGACGAAGTACATCAAGCCGTAGCCGAGAACCATACTGATGATACCTACGATCACACCAATCTTCACCATATCCTTCTGCTGCACGAGATTCGTGGAGAAAGCCAAGGCATTCGGCGGTGTACTCACGGGGAGGATCATCGCACTTGAAGCTGCGATGGCCACACCGATCAATACAGTAGGAGTACCACCGATGGCAGCCAGTTTGTCGCCCATGGCCGAACATACCACGGCGAGGATGGGCATAAGCAGTGCGGCTGTTGCCGAGTTACTGATGAAGTTCGACAAGATGTAGCAGATAACACCGGAGATGACCAAGATCAGGAACGGCGAGAAGTCACCAAAGGGAATCGTCTTCACGGCATTCTCTGCCAGACCCGAGGCGTTCAGTCCGTAGCCGAGGGCGAAACCACCGGCCACCATCCAGAGCACACTCCAGTTGATTTCCTCAAGGTCGTATTTGGTAAGCACACCCGTCATGGCGAACACGCCCACAGGAATAAGTGCCACTGTATTACTGTTAATACCTGTAATACTATCTGTGAGCCAGAGCAGGACCGTAATGATGAAGGTAATAATCACGATGGTAGTATTCTTTCCCTTCTTCATCTCGCCCTCGATCTCCAGATCAACGGTCTTTTGTGAGAACGGGAAGATCGTCTTGAGCAGTCCCCAGCTGATGAACAACAGGACAGCCACCAGTGGCACCATGATCAGCATCCACTCACCGAAACCCAGTCCGAGGTTCAGTCCGTCGGGATCATTCAAGTACTTCAAAGCAATATTGTTCGGTGGTGTACCGATGGGAGTACCCATTCCACCAAGGTTTGCAGCCACGGGGATGGACAGTGCCAGGGCGATACGTCCTTTTCCTTCGGGTGGCAGCTGCTTGAATACAGGCGTAAGGAAAGCCAGCATCATAGCCGCCGTGGCGGTGTTACTGACGAACATGGAGAACAGACCTGTTACGAGGATGAAGCCCAGGAGTACATTCTCGCTCTTCCTACCGAAAGGCTTCAGCAACGCTTTTGCCAGATAAGCATCCAAGCCGGTCTTGGCAGCAGCAATGGCCAATACGAAGCCACCAATGAAAAGCATAATGACAGGATCGGCGAACGAAGCCATGATACTCTTGTGCGACAGGGGAGTACCTACATTGTCGCCCGTCATCATGAACTTGATACCACTGTCGGAAGTGCACAGCAACATCAGTACGATGATGCCCAATGAGGTTGCCCACGACGAAACCACCTCCATTACCCACATCAGTGTGGCGAAGGCGAAGATGGCAATGATTCGCTGCTGGATAACGGTCAGACCATCAATACCATAGAACGATGCAGGCACGTTCCACAAAAACAGGGTTACGATGGTTACGATAAGTGCCTTGGCGAACTTTTTCTCAACGGTGTTGGGATGATACTTGTGGTCGTGGTGTGCCTGATGGTACGCCTCCACAAGATGGAATCCATGAAAACTCTTAAACATGACGTTTTAAAATGTATAATTGATACCTATATGATTTTACAGGATTGAAAACAGCGGCAAAGGTACAAATTATCTTTGATTCGGAAAAACGAAACCGAAGGTTTTGCAATCGTTTTCCATCTATAATTCTTGCATTTTTCTTTTGTTGGGATTAACCCACTTCCTTTTGCAAACTCGGGTTATCAGAATGGGGTATTATCCTGTTACTCTAACAGCTTACGTGCCAACTCCTCTGCCTCCTTCCGTGCCGGCTTCCCTGTGGCGGTCATGGGTAGGTGATCAACGAAAAGGGTGTGGCGGGGGGACCAGTATGGGGGGAGTGTGGAGTGTGGAATGTGGAATGTGGAGTGAGATATGCTTTTAGTTTGTGAATCCTCATATAGCAGCACTCCCACCTCTCCGAACTTCTCATCCTTCACCTTGGTCACCATAAACGGAACGGGAATATGGGGTTTCAGTAAACGCTCCAGCTCCTCGATCTGAATCTTGATGCCTCCGGAGCAAATCACATTGTCTTTTCTGCCTAAGATACGGAAGCAACGACCGTCAGGACCGAACTCAGCAATATCGTTCGTAACAATCATCTCGTTACATACATGGGGGGCATGGATTACCAGACAGTGTTCATCATTCAGCGACACATCCACGCCATCAAAGGGAACATAGTAACTACTTGCCTCTGCACCATTCAGTCGGCGCAGTGCTATATGCGAGAGTGTTTCCGTCATCCCGTACGTACTCCACACGAAATGAGGGAAATCTTTCAACGCCTGTGCCAGGTCATCATCAATAGCACCTCCACCAATTATCAAGTGCCTGATATTCATCAGCTTGTCACGTTCTTCTGGTACCTGCAAGGTATTATATACCTGCATGGGAACCATGGCGGCAAAGTCGATTGGTTGTTCTATGCTGACCAACGGATGTCCGCTGGGCTCCACAGTGATCAGTCTCATCTTACGTTCCAAGGCTCGCACCACCATCATCTTCCCCGCAATATAATCGGTAGAAAGACAAAGCAAGGCAGTATCTTCTTCCTTCAGTCCGAGGAAATCGCACGTGATACGGGCAGATGCCAGCATGCGCCGCTTCTCCACCCACAACGGCTTGGGCTTACCCGTAGAGCCGCTGGTGTGCACAAGGATCTTGTCGCTGGCATCGTTCCACGCAGCAAGAAAACGGTTTGTAGTTTCGGTTGCTGGCATAGTGCTTCTTTTTTCTAGTTATACTAGTGTTTTTAGTATCTACTTCGGCTCCACGTGCACCGCCACATGGGTATCTTCCCCATAGCGGTTGCGTAGCATATCCTCCACCTCAGAGGCTTTGTCGTGCGACTCCCTGAGGGATATATCACCATCCATTCGGATATGCAGTTCAATAGCATAATGGTTCCCGATGCGGCGCGTTCGCAGGTTGTGCGGTTCCACTACACCAGGTATTGCTCCCACCATCTGCAGCATCTCCTCCTCCACGGCATCGGGCAACGACTGTTCCATCAAATCGCCGATACCCCTGCGAAGCAGATCGATGGCTACCTTCACGATGAACACACCCACCACCACCGATGCGATGGGATCGAGTACCGTCCACCTTTTGCCTAAGAAGATGGCGCCACCGATACCGATGGCCGTACCCAACGACGAGAGGGCATCGCTGCGGTGGTGCCACGCATTGGCCTCTACCGCCTGTGAGTTCAGTTCGCGGGCTTTCACCATCGAATAACGGTACACACCCTCCTTCAAGACAATGGACAACAGGGCTGCCCACAGCGCCAGCATTCCAGGAGCCTCCAGATCAGTACCGTTGGCCCAGTCGATGATCTTGGTCATTCCGCTATATACGATTCCGATGGCTACCACCAGCAGAGCCAGTCCGATAACCGTCATGGCCAGCGTTTCAAACTTCCCATGACCGTAGTCGTGCGACTTATCCTTAGGCTTGCCACTGATATGTACGAAAACCAATACGATGACATCGGTCACGAAGTCAGACAGCGAGTGAACAGCATCGGCCACCATGGCTGCACTGTGCCCCACGATGCCAGCCACGAATTTGAAGAGCAGCAACACTACGTTTACTGCTCCTCCGACCATGGTCACCTTATAGATTTCCTTATTTCTTTCCATTGTGAAAAATGTTGGGTGCAAAATTAAAAAATAATTATGATATGACCAAGTTTATGAAACACTTAGCGAGCAAAAAAGAATTGTTTTTTCCCAACATATCCCGTAAAGCATATCCTTTCTTTGCAAAGTATTTGTAAATCAAACACTTCAGTAACGGTAGATGATTGCTGAACATATCCCGTACATTTCCCGTACATCTAACCCATCATTCACCTGAAAAGTAAAAACAACGGGAGATGTAGGTTAGATGATGGTTAGATGTTTGGCCATCATCTAACCCACCTCAAGCCCTTTACACATCGATGTTTCAAGCATTTTGGGTTAGATGTTGGCAAGAAAATGAAAAGAACGTCTCTAACTGAGGGAACACGAGGGTGTATTTTCATACATGCATGTGCATAAAAATACCCAGCGTCTTAAACGCTGGGAGAGAAAACGTCAAACGCTGGGAGTGAGAACGCCATTCACTCCCTCCAAACAGCATGCTCTCTAAATCGCCTATTTTTAGGATGCATAAGTATGCATTTCCATTCTTAGCGAAACTACTCCTGCTTATACCACAATTGATCACCTATGATCTCCAACGGCATAGGGATATTGTCGGTGAACAGCTGTCCTGTTCCCAAGCCCTGCGGACGTTGGATGTGCGGACCATAGAGATAGGCCGTGAGGTGAGCAATGGCATTCAGACCGACATTGCTCTCCAATGCACTGGTAATCCATGAGCCGATATGACGGTCGTTAGCCAGATCAATCCACTCCTTCGTACCCGCCATTCCTCCATGGAGAGAGGGCTTCAGAATGATATAGGCAGGTTTGATGATGTCGAGCAACTGACCTTTCGTATAGGAATCGTTCACACCGATGAGTTCCTCGTCGAGGGCGATAGGTATCGGCGACTCCCTGCAAAGGAAAGCCATGTCGCCCCACTGTCCCTGACGAATAGGCTGCTCGATGGAATGAATATCATACAACGACAACTGCTCCAGTTTCTGCAAGGCATCATCGGGCGAGAAGGCACCATTCGCATCTACCCGCAGCTCAATCTCCCGCCTACTGTAACGGCTCCTGATCTTCTTGAGCAACTCCAATTCCTGATTGAAATCGATAGCCCCGATCTTCAGCTTGACACAATGGAAGCCCTGCGCCAACTTCTGTTCAATACGCTCTCGCATCTCTTCAAAAGTACCCATCCAAACAAGTCCGTTAATGGGAATCCCTTCTTCTCCCCTACCGAAGGGAGTGTCGAAAAGCATCGTGGAACCAACCTGCAGGTTCAAGAGCGCTGTTTCCAGACCGAAGAGCATGGAGGGGTAGTCTTGTGGAGTGTGGAGTGTGGAGTGTGGAGTGAGAATAGTTCGAGGAAGGAGGAGGGAGGAAGGAGGAAGGAGATTACCAATAGGATTCTCTGAAACAAAGGATTCGCAGAAAGTAGAGAGTTTTTCTGCATAATTGGGGATATCGTCGCACGACAGATTCGGTAGGGGCGCACACTCCCCTATGCCCTGCCTACCGTTCTCATCGGTCAGGGTGATAAACCAGGAACGACGGGTGGTGTAAGTACCACGGGATGTTCCGGCTGGCTGCTTGAAGTGCAGCACTCGTTCTTGTATTTTATACATAAGTACAGGTTTTTAGACAGAAGAACATATTTTTTAGACAAAAGAACAAAAGGACATAATTATTAAAACTCTATGGTTTTCGAAAAACACGGTATTTACGTTTGACTTCAATTTTGGGAGAGCCAAAATTAATTAATAGACCATCATCAATGTGCGTGGCTGTCAGATAGTTAACCAACTGAACTTCATGGGCTGCCACCAAATTATTTACGGCTTTCAGTTCAACGATTACTCTTTCATCTACGATTAAGTCCGCCTTGAATTCTCCCACGATTTCTTCATCGTAATAAACATTCATCGGGCACTCGCTTTCATAGAAAATACCGCGTTTGTCCAATTCTATCATGAGTGCATTTTTGTAAACAGATTCCAAAAAGCCTGGTCCCAACTGCATTCTTACATGATACGCACTATCTATGATTGTCTTTATTAACTCTTCTACATCCATCTCTATCATAAATCCTTATGGCTTATATCTTGAACATTTATTATTATGTCCTTTCGTTCTTCTGTCTAAAAAACATGTCCTTTTGTCTTACGGCAATATAGGATATTTGTCAAAATCAGGTTTACGCTTCTCCAAGAACGCCTTTCCTCCCTCCTGGGCCTCATCCAGATAGTAGTAAAGCATCGTGGCGTCGCCTGCCAGTTGCTGAATACCCGCCTGACCGTCGAGCTCGGCATTCAGTCCGGCCTTGATCATACGCAGAGCCAGCGGCGAGCGTTCCATCATGATCTCCGCCCATTCCACACAGGTGTCCTCCAGCTGGTCTATCGGCACTACCTTGTTCACCATACCCATAGCCTCAGCCTCCTGGGCAGAATACTGTTTGCAGAGGAACCAGATCTCGCGTGCCTTCTTCTGTCCCACCATCCGTGCCAGGTAGCTGCTGCCGAAGCCCGCATCGAACGAGCCCACCTTCGGTCCGGTCTGTCCGAACACCGCATTCTCAGAGGCGATGGTCAGGTCGCACACCACATGTAACACATGTCCGCCACCAATGGCATAGCCGTTCACCATGGCAATGACAGGTTTGGGCAGACGACGGATCTGCATCTGCACATCCAGTACCGAAAGACGCGGCACACCCTCTTCATCCACATAACCGCCACGACCTTTCACATGCATATCACCGCCAGAGCAGAAAGCATGCTTCACGTCAGCCAGCGTCTTGCCCTCAGGCACCTCGCTCATCGCTCCTGTCAGCAGCACCACACGGATGCGCTGCAACTCGCGGCATATCGCAAAGGCTTCGCTCAACTCCTGGGTGGTCTTCGGGGTGAACGCATTACGGTAGCGCGGTCGGTTAATGGTAATCTTTGCAATGCCGTTATACTCTTCGAAGAGAATCTCCTCGAACTTCCTGATTTCTTTCCATTCCCTGTTTGTCATATCTTTATTCTTCTCTAAAAATGATTTGGCAAATATACAAAGTTTTTTTTACTTATCACTTTACACGCTCACTTTCTTTCATCGCGGCAACAAAATTTTCACTCTTCACTTTCCACTTTTCGCTAAAAATAGCTAACTTTGCGAATTCATTCGCGAAGTTACAATGCACTCGGCAATGCAAAGAAAAACAAGCTTTTCTTTTGCATTGCTCTCGTTTTTTCGTAACTTTGCAAACAAGAACAAAACCTTCTATAACACAACTATGCTTCAGATTCGCTGTAAAAACAATAACATGACCAAGAGTTTCCCTGAGGGAACCTCATTACTGGATGTGTATCAGGAATTTGCCGACGACATCAAATTACCCTACCCCGTGGTCTCGGCCAAAGTAAATAACGCCTCGCAAGGACTGAAGTTCCGTCTCTATCAGAACCGCGACGTGGAGTTCCTCGATGCACGCGAGGGCTCAGGGCACCGTGTCTATGTGCGCTCTCTCTGCTTTGTGCTATACAAGGCTACACAAGACCTTTTCCCGGGTTCCAAGCTCTTCATCGAGCACACCATCTCACGCGGTTATTATTGTAACTTCAAGAAGAAGGGCTACGAGCCGATGGTCGAAGGTGACGTGGAAAAAATCCGCGAACGCATGCAGGAGATCATCAACCTCGACATGCCGTTCCGCCGGAATGAGGCAACCACCGAGGAGGCCCTCCGTGTGTTTGCAGAGCGAGGACTGACAGACAAGGTGAAACTGTTGGAGAGTAGTGGACAGATTTACAGCGATTATTATATGCTGGGCGACACGGCAGACTACTATTATGGACCGTTGGTTCCTTCTGCCGGCTATCTGACGGTGTGGGGACTGGAAACCTACCACGACGGTATGCTGTTAAGAGTACCCGACTGGAACAATCCCACCCAACTGGCAGAGAAGGTGGATATGCCCAAGACATACGAGATGTTTGCCGAGAAGACGAAGTGGGACATCATCATGCGCCTGTCGAATGCCGGTGATGTGAACAAGGCTATCCTGAAGGGACATGCGTCGGAACTGATACAGGTGAGTGAGGCACTGCAGGAGAAAAAGATCGTGCAGATAGCTGAAGAGATTGACCGCCGTTTCCACGACGAGGAGAACCCGGTACGAATGGTACTCATCACTGGTCCTTCTTCATCGGGCAAGACGACATTCTGTAAACGACTCAGCGTGCAGCTGCTTGCCTGCGGTCTGCGCCCGCTATCGTTCTCTACCGATGACTATTTCGTGAACCGCCTGGATACACCGAAACTGCCCAATGGCGACTACGATTTCGACAATATCGAGACCGTGGAGTATAACCTGCTCGAAGACCATCTGCTTCGACTCATGAAGGGGGAACGGGTGGAGATTCCTGAGTATAACTTCGTGACGGGTAAACGGGAATGGAACGGAAAGAAACTGAAGCTGGCCGGCGACACCGTACTGATTATTGAAGGTATCCATGCCTTGAACCCGCTGCTGACGAAGAAGATTCCCGACTCGCTGAAATACAAGATCTACATATCGGCGCTTACCAGTATTTCGCTCGATGACCATAACTGGATTCCTGTACGCGACAACCGATTACTGCGCCGTATCATACGCGACTACAACAAAGGGGCTTATACGGCTCAGCAGACCATTGCTCAATGGAAGAATGTGTGTGAGGCTGAGGATCAGTGGATCTTCCCCTTCCAGGAGACGGCCGATGCCATGTTCAACTCTGCCCTGAACATCGAGTTCGCAGTACTGCGCACCCATGCCGAGATTATCCTGGCCTCCGTACCTAAGAACTGTGATGAGTATGCCGAGGCACACCGTTTGCTGAAATTCCTGCGTTATTTCATTCCTATCAGCGATAAGGAGATTCCACCCACCAGTATTATGAGAGAGTTTGTGGGTGGGTCAAGCTTTAAGTACCCGAGATAAAGACAGGTATTGACAGAAGTACAGGTTTTTAGACAGAAGAACAAAAGAACATAAAATATATAGAAGGATAAAGATCATAGAGAATAGAGATGTATTGCAATAAAGAGAATGTCAATATTCTGACGGCGTTACTGGTGGCACATGGTATAGATCATGCTGTGGTGTGTCCAGGTAGTAGGAATGCACCTATCGTGCATAACCTTCATGAATGCCCGGATATCCAGTGCTACCCTGTTACCGATGAGCGCTCTGCCGGTTTCTATGCTTTGGGCATGGCGCAGGCGTTGAATAAGTCTGTGGCGGTATGCGTCACGTCGGGTACGGCATTACTCAACCTCGCTCCTGCCGTGGCAGAAGCCTATTATCAGCATGTGCCTCTCGTTGTTATCTCAGCCGACCGTCCTCCGCAGTGGATCGACCAGTTGGATGGTCAGACGCTTCCGCAACCGGATGCCTTAGGACGCTTCGTGAAAAAAGCGGTTACGCTACCAGAACCGCATGATGCAGAAGAACACTGGTATTGCAACAGGTTGGTGAACGAGGCACTGATAGAAACCCGTCATCAAGAGGATGGACCCGTACACATCAACGTGCCTATCAGTGAGCCCTTGTTCAACTTCTCCACCCCTGTATTACCTTCTGAAAGAAAGATTGAACTGTTGCAGGCCGACATTCCCGATAAAACTCTCAGTCATGTATTGAGTGCCTTCATGCAGGCCAAGAAACCGATGCTCATCGCTGGTCAGCCGATGAATCCCAATCTCGACGAAGCTGTATCCTTAGTAGAAGGAGATGAGCGCTATCTGCCCGACTTCGTGTTATATGCCAGTGGTTCCATCGTCAGTAAGCGTGTGAAGCGTTTCCTGAGGAAAGCTAAAACATCGTGGGCTGTGAATGGAACGGGTGAAGTAAACGATACCTTCATGAATCTTACGCAAGTAATACAAGGGGATGAAACTGTGGTCATTGATCAGATACGCTGCATGCTCGAACAGCAACCGCATCCTTTCGTGAAGTTATGGGACGAACTGCTGGAACGTGTACGACAGCATGCCGAATGCTTCGAGCCCAGCTATTCTCAGATGGCAGCAGTCAAAGCGCTTGAGAAACAACTGAATGCCAAAAACCACGGTCAACCGTTCCATGTTCACTATGCCAACAGCACCCCCATCCGTCTGGCGAATATCTTTGCCCGGCATTCTGTCTATTGCAACCGAGGCGTGAATGGCATTGAGGGCTCTCTCTCCACGGCAGCAGGTTTCTCATGTGTTACCGATGAGAACGTGTTTTGTGTCATTGGCGACCTGAGTTTCTTCTACGACCAGAATGCGCTGTGGAACCAGAACCTGAAGGGGAATCTCCGCATCCTGTTGCTGAATAACGGCTGTGGCGGTATCTTCAATACGTTGAAAGGCTTGGAGGGGAGTCCTGCTCGCAGCAGACTCGTTGCCGCCGAGCATCACACCACAGCCGAGGGCATCTGTCAGCAGAACGATGTGGTTTATCTTCAAGCCAAGAACATGGATGAGATGCAGCAGGGCATCGATACCTTATTAAGTATAAAGAGCAATCGCCCCGTACTCCTTGAGGTATTTACAGAAGCGCAAACCGATGCACAAGTCATCCAAGAATACTATTCAACGCTCAAGCATTGAATAAGTATGTTCTTATGTTATTATGTCTTTTTCGTTATTTTGTCTCTAACAGCGAGCGCATCGTTTCCAGCTTCGCCTCAGTCTCTTCCCATTCCTGATCTTCCTCGCTGTCCCTCAGTAAGCCACCGCCCGCATAAAGACAGTAGCAGTCGTCCAGGATCTGCATGCAGCGCAGAGACACAAAGAGGTGTGTATCCTCTTCAGGGTTAAAGGGACCCGAGAAGCCGCTGTAATACCGTCGTGATTGCGACTCATTCCTTCGGATGAAGTCGAATGTCTGCTGCTTCGGCAGTCCGCAGACCGCCGGCGTGGGATGCAGCGCCCTGATCAGTTCGCCGATCCTACGTGTATCCTCCAGTACGAAGTTAAAGTCACTCCGTAGATGCACCAGGTTCGCAGCCCGTGCGGTGTACGGTCCTTCCTCGGTAATCTGACTGGAGAAATGCTCCAGGCACTCCATCAGGTAGGTGGCCACATACCGTTGTTCCTGAATATTCTTCGTAGTCCAAGCGATGTCAGACAGTCGTGCCTCCCCCTTTACAGGTGGCGAATCAAACGACAGCGACTCCCCCTCCAGCTTCATTGTTCCTGCAAGCGCAATGGTATGCCAGTCGTTCCCCCCTCCTTCCAAAAGAATCTCCGGTGTTGCCATCAGCCACATCCCGCTTTGTGGGGTATAGACCAACGATATGAACATACGCGGATAAAGCTCACATGCCTTCTGGAACAAGGTCATCGGCAGCTGTTCCTCTTTCCTCGGTTCCTGAACACAACGTGATAGCACAATCTTCTGAAACTCCCCGTTCAACAGGTTGGAATGGAAGTTGGAGAAGTCGATGTGGTAACGTTGGCGGGAGGAAAGATTTGTGGAATGTGGAGTGTGGAGTGTGGAGTGAGAATAGTCCTGAGATGCAGTCTTTTGTTCTTGGGAATTCATAGACTCAAAGCATATCTCACTCCACACTCCACATTCCACACTCCTCAGAATTTCCCCTTTCCTCACATCATCCGCCTCTATCAGCAAGATGGGTTGATCGGGAGAGACAGCGAAGGGAGCCATGACGAAACCGCGCTTTCCGTTCAGTTCCGTATACGACTTCAGCTTCAAGGGTTCCCCCTCATGCTGAATCATCAAAGTGCATTCCTTCTGATAAGGAAGGCGATAGATGGCAAAACTCTTCATCCCTTCCCTTTCTTCGGTGTAATAATATAATTGGTGACGTGTACGTTGGATATCAGTTCGTTCGACGAATTCACGATCTTCACGTCCCACACATGCAGGGTACTCCCTTTGCTCACCAGTTTGGCATGCGCCGTTACTGTGTCACCCTCAGACACGGCCTTGACATGATCGCCGCTCACACTGATGCCCACACAGATCTTACCAGGACAAAGGGCTGATGAGCCCACCCCCGCCACATTCTCTGCCAGTGCCAACGAAGCACCGCCACTCAGGAAGCCGAAGGGCTGTCGGTTACGCTGATCCACTTGCATCACCGCCATACAGGTGTCTTCCTCGGGGGTGGAATAGAACTCCATACCCAAGGCTGTTGACAGGTTCGGCTCTTTTTCTATGATCTTTTTAATTGCCTCAACGTCCATAACTTCTATTTGAATGAATACGCAAAGGTACAAAAAAAAAGTAATAGTGAAAAGTGAAAAGTGAAAAATTTGCTGCCGCAGTGGCATTGGTACAAATCATGATGAGCCAATAACCTCTGCGGCAGCAAATTTTCCTCTTCTCGTTTTTCATTTTTCCCTTCTCCCTCCCTTTGGGAGGGTTGGGGTGGACTCCTTTTTACTTGAACTGTACCCAGTCAACACTGGCCGAGCCATCTTCGCAGGTCACGAAGAGATCCTTCACGCCACGTGAGAGAGCAGCTTTCTTGATCTTGGATGAAACAGTGGTCCAAGGAGTGCTGCGCTTTACCTGTACTGTAGCCACGGGGGCAGCAGTAGCACTTCCCAAACGCAACGATAAGGTAGCCTTTCCACTGGTCTTGACCATCACAGAAGCCGTATTCCCACTCACCTTACTGAAGTCAACATCATTATAGCGCACCCAAGCGCCCTTCTGGAGATCAGCCGCCCAGCCCTTGAAGTAGTTCGTGGTGTCGAGATACTGAATATCCACATTATTGCTCTTGTCGCTGAAGCGGTCGATCTGGATCTGCTTAGTAGCATCAGAGATACCCACGCCACGCTCTGTCGGCTTCACCTCCTGGATAGTACCATCGGGATTAAAGCTCAGCTTGTCGATACGTACAGAACGGCGCTTGTCGTCGTTCGGTGAGTAGTCGTTACGATGATAGAACAGATACC
>JAEEWT010000002.1 GCA_016287755.1 Prevotella sp.
TTTTGAGCCTCTTGTCGGATTCGAACCAACGACCCCGAGATTACAAATCACGTGCTCTGGCCAACTGAGCTAAAGAGGCGGGTGGGCAAGCTACCCGTATCGCGCCGCTACAACCAACTACCTTTGCTACGTTCCCGTCCTGGAGGATTCGAAGGGAGCTGGCCGTACGGGACTTACCCATGTTTTTTGCGGGTGCAATGTCTGTGCAAACCGAACGCAGAACATTTATGTTTTGCTGAGGTGCCGCCAGACATCGCGGCGCTTTTAAGCGGCTGCAAAGGTAATACAATAATATTAGAACAAAGAAGGAAAGGGGAAAGAATTAAAATATATTAACGATATATCATTCCAATTCTTTCCCCTCGCATGATTATTTCAGCACATCATTTCAAGATGGCTTTTCTACCATTGTGAATGTAGATTCCTTTCTTGGTAGGTTTGCCGCTGAGTCTCTGACCATCCAGCGAGAACCAGTTGTCACTTTGATTTGAACTTTGAACTTTATCTCCGAGCAAGGCCTCACCAGTGGTGACACCGATGCTTTCACCATTCAATGTGGTAAACTGAGCTATGGGCGACCAATCAGTTGTTTCCGAACCCTTCACGCCTTGTATCTGGTATTCGTAGGTGGTTAACGGAGGAAGGCCCATAATTACAATGCTATTTTCCTGGGCAGTACGTGATAACCAATTTCCGGCAGAAATGCTTTTACCATAGATGCCGAAGTCGTCAAGTAAGAGGAAATTTTTATCATAGTCCTTATTCCTCAGGGCAATGTATCCCTTTTGTCCATGGAAACTACTCAGATCAACGGTCACCTCCTGCCATACTTTAGAAGCATCGCCTGGCTCATAAAACAACGTAAAGGCACTGATATCGCTGGTAGTAGTAGATACGTACACGTCGTAGTGCTCATGAAAAGTACCATCGTCAAACACCCAGAACTTCAGTGTTCCATCTAAAGTCACTTCCTGTGTAATCAGCCAGTTGTCAACATCGAATTTTAAGTAATGATAACTTCTGGTTACGGCTGTATGAGAACCGCTGTGAGCTTCATAAGTGTTTCCCCATATACTCCGCGGGTCAACCTGATGCCAGTCTGTATCATCTTCACCTCCGCCATTGCGGATAGTCGTCCATTGACTCATATCGTTTTCAAAGTCGTCGAAGAATAACTTTTTCTCTTGTGCCGCCCTCCTGTAACGGATATTATACTCCGTACTGTAACCCGTCCAGCTGATGGTAGCTTCGTTCGCTTCAGACTCAGCTGTCATATCAAACGGCACGGGGTTGTCAGAAAGAGTTACAAACGACTTCGTCACCCAATTACTGTCGCCATCGTCTGTTTTCACTCTGACAACATACGGTGTGTTCGCACTTAGGTTCATCATCTTGTAAGGAGATGTGGGATTGGGAACATCATTCCATGAATAAGATTCCATATCCTCTCCTATTAAGGCGCGAACCATAAAGACAACATTTGAGTAACTGCTGTCGTATTGTGACAAATCCATCCAGTCACCGCCAAAGGATATCCATCTACCATTGGGATCCCCATCGTTGTTTTCACTGGCTGCTGCCGGAGATGTATCTCCGTCATCTGTATCAATGATTACCCACACGTTTTTGGTTTCATCCAATGGCACGTAGAAGGGGAAAGTCACGAATTCCTGAGCACCCGTCAACGTGATTTTCTTTGATTTGAGGGGTTTGCCAGAGGGTCCTTTTTCACCAGCATTGTAGATGGAAATTGTTCCCGCCATTTCAGAACAGTCGTATATGGAAACCTCTTTCAACATCCCGCTTCCAAAGCTACCAGCAGGAAACATCACGCCCCATGAGAAAGTATCGTTTTCATATCCAATCCGAGATAGGGATTCCTCATCAACGTCCTCTTTATCATAATGCAGCCATTCGCCGTATCCCTCAGGACGTTGGATATATTGCAGATCAACGATGGGTTCTTCAGATGTCCAACTGACCGTGGCAGAATAGGGTGTAATCTCACTGATGGTCATTTGGGGAGTAAAGACGCTAAATGGTTTGATTCCGATCTTGATGTTATTGCGATATCTATATGTGCATTTGGATCCACTATATGAACCAAGATCATCTAGTTCCAGGTCACTGTCACTATGGTAAGAAAGAGAGGTGTAGTCTGAAGTATTGGAACAGTTGAACGTATAACTGCTCCCTGGATAGTCACACTCTGAGTCATAGCAGCAGACCATCAAGTTCTGAATGCCACTATAAGTAAACGGCGAAGAAAGTTCGATGGTCACCCATCCCGGCTCAGAGACCTCGATGTATCCTTCAAATACAAGGTCTGCTTCTTCATCAATAGGAACAAAGTCACTAGAACCTGAAAATGAGCTCTTATCCACCTCTTTGAGATACACCTTTATATTATACATGTCGAGCTTTTGAGTATAGGCATAGTAGAATGAAATGGAAGTTATTTCTCCACCTGTGCCAATCTCATCAGCAGTATAGATCTGCTGTGTCAGAGAATAATTGTATAACATGTGAAAAGGCAATGTGCTTTTTGTATTAGTTTCTTTGCCAATAATTACATTCCTTGCACTTAGTGTTCCCATGCATGCTATCAAGAGCATGGATAATAGTAAAAATCTTTTTTTCATGCGGGTTGAAATCTCATTTTAACAATAATGGCTGCAAAGTTACGAAAAATCGAGAGCAGAACAAAATAAATTCATTAATTTTTTATGCCGAGATGGAGTAACTTATCTAAAGATACGAAAAATCTGATTAAGCGAGAAGGAAACAAATGGATTTGTTTGCTAGAGCGTGAAGATTTTATGCAAAAAGCGAGCAAAATGCCAAATTTATACATCCTTTTTGTCCCTTTGTCCCAACGTCCCAACGTCCCAACGTCCCATTAAGGTGGTTTTAATATGGTGAAAGGACAATGGGCTAATAAATAATAAGTATATTATAATTATATTATATATATAATATATATATTATATATAAATATAAACATTCTAGTCTGCATGTCGGAAGGTGCTTAATGGGACGTTGGGACAATGGGACATTGGGACGTTTTGCAAATCAACTACGGCACTTCCTCATGCAAACTATGGCACTTTCCGACACAAACTATGGCACTTTATATAATTTAACAAAAAGGACGCCCAGAAACGTAATAGTATTACACAAAACGTTTGGTAGTCTCGTGATTATTTAGTACCTTTGGCTTCGCCGATATTGCTCACGCTCGGCAATCGATGCAAGTATCATTGCTCTCACTTAAACGCAACATTGGCTTCGCCGAAAGTACTTCCGCTCGACAAAACAAAGAAAAACGAGTTTTCCTTTGGTTTTGTGCTCGCTTATTCGTACCTTTGCACTCATTATGACATCACATCAGGACATAGAACAAATGCAGGCGTTTGCCCGAATCGACGGATTATGGCTCGCCATATTCTGGATAGCCAGCTTCGCCTGTTTCGTGGGAAGCTTCACTTATCCGGCGCTGGCCACCTCGGTACTGTTGATCGGAGCGGTATCACTGGTGTTCGCCGCTCTGCGAGTACGCCGTTATAGGGATGATGTGCGCGAAGGAGAACTGTCGTTCCGGCGGGGATTCCTCTATAGCATGCTTATCTATCTGCATGCAGCCCTGCTGTTTGCAATGGCGCAATACGTGTATTTCCGTTTTCTCGACAACGGATTCATCGCCAACTATCGTGATTTGGTAAGCACAGACGACTTCAAGCAGATGGCACAAGGGTTCGGACTGTCGGAAGTTGACTGGAAGGTGGTGATGGAGAACCTGGCAAGTCTGCGCCCCATCGACCTGGCCCTTCAGTTCTTCACCACGAACGTGTTCATGGGTTTCTTCATCAGTGTGCCCGTTGCACTGATCATGATGCGAAGTCCCAAAAATAACAGAAAAACAAAATCCTAATGATCATGGATATATCAGTAGTCATACCTTTATACAATGAAGACGAGTCTATCCCCGAACTGTATTCGTGGATAGAACGCGTGATGAAAGAGAACGGCTATTCGTTCGAGGTGATCTTCGTGAACGACGGTTCCACCGACAACTCCTGGACAGTGATCGATAACCTGAGTGAGGAGCATACGAACGTGAAAGGCATCAAGTTCCGCAGGAACTACGGAAAGAGTCCGGCCCTGTATTGCGGCTTCAAGGCTGCCGAGGGCGATGTGGTGATTACGATGGATGCCGACTTGCAGGACTCGCCCGATGAGATTCCCGAACTGTACGACATGATCATGAACGGTGGCTATGACCTCGTTTCGGGTTATAAGCAAAAACGCTACGACCCGCTTTCAAAGACCATTCCCACCAAGCTGTTCAATGCCACTGCAAGGAAGGTGAGCGGGATTAAGAACCTGCACGACTTCAACTGCGGACTGAAGGCTTACCGCAAGGACGTGGTAAAGAATATCGAGGTGTATGGCGAGATGCACCGCTTTATCCCCTATCTGGCCAAGAATGCGGGATTCGACAAGATTGGCGAGAAGGTGGTACACCATCAGGCAAGGAAATACGGGAAGTCGAAGTTCATGGGCCTGAACCGCTTTGTGAACGGCTACCTCGACTTGCTGACCCTGTGGTTCCTGAGTACCTTCGGTAGAAAACCGATGCATGTGTTCGGTTTCCTGGGCACCATTATGTTCTTCATCGGTTTCCTCGCTGCAGCGTGGATAGGTATCGACAAGCTGTGGGCATTAGCGCATCACATTCCTCAACGACTGGTAACCGACTCACCCTATTTCTATATCTCGCTCACCATGATGATCATAGGTACACAGTTGTTCCTCGCCGGGTTCGTAGGCGACCTGATCAGTCGGAACTCCCAAGGAAGGAACGACTACCAGATTGAGAAAACGGTGAACTTGTAAGCCTTTGGCTTTGAGGAGTGTGGAGTGAGAAATGTGGAGTGAGAAATGATTTCAAGAAATGGAATAATCAATGAGAATAAAGACCATATCATATATTAAAGAGAAGGTGGTAGGAAACATATCTCCCTCCACACTCCTCCCTCCACACTCCACGAAATTTCTTTTGGGGGGTATTTGCCTCCTCCTATTCCTCTCCTGCTCCTCCATCGACTGTCCGATGAACACTACTGTTTCCACAAAGTACGGACTGTACAAGAGTGACGGGACGGCAGATACACTGAAGGATACGCTGACGGTGATTACCCTACAGCGGATAGCTGGACATGACCCTGTGCTGCTGAACCGATCGGTTAACACCACAACAATGGATATTCCCATCAGCTACCAAAGCGACGAGGATGTGCTCTATTTCGTACGCTCATTCCCCTACCTGTATGAGACAACAGTCATCAACGAGGAAGGAATAGAGGTGGATACGATCCTGAAATTGGCCGCCTATGTCACCGATACCGTTACTGTTGTGAAGACCAACAAAAAGCATTTCGAGTCAATCGACTGCACCCCCTCGTTCTTCCATACCATCCGTAACGTTACATATACCCGAAACGCTATCGACTCCATTGTGATCAATAACCCAGAAGTGAACTATGATCCGTTTAAAGAACATTTCCGCGTGTATTTTAAGTCTCGTGATTAGTCTGCTGATCATCGGGACCACCACCGCATCGGCCCAATACCGAAAAAAGAAGCCGCAGATCATTGTACCTGATACGGTACCGCTGTTCAATGGTTTCCAGGTGTCGGCCGACCTGCTGGGAGCGGCTATGATGCATCTGGGCAGCTACGGACAATATGAAGGGGCGCTGCGACTGAATCTGCGCGACCGCTACTTCCCCATCGTGGAGCTGGGATATGGAAAGGCCGACCATACTGACGACGGTACGCAGTTGAACTACAAGACCAAGGCACCCTATGGACGCATCGGAGTGGATCTGAACCTGATGAAGGATAAGCACGATGCCTACCGTTTGCTGGCTGGTGTACGCTATGGATTTACCTCGTTCAAATACGATGTGTTTCATCCTTCCGTGGAAGATCCCGTCTGGGGCGACCTTGTGGAGTTCCGTGCCGAAGGGGTGCAGGCCAAGTATCACTGGATGGAGGTGGTATTCGGCGTAGATGCAACCATCTGGGGACCACTTCATCTGGGATGGAGCGTACGATACCGTAACCGGTTATCACACGACGCGGGGGAACTCGATAATGTATGGTACGTACCTGGCTATGGAAAATCGGGGAAATCGGTTCTTGGTGGAACCTTCAATGTGATTATCGATATCTAACATAACATGAGCAAAAAAAACCTATTACGACTAGCCTTTCTGCTGTTCTTGATTATCGGTACGATACTGATTATCCGACAGCAGCACGAAATGCCCTATCAGCATAATTCCGGATTGGTATTCGGTACGGTGTATAACATTACTTATCAGCACGACCGCGACCTGCAGAAAGAGATCGAGGCAGAGCTGATGAAAGTTGACAACTCCCTTTCACCCTTTAACGAACAATCGGTTATCACCAAGGTGAACCGCAATGAACCCGTTGAGCTCAACAAAATGTTTCTCGATGTGTTCACACTGGCAGAGAAGATCTCACAGGAAACCGACGGTGCCTTCGATGTTACTGTGGCTCCGCTGGTGAATGCTTGGGGTTTCGGTTTCAAACAAGGAATATCGCCTACTGAGCAAACCATCGACAGTCTGCGCCAGGTAGTGGGATTCCAGAAGGTATCTCTTACTGCCGATTCAAAGACGGTAAAGAAGCAGGATCCGAGAATCATGCTCGACTGCTCGGCCATCGCCAAGGGTTATGGCTGCGACGTGGTGGCTGAACTGCTCAAGAACAACGGCATCCAGAACTTCATGGTAGAGATTGGGGGCGAGGTAGTGACCAAGGGCGTCAGCGACAAAAGGGTACCTTGGCGCATTGGGGTGACCAAGCCCACCGATGATACCATCAGTGTGAATAATGAGCTGCAGACCATTCTGAATGTCACGAACAAAGCCATGGCCACAAGCGGTAACTACCGTAATTTCTATTACAAGGGCGGAAAGAAATATGCCCACACCATTGACCCCAAAACAGGCTATCCTGTGCAGCACAACATACTCTCTGCCACGGTGTTGGCCGACAACTGTGCCACGGCTGATGCCTATGCCACCTCGTTCATGGTACTGGGCATGGAGGGCACTCGTCGCATCCTCGACAAACATCCTGAACTGATGGCCTACCTGATCTATACAGACGACAAGGGCGACTATTCTGTGTGGTATTCGCCGAGTATGGAAGACAAGATAGTTGACAATTGAGAGTTGAGAGTTGACAGTTGATAGTTGACAGTTGGGATGCAGATATTTGAGAAACTATTGATGTTGCCGCTGTTTCAGGGCATGAGCAACAACGACCTGAACGAAGTTGTGGCACGAACGAAGTTTGGCTTCCACCGGGTGTCGAAAGGAAAGAAGGTGGTGAGCGAGGGCGATCCGTGCCAGAACCTTCTCTTCTTGTTGGAAGGCAGTCTGCAGGTAACCAGTAGGGCGGATGACAATAGTTACTCGATGGTGGAAGAGCTGGCAGCACCTGACGTGATTCAGCCCGAGAGAATCTTCGGACTGACCCAGCGATACAGCAAGACCTTCGTCGCACTCACGGAATGCCGACTGGTGAGCGTCAGTAAGGCAGAGATGCTACGACTGTCGGAGGAGCACATGATCTTCCAGCTGAACCTGCTCAACATCATCAGTACGCAGAGTCAGCGCATCACCCATCAGCCCTGGCGAGTCCATCCCCAAGGAATCAGGAACAAGATCATCCGCTTCGTAGAAACGCATAGCATGCGGCCCGCTGGAGAGAAAACACTTTACATCAAGATGGAGACGTTGGCCACCCTCATTGCGGAAAGTCGACTGAATGTCTCCAGGGAACTCAATGCCATGCAACACGAAGGACTTATCAGTATTACACGCGGCATCATTCGCGTTCCGGCATTGGAAAAGTTGCTTTCTCTGTAATTTTAGTTAAAAATCCTGCTATTATAAATAGGTATTTAATAATTTGGTGTATCTTTGCAGTTTGAATATAGTATGCATGAAAATATGGCAGAGGAAGCAAAGAGAATAAATCCCTTTTTTGAAGACTACCAGACACCGCACGACACGGTGCCCTTTGACCGTATTCGCCTTTCCGACTTCGAAGAGGCGTTCATGGAGGGTATCAGACGTGATAATGAGCAGATAGAGAAAACCATCAATAATCCCGAAAAACCCACCTTCGACAATACCATCATCAATACAGAAGAAGACAAGGACGGCTATTACGACCTGTTAGGACGGGTGAGTACCGTGTTCTTCAACCTGATGAGTGCTGAGACGAACGATGAGATGGATGCGCTGGCACAGAAGATACAACCCATCCTGACACAGCATGCCAACGATATCCGACTGAACAGGAAACTGTTTGAACGCATTCAGTATGTACATCGTCATCACCGTAAGCTCACACCCGAGGAGAAGATGTTGCTCGACAACTGCTACGATGGCTTTGTGAGAAGTGGTGCCCTGCTCGATGAGGAGGGAAAGGAGAAACTGCGTAAGCTCACTGAAGAGGCTTCGATGCTCTCATTGCAGTTCTCACAGAACCTGCTGAAAGAGAACAAGGCGTTCATCCTGCATATCACCGATGAGAAGCAGTTGGACGGACTGCCTGAAACAGCTCGTGAGGCAGCAACCCTGACAGCTAAGGAGAGAGAAATGGATGGATGGGTATTTACTCTCGATGCCCCCAGCTATAGTCCGTTCATGACCTACAGTACGCAGCGTGATCTCCGCGAGAAGATGTACATGGCCAGGAATTCGGTATGTATTCACGACAATGCCGAGAACAATCTCGAGATCTGTAATCGTATCGTCAATCTGCGGCGCGAAGTGGCGCAGCTGTTGGGCTTCCGCACCTATGCCGACTATGTGCTGAAACATCGCATGGCCAGTAAGGTGAAGAATGTGTACCGACTGCTTGACGACTTGATTGATGCCTATAAGCCGACGGCCAAGAAGGAATATGCGGAAATCGAGAAGATAGCTCAGAAGAGCGAAGGGAAGGACTTTAAGATGGAACCGTGGGACCAGGGGTTCTACTCTCATCAGCTGCAACTGAAGAAGTACAACCTCGATGCAGAGATGCTACGACCGTATTTCGAACTGTCGAAGGTCATTGACGGTGTGTTCGGATTGGCCAACAAGCTCTATGGCATTACGTTCAAGGAGAACAAGGAGATTCCCGTATATCATCCCGACGTAAAGGCCTACGAGGTGTTCGACAAAGACGGCTCGTACCTGGCAGTGTTCTATGCCGACTTCCACCCACGCAAGGGAAAGCAGGGCGGTGCTTGGATGACCGAATACCAAGGTCAGTTTATCAAAGAAAAGAAAGACAAAACAAAAGAAAACGTTCGTCCGCACGTGAGCGTGGTGATGAACCTCACCAAGCCTACGGAAGAAAAGCCTGCCCTACTGACATTAGGAGAGGTAGAGACGTTCCTGCATGAGTTCGGACACTCCCTGCATGGTATGTTTGCTAACTCGCGCTTCGAGAGTCTGAGCGGCACGAATGTGTGGTGGGACTTCGTGGAACTGCCCTCGCAGTTCATGGAGAACTATGCGGTGGAAAAGGAGTTCCTCAGAACATTCGCCTTCCATTATCAGACCGGCGAGCCCATTCCCGACGACCTGATCAAGAGGATTGTCAAGAGCAGGAACTTCATGGCCGCTACCGCCTGTCTCAGACAGGTGAGCTTCGGACTGCTCGACATGGCGTACTATACCCAGAAGGAGGCGTTCACTGAAGATATCATCCCCTTCGAGAAGAAAGCATGGGCGAAAGCGAAGATCACCCGGAAGAAGCCCAGAACAGATACTTGTATGACCGTGCAGTTCTCGCATATCATGGCGGGTGGCTATGCTGCCGGCTACTATAGCTATAAATGGGCGGAGGTACTGGATGCTGATGCCTTCAGCGTGTTCAAGAAAGAGGGTATCTTCAACCAGAAGACCGCCCAGCGGTTCCGCGACGAGATACTGAGCAAGGGCGGCACTGAACATCCCATGATGCTCTATAAGCGGTTCCGAGGACAGGAGCCTACGATTGATGCCCTGCTGAAGAGGAACGGAATCAAGCGAGAAGTGACAAGTGATAAGTGACAAGTGATAAGTGTGAGATGACAGAGAAACAAAGGAAACTGGATCTGCGCTATCTGCGCATGGCAAGGATATGGGCTGAAAACAGCTACTGTCAACGCCGTCAGGTGGGAGCCCTGGTGGTGAAGGACAAGATGATCATCAGCGACGGCTATAACGGAACGCCCAGCGGATTCGAGAATGTCTGCGAGGATGAGAACAATGTTACGAAGCCCTATGTACTGCATGCCGAGGCAAATGCCATCACCAAGCTGGCCCGCAGCTCGAACAACAGCGACGGTTCCACGCTCTATGTCACGGCCTCACCCTGCATTGAATGTGCCAAGCTCATCATTCAGGCTGGCATCAAGCGGGTGGTATATGGTGAACAGTATCGGTTGGAAGACGGCATCAATCTGCTGAAACGTGCCGGCATCGAGGTAGAATACCTAAACCCCGACGACCAATAAAAAGCATCCCCCCGCTATTTAGCCCATTAACCCCATTAAGCCCATTAAGCCCATAATATTACCATATGAAACAAAGCAAGAAATACCGCTATATGCCCCTGTTGATGGCACTCTGCATCGTCATCGGCGTAGTGATTGGCACCTTTTTCGCCAACCACTTCTCCAGTCAGCGACTGAACATCATCAACAGCGGAAGCAACCGACTGAACAACCTGTTGCATATCATCGACGACCAATATGTGGATAAGGTGAACCTGGATTCACTGGTGGAAAAGGCTATCCCACAGATCTTGGGCGACCTTGATCCGCACTCTGTCTATATCAGTGCGAAGGATGTGCAAACCGCCACTGACGACCTGAAAGGCTCGTTCTCTGGGGTGGGTATTGAGTTTGTGATCCGTGAGGATACAATTCATATTCAGGGTGTCATCAAGAACGGTCCTGCTGAAAGGGCGGGCTTGCTGGCAGGAGATAAGATCGTGACTGTTGACGACAAGCCGTTTGTGGGTAAGACCGTTACGAACGAAGAGGCGCAGCATCGTCTGAAAGGTCCGAAGGACACGAAGGTGAAGATTGGTGTGCTGCGCTATGGGGAGAAGAAGATACAGCAGTATGTGGTTACCCGTGGCGAGATTCCCACCAAGAGCGTCACCGCCACCTATATGCTCGATGATGACACGGGCTATATCCGCATCAAGAACTTTGGCGAGAACACATACCCCGAGATGCTGATTGCCTTGGCCAAGCTGTCACAGGAGAATTTCAGTAACCTGATTATCGACCTGCGTGACAATACCGGCGGCTACCTGCAGTCGGCTGTGCAGATCATCAATGAGTTCCTGCCGAACAACAAACTGATTGTCTATACTCAGGGAAGGAAATCACCGCGTCAGGAATACAAGAGTAACGGTAAGGGCAGCTACCAGAAGATTCCACTCATCGTACTGATCAACGAGAGCAGTGCCTCGGCTTCGGAAATCTTTGCCGGAGCCATGCAGGACAACGACCGCGCCACGATTATCGGGCGACGTTCGTTTGGTAAAGGACTGGTACAGCAGCAGATTGGATTCCCCGACGGATCAATGATCCGACTCACCATTGCCCGTTACTATACACCGTCGGGACGTTGCATCCAGAAGCCGTATTCTCCAGGCGACAAGAACTACGAGGAGGATTTGCTGGAACGCTACGAACACGGTGAGTTCTTCAGTCAGGACAGCATCAAGCACACCGGCCCGGCCTACCACACCAGTATCGGTCGTGAGGTGTTCGGTGGCGGTGGTATCACCCCGGATATCTTTGTTCCTGAGGACACCCTCGGCATTACGTCATACTACAAGCAGGCCAGCATGAGCGGACTGATCCTACAGTTTGCGTTCACCTATACAGATGATAACCGTTTGAAGCTGAATAACTTCACCGAGATGATGGCCTTGTCAGACTATCTGGTCAAGCAGAACACAGTGGATAAGTTCGCTACATATGCTGATAACCGCGGACTGAAACGGCGGAACCTGATGATACAGAAGAGTCATCACCTCCTGCAGCGGTATATCAACAGTAGGATTATCTATAACATCATGGACGAGGACGCATGGGTGCAGTACCTGAATCTCGACGATCCCGTGATTCGTGCGGCTCAGAAGGTGTTCAAGGACAAGACTGCGTTCCCGCAGAAAACAGACGTACAAGAGAAGAAAGACCAGAAAGTGGCACGTTCTCATCCCGATGCGTTCTTCAACAGAGAGATCGGGAAGAGCTACCACATCGTTGCCCTCAGCTAACCATGGACAAGAAAGACCTCAGGCAGTTCATCCGCATGCAGAAAGGACAGTTCACCACTGCCCAGCTGGAAGCGTTCTCCCTTCCCATCATCAAGCGGTTGCTTGCCCACCCCAGAATCAAACAGGCGCAGGTCATCCTGATGTACTATTCGCTGGATGATGAGGTGAACACCCATGAGGTGATCAACGAACTGGCGGCACAAGGAAAAACGGTTCTTCTGCCTGCCGTGGTTGACGACACGCGGATGGAACTGCGGGAGTACCATGGAAAGCAGGATCTGGAGAGTGGTTTCTTCCATCTCATGGAGCCAGTGGGAAAGGTGTTCACGCAGTATGATAATATTGATGTGGCTGTGGTACCGGGTATGGCTTTCGATTCACGTCATAACCGGTTGGGACGCGGTAAAGGCTACTACGACCGTTTCCTGTCGCAGATTCCCGCTGTTTATAAGATAGGTATTTGTTTCGATTTCCAAAAGCTACCGGGCATTCCCGCTGAGGAAAACGATATCAAGATGAACGAGGTGCTTTAATAGAACCGGATATCAATGATGATCTTCGCCCCCACCTCCTGATTCAGGCGGTTCACCAAATCGGTACGCATCATGGAGAGATCGGAACGAAGGGCAGGTCGGGATAGTTTGACAAAGAGCACCTGGTTACGGATATATTTCTCCTCCGTATAGCGGTCTATGGTCTTACCTGCCACCTTCCCCCAGCTATCAATCAACCGACGCTGCAGTAACGGCGTCTCCAAACCGTTCTGACGAAGGAAGGCATTCACCAGTTCGGATACATCATGAATGTCACGCCTAAACATCCGAACCTCCTTTCTCCCCTCGCACCGTTACCTCACCATCGTGCACCGAGAACAGCTGATAGTCGAAACTATTGGCTTGCAGAATCTTATCCAGATGCTCGCGGTTGGTATCGGTAATGAATATCTGACCGTATTCCTTGCTGGCCACCAGACTGACGATTCGTTCCACGCGATGCGCATCCAGTTTGTCGAAGATATCATCCAAGAGCAGTAAGGGAGTAGTCTGACTGCAGGTGCGCTTCAGGAAGCTGAACTGCGCCAGCTTCATGGCAATAACAAAGGTCTTAAGCTGTCCCTGACTACCTTCGCGGCGCATGGGATAATCGCCCAACAGCATCTCCAGGTCATCACGATGAACACCATGCAGGGAATAGCCCACCGCACGATCCTTCATCCTGTCGCGTTGAATCACTTCCAACAACGGCCCCCGCTGACCGTGAGACACATAGCGCAACGACACCGACTCCCTGTCGTCAGAAATCTGCTGATAGATCTGCTGGAACACAGGAATCAGTTCCTGAACGAAAGCACTCCTTTTCTGATAGATCACCTCACCTTCAGCAGCCATCTGCTCTTCCCAGATGCGCATCAGCTCCAGGTCGGGCTCCTCCTCCATCTTCAACAAGGTATTCCGTTGCAGTAAGGCTTTGTTATAGCGGTTCAGCGCGTCCAGGTAAAGGTTATCATACTGTGAGATCACCATATCCATCAACCTGCGTCGCTCCTCTCCTCCCCCATCCACCAGATAGGTATCAGCGGGTGACACAAAGATCAGGGGAATCAGTCCGATATGCTGCGACAACCGCTTATATTCCTTCTTGTTACACTTAAAATGCTTCTTTGTGCCCCTTTTCATGCCGCAATAGATGGACAGCTTGCGCTGTTCATCCTGATCCTCACCCAGCATACCACGGTCGTCGGTGTAATCCCCCTCAACCACAAAGAAATCCTGGTCATGACGAATCACCTGCGAGTCAACACTGGTATAGGCACTTCTGCAGAACGACAGGTAATACACAGCATCCAACAAGTTGGTCTTACCGGTACCGTTCGGTCCGATAAAACAATTCATCTTCGGCGACAACGTCAGTGTTGCCTCCTGGATATTCTTGTAGTTAATGATGGATAACCTGTTCAGAATCATCTGCTATCTTCTGCAAATTCCTTACAAAGGTACACCTTTTATTACTGAAAAACAAAAAAAGTCGGCAAGAAATTTCAATAAGTGGAATTTATTCCGTAATTTTGCATCCCAAATGAACAGTCTGCATCGACAGACCTGAAAACTGGAAATAAAATACATTCAATAATGGCAAAAGTAAACGTTAAAGAACAGAATGCTGAGAACATCAGCAAAAGTGAGGATTTCTTGCTGAAGAACAAGAAAACCATTTTGTATGCGGTAATCGCCCTGATCGTGATCATCGCAGGTATTATTCTCTACAACAACTTCGTTAAGGCTCCCCGTGAAGCTAAGGCCAGCACAGAACTGGCTAAGGGACAGACCATGTTTGCAAACCAGCAGTTTGCCCAAGCTCTTAACGGCGACAGCACTGGTTATGCAGGCTTCGTGAAGATCGCTTCCGACTACAGCAGCACTCCTGCCGGAAACCTGGCTAACTTGTATGCTGGACTCTGCTATGCAAACCTCGACAAGTGGGAAGATGCCGTGAAGTTCCTCGACAAGTACTCTCCTGCAAACGACGAGATGGTTAGTCCTGCCGCCATTGCAGCTCTTGGCAACGCCTACGCTCATGTAAAGCAACTCGACAAGGCTGTGGATGCTTTGAAGAAAGCAGCTAAGATGGCCGACAGTCAGGCACTCGACAATACCAACAACAGTTTGTCTCCCACCTTCCTGATCCAGGCCGCCACTATCTTGGAGAGCCAGAACAAGAAGGATGAGGCACTGAAGATCTACCAGGACATCAAGAAGAAATATGTGAATTCTGCTGTTTCTCAGGAGATCGACAAGTACATCGAACGTGCATTAGGTAAATAATGGCAACTGCACTTCATAACCTTTCCGACTATAACGCCGATCAGGTTCCTGATGCCAGTAACATGTGTTTTGGCATCGTGGTTTCTGAATGGAATCCGGAAATTACCAACGCCCTGCTCGAAGGAGCGGTTAGCACACTGGAGAAACATGGTGCTCTGCCAGAGAATATCCATGTGAAGACTGTTCCAGGTTCTTTCGAACTGGTGTATGGCGCACGGCAGATGACGCGCAACGACGGGTACGATGCCGTCATCATCTTAGGATGTGTGATTCGTGGTGAGACACCCCACTTCGACTATATCTGTCAGGGGGTGACCTATGGAATAGCCCGTCTGAATGCCACCAACGAAGTTCCTGTGGTATTCGGTCTGCTTACCACCAACGACCTTCAACAGGCAAAAGACCGTGCAGGCGGTCGTTTAGGAAACAAAGGCGATGAATGCGCTGTCGTAGCAATAAAAATGGCGAAGTTCTAACGAGCTTCGCCTTTTTCTTTGTCTTGTTTTAGAACAAAAACGCATTTTTCCCAAGACCTAACATCGCCAAAACCTAATTGCCTAATAACAAGCAACTTGCAATCAAAATAAGCTCTTAAAGACCTAACATAAACCTAACAAAAACCTAACAAAAAGGTAACATGTTAGGTATTGGGTTAGGTCTAATGTTACCTTTTTGTTAGGTCTTATGTTAGGTCTAAAAATCGTGAAACATCTATATATAGGGCATTTTGCCGTGAAACTGTTAGGTCTTTGAAAAAAACGCAAAATTTATCTCCCCACCCCAGCTTCGCTCACCCCTCCCCTGAGATGGGAGGGGAGTTCGGGGGTACTCCCACGTACCCCCCCCGAAGTATCGATCGCTCTTTCGGCTCCCCACCCCAGCTTAGGGCGTTCCTGGCATTGCTCTCTCGGCTCCCCACCCCTCTTAGGGGCGGGGTCCTGGCAAGGGGGGCGGGGTGCGAGATTACTGCCATAAAACAAGTTGTTCCCAACGTGGGAACACTTTATTCCCACGTTGGGAATATTTGAATCTTATTGCAGTTCTCTACTCGTTCAATTGATAAAGAGTGAAAAACTTGCTTTACAAGGTAGTTATTCAACGTAGTTTAACCAAAACACCTACTTTGATGGCCAAGATAAACAGTAACTCTGGCTTCGCCGAAGTTACAATGCACTCGGCAATGAAAAGAAAAACAAGTTTTTCTTTTGCATTGCTCTCGTTTTTTCGTAACTTTGTGGCATGAAACTCATCAGTTGGAACGTAAACGGGCTGAGAGCCTGTGAAGGAAAGGGATACTTCAGTGAGGCATTCAAGACATTGGATGCTGATTTCTTCTGTCTGCAAGAAACGAAGATGCAGGCAGGACAGTTGGACTTGCAGTTCGAGGGTTATACATCGTACTGGAACTATGCCGAGAAGAAAGGCTATAGCGGAACGGCGATCTTCACCAAGCACCAACCACTGAACGTGAGCTATGGCATCGGTATTGACGAGCACGACCATGAGGGACGGGTAATCACCCTGGAGATGGAGGATTTCTATCTCGTTACGGTCTATACGCCGAACTCGCAAGACGGACTGAAGCGTCTCGACTACCGCATGCAGTGGGAGGATGATTTCCTGGCTTATATCAAGGGATTGGATGCGAAGAAACCTGTGATATTCTGTGGCGACCTGAATGTGGCTCATCAGGAGATCGACCTGAAGAATCCCAAGACAAACCGTAAGAATGCGGGATTCACTGATGAGGAACGGGCGAAGTTCACTGTCTTGCTTAGCAATGGCTTCACCGATTCGTTCCGTTTCTTCTACCCCGACATGGAGAATATCTACTCATGGTGGAGCTACCGCTTCAAAGCAAGAGAGAAGAACGCTGGGTGGCGCATCGACTACTTCGTCGTGTCGAACCGCATAGCCGACAAGATGCAGGATGCAAAGATCCATACGGAAATCTACGGCAGCGACCATTGCCCGGTGGAACTGGTAATAGATGAGAGATGATAATTCGTCTAATTTGTCTAATTCGTAGAGAAAAAACGCTGAGAAGAATAAGATATGAAAGTAAAAGAATTATTGCAGACCTTTGAGTTCGACGACCTCTTCCCAACCATCGCCATTATGTACCCTAACGCCAAGCGACATAAGCGTGAGTTCAAGGAAGCGTTCGACTTGCTCACCACGATGAGGGCCACCAGTAGTAAGCAAACGGTGCGGTATATGATTATTGAGGATCCCTTCTCGAAAGATAACTATTTCGGTGCGAAGGATTCGAACTTCAATACCTCGTGGGATGTACTGTTGGGTAAGGAAGTGAAGCGCGACCAGTATGTCGATCTCACCGATGAAGAGATGGCGGCCAATATCATCATCAATGCCATCTTCATCAGTAAGTGTCCCAAAAGTTTTGAGGAGAATCAAAGGGCACTAAAAAGAGCGTAACTTAAACGCCTTCCTCTTCTTCCTCAGGCACTTCCGTATCAATCTTCGTATCCCGCTTGATACCTACATCGCCCATACGACTGATGGTAAGGATGAGGGGGATATACTCGTCGCTCAGACGGTCGGGTGAGCCCACGCTGGCTCCCAGATAGAGGTTGTCGCCTTCGGCATGATCGAACACGATGCCCAACAAAGCACCTGTCTTCCTGGTGTTCTCGTCGAGGTAATCATTGAAACTCTTCTTGGAAAATACACGATTGAAGAACTCCGATCCGTCGGCTCGCAACACACGGACACGGATCAGGTTATCGAAATAGGGATTACCCTGCTCATCCTTCACCTTCGGCAGACTGTCGGCCACGAAGCGGTGTACCTCCACTTTGTAGGTCTTGTCCAGCCAAGGCACATCATCCGTATGCTTGAACTCATCCATCTTAGCCGGTGCCTTTGGAGCCTGCTTCACAGGTTTCGGGGCAATAATCACATTCGATTGTTTCTTCTCGCTGCATGATAACACCAAACATGCTGCTATCAAGGCAGCTGCTATTCCCAAACCACGTTTCATCTTCATGTATATCATATTTCTTATATTAACTAACATTTTGAAAGAAAATTGTGATGAATGGCGAAAAATTACTATCTTTGCAGTAAAAATATAAATCATCATGAAACAAACAATACTGATTGCCGTGCTCACGATGTTCCTCATTGCATCCTGCACCGACAACAAACCAACGGCTCAGGAACCAGCACCCATCGACACCATACCCATGATGGTGATGCAGATACAGAAATGTGCGAAGCTGCATACAGCCGAGGTTCATGTACACAAGATCGTGACTCACGACGATCAGATGAAGCTCAAGGGTTCGTTCCTGCAGAAGGAGTTCAACATCATCCTACCCGTAGGACAGCGGAAGATTGCCATTCCTATGGACGCAACGCTGAAGGCATCGGTGGATTTCAGTAGCTTCTCAGAGAAGAACATCAAACGTCATGGTGACAAGATTGAAATATTACTGCCCGATCCGAAGGTGGAGCTGACCAGCAGTAAGATCAATCATGCGGAGATCAAGAAACAGGTGTCTATCCTCCGTGCCAACTTCTCGGATGCTGAGATGGCCAACTACGAAAACCAAGGACGTGCTGCCATCATCAACGATATTCCCCGGATGAACATCATCCCGCAGGCACAGGCCAGTGCCGCCAATATCATCATCCCGATGATTGTGGCCATGGGCTACCCCGAAGAGAATATCACCGTGTCCTTCCGAAAGCAGTTCTCGGTGAAGGATCTCCCCACATTGTTTGACGCTAAATCCATTGCACGATGACCAAGAAGGAAGCTACTCCCAAAAAGACTTCTTCGGTGTCTAAGAAGACAACAAAGACTACGAAGAAAAAGCAGGCACAGCAAAACGCTGATCCCACACAAGAGGAGATCACCAAAGGGATAGAGAATGTGCTTACGTCGTTGTTCGAGATGCTGGGGAAAGCCAGTAAGTGGACCATCATCGCCATCCTGGCCATCATCCTCCTCATCGTGGGGATTGGCTACTATACCTTATATAGAGTAACCGATGCCTCTGCTTCTATTGAGATCGACCAACGTATCGGGATTACACCTACTCAGGTGAAGTCGATGAAGGATATCGGACAATGGGAATTCCTCTCGATTGCCGACGAGGAGATGATTGATACTACGCGCAACGGATTCTTCACCGACGATCAGCTCATCCGCATCTATTATGGTACCCTGCGACTGGGAATCGACATGAATGAGGTGGCAGCCGACTGGATCAAAAAGGAGAAGGACAGTATCGTGGTGACCTTACCGCCCATCAAGCTCCTTGATGAACGGTTCATTGACGAGGCACGCACCAAGTCGTTCTTCGAATCGGGCAAGTGGACCGATGGTGACCGTGAGCTGATGTACAAACGTGCATACCAGCGCATGAAGGATCGCTGCATGACCAAAGAGAATATTGCCAGTGCCGAACAGAACGCCACTCGCCAGTTCTACCAGCTCATGCGATCAATGGGCTTCGATCAAGTAAAAGTAATAGTGAATAGTGATGGAAAGGATTAACCAGATTTTGATAGATATTAGCGGTTTCCTCTGGGGCTGGCCGATGATCATATTGTTGTTGGGAACGCATGTGTTCCTAACCATTCGATTGAAATTCCCGCAACGTTATCTGTGGACGGCCATCAAGCTGAGTGTTCGGAAGGACAAGGGATCGAAAGGTGATGTGTCGCAGTTCGGTGCCTTGGCTACTGCCTTGGCTGCCACCATCGGTACAGGAAACATCGTGGGCGTGGCTACGGCTGTTGCCTTAGGCGGTCCTGGTGCTGTACTTTGGTGCTGGCTTACCGGTTTGTTCGGTATTTCCACGAAGTATGCTGAAGGACTGCTGGCCGTGAAGTATCGCGAGAAGACACCACAGGGACGCATGCTGGGCGGTCCGATGTACGCATTGGAAAAAGGTCTGGGCTGGAAGGGTATGGCCATTCTCTTTGCTGTGTTCACCGCCATCGCCTCCTTCGGTATTGGTAACACCGTACAGGCTAACGCCATTGCCACCCTGACCTTCGAAACCTATAGCATTTCGCCCTATATCACGGGAATTGTAATCATGCTGCTGACAGGTGCTGTGGTTCTGGGCGGTATCAAGAGCATCGCAAGGGTTTGTATGATGCTCGTTCCTTTCATGGCCTTCTTCTATGTCATCGGCTGCATCGTCATCCTCTTCATGAATGGCGCGTATGTGTGGCCGGCACTGAAGCTGATCTGTGAAGCAGCGTTCTCTCCACAGGCTGCAGGTGGTGGCTTTATAGGTGGAACAGTGATGATGGCTGCCCGTTATGGTATTGCCCGCGGACTCTTCTCAAACGAGTCGGGTATGGGTAGTGCACCCATCGTGGCATCAGCAGCTCAGACTCGCAATCCTGTACGCCAGGCTTTGGTTTCTTCCAGCGGTACCTTCTGGGATACAGTAGTGATCTGTGCCCTTACCGGACTGGTCATCGTGAGCAGTATCATTGCCTATCCGGATATCTCCTACGAGAACGGAGCCGCCCTTACCAAGGTGGCCTTCAGTAAGATTCCTTATATCGGAGCGCCCTTGCTCACCTTCGGTCTGCTCACCTTCGCCTTCTCCACCATCCTCGGATGGGAGCTCTATGGGGAACGTGCTGTGGAATACTTAGGAAACCTCGGGAAGCAATCGCCAGAATCAAAGTTCCAGGCTAAGAATATCTACCGCATCCTGTATATCATCGCCATCTTTATTGGAGCCGTGATGAACCTGACCGTCGTATGGAACCTGGCCGACTGCATGAATGCGCTCATGGCCATCCCGAACCTCCTCTCCCTCCTCTTCCTCAGCGGCGTGCTGGTCAAAGAAACCAGACATTATCTGTGGGAAGACCGACTGGATAAGGATATGGAATAAAAGCAAAGGGAAAGAAGAATGAACTTGTTCGACCTGCTATTTCTGGCAGTAGCCTTGGCTATGGACTGCTTCACGGTGTCGATGGTGAGTGGGGCCATCCTGGGTCATGGGGACAGGCACTTGACCCAGGATGGGGTCAACGGTCCTGTCCCCACGACCCATTGGAAGGTGATCCTGCAGATCAGTTTCCTGTTCGGCTTGTTCCAGGCAATGATGCCTTTGTTGGGATGGCTGGGAACGACCTACGTACAGCAGTATATCGAGGCATACGACCATTGGATTGCCTTCGGACTGCTGGCTTTCATCGGTATCAGGATGATTCGCGAGGCGTTTATGCCTGAAGAGGAACGGTTCTTCAATCCCCGTAAGCTGCGCACACAAATCCTACTGGCCATAGCCACCAGTATTGATGCCTTGGCCGTAGGAATCTCATTTGTGTGTACAGGTTACCAAACCCTGGAGAGTCTTACCCTACCCCTCTGGATCATCGGTCTTACCTCCTTTGTGTTCTCCATCGTCGGGAACCTGCTTGGCATTCGCTTCGGTAAGCTCACGCATCGCATCAAGCCCGAACTGTTTGGAGGCATTATCCTGATTGCCATCGGGTGCAAGATTCTATATACGCACCTCTGTCTTTAATCACTTCTCAACAACCTGCACCTTCGTATCTCCGGGTTTGAAGAGCAAGCCCTTGCAGGACTTGGCATCTGCCTTATAAGCTTTCCACTCCACTTTGTCCCACTCAATCTTGTCAGTACGCTGGGCAAGAGGTACATGAGGAATCAGCGAGCCATCGCGAACCAGGATGATACACGGAATCTTCCCAGCCTCGATCTCTTGATAACCACCTTCATAAACCTTACCAGTCTGGTAGTCAATCCACTTGCCCTTTGGCAGATAGCAGGTACGACTGTTTCCGCTCTCCAGTAAAGGAGCCACCAGCATCTGACTGCCGAACATATATTCATCTTCCACTAACCATGCACCTGGATCATTGGGGAACTCCACCAAGAGCGCCCGCACCATGGGCAGACCGCGTTCTGAACAGTCTTTTGCCTGTGCATAGACATAAGGCATCAGTTTATATTTCATCTCAGCACATTCGCGGAACGCATCAGTGAAGTTCTCGGAGATCAGCCAAGGCTCCGTAGGAGGAGCGCCATGGGCTCTTGTATGGGATGAGAGGAAGCCGAAGGGCAGCCAACGGCGGTAGATATCCTCAGGACTGGCTGTGACGAAACCGCCCATGTCATGACTCCAGAAAGAGAAGCCGCTAAGACCGAAACTCAGTCCGCCACGCAGATCACCCAACATTCCGGTATTGGTAGTCGCCGCATCACCACCCCAATGCAGGGCATAACGCTGCGAACCGGCCCAAGCCGAACGTGCCCAGATAATGCCATTGCCAGGGTATTGTTGTTCCACAGCTTCCCAGAGTGCTTTGTTATAGCGTAACGGATAGAGGTTATGCTCATACAAACCACCCTTACCACTGTGATAGAATCCGTTGTAGGGAGCCGCCTCACCGAAGTCGCATTTGATGGTAGATACGCCTTGCTTCAACAAACCGAGAATCTTCGACTGGTACCACGTTACTGTTTCGGGATTGGAGAAATCGAGAATCGCATCTTCCACTGGCATACCGCCCGTGGCATTTACCACGTGGAGACCTTTCTCAATGATCTCCGGGAAGAAACGGTTCTTCGGCGTGAAATAAGGTAACTGCCACAGACAAGTATGGAAACCATCGTCGGCCAGCTGCTTCAACATCTTCACCGGATTCTTGAAACGGTTCTTCGAGAACTCATAGTCGCATTGCCAATCCACATCGAACCACCCTGTGTCGAAATGAATCACATCGGCAGGAATACGATGGCTACGCAACTGATGGGCAATCTCCAGTCCTTCCTCCTGAGAGAAATAAGTAATACGACTCATCCAGGTACCAAAGCTCCATAGGGGAAGCATCGGACTCTTTCCTGTTACGTTGGTATATTCATCCAGGATCTCTTTCGGCTCACCGAAGAAAAGGAAGAGGTCGATCTGCTCATCAGCCATGAACAGACGCTGTGCACCGATATAGCTCTGACCGAAGTCGCAGGTGACCGGTGCCGAGGTATGCATGAACACCCCATAGCCCCGATTCGAGAAATAGAACGGAACCGGCTTATACTGACCGTCACTTTCGGGTCCTTGCGGATCGGTAACAGAAAGATGCACCTTCTGTCCTACCTTATTAAGCGAGGTGAACGACTCACCGCAGCCATAGATACGCTCATTGGGAGCAAGCGTGAACACCGGGTTTACGCTCCTACTGTTATCCGATCCCCTTTTAATGAATGAGAAAGGAAGCAGTTTGATCTGTGAAGAGTCGTTATCGATGATATGGCGTGTCTGCGTAAGCACCTTCCCCTTAGCATCCTTGACTACGATGCGCCATGGATATTTCTGTACCTCAACAGAACCGAACGCACTACTATAGGTAATCTTCCCATCATCTTCTCCCCTCTTGATGGAGAGGTTAGGAGTGGTTCTCTTTTTGAATGCCTCGCAGAACATCACGTCATCCTGATCATTGTCTCTCGGTTCCACAGGGGTTGTCAGCATCGTGATTCTGACTGTCCTGGGTGTGATGAACGCTATTTTGATTCTCAATTCAGGATCATTCACATAGGCTGCATCAGGGAAATCGAGCATCTGCATGCGCACAGGCCAATAGCCGTTGAGGTTAAATGCCTGGCGTGGTGACAAGCGATAACGTTTCCACTGCACCGATCCTTCTCCCTTTGCTGCATCGAAGCTCGTGAGTGAATCAGCCAGGAAATAAGTGTTCGACAGATCACTGAAATCTGTTGACACATCTTTCGGCATACACTGCAGGTACTGAACACCTGCGTTGGTCTGGATCTGTGCAGCTACACTGCTCAATGTCAAATGACAGATGATAAATGATAAAGCTATCAGGTACCTTTTCATAATTCATGATGCTTAATGCACAATGTTTAATTCGCTCTTGCCCAGTACAGGCGACTGCGCTTTGAGTGTTCCCTTACCCTTGACCACCACCATACATTTGCCGAAGAAGGCTTTTCGCTGGGGTGCCTTGAAGTTCTCCATGGAGGTCTGACAACCATTATCGGTACCGATGATCTCCGCACCGCCGTCAACAGAGAAATAGATCTGATCCTCGGCCAACGGACAGAGGTTACCATCTTTATCCACTACCTCTACATTCACGAACGTGGTAGTCTTACCTTGATAATCAGGGATGAGACGGATGCTGGCAGGAGCACCTGCGGTCTTGATAACCTGTTCGTTCACCACCTTCCCGTTTTTACGAGCCACAGCCTTCACCTCACCCGGTTCGAAGGTAACGCGCCATCCCACATGGTATTCACTGTTCAGCTTCGCCTTGGTCTGGTGCATATCATACCGTCCTTCAGGTTGTTCTCCAGTCTTCCTTCGAACACCCTGACTCTTACCGTTGATGAACAGTTCCACCTCGTCGGCATTGTTATAGTAGCACCACATATCGATGGTCTGACCCGGCAGCCAGTTCCAGTGCGGGAACAAGTGCAGTACCGGTTTGTCCGTCCACTCACTCTGATACATATAATAACTGTCCTTGGGGAAGCCCGCCAGGTCGATGATACCGAAATACGACGAGCGAGCAGGGAATCCGTAAGGCGTAGGCTCACCAATGTAGTCCCAGCCCGTCCAGATATACTGTCCTCCTACGAAGTCGTTATGTTTCACCACATCCCAGGTCTCCTCATGGGTAGAGCTCCACGACGCATGCATATTGTCGTACGACGAGCACATATACGAAGGATCGGTATATGGCAGGTACCATTCCTCGGGTGCCCAGGTAACCACATCAGAAGGCATCTTATAATACCCTCTTGTCTGCAGGGCCGAAACACTCTCGCTGAAGATAAAAGGCTTGTCGGGGAAGTTCTTCCTGACATCCTTCACCCACTGATGGTGATAGTTGAAGCCGATGATATCGATCACACCGCTCTTGAAGAGGTGGTTGTTCGGATTCGGTTCATTACAGCCGGCAGTGATGGGGCGCGACTTGTCGTACTTCCTGATGATATCCGCCAGATGGATGGTCAGCAGGGAGTTCGGACTCAACTCCCCGTCCTTGGCCAGCGTGGAAGCATCACGACTCGCATTGAGCAGGAGGTTAGCCTGTTCCAAGGTGAGCTCATCATTATCGGTGCTCGACCACTGTTCCAGCACCTCATTACCGATGCTCCACATCAAGATGCAAGGATGGTTACGGTCGCGTAACACCAGATCAGACAGGTCTCTTTCATGCCATTCCTCAAAGAAACGGGCATAGTCGTTCTGTGTCTTCTTGCGCCGCCACATGTCAAACGACTCATCCATCACGATCAGTCCCATGGTGTCGCACATATTCAGCAACTCAGGTGCTGGCGGGTTATGCGAAGAACGGATGGAGTTCACTCCCATCGCCTTCAGCTTGGAGAGCTTACGATGCAGGGCATCCTCGTTCAAGGCAGCACCCAGACAACCAAAGTCATGATGCTCGCATACACCATTGATCTTAAAGTTCTTACCATTGAGCCAGAAACCTGTTTGGGGATCGAACTTAAAATCACGGAAGCCCGTAGTGGTCTCGTAGGTATCCACCACCTTACCGCCACTCTTCACTTCTGTACGTACCTTATATATATAGGGGGTCTCGCACGACCACCGTTTCAACTTGGAACTTGGCACTTTGAACTTGGAACTCTGACCATTGCCACGGGCAACCAATTTGCCATCAGGACCATAAAGGGTATGAGAGACAGTAAGTTTGGCGTTCGAGGGATTCTCAATATCAGTTTCCACAAACACCTTACCATCAGCCTGTGTCTCCACATGCACACCCCAGTGCTTTACATGGATAGGGTCCGTCTTCGTGAGCCATACATGACGGTAGATACCGCAACCGCTATACCAACGGGAATTGGGCTGGTCGGAGTTGTCAACACGCACTGCTACCACATTCTCCCCTTCCTTCAGATAGGAAGTGATATCATATTCAAACGAACTGTAGCCATAAGGGCGATATCCCACCTTCTGTCCGTTGACATAGACCGTGGAGTTCATATATACACCGTCGAACTCCAAATAATATCGAACTTTGAACTTTGAACTTTGAACTTTATGATTTGATTCTTCAATTCTGAAATGCTTACGGTACCAGCCGATGCCACCAGGTAAGGCACCGCCACCTGCGCCACTGGGATTACCGGCATAGAAATCACCCTCAATAGCCCAGTCGTGCGGCACGTCAAGTTTGCGCCACCAGGAATCGTTATACTCCACTTTCGACATCTGGACGGAATCACCAAGATGGAATCGCCAATTGTTGTCAAAGCATTGTCTGTCTCGAGCTTGGGCGGTCAGTCCCATCATGACTGCACATAATACGACCGCTGTTTTCATTAGGTTTGACATGAGTCTTGTCTTTAATTATTGTTGATGATCTGATTGGTTAGCCATACCTGCATTTTTCCTGCACCACGGTGGTTCCAGGCATAGTAAGGAATGAGTTTGATGACCGCATCACAGACTTTCACCTTTCCGTTGCTGTCATAGTCCAGTACCTGTCCGTTAGCCGTAATCTGCTGGATACCTCCAACAAGCGTGGGGTTGTCGATTACTTGGAAACCAGGATTACCTGTCAGTAGGAAGTTGAAGATATCCATTCCCGTGTTGTCAACAGCCTCAGCACAATATACCAGCGGACCACGTTCCACAGATAGCTTACCATGGTCGGCCGCAACACGGCGGTGAGCTTTGACGGTGCGCACCTTCATATCGAAATGAACATTCACCACATCCCCTTTCTTCCATTTACGGGTAAGTGAAACATACCCATCTTTATCAATGGCAGGTGCAGAACCATCCTTCGTGATCTGCTGTCCGTTGATATTGACTGTATAACCCAGTTTCTCATTATCAGCATAGGTATAGAGATCGGTGGGCACCACCTCACCATGCACCCATCCGGGTATTCTGACCTTCATGGTAAACAGTCCTGCCTGATTTGCTTTCACACGGATAGCCACATCACCATTCCACGGATAGTTGGTCTGCTGCTCCAGCTCCACCTTCTTACCATTCACCTGCATCGTGGCAGTACTGCCCGCAAAGAGATTGACATAGATAGAAGGACAGTACGCATCCTTTCCACCATGATGCACAGCATACATATATCCGGGCAAGGAAGGGATGAAACGACAGAGATTACTCGGACAGCAGGCGCAGCCGAACCAAGGCTGACGCGTATTGGTGTTATCGGCATTGAACATATACTTCCCGTCAGCACTCAGCGGATTGGGATAGAAGAATCGTCCGCCGTCGATGGACATTCCGCTGATGACACCATTATAAAGCGTACGCTCCAGACAGTCGATGTACTTCGCCTCGCCATGCAGCAAGAACATACGGTAGAACAGATACACCATCGCGATGGCAGCACACGTTTCGTTATAGGCAGTCAGATTGGGCAGCTCATAGTCGGCACCGAATGACTCTCCCGAATGACGGGCACCCACACCGCCAGTGATATAGTACTTACGACCGACGATGTTCTGCCAGATAGCATCAATGGTACGGACATAGTCTTTGTCGCCTGTGAGGGCAGCCACGTCAGCAATGCCCGAATACATATACCCGGCTCTGACAGCATGTCCCCATGCCTCTTTCTGTTCGAGAATAGGTTTGTCGCTTTGGGAATAGATATCGTGGATAGTAGTCTTTCCACGCATATCGAGGAAGAACTTGGCCTGATCAAGGTATTTCTTCTCACCCGTGAGCACATAGAGTCGGGCCAGCGCCATCTCGGCAATCTGATGACCAGGAACCACACAAGCCTGTCCCGGGTTCGGTCCAACCTCACGAATCACACAGTCGGCATAGCGTTTGGCGATGTTCAGGAACTTGTCACTCCCTGTAGCCTGATAATGGGCACAAGCAGCATCCACCATATGTCCCAGGTTGTAGAGTTCATGACTCAACACCTCTACCCTCTCCCACCTGTGCTTACCAGCCCAGCCATGCGGATGGTTGGGATTGATGGTGCGGGCAGTATAGAGATAACCATCAGACTCCTGTGCTGCAGCCACGATATCCAGTACCGAGTCGATATAGTTCTTCAGACGCTTGTCAGGATAGGTCTGCAGCACATAGCTGGCCCCTTCGATGGTCTTATACACATCGGTATCATCAAACGAGAACCCCATGAACTTAGCCACATCCCACTCGGCTGTTTCCAATCCAGGATGTCCCGGATGCTGCAGGGTATAGGCAGCCATCTCGAAGTTCTTGTAACGATGCTCACTCTCGCATTTACTGAACGCCAACGGGATTGTCACCTCACGGGCGGCCTTGATACGCTGTCCCCAGAAGGTATTAGGCATGATCTTTACTGCCGTGAACGGAACCTGACCAATAGGATAGCCGTTGTTCACCACATCAGTTTTCTGTGCACTTACACCCATTACTATCAAGGTAAGGACCACAAGGATAGATAGTCTCTTCATGATTGTATCATCAAATAGTTACAGGACAACACGCACTTCCTTACCGCTGTAGTTCACCATCTTACCCTCCGGATTGTCGAGGTTAAGTGCCTTAGCAGTATCCTTGCCGATCAGCACGATGTTGAAACGACGGTTCTTGAGCATACCGTTGAAAGAGCCCATCCGCTTTCCGAAAGTAACGGTTTTGGTTGCCTCCTCATAACGGATATCAATGGTGGCATACTTACCCTTTTCGTAGTTGTAGTTCGTACCCTCGTCTTCATAGAGCTGGAAGGTAGCATCGGCTCCAGCATAGACATAGAGGTTGATGAGTTCAGCCGGTTTCTCGTCACTGTACTGCATAGCCGGTCCGAACGGGATGATGCTACCCTCGCGGACAAACACCGGAATCTTCTCATACGGAGCATCCACAACCAGTCGCTGTCCACCTTCGATATAGTCGCCTGTATAGAAATCATACCAGCCACACTGCTTCGGGAAATAGACACTGCGGTTACGAGCCTTGTAATAGCCTACCGGACAAGCCATCAGTGCCGGTCCGAACATCCACTGGTCGGGAATATCCAACACGTTCTCATCCCCATTGAAATCCATCACTAGTCCGCGCATCAGCGTATAGTCCTTGAAATGCGCCCAGCCTGCCATGGAATAGAGATAAGGCATCAGTCGGTAGCGCAGTTTGTCGTACCATACGATAGTCTGATAAGCCGGATGATTCTCTGGAGCGATGTTCCACACTTCACGCAACGGCCATTGTCCATGAGCACGGAACAAAGGAATGAAGCATCCGAACTGGTTCCACCGTGTCTGTAACTCACGCCATTCCTTGAGATCACTGTTCTCAACGCCCGTCTTGTCAAACTCCTGCTGGGCAGCCACATAACGGTTCTCCACACTGAAACCACCTTGATCCATACCCCAGAACGGTATTCCACTCATGGAATAGTTCAGTCCGGCAGTCATCTGAGCCCGCATATCCTCCCAGCGGGTACCTATATCACCGCTCCAGGTAGCAGTAGAGTAACGCTGCTCTCCTGCAAAGCCACTACGGGTAAGGAGGAAGACACGCGGTTCGTTGTTGGCTCCCTTGAAGACAGAGCGCTGACCGTTGTAGATAGCATCGGCATTCACTGTGGAATAAGCGTTGAAATACTCCGTGGATGTGCCGAGGGCGGTAGGACCGCACAAAGCCTTACGGTACCACATCGGAGTACAGTCGCGCACATTCGGCTCAGAAGCATCCATCCACCATGCATCGATACCATGCTTATACTTGGTATAGAGGTTCTCGTCCATCTGTCGCCAGAACACCTTTCGTGCACCAGCATCATAGGCATCATAGAATCCTCCCACATAGCCACGACCAACCCAGTCGTGTATATCATCTTTCACAGCTTGTGTGTACATCCATCCATTTGAATCAAGTTCCTTGTAATTGTCGGTATTCACATAGAACTTCGGCCAGACGGAAATCATGAAACGACCGTGCATCTTATGTACGTTGTCGAGCATTGCCTGAGGATTGGGGAAACGTGAAGTCTCGAACTGATGACTTCCCCACTGATCTTCCTTCCAGTAGTTCCAGTCCTGCACGATATTATCAATAGGAATCTGACGGTCGCGGAACTCCTTCAGAGTCTCCTCCACCTCAGCCTGCGTCTTATAGCGTTCCCTGCTCTGCCAGAAACCCAGCACCCATTTCGGATAGACCGGCGCCTTACCTGTCAGGGTGCGGTAGCCAGAGATAATGTCATCGAAGTTATTACCGGCAATAAAGTAGTAGTCCATATCGCGGGCCATCTCGCTCCAGATGCTCAGCTGTCCGCGTTCCTCCTCAGAGCGAGGGGCAGACACACGGAGTCCGCAATAGCTCTCTCCGCCATCTGGCTGCCATTCAATGCGAAGCTGCGCCTTCTTTCCTTTCTTCAGCATCGTACTGAACTTATAGGTATTGGGGTTCCAAGCAGTACGCCAGCGTTCTGTCACCACTTCCTTACCATCGATATATACCTTGATATACCCTGCATAGTAGAGGATGAACTGATAGAGCTGCTCCTTGCCTTCACACTTACCACAGCACTCCGGCTCGATAAAGCCCTCATACACCACATTGGCACCTTGCAGACTGAATCCCTTCGGAAGATTCTTGATACCACCATTCTCGGTTTGATTAGCAATCTCTGATGCTGCAGGAAAACCATATTCATAATAGATAGAATCCTCATCGCGCACCAGTTTCTTTCCCATCCTGTCGATATAGGTTCCCGTAAGATGACCTTCCTTGCCATTCTTATCATAGAGTTTGAAGGCACGGTTCAACTGAAGATAATCATCGGGATTACCGAATCGGCAGAAGGAATAGGAATCCCACAAGATACCATAGTTCTTGTTGGAGAGGACAAACGGAATGCTTACCTTGGTATTATACTGGAAGAGGTCTTCGTTCTTACCCTTCATGTTCAGTTCTTCCGACTGATGCTGACCGAGTCCGTAGAAAGCCTCATCGGCAGGACTGTCGAACTTCATCTGCCACTGCAGACCGTGTTTCATCTCTTCTGTGATGGCAGGACCACCCTTAAGACCGTATTCCCGCTCGGGTACCGTGAAATGTTTGAAGGTCTTACCATCCTTCGCCTCCTTCAGTAACTGGTTACCGTTACCGTCGAAGAAGGTGATGGCGCCCGACGACTTGTTGACAACCGCCTGCACACCCTTCGCTTTCACCCTCACCTCATCTTGGTTCTCTGCCACATCAAAACTCACTTGTTTGGTGCTCTGTGGCACAATCATCAGACTGTTCTTTGTGGGGAACGCATCCTCGCAGGTGGCCTGCACACGGATAATCCGATCGTTCATCACTTGCAGACGCACCATCTTGGCACCATTCTTGGCCGGGTCGTTTACATGAACAGTAATACTGTTTCCATTTTTCTCAAATCCTGCTGCCTGTATCGCGGTGGATACAGACAGCAGAATGGCTGGGACGAATAATTTCGCGCTTCTCATTCTTTTTATTGGTATTTTATTAGTTTTTTGTTTAATGTATCAAATTAGCGATGCAAAGATACGGAAAAAAACGCACATATAAAGTCACGTATGTTTCAAAACAATGTATGAGATGTTAATTCTCCTTGTATTTATCCTTATATTGCGACGGTGTCATCCCATACATCTCACGGAAGTACTTCGAGAAATAGCGGGGATTGTTGAATCCTACGGCATACGACACCTCTGCTACATTCAACTGACTCTGGCGTAACAACTGTTCAGCACGACGAAGACGGATAAGACGGATGAACTCCGAAGGAGTGTTACCGGTCAGCGACAGCAGTTTCTTATACAGATGGACACGCGACATGTTCAGGACGGAGCTCAGTGTCTCTACCGACAATTCATCATCACTGATGTTCTGCTCCACATATTCCGTTGCATCCTTCACCAGCTTCTCATCCAGAGAGGTGATCTCTATCTCTTTCACCTGCGGTTCCAAACGACTGGTTCTGCCGCTGCGTTTCCATTTCAGCAGATTATTCATTCGTAAGGTCAGCAGGTCGATGTTGAACGGTTTGGTGATATAGTCATCTGCACCGCTCTCCATACCTTCGATCTTGCTCTCCTGTGCCATACGTGCCGTAAGGAGCACAAACGGAATCCTTTCCGTCTCGTGGTTACCCTTGATGGCACGACAGAGCTCGATACCATCCATCACCGGCATCATCACATCACTCAGGATAATATCAGGTTTCCGTTCTTTCACCAAAGTCAGGGCTTCCATACCATCATGGGCCACACGAACCTGATAACTATCAGCCATCACGCCTGACATGAATTCCAGGAAATCATCACTATCATCAACGATCAGCAAGTCGGCCTTAACGGAATCTTGTTGCTTCTGAGGTACTGAGGGTTCCTCTTCTGCTGCAGGAGCAGCAACAGGTTCCTCATCTGTCTTATTGATTGGCAGGAGGACGGTGAATACCGAGCCGCCGCCCGGGTTATCCGCAACGGATACTGTTCCACCGTGCATCTCCACAAAGTCTTTCACCAAGTTCAGTCCCACGCCACTTGCCCCATAGGGCTGCTTTTCCTTGGAGCTAACCTGGTAGAACCGCTCAAAGACATGCTTCTTGTCCTCATCACTGATGCCCTTACCGGTATCACTCACACATATCTGCAGCTTGGATGATTGCTCCACCGTTGACAAGGATACGCGGACTTCACCTTGGTCTGTATATTTGTAAGCATTCGACAAGAGGTTGTTCATCACCTTGGTCATCTTCTCATCATCGTATGACATCAGCAAGGATTTCTCAGTCGACTCAAACGAAAACTTGATCGGCTTGTCTTGCAACAGACGGAACGACTGACAGATGCTGCTGATACGCTCCACTATGTCGCCCATCACAGGATTCAGTTCCACCTTTTTCGCATCGAGCTTGCGGAAATCCAGGATATCGTTCACCAAGGTCAGCAGCTTCTCGGCGTTGCGGTGCACCAAGGAGAGTTGTGAACGCTTCTCCTCGTCCTCTTCCTTGCTGATCATATGCGACAAGGGTGAGATAATCAGCGTAAGCGGGGTACGCAGTTCATGACTGGCGTTGGTGTAGAACTGCATCTTCATCTCGTCCATCTTCTGCTTCTGGCGAGTCATGATCCGATAATAGATATAATACAGCAGAGCGCAGCCTAAGAGGATATATGCCAGGATGGCCCATATCGTCAAATAGAAAGGCGGACGGATTACAATCTCCAGTTCACTGATCTCCGAATACGGCTTCCCATAACGGTCGAGCACCTGCACCTGCAAGCGATAGGTGCCTGGAGAGAGGTTGGTATAGGTGATATCGCTCCGCCATGAACTCGTGCGCAGCCATTGGTCGTTGAAACCCACCAGTCGGTAGAGATACTGCTTACGGGAAGGATAGACAAAGCTGCTGGCGGCCAGTTGGATAGTAAATGCGTTCTCACTGTATTTCAGCACCAGACGTTTGCTCTCCTGCAATGCTTCTTTTAGGATTACCCTTCCATTATACTCCTCACCCACTGCCAGAGGATGGTCGAAAAGGATGAGACCCGTAAACAAGGCATGCGATTCTGCCTGTTTCTCATGCTGGTGATGACGTGGCACCACATTGATACCATCCTGTCCGCCTACCAACACATCACCCATCCTTGATACCAAAATACTGCGCAAGTTAAACTGTCTGTCCTGCAGACCGTCAAGACTGTCGTAGCTGGAGGCTTCCAACGCCCAGCCCTTCTCGTTCTTGATCACCCTCACCTGCATCAGTCCGTTATCCGAGACAATCCACACGTTATGGTTCAAATCCTCTACCAAGGAACAGCTCATACCTCGCATCGTCATCAGCTGATCGGTTTGGGGATCATAGACGTTCACACCCGAAGATGTGGCAATCCAAATCAAGCCACGACTGTCTATGAGGATATGGTTAGCCATGGAATTGATGAAGGGCTGACCGCTGCGTGTTTTCTCCATACGGGTGAACTGACGGGTCTTGGCATCCATCCGTGAGAGGATTTGTGAATGACCGATCAGGATATTCCCTTCTTTGTCGATGAAGATCGTAGAGATATAATCAGACAACAGTTTGGAATTCTTGGTATCATAGGTGGTCCACTTACCAGTCTTCACATCCAGTTCCTGCAGACCGCCGCCTAAGGTACCTATCCATATATGACCGTCGGGTGACTCCGCCAACGACCAGACGTTATCGTTGGCCAGTCCGTCTTTTACTCGATAAACCTGGAAATGCCCATCCTTGTAATGCGCAATGCCACCCTGGAAGGTACCGAACCAAAGCGAACCGTCGGAAGCCATCAACGAGCATATCACCACATCAGTCCCCAGGCCCGTCTCGTTCTTCCGATAGACACGTTGCGTACCTGTCAGCGGCTGGTAGCAGATAATACCCTTGTCGTTCGTGCCACACCAGAGATTACCTACACGATCTTCCACCATCGTACAGATATCGCCCAACGGCAGCAAGGGGAAACGGGTTGCCCCCTCCCACAGATAGGCTGCACCGTTCTTCAGTGTACCAATCCAAAGAGCACCGTTATCATCGAGCATCAAGCTCTGCAAGGTGTTGTCGGGCAAGGCGCCGCTCTTCCCGTGCTCGGCGCGGTAAACAGACAGCTGATGATCCTTGTCGATCTTCAGCAGACCGGCATGATCCGTGGCCATCCATAGATTACCTTTATTGTCTTCAACCAAGTCAGACAGGAGCAACTTTCCCCCTTCATAATGAATGCCTTGGGCGGAAAGCCATTGCTCAATGGATGGGAACCACTGCTCTGATGCAGAACGGGAGGCAGGACAACAAACCATGGACAGACCGTCGGTGCTCACCCAATAGCGGTTCTTACTATCCACACGGAGATGATAGGCTTTATATGTCGGAGCTGCGTGTTTCGGAAGGTAGTTGTTCACCTGCACCTTCCCTCCCTGAGGCGACGAGTCGGGCATAATCGTGATAATCACCCCATGGTCGTCAATAACCGCCACGCCCTTCGGCGTTTCACAGATATCAGTAAACACGTGCTGCTGACCAACCGGGAATAGTCGTGCCTTACTGCCTTTACTCCCCTCTTTCAAGGTATAGACACCACGACCGTTTACCGCTATCCACAACTGTTTCTTCGAATCGACGAGCACCCTGTTGGGAATACCCTCCATTCCTCTTGCCTTCATCCAAGCCCCCATGTTCCTGTCGAACGACTCTGTTGCGGGATGATAGAGACAATAGCCAACCATCGTCTCCACCCAGATATCCCCGTTGACATCTTCCTCAAGACGGGTGATATAATCGCTCAATAACGAAAGGGTATCAGAAGTGGAATAGAAATTCTTGAAACGGAAACCGTCAAAGCGGTCCAACCCCGACAAGGTGCCGAACCACACATAGCCACGACTGTCTTTGAGGAAACAGCCCACCTGACTGTTCGACAATCCTTGTCTGAGACCAATCGTACGGAAATGTGGTCCCGCCGTCTGTGCCATTACTCGCGAAGTGCCGAGATAAACAGCACAAAAACATATAGCAAATAATAAAACGACCTTTCTCATCACAGTTTATAGTAGTTTCTTCTTATCTGAACTTTCTCTAATCTCCAGCGTCATGGGGATGATCTCCCGATAGATTCTGGTATCACCCTTGATTCTTCTCAGGAGCAACTCACATGCCTTCTCTCCCAGCTGATGCGCCTGATCCTTTATCACGGTAAGCTTAGGGGTGACAAATGCCGAAGCATCATTCTCGGTGAAACCAATGATGGCCACGTCTTGCGGGATACGCAGATGACGGGTTTTGATGGCATCAAAGACGGCAAATGTCACTGTGTCATTCACGGCAAGGATCGCATCAGGACGATCCTCCCGATCCAGCAATCGAAGGGCTGCTTCGCGGGCTTCCGCAAAGTCCATCTTCCCGCTCACCACCAAGGAACGGTCAATGGCTATCTTGTTCTCGCGGAGTGCTTCCAGATAACCATGCTTACGCCGCTGCACCAGATCCAGGTGATTAGGTCCACCCAGAAAGGCGATACGACGACTGCCTGTATCAATCAGATGCTGCGTGGCTTCCTGGGCGGCCTCATCCCCATTACCCGTCACACAAGAGAACCGGTCTTGCATACAGGTACGGGCGTAGAACACCAAAGGAATACCTATCTCGTTAATCACCTCGAAATGTTTGTAATCCACCGTATCCTGCGCCAGACAAGCGATAATGCCTTCCACATGCATGCTGACGAAGTTCTCTACGGCCTGTTCCTCGCGTGTATGGCTTTCATGGGAATTGGCACTGATCACCGAGTAGCCTTCCTTCGTGGCATATTCTTCTATCCCATCGAGAACAGCTGCATTGAAATGAGTAACAAGATTGGGAAGCACAACACCTATCATCTTAGGTGCCTCACTGCGGAGTCCTTGCGCAAAGGGATTCGGTCGGTAGTTCAGTTCCTTAGCCAATGCCTGAACCTTCTGTTTCATCTCATCTCCTACCTCATGCGAGTTCCTCAACGCCCGTGAGACCGTTGCGATGCTGACTCCCAATTGTTCAGCCAGATCTTTCAATGATGTTCTCCGTTGTTTCATGATACTCATTTATGCGGTAGTAGAAGTAGCCTTTGCTTATATCGATGATGCAAATATAACAAAAAATTTTGATTTCCGCAAACGTTTACGTAGATTTTTTTGCGTAATTATGCTATTTATATCGGGAAACATCGTAACTTTGCAGCAGAAAATGAGTAATGAATAGTTGATAATAAGTTAGTTAGAAAAAAGTACGGGCCAAAATTGTTGTGAAACAATCTTGGCCATTTTGTTTGTAGGAAGGTGTAAGAGAGAGATTTAGCAGGTATAAGAGAGAAGATCTTGGAGGTCGGTAATCACGACATCGGGTACTGACTCATCCTCTTGCTTGTCGGTCCACCCCTCACCCTTATACCAAGCGGTTTTACACCCAATCTCCCGCGCCGGCATGATATCTTTCGACATACTGTCACCTACCACCAATACCTCATCAGCAGCAAGCCCTAACGCATCGACACCTAATTGGAAGATGCGGGCATCAGGCTTTCTGATGCCAACGACAGCCGACTCGATAATCTTCTGGAATATTCCCTCCAGACGGAATTCCTGTAACACCACCTCGATGTTCCCATAGAAGTTGCTGACCAGTACCATGGGATAGCGTTCCTTCAGTTGCAGCAGAATCTCACGACTATAAGCCACTGTTTGTCGCACTTGTCCGTAGAGATCGTCCAGCAAGGCCAGTTCCATCTTCGTATAGGTATTCTTGTCGATGGTCCAATACCCTTTCGTGAACAGATATTCCATCTCCAAGCGGAGTTTCACATCAAGCAGTTTCTTGAACGTATAGGTAGGCAGGATGATGGGATTCCTGCCCAACGTTCGTTCCGCATAGACATAGGCCTCGCGGAACTGCTCTTCCGTGACAGGAATCTGTTGGCGCTCGTAAGCGTGCCACAGCACCTTCCCCCAGTGGTTACCCCGCGTATCGAGCGTACCTCCGTAATCGAATATAATACCTTTTATCATCCTTCGTGTCATTTAGAATGTCATGCGCATCATGAAGCGAATACCATGCTTTTGGGCTGTAGGAAGATCCAAGTAGTTCAGTCGGCGCACATACTCCACATGCAGTATCTTGAAGATATTATGCACACCGGCAATCAGCTCGAAGTAAGGCTGATGACTATCCATGACGAACGACCCCTCTGGGAACATCATCAGGGTCTTGTCCTGAAGGTTCTCCTCCAGCATGGGATTGTTCTTATCAGTCAGCGCACCCCACAACATCTTCACACCGAAATACTCACGCCATTTCAGTTTCTTCAGCAAGGGGATACGGTTGAACACCTTTCCGTTCAAATCCCATGACATATCGGCAGATACATACCGGTCGTTCAGGAACTCCATATTATTGATAAGGTTGAAGGTTTCGTCCTCTACGATATACGAGAGGTTTGCTGCGGGCATGATCAACAGCGGGAACGGCACCTTGTTCCATTGTACCCCACCCTTCACATAGCAGTCGATCTTTCCCCAGTTATGAGGGAGCCAGAACCGTTTGTACATGGTGGCCTCAGTAAAATTATAGGCATAGTCGCCACCCAGCACGCCCTTCAGTCCGAAGGTATGTCCCAGCGTAAAGACAGGTGCATCCAGGTTGATGGTGAGTCGTCGTTGCTTGGTATTGATGAAGGTCTCGCCAGGTGCAAAGCGCACCATCGCCATCAGCTCCGTGGTACGGATCTTCCCGTTGTGCAGGGAAAGGGGATCATTGGCTGTAACGCCCGTGTTCACCACCCCCCACTGATTCATGGGGACGAATGCCAGTCCGCCACACGCCTCGTTCTCCTCGGCCTTCATGGATATGGTAGTCTTGAATCCAAACTCCTCTTCCCATTCAAAGGCCAGTTGCTGACGGTTGTAGAACATCATCTTGTCCACCTTCGCCCACTTGAATGCTGTGAACACATTATCCTTATCCGTATGTACGAACTTGTCGGAAGGACTGGTCACATCGTAGGTACTGGTAAACGTGATCGTACGCTTGGGGAACTCTCGCGGCAGGTAGTCTTTCTTGTTGAATGAATAGATCAGCTCCGCCTTGTAATAGTCTTTCTTGCTATCCCATCCGTGGGCATAATACCCGTTGGCAAACCAGTGCGGGTTCAGGTTAGCTGTTGTCTGCGCACTGACACGCGTTCGCAGTCCGTCAATGAAGTTCTTGGTAATCATCGTGTTAACAGGACCGATGTCCACCTTACTGGGATGTTCCTTCGTTCCTGTATCCACGAAGTTCTCGATGAGGGCCTTCAAACCGAAGATGATGTATTTGAAGCCCTTGATATTCTCGATGTTTTTGATGAAACTATCCATGGAACTCTCGCCCTTGGTAAGCTGCACGGAGCGGTACTGGTTCCAGAAGTCATCATCACGCATCTGCGCATTCGCCTCATGACGTTCCTTCTGCTTACCCTTGAACAGCTTCTTATTGATCTCCTCAAAATCGTAGTCCTGCGTACGGGTGGTCCTGATGACTATCACCTTACTGAGGAACTTGGCCACCGACATCTCCACGAACATATCATCCGTGCTGAGCACCCATTCCCCATTGTCGAGCTGACGATACTCCTGAATGATCTGCAGGTTATCCACGAAGTTCACATCACTCTTCTTGGGAATGGTAAGGGTACATTTGCGCACATGCAGCGTACTGTCGGCTATGACGTACAGATCACCACGGAAGCCGAAGTCCTGCTGGTTATTGGGCATAAACTGCAGATGATAGCACTTGTCACGGTCAACAAACGTGGTATCCTCTATATAATAACGGTAGAAGCTGATGGCGTTATCGGCAATCGGACTGGTAAACGGATACTGAAGCAGGCGCATCTGGTTATCATACAGATCCACATCGGTAAACACATCCTTCAGTACGGTATTGAGGATATCACCCGTCTCGAACAGATCATTCAATCCTGTGGTATTCTGACCCATAACGATGCTCTTTTCACTCTTGGGATCCTTGCGGTAGATATGCCTTGTCACCGTTTCGTCCACACTCACCGGTAGGATCAGTTTGTTATTATATGGGCACAACTCCAACTGGTCGAGCACCCATTGTTTCTTACCGAAGATACCGTTTTCCACATCCTGCGGACTCAGTTCATTGAAGGCCAGTGTAAGCTTTTGGTATTTGTTATACTGGTAGAAGTCGTGGTTGGCCAAATCGGTCTTCTTCTTGGCGGCAATCACCCGTCGCATCAGTTCCACGGCAGGATTGTTCCTACGTGAATAACGGTTTCGTCTGCCCGTAACCGTCACGTTCTGCAACTGTGTCCTCTCAGGTTTCAGGGCTATTCGCATCGGCGATTTCGTATTCGCGCTGATCTCGACTGTCAGCGGCTGATAGCCCACAGCACTGAATGTCAGCTTCCAACCATTATGACGGTCTATGGAAAACTGTCCTTCGGCATTACTGCTTACCATTACGTGGTTTCCACGATATACCGCACTGGCATACGGGATGTACTCGCCGTCGTTATCATCCACGATTACACCGGTTAGCTTTTGTGCCATCATCGGCATCATCACAAATACCGACAACAATAATACAATATACTTTTTCAATTCCAAATTCATATCTTATGACCTATAAACTACAAATCCTCTTCAATATTTAACTTCGTTGACTTTTCAATTCTTCAATTCTTCAACTCTTCAATTCTCCAAGCATCGTTTCGCATAAATGTTCATGTCGGCTGTGCATGTGAACATACAAAACGGTCAGCACCAGAATCTCAAACAACAGATATACCCATGGACAGTTCAGCAGACAGGTGATATAGAGACATATCGCCCTGGAGTTGAATGTCAGCAAGTTGGTGTATTTCATCAGGGGACGACTCCCTTCCACGAAATCTGCCCGTACCTTGGAGACGGCCAAAGATTCATTACCAGGTTCTGCATCCTCTCCGCTGATTTTCAGATATTCTTTGAAGAATGCCTGGAAACGCGGTGTACGTTTCTCCTGACTCTTGCAATACTTCGCGTAGTTAAAATAGAACAGACGGGCAAACCACTTATGTTTCGGCAGTGAGTCATAGATAGCTCGCTGCTGGGCGGAATTATCCAGTTCACTACCCGCCTTTCCCTTCAGGAAGAACAGATGGATCTGACGGTAGTAGTCGGCCAGACTGGCTTGCGGTGAATGACAGAATATGCCTGCCACAACAGCCAATGCCCAGATAATCAATCCCCAGTGGACTGCCGTACCCGGTATATACTGATACATCATGCGCAGACACAGGGCAACATAGATGGCAAAGAACCACACATCACCCGAAAAGCCGTCGAGTACGCGACCTACCAGTGTCTTCTTCCCTGTCAATCGCGCCATCTGTCCGTCCGTACTGTCGCAGAAATTGGCAAACATCAGTAATACGACACCTGCCACATTGTGCCACAGATCGGTAAAGTAGAACATATAGGCGGCGCCGATTCCAAGGAAGATGGAAAGGATTGTAATAACGTTGGGATGGACTCCCAACTTGTTCCAGAACAGTGCAAAAACGAGTCCGATGGGACGTGTAAAGTGCACGTCCAACCATTCTTCTGTATCATTCGACTTAAAAGATGCCTGCAGCATCTCTTTAAATGTACTCATATTCTGTAATTCTCAATTTTCAATTCTCAATTATCAATTCGCTTTGCAATCGCCTCTGCCGCCTCTTCCCTGCAACGGGAGAAGCTGGGCCAGTCGTTGAAATCGATGATGACAAACGACCCGTCCTCACGAACGATGCAATCACCGCCGTAGATAACCACATCTGTCAGTACCGACAATCGTTCGGCCTCTGCTCGCAGATCATCTATATGGAAGGCGTAATGCCTGGCTATACCGTTTCGTTTCTCATCGTCAAACTTCGTATCCCCATCATCAGTGGGATAGAAGAATCGGAAGAATCCCGTGCCCTGTACGCCGTAGAACTTCACCAGATCGCCCTTCACATGCTCGGTTATCAGCACATCCTGAATCTTCCGTTGATGGAACGATTTCATAAGGCGGTTCACCTCCTTGATATCCTTGGCAAAGAGCACATCCTCTCTGCTCTGTGCAGCCGCATCGCCACGTTTGAGCCAATAGCCATCGGCCACCCGCTGTTCATCGAACAAAGGAGCGGCCGGGATATGATTCGCCCGCATCAGTCGGTCAAGCACCATACGTGCCGTACGTTCAACGCCCTCACCGCTGTTCACGGTTGCTCGTCCTACCGCTGCTTTATGCTTAAGAATCGCCAGTGTTTCCGGCAGACGCCCCATGGACAGATAGACATCAGCCTCATCCTCCTCTCGGAAGCATTCCTCTTGCACGAACCGCACGTTATTCCCCTGCTCCTTCAGACGACTGCCCACTGCTTCCAGTATCAGCTTGTCTTTCTCTACGGAATTCGGCGAGAACTGCGGGGCGCGATAGATCAACAGGAACTTCCGCATGCTCTTAGGTATTGAGGAAAGCCTCAGCCTTGGTAATGTCTGAGGCATGATCAATGTCCAGCACCTTACTGAACGGATAAGCCTTCAGTTGCAAGCCGTCGCGTATCAGTGCCCGCTGAAAGTTACGCATGCGCTGTTCACCTCGGCTGATGCAGTCGTTCAGCGTCTCAACAGCCTTCGGAGTTAATCCGTATATACCGCCCGAGATATACTTACACGGCGGATTGTTCGTATCGAAAAAGCCAGTAACGGTCATCTTCTCATCCGTTCCCACATACAAGGGTTTCTCGTCGTCTATGTAATCCGTCACACCCATCAGTCCGTCAAGACCATCCTGGGCCACGCACTTCCGGAACGTTTTCACATAATCCTTGAACTCCTGCTCCTTGAAGATGGTGTCAACGGTGGTCAGCACAAAGGGTCCAGCGGTCAGATGACTGCTGATCTCATAGAAGCTGTGCATGCTACTGGGGGTGCTCTTCACGAGGAAGAACAAAGGAACGCTGCGGCCGTTCAAACCATCTTCCTGGATACGCAACAGATGACGGGCGACCAAAGAGGTCAGATCGTTGCAAATCACCACAATCTGTTCTGCCTCATTGTCCATAAAGATTCGAATCAGACGGTCTATCAGTCGTTCTTCTCCTACCCTCACCAACGGCTTAGGGTCTTCTATTCCCTCTGCCGCTAATCGTGAACCTTCGCCTGCAGCGATAATAGCGTATTTCATGCTCGATTCATTATTGTAATTGCAAAGGTACAGATAAGTGAGCGAAAAACCAAACAAAAGCTTGTTTTTGTTTCTTTTTCCGAACGAAAGTACCTTCGACGCAGTCAAAGGTACAACTAATTTATTAGAACTCCAACAACACAAATACTCCCCACAGACAATGTCTGCAGGGAGCACTGGAGTCTTTCAAAATTTACTGTTTCCTTGTTATCCTGATTACTTACCAATAATCAATCCGCTCTTTTCCACTTTTCCTGAGCCGGCTATTGATTCTTCATATTTTTTCGTACGACCGCCGAACTTCATATCACCACTACCGGCAATACTTGTACTCAGTTCACCACAGTCGATATCCTTAGCTTCTATATCACCGCTACCGGCGATACTGAATTCGGCCTTTCCTGCAACCATCTTCTTGATCTTGATATCACCGCTGCCGGCAATCGTCGCATCCAGTTCGTCACAGATCAGGTCTTCAAGTTTCATATCTGCAGAGCCTGCAATACTCAACTCCAGCCGGTCGGTATCCAGATGACCGTTCACATCAAACTCGCCACTACCAGCAATCTCTGCCGATGTCAGATCGGGAGAGGTGGCATATACATACACCTTATGATGTCGATTCAGTGACTTCAGCGAGAAGAGCAGATTCTTTCTCTTCGGACCGATATATAATGTTTCTCCATCTGTATAGATGTCAATTTCTTTCATCGCATCTTGAGGAGCCTCAATCCGTACTGTGCAAGAATCTCCCTGCCTATAGGTTACATCAAACGATCCGGCAATCTGAACTTTCTCGAACGGTTGCACCACCACGTCCTTGTTCAATACTTTTACCCGCTGACCTTTTGAGGAACTTTTTCTAATGTAAAAATCACAAGAAGAGAAAACCGCAGCCAGCAAGGCCATACCCAATAATAGATAACCTTTCTTCATTTCCTTTGTTTTTATATTCATTTACCTGTTAGACGATGGAAACCAATGAAAAGTTGCAAGGAACTCTATTTCTTCATTCTTTTAGCCACCCACAGAACCCAGGAGTCGATGTTGTCAGTCAACTGCTCGGGATATGGCAGCGGAATCATCACATCGGGCTTAAAACCAGGATTACGATCCTTGCATGCCTCCTCGAATTCGGCATCTACCGTCATGGGATACGTCAGTACGATATTGCTATTAGGGAGACGGATATTATTACAGTTTCCCGACATCTCGCATCCCATCGACCGGTCACGCCCATACACCTTGGCATGACTCTTGGAGTAGGTGCGTACAAAGCTGACAGGCGATTCACCTGCGCTGGCGCTGTAATTATCAATAATGATAGCACCCTTGCGCACCATCGGTGTAAACCCGCCAGAACCCTTGGGAGTTGACATCCAATGGATAAGACTGCCTTCCTCGGTCGATTCCGCTTCTGCCAACACCTTGTCCATAAAAGACAGGTGGAAAGCCTTGCAGTATTTCTTAAGCTGTTTATTGTTCTCAGTACTGTTCATATAGAATGACTGATGGTCGTTCAATGAACTGCAGTCACACATCATCTTGGCAAACATCTCACCAAAGGCATCACTGCCACCACCGTTTCCTCGAAGGTCGAGAATCAGGTATTGACAACCCGACTGCTTGAACTCCTCCACCTTATTCAGCATCCAGTCCCATGTGGGCAAATTACCCTGACTCGAAGGTAGTCGCAACAGGTAAGTATCTTTATCCACCTTGCATCCCACCGGCTCCGGGGCGTAATGGGCAATCAGGGCTTTGTAGTTCACCAGTGCCTCCGACCGTAACTGGGAGAAGGTTCTTGATGAACAATTCGTATGGCGGTCGAAATCCTTATAAAACCAGAACATATAGCGCCCTACTGCTTCATCCACATCCATCTCACCGTTCATCAAGCGTGAAAGGAGCGATTCCTTCATCTCCTTGTATTCTTCTTCATAACCATTGCGCATCAACACCGGGAAGATGGCATTGTTCTTTTCGTTCGCATTCACGGCGTAGTCGAACGTCTCATAGGCCATACGGATGGAATCTGGCTGATTGCCGTATTTCTTGAGGAAGCCTTCGGTATAGTAAGACGAGAGATCCTTGGTGGTTTGAGGACAACGAGTACCGAACAGCTCTTGGATATGTTGTGGCAGTCCACAGCGATCCCATACCGTAACCATAGGCTGACCAGAGGCTCCGATAAGCGTCAAGGAAGCTGTTTCACCATCAAACCAATTCAATATACCTGTCCGCCCGTCCCACTTGATAGCGCTCTCGTCCAGATAGGTACAAGGTGAATAATAGCCTTGCATCTTGGCTCGTGGGAACCCGCCACTGTTTACGATGGTAACAGAAGCGCCATTACCAAAGATCTGATAGGTTTCAGGACCATTGGGTACAATCCAGTACTGCGAGTTGGCGTTGTTCATCGACTGTCTGCCGCGCATCTTCCATGCGCCCTGCAAACGATGACTCTTGTCCATCTTCATCTCGAGTAAGTTCAACACCTGCTGTATAGCATTGGTGGAATCTTTCACCATTTCATATTTCTCCTCAATTGTGGTCTGAGAAGGGAACAGTCGTTCGTCTTGCGTATTCTTGTCATTGAACCAACGCAGCGTAAAAGTACTGTCTGAAGTACTTGTCATCTGCAGGGGTTGCACTTCCGGATAAGAAACGATGAAATTAAACGACTCTTCCAACTCGCTCGAATAATAGGTAAACTCGAGCGTGGTATCATCCTTATAGTATTTATACTGCTGATACCCAGCCTCCATGTGTTTGCCGTCCTGATGAACAATCTCTTTCAGTTTGTATAACCCTTGCGGTTGATACGATTGGGCCGACACCGAAACAGTCCCTTCAAATAGGACTGTTGTAACAAATAGAATCTTAAGAATTCTGTTAGAAAAATAATGATTCATGATCACACAATATATATTATTTAAGGTATTAGACGATGGAAACCGACAAAAAGTTGCATGGGGTTTATCATTCAAGGTTTCCTCCATTGAATGGCGAGCATAGTGAGGTCATCGCTTTGCTCGGTATCGCCCACAAAGTCGGCCGCAGTCTGCATCATACGCTCGATGAGCGTACGGGGCTCCTTGGAGGCGGTTTGTACTACCTCCAAGATCCGTTTCTTGCCAAACAGCTGGCGGTCGGCATCCTCAGCCTCATCGAGTCCGTCGGTATAGAGGAAGAGCGTACTGCCTGGGGCAAGGTCGGCCTCTTGAGCCACCAGGCTATATGGCATACGACTATTTGAAGGGTATGATGATGGCCTACTTTCCACCGTTTAAGTTATTCTTTCTTCTCATCGCTTTGTCGCTATTAGTAGAATCCGGCTTTAATATCCGAAGGGTCAACCGCCTCGAGGAGAGCATGGAGTTATACGACAAGATGGAGATGGAAAACAATAGTTTAGGAAATGGCCAACAAGGCGATGAGATAGGGAAACAGGCAACTGCCGCCTTTCTGGGAAAAGCCAAGAAAGCGAACGTGTGGATAAACAAACACCTATCCATTGTGTTACTTATTGTCGTACTGCTCCTATGTGGTCCACTCTACCTTTTCTTCCGTTATTGTCCCAACATACCTGATATGAGGTTTTCGGAGTTTTTCGTCTCGATGATCTATTTCACAGACATGTGGTACCTCTATTCCATCGTTGCCTCATTCTTCTGTATGAACTACTATTATGAATCGGTTTTCCCGCTGCTAACCATTATCCCCCTGAAGCAACTTTCGGGCTATAGCTATTGGCAAACCATCTGGAGGGCAATCCTCGCTCTCGGCATCTTCATCGCGGTCTACTTGGGAATCCTTATAGCCTTTTTCCTTTTCAGCATCATTAGCGCTGCACGATAGAAATATACTGCAGATTTCCCGTAAACATCTTGAAACGCCTTTGCTCAGAGGTTTTGAGGGACGGGATATGTTGCTCAAACATATCCCGTAGATCTCCCGTAGATTTCCCGTTCATATCCCGTTCATATCCCGTAGATCTCCAACAAATACATTTCCTTGGTTCCTTGGCCTTTTACATTAAAGATTAAAAATTAAACATTTAATCTTTGGTCCTTTGGTTCTTTTGTCTAAATATAAATATGTTGGATTTCATCCTACTTTTTCTCGCCATGGCAAAGTCGAAGCAAGCTTCACTTTGCTCATCTGGCTTAACGAAAACGTTCTTTTGTTATTATGTCTAAAAAGTTCTTCTGTCTAATCTTGGTTCTTCGGTACAAAGGTACGAAATAATCCTGAGATGACCAAAAATCAACCCCTCATAGGATGCAAAAATTCGTTAACAAAACCCTATCTTTCTGTTAAAAAACACTGAACGCCGTAGACGCTATGAGTGAATGGCGTTCCCACTATCAGCGTTTGACGTTCCCACTATTAGCGTTTGAGGCACTTTTTACCAGAAACTGCCATAGTTTCTAACGCAAATTGACATGGTTTCCTTCATTCCCTGAAGGAATGAAGATAAGAAGCAAGAGGCAAGAACTTTTGGAGCAGCGAGTGCCACCATGCTTGCATGATTGGCCGAGTCGTGACAAAAGTCAACGAAGTTAAGCAAGAGATTACCACTAAATACAGTTCGTAGTTATTTGGACTTGATAGAAGATAGATGAACGGGGGATCTACGGGAAATCTACGGGATATGTTTGAGCAACATATCCCGTTGGTCAAACCCTTTACACATCGTTGTTTCGTGACTTTTACGGGAAATGTAGGGTGAAATTTGGCTGCTTCACCTGTTGAGAAATCCTTTGGCCTTCAGCCATTGTAGCATCTGGGTACTCCAGGTTTCTGTTGTAGTCTCACCTGTTTGGGGCATCAGTTCGTAAGGACCCTTGCCATCGCCATAGATGTGCAGTTCGGCATTAGCTCCGGTTTTCTTCCACTCCATAAATAGGGCAACAAGACCAGCCGCTACATTGGGGTGGTCGGCACGGGTCATGATCAACAGTGGAGGAGCATCAACAGGAACGGTGACGGGCATCAGCGAAGGACCAAAGTTGGTGCAGAGGAAATCGGGGCATTCCATGCTGTTTGCTGACATTGTTGCAGCAATGGCCACGCCTCCACCTGCTGAGAAACCCAGGAATCCGATCTTTTCCTTATTGATATGCCATTCATCAGCATGCTCCCTCACCATTCGGATGGCCGCCTTAGCATCTAATGCCGCAAGATGGATGATGGAATCACCACTCGCATTGTGCATCGGATTGGCATCAGCTTGAGGAAATGCATCTGGGTGCGTTACATCCACCATCGGAGGCATCTGCACTCCCTGCGGCATCTGTCCCCCACCCTTGTTGAGGTGATAGCGGAGTCCGATGGCAGCAATACCCTGCTCGTTCAGAAAGGATGCCATCTTCACTACATCGCTTTCCCATGAAAGTCATCTCATGGCGCCACCAGGGCAAAGCACGACGGCACAGCCATTGGCCACCTCCTCTTTGGGCAGATAGACCTCAATCATCGGTTTGTCCTTCTCGTCAGCTGATGCATCACCTGTTGGAAGGAAATACTGCTTTTGTGCAAATGCCACCAATGGCATTGCCAGGATACAAAGTGAAACTATTCTTTTCTTCATCATGTAATATCGTTGGTTGTGGTTTGTAATTATCAGAATTCCAGGCGGAAGCCTTTTTCCTTCATTTCTTTATAGCTATCCAGATTGAACTTATAAAGGAATGCTATTTTCTTATTGGACATAGGAAGCGTTTCTTCCAATTGGGTAAGAATGCCCAGTTTCAGTATCTTGTTGCTGAAGTTGCGGCGATCGAACTTCACATTGAGGATAGCTTCATAGAGATGCTGCAACTGGGTCATCGTGAATATCTCAGGCAACAGTTCAAAACCGATGGGTTCGAAATGGATTTGGCGGCGCAACTCGTTGGTAGCCATACGGAGAATCTTGTCGTGATCGAAAGCCAGCGGCGGCACCTTATCCAAAGGAAACCACTGAGCTTTAGCTGCATCGTCACCAGCTTTCACCTCACTGATACGTACCAATGCATAATAAGCAATGGTAATGACACGGTCGCGAGGGTCGCGATTGACCTCAGAGAAAGCATGGAACTGGTGGATGTAGGCATCTTTTAAACCTGTCTCTTCGTAGAGTTCACGCTTGGCACCCTGAAGTGCCGTCTCATCCATATTCAAAAAGCCACCTGGGAAGGCCCAATGTCCCTTATAGGGCTCGATACCCCGTTCTATCAACAAGACATTAAGTTTGGCTCCGTCGAATCCAAAAACCACACAATCCGTGGTGACACAAGGACGTGGATACTTGTAACGATATTTTAGCTCTTCCATATCTTATTGCAACCATTGCGTAATAATCACACTGCAAAAGTATAAAGAATCTTTTAATCTTCCAAACTTCTCTTCGTTTTATTACGTAACAATAAAAAACAAATGAATTTGTTTTGTTCTGCTCTCGTTTTTTCGTAACTTTGTCCCCGAATTTATTGATACAGCATTATAATGAGCACAGAGAACATGACGCAGATTCTGACAAGGACAGTGGAGGAACTGTCTGAAAAGGAATCTTTGCAAGGGTTATTCCACGAGCACCGCGACGGCGACCCGTTGCCTTCCAGTAAGGCTTTGGAGGAAATTATTGATCTTTCCCGCTCGATTCTTTTCCCAGGATATTTCGGTAAGTCAACCGTAAATATCAACACCATCAGATACCATATCGGAGTGAACATCGAAAGACTCCACAAACTCTTGGCCGACCAGATTCAGGCAGGACTCTGTTTTGCCGATGGTAACACCTCGGAGAGCTATGAGGAACGTACAGCCTGCAGGATGAATGCCGAACGACTGGCCTTGGAGTTGATTAGCAGATACCCCAAGATCAGGAAAATCCTGGCTACGGATGTGATTGCAGCCTATAATGGTGATCCCGCAGCAGAGAACTACGGGGAGATCATCTCCTGTTATCCCATCATCAAAACACTGGTCAACTACCGCATTGCCCATGAGCTGCTGGTTCTTGGCGTTCCACTTATTCCAAGAATCATCACAGAGATGGCGCACTCCGAGACGGGTATTGACATTCATCCGGGCGCGCAGATCGGTCATCATTTCACCATCGACCACGGAACAGGTGTGGTGATTGGTGCTACTTGCATCATCGGCAATAACGTGAAACTCTATCAGGGAGTGACGCTGGGAGCCAAGAGCTTCCCGCTGGATGAGCATGGGAATCCCATCAAGGGCATTCCCCGTCACCCGATTCTCGAAGATGACGTGGTGGTCTATTCCAATGCCACCATCTTAGGACGAATCACCATCGGTAAGGGCTGCGTGGTGGGTGCCAACCTCTGGATTACTCGCGACATGAAGCCGAATACAAAGAAGTACAAACAAGAGAAGACTGACAATTTAGATATCGAATTCAATCATGGAACAGGCATTTGAACTCATTGCCAAGACCTTTATGGGACTGGAGCCCATCTTGGCACAAGAGCTGACAGAACTGGGAGCTGACAATGTGCAGATTGGCAGACGAATGGTGTCATTTACCGGTAACAAGGAGATGATGTACCGCGCTAACTTCCAACTGCACACGGCTATACGCATCCTCAAACCCATCAAACACTTCAAAGCCTTGTCGGCCGACGATGTCTATGAGGAGGTGAAGAAGATTGACTGGAGCGACTATCTGACAAGTAAAAACACCTTTGCGGTGGATTCCGTGGTGTTCTCAGAAGAGTTCCGCCATTCTAAATTTGTAGCATATAAAGTGAAGGATGCCATCGTTGACCAGTTCAGGGAGAACACGGGAATCCGTCCTAATGTGTCGGTATCCAACCCTGACATCCGACTGCATATCCATATTGCAGACGACAAGGCGACACTTTGTCTGGATTCCAGCGGTGAGAGTCTGCACCGTAGAGGCTATCGACAGGAATCAGTGGAAGCTCCCTTAAACGAAGTGCTGGCAGCCGGTATGATCCTGATGAGCGGCTGGAAAGGGGAAACCGATTTTATCGACCCGATGTGCGGTAGCGGTACGCTACTTATAGAAGCTGCCCTGATTGCCCGGAATATGTCGCCCGGTGTTTTCCGCAAAGAATATGCGTTTGAGAAATGGCCCGACTTCGACAAAGATCTGTTCGACATGATCTATAATGATGAATCGAAGGAACGTGACTTCGAACATCACATCTATGGATACGATATCGACATGAAGGCGGTGAACACGGCAAGGATGAACATCCGAGCAGCCGGTCTGACCAAGGATATCACGGTGGAGCAACTCGATTTCGCCGATTTCAAACAGCCTGCAGAGAAGGCCATTATGATTACCAATCCGCCTTATGGGGAACGCATCTCCACGCCGAACCTGCTGGCTACTTACAAGATGATTGGCGAGAAACTGAAGCATGAGTTCCAGGGGAACAATGCATGGATTCTCAGCTATCGTGAAGAGTGCTTCGAGCAGATCGGTCTGCGTCCAAGTATCAAGATTCCCGTGTTTAATGGCTCTCTTGAATGCGAGTTCCGTAAGTATCAGATGTTCCAAGGGAAGCTCAAGGAGTTCCGCAGCGAAGGTAACATCCTGAAGACGGAAGAGGAGAAGGAGACCATGGCCGAGAAGCATCGCTTCAAGAAGAACAGGGAGTTCAAGAAACGAATGGATGAGGACGAGGCCAACGAAACGGGAGATATCCGCTCATTTACCTTCCATAAGCATCATCCTGCCTTCGATGAAAGGATGTTCGAACGCAAGGAAGAACGGTCGTTCCGTCGCAGTCGTGACCGTGAAGATGGCGACCGACAGGAAGGTAGACCGTTCAGGGGGAAAGACGGTTTCAAGGGGAAACGGGATTTCCGCGACGGAAGAAACGGCAAGGGCGACTTCAAAGGCAAAGGCGGTAAGCGCTTTGATAAAACAGAAGGTAGGAATTTCAAAAAGAACAACAAAAGATATGATGATTAATAGCAGGAGTATCGTATTATCCGTTCTCCTTTCTTTCCTTATGATTCCATTATCAATGAACGCCCAGCAGCTGTTTACGCTGGAAGACCTGAACTACGGTGGTAAGAACGCTCACAACTTGGCGGCCAAGAACATGTGGCTCACATGGTGGGGCGACCAGCTTGTGCAGACCGATGTGGAAGAATGCTACACCATAGATGCCAGGACGGGAAAGAAGGAGGTGCTCTTCACACTTGATGAAGTAAACAAGTGGATCAAGAGCGATGATGAGCGTTTTGTGCGCCATTTGATGAATGTCATCTTCCCCTACCCTGACAAGCCTCTGGCTGCCATGGGTAACCGTCATGCCTATATATTGGTTGACTTCAAACAGAAGCAAATTGTATGGCAGGACAGTATATCAGGACAGGACAGCAATGATTGGAACGCTGCTTCGCGAGCCACGGCTTATATCAAGGACCAGCAACTGTATGTGGCCGACGGTGAGGGACATGAACATCAGCTCACCACCGACGGCTCGCGCGAAATCGTCTATGGTCAGAGCGTACACCGTAATGAGTTCGGCATTGAAAAGGGAACATTCTGGAGTCCTGACGGACAGAAACTGGCTTTTTACCGTATGGACCAAAGCATGGTGACGGATTATCCACAGGTTGACCTCAGTCCGTACACGGAAAAGGGAATTGCCAAGGTGGATCCCGACAAATACCCCATGGCGGGAGGTAACACCCATGTGGTAACCGTAGGCATATACAACCTCCAGACAAACAAGACCATCTATCTGCAGACTCCTGTCACAGATGTTTCTCCGACAGCGTTGCAGCAGACGTGCTATTTCACGAATATCGCCTGGAGTCCCGACTCGAAAACAGTCTATATGTTCGAGTTGAACCGCGACCAGAACGACTGTCGCCTGGTTTCGTATGACGCAACAACTGGCACAAGAATGAAGGAGATCTACCGTGAGACGAGTGAGAAATACGTGGAGCCGCTGCATCCCATCCAGTTCCTGCCATGGGACAACACGAAGTTCCTGATGCTGAGTCAGCGCGATGGTTATAACCACATTTATTTATATAATACTGACGGTAAGTGCCTTCGTCAGCTGACCAGTGGTTCATGGGTAGTATCAGATATCTTAGGCTTCAACAAAAAGCAGAAGACCATCATCTTCAAGGGCAACAAGGAGCACCCCCTGCATCAGCGTCTGTACAGTGTCAGCATGACAGGAAAGAGGCAACAGTTGGAAACAGTAGATGGTGTTCATAACGCTGTTGTTTCACCATCTGGTAACTTCCTCATCGACAGATTCTCCACACCAACAAGAGCGCGTGTCATTGATGTGGTGGACCTTACCAAGAAGAGCCCTCAGCACACGAACCTCTTGGAGGCAGAAGACCCGTGGAAAGGATATCAGCAGCCCATCTTTGAATGCGGAAGCATCAAGGCGGCTGATGGCATCACCGACCTCTATTATAGAATGGTGAAACCCGCAGACTTCAACCCAGAGAAGAAATACCCCACCGTGATTTACGTCTATGGCGGTCCGCATGCCCATAACGTGGAAGCATCATGGCACTGGGGAAGCAGGTCGTGGGAGACCTACATGGCACAGAAAGGCTACCTGCTCTTCATCCTTGACAACCGAGGATCGGAGAACAGAGGACGTGACTTTGAGCAGGCCACCTTCCGTCAGTTGGGACAGATTGAGATGCAGGACCAGATGAAAGGTGTAGAATACCTGAAATCACTGTCATATGTTGATCAAGACAGGATGGGCGTTCACGGCTGGAGCTTCGGTGGATTCATGACCATTTCCCTGATGACCAACTATCCTGACGTGTTCAAGGTAGGTGTGGCAGGCGGTCCGGTGATCGACTGGCACTGGTACGAGGTGATGTACGGAGAACGCTATATGGACACGCCCCAGTCGAACCCTGAGGGCTACGAGAAAACCAGTCTGCTGAGCAAAGCCAAGAATCTGAAGGGTAAGCTGCAGATCATCACAGGCTATAACGATGAAACCGTAGTGCCGCAGCACTGTCTGTCGTTCCTTGCCGAGTGCATCAAGGCAGGTACCCAGCCCGACTTCTTCGTCTATCCTGGTGAACCGCACAATATGCGGGGACATCAGAGCGTTCATCTCCATGAAAGGATTACACAGTATTTTGAAGACTATCTAAAATAACAAACGCCATGCGTATAAATGCGATTGTGCCGGAATTCCCGGCAAAGAAAAAGACAGCGATGTTTCCTGGTATTGAACTCAGGAAGAGTTTGAGAATCTTATTGTTGGGCAGTGGCGGTCGTGAACACGCCCTTGCCTGGAAAATCGCCCAGAGCAAGAAATGCGAGAAGCTGTTCATCGCCCCTGGAAATGCAGGAACCTCTGAGGTTGGAGAGAACGTACCTATCGGTGTGAACGAATTCGACAAGCTGAAAGACTTTGTCGTGGACAACCTCATTGACATGGTGGTGGTAGGACCGGAGGATCCCTTGGTTAAAGGCATCTACGATGAGTTCCTCAGCGATGAACGCACAGCGAATGTTCCTGTGATCGGTCCTTCGAAGAAAGGTGCCGTACTCGAAGGCAGTAAGGACTTTGCCAAGGGATTCATGCAGCGTCACAACATTCCCACCGCTAAATACCAGACATTCGATGGTGAGCATGTGAAGGAAGGACTGGCCTTCCTTGAAACCCTCCAGCCTCCTTATGTACTCAAGGCCGACGGTCTGTGTGCTGGTAAAGGCGTTTTGATTCTCCCTACCCTCGAAGAGGCTAAGAAGGAGTTCCAGGAGATGCTCGGTGGCATGTTCGGCAACGCTTCCGCCAGTGTGGTCATCGAGGAGTTCCTGAGTGGTATAGAGTGTTCGGTATTCGTCCTGACCGACGGTCAGCACTACAAGATCTTACCAGAAGCAAAAGACTACAAGCGCATTGGTGAGCATGATACGGGTTTGAACACAGGTGGTATGGGAAGTGTTACACCTGTCACCTTTGCCACCAAGGAGTGGATGCAGAAGGTGGAAGACCGCATCATCCGTCCTACCGTGGAAGGTCTGGCTGAAGAGAACATCGACTATAAGGGATTCATCTTCTTCGGCCTGATCAACGTGAACGGTGAGCCGATGGTGATTGAATACAACTGTCGTATGGGTGACCCAGAGACCGAGAGTGTGATGCTCCGTCTGAAGAGCGACATCGTGGATCTGTTTGTTGGTGTGGCCAATGGTGATCTTGACACCAAGAAGGTGGAATTTGATGAGCGTGCTGCCGTCTGCGTGGTATTGGTCAGCGGCGGCTATCCCCAAGCCTATAAGAAAGGTTATCCCATTACTGGTCTTGATCAGGTAGAGGGAAGTATCGTCTTCCATATGGGAACAGCCCAGAAAGACGGTCAGGTGGTAACAGCCGGCGGTCGTGTGATTGCCGTGAGCAGCTATGGCGCCAACAAGGAAGAGGCCTTGAAGAAATCCTTTGAGGAAGCTCAGAAGATTCAGTTTACAGACAAATACTTCCGTTCGGATATCGGGGCAGACTTGAAGTAAGGATGAAGCGATTCCAGAACAAGGTGGCGGAGAGCCGTTATGCACTGACACTGATGGCTATATATGCCTTAGGTGTATGGTATCTGGGCGGACTGGTGGAGAACCAACTGTATCTGCAGTTGGCTTTCCTTGGTGTATCTACCTATCTGATGATGGAGATCAACAACAGCAATGCCCTCATCCGCGTCTACAGTCGTATGGTGTCGTGTTCGTTTCTTGCCCTCACCTCCATGGCCACCTTTCTGTTTCCATCGTTACGGGAATCCATTGTACAACTCTGTCTCATCACATCCTACACCATTATCTTCCATATCTATCAGGACAAAGATTCACCAGGACTGATGTTCTACGCATTTCTTTGTCTGGGTATTGCCAGTGTACTGTTTATACAAGTGCTCTATTTCGTACCGCTGCTATGGATACTCATCGGCTTCAAGATGATGGCTTTCAGCTTCCGTATGTTCTTTGCATCAATCGTTGGACTGATCACCCCTTATTGGTTTCTGGCACCGTTGAGTTTTTTCACAGGACATTTTGACTCGCTCGTGGAGCATATCACAAGCATTGCCTACTTCCAGCCCCTGTTCCAATATCAGCGGTTCAACGATCACCACTACATCACCTTTGCCTTTGTCTGTCTGGTAGCACTCATCGGAATGGTTCATTACCTCCGTAACAGTCATATGGACAAAATCCGCACACAGATGATCTACGAGTTGTTGATGTGGATGAACCTGTTCACCGTGGTGTTCATCGTCCTGCAACCCCAGCACTTTGAGATTCTGTTGGGAATGATGATTGTCAATACGAGTCCGTTCATCGGGCATTTCCTCGCCCTGACACATACCAAGCTTACGAATGTAACGTTCTATATGCTGATCTTCCTTATCCTGTTCATCACAGCATACAACCTATGGATACCCTGATTGCCTTTCTCACCCAATATGGCTATGGGGGTATGTTGGTGGCCGCCTTTCTTGCCGGGAGCTTTTTCCCATTCAGTAGTGAGGCGGTGATGTTAGGACTGCTGGCCACGGGTCTTGACGCATGGAAACTCGTTGTGTATGGCTCCATCGGGAATATCCTTGGCTCGATGTTCAACTATGGAGTAGGACGATTGGGACGACTGGACTGGATTGAGAAGTACCTACATGTCAAGAAGACCGATCTGGATAAGGCACAACAGTTCATGGGCGGTCGTGGTGCCTGGATGGGGTTCTTTGCCTTCCTGCCTATTATCGGCAGTGCTATCACCATTCTCCTAGGACTCATGCGCGCCAATATCCCCATCTCCCTGTTAAGCATAGCCATCGGAAAGATCCTGCGCTATTGGCTGCTGGTTTATGGAGCTTCTCTCGTAATCTGAAAAAAACATAACATAACGGCTATTTATTTTGTATTGTATTCGTTTATTCGTATCTTTGCAGGGTATTTTGCAAAAAACAATCACATATATAGAATGAAACAGTTTAGGTTAGTAGATAATATACTGGGCTGGGTGGCATTCCTCATTGCAGCCTTTGTATATTGCAGCACCATCGAGCCGACAGCCTCGTTCTGGGACTGTCCTGAGTTTATCGTCACTGGGTACAAACTGGAGATCGGTCACCCACCAGGTGCCCCGTTCTTCATGCTCACCGCCAACCTGTTCTCCCAGTTCGTCAGCGATCCGAGTCAGGTAGCCAGAATGGTGAATACGATGAGTGCCCTGCTATCGGCCTCTTGTATTTTGTTCCTCTTCTGGAGCATTACCCATCTGGTGCGCAAGCTCATCCTGAAAGACTGGAGTGAGCTGTCATTACAGAAACTGATTGCCATTGAGGCTTCCGGTATGGTAGGAGCGCTGATCTACACATTCAGCGACACGTTCTGGTTCAGTGCAGTGGAAGGAGAGGTCTATGCCTACTCTTCTGCCCTGACAGCCCTGGTATTCTGGCTGATATTGAAATGGGAGGACCATGCCGATGAACCCCATGCCGACCGCTGGCTGATTCTGATAACCTACATCACCGGTCTTTCTATCGGTGTTCACCTGCTGAACCTGCTGTGTGTACCCGCCATCGTGCTGGTATATTACTACAAGCGTTTCCCCAATGCCGACCTGAAGGGTTCGCTCATCGCCTTAGGCATCTCTCTGGTTGTGGTGGCAGCTATCCTCTACGGCGTAGTGCCTGGAATTATCACTGTAGGAGGATGGTTTGAACTATTCTTCGTAAACACCTTGGGTATGCCGTTCAACACCGGTGAGATTATCTATATCATCCTGTTGGTAGCCATCGTGATCTGGGCTATCCATGAAACTTATAAGGAACACCTTACTCGACAGAACATCGCGTTCCTCGCTGCTGTAGCCATGTTAGGTATTCCCTTCTACAGCTATGGCATCAAGGCCTTCATTATCGGTATCATCGTACTGACTGTCCTCTGGTTCGTTCTCAAGATCCGCAAGGGCAAGGAACTCCTGATTACAGCTCGGGCCAAGAACACCATGCTTCTGTGTATGCTGATGCTGATGATCGGCTACTCCAGCTACGCCCTGATCGTGATTCGTTCGTCGGCCAATACTCCGATGGACCAGAACTCACCTGAGGATATCTTCACGTTGGGTAGTTACCTGAGTCGTGAACAATATGGCGAACGTCCGCTGTTCTACGGACAAGCCTATACCTCACAGGTTTTGTTCGACCGCGACGGTGAATTCTGCAAGCCACGCGTCAACGATGGTGCCCCCATCTATCAGCGCAAGGAGAAAGCTACGGAAGACGAGAAAGACTCCTACTTCATCGTCCGCCACAAGACCAATTATGTCTATGCCCAGAACATGTTCTTCCCCAGAATGTATGATTCCGGTCATGCGGCCGCCTATAACAACTGGATGGAAGGTGCTCCAAGCTGGCTACCCAAAGGACATGATGAGCCTTACGACCGTTGTGGGGAACAGGTACTCGTACATATGCCCTCACAGTTGCAGAACATCTTCTTCTTCCTCTCCTACCAGTGTAACTTCATGTACTGGCGTTATTTCATGTGGAACTTCGCCGGAAGACAGAATGACATACAGGGACATGGAGAGCTGGAACACGGTAACTGGATTACAGGTATTCCGTTCTTTGACAATGCCCGACTGGGAAATCAGGACAAATTACCTGATGAGTTGAAAAATAACAAGGGACACAACGTGTTCTACTGTCTGCCGTTGCTGCTCGGCTTGATTGGTTTGTTCTGGCAGGCCTACCGCGGCAAGCGAGGCATTCAGCAGTTCTGGGTGGTGTTCTTCCTGTTCTTCATGACCGGTTTGGCCATCGTAGTTTACTTGAACCAGACCCCGATGCAGCCGCGTGAACGCGACTATGCCTATGCGGGTTCGTTCTATGCCTTCGCCATCTGGTGCGGTATGGGTGTAGCTGCTATCTACGATCTCTTGAAGAAACGTTTGAAGAAAGTGAACGGTACTGCCATTGCCGCTATTGTGGGTGTAGCCTGCATGATCGTACCCATCCAAATGGCCAGTCAGACATGGGATGACCACGACCGCTCCGGTCGTTACACCTGTCGCGACTTCGGTCAGAACTACCTCATGTCCATGCAGGATGAAGGAAACCCGATCATCTTCACGAATGGTGATAACGATACCTTCCCCTTGTGGTATAACCAGGAGGTAGAAGGCGTACGTACCGACACTCGTGTTTGTAACCTGAGTTATCTGCAGACCGACTGGTACATCGACCAGATGCGACGACCAGCCTATGACTCACCCTCAGTGCCCATCGCATGGCCACGTCTCGATTACTGCTCTGGCACCAACGAGTATGTGGAGATTGAGGCTGATGCTAAACAAGGATTACTGGATTACTATAAGGAGAATCCTGAGGAAGCCAAGAAGCAGTTCGGTGAGGATCCGTTTGAACTGAAGAACATCCTGCAGTATTGGGTGCGCTCCAAGAATAAAGACCTGCACTTCATTCCCACCGACACGGTCTATGTCACTATCGACAAAGAAGCCGTCAAGAAGAGCGGAATGATGATGGCCAAGGATTCCATCCCCGATAAGATGGTAATCTCCCTGAAGGGAAAGAACGCCTTGTACAAGGGTGATCTCATGATGCTCGAGATGATTGCACAGTGCAACTGGACACGTCCTATCTATGTTGCCATCACCGTGGGTGAGGAGAACTACATGAACCTCGGCGACAACTTCGTTCAGGAAGGACTGGCCAGTCGTATCACCCCGTTCACCACCATCAGCAACGGTGCGAAGAACTTCGATACGGAGAAGGTTTATAACAACATGATGAACCGCTTCAAGTTTGGTGGTCTTGAAAAGGAAGGCATCTATCTCGACGAGACCGTGATGCGCATGTGCTACACCCACCGTCGGCTGTTCGGTCAGCTGGCCATGCACCTGATTTCCGAGAACAAAAACGACAAGGCATTGAAGGCACTGGCTTACGCAGAGAAGGTAATTCCTTCTTATAATGTGCCCTACAACTACCTCAGTGGTGGTCTTGACTTTGCCAAGGCTTATGCCACCATTGGCAAGAAAGCCGAGGCCCGTAAGATTCTGGACGATGTGTTCAACAACGCCCTGCAGTACATGAACTACTATACGTCGCTCGACAACTACACCATGGCAGGCTACCAGCAGGATTGCATGATGCAGGTGTATATCATGCAGCATTGCGTGGAAGTGGCCGATACCATCGACACGAAGTATGGCGACCAGATGTTCAAGAAACTGGAGTCAGTGGCCAGGGTATATCAAGCCAAGGGCGGACAACTCATGCAACAGCCGGAGTAAATGATTATTGAACGACCAGCCCGATACATCAGGTGGTTTTATCCCCATGCCACCTGGAGGATGGATCCGAACGAACACGCAGTCTATCTGACGTTCGACGACGGACCCATCCCCGAGGCTACGCCGTTCATTCTCAAGACACTCGAAGCGTATGGCGCCAAGGCAACCTTCTTCGTGGTGGGGGATAATGTGCGGAAATACCCCGAACTCTTCCAGCAGATCATCGACGGAGGACATCAGGTGGGAAATCACACGATGAACCACATCGGCAGTTTCAAGCACTGGACAACCACCTATATCATCAACACCTTCCAGGCCAACGAGCTGGTACACGCCCATCTGTTCCGTCCGCCACATGGATGGATGCGACACAGTGTGTATTACTGGTTGAAGAAGTATTTCCGGGTGGTGATGTGGGATGTGCTTACGCGCGACTATTCCAAGTGGATGACAGCCGAGGATGTGGTGAACAATGTGAAGACGCTTACACGCAACGGCTCCATCATCACCTTCCACGACTCGCTCAAGAGTATCGATAAGCTGCAGACAGCCCTGCCTGAAGCATTAAGGTGGCTACAAGAACAAGGTTATGCATTCAAGACTTTCCCATGATATCAAAGCCGAGGCTCTTCGTCTCGGCTTTTTCACCTGCGGAATCGCCCGTGCCGATGCCGTAGATGAGTCCACCGCCCGTTCGTTCCGTGAGTGGCTGGCGAAGGGGAACCATGCGGAAATGCATTACATGGAGAACCACTTGGATAAGCGTCTTGACCCGCGATTGCTGATGGACAACCTGAAGAGTATTGTCTGCGTAGCACTGAACTACGCCCCTCAGCAACGTATTCCCGACTCAGAATACCAGATTGCCGCTTACGCCTACGGTCAGGACTACCACGACGTTGTCAAACAAAAGCTGCATGCTCTGGCGGCCTTTATCTCCCAGCGTATCAATGAAGATAAGCAGGAAAAGGAAAAACTCCACTACAGAGCCTTTTCCGACAGCGCCCCTATCTTGGAGCGCTACTGGGCTGTGCGGGCAGGATTAGGATGGGTGGGTAGAAACCACCAGCTCATCATCCCCCATGCTGGTAGTATGTTCTTCTTGGGAGAACTGTTCCTTGATATGGAACTGGAGTACGATGAACCCATCGAGAACCGTTGCGGCAACTGCAGCAAATGCATCGACGCCTGTCCTACAGGAGCACTTACTCCCGTTCCTGGTCTTACCCTCCCCTCTTTTAACGCCGAGAAATGCCTCTCTTACCAAACCATTGAGAATCGCGGAGACATCCCCTCTTCACTGGCAGAGAAGATGGGCGATTCCATCTACGGCTGCGACCGCTGTCTGCAGGCCTGTCCTTGGAACCGTTTTGCCCAGCCCACCGATGAGCCACTGCTGCAGCCCAAGGAAGAGTTGTTGGGAATGACCAAGGAGAAATGGCAGCAACTCACTGAAGAAGACTACCGGCGCCTGTTCAAGGGCAGTGCCGTGAAACGGGCCAAATACGAAGGATTAATGAGAAACATCAAAGCCATCAGAAATGAGCAAGATCAGTAAAGACCGGGCATTGGCTGCCCTCGTGCGTACCTTTTTCAAGTATTTCCTCACTGGAATGATGGAGGGGAAAGACCTCAATGATGCCAAGGTTGTGAAGCAGACTTTGCTGGAACATTACGAGCACATCTCCCGCATCTACAACCAGGAAGTCTTCTATGCCATTGCCCGCATGAACTACGAGGCCGACGAGATAGAAGCAGCCCTACGCAGCAATCCCACCAACGACCTGATGCAACTGGTGCGCCTCGCCTGCAGAACCGAACCTTTCTACCACGCCATGGTCGAGGAATACAAACGTCATTTCCTCATCCTGCTCGAAGGAAGACTGGCCACCTCCGAGGAAGCCAGTCAGTACACACCCTGCAAGGAAGCCGGCTTCATCGACGAAGCGCTGGCCATCGATATCATCAACCGAATGGCGCAGAACGCCTACAGCGAAGCCCGCAAACTCGGTATGTAAGCGTCAAAAACAATCACTTTTTAAATGCGTGCTTGGCAAACGCCCAGCCCTTCCTATTATATAATAAGGTAAGACGGCGCTCACGTTCCACCCATGCCTTGAAATCCTTCTGAGAAGGTTGCATCCACTGCACCTCGCTCAGCGCTCCCATTCGCGGAAGTACCTGATACTCAGCCTCTGAATTATAGTGAATATACTCCGACCACAGATTTCCCTGTGCTCCTAAGATATGCTTCTTAGCCTGTTCGCTCAACGATGCGGGAGCAGGATCAAACGAATAAGTCTTCTCTATAGGAATCACCTCAGCAAACGCATACGGCTCTCCCCACTCATAATCCTTCACCAGGTAGAAATTGAAGTAGCAGTGGGAGGTAGGACTCATGATCACGTCGTGCCCCTTCTCAGAAGCAACCAGTCCGCCATCAACACCCCGCCAGCTCATGATCGTAGCACTAGGATTCACATCACTGTCCAACAACTCATCCCAGCCAATCAGTTTCCTTCCTTTCGACTGTACGAAAGCTTCCACCCGTTTGGTGAAATAACCCTGCAGACGAGCCTCTGGCGACTGATTACCCTTGGCCGTGAGATGCTCTTTCCTGATGCGTTCCTGACATAACGGACACTTTTCCCAGCGGGTACGAGGAGCCTCATCACCACCAATATGAATATATTCCGAAGGGAAGATATCCATCACTTCCTCCAGTACGCCCTCTACGAAACGGAATGTCTCTTCCTTACCGGCACAGAGAATATCATCGAAAACACCCCAATGACCCTCCACCTCATACGGTCCGCCGGTGCAGCCCAGTTCAGGATAGGCAGTAAGGGCACCCAGCATATGACCAGGCATATCTATTTCTGGTATCACGGTGATGAAACGCTCCTTTGCATACTGCACAATCTCCTTCATCTCCTGCTGTGTATAGTAGCCCCCATAGCGAGTACCATCGTCTATGTCGGAATTCCTGCCCAGCGTAGTATAGTTACGCCAGCCGCCTATCTCCGCCAGTTTAGGATACCGTTTGATCTCCATGCGCCAACCCTGATCATCAGTAAGATGCCAGTGGAAAGTATTCATATTGTGCAGCACCATCATGTCGATATACTGCTTCACAAAATCCAACGAGAAGAAATGGCGCGCCACATCCAGATGCATTCCCCTGTAGCTGAAACGAGGAGCATCAGTAATCTCTGCGGCAGGTAAAACCACTGCGACAGTTTCCTGTCCTTTATCAGGAAGAACCAACGATTTCCTCAGTGTCTGTATTCCATAGAACACCCCTTGCGGAGTCATACCCTCTATGGTCACACCCCTCTTGTCAACCGTCATCCGGTATCCTTCGGGCTCCACCATCTTCTGGTTCAGACGGAGCACTATACTCCTCCCCTTCTCCACCTTGGAAGACAAGGACAATCTTAACCCCGTTTCCTCCTCTATATATTGCTGAAGGAAACGACCGTTACGCTGCATATCCACATTGTCGGAACCGACAACAATCAGCGTCTGAGCATTCAACACAAAGTCCGCTTTCTGCAGCAGGGTAATCCTACTGGGCAAGGGAACCACCTGATAATCAGCCTTTGGCCATTCACTATTCCCGTTCTGCGCCACGGCTTGGGTGGAAAGAGCAAGGAAAAGACAGGTTATACATGTTAGCCAATTCATTCTATAGTTTTTCATTTCTAAATGTTATTTGGTGACAAAAATACAAAAAAGATTTTGAATAATCATTGCTTTATTGTTATTTTGTACACGTGAACGAAGAAAAAAGACAGATTACGCGAAGACGACTGGAAAACAGTCGTACCTACGGTTGGCTGCAACGGGCATCCGAGATCATGGACCGCTACTATGTTGATGCGGCCCTTGGATTTGCCATTCCAGGCGGTATTGGTGACGCCATTGCCGCCCTTATATCCTTGGTATATGTCGTTTTCACAGCCGTGAAGATCCGTTCGTTCCCCCTCACCTTAGCCATCATCAACAACACCCTACGCGACGTTCTGCTCGGTATGATACCCTTTTATGTAGGCGATATCATTGATGTGTTCCACCGTTCCAATCAGCAGAACATGAGTCTTATCCGAGGCTTTGTAGAGGGTGATGATGAAACCATCAAGACCGTCAACCGCAAGGCAGCCTACAGCATCATCCTGTTCGTCTGTCTCTGCATCCTCATCTATTTCATGGTGAAGGTTGTCATCTGGGCTGGACAATTCCTATTCTCCCTTTTCTGATATTTGCAACTTTTTGTCATCATCTTTCGTCTATAAGAGAAAAGAGATTATTATTCATTAAAACGAGAGATTATGATACTATCAACAACCCCACAGATTGAAGGTCGCACCATCCGCGAGTACAAGGGTGTGGTGACAGGTGAAACCATTATTGGTGCTAACATCGTAAAAGATTTCTTTGCCGGTATCCGCGACGTAGTAGGCGGTCGTTCTGCCAGTTACGAGCAAGTGTTACGCGAGGCTAAGGACACCTCGATGAATGAGATGATGGAACGTGCCCGTGCCATGGGAGCCAATGCCGTTGTCGGTATTGACATCGATTACGAGACCATCGGTTCCAGCAACTCCATGCTGATGGTTGCCACCAGCGGAACAGCCGTAGTTCTTTAGTAAACAAACAAAAATCAGCTATTCTTCTTATAGCTCTGCACCGCCCATACGGCCATAAAGAGTCCGATGGCGAGCAGGGCTATTATTTGATGTGCTATATGCTGCAAGCCACCCCCACGGATAAAGACGGTACGGATAGCGTCGATAAAGTAGTGCATGGGGTTGATATAGGTGGTAAGGTAAGCCCACGAAGGCATGGAGCGCGTAGGCGTGAAGAGACCAGAAAGGAGCATGATGCTTACCACGAAGAACCACATCACAAACATCGCCTGCTGCATGGTGTCGGAGTAGTTGGAAACAATCAGTCCGAACGACGAAAAGAACAACGCCAATAGCATAGCAAGTACATAGATGAGCCATATCGGACCAGCAGGCGTGATACCATATACCAGCCAAGCCAATAGCAGACATACGGTAATGACGAACAAGGCGATGAGCCAATAAGGAATGAGCTTGGCGAGGATGAACGACCATTTGGGAACGGGTGTGACATTGATCTGCTCGATGGTGCCCGCCTCCTTCTCGCCCACGATGTTCAGCGTAGGCAGGAAACCCGTCATCAACATCATCACGATGGCAAACAGAGCAGGAATCATGAACAGCTTATAGTTCTGTCCTTTGTTATATAAAGTAAGCACAGACACGCTTTGGGCTCCCTTTTGTACCAAAACCGGATTCTCATTCTGCCGGGCCAGGATCTGACTCAGATAGGCTGATCCCATCGCACCCTTCGTACCGTTCACCGCGTTCGCCGCAATAAGATACTTGCCATCACGAATCTCGAGAATCACATCCGCCCTGCCCTTTTCTATATCCTTCATCGCCTCAGCATAAGTAGCTTTCTGTCCGCCGAAGATAAAGTATTTGCTCACCGCAATCTGTTGTACAAGTCGCTGCGACTCAACAGTACGGTCGATATCCACCACATCCACCACGATATTCTTCACCTCCATCTGCATTACCCACGGCATTACGCACATGATGACGATGGGGAACAGAACGATGAGTCGCGGCAGGAAAGCGTTGCGACGAATCTGCAGGAATTCCTTATGGATGAGATGTTTAATCATTGTTTTGTTACGACTTTCGTTATTACGTTATTACGTTATCACGACTTTAGCTCAGTCTTACCTTGAACTTCTTCAGTGCGATGGCGAGCAACACCACCGTCATCACGGTCAGCACCGTCACCTCTTGAGCCACATCACCAATGCCCACACCCATGATCATCAGCTTGCGCATGGCCTGGATATAATAGCGCGGTGGAACCACAGCCGACACCCATTGCAGCACAGGCGGCATCGACTCCACCGGAAATAGCATACCCGACAGCATCACCACTGGCATGAGCAATACCATGGCCGAAAGCAGTAAGGCTACAAGCTGTGTTTGAGCCACGTTCGAGATGAGTAAGCCCAACGACAGGGCAAGCAGGATGTATAAGGTGGAGACGGCCAGAATCCAGAATATCGATCCCGCCAGCGGCACACCCAGTACGAAGCGTGCCATGAGGAGGATGGTGATGAGGATGGCGAAGGCCAGCACCAAATAAGGTACCGCTTTGGCAATAATCACCATGAGCGGTCGTACAGGCGACACCAGCAACACCTCCATGGTTCCACGCTCCTTCTCCCTGACAATGCTGATGGAGGTCATCATGGCGCAGATCAGCATCAATAGCATACCCATGATGGCTGGCACGAAGTTATAGGCCGAGCGCATCTGAGGGTTATAGAGGAGTCGTACCCCTGTTCTCTCTCCAAGTGAAGATGGGAGGACAACGTTTTTGTAATTAACCGACTGTGTAAGAATTGCTTGGGCGTATGTGGCCCATTGCTGCGACATATTGGGATCAGAGCCGTCGACCATGACCTGCCATTGTATATGACCTCCCCCTGTGCTTTTGGGAGACGAAGTGGGTATAAGTGCCATATCCGCTTTCTGACTGCGAATGAGCTGCTCTGCCTCCTGCGGTGTTACGACGGTTTGTATAATGGTGAAGTACTCCGACTGTGCCAATCGTTCAACAGTATGCTGCGTCTGGTAATCATTCAAGGCCGTCACCACCACCGTCCGCACATTCTTCACGTCGGTGGATATGGCGAAGCCGAAGAGGAACATCAGTACCACGGGCATTCCAAAGAGGATGAGCATCGTACGCTTGTCGCGCAAGATGTGCTTGGCTTCCTTGATGACAAAAGATAGAAACTGCTTCATTTCATTGAACATTAACTTCGTTGACCTTAGTCAGACGACCTTGTGGCTTGACGGGCAAGATAGGTGAACACGCGATCCATATCAGGTTGCCCATACCTCCTTTTCAGTTCATCGGGCGTACCCATGGCCTTGATCTTCCCATCAACCATGATTGAGATACGGTCGCAATACTCCGCCTCATCCATATAGTGTGTCGTTACGAAAACTGTGATTCCACGACCCGCTGCCTCATAGATCAGTTCCCAGAACTGGCGTCGTGTGGCAGGGTCAACGCCTCCTGTAGGCTCGTCAAGGAACACCACACCAGGCTCATGGAAGATCGATACCGAGAAGGCCAGTTTCTGCTTCCACCCCAGCGGCAGCGAACCCACCAAGTCATCCTTATGTTCCTCGAACTTCAGCTGGCGCAGTAACTGATCTGTTTTCACCTTCACCTCATCACTCTTCATCCCATATATGCCAGCAAAGAGACGGATATTCTCTGCCACGGTGAGATCCTCATAGAGCGAGAACTTCTGCGACATATAGCCTATGTGGCGCTTGATCTGCTCATGTTCTGTACGGATATCGTAGCCAACTACCCTACCCGTTCCGCTGGTAGGTTGGTTCAACCCCGTGAGCATGTGCATGGCCGTTGTCTTTCCAGCTCCGTTAGCCCCGAGGAAGCCGAAAATCTCCCCTTTCTTCACCTTGAACGAGATATCATCCACCGCATGGAAATCGCCAAAGGCTTTAACTAGGTGTTCCACCTCTATGACGTTTTCGGAAGGCTCTTCCAAAGGCGTTGCGTTACTATTGGAAGTTGGATCATCTGTTCCCTCTTCCTTTGGAGAGGAGATGGGAGGAGGCATAAAGATATCCCTGAACTCTTCAAGAATCCTTTCCGGCGTATCAATCCCCCTCACTTTCCCTTGGTCGAGAAAAGCCACACGCTCACAACATCTCACCTCATCCAGATAAGGCGTAGAAGCCATGATGGTGATGTTGCGTTCCTTCAGCATCAGTAACATCTCCCATAGTTCCTTCCTACTCACCGGGTCAACGCCCGTGGTAGGCTCATCGAGGAAGAGAACACTGGGCTGATGCACCAAAGCGCAGCTCAGAGCCAGTTTCTGCTTCATTCCACCCGACAGCGCCCCCGCCTTACGGTCCTTGAACCGCTCAATCTGCGAGTATATCACCTTGATAGCATCATATCCCTCATCGATGGTTGTACCAAACAGCGTGGCGAAGAACTTCAGGTTCTCCTCAACGGTCAGATCCTGATAGAGTGAGAACCTACCCGGCATATAGCCCACGCGGCGCCTCACCTCCCGCATCTGTTTCACCACGTCGAAACCATCCACCGTGGCAGTACCCCTATCGGGAAGGAGCAACGAACAGAGTATGCGGAACATCGATGTCTTTCCCGCGCCGTCAGGACCGATAAGGCCGAACACCTCGCCCTTACCCACGCTGAACGACACCTCATCGAGCGCCTGCACCTTGCCGTAACTCTTCGCTATATGATTTACCTCGATAGCATTCATCACTATCAACTATCAACTGTCAACTAAAACTTAACCTGTCCGTACATCCCGATCTTCACGAACCCATCGTTCTTGATAGCCACCTTGATGGCGTACACCAGATCGGCCCGTTCGTCATCAGTAAGAATAGTCTTGGGTGTGAACTCAGAGCGTGAGGAAATCCACGATATCGTGCCCTGATACTCCTTCCGCTGGTTATTACCATAGTCGGCGAACACCTTCACCTGCTGTCCGATTCTGATGTTCTGCAACTGCGCTGAAGTGACATAGGCCCGCATGTACATATTCTCCGTATCAGCAATTTTGAACAACGGTTTCCCGATACTTACAAACTCACCCCGCTCCACATATTTCTCGAGCACTGTACCTTTAGTAGGCGTTATGATATGACACTTGCGCAACTGATCGCGCAACTGACTCACCTGCACCTCGGCAGCGGCAGTCTGCTTATCCAGGGCACGCGAACTGGTTGACAGCGACGAAATCTGCGCATCGAGCTGACGCTGCAGCACCTTCACCTGACTGCTTGCATCGTCGAGCATCTTCGAGGGTGCGGCGCCATCGGCCACCAGTTCCCTGTATCGCTGCTCATCCTGTCGAGCCTTCACCAACTGCTGACGAGTAGCGGCGATCTGCCGTTCCATATCCGGTTTCTGACTCCTATACACCTCCTTCGTGGCATGCAGCTGCTGAATCTTCAGCCATGTCTGCGTGGTGTCGATGAGTCCTACCTCCATGTTAGCCTCGGTGTTTTCACCCTCGTTTACGCTGAATGCCAGCAGCGCCCCGCTTTGCTCTGCGAACACGGTGGTTTCAGTAGCCTCGAACGTACCCGTAGCATCATACTCCTTCTCCTTTTCCTTGCAAGAAGAGAAGAAGAACAATGTAAGAATGCCAAGATACAAAAAAGCAAAATAAGTATGTCTCATATCCCTCATTATTACATGATTAAATCATTCGTTATTTACATTTGATTTACCGTTTACCGTGAACTGCCAATCATACACCTCCTTCAGCATCTCGATCTCGTGAATCGACTGCTGCACCCTTGCTGCGTTCTCAGCATTGATTTCTCGCACCAGATCGTTCACGTCGATAATACCGTGAGCGAGTTTCGACTCGGCAGCTTTGCGCACGGCAGAACGCAGTTTGATAATCTCCTCATCATCCTTCATCAGTTTCTGATAGCGTTCTATATTCTCATTCTGCTGAATCTGTTCCATGTTGTTGTTGAAGAGGAACACCTCGCGCTGTACATTGATCATCGACCGCTGGTCGTTGATTCTTTCCTTGTCGTTCTTGCGCGTATATAAGGCACCGATGTTCCACGTAAGACGAGCCCCAATCAAGCCGTTCAGACTCCAGTTGTGCCGCATCATATCCTCAAACATGTTCATGCCAGGATAGCCGTAGTAGCCCTGAGCGAACACCCCGAACTTCGGCTTCAAGGCCGCATCGAGCGCCTTCTCCTGCGCGTTAAGCAGATTGATCTGCGCATCCAGCGCCTTCAGCTCAGGACGGACCCCTTTTTGCTCCTGCGTCATGGTAGCATACATAAGCGGTTTCTGCACTTCTTTCACCTCCATGCCACAGAAAGTGCTCAGCATCCGTTGCAGCATCTGTTTCTGTGATGCAAGACCAGTAGCCTGCTGCACCACATTCAGTCGTTCGGCCTTCACGTTCAGCCAATCGCTCTCTGCCGCCGTACCGCCTTTCACCATCGAAGCCAGTTTGCGTTCGTTCCCGCTGAGCAACGCCTGTAAATCACTGTTCAGCTTGATCTGCTCGTCGAGCAGCAACAAGGCGAAATACATCTCGTTCACGCGCTTGCGTGCATTATATATACTTACCTCCGTCTGAGCCGCCTCTACGTTCCCCTGCTCACGGGCGATGGTTTTCCTACTGCTGATGGCCCCGCCGTCGTAGATTGTCTGACTCACATCGATACCCACACGATACTGGTCCTTTTTCAGTCCTTTCATGTGGATACCCATACCGTTCATCATCGTTTCCATCTGGTCGGGCCACGAGGGAACATCGCTCTGATAGGTAGCCTGTGCCGAGGCCGACACCTGTGGCAGCCATCCTTTCTGGATATTATCCACCGTCAGCTCCGTGGTCTTCTCAATCAGACCATACTGGCATATCAGCGGATAGTTCTTCTCTGCTGCCTGCTGGCACTCCTCGAGCGACTGTGCCATCACTGATGGTACAATGAAACCATGCAATAATGTAAAAACAATAAAAATGCTTCGTCGCATCATATTTCTTGCTGTTGTATTACTAATTCATGGGCAAAGGTACGGTGTTTTCTCCGTTGTTATGTTATCTTTCAGCACTGAAAGATGTTCTTTTTGTTCGATTTATGCGAAATAAGGACGTAAATATGGGGAAAAAGATTATCTTTGCAAACAAAAAGGACATATTATGAACAAGCAACCGCAACTGATGGATTTGTCGCGCATGCGAGACATCCTGATACCCCATCTCGAGAAGATTCGCGAGAGTGCTTTCTTTAATGGTGAACTCGGTATGGTACATGGCGACCACACCGTATTCAGTCTGCTGATGCGTCAGAAACCGCCCTTCATCGTCAACGACCACCGTTTCGGCATCATCATGAGCGGTGAGGCCCATATAAGCCTCAACTTACAAGAAAGTCATAACACGGCCGGCACGCTGGTCTATATAGGTCCTGGCACCATCATCAACCCCATCCGTCTTTCCAACGACCTCCGTGTCTTCGGCATCGGGCTCTTTGCCGATTTCCCCATGCCCTTCGCACCAGGTCAGATGCCATCAGCCTTCAACGGTCAGGTGCGCGACTTCCAGTTGCATGTCAGCGACAATGACTTCCGCACTGCCCGCCAAATTCTCGATACCATCTGGCACGTTGTACATAGCGACGATTACCATCGCCCCACCGTTACTGCCCTCGTGGCCGCCCTGATGCATCACTACGACCGTCTTTTTCGTCAGCAGACCGATATGCAGGCCGTATCACGTTCGCGCGAGCAGACCATCTTCGATCGCTTTATCCAACTGGCGGGTCAGCATTGTGTAGAGCATCACCAGATAGGCTACTACGCCGATCGTCTGTGTCTCACGGAGCGTTACCTCAGTACCGTTATCCGTCAGGCCAGCGGAACCACAGCCAAGGACTGGATAGACCGAGCCCTGATCACACGCATCAAAATAGAGTTGCGGCACACAGATAAACCAGCGGCACAGATTGCCGAGGAGATGCATTTTGCCAACCCCTCGTTTTTCTCCAAGTATTTCCGCCGACTCACCGGAATGACGCCGATGGAGTATAAGGCTCAACCTTAAGAACGAAGAAACGGGATCCGCATTAGCAGACCCCGTTTCTTATTGAATTCCTCGGTGGGTTTATTAGTTTTTTCTTTACGAAATTATTTAATCACCACTTTCTTACCGTTCACCACATAAACGCCCTTCTGAACCTTGTTCACACGAACGCCATTGAGGTTATAGATAGCTGCGTCGCCAATGGTCTGCTCAACGTTGTTGATGCCGGTTGAAATGGTACCGCTCTCTTCACCCTTATACACGATAATTTGAGTGATCTGGGTGTTGGCGTTACTTGTCACCTTCAAGGTATAGATTGTACCAGCAGCCTGATAATCATTATTTATTTCATAGGTATTGGTTCCTGTAGCACCCGCTGTTTGGGTACTAACAGCGTTATTACCGACAAAGATATTTTGGGTGACAGCAGTACTTGCTCCATCCCTTCCAACCACCTCAATCTTATTAACGGGGAAGATGAAAGCGGGCAAGGTAAGATAGGCATCTTGTTTACCTAACATCAGATAATTCTGAGGATAATAGCTATAACCATTTCCTGATGAACCTTTGAGTGTAATCGTATAACCATCGGCAGTGAATGATGCTTCTTCAACAGTCTTCGATGTCGGGATGCCCCATTTATTATTCGTGAAGTAGAAGGTTGTCTTGCTATCATCTGCTTCAACTGCAATCATCTTATAAGTCTGGGTAATTGTTACCACCTTCTCCTCTGCACCAGTGTAAGAAAGCGTTATCGTTGCTGAACGGTCGGCTTCACCTTCGTTTGCTGTCGTAGTAAAAGTGATTGTTTCACCAACTTGGATATCGCTAATCCAGTCGCAACTCTCATCAAGTGTTGCATTTATAGACACACCTGTTTGGGGATTTTCTATCGTGTACTCTATTTCTCCCGAAGTGGCATCGTACTCCAGAGTAACATCACTGGCTACAATACGTGTTTCTTGAGAAACAGGACGCTCAAGGCTATAGAGTTGGTTGTTAGCATCCAATTCGTATGTATCACCATATATCTTCAGGTTTCCGTAAACCACTACAATATCGCCTTCTCGAATATCATCTGATGAAGTGAAATTATCGCCATTGTAGCTCTTTCCTCGATATGCCAATAACTGATCAGTAGTCGTACTTCCATCGGCAGAAATATTGTAAGAAATACTTCCATACTGAGAGTTATAGGCAGTCACGATTTCTGATACAATACCCTGTACATACACACCTGTTACGCCTGTATTATCGTCAATGGCTGCTAGAGCCTGAGCCACAGTATAAGGATTATTCTTACCACCTAATACATTAGGATCTGTTACTTTCACAAGATAAGAAGCTGTTCCTGCATTATACTCATCATTACCAGCAAATGAAGCGGTAATCCTGGCAGTACCTGCGCCTACGATAGTCAATTTACCATCAGATGCTACGGTTGCCACCGTTTCTTTATCTGAAGAATAGGTAACAGTCAAATTATGCGGATTCGTCAAAGTGGGTTCGGTAAACTCTACACCCTTCTCAACATCAATCGAGGTCTTGTCAAATGCCAACTCAGGATCTACCTTTGTGTTCTTTACAATTTCTACAATCTTACTACCTGTATCGAATTCCGGAATAGTACCAGAGTTGTTCTTAAACAATTTTACTTTTCCGCATACAGTAACCTGATCACCAACAGTCAAATCAGTAACCGCTGTGAAATCTGCGCCATTCAGGCCTAAACCGTTGTAAACTTGCATCTGACCTGTGGTTGTACCATCATCAGAAATCCAATATACGATCTTATTGTAATTCAACCTATCAACTTTAGAGACAAAACCTTTCACATAAACATCATTGTCTGAAAGAACATTTTCTCCGAGCTCATTGATGAAAGCAATGGCCTGAGCCACAGTATAAGGATTGTTCTTTGTTCCAGGAGCATTGGGATCTATTACAGTAACTACAAATGTTGTACTACCTTCATTAAACTGGTCGTTACCTTCCCAAGTTGCAACGATAGTTGCTTCACCTTCTGCAACACCGGTAATTGTGGTACCGTTAATAGATACCGTTTCGTCTTCTGTAGTTAAGGTTACTGCAGGCCCATCGCTTGTCACCTCTGTTGTTCCACCAATCTCAATGGATTCAGAACCTATTGTAACTGTTGGATCAATTTTCTCACCAGCTTCCTGTTCTTTGTAGAACACTACTTTATTAAACCCAATATACTTATTACTACTGCCACCTACCGTTACATTAAACGTGAACTTGTAGTATGCATCCTTTGGCCATGTCTTACCCGGTGACGGGGTCACGGTATTGACACCATCAAGTGTTACACTGCTCAACGTAACCTCATCAAGAACTGTACTAAAACCAGCATCGCTTGCCACAGTTAACTTCAAACTGTTCAATGTGATGCCGCCGCCAGTAGAAAGGGTAAGATCTAACTTCGTAATGGCTGCGTCCATAGCTGTTTTTGTATAGACAGTACGGTCTGTATTAGTAATGCTCTTACCGCCGATACGCCATGGCTTCTGTTGTGTATTACCATTAACATTCCAAGTAATACCTTCATACGTAACATCGCACTTTCCATTGTAATCAGACCCGGAACCTGTAATACCGGACGTGTCAAGGGTATAGAACACAACATCATCTGCCCAAGCCACACTAGCCACCGCCATCAGCAGCAGCGTACATAAATAACGTAGTTTTCTTGTCATAATCTGTTTATTGTTTTTAGTTAATAATAATTGTCGAGGTGAAAACGTTTAGTTCATCTTTTAAATCCGTCCACAAAGTTAGTGCTTTCTTGCGAGACAAACAAGTATTTAACAATCTTTATTCATCTCCCTCGATTCCATTTGCAATGTTACGAAAGTCGAGCGAAATGCAAAAGGAAAACATGTTTTTCTTTTCATTTCCGAGACAAGGTAACTTCTCCAAAGGCAAAGGTACGAAAAAAAACCGAGATGACCAAATTCCGACCCCTCATAGCATGTGAAAATCCATGTTCGCTTTTTCTAAAAACTTAATTCATGTTAACGTTCTAAATTTTTAGAAGAAAATGTTTGCAAGTTCTAAAAGTTTAGAATATATTTGCAGCGGATATTCTAAAGAATTAGAACATGAAAGAGAAAAAACTACAAACGGCGCAGCAAGAACAGACTCAAAAAGCTTTGAGTTCATCCGAGTTGCAAAGGAAGAAAGTCAAAGGCCAGCTCACCAAAGCCGAAACGCAAGTGATGAATGCGCTATGGGCACTTCCCCAGAGCCAAGGATTCTCTTCAGAAATCATGGAGAGATTGCCTGAACCCAAGCCAGCTCCGACCACTTTGCTGACATTCCTAAAGATATTGAAGGAAAAAGAATTTGTAAAAGCCGCTAAAATTGGGAAGGCACAACTCTTCAGCGCCACAGTTAGTAAAGAGGATTATACGCGTGCGTATATGAAAGAGGTGCAGAAGACATTCTTTGGAGGTTCGTTTGCCTCGCTCGTATCTTTCTTTGCCAAAGACGAGCAGCTAAGCGATGAAGAGGTTAGTGAGATTTTGGAAATCATAAAGCATCGCAAATAATGGTTGAGTTTCTAATCTACGATTTGAAGGTGGCAGCATTGATAGTCGTTTTCTATTTCTGCTATCGGCTGCTGATGGAGCGCGAGACGATGCATCGGCTGAACCGTATCGTGCTGTTGTCTTCCATCGTGCTCTCCCTAGCTTTGCCTCTATGCGTCATTACTCTGCATAAAACGATAGAGGTGGAGCAGGTGCCGGTGGTTGACACCGCAGAACTGGTTGTCGCAGATTTAGAAGCAACATCTGTTGAGGATTCCCCTAATCTTCTACAACCCTACATCCTCTTCGCCATTTTCATCATCGGCTTCGTCTGCCGATTGATTTATATCGTAAACAGTTATCGGCATTTGCGCCGAATGATTAAGGATAGTGAGCAACATTCGTTGGAGGATGGCGTGACGTTGGCAGTTGTCGACCTGCCTGTCGCACCCTTCTCATGGATGCACACCATCGTGTTAAGCCGGATTGACTACGAGGAGCGCAACCCTTCGATACTTGTTCACGAACGAGGGCACATCCTGCAGCGACATAGCTGGGATATCGTCTTTGTTGAAGCGCTTACGGCTCTGCAATGGTTCAACCCTGTGGTATGGCTCTTGCGTCGCGACTTGCGAACCGTACACGAGTATGAAGCCGATGCGGCCGTTCTCTCGTCTGGCTCCGACGTGAGCCAATATATTCAACTGCTGATGCGGAAGGCGATGGGTACAAAGGCCTGTATCCTCGCCAACGGCATCAACAACAGCACCATCAAAAAAAGAATTAATATGATGTTACTTAATAAATCATCACGCTACAACTCCCTGAAGTTGTTGGCCCTGCTGCCCATCATAGGCGTCTCGCTTGCACTTAACGCAGAGACCGTAACCGATGTGGTTTATAAAAACGACCCGCCTCAGAAGCAGGTGCCCGTAAAGAAAGGAAAGAAGAACTCCACTATTAAGCTTGGCGGCAATCAGACCATCAAAGTGGTGGAGCAAGAGAAGACTCAGGCTGCTGAACAATTGCAAAGTTACACCGCCGAGTTGCAAGAGGCGAGACAGAATCCAGCAATCATCCTCCTCAACACCAAACCGAATGGAGAAGAACCGATGCTTATCGTTGATGGCAAGACGGTCACTAGAGAAGATATTCAAGCTCTTCCCCCAGAATCTGTCGCGAATATAGTTGTGATGAAAGAAGAGGCTGCCATTAAGTCTTACGGTGAAAACGCCAAAAATGGTGTGATTATCATCACCACTAAAAAGCGTCAAGAAGAACTTGACAATGAGCCGAAACAGCCAGATGTCTTCGATGTGGTAGAGGGGATGCCTCAGTTCCCAGGCGGTGCAGCAGCCCTTATGCAGTATCTTTCGCAGAACATCCGATATCCGAAAGAGGCGATGGAGGCTAAAACACAAGGGCGTGTTATTGTCCAGTTCGTAATCGAGAAAGACGGTTCCATCAGTGGCGCCCATGTGGTCAAGTCAGTCAATCCACAACTCGATGCCGAGGCTCTCCGTGTGATCAGTGCCATGCCCAATTGGACTCCTGGCACCCAGAATGGACAAACTGTCAGAGTGAAGTACGCCGTGCCCATCTCCTTCCGTCTGGAAGGCAACGAGAAGACCAATGTCGTGGGTACTTTTACCCCCAATGCTGAGTGGTCCTTTACTCCAACAGATTCTAAAAGCCTCTCCGCTGAGGATATCATCAAACGTTTACCCGGCGCCGAGATTGACAAAGATGGCAATGTCACCATCTACGGCAAGGCTGTCAAGAAAATTCTGGTCGATGGCAAAGACGTGATAAAGGAAGGTTCTCTGAAAGACCCTATCAAGGTCAAGCTTGACGAAACGGGCAACATGCTCATCACCACTAAGAGCAAAAAGTGATTTCTACTCGTTTTAAGACACCCTTGACGAACAAAAGAGTCAGCATGCGAAAGTAGGACGCTGGCTCTTTTTTTGTCATTATGGGTATTAATAATCCGCCGCGAAATGTTAAGAAACACTGAACGCCGTAAACGCTATCAGTGATCAAGGCAAACGCTACCAGAGAATGGCGTTCCCACTATCAGCGTTTGAGGCACTTTCAATCAGAAACTGCCATAGTTTTTGGCGCAAAGTGCCAAAAACGCCGTATCCTTCGTCAAAATTGCTGCGTACCTGTTAATAAAACATAATGCCGAATATCAGGGCGATTTTTCTATTCATCATGCATGATATGTCAGATATTTTTTGTATCTTTGCAGTTGCAATGAAGAAAACAATACTCCTTGTTATTTGCGGCATATACGCCCTGGTAACGCAAGCACAAACAATGGACACCACTGCCTACAACTTGAATTTGGAGGAAGTGGTGGTTACAGGAACACGACGTGCTGAAAATGTTCGTTTTCTGCCTATGACTGTTTCGATTATCAGCAGACAGAAGTTAACGCAACAGCATCAGACCAATGTGCTGCCCACCGTGATGCAGCAGGTGCCTGGCGTGTTCGTCACCTCACGCTCCATGATGGGTTATGGTGTCTCTACCGGAGCAGCCGGCGGCATTAACATGCGCGGCATTACAGGCGGTGCCGGTCAGCTGATGGTACTCATCGACGGTCATCCGCAGTATCAAGGCATCTACGGGCACCCCATCAGCGACAGCTATCAGACCATGATGGCCGAGCGTGTGGAAGTGCTTAGAGGACCGGCATCAGTGCTCTACGGCAGCAATGCCATGGGTGGAGTCATCAACATCGTTACCCGTCGTCCAGCATGGAACAAAAGTGTTGTTACCCAACTCACGGCAGGCGCCGGCAGCTATGGAACGGTACAGTCGGAACTATCGAACCAGGTGCGCAGCGGGAACTTCTCTTCAACCATTGCTGGTCAGTATAACCGTACCGACAACCACAGGCCGCGCATGGGATTCGAGCAGTATGGCGGCTATATGCAGTTAGGTTACGACTTCAACTACAACTGGAACGCCTACGTCAATGCCAACCTGACACGCTCTAATGCCAGCTATCCCGGCTCAACCGATAAGCCGATGTATAATGCCGACCAGTGGATTACCCGTGGTGTGGTGTCAGCAGGCATCGAGAACCATTACAGGAGAACCAACGGAGCCCTGAACATTTACTCGAACTTCGGGCGACACAAGATAGACGACGGTACCACTGATCCTTCCAAGCCTACAGCACGCTATTTCCGCTCGAAAGACGCGCTGACAGGTATCTCATGGTATCAGAGCTATAGAATTTTTTATGAAACGCAAGGATACATCACCGCAGGTTTCGACTACCAGCATATCTACGGCAATGCCTACTATACGTCGAAAGAGACTGGCGAGGTGATGGATACACCGAACAAGCAAAGCGGTAAGTCGTACCGTAACGAGGTGGCTGGCTATGTTGACTACCGGCAGGATCTGGCTTCGTGGCTTACCCTTGATGCGGGCATCCGACTGGACCACCACTCCATCACGGGAACGGAATGGGTGCCGCAGGCTGGCATCGTTGTACGACCCATCAACTGGGGTGAGGCGAAGGTCATGGTGAGCAAGGGCTTCCGAAACCCCACCATGCGCGAGATGTACCTCTATCCTCCGTCGAACACCGAGCTGGAACCTGAACGTATATGGAACTACGAGCTGTCGTGGCATCATCGTATAAGAGGCATTTCCTACGGCATCAACGCCTATTACATCAAGGGCGACAATATGATTCAGACCATTCCGGTTGATGGTAAACCGCGCAATGTGAATACAGGCGAGATAGAGAACTACGGTGTGGAGATGGAGCTGCGATACCCCTTTTCCCGATATGTCAGCGCAGTGTTCAACGCTTCCTACCTGCACATGAAGAACAAGGTGGTGGGTGCTCCCGAGACGATGACCTTCGAGGGAATAGAATACCGTAATCATAAGTGGTTCGCCAATATCGGTCTGCAGACCATCGGCGGTCTCTACACAGTCGTGGGCGACGCAGCGAAGAAGGAATCCTTCCAACTGCTCAGTGCATCAGTCACTTATCCCGCCACGAAGAGCCTCAGTCTGTGGGCTCGTGGTGAGAACCTGCTGGCGCAGAAGTACGAAATCAACCTTGGCTATCCCATGCCACGAGCCACCTTCATGGCTGGTATCAGCTTGAAACTTGAAAATAATAAGAAATAGCGATCATTCATAGAAAATCAAACGAATATGGAAACAAATGTAAAGCTTTATGCATTGAATTATGACGAGGTGAAGACCTATCTGTGGGCAGCGCTTTTCGTGGTCTGCAACCTGGTATTACCTCAAGTTTTCCACCTCATCCCTCAGGGCGGAATTATCTTCGCTCCCCTATCGTTCGTCATCCTTGCCGGAGCCTATAAGTTCGGTTGGAAGACCGGCTTGTTGGCTGCTGTGGCCTCACCGCTGGTGAATCATCTGCTGACCGGTCAGCCCGCTTGGGGTGTCCTGGAGGTGATGACATTGAAACTGGTGGTTTTGGCACTTGTGGCAGGACTGGCTGCACAGTATTTCCGTAAGGTGAGCATACCCATTCTCGTTGGCGTTGTTCTTGTTTGCCTGCTCATTGGGGCTCTTGGAGAACTGATTCTCACGGGCGGTATTGCTGCCACCATTGCCGATGTTACCATTGGATGGCCGGGCCTGCTGCTGCAGGTGATTGGAACCTGGCTGATTATTAAATGGGCTTGAATGAAAAGCCTATAAAAAATCCCCCTTGAGGTCAAGATCTCAAGGGGGATAATATTAAAGTGGAGCTGGAGGGAGTCGAACCCTCGTCCGAACAAGGAAACCATACGCTTTCTACACGCTTATCTTAGACTTCGGTTTTCGTGCTGCAGCAAGACCTAAGCCACCAACTACAGCCTTAGCTCCTAAATTTCACCCCTGCATCGGAGCCTGCAGAGGCTATTTCCGATTTAGCCTGCGCCGCTGGATCTTTGGATTCGGAACAACATCCTCGGAGCGACGTCTCGTTTCGCTACCTAGTAGCGAAATTGAGCCTTAATCTACTGTACTTCGATTAGGCAGCGAGAGCATACTCATTGTTGCCAATTAATTTTTTGAGAACTCAGATTATGGAGGGAACCCTCAAGCCTCCGCGTGCTTACGTACCATCTCATCTCGCCGTCAAATCCAGTCAACCCCAAGATGATTTTCGTTTGAGCGTGCAAATATACATACTTTTTCTGATACAATCACCATTATTCTCAAAAAAATATGTAATTTTGTGCCCGATTTCTATAATAACAAGGTGGAATTTACGTTTTAACTGATAATGAAGACCATGATGAAACTAAGAATAAACCAGTTGATAGCACCAGTATGTGCCATCATCCTGTTTACCGCTTGTTCTACACCCAAGAACATAGCCCTTTTCCCCGAAGTAAGTAACGGTACATCTATTGCCATTGCCGAAAGTAATGGTATCGTGTTGAAACCCAACGACAAGTTGTCAATTATTGTCAACACCAAGTCGGCTGAGCTCAACAACGCCCTGAACATGCCTGTATCGTCACAGATAATCGGTTACAACGAGATACAGTCAACCAACCAGAGTCGTGCCACATCGGGATACACCATTGATTCCGACGGTAACATCGACTTCCCCCTCATCGGCGCTGTCAAGGCGGCAGGCTTTACACGATCAGAGCTGGCTAGTCATCTGAAGAACGTGCTTCAGGAAAAGAGTGTGGCCAGAGATGCAGTCGTCACAGTAGAATTCCTGAACGTGGGATTCTCCGTATTGGGCGAAGTGGAAGAACCTGGGTTCTATCCCTTTGAGAACGACAAGACCACACTGCTGCAAGCACTCGGCAAAGCTGGTGACATGACCATCTACGGAAACAGAAGTAACGTGAAGGTTGTGAGAATGAATGGCGGTCAGCAGGAGGTATTCGTGATTGATATGCTCAACACGAAGAAGCTCATGCAGTCGCCTGCCTACATCCTCCAGCAAAACGACGTGGTATATGTGGAGCCGAACAACTACCGCAAGCGCCAAAGCACCGCCAATGCCAGCGAGGTGACTACCGCATCGTTCTGGCTGTCAGCCCTGTCGGTACTGGCCACCTTCGCCATGCTCGTATTCAAGTAATATCGTTTCATCCAGAAAGAATAAAAGACAACAATATGACGGTTAGCAATTTCATCAAAACCTGTTTTTCCAAATGGAAATGGTTCGCCCTCTCATTGGCAGCAACCATGCTGTTGGCCATTGCGTATCTTGTAGTCACCCCTCCAAAATATACCAAGAAAGCACAAGTACTCGTTAAGGAAGAAAGTGGTATGGGTGCCCTGATGGGGCAGATTGGAGGATTGGCTGAGCTGGGAGGAATCATGGGCTTAGGGGCATCATCGAATGTGTATAACGAGATGTATGCCATGCAGTCGCCCTGGCTGCTGCTGACGGTAGTGGACCAGCTCGGCCTGGATATGAGCTACACCATCAAGGGTATCCGCAACAAGGAACTCTATGGCGAGGATCTTCCCATCAATGTATCGATCAAGAACCTGACTGATGAGGATGATGTCAGCATGAAGATCGACCTGAAGAAGAACGGCGACTTGAAAGTCTATAAACTGAAAAAGAACAAGGACAAGTATAAGGGTGAGTTGACAGGACGAGTGAACCAAACCCTGAAGAGTGCGGTTGGCGATCTTGAGATTACTTCTACCGATGCTCTCGGTAAGATGGAAAAAGACGAGGTGACCATCGAGGTATGCCGTACGGAACCCATGGCCATCGTGGAAGGGCTCAGGAAAAAGATGCTAACCGTGGCAGTCAGTAACCGCGAGGCTTCCATCATCGACATTAACTGCAAGGATGTTTCCAAGGAGCGTGCCGTTGACATCATCAATGCTGTGATTGCTGAATACCGCAAGGAGAGCATTGAGGACAAGGATGCTCAGATTGCTGTTTCTGAGCGTTATGTTGTTGAACGACTGGCTTCGCTGGAAAACGAGTTGAGGACACTCGACCAGCGGGTGGCCGACTATAAGAGTAAGACTATGATGCCCGACCTTGAGGTAATGGCCAAGGTATATGCCGAGAGTGCCAAGGACATCTCGGAAGCGCATCTGGAACTAAGTAACCAGCTCTATGTGGCACAAGCCATTAGGGACTACCTGCGCGATGAGTCGAAGAAAGACGAGTTGCTACCTGTACTCCTCGTTGCTGATAACCAAGGACTGGCAGATCAGGTGAGCGAATACAACGCCCTGCAGCTGCAGCGCAACAAGATCATTGCCAGCTCCAGCAAGGAGAGTCCGCTGGTGAAGGATATTGACAAGCAGCTGTCAGCCATGCATGATGCCGTACTGGCCTCAGCCAACAATGCCATCAAACAGTTACAGATTCAGCTCAAGAGCGTGAAGGCAAAGGAGAACGAGGGTAAGCAACTGATTGCCTCCGCTCCTAAGAAAGCTATTGGCGGTCTTACCGATGAGCGCGACTGGAAGGTGCTGAACGAGGTGTATGTGTTCCTGCTGCAGAAGCGCGAGGAGGCACAGATGTCGAAAGCCCTGAAGACAGATATCCGTCTGCTCACCCCGCCACTCGGTGTGAAGAAGCAGAGTTCGCCCAACAAGATCAGCGTGCTGTTCTGTTCATTCATCCTGGGACTTTTCATCCCGGCATTCCTCATCATCTTTCGTGCATCCATCAAGAAGAAATAAGTGGATAGTATCAGTCAGTTGTCCATAGTGTTGATACTTCTTCTGGAAGTAACAGCATTGACGTATATAGAGTATAAGTCATGGCATACTATATATACTCCTCTTTGTGCACTGATGCTTCCGTATGTGGTCGTTCTGCTGATCACGATTGCCATTGCAGGGAATTTCGGGTTTACCACCTTCAACTACAACAGTATCTGGATATGGATTCTGGGCTTACCGCTTTTCGCCTTGCCCAGCTATGCCTTCGCGGCGGTGATGAGACACTACGGACTGCCTACAAAGATTCCGTACAAGGATGACGACAAGCCTTTGCCAACGGTATTGATTGTCATTGCTGTGGCTGTATCCCTGCTGTTGCTTTACCGACTGTACAGTACGCTGTCGGTCAAGACGCTCCTCTTTGGAACAGATGACTTTGCCGACCAGTTCAGCGGTCATGGCTTCTGGGCGCACCTGAGGACGCTACTCATCCCTATCCTTATCATTGCCATGTTTCAGGTCAAGAAGAAACAGTACTGGCTGTGGTTACTTATCCTGCTCATGTTGGTCATCCAGTTTGTCAATATGGTCAAGGGTACCATCATCATTCCTATCATGGCGGCCATCCTCTTCAGACTCTATGCTGGAAGGATGCATCTGAACCTCACGCTGATCCTCTCAGTACTGATTGGCGGATTAGCGGTGTTCTTCCTGATATACATGGTGATTCCCATCATGGGTAATGGTGGCGGAGTGGATATGGACTTGGTGGAGTTTGTGACCAAGCACTTCGTACATTATTTCACCAGTGGTACGTTTGGCTGGAGCTTTGACTTGGATCAGGGAGTGCCCGACAAAAACGGATTCTCGTATATCATAGCTCCGTTTGTGAATATTTACAGTACTTTGGCTGGTCAGGAAGTGATCCTGCCCGTTAACCACTTCTACTGGAACGTTGGCGATACAGTGACCACCTTTACCAATGTGCGCACCTTCTTTGGTACGCTCTACATCTACAGTGATTTCCTGCAGTTCATCACCTATACGCTGATTCTGAGCACATTCATCTACACATGGAAGGTGTTGGCCATGCTGAAACAGAGCATCTACCTCTACGTCATCCTGTTCTACTACTGCGGTCTGCTGGCCATGGGGTGGTTCGAGTTCTATTTCTTCCATTTGGACACCATCGAGATCCCACTGATTACCTTATTCTATATGTGGGCTTCGAAATGGTCGTTCTCACCAGAGGTAAAAGGAAAGGAGGTGACGATTGGCTAATATCAAGCAGAACCTTGCCTATAGTGCCATCCTCACCCTCAGCACCTATCTTGTTCCACTCATCGTATTCCCTTATATCAGTAGGGTTCTGGGCGTGGAAGGAATAGGTCAGATTGATACCGTTGACAATATCATCGACTACTGTATCCTGTTCTCCATGATGGGATTGACCACCGTGGGCATTCGAGAGATTGCCAAGAACAAGGACAATCCGCAGGTGTTAGGACAGACGTTCACGGATCTCTTTGTGCTCAACCTCTACTCCACCCTCTTCATTGCCATCGTGTTCGGAATTGTCGTTTGGACATCTCCCAAGCTGAGCAACTATGGGGTATTGATTCCCATTGGTGCGGCCAAGCTCATTGCGAACCTCTTCTGGATAGAGTGGCTTTATACGGGTTTGGAGGAGTTCAAGTATATCACGCTACGCTCGGTGATACTCCGTACGGCTTTTATCATTGCTGTGTTCATCTTTGTCAACGACCAGCACGACACCACCGTGTATTATCTGCTGTTTGCGGGTATTACGATTGGTAACGCCATCTGTAACTGGACCTACAAACGCACGTTCTTGCACTGGGATATCCGTAAGGCGAACATCAAGCATTATATTACCCCGTTCTTTGTTCTGGGGTTGTTTGCCATGCTGTCTGCCATCTATACCAAGCTGTCATTGCCTGTACTGAGCTTCCTGACCGACGATCAGGAGGCAGGTAACTACGCAACGGCTACCAGGGTGTATCAGGTGATCATTGCCCTTGTGAGCACGCTTACGGCTGTAATGATTCCCCGTATGAGCGTGTTGATGAAAGAGAACAGGTTCGACAAGGTGCGCGAGTACTCACTGATGTCATTCAAGCTCCTGTTCATCTTCTCTTTCCCCATCATCTGCTTCATGGAGATCTTCGCACCCGATATCATCCGTTTGTTTGCAGGAACAGGGTTTGAAGGGGCCATCCTACCCATGCGCATTATCATGCCCCAACTCATCATCATCGGGGCTGAGAAGATTATCGTACTCCAGTTGCTCATCCCGCTTAGAAAGGATAGGACCATTGTCATGGCAGGCTTAATCGGTGTCTTCAACTGGTGTATCTTTACTGCCTTGCTGGTGCCCACCTATCATAATATAGGTACGAGTATTGTTTGGGTGATTGCGGAGCTGACCGTTCTGCTGATTGCCAATCGAGAGACGCAACGCTCTCTGAACATCCACTTCCCAGTGAAGCTGTTCCTGCTGTCGTGCCTCTATGCCATTCCCTATCTGTTGTTGGGATGGGGCATCTATTACGTCACAGAGGATCCGATCATACGGATTATTCTGTCGATGGTACTGTTTATAGGCTATGCCACACTATTGGAATTCAAGGTTTATAAGACGGGCATCCTGCAACCTGTTGTTAACATCATCAAGAGAGTAACATGAGCTACGCCATAGGAATAGTAACCTACCAACCCGACAAGCAACGTCTTCAGGAGAACATCTTGTCGGCACTCACCAACCAAGAGGCTGGTCATGTGTTTATTGTTGACAATCACTCATCAAATCTCTCTGATATCCAACAACTTGTTGCTGATTATCCTCGCACTGTACTTGTCGAGAATGACGACAACAAAGGCATTGCCCATGCACTGAATCAGATTGCCGAATGTGCGGAGAAACAGGGTTATGAGTGGTTCGTGACATTGGATCAGGATTCGGTGATGCCCAAGCGCTCCATGGATGAATACGAGCAATATACCCAAGATGATGACATAGGTATTATCTGTCCCAGTGTCGTAGATCGAAACATGGGGGCGGAATACAATCCTTCCCATCAGGAAACGGATGTGATCCATCAATGTATCACGGCAGGTAATCTTGTTCGGTTAGAGGCGTGGAAGAAGGCAGGAGGGTTCAGTGAGGAACTGTTTATCGATGGGGTTGACTTCGATTTCTGTCTGAAGATTGAGAAGGCTGGGTATAAGATTCTGCGTGTGAATCGCATCCAACTTTTGCAAGAGGTTGGTCATGGGAAGAAGATTCCCCTACCCTTCCATCATCAGATGTCGGTACTCCATCATTCCCCCACTCGTCTCTACTACATTGCCCGAAACTACCTGTATATCGGCCAAAAGCACCACCAGCGATGGCATTGGGCTGTCGAGGTGGCCAAGCGTATGTTTATCGTTCTGTGCTTCGAGAAGAACCGATGGAAGAAGCTCCGCTATATGCTCATCGGTATCCGACACAGCATGAAGGGGATACTCGGAAAATGTCCCCTATAACTCACTCTAAATCATTGCCTATGAGATTTCTATTTGTACCCGTTAATTATAACTCTTACGACTCGCTGAATGCCTATATCCAAGCCGTCAGTCATGCGTTACAGATGACTGACGACAACTCCTTTCGTGCTGATATCCATGTGGCTGACAACTCGTCTGAGCCCAAGGAAATCGCTCAGGATGAGAGGGTTACCATCTTGGCGAGACATTATGACAATCCCGGTTATCTCCAGGCTGCGTTGAATACCATCTATTCGGCTGATCTATCCTCGTACGACTATATCATCATCTCCAATGTGGATGTGCTGGTAGATGAATCGTTTTTCGTAAGTTTCAAGGATCTCAGCATTGATCAGCAGACTGCCTGGATTGCTCCTGCCATCTATTCCGAGAGTGAGAAACGGGATGTAAATCCCAAGATACAAGAGCGTTACAGTAAGAAACGGCTCCAGCAACTACGCTTGCTTTTCCGCTTCCCACTGCTCTATCATCTTTATACCAAGACGGTGTACAGAAAGAAGGTTATCACCGCCACGCAGAAGCCTCAACAGGACATCTATGCGGGGCATGGCTCGTTCATGGTCTTCACCAGCGAATTCTTCCAGAAATGTCCTAAGATGGACTACCCTGTCTTCCTCTTCTGCGAAGAGATCTTCCTAGCTGAGAAGGTTGAAAGCATCGGTTGTAAGACCACTTATTGTCCTTCCATCAAGATACATGACAAGGAACATGCTTCAACGGGTAAGATGAAGCTGTCAAAATACTGCAAATACAATTACGAAGCACTCACCTATATCATCAACCAATTCTATGAATAAGCTTGAGAAAATCATATATGATGCACTGAAGAAGCATCCGCAAATCAAACTATTTGTCCGCGACACCTATCAGAATGTCATGGATTTGATTCCCGACAAGCCAAATTTCACCATTGCAGATGTCAAAGTGTTAGAAGGCTTTTTCTGGGGATTCCATGATGTTTCACCCATATCGAACGACGAGCAACACATGCTGGGATGTAAGTTGAACATCCCGCTGAGGATGCCTGAACCAGGGGAACCACTCACCATTGGCTACTGGGATATGGACTTCAATGAGTTCCATCCTGTGGACGACTCGCTGGCTTGGGGCTACCATAAGGGGTGCCGCCTGCAGTGGATGGGCGATTCCAACGAACGGTTTGTGTTCAATACATTCCACGACAACCGTCTGTGTGCTGAGATCTGTAGCATCAACCAGCAGGAGAAGGTCTTCCTTGACCATCCCATCGACACGGTAAGCTGGGATGGGAAGTATGCTACATCGTTCAGTTACAGACGACTGAATGAGCTGATGCCTGGGTATGGGTACGACTATGAAGATGGTAGTTTCCTTGACGAGAACGAATCGGAGAATACTGGCCTCTATCTCATTGACATCGAGAAGAATACAAGAAAGTTGCTCTTCTCACTCAAGGAACTGGCAGCCATGAATCCGACACCCAACATGAGGGGCGCAAGGCACTTTGTGACACATACGGAATTTTCAAAAGACAACCAATTTGTTGTCTTCATGCACAGATGGATTCACGATGACCCTGAGAAGCGTTTCTCACGACTCATCACCTGCAAACTCGACGGCAGTGAGCTCTCTATCTCTCCCACCACCGACATGGTGTCGCACTATGTGTGGGACCAGAAATGGGGAATCCTGGCTTATTGTCGCGTCAACAACATCGACGGTCATTACCTGTTCAGCGATGCCTCGATGAAGCAATGGCGACATATCGCACCCGTTCTGAACTCCGACGGGCACCAGTCGTTTATCCCCAACACCAACCAGTTCATCACCGACACCTATCCTGATGGGCGCAGATATGCCAAAATGTATCGTGTAAGTCTCGAAAATGATACTGTGGAACTGATAGCCGACCTGAAATCCTACAAGGAATTCCAGTCGCCTAACTGTTACAAAAACTGGGCTTGTGACCTCCATCCGAGGGTGAGTCCGAAGGGTACATACGTTACTTTTGACTCTGTACACACCCGTCAACGTGCGTTATGTGTCATGAAATTACCGAAATAAACGTAAAGTTTCTACCTAAAAATACACGTATTTCAATTAATTGTTGTACCTTTGCAGGCACTTTGTGCTTATGGTTCGAGAAATATTTTTCGACCTATACAATAAAAACGTATTATATACGTTTTAAGTTAAAGAAAACAAGAAATGGCTATCAAGTTAATGTATATAGCAAATGAGCCAAATATCGCTCATATTGCAGAAAAGAATGGTGTAGATCGTATTTTTGTGGATTTGGAAGTCCGCAATAAAGCCAAGAGGCAAAAGAATATTGACTCCGTAAAGTCTCACCATTGCTTAGACGACATCAACAAGATTAAGGACACGCTGACAACAGCTGAGTTGTTGGTGCGTTCTAATGCTATGTATGAGGGAAGCCAGAAGGAAATCAATGAGATCGTCAGTCGGGGTGCCGATATCGTGATGCTCCCCATGTGGGAAACCGTGGACGATGCCAAGAGATTTCGCGATTATATTGACGGAAGAGCCAAAGTAATGTTGCTGTTGGAAACGATTCCTGCAGAGAAATCACTCGACGAGGTACTGGAGTTGGATGGTATCGATGAGATTCTTATCGGACTGAATGACCTGCATCTGCAGTACAAGTTGAAGTTCCTGTTCGAGTTGTTGGCCAACGGAAAGATTGACGAACTGATGAACAAGATGGTGGCAAAGGGTCTGCCCTGTGGCTTTGGTGGTATTGCCAGTCTTGACAAGGGAATGATCTCAGGAAGGAACATCTTGGCAGAGCATTACCGTCTGCATTCAAGCATGGCCATCCTTTCACGCAGTTTCTGCGACACATCCAAGATCAAAGACGAGGATGAGATTGAGAACATCTTCCACCAAGGCATTATAGACATCAGAGATTTCGAAGAGTCCCTTACTAAACAAAACGAAGAATATTTCGAGCTCAATCATCAAGAAGTCATCAGGAAGACCAATGAAATTATCGACATTATTAGTAAGAAGTAATGGATCTGAGTTATACCCTACTGAGAGAAATTGAACAGGAACAAGGAGGTGCCTTTTACCTTCTTGATACTGAACAATTTTCGCAGAACTTTAGGGAACTCCTCGAAGCTTTTCACCATTACTATCCTAATACCTACATCGCTTACTCCTACAAGACAAACTATATTCCCAGACTCTGCCAGATCGTGAACGAACTGGGAGGGTGTGCTGAGGTGGTGTCTGGCATGGAGTATGAGATCACCAAACGTTTGAATATCCCTACCGATAGAGTCCACCTGAATGGTCCTTGTCAGGAACCTGAGGTGATCAGGGAGATCGTTCTTGGTGGAGGATTCGTGAACCTGGACGACTATGTAGAGGTGCCCACAATCCTTCAGTTGGCAGAAGACCATCCTGAGAAGACCATCCGTATCGGTCTGCGTTGCAATTTCAAGATCAACGACTGTGTGACCTCACGCTTTGGCTTTGATGTAACCAAGCCTGCCTTTCAGGAGCTGCTGAAGAAACTCACATCCATCAAGAACATACAAATCGCCGGCATTCAGTGTCATTTTGCCTGCAGAGCCTTGGATACATGGTTGCCAAGGGCCGAAGGTATGTGTCGTCTCTACGACGAGGTGCCTGGCAACCCCATGGGACATATCGATCTGGGCGGAGGACTCTACGGAAAGATGAAGGACTCGTTGAAGAAACAGTTCGACACGCCGATACCGAGTTACGATGAATATGCACACGAGGTGGCCAGCTTCATTGCCCGCTATTTCGCCGACGCTCCCCAGAAGCCTGATCTATTCATCGAGCCGGGAAGTGCCTTGGCAGGTGACTGTATGAAATTCGTGGCTCCTGTGGTGAGCATCAAGGACATCAGAGGAAAGTCGATTGCCACCCTGCTGGGTAGCATGTATAATATCAACCCTACGCTGAACAAAAAGAATCCACCCGTTACTGTTTACGGTGATCCGAAGGAGAAAAGGGAGAACTATACGGATCTGGACTTCGCAGGATATACCTGTATTGAATGCGATTATCTGTACAAGGGCTATAGTGGCGCACTGGGACTGAATGATCTCGTGGTGTTCGACAATGTTGGCTCCTACTCCATCGTCCTCAAGCCACCCTTCATCCTGCCTAACTTCCCCGTCATCGAACTCAGGGATGGGGAAAAGTATGTCGTAAAGAGAAAGGAAACATTCGACGATCTGTTTCATACCTATGAATTCAATTTCTAAGGATATGTGGACATCTTTCAACAACATACTCAAACGCATAGGCGATATCCTTCTTTCGCTTCTGGCGTTACTGGTGCTCTCGCCAGTGATGTTGGTCTGCGCCATTTGGGTGAAGTTGGATTCGAAAGGGCCTGTCATCTTTCGTCAGGATCGTCTTACCAAGAACGGCAAGGTGTTTAAGATGATGAAGTTCCGCTCGATGGTGCAGGATGCAGAGAAGCAGGGAACGGGGTTGTTCAACTATGAAGATGATCCGAGAGTAACACGAAGCGGACGATTCCTCAGGGATCATAGTCTTGATGAGTTGCCCCAATTGATCAACATACTGAAAGGTGACATGTCGATAGTGGGCCCTCGTCCTTGCGTGGTCTATGAGCTGGGCGACTATGCCACATTGAACAAGCGCTACAAGAAACGGTTTGAGGTGATTGCTGGTTTGACAGGCTATGCCCAAATACAAGGCAGGAACGAACTCGACTGGGACGTGAAGGTGGATTTCGACAACCAGTATATCGATCTGTATAAGAAGTGGGGAGTGGCGCTGGATGTGTATATCATCTTGAAGACTGTTCTCAACGTCTTCCATCATACAGACATCTACGAGAAGAAAATCGACGAGAATATAAGTAACAACCTGTCAGCTGAACTGGCTCAGAACAGAGTCGTTGAGTTGGCACATCAACCTGATTGATATGGACAATAACCGAATAATATGGCTGGGAGGTGAACTGATGCCGGTTACCGAAGCAAAAGTGAATGTGCTTTCGCCTACCTCTCAATTTGGTGCCAACGTTTTTGAGGGCATCCGCTGCTATTGGTCGGAAAAGGACCAGCAACTGTATGCGTTCCGCCTTGCCGACCACTACAAGCGTCTGCATGCTTCGATCAAGCTCCTGAGAATGAAGAGTCCATATTCTACTGAGGATTTCCTAAAAGGACTCAAGGACGTGATCCAAGCCAACAACTATCGTGAGGACATTGCCGTAAGACAAACGGTGTTCATCGATGGTTTGGGGGGCACTTGGAACTCATGCGAACCCGTGAATATGTTCATTGCTCCCATTGCCAAGGCTTTTGTGCCCATTGAGAAGAAGAAAGGACTGAGATGTATGATTAGCACTTGGGAGAGAATCAGCGACCGCAATATGTCGCCCCGAGCAAAGGTGGGTGCTAACTATATCAACAGTCGTATGGCTTATCTCGAAGCTCGCCAGAACGGTTACGATACTGCCATCCTGATGAACTACCAAGGGAAAGTGTCGGAAGGACCAGGTTCTTGCTTCTTCATGATACGCGACAACAAGCTTTATACACCACCGGTAACAGCTTCTGTACTGGAGAGTATCACCCGTGATACCATTATCCGTGTGGCTAAAGAGGAGCTGGGCATAGAGACTATCGAGCGTGATATCGACCGTACAGAGCTCTATATCTGCGACGAGGCCTTCTTGTGCGGTTCGGCCATGGAGGTAACACACATCACGGATATCGACGGATACAAAATAGGAAACGGAGAAGCAGGTGTCATTACCCATCAGCTGTCTGACTGCTACCACAAGATTGTAACAGGTCAGCTGAAGCAATACGCCGATTGGCTTACACCTATTTATTAATATATGGGAAAAGAACAGCTTCAACAAGGTCTGGTTTCGATTATCACACCTGTTTACCATGCAGAGAGATTTATCGAGCAGACCATTCTATCCGTACAGGCTCAGACCTATCAGGACTGGGAGATGATACTGGTTGATGACTGTTCCAACGACCATTCCGGTGAGATTATTAACCGCATTGCGGCGCAGGATGCCCGTATTCGTTATTACCGTTTGGAGAAGAACAGCGGGGCTGCTGTAGCCCGTAATACGGCCATTGGCTATGCCCGAGGTGAATACCTGGCTTTTCTTGACAGTGATGATCTCTGGAATCCTGAGAAACTCTCACGACAGCTGTCGTTCATGACCGAGAAGGAATGTGCATTCTCTTTCACTCGCATTAACTTTATTGATGCTGAAGGACAAATCGTGAAATCTAATGTACCCATTCCTGAACGGATAGACTACCGTCATCTGCTGCGTCAGACGGTCATTGCCACATCAACGGTGCTGATCAACCGCAGGTTCTTCCCCGATTTCACCATGCCATTGCGCAGAGGCGGACAAGATTATGCCACTTGGCTGATGTTGCTCAGACATACTGACTATGCCTATGGTCTCAACGAGTGTCTCACCTCTTATCGCATCAGCGACCATTCCTTGTCATCGAACAAGTTCAGTAGTATCCGTCAGGTCTATGAGATACAAACGCAAGACGAAAAGATCAACAAGATACAGGCGGCCTTCAACACCTTCTGCTTCTGTGTGTATGCATTCAAAAAACACTATTTCTAAAGGATGAAAAGAACGCTCGACTGTATCATCGCCCTGGGATGTCTCATCATCTTCTCTCCACTCTTCCTCATCATCTATCTGATGATCAAGGCTGAGGATGGCAATCCTGTCATCTTCAAGCAGGAACGAATAGGAAGAAAAGGGAAGCCCTTCAATATCCTGAAGTTCAGAAGTATGACGGTTGATGCCAACAGGGATGAGAATGAGCTCTTCGGATTGGAACAGAATGATAACCTTACACGGGTGGGGAAATTCCTGCGTGACCATCACTTAGACGAACTACCACAGCTGTGGAATGTGTTCGTGGGAGATATGGCCTTTGTGGGTCCTCGTCCTGAAAGGAAATACTACATCGACAAGATTATGGAGCGTGATCCGCGTTACGAACAACTCTACAAACTTCGTCCGGGAGTAACCAGTTACGCAACTCTTTACAATGGCTATACAGATACGCTGGAGAAGATGCTCGTAAGATTGGAAATGGATTTGTATTACCTGGAGCATCAGTCGTTATGGTTTGATGCAAAGATCCTGATGAAGACCTTCGTCAGTATCATCACCGGAAAGAAATTCTAATGCTTGTTGAAATACAGTCTATGAACCGGCGATTCCAGTATCATGCTTTCGCTGTTCAGACTCACCACATGAAAAGCAGCCGGTATCTCATTCATACCATAGGGTTTAAGTTTTTCCACATCGGTAATCGGTGTATCACCTAACGACCTGTCGAACAAGCAGGGGTTGATAAGTGTCAGTACATCTTTCTCATACGTAAACTGACAGATAATCGGCTGGTCTTGCAAGTTCCATAGTTGAACAAGACTTGACTGAACACTCCAGAATACTCTTTGATTAAGAATGATACTCTCACTGGTAGTGCTGTTCGTTAATGATTCGATTCGCTGCAAATGCCAGAATCCGTCCAGATCACCATTGTCGGAAGTTTCCACATCACAGGCAGTCATCATCAACAAGCAGACGATACTCAATATGTAAACGATTCTTTTCATAGGATACCCGTTTTAGTGATTGTCAACTGAACACCCCAGTTATTCCCCAATAGTTTACCGGAATCGAAGCCCAATCCGCAGCTCACCTTCCAACTATTTCTCAGGTGATAGGAACACTCAGTCATTACACTACATAGATACTGCTTGGGAATCATCGGTTCGTTATACGTTCCATATCCTGTCTGGTAAGTAGCCAGCAGTCGGTACGACAAGGCTGATAAGGGGTTTCCAGCGAATCCTACATGCCACGCCACAAAGCGGTTGTCCTTCACACTGATGTCACCATCCTTATTATATATAGGTGAACGATACAGGGGATTGCCCATCACCTGTCCCCAATGCTGCCAACCGGTATAGAGATGATGGTTGTAGTAGTTATCCATTCCGCAGACATGACCGCTAATCAATGGTGTATGATCGTGATACAGCGGACCGCTTTGGTACTTTGTATAGACATATTCCAACACGATGGTGCGCAGCCAATCGTTATGTTTCAGGTTCAGTTCCGTGCCAAGCAAGATATCCTTCAGGTCGTATAGGAAAAAGCGGTTGCTTTGTTTCTGCTGCCATGCATCCCCTACCCCATAGTCGTTGGCACTGAGATGGAACATCGCTGAATGATCTTCAAAGAAATGATCGGCATAAACACCCACGGACCAGTCTTTTGCATCATAATCAACACGCATCACCCAACTGCCCAACTGGTTACCTTCCGCATTCTTGAAATCACTCGTCTCCTCATCTGATCCTGAACCGCCTGGAAGGAACGCATTCACAAACGACTTCATGTCGGAGGCATTGGTTACAACCACTTGATTACCATTTTCCTCCTTGATGGTCTTACCGCCAAACTGACAAGCCATCTCCAAACCTACTACAACGGTAAGATTCTTGGGTCCGATCTTCAGATAACCCGCCTTACTATGATAGAGCGTTCCTTCGGTGTAACGTTGATGAATATTGGTAAAATCCTTCTGCCAATGGTCATCAGTGGTCTTTCCGTAGGCTATATGACCTTTCAGCGCCAGCCAGTTCTTGGTACCGGGAATAATCCAGTAGTCGGGCAAAGCCAAGCGTACCTGCGGTACAGGACGGGCATTGATGCCCAGGGTCTGTGAGCCGCTCGACAATTCATTGTTCTTCAGTTCCATCGGAAACTCCTTACTGCCAATGGTAACCACACCCTTCTTCCATCGTGCCTCGATGAAAGCCTGCTGGATAATGAAATTACTGGTGTAATGAAGAGGTGCAACCAGATCCAACGCATAGCCGATTCCCCAATTACGGGCACTGTCAGCAGTAAGCGGTCGTTCCACCATTCCCCTGAGATAGCCGTTCACCTCATCCAACGAACTCAGTCCGTGCTTGTTCGCATTCAGCCACAAGGGAGTCTGCCCATCAGACACGCTCGACTGGAACTCAACCTTATAGTCGAGGTCGTTGAGAAGGGAGCGACTGTCTTCCTGGGCGTTCAGCGACAGTGCTGCTATAAGAATGATGAACGTGAGTAAAAATCTCCTCATACCTTATTTATATATGATAACAACGGGAAAAGGATTTGTTTAGTGTGTATCTTTAGGGAAATTCCCGCACGAAGTAGGGATTTTCCTTTGTTCAGGTGTTTTTTTCTTCGTTTCTTTGCAACGTGAAAGAAAGAATAAGAATAATAACCCTTTAAAAAGATACGATTATGAAGAAGTTGATTTTTGCCCTTGTAGCACTGTTGACGATGACTGTTTCAGTCAATGCCATGAGTTACGAACAGGCTCGTGATCAGGCTTTGTTCCTTACTGATAAGATGGCTTATGAACTGAACCTCACCGAGGATCAGTATGAGGCTGCTTATGAGATCAACCTCGACTACCTGATGAGCATCGACAGTTATGATGACCTGTATGGAGTCTACTGGACTCGTAGGAATCTCGACCTGAGTTATATCCTCCTCGACTGGCAGTACAGTGCCTATGTGGCCGCCAGCTATTTCTACCGTCCCCTCTACTGGGAGGCTGGTTACTGGCACTTTGGCATCTACGCCCGTTATCCGTATCGTACCTACTTCTACTTCGGTCGTCCAGCTTTCTACCTGACCTATCGTGGTGCACACAGCTGGAGGATGAATGGAGGACGTAGCTACTATCATGGACGTACCTACGGTGCAACCCACCGGCATGGTCGCGACCACCGCGGATTCGGCATGCGCAACGGCTATGATCGTGGTGACTACCGTAACCACAGTGGACACTTCGAGCGTGCTCAGGGTGGAAAGGCACTGGAACGCAGAAACGGAAGCTCAAACCATGGCAATGGCTCTTTCGGCGGAAACCGTGGTGACAGGCGAAACGACCGTGTGGGTGGACGCGACGTACAGCGTAACGATAACAACCGCGGCGCCGACCGTCGTCACGACGACGTAGCAACACGCGGAACCAGCTCTCGCAGCAGCGGCACCTTCGGTGGCAACCGTGGCGCAAACGTAGAGCGTCAGAACCGCAGTGGCAACGTAGATCGCCCCAACCCTGGTAGCAATGTGGAGCGTCAGAACCGTAACACAAATATTGACCGCCAGAACCGTAACACGAACGTGGAGCGCCAGAATCGTAACAGCAACATCGATCGCCCGACTCGCAGTACCAACGTTGAGCGTTCCTCTCGCAGCACGAGTGTGAACCGTGGTGATTTCGGAACCCGTCAGAGCAGTACCCGTAGCTCCAGCGTAGAGCGCAGCAGCTCTTCCCGCGGCAGCTTCTCTGCTCCCAACCGTTCCTTCTCATCCAGCAGCAGCTCATCAAGAAGCGTTTCTGCTCCCTCTACCCGCAGTAGCAGTTCTCGCAGCAGTGGTTCCTTCAGTGGCGGCTCACGCGGCGGTGGTTCTCACAGCGGTGGTGCCTCTCGTGGAGGTGGTGGTTCACGCGGTGGCGGTGGCTCACGTGGTGGCTTCGGCGGACACAGATAAAATAGATTAGTCTCTTTTCTATAATAAATTCTATAATAGTTTTACCTCTCGCACCTCGGCATTGGTCATTCGCGGAATCTCGCGCATCTCCTTGCCGAGGTGTACTGCTTGTATAGCCTTGTTAATAATACCATGACCAACAGCCAGCACGGTTTTTCCTGGATACTGCTCACTGATGAAGTCGAGAAAAGCCTGTGCTCTAGCCCGCAGATCAGTGATCGTCTCTATATCATCCGGCCACGGCTCATCTTTCAGATCAGGAATAAAACGACCGGTAAACCCTCCCCAGTCACGCTCCCTCAACAAAGGAGTCTGCACCACAGGAAGATGATGTGACTGTGCGATAATCTCACAGGTATCGACGCTGCGCTTCAGGTCGCTCGACACAAAGACGTCAATCTGCTCATCACGCATCTGCTGCGCCAGCTCTTCCGCCTGCAGCACACCCTTTTGAGTCAGCTCCCCCTGTGTCTGTCCCTGCATGATCTGGTTGACATTATCAACCGTCTCACCATGTCTCACCAGTAATAATCGCGTCATTTCTCAGAAATTTTCGACAAAAGTAATAAAAAAATTGCTTCTTTCATTCGTTTTTCGTAATTTTGCGGAAAACTACGAAGCTATGCGAATACTCCAGAGTTCCATCGTCCGCGCCATCTGCGCGATTGTTGTAGGCTACCTGCTGGTAATCTACCGTACAGAAATGGTTCAGTGGCTGACCATCGCCACGGGTGCCTTGTTCTTCATTTCTGGTCTGATATCCGTCATTGCCTACTATGCAGAAAAGCGCAAGGCGGAGAAGACAGCTGAGCGTCTGGCTGCTATGGCCGAGATGCGTGATGGCAACGATGCGCCAGAGAACCCGGAAGACATTCAGCGAGCCATCATGCCCTCGTTCCCCATTGTGGGTTTGGGCAGCATGATCCTGGGTGTTATTCTCGCCCTGATGCCAACCACGTTCGTCAGCGGGATGATGTATGTATTGGCGGCCATCCTCATTCTCGGCGCCATCAACCAGTATTTCAACCTCGCTTCCGTCCGTAAGATCAGTACCATACCTTTCATCTTCTGGCTCTTCCCCACTATCATCCTCGGCGTAGGAATCTTCATGTTGGTAAAGCCCTTGGAGATGTCGGCCCTTCCCTTCCGCATTCTCGGTTGGTGCTTGATCTTCTATGGTGTGGTGGAGTGCATCAACAACATCAAGATCTACAGAGCGAAGAAGCAATACGAGGACACGCAGCGCAAACTGGAGGAGGCTGCAAAGAGCATCCCGGCAGAAGCAAGTGAGATTGAGGAAGCTGTGATTGAGGAGCCTGCCATTGAAGAGGCAGAGATCATCGAACCCGAAGAAGTATCATAACTACAATACCTATTTATATATTAAAAGAAGAAGGACTGGCCTAGATGGTCAGTCCTTCAATGTATTTGCAGATAATGCCGATACCCTTCATGTTCTCTCCGCCCTGTGGGATGATGATGTCGGCATACTTCTTAGTAGGCTCGATAAACTGCTCGTGCATAGGTTTGAGCACTTCCAGATAACGGTTCAGCACCATGTCAACAGTACGTCCACGTTCCATCACATCACGAAGGATATTGCGGATGAGTCGTTCATCAGAGTCTGTATCCACGAAGATCTTCAGGTCCATCATGTTTCTTAGCTTACGATCTACCAAGGTCATGATACCCTCAATGATGATGACGGGCTTTGGCTCCACATGAACGGTTTCCGGCAAGCGGTTACTGAGCACATAGCTGTAAGTAGGCTGCTCAATGGCCTCTCCCTTCTTCAGCATGGAGATCTGTTTGTGCAGCAGCTTCCAGTCGAAAGCATCCGGGTGGTCGAAATTGATCTGCCGACGCTCCTCGTCGGTAAGGTCGGTTGTATCATTATAATAAGAGTCGAGAGGCACCACGGCCACGCTATGAGGTGGCAGTGCCTCCACAATTTTCTTCACGACGGTAGTCTTTCCTGACCCTGTCCCGCCAGCTATTCCTATAATAGTCATATCATAAAGTTCAAAGTTCAAAGATCAAAGATCAAAGAACTATTGTTGTTCTTTCACCAGATAAACCACCACGGGCAAGTGATCGCTGTAGCCATCAAGCCACACACCGCCTGCATGGGTACGCTTGGGATTTCCCTTGTACTTACCTTCCTGCTGAATCAGATAGTCGCGACGGAACACCTGACATTTCAGGTAGGTAAGACCGCTATAGTCCTTGTTCCCCTTCTTATCGATAGCATTGGGCGTCATCACAATCTGGTCGAACAGGTTCCAGGCACCATTGTATGCAAGCGTACCTATACCTTGTTTTACAAGCACATTATACCATGGATTATACATATCTCCTGCTCCCACCTTGTTGACCTCCGACTTACAGCTCAGTCCTTCGGTCATACTCTTGTTGGTCGGGTCGTCGTTAAGGTCACCCATCACGAAGACCTTCCTCTCGGGATCCTCAAGCAGAAGGTTATCCTTGATGACTCGCACCTGACGGGCGGCGCTCTCACGATAGAAAGAGGTGCTGTATCTACTGGGCCAGTGGCAAACGATAATAGCCACGCGCTCATTGGCCAGGATACCCTTCACCGTCAGGAAACCACGAGTCTTGAAAGTGCTGTCTTCCGGAAGCTCAGGCACATAGGGCGGTAGCTGTACATCCTCCACCGTAAACAACGAAGGATTGTAGAGCATAGCACAATCCACACCTCGTGAGTCAGGACCTTCGATATGCACAAACTTCATGCCACGGGCACGCAACGGCTCCTGATCAACAAGATCACTCAGCGCCCGCGCATTCTCCACCTCAGAAAGACCGATAACGGCACAGCCCACATTCGGAAGCATGTCTGTTCCCATATCGGCCAAGGCTCTTGCCATATTCTGAAGCTTATGCGTGTATTTCCGCGCATTCCAACGGTTACTACCAGTGGGAAGATACTCATAGTCGTTCTTGCCCTCATCATGACATGTATCAAACAGGTTCTCCTGATTATAGAAACCTATTCCATAAACAGAATATTTCTTCTGCGCCGAGACAACAGTCACGACACTGCAGAAAACAACGGCAAAAAGGATTCTCAGTCTATTCATAATTATGTTATTTTCTGCAAAGATACGAAAATTATAAATAAGTGAGAAGGAAATAAACAAAATTATTTTCAGAACATGAAGATTTTTATATGACAAGAAAAATGTGGAAAAGATTTTGCACATACAAAAATATTGTTTATCTTTGTGGCAAATATCAAACAAGAATGCTTCTTATGAATAAAAAACTGAAACTATTCGTGATTGCTCTTTGCTACGTCCCGTTAGCTTTTGCGCAAACAGGACAGACAGAAGGGCAGAATGCCAACGAGACGAATGAGTCGGCATTCACTTTCACTGAGGCGCAGTTGGGAGAAGACGATGATATGTCACAGAATGTGACCATCGTCTCCTCGAACAACAACATCTATGCCAGCGAGGTGGGATATCTGTTCTCGCCAGCCCGGTTCAGATACCGCGCATTCAACCAGAAGTACAACGACGTCTTTATTAACGGCGTGGCTGCAAACGACCTTGAAAGCGGACAGTTCCGTTTCTCTCTGGTGGGCGGCTTGAACCAGCAGACAAAGAACCAGGAGTTCTCGCTCCCCTTCGAGAGCAATAACTTCTCTATGTCGGGCATGGCTGGTTCAAACAACTACAACTTCCGTCCTTCACAGATGCCAGCGGGACATAGAATCACGCTGAGCGGTGCCAACAGGAACTACACGCTGAGAGGCATGTACACCTTCAACAGTGGACTGAACAACAAGGGATGGGCATACTCTGCCAACATCACCTACCGCTGGGCCGACCGTGGTTATGTGGAAGGAACGTTCTACAACTCACTGAGCTACTTCCTCGGTGTAGAGAAGGTGCTCGGCGACAACCACTCTCTCTCACTGGTTACCTGGGGTAACCCCACGGAAAGGGCATCACAGGGAGCCTCAACAGACGAGATGTACTGGCTGGCTAACGATCGCTACTACAATCCTTACTGGGGCTACCAGAACGGAAAGAGACGTAATTCGCGTGTAGTAAACGACTTTGCGCCGACGGCGTTGATGACCTGGGATTGGGACATCGACCACGAGACGCGTCTTACCACAACGCTGTTAGGGAAGTACTCGATGTACCAGAGCACCAAGCTGAACTACAACAACAGCGACAACCCACAGCCCGACTACTGGAAGCTGATGCCGAGCAGCTATTATAACGTGTTTGACGAGAACGATGTCTATAACCGCACGGAGCAGGATCTGGCCAACTGGACAACGGCTTATAGCTACCTGACAGGAAGAAAAGCCGACCGTCAGATCGACTTCGACCGACTGATCTACTCTAACCGTCAGGTGAGTGCGCAGGGTGGTGATGCGATGTATTTCATCCAAGCCAAGCACAATGATGTGCTCACCTTCGCGATGTCTTCATCGCTGAGCACCAAGCTGAACACCAATACCAGTTTCAACATCGGTATGCAGTTCGGCACGAACAACGCCCGTCATTACCAGACCATGGAAGACATGCTGGGCGCATCCATCTACCACAACATCAACACCTACGCCATCGGCAACTATGCTGATACAGACGACTGGGTACAATATGACTTGAACAAGCGCAACGCATCCATCAAGGAAGGTGATGTGTTTGGATATGACTATTATATTAAGGTGAACAAGGCCACGGCTTGGAGCAGTATCTCAACCAAGACCGGCAACTGGTTCCTGATGGCCGCAGCCAAGGTGAACGGAACAGGCATGCAACGCGACGGTAAGATGCGCAACGGTATGGCAGCCGACAACTCCTACGGCAAGAGCGGTACAGCCAAGTTCCTCGACGGAGGTGCCAAGGCTGGTGCCACATGGAATGTGGGAAGAGGACATCTCCTGACCTTCGGTGCCGGCTACGAATGGAAGGCGCCGACCGCAGCCACTGCCTTTGCTGCTCCTGAGATCAACAACGACTTCGTGACGAACCTGAAGAACGAGCGCATCCTGAGTACGGAGCTTACCTACAGCTACCAGACCTCATGGGTGAAGCTGAACCTGAACGGTTATTACAGTCTGATAGACAATGCCTCTGAATGGCAGAACTTCTACTACGACGACATCAACTCGTTCTCATATGTATCACTGACCGACCAGCAGAAAGCCTACTACGGCGTTGAACTTGGTGCCCGCATCAAGCTGACATCAGCACTCGATGTATTACTCGTTGGTACGATGAGCGAGGGCAAGAACATGAAGAATGCCAACGTTCGCTACATGAACTCTACTTCGGGTGTCTACGTAGAGGATGTTTGCCACAACAAGAATCACCACGAGAACGGTACGCCGCTCACAGTGGGAAGTGTAGGACTGAGCTACCACTCTGGCGGATGGTATATCGACGTGAATGCCAACTGGTACGACCGTATCTACCTCTCGAGTGCTCCCTGCTTCTATTATGAGAAATCTCTGACGAACCGACAGGCAGCCATCGGTGATGTAATGGACAATGAAGGCAACTACCTGCCAGGCATCCTCGACCAAGCCAAAGGACACGGCGGTTTGATGGTCGATGGCTCCATCGGTCGTAACATCCGCATGAAGAAAGGACAGTTGAGCATTAACCTCTCTATCACCAACTTGCTGAACAACCAGAGCATCACTACCTGGGGTTATGAGCAGGGACGTTCCGACTACTCCAGCAGCGGTAAGGAACGTGTGTATAAGTTCTCCAAGAACCCGAAGGTGTACTACGCATTCGGTACCAACGGTTTGCTGAATCTTGCGTATAAGTTCTAATCAACGACAACATAAACGACAAGCATTATGAAAGAGCTCAAATATATCATGATGGCACTGGTCTGCATCCTCATGACAGGATGTATGGACGGTGACTATGACGAGATAGAACCGGCACAGCCTCCCTATGGAAACAACACCATTGTGGAGAGCAACCTGGTAACCATCGCGCAACTGAAGAATATGTACAAGACACAGCTGGCCACCGACTACCGCGATGGGAACAGCTTTGCCAAGGTGACCAAGAACTTGCAGATCAAGGGATATGTTACTGGTAATGACCTTACGGGTAACATCTATAATGAGATATGGATCCAGGACGAGACGGGAGCCATCAGCTTCTCTATCAGTCAGGGCGGTATCTGCGGCTACCTGCCGGTAGGTGCTGAAATCCTCGTGGAACTGAAAGGCCTCTCTGTGGGTAACTACCGTATGCAACCTGTTATCGGTACTCCGTACACCACCGTTCTTACCAGTGGTAGGAATGCAGGTAAGGAAGTGACCTACGTGAGTCGTATGAACCGTATGGAATGGATGAATCATTTCAAGATCACAGGCGGCAAGCGTATCATCGAGCCTGAAGTGTTTGCTGAAGGTAGTACCAAGACCACCTGGGATCTAGACAAGGATGCCGGTAAGCTGGGTACGCTGAAGAATGTGACCTTCAAGAACGGTTCCTATTATGACGCCTCTAAAGGACAGTCGGTAACAGTTAGATACAACGACAAGGCTGTCTATGCCTCTGGCTTCAACACCTCGTGGTACTTCAAGGAACAGCCCACCACGGTGATGCTGTACAACAGTCCGTATTGCGATTTCGCCGGAAGAATCCTTCCACAGAGCAAGGTGAACCTTACGGGTATCATGAAACGCTACGACAACAACTGGGAGATTATCCTGCGCTCACTTGACGATGTACAGGAAGTTCAATAACAATTGAAAGTTGAAAATTGAAAATTAAAATATACAGACATGAAAAAGATTATTAATTCAATGTTGATGCTGGCCATGGCGGCCATGACATTCGTGAGCTGTGAGGATGTACCGGAGCCCTACTCCTGGCCAACACCTCCGGAAAGCGGAAATGAAGAAGAGGTAATAACCCCGCAAGGTAGCGGAACACTCGAAGACCCGTATAACGTGGCAGCAGCACAGGCACTTATCCAGACTTTGGGAGCCGATGTGCAGTCAGAGGAGATCTACGTCAAGGGCTTCATCTCTCAGATCGACGACATCTCACCGGTGCCCGAAACCACTTATGGTAATGCTACCTATTGGATTTCCGACCAGAAGGGATCAACAGCAGGTCAGCTGGAAATCTACCGTGGTTACTCATTAGGTGGAGAGAAGTTCACCTCGAAGGATGAAATCAAGGAAGATGATGAGGTCATTGTATTTGGTAAGGTCGTGAACTTCCGTGGCAGCACACCTGAGTTCACTACGGGTAGCTCGATCTACTCGTTGAACGGAAAGACCGCTGGCGAGAAACCTCAAAGCGAAACCATCGGTACCCTCGATGAACCCATCACTGTGTCTAAGGCTGTTGAGTTGATCAATGCTCTCGAAGAGGGTGGCAAAACGGAACAGGATGCCTATATCAAGGGAAAGATTACCACCATCAAGACCAAGGATGAGGACATCTCGAAGTACAAGAACATCGACTACATCATCTCTGATGGTACCAACGAGCTGACCGTCTTCCGTGGCAAGAACTTGAACAACACCGACTTCACCGAACCTGGTCAGATCAATGTAGGTGACGAGGTGATTGTCATTGGTAAGCTCACCAAGTATGTGGATAAGAATGGAAAGATGACTCCTGAAGTGGCACAAGGCAACTACATCGTGAAGCTGACCAAGGGCGGCGGTGGCACACCTGATACGGGTGTCAAGACTGTAACAGTAGCTGAGTTCAACGCTGCTTCTGAGAGCAACGATGTGTGGTATCAATTGACTGGTACCGTGAAGAACCTGAAAGACAATGATCAATACGGCAACTTCGACTTGGAGGATGAAACAGGTTCGGTCTATGTCTATGGCTTGCTATCTGAAAAAGGCGGAGAGAAGAAGAAGTTCCAAGAACTAGCTGCTGCCAAGGGTATAAAGGAAGGTAGTAAGATTACCATCATTGGTACACGTGGTTCCTACAATGGCAAGATAGAGGTGATGAACGCCTACTTTGTCAAAATTGAAGACGGTGACTCATCTGGTTCGGGTGTTAAAATTGTATCGGTAGCCGACTTTAATGCAGCCTCTGAGAGTAATGATGTGTGGTATCAGTTGACAGGTACTGTAAATAACCTGAAAGACAATGACCAGTATGGTAACTTTGATTTGGTGGACTCAACAGGTTCGGTCTACGTATATGGTGTATTGTCAGAGAAAGGTGGAGAGAAAAAGAAATTCCAAGAACTGGCAACATCTAAGGGTATCAAGAATGGCAGTACTATCACCATCATTGGTACACGCGGTTCATACAATGGCAAGATAGAGGTAATGAATGCCTACTTTGTCAGTGTTAGTAACTAATAACTTGTAGTATAAAACAAACTGTTTACATATCGAGATTCCTATCAGCCTTATAACGCCCTGTTATCAGCCTTATAACCTATAGAAATCAGCCTAGTTAGAGGGCGTTATAAGGCTTGTAGGAATTTGAAGGTAAACAGACGTCGTGAAGACATGAAGAATGTGAATAAAAGATTGCTCCGCTAACACACCTAATTGACTTATGATCAATAGGTTGTTGGCGGAGCAATTTATAGACACGCACACCTTAAATTCCTCCGCCCTGATTCTTCTGGTAATCATGTAATTACATAATTTAGCGGAGGAATATGTGTGGATTATTTAAGACTGATGCAACATAAATATGTAATCTGTATGGCTGGATAGCAATCTTAATCATTGTTAAACTTTTCGGTTTTCATGCAAGATTTCAAAGTTACTGAGTTTATCTTACAAACAACTTATTGGAATATGAAACAACTTAAAAGTATGATCATGGCAATGATGGCTGTATGTGTGTTTACGGCCTGCTCCAGTAGCGACGACATTATGGGTAATAACAACCCAACTGACCTCTATGCTAATGACATCGTGGGTAATTACAACCCAACTGACCTCTATGCTATCATCAAACCAGAAGGGGAACAACTGATAGACATTACTCCCAGTGACTATGTGCTAACCCTCGACAATATTCTTGCTGTCAATCCGGCGACAGGAGAATTCATGTTAAAAGGTACAGAGCGCATTGATTCCAAAGCCTTTCCCATACCAGAACAGTATGTCATCCTGTTCTATTCAAACGGCAGTTTTCTTTTCGATGCTAAGCTGAATAGCACTATCTCCAGCTATCTCCCCACGGGACTTACATTCTGCCATTTCCTAACAGACAAGAACGGTTTGGCAAGATATGACCTTGGAGCAACCCATATTGTCAGTGCTGATGGAAAGGTAATAGAGGGTAATCCTTCAGACCAGCAGGCACAAGGAATGCAGCGCATGTACCAGATACTACAAAAGGCAGGAAAAGTCAGAAGTAGCATCGATTATGACTTTCAGTTTAAATAATCATATAGACAACATCCAGTCTGCCAAAGCGCCACCCGTTGGTTCTCACAGAAGGCGACTAAAAGAAAGAAAATCGTTGTGAAAACACAAAAAGTGGAGGGAAGATTTGCACAATCCGAAAAATCTTCGTAATTTTGCAGCCCAATTGTGTATCGACATTTAGTATTAATATATTTATAAACAAAGAAATGAAAAAAGGTATTCATCCCGAAAACTATCGCCCCGTCGTATTCAAAGATATGTCCAACGGCGATATGTTCCTGTCACGTTCTACATGCAAGACTAATGATACAGTAGAATTTGAAGGCGAAACTTACCCTGTGGTAAAAGTAGAAATCTCTAGCACCTCTCACCCGTTCTATACCGGTAAGAGCAAGCTCGTTGACACAGCAGGTCGTGTTGACCGCTTCATGAGCCGCTATGCTAAGAGCACTTCTAAGAAGTAATATATATACCTTATTATATATATAGAAGAGTTTAAGGCAAAGTGTGTCAGGGTGTAGTTGCATATGCACGCTGACACACTTTCTTTTTTCCCCTATCGCTACGCATATGACTATCCTGAAACGATTCCTATACCTGACCCTTATCCTGATCTCCTTTACTGCCTGTGGTGGTAGTGATGATGAGGATGAACCGATTACTGAAACTAACAGTAATCGGAACAATACGGCCGTATGTAAGGATGCCGACCGGTTGGAGTTCCCACATCTGAAAGGGGGCAACAACGTGGTTATCGTTCACAAGACCGACAATAACACGGTGGTGAACTACGCCGTGGAATGGGATTGCGATAAGAAGTCGCAGCGATGGTCATGCTACGAGATGAGCAGTAGGTATATGGTGGCCAACACCTCGCGCTACTATGGGAACCCGCAGTATCCGCTGGATCCTGATCTTCCTTTGAAAGACTACCTTGACCGACCGTCGGAGGATTATATCGTAGGCGATTATTTCTGGAACAGCGGCTTCGACCACGGTCATATCTGTCCTTCTGCCGACCGCCTCTATTCCAAGGAAGCGAACTACCAGACCTTCTACCTCACCAACATGCAGCCGCAATTCAACACGTTCAATGCCGGATTGTGGGCCATGATGGAGAAGCAAGTGCGCACCTGGGCTGCCGGGAAAGGAGTCGAGGCACTGTATGTCTGCAAGGGAGGCACCATCGACAAGGAAGAGAATATCCTCGGGTATCTCACCTCGTCGCACACCCTGGCCAAAACCGGTAAGCTCCTTGTGCCGAAATACTTCTTTATGGCCATCCTACTGAAGAACGCACAGGGCTATCGCGCCATCGCCTTCTGGTGTCAGAACGAGAATATCGACCGCACCTATGACAGTCTGGCGAACTATACCATCAGCATCGATGAACTGGAGAAGCGCACAGCTATCGACTTCTTCTGTAACCTGCCCGACCAGACGGAGCAGAAAGTGGAACAGAGCTACGCTGCCAGCGTTTGGGGACTGAGGTAAGGCAATTGAGAATTGAGAGTTTTTACAACTATTAGTCTAATTCGTCCAATTCGTAGAGAGATGAAAAAGATTTGGGGAGTGTTGCTAATTCTGTTGCTGATGACCGCTTGCCAGGAGCGGCAACACCAACGAAGCATATACTATTGGAGCACTACGTTCCATTTAGATTCTACCAAAAGAACTTTTTTGAAGGAACACCAAATAAATCGAATCTATTTGCGTTATTTCGATGTGGTGGTAGATGATAACGGTGAGCCGATGCCGAACGCTACGGTCAGGTTCAGGGATAGTATACCCCCACAACTGGAGATCATCCCCACGGTGTTCATCGTGAACGACTGTATGAAGAAGGATGTCAGCGACCTGCCGGAGAAGATGCTGCGCCGTATTCTGCAGATGAACGAGACACACCATGTAGGGAAAGTGAAGGAGATACAGATTGATTGCGACTGGACCGGTAGTACCCGTAAGACCTTCTTCTCGTTCATGGAGAAGTTAAAGACGCTTGCCAAGGAACAAGGCATCCGACTCTCGTCAACCATCCGACTGCATCAGCTGTCACAAACGCCACCGCCTGCCGACAGGGGTGTGCTGATGATGTATAACACAGGCGACTTCACCCAGCTCAGTTGTGAACATCCGATTCTCGACATGCGCGATGTGAAGCCTTATCTGCCAGCCCTGCGACGTTATAAGCTGCCGCTATCGACAGCCTACCCGCTGTACCGCTGGAAGATCGTATTCCGCAACGGTCGTTATATAGGCATCCTACACACCGACGATGAGCTGCCTGTCTTACCCGGCGACAGCATCGCCATCCGACAGCCGGAACTGAGTGAGATACTCGAAGCCAAGGAGGCGGTGTCGAAACAGCAAGCAAGGGCCAACGATGAGGTGATCCTGTTCGACCTTAACAATAGTAACATAACAAGATTTAAACATACAGACTATGAAGAGATTCTTAACCATTAGTATGCTGATGCTCCTTGTGAGCACCCAGGCATGGTGTTGTGGTGGCTTCACGCCTACACACAACTATTATATGTTCAGCATGTTCCCGAAGAAGCAGTCGCTGTGGAACGATCCGCGGCTGGATCAGTTCTGGGATACCTACACCAACGGAAAGGTCAAGGGTTACTACAGTTGGCAGCGTGATGACATCATTGCCGTGGCTAAGGAGAAGAACGACAAGGATATGCTTACCTACCTCAACCTGCTCGAAGAGTACATGGACAACCAGGACGAGATCAGCAAGGGATGGGACTACCCCACGGAGGAGGAGCTGAACAAGCAAAACGATGTCATGAAGAGAATCCTTCAGGAGGCGAAGGCCTATACGGGAACGAAGCTGCAACCACAGTTCTGTCTGTTGGTGATGCGTGCCAACATGCAATTGGAGAAGCATGCCGACAACAAGGCATATTGGGAGAATACTGCCTCCAAACTCAGCGACAGTGCCTACCGCGAGCTTATGAAGAATATCTATGCCGGTGCCATCCTGCGTTTAGGACAGCGCGATGCTGCCTGGAATATCTATGCTGAGCAGGGTGACTATATCAGTCTGCGCTGGAGCGCCTTCAAGTACCGTAACCTGGCTGGCATCAAAACACTCTTCGCTGATCATCCTGACTCACCGGTCATCAACTACCTGGTACAGGACTTCGTGAACAGTGCGCAGGAAACGCTCGACCAGCAGCATTTCGCTGAAGGAAACGATTTTGCTGACAAGTCGTGGATTGAGGACGAGATCAATATGGTAGGTGCCAACCCGATCTATGTGGAGGAGGTACGACAGTTCATTACTTTCGCCAACGACGTGGTGAAGAGCAAGAAATCGCAGTACCCCTGTATGTGGAAGGGGGCCACAGGACTCCTCCATTACCTGCTCGGGGAATACGACGAAGCCATGGCCGACCTTGATCAGGCACAGAAGCTCAACGGTACACAGCGCATGAAAGACAATGTGCGCTGCATCCGTCTTCTCGCCTCAACAGGCAGTCCGAAACTCGACAAGAAATACAGCAGCTATGTGGTCAACGAACTGCAGTGGCTGGAGGGGAACCTCTCGAAAGACAGCTACTATGCTTACGCATGGGATCGTATCGTGCACTTAGGACTCTCTCCCTGCTATGAGAAAGCGGGTAACAAGAACCTGTCGACAGCCCTGCTGGGTCTTAACAAACGAAGCGGGTACGACAACGACCCCTCCTCATGGAACAACAACTACAGCAGTGAGTACTATTACAATGCCTTGGATAAGTCAACTGCCGAGCAAACCCTTTCCTACTTCCAATACCTGAGCAGTAGTCAGAAGGATGTGCTGGAGCAGTATGTTATTGGTAAGGTGAACCACGACAATGACTATTTCAACGACCTCATCGGAACGAAATACCTGGCAGAGGGTAATTTCACAGAGGCTGCGAAGTATCTGGAGAAGGTACCGCTGAAGTTCATCGAGAACCAGAACATCAGTTGGTATATGGCAAACCGCGACTACACCAAGGATCCCTGGCTCAATGATCGCGAGAACGAAGGTTTCTCGAGTGGTGAGGACGGACCGGGTAAGGGTAAGATTACGGTGAATAAGAAACTGGCGTTCTGTAAGGAGATGCAGCAGCTGCAGGCCAAGCATCTGCTGACTGGTGATATTGCCCAGAAGAAACAGCTGGCTTATGACATCGCCGTTCGCCTCTTCCAAGCCTCGTTCAAAGGCGATTGCTGGTTCCTTACCCATTACGGATGGAGTTGTGCCGATGAGCAGAATCCCCTTGAGAAGGATTTCCTGCAGGCAACCGTTACTTATCTGAATGAAGCAAAGACAGCGAATAACTTTGACCTGAAGCAGAAGAGTCTGTATGCCCTCGCCTACATCCCCTTGGACGAATGGCAGGAATACAGTTGGGAAAAAGGTGAATTTGTAACAAAGAAAGACTCACGCCAGTATCAGGCGCTGAAAGAGCTGAGCGATTTCCGTCGTGACAACCTGTCAAAGGTAAGCAGCTACATCAGCAAGTGCGATGTGCTGGTTCAATTTATGAAAAGTGATAAGTGAGAGATGAGAGATGAGATATAAGAAATGAGAAATGAGAGATATGATTAGTTTCAAGACATGGCATTTGCGCTAAGCCCTAGTGGTAATCATATCTCTCATTTCTCATCTCTCATTTCTCATCTTTGTAAATACCGTTCTGCTTCCAGCGCCGCCTTGCAACCGGTGCCAGCAGCCACAATCGCCTGTCGATAGACAGGATCGCATACATCCCCGGCAGCAAACACGCCGGGGATTTTTGTTGCCTGCGTGTTCCCGATGGTCTTGATATACCCAATCTCATCGGTGTCAAGCCATTCCTTAAAGACATCGCTGTTGGGTTTATGACCGATGGCGAGGAAGAAGCCGTCAACAGGAATATCATAATGACTCTCGTCGGCTTCGCCTTTGCGCTTTACCAGATGAACACCCTCTACCCCGTTCTCACCATAGAGACCGATGGCATTATGCTCGAAGAGGATTTCGATGTTCTCTGCATTCATCACCCGTTCCTGCATCACCTTCGAGGCACGGAGGAAGGGCTTACGTACAATCAGATACACCTTCTTACACAAACCCGACAGGTAGAGTGCATCCTCGCAGGCCGTATCACCACCGCCTACCACGGCAGTCACCTTCTTACGATAGAAGAAACCGTCGCAAGTGGCACAGGCAGAGACTCCCTGACCACGGTATTTCTCCTCATCTGCCAAGCCCAAGTACTTCGCTGAAGCACCCGTAGCGATGATCACCGTGTCGGCCTCGATCTGCGTTCCGTCATCAATGGTGAGCACATAAGGAGGCTTACTGAAATCGACTTGTGTCACGATTCCGTCGCGCAGGTCGGCTCCAAAGCGTTCCGCCTGCTCACGCATATCCATCATCATCTGGTTTCCATCAACCCCCTGCGGATAGCCGGGGAAGTTCTCCACCTCAGTAGTCTGCGTAAGCTGACCGCCCATCTGCAGTCCGCAATACAACACAGGCTGCAGGTTGGCACGACTGGCATAGATGGCAGCGGTATATCCAGCCGGTCCGCTACCGATAATCAAACACTTTGTCTTTTCCATCAATGATTATAGTAATTCCCTGATTTGTTGTTCAATCTTCTCCGTTTTCTCTGTCGGCTCAAAGCGTGCCACCACCTGTCCTTTCTTGTTAATCAGGAATTTGGTGAAATTCCACTTGATGTCTGACTTTGTCTTGTAATCGGGATCAGCCTTGGTAAGCATGTCGTCGAGGATATGTGCAATCGGGTGTTCCATATCCCAACCTGCAAATCCTTTCTGCTTCTTCAGGAACTTGTACAGCGGATCAGCATCTTCGCCATTCACCTTAATCTTCTTGAAGCGAGGGAACTCAGTACCGAAGTTCAGCTTACAGAACTCATGAATGCTCTCGTCGGTTCCAGGAGCCTGCTGTCCGAATTGGTTACAAGGGAAGTCGAGAATCTCGAATCCCTGACTGTGGTATTGCTCGTAGAGTTTCTCCAGTTCTTCATACTGTGGGGTGAATCCGCATTTTGTGGCTGTGTTGACGATGAGCAGCACTTCGTTGGCATACTCCTTCAGTGATACATCCTTACCTTTTCTGTCCTTGACAGAGAAATCATAAACTGTCTTCATTTTAATGGGTTCGTTGATTTTATACTATTCCTTGCAAAGATACGGATAAGTAAGCACAAAACAAAATAAAAATCAGTTTTTCTTCTATTTTTTCGAACAAAAATATTACCTTTGCAACAAATAAATACCTATTGAATCATGAAACGCATTACATCCATGCTGACGATGGTCATGATAGCCATGCTGTCGTTTACCTTTGTTTCCTGTGAAATGGACGATGATGATATCGCCTACAACCTCGAAGGCATTTGGGAAGGCGAGATCAGAGGCGAGTATTTCGACCGTTATGGACATGGTACCACCTACAATGGGGCCCGCATCGAGTTCTACCAGAACCCGTATGAGTATGCCAGCGGAAGTGGAAGGGAGATTGACTTCGATGCTTACGGTTATTACACCGATGTGGTGAACTTCCGCTACACGGTTGAGAACGGCACTATCTACCTGAGCTATAGTGACGGCACCGATGTAGCCATTACCCATTTCACCCTTTGGTCGGATGAATTCCGTGGGGAGTTCCGTGACTACGATACCGGTCGTTACTTGGCCACCTTCCGTTTCTATCGTGTCAACAGCTGGCGGAACGACTGGCGCTACGATCATTACTACCGCTGGTAAGCCACAACCCGAAGAACGTCAGCAGTCCGTTGAGCATCAGTAGCTCATAACCGAACTGATAACCCGTTGTCTTCGCCACGATGACATTGAGTGCATAGCATATCAGCGGCGAAGCCACTGCTATATAGGGTACGACCTTGTCGTGCCCTATTTTTCTTTTGGTGAGCAGTCCGAAGGCAAACAAGCCCAACAACGGACCGTAGGTATAGGAGCACAGGATATAGATGAAGTCGATGACACTCGTGCTGTTCACCGCATCCACCATCAGGATGATGAGCATGAACACTACGGCCATGCCTACATGCACCCGTTTCCTCAACTGTTCATCCCCTGCCCTTTCCTTGATATCCACGCAATAGGTGGTGGTCATGGCCGTCAGCGCACTGTCGGCACTGGAGAACGAAGAGGCCACAATACCGATAGTGAACAGTATCACCACCACCTCACCCAGTCGGCCTGTGGCAGCAAACATCGGCAGTAAATCATCACCGTTCTCTGGTAATGCCATTCCTTCTTTCTGCGCCAGCAGTACCAGTAGTACGCCCAAGGCCATGAACAACAGGTTGGCCGGTACAAAGGCGAAACCGTAGGAGCACATATCCTTCTGTGCTTCGCGCAATGACTTACACGTCAGGTTCTTCTGCATCATATCCTGATCAAGACCCGTCATCACGATCACGATGAACACACCGCTCAGGAACTGCTTCCAGAAATTCTGTCGCGAGAGCCAGTCATCCATCACGAACATCCTGCTATGGGTATCTCCCGCAATGGCTTGCACCGCCTCCCCCACATTCATCTCCAGGTTTCCCATCACCTGCCAGATAATCAGCAGCAAGGCCGTGAACATACAAGTGGTCTGGAACGTATCGGTCCACACCAGTGTCTTGATGCCGCCCCGTCGGGTATAGAGCCATATCAAGGCCGTCATCACCAAAACGGTAACGACAAAAGAAGTAAAGCCGGGCCACAGTGGGGTTACCACAAAGCGGTGCAGCAGGATGCACACCACATAGAAACGCACAGCCGCACCTGTCATCTTCGACAACAAGAAGAAACTCGCGCCCGTTTTGTGCGCCTTGTTTCCCAGTCTTCTTTGCAGATAAGAGTAGATGGTGGTCATGTTCCAGCGGTAATACACGGGCAACAGGATAAACGCCACCGCCGCATAGCCTAAGATAAAGCCTAAGCAGGTCTGGATATAGGTCATATCCATCTTCAGCACCATTCCCGGCACACTGATAAAGGTAACGCCCGAGATGCTGGCGCCCACCATACCGAAGGCCACCATATACCATGGCGACTGTCGGTTACCGCGGTAGAAGGTATCGTTATCCGACCGCCGTGCCGTCCATCGGCTCAGCAGCATCAGTACGGCAAAGTACACGAGTACTGTAACTACAATCATCATACAGGGGGCGAAGGTACGAAGATACTTTCATTCGAGCAAAGAAAAAACACGTTTTCTTTGTATTGTGCTCGTTTATCTGTATCTTTGCAGTGTCGAATAATGGGTATCTATGACATATCTGTGGTTATAACAAACTTTAACAATTACGGATGCAAGTTTTCCCAGTCTTCGCGTTTATAAAGATAAAGAGTCTAACAATAATAGGAGGTTATGAGAAAGAATTGCGTTATGAATACCTTGCTGTTCAGAGGGGTAATGCTTCTAGTTTTTTTGTTGGGAGTAGAAGTTGGGGGTGTTGCCCAAGAAGATAATCAAGACGTGACAGTGGGTGACGTGTCAAACACGAATTGTGCGAATCAGGCTAGAGGCGAGAGTGTCATGGGTCATCCTACACTCAAGCTAACTCGTATTGATAGTGGTATATTGGGAGAGCTAAATAACTACCAGGCCAATTGTGCATTTGGTGATATTAAGGTGATCTGTAAAGAAAATGAGCAGAATCTTGCTATTTATGTTGACGAAGGGACAGGTGAAACGATTGCTACTTGCATTTGTCCTATCAACATCTATTTCACAATCTTTAATGCCCTCAAAGAAGAATACAATCTAACAGTGCTAGGACATGATATAGGATTAGTATCTTTTAAGGAACACTCTGTTGTGGAAATCGACTTGATTACACTGGACCAAGCCAATGAAGAAGGTTTCAGCTATCCTGTCATGGCACAGAACTATTGGGCTTATGAGATCACTAATAGCGTCAAGCCAGGCTATGACTTGAGTCAAAGTCTTGCCATTGATAATTACTTTGACAAGCAACTTAATTGTGTGTTTCACAATTATGTACTACCAAGTGTTTACAACTATTTAGATGTTCAAGCGGGGTTGGATCAAGAAGGCACGATGGTGATCAATGTGCTTACGGATGGAATACCTGATAAAGACGGCAAACGGGTGGCTCACCTGTTTTTTGACATTGTTAATGTTCTGAAAGATAAGTATCATCTTCTGCTAAACCACACCGTCATGGCCGGAAGCGAGAACGAATGCACAGTATGTCTATACGATGGGGATTTTACGGTACCAAATCAAGATGAGCTGTCTATTCCTATAAATGACAGTTTCAATTATAGTGCACTCATTGCTGCCATTACACCACTTCAGTTAACAGGTATAGGTCCCAACGTCATGTACTATGATCTACAGGGGCGTCGTATTGCAGGTCTGCCCAAGAAAGGAGTATATATACAAAACGGGAAAAAGGTCGTGATCAAGTGAGAGATATGCAAACTTGTTTGCACATCCGAACGAGAACGAGCTAGAACGTAGTTCAAGGTCGTGATCAAGTAAAGCCACCCCATCCCCTCCATAGATAAAGAGTATCCTTTTCATGTTCTCCTTCATTCAATTTGAGCGCAAAGGTAACGTTTTTTGTCGATGTCAACAAGAGAAACAAGAAAAAGTATTATCTTTGCTAACGAATAAGGAAGCGATTCCCAACAACAATGGAAGAGGTTTACAAACTTTACAGAGAAGTGTTTTCCTATATCTGCAGAGAGGAAGAGACGCTGAGGGAGATCATCGGTCATGATAGCAATATCAGGATTGAGAAAAGGAACGACGGTCATGAACTGATTGCCGTCAGCCTCATCCGCAAAAACACCATTCTGTTGTTGGTGGTGAGGGAAGACTATCGACGACAGGGTATCGGAAGTCATCTGCTACTCGAATCCGAAGATATTATACGGGAACAGGGATACAACAAGGTGGTGTTGGGTGTTGGTGATGATTACCTGATGCCTGGCGTACCGACTAGTAAGCGCTATTTCCCAGCAGAGCACGAGAACCTGTACCACTTCCTGAATACAGAAGCGAGCGATTTCTTTGAGCGACGAGGCTACAAGCACAGCTGGCACGACTCGAATTGTTTCGATATGCGCATGTCGTTGAAAGACTTCCCGAACGAAAGTCCCAACGTAGGCGATACCATCAACGGATGCCACTACAAATGGGCAAACAAAAGTGATGTGGAAGGAATCATCAAATGTGTGCAGGAAGCAGAAGAGGACTTCGTTAAATACTATCGTAATCCAGATCTTTATGTCTCTAACGACCACGAACGCGTACTGGTGGCCATTGTCAATCATGAAATCGTAGGAACACTCATTGTTGGTTTCGAAACAGAAGGGAAAGGTCAGGGTTGTGTAGGCTGTACCACCGTAAAGCCCTCACAAAGAGGTCGACATATCGGTGTAAACATGGTAATGATCGGTACCAGAAGTCTGAAAGATGCTGGTTTGGATACTGCCACGCTCAGCTACACATATTCTGGTCTGGATCACATGTATGGTTATTCAGGTTATCAGATCTGCACATATTACATGATGGGTGAAAAGTATCTAACTTTTGGCAAATAATCTATAAACCATTTGGCAAATCCATTTAATCTCTTTACTTTTGCAAACCGAAATGAAGAAGACGACCATTGAACAGCGAAGAAGATGTTTTTCACGGATACTACTTGGAGTATTCGTGCCTATGCTGTTGTTGGCGGCCTTCCATTGGCATGATGACGAGACTGGGAAAGCAAATGCCTGTGTGGAGTGTGTGCATCATGTACCCCATAGCGGTCATCTAACAGCACAATCATTCTCCGTTGACGACTGTCTGCTTTGTCAGTTCCATGCCCTGCCCTACCTGCCTGCAGCCGTAGTGATGCTTGTCGCATTACTTCCTGTTGACAGAATGGTTTGCAACCTGTCAACCGTCGCAGTAGAGAGCGGTCAGTCATCATGCATCTCCCTTCGTGGTCCTCCTATCTGTTTCTGATTCATCGTTAAGAACTGAGCACCTGTTGTCATTCGGCAATAGGTCAGAACATTGATCATTAACAGAAACAAGCAATGAAAAAACTTTTTATCATCGCTTTGCTGCATAGTATCTGTATGATGGCATTCGCAGATACAGCTGCAGGCAAGGCATCATTGTCGGGCATTGTTACCGACGACATCGACAAGGCGCCACTGGTTGGCGTAAGTATATTCTTTCCAGAACTGAAAGAAGGAACCATTACCAATGAAAAAGGTGAATACAACATAACCGGTCTGCCCGCTGTGAACACCACGATACAAGTGAGTTATGTGGGACATCAGACCATCATCCGCGATGTTGACTTGCGGAAGGTCAATAAGATGGACTTCGTGATGAAAGAGGCCAATGCCATGATCAACGAAGTGGTGGTTACGGGTCTGACGGGTACTGAACTGCTCAGGAACTCCCCATCGCCAGTAAGCATTGTCTCCCCCCGTGAACTGCAGATGACTCCCTCCACCAATATCATCGATGCGGTGGCCAAACAGCCGGGAGTATCACAGATTACCACAGGAAGCGGCATCTCCAAGCCCGTGATTCGCGGATTGGGTTTCAACCGCATCCTCGTGGTGAACGACGGAATCAGACAGGAAGGACAGCAATGGGGCGACGAGCATGGCATTGAGATAGATGCCCAGCGGGTGCACTCCGTGGAGATTCTCAAAGGTCCCGCCAGTCTGGTATATGGCTCTGATGCCATGGCAGGCGTACTCATCTTCCACGATGAGCCTGTGATGGCCAAGGGGATGATGAGTGGAGAAGTGGAATCGGAATACCAGACCAATAACGGACTCTTTGACTATTCAGCCGACTTCGCGGGTAATCAGGGCGGACTGATCTGGAACTGGCGATGGAGTGAGAAGATGGCACACGACTACAAGAATCCTTACGACGGCTATGTCACGAACTCACGATTCCGCGAACGGGCGCTTTCAGGACTCCTTGGCGTGAACCGCAACTGGGGTTACTCGCATCTGAAACTATCGTACTACCATCTCACTCCCGGTATCGTGGAAGGAGAACGCGATGAGGAAACAGGTGAACTGGAAAGAAGCGGCGACATCAAGTCGTACGGTAAGCTCTCACCCTTCCAGCAGATCCACCACTATAAGGCGGTGTGGGATAACTCCCTTCTCATTGGCGACGGCTCGCTGAAAATGCTTGTGGGCTATCAGCAGAACAGACGACAGGAGTATGAGGACTATGACGAGTGCGGTCTTGACTTCAAGCTGCACACCCTGAACTACGATCTTCACTATCAGTCGGCTGAGTGGAACGGATGGAAAAACGTGGTTGGTGTAAACGGTATGTACCAGAAATCCGAGAATCTGGGTGAAGAGTTCCTGATTCCGTCGTATAACCTCTTTGACATCGGCGCGTTTGCCACCACCTGTCGTTCGTTCGGCAACTGGCATGTTAGTGGCGGATTGCGTTACGACACGAGACATCTGCATAGTCATGGACTTTGGACAGAGGAAGAAGGACAGCGTTTCACCACTTTCTCACGTACCTTCAACGGTATGACAGGTAGTCTGGGAGCCATCTGTAACATCACCGACAATCTGGATTTCCGTGTGAATCTCTCAAGAGGATTCCGCGCACCGAATATGAGTGAGTTGGGCAGCAATGGTGAGCATGAGGGAACACTGCGGTATGAGATCGGTAATCACCAGCTCGATCCGGAATACAGCTGGCAGTTTGATGCGGGTATGGACTACTCTTCTGCCATTGTATCTGCCCAGCTGGCCGTCTTTGCTAACCATATCGACAACTATATCTTCCTGCAAAGAAAGGAAGGAGCGGTGGTTGATGACACCCCGGTATTCCAGTATCACGCTGGCGATGCCCGCATCTTCGGTGGTGAGGCCATCCTTCATATCCATCCTGTAGAACCCCTGCATTTCGAAAACACCTTCTCGTATGTTCGTAGTGTCCAGCTTCATCAGTCGGAAGATACTAAGTACTTGCCCTTCACCCCTGCTCCTCGCTGGCTCTCTACCCTGCGCTACGATTTCATTCGCGACGGGAAGGTGCTGAACAACACCTACGCCAGTATCGAGATGGACTGTAACCTGAAGCAGGATCATATCTATGCTGCTTACGACACCGAGACCGCCACACCGTCATATACCTTATTTAATATATATGCCGGTACCGACATTCTCAGGAAAGGTCGTAAGACTGCCTCCGTATTCTTCTTTGTCAACAACCTGTTCAACCGTGGCTACCAGAATCATCTGAGTAGGTTGAAATATGCCGATACCAATGAGGTTACTGGTCGAACGGGTGTGTACAACATGGGAAGGAACATCGGAGTGAAACTGATCTTGCCCATCGCCTTTTAACATCAAGTGGAGAGTTCAAAAGCTCTCCACTTTTTTTCAACAAAAAAAGTGTAACCCGCTGACACAACCTATCGGTTTTTTTCGTATCTTTGCGAATGTAAATCTACAACCTAAATGATACGATTATGAAAGTAGGTATTCCAAAAGAAATCAAAGACAATGAGAACCGTGTGGGTATGACTCCCGCTGGAGTAGCAGAAATGGTGAAACACGGTCATGAGGTGTTTGTGCAGCACACCGCTGGCGAAGGTAGCGGATTCCGTGATGAACAGTATCAGAATGTTGGCGCCACCATCCTTGGAACCATTGAGGAAATCTATGCCACAGCCGACTTGATTGTGAAGGTGAAGGAGCCTATCGCCCCAGAGTATCCGCTGGTACGGAAGGGACAGGTGCTGTTCACGTATTTCCATTTTGCTTGTGAACAAGAACTGACGGAGGCCATGCTGAAGAGCGGAGCCGTGTGTATTGCCTATGAGACAGTGGAGAAGAAAGACCACTCCCTGCCGTTGCTGATTCCCATGAGTGAGGTGGCAGGACGAATGGCCACACAGAACGGTGCCTACTACCTGCAGAAGACACAAGGAGGTAAAGGAAAGCTGATGGCTGGTGTGCCTGGGGTGAAACCCGCAAAGGTTCTGGTGTTAGGCGGTGGTACTGTTGGTGAGGCTGCAGCCCGTATCGCCATCGGTATGGGAGCAGATGTAACCATTACGGATATCTCGCTGCCGAGGTTGAAACGGTTAGCTGCCGATATGCCTCAGGTGCACACCCTTTATTCATCAGAGCATAACATCCGTTTGGAACTGCCTACTGTGGATATCGTCATCGGCTCCGTACTCATTCCCGGAGATGCCACACCACATCTGATTACCAAGGATATGCTGAAGTTGATGGAGCCAGGTACGGTATTGGTTGATGTGGCAATCGACCAAGGTGGCTGCTTCGAGACCTCCCACCCCACCAAGCACAGCGATCCGGTATATACCATTGACGGCATCGTGCACTATGCCGTGGCCAATATCCCCGGAGCCGTACCTAACACCTCTACCATGGCACTGACCAATGCCACACTGCGTTACGCATTGGCACTGGCTGATAAAGGATGGAAGAAAGCCTGTCTGGATGACGAAGCGCTGCGCAAAGGCGTGAACATCGTAGATGGCAAGATCACCTACGAGGCTGTGGCCAAGGTGTTTGGCAAGGAATACACACCGTTGGAATTATAATGCGGTGGTTTTCGGACTGCGTTTATCGCGCTTATAGCTGCGATACTCGTCCAAAGGAATTTCGATATTCGGTTCTTCCAGCTTTCCTTCGCGGGGAAGCTGGAATTTCATATATTTGATATTGAGTCCTCGCTCTATCCACATCGATTCGTAGTAGGTCTGGATACTGCGAGGAAGGAGAAAGGAGGAAGAAGGAAGGAGATTACTATACAGATCTTCTGTCTTCTCTACAAGTGGAAGGTGATTGTGTTCCACCAGATAGGTGGTATAGGTGAAGAGGAAGTTGGAATCGGTCTTCAAGTGAATGATACCATCATTCACCAGGAAACGACGGTAGCGTTCCAGGAAATAAGAGGAAGTGAGACGTTTCCGCGGATTCTTCATCTGCGGATCACTGAAGGTTAGCCATATCTCCTGCACCTCATCCTCGGCGAAGAAGCGGTCGATGATCTCAATATTAGTCCGAAGGAAAGCCACGTTCTTCAGTCCTTCATTCAAGGCTTGCGTTGCACCGGTCCACATTCGTGCTCCCTTGATATCCACCCCGATGAAGTTGATGTCGGGGAAGAGTTTACCAAGACCAACGGTGTATTCCCCCTTACCACAGCCCAACTCGAGTACAATGGGGTTATCGTTGTGGAAATACTGTTCTCGCCAATGCCCTTTCATATCAAACGGCACATTGTCAACTACAGAGAACGGGTATTGAAACACGTTCTCATACCGCTCCATATCAGCGAACTTTGCCAGTTTTCCTTTTCCCATACCTTCCTTTTTCTTGCAAAGATACGAATAAGCGAGTGAAAAGCCAAATTTATTTGAGTTTTTCCGAGCGAGAGTATCTTCGGCGTAGCCAAAGGTACGATTAAGTGAGCGGAAAACCAAAATTATTTGAGTTTTCCCTTGTTACTCCTGCAATTTCTGGATGCGCGCATCGAAATCCTTGGCACCTCCTTTCTCACCAAAGACCTTACCTAATAATCGGGCACGTCGGTTGGTGATGGTCTGCGGGGATTCTCCAATCAAAGTGGCAATCTCTGTGGGAATGAAACGCAATTTAATCAGCATACAGATACGGATATCACGTTCGCTAAGCATTCCGTTCCGGTTCACAATTCCTAAGAAATCTGGCAGAATCCGGTTCATCAGATCGTACAAATCCTTCCACGACTCATCATCAGGAGCCTTACCACGGTCGGCCAAACGATGGAAGTAACGGACAGTCTCATCGTTCAGCAAGGTATCCATCAACGAGAGATCGACCGGTGTTTCCGGTTCTTTCTGCTCTTCATTCAGTTCTTTCTGCAGATCCTTAATCCTTGCGAGCACCTCACGGTAGTCTTTCATCTTCCTGCGGTGATAATGATAGAAAGCACCGATGATGATGCACATGACAACAAGCGTACCAATCAGTATGGAGAGATTCCGATAAAGACGGTGCTGCACCAGACGGTGGTCGTATTCTTTCTGCAAGGCAGCGATGGTTTCCGCCTTGTCGTTTACACGGATGCTCTGATACAATCGGTTCAGATGCTCACTCAAATCAAGTGCCCGCCATTCCTCACGGTTCCTATAATACTGCACCAGTTTCTCATATGCCTCGATCCTTACCTGTATATGATCGGTGTTCAACGACTCAAACCAATAATCAGTGGCCTCTTTCATCTTTCCTTCCGCCTCCATGATGTCACCCATTCGCTTGGCACCATAGTCGTTAGGGAAGACCTCCAGCGCTTGCAACAAATACTGCTTGGCTTTAACAGTATCCTTCTCCTCCAAAGCATTACAGCCGAAGCTGACGAGGAGGTCTGACTGCACCTGCCTCTCCACCGACGACAGGAGGGGTTTTGCCTGTTCCACATAGACCTTCGCACTATCGAGCTGTCCTTGGTGGATATAAGCTCTTATCAGTTTGTTCAGACTCGCTGCCTTTCTGGAGTTACTGTTCATTGCCGTTGCACTGGCCAGCGCACGCTGATAATAGGTTAGCATCAGCTCCCTGCAGTTGGCTGCTGCATTCAGGTTTCCGATGGCATCATACACATCGTAGCAGAACACCTTGTCGTTGCAATCATCAATCATTCCCTCTGCCTCTTTCAGACAAGTCACAGCATCCTTCCATCGACCGTTACTCTGATGGGTAATACCAAGATGAAGCAGTGCTTTGGCCAACCGCGTATGCTCCTTCTGCTGCCGATAATAATCCACACTGTTCGTAATCAGAGAGTCGTTACGTATCTCCAATCCTATCTTATGTATAGCAGCAATATACAGGAGTCCGAAGAGGGCCGAGTCCTCTTTTGTATCCAATCGTGAGTGCTCAATATCCCCGTTAGCTCCTTCCTCCTCCCCTGGTTTAAGTTGCATATTCTCCATCTCATAGAGCATCTGCATGGCCTTGTTGGGATCCTCGTCGATAATCTTCTCTACCTGCAGTAAAGCAGCATGGTTGCCGGATTGCCCATGCGAGCAACCCGACAACACACAAATGATAATCAGAGTAATGATAGTATAGTATTTCATTTCGTTTTATCAAGACTGAACGAGATGGGGAGAGTGTACTTTACACGTACAGTCTGACCTTTCTGCTTACCTGGTATCCAGTTCGGCATATTCTTAACGATACGCACTGCCTCTTCATCCAATGAAGGGTACAACGGTTTTACCGTCTGCACTTCGCTAACCGATCCGTCCTTCTCTACGACGAAGGAAATAATCACCCTACCGCTGATCTTCTTCTCCTGGGCATCTTTCGGATAAGAGATGTTCTCACTCAGGAAATTGATCATTCCCTGCATACCGCCAGGGAATACCGGCATCTCTTCCACCACGTCAAATGCATCGTTGTTCTTTACTTGCGCCTGAGCGCCAAGTGTCATCATACAGGCTGCAATAGCCATCAGAATAGTCCTTTTCATTGTTCTATTGTTTTTAGTTAGAAAATCCCCACGGCCTTTCCGCAGGAGGTAACGTGACGAGTCCGGATCTCGCTGTTTCCGTCGGCAAAAGTAGGGAAAACCTACATACGCTCCAAAGAAATCATTACATTTGATTACACAAGAGGAGAAAAAGATTACACAACATTAAAAAAGGGCACCTTTCAGCGCCCTCTTCCTATTGTTTATTCGATGACAACCGTCGTCCATCCGTGCTTGTCTTCGATGGTACCATACTGAATACCACGCAGTGTATCGAAGAGTCTCTTGGACATCGGACCAGGTTCCGGACCGAAGTCATAACGCTTACCTGTGTCAAGGTCGTCGATATAGGATATCGGACTGATCACTGCGGCAGTACCGCAAGCACCAGCCTCCTCGAAAGTCTCCAGTTCATCCTCAGGAATAGGACGACGCTCCACCTTCATACCTAAGTCCTCTGCCACCTGCATCAGACTCTTGTTGGTAATTGAAGGCAGGATGGAGGTTGATTTCGGTGTTATATAGGTATTGTCCTTGATGCCGAAGAAGTTGGCTGCACCGCACTCATCCATGTACTTCTTCTCCTTTGCGTCGAGGTAGAACTCACAGGCATAGCCTTTCTCGTGTGCCAGGTTGTTGGCAAACAGACTGGCAGCGTAGTTACCGCCTACCTTATATTTACCTGTTCCCAGAGGAGCAGAGCGGTCGTAGTCACGAACGATGACATATGGATTGCTGGAGAATCCGCCCTTGAAATACGGTCCTACCGGTGTAACGAAGATCAGGAAAAGGTATTCCTTTGCAGGATGAACACCTACCTGAGCACTTGTACCGATGAGCAGCGGACGGATATAGAGTGTGGCACCACTCTCATAGGTGGGAATCCACTCTTGGTTCAGGCGCACCACTTTCTTCACCATCTCACAGAACAGTTCTGTTGAAACCTCGGGCATCATAATTCCACGACAGGTGCTCTGCAGACGAGCCGCATTCTCCTCCATACGGAACACACGCACCTTACCGTCAGGACAACGATATGCCTTCAGTCCTTCGAAAGCCTCTTGTCCATAGTGCAAGCTGGTAGCTGCCATATGCAGTTTCAGATACTCATCGGAGCAAACCTCTATCTCGCCCCACTTACCGTCGCGATAGTAGCAACGCACGTTGTAGTCAGTCGGCATATAGCCAAACGACAGACTCGACCAATCAATATTCTTCATATTATCCTAATTAAAAGAGATGCGCAAAAGTACGCATATTTGTTGAGAACGCCAAACTTTTTCCCAAAAACCTACTTTGCAGCAAGGTTTTTCTTGATTTCCTACTTCTCAGCAAGAATCTTTTTGATTTCCTCGTCGGTCTTGGTAAGCTTGTCTTTGCAAAGGCGGATGAGTTCCTGTGCACGCTTCAACTGCTCCGACATCTGGTCGATATCGAGTTCATCGTTCTCCATCTTTTGCACGAGGGCCTGCAGTTCTGCAAAGGCTTCTTCGTATTTGATATTCTCTTCCATATTCTTTGGGTTTGGGTTAATGATAACTAGTGGTACTAGTGGTTCTAGTTTTACTAGTAACTCTAGTATTTCTAGTAATTCTAGGTTGTATCAGGCAGCACCTTGGAACGAACGCTTCCATGGGCAAGACGTGTTTCGAGTTCATCACCGGCACTCAACGCTGCAACATCCTTCACTACCTTGCCATCATGAAGCGTGATGCTGTAACCACGGCGGAGGAGAAGTGTCGGGTCAAGGCTCTTTACCTTCTCGGAAACCAGTTGAATACGATGTTGCTCCGTTTCCAATCTGCGTTCGATAAGCATTGTCATCTTTTCCTGCATACTATCGAGTCTTGCATCCTGACGTGTTTTAACCACTGAGAACAGTCGTGGTATCGCTTCAGCAACCACTGAGAGTTGCGCATCGAGCGTTGAGAGTTTCTGTTGTGCATAACGAGTGATGCGTTCCTGAGCATCGATCAACACCTCCAGCACTTCTTTCAAATGGTCGATCAAGAAAGCTGCAGCTGCCGTGGGTGTCTTCACCCTGGTATGTGACACCATGTCGAGAATACTCTCGTCGCGTTCATGACCTATACCCGTAATAATAGGTAAAGGGAAATTCGCCACGTTCTCTGCCAGTGCCAAGGTGTCAAAACCTGAAAGATCGGCTGTCGCTCCGCCACCGCGGATAATGACGACACAGTCGAAAGAATTCTCGTTTCCCCTTGCCTCCATGCCTCCACTCCCCCGGAAGATCTGCTCCAGTGCCGCAATCACACTCTTCTCCACGTCTTCGCCCTGCATCACGGCTGGAAAGAGCCGGGTATGGAACTGGAAACCGTATTCGTTATTCTCGAGTTGGTTAACGAAATCGCCATAGCCTGCCGCATTAGCACTGCTGATGACGGCAATGCGCTGACAGAACAGCGGCAACGGCAGTTCTTTCTGTAGATCGAACACTCCTTCTTCTTTCAAAACACGAATAATCTCCTGTCGTTTCCGTGCCATGTCACCCATGGTGTAGGTGGGATCAATATCTGTAACGATCCAGGAGAAGCCATAGGTTTCATGAAACTGTGCATACACCTGTAGCAACACTTTCATGCCAGCATGCAGACGTTGTCCTGTTTCCTTTTCGAAATACGGACGAAGCAGTTGCCATGACGACTGCCAGCATTTGGCAGAAGCCTGGGCTATAGGCGTATTCTCGTATCTCTTTCGTTTTCCTCCTTCTTCCGAACGATCATACTGCACCAGTTGCATGTAGCAATGGCCACGCACCTCACGCACTTCCGACAGTTCCGCCTCCACCCAGTATTCCTGGTGAAGTTCCTCTTCTATCGTCTCCCGTACGAGTGAGTTCAGTTCATAAAGTGTCAACGCTTTTTCCATCGGCATTCCTCACTCACCTCCTTTTCGTATTTCTTTATTATATATAGACCAGAAATCGGGTATCCCATAACCATAGATATTGTCTGGACAGTCGGCCCGGTTTCCACCTTTCCTCACCATCTCCATGATCTCCAGCGCCGTCTTATCCGGGAAGGCCTGCCATAGACAAGCAATCATTCCTGCTACCAGAGGAGCAGAGAAGGAGGTGCCGATATCTTTGCTGATGACCCCCCGTCCAGTGATGACAGAGGTTGGACTGCCCAAGGCCATCACATCAGGCTTCACCCGTCCGTCGGCCGTAGGACCGATGGAGCTGAAGGCGGCATTATTTCCATTGGCGCTCACTGCACCCACGGTGATGATATCGCTCGCATCGGCAGGAACATTGATCTTTTTCCAGGTACCCATTCCATCATTTCCTGCACTGTTCACTAAGATCATTCCCTTTCGCGCCAGCATGGAGGCTGTTCGGGAAATCATCGAAGAAAGACCGTCCAGCTGACAATAGTCGTAGTTCTGCGACGGGTCGTCAAAATGATGATAGCCCAACGAACTGTTGATGACATCCACACCTGCACTATCGGCAAACTCCACTGCTGCCGCCCAATAATCCTCTTCCACCATGGTTTCCGATTGTGTGTCTTCGCACCGTAGGAGCCAATAGGCAGCATCGGGGGCTGTTCCGATGAACATTCCCGGTTCATTGACTGCCATGGTTGAGAGTACCATCGTACCATGATCGATTCCATGGAAGATACTCTCCTGGTTCACAGGCTGGGCAAAATCAGCAAAGCCAAGCTGTCTGACCTTAGTTAGGGCTGGTATCACATCGGCATTCATAAAACCGCCGTCGAGAACGGCAATCACCATTCCCTTGCCTCGGAAGCCATGACGGTGAAGACGGTTACCTCCCAGCATCTCCAACTGGTCGTATGTCACGCCATCGGGATTATTGTCGATATTATCCCATTGATTGAATTCCGTATGATAGTTCGTCCTTGGCTTTTGTCGTTCGATGGAATCAGGGGATGTCCACACCTTTCTTACGTCTTTGACAAAAGGATATTTGCTGATCTCCTTTATCACGTCTTGTTTCTTGGTACGAACAAGCAGGGTGTTGTTCCATTTGCTTTTGGATACCATCTCGACACCTGTTGTCAAGACCGCCTCTATATAGCGGGCACTCAAGGGCAGGTCGGTACTGTCGAGATCAAGGTTCTGACGTTTCCTCCTTTCAATCGCCCGCTGAGAAAGGAACTGTTCCGGTCGGTCGAGCGAATAATCTGTGCCATTCTTGTCTTTCAGTTCAATTCTGAACATGTAGCTTTTACCGCCAGGATATTTCACCCGATCGGTACCTCGAGCCATCAGCATCGTCGCTGACAGCAGGAACAGGAACACATTCAGCCATCTCCTCATAGAAAGACAAACGATTTTTAGAAATAGTATTCGTGGTGCAAAGGTACTACATATTTATAATATTACCGAAAAAACGGGTTTATATTTTGGTTTTTCGCTCGTTTATCTGTACCTTTGACTTCGTCGAAGGTACTCTCGTTCGGAAAAGCAAACAAAAACAAGCTTTTGTTTGGTTTTTCGCTCACTTAATCGTACCTTTGCACTATGGATAATAAATCTGCGACACTGGAATTAGGTACGAAGCCTGTGGGAAGTCTGCTCATGCAGTATGCCATACCAGCCATCGTGGCCATGGTGGCTTCGTCTCTCTATAATATGGTTGACTCTATCTTCATCGGTCAGGGTGTAGGACCGATGGCTATCTCGGGTCTGGCCATTACTTTCCCCTTTATGAATCTGAGCGGTGCCATCGGTGCATGTATCGGTGTAGGTGCCTCTACATATCTGTCGGTGAAATTAGGACAGAAAGACTACTCCATGGCCCAGCGCATTCTGGGAAACTCTGTTGTCTTGAAGATTATCACAGGTATCATCTTCGGTGCTATCTGTCTGCTGTTCCTGGATCCTATTCTCCGGTTCTTTGGAGCATCCGACAACACTCTGCCTTATGCCCATGAATACATGGTTGTCATCTTGTTAGGCAACGTGTTTACCCACCTCTATTTTGGTATGAATGCCTTGCTGCGGGCAGCATCAAAGCCTAAGCAAGCCATGTATGCCACCATCTTCACCGTCGTATTGAATACAGCACTCGACCCGATCTTCATCTACACCTTGGATATGGGAATACGCGGTGCGGCCTTGGCAACCATCTTGTCACAGACCACAGCTCTATGTTGGCAGATCAAGCAGTTCTCCAATCCGCACGAGCTTCTGCATTTCAAGCGAGGTATCTACAAACTTGACTGGAGTATCATCAAGAATATCCTGGCCATTGGTGTTTCTCCATTAGCTATGAATACCTGCTCCTGCATTATCGTCATCTTCATCAATACGGCACTGGTGAAATACGGTGGTGACCTGGCAGTAGGCGCCTTTGGTATTGCCAACCGTATCGGGTTCCTGTTCTTTATGATTGTAATGGGAATCAACCAAGGTATGCAGCCGATTGCAGGATACAACTACGGTGCCATGCATTTCGACCGCATGCTGAAGGTGCTGAAACTGTCCATGATATCTGCCACTGCCATCATGGCTGTTGGCTGGTTGGTGGGAGAGCTGATGCCCTATCCCTGTGCCCGTCTGTTTACCACCGATGCAGAACTGATAGAACAGGCGGTGAAAGGTATCCGCCTCAACATGATTGCCTTCCCACTGATTGGCTCTCAAGCGGTCATCACCAATTTCTTCCAATCAATCGGCAAGGCAAAGATCAGCATCTTCCTCTCTTTGTCACGTCAGATGATTTTCCTCTTACCCCTGTTAGTAGCGCTCCCGCCTATGCTGGGGGTTGACGGTGTCTGGTATGCTTTACCTACCAGCGACACCGTGGCTTTCATCGTGACTTGGATCATCATGATCAGATACATGCGTAAATTCAAACTACAACATCAAAAGCAGATCTATGCAGCATAAGAATATCATCATCAATGTAGGCAGACAATTAGGAGCGGGCGGACACGCCATCGCCAAACTGCTGGCTGAAGAGTTCAACTGTAAGCTTTTCGACAAGGAGATTCTGAACCTGGCAGCCAAGGAGAGCGGATTCTCCGAGCGGTTCTTTGAACAGAATGATGAACAGAAAGGCTTCCTGAAATCACTGTTCCATCTGCATGCCCCACATGTAGGAGACAATAATTTCTACAACAGTCGGTTCTCACAAGAGAGTCTGTTCCAGTTCCAAAGCGATGCCATCGTCAAAGCTGCTGACGAAGGGTCATGTATATTCATCGGTCGCTGTGCCGATTATGTATTACGCGACCGCGACAATGTGGTGAACATCTTCATCACGGCCAATATAGAAGACAGACTGAAGGCGGTCATGGAAAGGGACGAGTGTGATGAGTATACCGCGATGAAGATTCTGAAGACCAAGGAAAGTGCCCGTGCTTCCTACTACAATTACTATACAGGTAAGAAATGGGGGGTCGCAGAGAGTTATGATCTTTGTATCAATTCCAGCTTACTCGGATACGAGGAGACAGAGAAGATCATTGCTGCATTTATTAAAGAAAAGATGAAACTAGTATAACTAGTGTCTCTAGTAAAACTAGAAAACTAGAAAGAAGATTATGAAGAAAATCGGCATCATCAGCGATACGCACAGCTACTGGGACGAGAAGTATCTTCACTATTTCGAGCCCTGCGACGAAATCTGGCACGCCGGCGACATCGGCAGTGTTGAGGTGGCAGAGAAGTTAGCTGCCTTCCGTCCGTTCCGTGCTGTTTGTGGTAACTGTGATGGTGGAGACCTCAGACTGATGTATCGTGAGCTCAACCGGTTCAAGATAGAGGATGTGGATGTGCTCATCAAACATATCGGCGGCTACCCTGGCAACTACGATGCCAGTATCCGCTCTACCCTCTTCGCTAATCCGCCGCAACTCTTCGTTGCCGGACATTCGCACATCCTGAAGGTGAAGTACGACAAGACGCTCAACCTGCTCCATATCAATCCCGGAGCCGCAGGACTGCAGGGCTGGCACAAGGAGCGCACACTTATCCGACTCACTATCGACGGAAATGAATTCAAAGATTTAGAAGTGATCACTTTAGGTGGTAAATTGTGAAATAGTAAATAATGTAAAATAGTAAGATATGAAGCGAACGATTGTCATTACCGGTGGCGCAGGCTTTATTGGAAGTCATGTGGTGCGCCTATTTGTGAACAAATACCCGGATTACCACATCATCAACCTTGACAAGCTGACGTATGCGGGGAATCTGGCTAATCTCAAGGACATTGAGGATAAGCCCAACTACGAGTTTGTGAAGATGGACATTTGTGATTTCGATGCATTCTACCAGCTGATGCAAGACAAGAAGGTGGACGGCATCATCCATCTGGCAGCAGAGAGTCATGTGGACCGTAGTATCAAGGATCCCTTCACCTTTGCCAAGACCAACGTCATGGGAACACTGTCTTTGCTCCAGGCTGCCAAGCTCTATTGGGAGTCGTTGCCAGAGAAATACGAGGGCAAGCGTTTCTACCATATCTCTACCGATGAGGTGTACGGTGCATTGGAACTGTCGCATCCAGAAGGCATCGAGCCGCCGTTTACTACAACAGCCAGCAGTGCTGAGCACCATCTTGCTTATGGCGACAAGTTCTTCGTGGAGACAACGAAGTACAATCCTCACTCACCCTATTCGGCCGCCAAGGCTTCTTCCGACCATTTTGTACGTGCTTACCATGACACTTACGGAATGCCTGTTGTGGTGACGAACTGCTCGAACAACTACGGTCCTTACCAGTTCCCCGAGAAACTGATACCTCTCTTTATCAATAATATCCGTCATCGCAAGCCTCTGCCCGTATATGGTAAGGGAGAGAACGTACGCGACTGGCTGTTCGTGGAAGATCACGCCCGTGCCATCGACCTGATTTTCCATGAGGGAAAGATTGCCGAGACATACAACATCGGAGGTTTCAACGAGTGGAAGAACATCGATATCATCAAGGTCGTCATCAAGACCGTTGACCGTCTTCTGGGACGTACCGAAGGCGAAGACATGGATCTCATCACCTTTGTTACCGACCGTGCCGGACATGATCTCCGCTACGCTATCGACTCATCAAAGCTGCAGCGTGAGCTTGGTTGGGAACCAAGTCTGCAGTTCGAGGAAGGTATCGAGAAGACCGTCCGTTGGTATCTCGACAACCAGGAGTGGCTCGATAATGTCACATCAGGTGATTATCAGAAGTATTACGATAACATGTACGCCAACAGATGAAAAAGATTTTGCTTTTAGGCTCAGGTGAACTGGGCAAGGAGTTCGTGATTGCCGCCATGCGTGCCGGCCAGTATGTCATTGCTTGCGACCGCTACGACAATGCCCCTGCCATGCAGGTGGCCGATGAGCGCGAGGTGTTCTCCATGCTCGACGGTGATGCCCTGGAGGCGGTGGTGAACAAGCACAAGCCCGACATCATCGTGCCCGAGATTGAAGCGATTCGTACAGAGCGTCTCTTCAAGTTCGAGGAACAGGGCATCCAGGTGGTACCATCGGCCCGTGCAGTGAATTATACGATGAACCGTCGTGCCATCCGCGACCTGGCTTCAAAAGAATTGGGGTTGCGCACTGCAAAATACTTCTATGCCAAGACATTCGAGGAGTTCAAGACAGCAGCAGACGAGATTGGTTTCCCCTGCGTGGTGAAGCCCTTGATGTCATCATCAGGACACGGACAGAGTTATGTTCATAATGATGATGAACTGGAACAGGCTTTCAAAGACGCCATGGAAGGCAGTCGCGGTGATGTCAAGGAAGTGATTATCGAGGAGTTTATCGACTTCGAATCGGAGTTTACGCTGCTCACCGTGACGCAAAAGAACGGTCCTACCCTCTTCTGTCCTCCCATCGGTCATGTACAGAAAGGGGGTGATTACCGTGAGAGCTGGCAGCCCTACCAGATTTCCGAGGCAGCCTTGAAGCAGGCACAGCACATGGCCGACCAAGTGACGAAGGCTCTGACAGGTGCTGGCATCTGGGGTGTGGAGTTCTTCCTGACCAAACAAGGTGAGGTGATCTTCTCTGAGCTCTCACCGCGTCCCCATGACACAGGAATGGTTACCCTTGGTCATACCACCAACCTGTCAGAGTTCGAACTGCACTTCCGTGCCGTGATGGGTCTGCCCATTCCTGCCATCCATCTGGAACATGCGGGGGCCAGCGCCGTGATTCTCTCACCCAAAGAAGCAAAGACGCCAGTTGACCGTTCTCTGTTTAACTACAACCTTGAGGAGGCACTGAAGGAAGACCGCACTCGTATCCGTCTCTTTGGTAAGCCCGAAGCTCATAAGGGACGCCGCATGGGTGTTGTCCTCTGCTACGGAGAGGTTGGTGATGATGTCAATGCGTTGCGTGACAAAGCCAAACGATTGGCTGCAACCGTATTGGGTACCGACCCTTATATGAAGAAATAGCATATGTTAGGAAAAATCATCAATCTGACAAAGATCGTCGATCCACGTGGAAACCTCACAGTGGCCGAACAGATGAAAGATGTTCCGTTTGACATCAAGCGGGCATACTGGGTGTATGATGTTCCTGGAGGAGAAAGTCGGGGCGGTCATGCCCACAAGCGACTCCAGCAGTTTGTCATTGCCCTCAGCGGTTCGTTCCATGTCACACTCGACAACGGTCATGAGAAAAAGACCATCTTGCTGAACCATCCATGGCAAGGACTGCTGATCGACACCAACACCTGGCGTACCCTAGACGATTTCTCTTCAGGGGCCGTATGTCTTGTGTTGGCTTCTGAACTTTATGATGAGGATGATTATATCTATGATTACGACGAGTTCCTAGAATACATCGGATGTTCGAAATAAGACGATATACTCCTGAGCACGTTGACGAATGGAATCAGTTCGTTGCCGAGTCGAAGAATGGTGTCTTTCTCTTCGACCGAAGGTATATGGACTACCATTCAGACCGTTTCTGCGACCATTCGCTGATGTTCTATTCAGACGGTCGGTTGTTAGCAGTACTGCCTGCCCATCAGTCGGGGGATACACTCTGCTCTCACAACGGTCTTACCTATGGCGGTTTGGTGATGAGTCCCCGTCTAACGGTTGTCCAGACCATGCATCTCTTCCGGGAGATGAATGACTATCTGCGTTCTCAAGGTATTCGTCATGTCAGTTACAAGGCAATTCCGTGGATCTACCATCGTCTTTCGGCTGAAGAGGATCTCTATGCCCTCTACCATGAGTGTCATGCTCGTATCGTGGCAAGGGACTTTGCCACCAACATCTATCTCTCTGCAGGTTTACGATGGGAACGGGTTCGCCGCCGTGGTATTGTCCGTGCCCGGAATGCTGGTGTTGTCGTAGAACGTTCCAACCATTATGAGGTTTTCTGGCAGGTGCTGGCAGATAACCTCATGAACAAGTACGGAGTAAAGCCAGTTCACTCTCTTCAGGAAATAGAATTACTGCATGGACGCTTTCCTCAGAACATCCAACTCTACCAAGCGGTAAGAGAAGGTAAAGTATTAGGAGGTGTCGTTCTGTATATTTCCTCCCAGGTGGTTCATGCCCAGTATAGTTCGGCTTCCCCAGAGGGAAAGAAACTGGGAGTGATTGATCTTCTCTATGACCAGATCTTCAAAGATTATCGTGATTATCCCTATTTCGACTTCGGGCGCTCTACCGAGCATCCTGACGGCAGTGGACTGAATGAGAGCCTGGTGTTCCAGAAGGAAGGCTATGGCGGACGGGGACTCTGCTATGATATTTACGAGTGGGATGTTAAAAGTGACAAGTGACAAGTTTGATTTGCTGACGCTATGATTAAGTATCTCCCCCTGAAACAGATTAATGACCGCTACGATGCGGAGTTACGCGAAGCTGTTGGTCGTGTAATGGACAGTGGCTGGTATCTGAAAGGTGAACATACCCAACGCTTTGAAAAGAACTATGCGACCTATATAGGAACGAAATACTGCGTGGGGGTTGCCAACGGACTTGATGCATTAACATTGATCCTGCGTGCCTATATAGAAAAAGGTGTCATGCAACCTGGCGATGAGGTCATCGTACCCGCCAACACCTTCATCGCATCAATATTGTCTATTTCCGAATGCGGTCTGACCCCTGTTTTGGTGGAGCCTTCTATCGACACTTTCCAGATTGATGATTCACTGATTGAAGAGGTCATTACCGAACGTACCAAAGCCCTGATGATTGTTCATCTCTACGGGCGATGTGCCTATACCGAGAAGATCGGGATGATTTGCAAGAAACATCACCTGAAACTCATTGAGGACAATGCTCAGGCACATGGGTGCTTCGCGCCAATGGACAATGGTCAAAAGAGACGGACCGGCTCTTTGGGTTATGCCGCTGCCCATAGCTTCTATCCCGGGAAGAACTTAGGTGCCATGGGAGATGCGGGTGCTGTTACCACCAACGATAAGGAACTGGCACAGATCATCGAGGAATTAGGTAATTACGGCTCATCGAAGAAATATGTCTTCGACTACCAAGGTCGTAACTCCCGCTTGGATGAGATACAGGCAGCCATGTTAGATGTGAAACTCAGACACCTGGATGAAGATAATCAGCGCCGACAAGCCATTGCCGATTACTATATCAACAACGTTAAGCATCCGGAAATACTTCTCCCTACACCTTCTAAGAGTGTCTATCATATCTTCCCCATCCTTTGTGAAAGACGTGATGAGCTCCAGCAATATCTGAAAGAGAACGGGGTGGAGACCATGATCCACTATCCTATCCCACCGCATAAGCAAGCATGCTACAAGGAATGGAACGACCTATCCTTCCCGATTACCGAACGAATCCATCGTCAGGAACTGAGTCTGCCCTGTCATCCCGCCATGAAACAAGAAGAGGCCGACCAGATAGTCAGCCTCCTCAATCGTTTCCGTTGATGCCTTAGACGAGAACCACCGTGGCGCTACGGGCAGCCTGAGCACCCATCACCAGCACCTGTGCGATATCCGCTGTCTTCGACGGTCCGCTGATAAACGTGCCGTAACCATAGTCGTTGAACTCGATTCGCTTGTAGGCCTCGTGCATATTGTTCACTATCTCACTCTTCTTCAGTAAGATCACCAGATTCTCAGAGATAAAGCATACCGCTTTCTCCACCATCTGCTGTGGAATCCACACACAGGCATTCTCAGCTACACCGAACATTCCCCTGATGATACCCACATCTGTTCCGTTCAATGCCTGAGCCGAGCCGATGGTATCCGGATTACGCGTAGCAATAGTAATCTCAGGTAAGTTACTTGCAATCTCCTTGGCATCAGGATACAATTCCTTAATCAGTTCATTGATATCCTTTCCTGCTTCCAGTTCCACTACCTTGCCGCCCACCGACTGTGTCATGGAGATGAACTGAGCAAGAGGATCAGCATAAGTAATACCCCTGATATCGGTCAGGTCGGGCATATCAAATTGTTGATGTATGTTTTTCCTGTACTTCGACAGGATCTCTTCCTTTGTACTCATACGCTTTTAATTGTCAATTATCCATTATCAATCGTCAATTCACTTCACCTTTCCTTTCCGCCAGAGTTCCTGGAACGAGTTCTTGGGGAAGGTCATCATCTTATGACCGCTCTGGGCCCATGGGTTGATACCACTCTGCATCAGTGCGCCAGGAACCCAGTTGGCCAGCGGGGCGAACTTCATAGCGGTGTTATAGATACCACTGCTGCCGAACAGCACACCCATACCCTTGCACATCATCTTCTTCTGCGGATTCGCCGTACCGAAGTCATCTAACTGCTGGCGCCATTGGTAGATCTGGTCGCCCAGGTTTACCTTGACAGGACAGACGGTCTGACAACTCAGGCACAAGGTACAGGCACTCACGTTTCCACTATGTTTCTCCTTGTTGCGAAGCATACCCAGGTTGATGCCAATCGGACCGGGAATGAAGTAAGAATAGGAATAACCTCCTGAACGACGATACACAGGACAGGTGTTCATACAACTACCGCAGCGGATACACTTCAGCAGTTCCCAATGGTCGGGATTAGCAATCCAGTCGCTCCTGCCGTTATCCACCAACACGATATGCATGTTCTTTGCGGTAGGACGCGCCTTGCGGAAATGCGAAGTGAACGTGGTTGTAGGCTGACCCGTACCTGCCCGGCAGAGCATACGCTGGAAGACCGCCAGACAGTCGTAGTTGGGAATCACCTTCTCCAAGCCGATGGCAACAATATGCAGCTTCGGACAAGAAGTGGACATATCCGCATTTCCTTCATTGGTACATACCACAATGTCACCCGTTTCGGCAATACCGAAGTTCGCACCCGTCATTCCCGCATCGGCAGTAAGGAACTCGTTGCGCAGACTCAGTCGTGCCATATAAGTCAGGTAGGTAGGATCATGGTTCCCCTTTTCCGTTCCGAGCTTTTCTTCGAACAGCTCGCCCACATCGTCATGGTTCAGGTGGATGGCCGGCATCACGATATGACTCGGTGCCTGTCCTTTGAGCTGGATGATGCGTTCACCCAAATCGGTCTCCACCACCTCAATGCCATGTTTCTCCAGATAAGGATTCATCTCACACTCCTCGGTGAGCATCGACTTACTCTTCACTATCTTCTTCACCTCATTCTCCTTGAGGATGCCATAGACAATCTCGTTGAACTCCTCGGCATCCTTCGCCCAGTGAACAATACAACCGTTCTTCTCAGCATTGGTGGCGAACTGATCCAGATACTCATCCAGATGACTGATGGTGTGGCGTTTGATCTGCGAAGCCTTCTCCCTCAGCTGCTCCCACTCCTCCAGTCCGTAGGCCATATTATCTCTCTTGGTGCGAACCGACCAGAACGTGGCGTCGTGCCAGCCCGCATATTTCTGGTTCTTCAAAAACGCTTTTGCCGCGTTACTATGTGCTGTACTCATAAGTTATCGTTGTTTCGTTATCACGTCATTTCGTTTTATCGTTTTATCGATATCACGAAAAGCAAATCATATTCCTGCCGCAAGAATCTCCACGGCATGTTTGAACTGGATAGGCAGGTCCTGCTTCTTAGCTATACCAGCCATATGCATCAGACAAGAGCAGTCGGGACCGGTAATATATTCAGCCCCAGTATCCATGTGACGTTTCACCTTGTCTTTACCCATCTGCTCACATACTGCAGTTTCCTCAATAGAGAACATTCCACCGAAGCCACAGCACTCATCAGGTCGTTCCGGCTCAACTACTTCGATTCCCTCTTTCAGTTCAAGAAGATCCTTGATCTTGTTGAACTTTGGCTCGTTCTGTTCGCTGGGAGAACTGAGTCCTAGTTCACGAACGCCGTGACAGGAGTTATGCAGACTCACCTTGTGTGGGAACTGCCCTGGCAGCTTATCCACTTTCACCACATCATGCAAGAACTCTATCACATCCATAATCTTATCGGATGTAGTACATTCATGCTTACCTTTAAGTAAACGGGGATAGTTGATTTTCACAAATGCCACGCAGCTCACAGACGGAGCAACGACATAGTCAAAACCCTTGAACTTGTCTTCGAACTTCTCCGCCAATGGTATCGCCTGTTTCTCAAATCCGGCATTCGCCATCGGCTGTCCGCAGCAGGTCTGGTTGAGCGGATATTCCACATCCAGTCCAAGACTTGTCAAGAGTTTGTATGTGGCTACGCCGACCTCTGGATACACGGCGTCCACATAACACGGGATAAATAAACCGATTTTCATGTGATTACTATTGTTCGTTTATTAGTGATTTTTAGTTAAATGTTATTCCGTTACTGTTTGAATGCAAATATACAAAAAAAATCGATACGAACAATAGTTTGATGAAACAAATTCCGATTTATTTTCACTTTTATCATCGTGAGAGTTCATAGCGAACACCCACCTGTAGGTTGAAGTTGAAAGGATGATCCTTGAAATAGTTATCCACCCGACTCTTATTGTCGAGATAGTATTTCACGCCTGGCTCCACATACAAACCCATCTGGGGCAGTACCTGATACTGCACACCTGCAGCAGCATCAGCAGAGAACTGCACACGGTCTTTCCTGGCTTTACCCTTCACACCTTCAGTGGTATAGGAACTCTTCACATTCATGTCAGCTGCTCCTCCGGCAATGCCATACAAGGAGAAGCCTTTCCATGAAAGCAGTTGATAACTGAGTCGCACGGGTACTCCAACATAATGCAGCTCCTGCTCGTTCACCACCTTGGTATCGTTCATCTTCTGGATGAAATCGGAAGATAGTTTGGTATAGGTGACACCTGACAATACCGACAAACGGGAAGTAAGCGGATACGACAACGACAGACCGAACGTCACGGGCTGATGATGTTTCGTGATCTCCTCATAGTTGTACAGATAAATGGGAGCATGGCGTGTATTAACCGAATAGCTTATCTGCTCAACCTCGCTATACATCGCCGCCTTGTCCAAACTCATCAATACAGGATCACGATGCAAGTCGTTACCCCCCATCGCATTCTGCGCATAGAGCATGGCCGACATCTTCGGCTGCTCTTGCTTCTTGGGCATTATTGTTTGGGAATGCTCATAACCCAAAGAGCGATGGGAAGCCGAAGAGACAGACTGAGAACTTTCTTCCAGCTTCCGCATACGCTCATTACCATCGTTTCGTGCCATGGTCGATGTTTCAGTCGACTGGCTCGCTCTCAAATCTTCATCTTGCTTTCTCTCTTCATGATTGATAAGCTCTTGCTTCTCTTCTTCAATGTTTAGCGATGGGGAAGATGGATGAGATGGGCTGGATAGGCTTAGTGGGCTGGATGGGCTAACTAGATTATCTAGATGCGCTAGTTTATCTAGGTTTTCTAGGTTTTCTAGTTTATCTAGATTATCTGGTGTATCTATATTGTCTGGTGTATCTAATTCTCTTGGGGTTTCCGTGGGCCCTGCTTTCTCTGTGATTGCGGCCGTTTCCACCACTGGTGCCCCAGTATTTACCTTTTTATGGATGTAATAACCGCCGCCAACAACTAACAGTAAGGCAGCAGCGGCAGCAGCCCAACGTCGTAAAGGTACGATGCGGGCTTTCTCCTTTGAAGGAGTACCTGCCTCTTCAACCTTGGAAGGACCTGCACCTACTATCTCTTGAGAACCACTCTTTTCAGAAAGAGTGCTTTCAATGCGCTCCCATAGCTCGTCGTTGACAGGCTCTTCATAGTCTGCCATCCGCTTGCGAAGCTCTGATGTCCACTCTTTCTCGTTCATTTTGTTTGTTGTTTTATGTAATCCTTAATTTTCTTTGCCAATATCATCCTTGCTCGTAAGAACTGTGAAGATGATGATTTCTCTTTGATGCCTAACTCTTCGGCTATTTCCTTATGACTCAGTTGTTCGAACACGTAGAGGTTAAACACCGCCCTATAACCTGTTGGTAATTCCTCAATCAGTCTTTGCATCAGCTCCAGCGGCACAAAGCCTATGTCGGGTGCCTCCTCTTCCACCTCATCGGGAATCTCATCGCTTAGGGAGAACCGCTCATTCCGTTTCAGGTACGACAGCGATTCGTTCACCACCACCCTTGTCATCCAAGCCTTCAGCGATCCCTCTCCACGATATTCAAAATGATTGACAGCGGTAAGTATCTTAACGAAACAGTCTTGCAGCACATCCTCTGCGGCCTCCCTGTCGGTAAGATACCGCAGGCACACCGCCATCAGATAGCCGGCAAAGCGCTCATACAGCCTCCGCTGTGCTCCGCGCTCCCCATCCTTTATCCTGAACAATAACTGTTTCTCTGTTTCCACTACAAGTCGTTAGATATGAATATGAGAGGTATAGACAAGTTGCCCCAAACCCTTCTTTCATAATGTGGAGGATCATATTCAATGATTTGCTTAATGGTGAACTTGATGACACGTGATGATTGTTCTTTGCTGAGTACACCATAGTTATCTTCATTGAACACAATACCGTAATACCATGTATCCTCACCGTCTGTGGCAGAGAATAAATAACTCACATCCTCAAGGTCCATGTTTGCCGCAAGACCTTGGTGAGCAGATGCGGACCCGCTTTCCTTGAAAGAGCTCGAGATGTATACATTATTCGCAGAAACGCCACTCAGAACAGGTTTTACAACAAATCCCCTATTATTTACTATTATGTCCTTATCATTGATAATGCTAGGACCTAATTGCTTCTTGAAAAACGGCACAAGACCAAGATGTGCCTCACGCAAAATGGTGGTAACAGGCATGTTGGAAAAGCCTATTAACGTACCGTCGAATGACATCTCGCAGCTGTCAGCAGGAAAGCCATTCACTATCCAATAACCAGAGTAATGTCCTTGTTTTAACACGCTGCCCATCTGGTAAAACGTTCCATCAGGAGCACTTTTATTGATATCATCCTCGTCTTCACTTTTGCACGAGGTGGCCATCAGACACATACAGGTCATCAACCCTATCAGATATAAAAACTTTTTCATACTTGTATCTCTTTTACCTTCTAAACTGCAAATATACAAAATACTGCACGGAAGAGTGCAAAAAAAACAAAAAAAAATGAGTTTGCCCGTTACAAACTTCCTGATGATAGGCTGGGAAGTAATAATTCCCAACATGGGAATAAAAAGTTCCCAACATGGGAATAAAAAGTTCCCAACGTGGGAATAAATTGTTCCCACGTTGGGAAAAAGTGAGAAATGAATTAGTCCGAATGGTTCGGACGGTTCTTTCTATTGTTTTTTCACGTGCTTGAACGCACCTTTCTTCTTGTAGAAGTCCTGCAAAACATAGAACGCCTGCTTGGTTCTACCCTTGTCAGAAACGATTCCCTTGCGGTTGAAGAAATCCTGTGTGCCATGCAACTGTCGGCGCGGCGAACGGAAATCCATGAGGATCCAAGGAGTACAGCCCGCGAAGTTCGAGATCTTGTCGTACATCTTCAGTGTCTGACGATACACCTCAGCCTGATATTCCTCAGTCCACTTCTCGTCTTTGTCGCCAAAACGACCAGCCACGGCACCTGCACCGAACTCGCTCACCACCACGGGCTTGTCCTGATCAAAGAACCACTTACGGCGCTCACAGTCAGACGGTTTTCCACCATACCATCCCAGATAGTTGTTGAAACTGAGGATATCCACCAGATCACTGAGATTATCCTCCACGGTAGAGATATTATCATGCGTTTCCGTTTCCATGGCCATGCTGACCAAACGGTCGTTATCCAACTCGCGAGCCCTTTGAACAAGACCTGTCAGGAAATGATCACGAGCCTGTCCTCGCGGTGTTTCGTTGGCAACACTCCACACGATGACAGCACAACGGTTATGGTCGCGCTGGATGTTATCAGTAAGCTGTCGGTAGGCATTGTTATAGGTTTCCTGGTTATCCCATTGGATTGTCCAATATACAGGAATCTCACTCCACACCATCAAGCCCTCTTTCTCGGCCATGCGCACCATCTGTTCGTTATGCGGATAGTGAGCCAGACGGATAAAGTTACATCCTAAGAACTTCGCCCATTCAATCAGTACGCTGTCATCTTGTTCTGTTGTGCAACGTCCTGAGCGGAAAGGAGCCTCCTCATGAATACTGATACCACGCAGGAAAACCTGCTTACCGTTCAGCAGGATCTTCTTTCCGTTGGTGTCGATATGGCGGAAACCTATCTGATCTTTCAGATGTTCGCCCTCGCATACCAGTTCCACATCATACAATTTAGGACGGTCAGGCGACCACAGTTCGGGATCGGCATCCAGCACAATCTGAGCCACACCGCTCTGATTGGTCGTTATCCGTTCAAAGATGCTCAGTTCTGGGATGTTCACCTCGATCTTCACGTTAGCCACAGCTAAGTTCAGTCGTACTTTCACCAACACCTTCTCGTACGAACCTTCCTGCAGACGGATCTCATAGTCGTCCACATGAGCCATCGGTGTCTCCACCAGCATCACGTCGCGGGTGATACCACCATAGTTCCACCAGTCGCTGTTCAGTGTGGGCACACCTTCTGCATGACGGTCGTTATTCACTCTCACAACGATGAAGTTATCACCTTTCTTCACCTTATCGGTAATATCGAAGTTGAAAGGCGTGAAGCCACCAATATGCGTTCCTATCTTTTCGCCATTGAGATAGACATCCGTCTGGTAGTTCGAAGCGCCGAAATAGAGATAGAGCAGACGGTCCTTCTTCAGGTTATACTTAAAGGTTTTCTTATACCATACACTTCCTTCGTAGAACAGCAGTTCAGGTCGCTGTGTATTCCAATCGCCCGGCACCTTCAGCGTTTCCTTCTCAGAGAAGTCGTATTCCACATGGTCGCCTTTCGATTGCGGTTTCTGGTCTTTGAAGAAGCCGTTGGGTGAGGCATTCATTCTATAGTCGTAATACCCCGCATCAAAGGGGTCGATGATTGTCTGCCACTCTCCGTTCAACGAAGTTGTCTTACGTGCATATACATTCTGCAGCACCTTTGCTTCCAGCATTTCAGCCGACATGGTCAGCATGCAGAACAGCATGATATAAAGCTTTCTCATTTCCTGTATGAATTAAATTGGGGCAAAGGTACGAAAAATCTGATTAAGTGAGAAAGAAACAAATGAATTTGTTTGCTCGAATATGAAGATTTTAACCAATAAGTAAGCGAAAAACCAAATCCCAGGAAAGAGATATCAATGAAAACTGTTAATCTTTAATAAAACACCCGACACATATTTAGAATCTTAATTATTTGTAGTACCTTTGCACTCGTCTTTTTGGAGAGGTGCTCGAGTGGTTGAAGAGGCACGCCTGGAAAGCGTGTAACCGGCAAAACTGGTTCGCAGGTTCGAATCCTGTTCTCTCCGCAGGATTAAGACAGGATTCAAAGCTCCGAGGCAAAAGGCCGAGGAAATCCTGTTCTCTCCGCTAATTGTTTTGCTTATGAAACATCTCGTTTTGATTTTCCTTCTTCTTATTACTCCCTTGGTGGTTTCCGCTCAAGACGGAAAGCAGTTGAATGATTCTGTGGTAGCGGTATCCGACTCCACAGCCCTCGACTCTCTGAATGCCAGTCTGCCTGTTGAGGCAGTTGATGAGAGTATGCTGGACGATGAAGAGGGAGGAGTGCACAAACGACTGAAGAAGACGTTCCTTGACGGAAATGCGGCCTTCATGTCGTTGGTGGCCTTGGTACTGGTATTAGGTCTGGCCTTCTGTATTGAACGCATCATCTACCTCAGTCTGAGTGAGATCAACGCCAAGAAGCTGATGGGCGATCTGGAAGAGAAAATCATGGACGGGAAGATAGAAGAGGCAAAGACCATCTGTCGTGAAACCCGCGGACCGGTGGCTTCCATCTGTTATCAAGGACTGATGCGCATCAATGAGTCGATGGAAGATGTGGAGCGTTCCATTGTGAGCTACGGCTCTGTGCAAAGTGCCAATCTGGAGAAAGGCTGTTCATGGATTACCCTGTTCATTGCCATGGCTCCCTCATTGGGATTCTTAGGAACAGTAATCGGTATGGTATTGGCTTTCGACAGGATTCAGGAAATGGGCGATATCAGTCCTACCATCGTAGCATCAGGTATGAAAGTGGCTTTGATCACCACCATCTTCGGTATCATCGTAGCCTTGATCCTGCAGATCTTCTACAATTATATCCTTTCGAAGATCGAACACCTGACCAGTCAGATGGAAGAAAGTGCCATCTCACTGCTTGACATCATCATGAAATACAAGCTGACACGCTGATGAACGACATGCTGATAGACATCGAACTGGTGGTGATATACCTGGTGATCCTGGTCACAACGGTCATCACGATATGGTCGGCCGTACGGTCGCTGAAGAAGCGTGACCGTTCGCAGAATATCGTGAACAATATCCCTGTGACGAAGATTGCATATGGTGTGACCGCTCTGCTGGTTGTCTGTCTGCTACTGACGTTCCTCTTGGGTTCTTCTAAGCCGATTCAGTTGGGAGAGAAACTCTATACGGATTCGTTCTGGCTCAAGATCTCTGATATGTTCATCTATACATCGGGCATCCTGATTGTGGTTGCTGTAGGCTGTTTCATCTACGGTATGTCAGGACTGAGCCGGAAATCGCATGTGGAAAGCGAAAGGAGGGAACATGTTCCGTCGGAGAAAGCATAGCATGCCGGTATTGAATACCACATCAACAGCCGACATCTCGTTTATGCTGCTGATCTTCTTCCTGGTCACTACCTCTATGGATATCGACAAGGGATTGTCGCGACAGTTGCCGCCTCTTGACGATGAGAAGGAGGAACAGGTGATAGATATGGACAAGAGTAACATGATCAGACTGGCGATTTCAGCAGATAATCAGTTAAGCATCAACGATAGCGTAGTAACACTGCAACAGGTACGACAGCAGGTGATGGATTTCGTGGAGCATTGTCCTGACCGCAAACAGCACGTTGTTTCTGTAGAGGTGGCTCGGGAAGCCAATTACAACACCTACTTCAATATGCAGAACGAGATCGTTGCCGCCTACCGTCAGCTACGGGAACGAAGAGCACAGAAGATGTTCGGACGATCGTTCGCCCAGTGTTCCGAGGAACAACGCGATTCGCTCCGAGCCCTCTACCCCCAGCGCATTGCTGAAACCTATCCGAAAGGAGGTGAGGAATGAACATGTTCCGCAGACATTCCAACCATGAGATACCCGGTCTGAACATGGCTTCCATGCCCGACCTGATCTTCACCGTGCTGTTCTTCTTCATGATTGTTACCCATATGCGAAGCACGCCGGTAAAGGTACAGTATCAGATGCCTCAAGGAACGGAACTGACTCGTCTTACCAAGAAATCATCCGTCACCTATATATATATAGGTAAGCCGGTGGGAAGTAACGACGGACAGATTCGCATCCAGTTGAATGATAAGTTCGCGGATGTAGAAAGTATTCCCGCCTATATCGAATCTGAGCGAGGAAGGATGTCTGCAGAAGATTTGCAAGCCATGACCGTGAGCATCAAGGCCGACCAGCAAACCGATATGGGAACCATTACGGATGTGAAGCAAGCCCTCAGACAGGCAAAGGCGCATCAGATTAACTATTCTGCCGAAAAACGATCATCCAGCACGAAATAATAACTTATCGTGCAAATTTTTGTTTGATTTGTTGCAATTATCAAAAAAAAAGCATAACTTTGCAATCAAACAACTTAAAAAGAATGGCTCATCAATTAGATTCTCTGGACAAGAAGATTCTTCGTATGGTTGCGAAGGATGCCCGTGTCCCATTTCTTGAGGTAGCACGCGAATGCAATGTCAGTGGTGCTGCCATCCATCAGCGTATTCAGAAACTCACCAGTTCAGGTGTACTGAAAGGATCGCAGTTCATTATCGACCCTGAAAAGATTGGTTATGAGACTTGCGCCTATATCGGTTTGAACCTGAAAGATCCGGAAAAGTTCGATAGTGTTGTACAAGCCTTGTTGGAGATTCCTGAGGTGGTGGAGTGTCATTACACCACAGGCGACTATGATATGTTCATCAAGATCTACGCCATGAACAACCATCACCTGCTGAACATCATCCACGACAAGCTGCAGCCGTTAGGACTGTCTCGCAGTGAGACCATCATCTCCTTCGGTTCAGCCTTCAACCGTCAGTTGCCGGTTGATGACTTCCCCCAGGAGGATGAATAAGCAAAGGTAAGGTTTACTTCCTGATGTAATTCACGAAAGCATATTCGTACCGGTGTTTCTCATCGGTACTATGTTCTTCTTTCCATTCCTCTACCCAGTCATCATAAGGGGGAAAGAAGGCATCTGCTTCGGCAGGAACATCGTTGACTTCAGTAAGACACAGGCGGTCGGCTACGCTGATTGCCTGTTTATATACACTGGCGCCACCTATTATATATATATCCTCCTCTGGTCCGCAATGGCGCAGCGCCTCTTTAAGGGAAGGATAACACTCACAACCAGGAAGCTCTTTCGTGGTTCTACTCAATACTACATTTCTTCTATTGGGCAATGCGCCCTTGGGCAGACTCTCAAAAGTGCGCCTTCCCATGATAATGGTGTGACCGGTAGTTAACGATTTGAAACGTTTCAAATCGTTGGGCAGCCAGTACAACAGCTTGTTCTGATAACCAATCGCCCTGTTCTTTGCTACCGCAGCAATCAAATTTATCGCCATAATAAACTATGAACTTTGAACTATGAACTATGAACTTTGAACTTTAACCGTCAACTATACAGACACCTCCGCCTTGATATGCGGCCATGGATCATAGTTCTCTAACTGGAAATCCTCATACTGGAAATCAAACAGACTCTTCACATCGGGGTTGATGCGCATGGTTGGAAGAGGACGTGGTGTTCTCGTCAGCTGCAGCTTTGCCTGTTCCAGATGGTTCAGATAGAGATGGGTGTCGCCTGTGGTATGGATAAACTCACCGGGTTTTAATCCTGTTACCTGCGCCATCATCATCATGAGCAGTGCATAAGAAGCGATGTTGAACGGCACGCCTAAGAAGGTGTCGGCACTGCGTTGGTAGAGTTGCAGACTGAGTCGGCCATCGGCCACATAGAACTGGAACATGGTGTGACAAGGTGGTAAGGCCATCTTGTTCACCTCTGCTACATTCCATGCACTCACAATCATACGACGGGAGTTAGGGTTGTTGCGGATCTGGTCGAGGACATACTGGATCTGATCAATCGTACCTCCGTCATAGTCGGGCCATGAACGCCACTGATGACCATATACAGGACCGAGTTCTCCATTCTCGTCAGCCCATTCATTCCATATTCTCACCCCATGCTCCTGAAGATACTTCACATTCGTATCTCCTTTCAGGAACCACAGCAGTTCGTAGATGATGGATTTCAGATGGAGTTTCTTGGTGGTGAGCAGCGGGAAGCCATCATCAAGGTTGAAGCGCATCTGGTTTCCAAAGATGCTCACCGTACCTGTTCCTGTACGGTCGCCTTTCTGCGTTCCTTCCGTCAGGATACGGTTTAAGAGGTCTAAGTATTGTTTCATATCGTTTTGTTATTTGTTTCGATGAATGATTTGACAGGGAGCAGTAATGTGCGAACTCTTGATTCTCCACTCCTGCGGATAGAGATTGTTCGTGCGGTTGCCGAGGTTCTTCAGGAAACCTAACGGAAGACCTTGGCAGGTTACTAATGTATAGCCCCTAGGACTGTCAGACAAACCTGGAAGTGTTTCCTTTCGTAAGTAGCCGAGAGCCTCATCAACCGATAGTTCCACCGTTGGGAAAGCCTGCGGGTCACGTTCTATAGACAGAGCTAACGACTGATCCGGAATCAGGTCTTTCCCTTTCATCTCACCGATGGTGATACCAGCATGCATCACATGAAGGGTTTTTGCTACCTGGTCATAGAAAGTTTTCCACCTTCGTGGGATGGCCATCACCTTACCAGATGACTGGACATAGTCGTAGTCATCGGCTTGCGACAGCCATTCTGCAGGCACTTCTATCTTTGTTTTCTTCTCTTTTCTATCTTTTTCTTTGTTCTTTCGCTTACCTGTATTCACAGCATCTCCCTCTTTTCGTAGCAACGCCATGAACAGTCCTTCGCCTTTCGTCTTACCAGGCAGGAACCGATAGACGGGTTCTAGGAAATCCGGAACCAATGATCCTGTGATGTTCCACGAAGGATCAACGGTAACAGGAAGCACCTCCGCACCCAGTTCATCCCTGATAAACCGCACATTCTCCTCGTCCTCCAAGGCATTGAACGTACAAGTGGAATAAATCAACAGTCCTCCAGGGCGCAGACAATCCCATATATCCGTGATGATTTCACGCTGCAGGCGCCAGCATTTCTCCACCTGTTGTCTGCTCCACTCCCCTATCGCCTCTGCATCCTTACGGAACATGCCCTCACCAGAACAAGGCACATCTGCCAAAATCACATCGAACTGCAGTCCTGAGGAGGCGTAGTCGTGGGGATAATTATTCGTTACGATGACATCCGCATGACCGAACTTCTGGATATTCTCCATGAGGATCTGGGCCCGTTTTCGGATGGGTTCGTTGCTGACCAGCAGACTTCCCTCAGGAAGAGCGGCCCTTGCCACAGTAGATTTCCCCCCGGGTGCCGCACAGAGGTCGAGCATGGTTACAGGCTCCTTGACATATTCGCGAAGCACTGTGTCTAGGAACATCGATGATGCCTCCTGCACATAGTAGGCCCCGGCATGGAACAACGGATCGGAAGTGAAGACAGGACGACTAGGCAGATACCATCCTTGTTGGCACCATAGCACGAGAGTGCCTTCATTAACTGTCATATCCTGCGCTTTGAACGGGTTCATACGGATACTCACAGGAGCCTCCTCCATGAGTCCGCTTCGCAACTCCGTCCATAGGGACTCCCCCATGAATCCTTCCATGTATTGTATGAAATCCCCAGGTAACTCCATTCCGTTGATTCTTGATGGTGCAAAATTACAACTATTATTTCGAAATCCTGCACGCATTCACGAAAATCCGTCGGTTATTTCCGCTGTTTCTCCGTCTCACTCCGTACCCACTGATAGAAACGATCCACGAATTCTATCTTCTCGCGATTCGGCAACATGATTAACGAAGCACCATTACTGAACTGCATCGTGGTAGGTTTAGAGGCATCAAACGTAGGCCAATAAGGCAAACCTTTCCCGTTGGGATTCCCCGTCTTGGCGAAGTTCACCCAGTACTGCTGGATGATTTCTGCCAACGCCGACTCAGCAGGATACTTGTCAGGCTGCATCAGGAACTCACCATTCAGGTAGAGAATGTCATCAGCATGTGCCACTCCTCGACGACGCGGGTCACCAGAGAAGCTGCGTGTAGAAGGCTGGGCAAGGAAGGCTGCATAGGCAGCACCCTTACCCGTCTTTGACTGTAAGTTCACCCAAGCGTAGGAAGGCCAGGCAAAGCCCATGTCACGAAACGCATCACCGTTGCCATGGAAAGCCTCATCAACCGTGTTACCGGGATAAATCTTCAAGGCTTCCTCTGCAAAGGGACCAAACGTGGCACGCACTGATTTCTGGTAATCCTCAGGTTCTATACTTCTCGAGAACAAAGCACCTTCATCAGAGTTGGTCATCACGATAACAGGCACATCGTTATAATCCCCCCGTTCATAAAGACGGTAGAGGTCGTCGGTAATTACATACCCATCCACACAAGGCCAGAAGCCACCGAACCCTACGTCATTTCCACAAAGGGCCATGGCGTCCATCTTTCGCAGTTCCTTCAGGGATTTCTTCTTCAGATGCTTCTGAAAGGCGAGTCCATGCTGCTCTGCACCCTTCTGCGAGGCATTGGTCACCAATGTTCTGTTACCATCCTGCCATGGTGCGAAAGAACCACCGCTCTGACTGATGGCTGCACGGAAGAGTCCTTTGGCCAAGGGAGAAGCACAAAGAATGCTACAACTGATGGCGCCGGCACTCTCTCCGAAGATGGTTACTTTCGAGGGGTCACCACCGAAGTTCTGGATATTACGTTGCACCCATTTAAGGGCGAAGATCTGATCCAACAAACCATAGTTACCTGAATGACCATTCTTCGATTCCTTGGTGAGCTCAGGATGAGCCATAAAGCCCAAGGCACCTGTTCGGTACTCCACACTGACTACCACCACCCCTCGCATGGCAAGATGTTTCCACAGGTCACCGCCGTAATGTTCTGTCTGGAATCCACCTCCGTGAATCCATACCATTACGGGCAGACGGTCGTTGACCGATGTGGCAGGCGTAGCAATACCCAGATAAAGACAGTCCTCGCTCATCATGTCGGCTGTACGACCAGGACGAGTAGGCTGTGGAGGCCAGGGGCCGAATTGATCCGATTTCAATACTCCTGTCCAAGGTTTTGCGGACTGAGGTTCTTTCCAACGGAGGTTTCCAACAGGCGGAGCTGCATAAGGAATCGCTTTATAAACAGCAAGCGGTCCGTCAACCACTCCTTCAACATCACCCGTTTCCACATGTGTCTTGAGAAGTGGCTGCGCTTGTATCATCGATACGGTCAGCAAACCGATGATGATCAATAAGAATCTTCTTATTCTCATAATTGCAAATGATTGTTTGAACTTTTCGCAAAGATACAAAATAAAGATGAATCATGATGAATCTTTTCAAGAAAAACTTGGGGATTCGGGAAAAATCTTTTAATTTTGCACGCACATTGTGAAATGAAACTTCTACTTACAAAGAAAGGATGAATATGAAGATAAGAATCAGAATGATAACATATTGTGCCTTACTCATCATGAGTGTTGTTTCGGCCAAGGCACAAAACGATGTAGGAACCTACCATGGTTCAGATATCTATACCGCAGGTGCGGGGGCGGAATACCGGAACCAATTCAATCATCTTGATGTAGCTATTACGACAGGTACGACAGGTATCGGCGCTGAACTGGCCATGCCTGCCAGCGATATGGTGCAAATCCGTGCCGGCTTTGCTGTCATGCCATCGTTCAAGAAATCCATGAACTTCAGGGTTGGATTAAAGAATGACCCCGAGAAGGACAAGAACGGTAACAAGATTGTGACGAAATTCGACAAGATGTCGGAGGTATTCAAGCAAGCTACCGGTTACCAGATCGACCGTAATATAAAAATGTATGGTCGTCCTACGTACTACAATGCCAAGGTACTGGTTGATGTCTTCCCCTTCCCGAACAAGAAATGGTTTGTTACCGCCGGTTTCTACTATGGTAACGAGCAAATCGCCAAGGCTTATAATGCCTATGAGGATATGAGCAGTCTGGTAGCGGTAGGAATTTATAACCACGTTCACGATAAAGTTGTGGCTGGCGAACCCATCGTGACGACCAGTGTAGGAGGATTCGAATACGCCATTAAGTTCGACCCGCATTACGAGGATGATGCTGAGGTAATTAAACGATTCGAGCAATACGGACGCATGGGTGTGCATTTAGGCGATTTCAAAGATGGTACACCTTATTATTGTTATCCTAACGAAGAGGCCATGATGGAGGTGAAGGTCAAGGCCAACCGTTTCAAACCCTATCTGGGGTTCGGATATGGTTCAGAAGTACCGAAGACCGGCAAGCTCTATAACTTCGCTTTTGAATGTGGTTTCATGACATGGGGAGGCACACCAAAGATCATCACCCACGACGGTGTTGACCTCGCAAAAGACGTGCATGGCATCCGTGGCGACATCGGATCATATGTCCGTTTCTTCAAAGGATTTAAAGTCTTCCCTGTTTTGAACCTGCGTATCTCCAGAAGAATTTTCTAATTTTTTCATGCTGATGCAACTTTTTGTGTATCATTATCGTCTAACAGACAAAGTAATGAATCAACAAACAAAAGACAAAAGCATGAAAAGGTATTTAATTACAATCCTATTGGCAGGTGCACTGCTTGCTCCCGTCACGATACAGGCACAGAAGCACCGTCATCACCCACAGGTGGTGAATCCCACATCGGTACCCGATTCTTCTGGTATCGTTGCCTACTCAGACACGACTTCCACCGATACGGCAGGAACATCAACTCCTGTGTATATTGATGAGTACGAAGACGATGACGACTTCTTTTTGTCACCCCACGACATGACAGATCTGGTGGGAGGTGGTCTTGGAGCCATATTGGCCGTGATCATGGTCCTCTTCATCGTTCTGGCGCCCTTTATTTTCGTTGCCTTTATCATCTATCTGATCTTCAAGAACAGGCGTCAACGCTACCAGTTGGCAGAGAAGGCTATGGAAAGCGGACAACAGATTCCCCAGGAACTGGTGCGCACAGAATATCAGAACGACGATTATCTCTGGAAGAAAGGCATCAAGAACGTGTTCTTAGGTATCGGTTTGGCTATCCTGTTCAAATGTTTAGGAGCAGATGCGCTTACAGGTATCGGCTGGCTCGTTGCCCTCTATGGTGTAGGTCAGGCCGTGATTTCCAAGACCTCATCCCGTAAACGCGACAGGTATGATGACAACATCAACCCTCCCGTGGAATAGTTCTTCGGTCATCTGTTTTACCCATTAACCCCATTATACCATTAACCCCATTTAATCATGGAACAGAAAAAATTATTACGATCAAACGATAGAGTTATCGCAGGCGTCTGCGGTGGAATCGCAGAGTATCTCAACATCGACCCCACAGTGGTACGTGTAGCATATGCTGTGCTCACCCTGTTCACTGTGTTCTGCGGAATCATCCTATATCCAATTCTTTGGATTATCATGCCTGAGAAACGTATGTATTAAGATGAAGGTTAACAGCGATCTCTCCCTCGTCACGCAGGTGGCGGTGTTTCACAACAAGCGGGCTTTCGACCAACTTGTCAGGAAATACCAGTCACCTGTTCGTCGGTTCTTTCTGAGCCAGACGCTGGGAGACGGACCGCTCAGCGATGACCTCGCCCAAGAGACCTTCATCAAAGCCTATACGCGGATTGCCAGTTTCAAAGGACTCTCAGGGTTCTCCACCTGGCTTTACCGCATTGCCTATAACGTGCTCTACGACTACCGTCGTTCGCAGCACATCACTGAGGATATCGACACAACAGCCATGCGACTCGTTAGTGAAAGACCTTCCGATTCCACGCTGCGCATGGATATCTATGACGCACTAAAAACACTCAAGTCGGACGAACGTACCTGTATCACGCTACAGATGATGGACGGACTACCTATCGACAAGATCTCTGAAATTACCGGAATGCCGCAAGGCACCGTAAAATCACACCTCTCAAGAGGAAAGAAACAACTAGCAACCTATTTAAGTGAGAATGGATATGGACGATAAGCAAAAAGAACAATACAGAGAAACCGTAACCAACGAACCGATTATGGTAACGGAAGAGGATGAGACACTGGTAAACAGTTTCTTCTCGGACCATCATGTAGAAGTCGAGGACAACGGCTTCACCCATCGTGTGATGAGAAACCTGCCACAGACTGCTTGGCAGAAGAACCGCATTTGGACTGTCCTCTGCTCCGTTCTCGGCATCCTGCTGTTGTATTACACCAAGGGCTTAAGGACACTCTTCGGCACCTTCTTCGGATTGTTGGCTGATGCTACTACAAATATGGTTTATCAGCAGAACCCGTTGATTGTCTATCTCACTATCCTCGCCTTGGTGATGACAGGCGGGTATATAGTGGTTACCTCAGAGCGTTGGAAGTAAATACTTACAAATATTATTCGATAAAGAGGAAACCGTCGTCTTCATCTGATACGGTTTTCTCTTTTTTCTTTGGTGGGTTCTTCAGCTGTCCATTCTCATCAAACATACCGTAGGTGGTACGTAACACCACAAACTCCGTCCTACGGTTCAGCTGATTACAAATCTCTTCTTTCTCAGGATCGTTCAGTGCTTTCACGAACTCCTCTGTCAGCACATCGTTCTCCTTCAACCAAGAATACTTCTCTGTTAGTTTCTTCCGGATAGTCTTGGGTTTCTCCACCCCATAGCCCATGGGGGTGAGTCGTTCTTTAGGAATACCATGTGCGATGAGGTAGTTCACCACCGATTCGGCACGCCGCTGCGACAGTCGTTTGTTATAGTCGGCACTACCCCGATAATCGGCATGGGCACTCAATTCAATCGTTACATTAGGATTCTCGTTCAGCATGCCCACCAGCTCATCCAATGCAGCAGCCGACTCCGGTCGTAACGTGGCCTTATCGAAATCGTAGAAGATATTATCAATGAGTACGGGAACGCGGATGCTGGCCAATGGGAACTGCAACGTGTATTCCTCCGACTCCTTGGCCGGTTTCACGCAGATCTCCTCCCGATGGTTCAAGTAACCCTTGCACGAAGCCAACAAGATATAATCCACGCCCGGCTGCAACTCCTGTTCAAACGAGCCGTCACCCTTCACGCTCAGTTTCAGGTTCGTTCCATCATTACCCACCATATACACTTGAGCGGCAGGCAGTTCATAGCCGTCCATCTCGTACACCCAGCCCTTGAGTGTCTGCACGATCTCTGGATTCTCAAAGCTATAGATATGATCCCAGCCACGACCGTCACCGCGGTTCGAGCAGAAATACCCCTTGTTCCGCAGTCCTTCAAAGGTACAACCGAAATCATCTCCCTGTGAGTTCAAAGGGAAGCCTGGATGCTCCAGCTTATATCTTCCACTCTTATCCACCTTGGCGATGAAGATATCCAGTCCACCCATGCCCGGATGACCGTTTGAAGAGAAATACAGATCACCATTAGGACGGAAGGTCGGGAACATCTCATCACCCTCTGTATTCACCGGTGCGCCAACATTCTCCACGCCACCAAGTCCTGCAGCTGTCAGTCTGACGCGCCAGATATCCATACCACCCATGCCGCCTGGCATATCAGAGACGAAATACAGCCATTCCCCATCGGGCGAAACAGCAGGATGGGCGAAGCTTGACAATGTATCTCGGGAAATCTCCAATTTGGAGGGTGCACCCCATGCAGCATCAGAACGGTTCGATGTAACGATGGTAGCATAGCGCGGATAATCCGGATCAGTAGAGCACTGCGTGAGATACATTACCCGCTGGTCGGTTGAGAAGCAACAAGCACCCTCATCATATTCCGTATTCAGACCGCTTTCAATGGTCTGCGGCTTGGTCCACTTCCCCTTGTCGTCTTTCTGCGAGAAGAAAATATCACCCGCCTTGGCACCCGTGATACCACTGACTTCATCGCCCTGTGCCTCCTTTCGGGTGGAAGTAAAGAAGAGCTGATCGTACTCGTCGCCGCAGAGCATCGGACTATAATCGGCCCTGCGGGAATTGAAGATATCCATCTTCTTCACCGTATAGCGTGATCCTATCTGCTTGATCTCAGGAGCTGTACGCGCCGATTCCAGTCCGTTACGAGCCAACTCATTATCGGGCAGAGAGTCGAGCACACCCAAGAACTCCTTTTCTGCCTCCTTGTAGTTACCATTGCGAAGCAACTGACGGGCGAAAGAAAGATGGGTATTGATATCATCCTGTTTGTATCGGATGACATTCCGGTAAGCAGCAATCGCTTTTTGTGAGGAATTGATACGCTCATAGCATTGAGCCATCTTCAGGGCAATCTGTCCACGACGGTCGCGTTCCTTGGAGGAAGTCTTTGAATAAGCCTGCTTGAACTGTTCTGCCGCATCGTAATACTCACCGATGGCGAGGAACTTCTCACCCTTCTTCATGTTCAGATCGGCACCGCACGAAGAGAACAGGACAACCAACAGGAGTAAAAACACTGAATACTTGCGCATCATATCCTATAAACGAGAGAAAGCACGTTTTATTGTGTTCCTCCCTGCTTCGGCTTACTGCGCTTGCCCGATGGTTTGTCGGGCATCAGCGTCACCCTGCGGTTGGAATTGTCGGCCAACACCTGATTCACTATGGCAGTGATCTGCTCCTTCAGTTCATTGACAAACTGCGCTGGATCATATTGCTGATGCTCGATATCACGGAGTTTCTTCTCCCAGATACCCGTCAGCTCACAGCTCTTCAGCAGTTCCTCCTTGATAATGTCTATCAGCTCAATGCCCGTAGGTGTAGCCACCAAACGTTTCTTCTCCCTGCGGATATAATTACGTTTGAACAAGGTCTCGATGATACCCGCCCTCGACGACGGTCGGCCGATACCATTCTCCTTCATGGCAGCACGAAGTTCCTCATCCTCCACGAACTTTCCTGCCGTTTCCATGGCACGCAACAAAGAAGCCTCGTTATAATAAGGTGGCGGGGTGGTTAGCTTCTCTGTGAGCGTCGGCTCATGCGGTCCGCTCTCCCCTTTTACGAAGGTTGGCAGCGTTTTCTCCTCTTCCTCCTTCTTCTCTTCGTCATTTGTGGGAAGCTGAGACGACGGCTGTGCATATACGATTCGCCATCCCGGATCCAGGATTTCCTTTCCTGTAGCCTTGAACTCTATCCCGTCAACCTCGCCCAATACCGTTGTTGTAGCGTACTTACAATCGGGATAGAACACGCTGATAAACCGTCGTGCTACCAGATCATAGACATGCTGTTCCATATTGGTAAGGTTCTGCGGAATCACCCCAGTAGGAATAATCGCATGGTGGTCGGTCACCTTACTCGTATCGAACACCCGCTTCGTTTTCGGCAACGGCTTACCGCCTAGGGGGCGCACCAGGTCGGCATAAGGAGCCACACCAGCCACTTTTACCTGATACAGACCGTTCATAATCTGCGGACACTTGGGATAGATATCGTCTGAAAGGTATTGGGTATCCACACGCGGATAGGTGGTGAACTTCCGTTCATACAAAGCCTGAATGGTGTTCAGCGTCATCTCCGCACTCATACCGTACTTCCTGTTACAATCCACCTGCAACGAGGTAAGGTCATACAGCTGTTTCGGCTGTTCCTTACCGTTCTTCTTCTCTACCTTAGTCACCGTAAACGGCTTCCCTTGGATGATCTCGAAGCTCTTTTCGCCTTCCTCCTTACTGGTAAACTTACCCTTCGTAGCCGTGAACAAGGTTTCCCGGTAGATGGTAGAGAGTACCCAATAAGGCTCTGGTTTGAAGTTATCAATCTCCTTCTGACGGTTTACAATCAAGGCTAATGTAGGCGTCTGCACCCTTCCGATGCTCAGCACCTGACGGTTCTGTCCGTATTTCAGCGTATAGAGACGAGTGGCATTCATACCTAAGATCCAGTCGCCTATCGCTCTCGAAAGACCTGCCATATACAACGGCTGATACTCCTGCTGGTCTTTCAGTTTCGAGAACCCTTCGCGGATGGCCTCATCGGTCATCGATGAGATCCACAAACGCTTTACCGGACATTTCGCCTGAGCTTTCTGCATCACCCAACGTTGGATGAGCTCACCCTCCTGACCGGCGTCACCGCAGTTGATGATGCCGTCGGCGGCTTGCATCAACCGTTCAATCACAGCAAATTGTTTCTGGATTCCCTTATCGTCAATCAGCTTGATACCAAAGCGCGGTGGAATCATCGGCAGGGAACCCAAGCTCCACGCCTTCCACATCGGCGTATAGTCGTGCGGTTCCTTCAGCGTACACAGATGACCGAACGTCCATGTCACCTGATATCCGTTGCCCTCCATATATCCGTCCCTGCTACTGGTAGCTCCGATGATACGGGCGATATCCTTCGCTACACTTGGTTTCTCCGCAATACAAACTATCATCTTTCACAGTTTTGATGTGCGAAGGTACGAAATAATTCTCAAACAACCAAAAATAAGAAAGAAAACTGCCCGACCGCCATGAAGGTGAATCGGGCAATTCTTTCTGACAAATCTAAGAATATATAAAGATTGATGTTGGTCTATTGATTGTTTTTTCTGAATGACGGTGCAAAGGTACGGGTGTTTCCCATGGAAAGCAATTATTCTATTTCATTTCTACCGGAGTTGTTGCGACAAACGGCCAAAATTGCGACAAAATGGGGTCATGCCCTCCAAATTTGTCGCATGTGCCATGAACTTTTTTATTTTCGCAGCGAATTTTTCAGTCATTTTTCATAACACATTTGGGAAATAATGCCGATATTTGCAGAGTGAAAGAGAAAAAGATATGATCAAGAAACCACTGAACAACCTGCCACGACTATTAACGGCAATGATACTGGTGGCACTGCCTTTAGGAACGACCATCCTGCTCTCATCGTGTGGAGATGTGTTCGATACACATCCTTATGATGTCAACGTAAAAGGTGAGACGGGCATCAATGCGAAGCAGATAGCTATCATTGAGAAACAGTTTTCCAACAAGGACACCCTCCGCGTGGCCTTTATCAGCGACACCCATCTGTGGCTGTCGGATGCCCGCGACCAGGTGGCTGACCTGAACCGAAGGAATGTTGATTTCGTTGTGCACTGTGGTGATCTTACCGATACGGCCACTGGTAAGGAGTTTGAGTGGAGTCGCGATGTCTTGAAGAGTCTGCATTATCCTTTCGTGGCACTGATCGGCAACCATGATTTCCTCGGCACGGGTAACCAGACCTACGAAATCATGTATGGGAAGATGAATTTTTCGTTCATTGCCGGACGCGTGAAGTTCCTGTGTCTTAACACCAATGCCACCGAATACACCTATCTGGCTGCCGTGCCCGACTTCGACTACATGGAGGAGGAGATGGCGAAGGATACTGACAAGTTCGACAGAACCATCATCGTGATGCATGCACCACCCTATAGCGACCAGTTCAATAACAATGTGTGCAAGGCCTTCCGCCGCTACCTGGATTTCTTCCCCGGACTGATGTGCTGTGTTTATGGGCACAACCATGAGGATGTGGTTTCCGACATGTATAACGACGGTCTGATCTTCTACGGCATCGACTGTGCTGTTCATCGCAACTACCGTATATTCACCATTACACCCGACGGCTATGAAGTGGAAAAGATTGAGTATTAGTGCAGTCATGCTGATGTGCGCCTTACACATGACGGCAGGCGACAGCATAGATATCAAGCAGAGTAAATACGAAAAGCGTATGCAGCGCATGCAAAACACATGGGCTGCGCTCATTCCCTCCCATTACGTCATCCAGAACGCCGGTAATATGGGCATCGTCTCTATAGGTACAGGCTGGAGTTATGGCAAACACCGACAATGGGAGACCGACTTACTCTTTGGCTATATCCCCCAACATGAATCTACTCGCGGAAAACTGACCATGACGGTGAAAGAGAACTATATTCCTTGGGACATCAACCTATCGCCCAAGAAGTCGGAAGGAAAGTGGCAGTTTGAGCCATTGACAGCCAGTCTTTATATCAACACGGTGTATGGTCATGAGTTCTGGAAGAGTCAGCCCGGACGGTATCCTGACAAATACTATCAGTTCATGTCAACCAAGTTTCGCTTGAACTTTGCCCTTGGTCAGCGCATCATGTTCAAGATTCCAGAAAGCAAACGCAGAAGACACAGTCGTATGTCACTCTTTTACGAGGTAAGCACCTGCGACCTCTATATCCGTTCCATGTTCCAGGATAGCAGTATCAAACTGAAGGATATCCTCGGACTCTCCATCGGACTGAAGTTCTATACACTATAAAAATAAAGAAAGAGGATGAAGTGTTTCCGCGTCACTTCATCCTCTTTCACTTTCAGAACCGATAAACGGCAAAGGTCTTGGCAGGGATGGTAGTGCGAAGCACATTACCATCGGCTTGCACATCGGCAGTTTTCGGTACCACGTTGTTCTTCTTCTCAATGGTATTGGCCGCATCCATACGGTCGGCATGGAGGGTGGTTACCTTTCCATTGCCCAAGCTCTTGATGCCCTTGAAGGTGATGACCACCTCTTTCGGCTCCGTTGAAGTATTGGTCATCTTCACGATATAACCATTGGTATTCTTGTCATATACCGCACTGGCGCAAAGACCATCCTGTCCGGTAACAGGTTTCTTTCCTTCCAGCAGACTCAGCACATGGGTTCCAGGGTTCTGTCCATACAGTTGCTGTACATAGTAATTAGGTGTACGAACGGTAGTGAGGTTATCCATCCAGATCAGGTCGGGACGCCATTGCCAGCCTTCCACATGAGCAAAGAGTGGCGCATAGGTAGCCATGTGCACGATATCGGCGTTACGCTCAAAGCCCGTCATGATGGCAGCCTCAGCCAAGGCTGCCTCAAACACGTTCTTCGCTGTGGGGAAATCGGCTGGATCCTCTTTCACATGACAAGCATATTCGCCTGCGAACACCTTCGGACCCTTACGGTCGTAGTTGTCATAACGAGTAACATTGTTCATGAACCAGTCCTGATCACGATAGTAATGCTCATCCACGAGGTCAGCCTTCAGTTTCTTCATCTGCTCCCAGCCATACGAGAACTGCTTCCCGTCGTTATCATCAGGTGAGGGACCGCTCGTTCCCACGATCTTCATCTTGGGATACTTGGCACGAATGGCCTTCATGAACTTCTCCAGACGAACGGGATAGAGAGGTCCCCACTGCTCATTACCCACACCGATCTGCTGGAGATTGAAGGGGGCTGGATGACCCATGTCGGCACGCAGCTTACCCCATTTAGTATCTGTTCCACCGTTGGCGAACTCGATCAGATCGAGTGCATCATCAATATACGGCTGAAGGTCATCTACTGCTACATGGCAAAGGGCCTCATCCTTGTCGTCGTTCTGGAACTGACAAGCCAGTCCGCAACTCAGCACCGGAAGTGCCTGAGCTCCGATCTCCTCAGAGAGCAAGAAGAACTCATAGAAGCCCAATCCGTAGCTCTGATAGTAGTTCGGGAACAAACGGTGCGGGAAGGTGTAGTTCCAGCGGTTCTCGTTCAGCGGTCGGTTCTCAGCTGGTCCCACGGAGTTCTTCCACTGGTAACGACTGTTCAAGTCGGTTCCTTCCACGATACATCCACCAGGGAAGCGGAACACGCCAGGGTTCAGGTCCTTGAGATCCTTGACAAGATCCGCACGAAGCAGTCCCTTCCACGCATCAGCAGGGAACAGACTCACATGGTCGAGGTCAACAGAACCCTTTCCTTCGAGGTAGATACGCATCAATCCCTTCGCATCGGTCTTGGGCGACTTCAAAGTAACGGTGTATTTCTTCCAGTTGTTGCCAGCGATGGTTATCTGTTGCTTGGTCATCACCTCATCATCACTGCCCACTAGTTCCACACGGATCTGAGAAGAACCTGCGGTACGCGCATAAACAGAGAAGTGATAATCCATGCCCTTCTTCAGTCCCATACCGAAGAAACCCCTGTTCTCCAGTCCGGTGAACTTATCACGATGTCCCGATTCCTTCAGGGTAACATAGTGCGGATTACGATCAAATGCCGGATTGGCATCATTTACCTGAACTTTTCCGAAGGTGTTCCATCCCATCAGCTGCTGCGGGAACTCAAACGAGCGGTTCTCCACCATCTCGGCATAGAGTCCACCATCAGCTCCGAAGTTGATATCCTCGAAGAAGATGCCGTACATAGTTGACTGGATGGGTGCGCCAAGTTTCTTGGCGTTCACCGTGAACTGATGCTGTGCACTGGCATTCAACGATACCAGTACAGCCAAGGTCGCAATGACCCAAATGTTTGCTTTTTTCATTGACAGTTAGTTTTGATAATGTTATCTGGCTGCAAAGATACAAAAAATCCACCTCACTAAAGGTGGATTTTATGTATAATTAGGTGGACGAAACAGAATTTTTACCTTTCTATATCGATAAAGAAGCCATACCGCTTGTTACCGTACTTCACCTGATACTTCGGCAGGGCGAAGCCCTCCATGCTCCAGCTGTTGATACCACCAACGCCAGCATGCTCACTGTCGATGAAGAGATTGGTGTATTTCGACTTCGGTACATCCTGTACATGACGCTGTTTCTTGTCGTTTCCTTCGTCAAGATCCTCCACGTTATAGTGCAGGGCCGACATATACAGCTTATGATGAGAAGAGATGCTCAGTCCTTTACCTGCCGCATCGGTCTGCTTCCACCAGCGAATATCACTCTTCGTACCCGTTTCCTGCGGTCGGATGTACGGATAGAACTGTTCATCGGCAGTCTGCTCATAGATACCGATGCGCTGAGATTCCTTCCTGTCGGCATAGTTCTCAATAGGTCCACGACCGTAGAATGCGCTCTTATCCATATCGTAAGGCAGCTGGATTACCACACCGAAGCGCAACATGTCGGCCACCTTTGCTGAATCTGCTACATTCATTGTCTCATGAATCATCATCCGACCACCGGGCAGAATGGCATAATCCATTCTCAGTTGCGCCTTCACCTCAGGCATGTCATATACTGCAGAGACATTCACATATCTCTCACCCTGCTTGGTCTTGGCTTTCTTCGCCTCGAAGGCAGTGAGCTTCAGTGTCGGGTTCCTCCATACCCGATACCTGCGTTGTATTCCGGCACCCATGTCGTTATCGGTTACCGCACGCCAGAAGTTCGGCTTGATTGTACCGCCCTCACCCAGCAACTGTTTTCCTGCAGCCTCGTAATGGCAGAGAAATCCTGTTGCACGATCGAAGACAAGTTTCACATCACCCGTCTGCACCGACACTTCCTGTGCTTTCTTGTCCTCTTTCACCTTGATCTTTGCAGAAGCAAGATCGTTGGCTGCATGATGACTGTCTTCGCTTACCGTCAGCTGTCGATAGGCCACCACCTGTCCTGAAGTCATCAGCGGTTCAGCATTCTTCAAAACGAAGTCGATGTTCAAGAGCAGTTCCTTACCAGCATAGTTGTCTTTCAACGGAAGAGGGAGGGTATAGTTACGCGACTGCTGTGGGGCAACATCCAGATTATCAACCGTTCCCTCAGCAACAGAAATACCATCAGCCAACAGGCACCATTTCATCTGCACGTTACTCAGATCCTTGAAGAAGTTCTCGTTGCGCACGCTGATAACCCCCTTCTGGATATCCACGGCCTCTGCCCAGATGTTCTGGTAGAAGTAACCCACCTCGTACATCTCGGGGTTAGGAACACGGTCGGGTGAAACCAAGCCGTTGCAGTTGAAGTTATTATCCGACGGATCGTAGTTGTTGTAATCGCCGCCGTAGGTGTATTCGATACTTGTATTACTAGTAGTACTAGTTATACTATTCTTACTAGGATGGCGGTGCAGCGCCTGATCCACGAAGTCCCAGATAAAGCCACCTTGGTATTTCGGGTATTTGCGCACCAGATCCCAATACTCCTTGAAGCCACCACAGCTATTACCCATGGCATGACTGTATTCACACTGAATGAGCGGCTTGGTAGTAGCGGGGTTGGAAGCATAGCGTTCGCACCAGTCGTGCGAGGCATACATCGGACACATGATATCACTGGGGATTCCGCTACCGGTCTGCTCATACTGCACCGGACGGATCGGATCCTCACTCTTGATCCAGTCGTAGGCAGCCTTGAAGTTCGGACCGCCGATGGTCTCGTTACCCATCGACCAGACAATCACACTGGGGTGATTATAGTTCACCTGTATGTTATGCTGGTTACGCTGCAGGATCTGCTGGGCAAAGAGCGGAGTGAAGGAGATGGCCTCCTTGGGATTGTAGCCAAAGCCATGACCCTCCTGATTGGCCTCCGATACAAGGTAGATACCATATTGGTCGCAGAGGTCGTACCACACCGGATCATTGGGGTAATGACTGGTTCGCACGGCATTCACATTGAAGCGTTTCATCAGTTGGATATCCTGAATCATGCGTTCACGACTCACCACGTAGCCGCCATCAGGATCCATCTCGTGGCGATCCACACCTTTTATATATATAGGCTGACCGTTTACCAACAGTTGGGCATCCTTGATCTCCACACTGCGGAAACCCACTTTCTGGGCTATCACTTCCGTCTCTGCTCCAATCTCTGGATACTTACGCTCAGGATAGAGACGCACTACGAGGGTATAGAGATACGGATGCTCGGCACTCCATTTCTCTGGATTCTCTACTGTCAGGGTTGCACTGCCTTTCTTGGGATCCGACTTCTGCCAGCTGCTTACGAAAGAGGAAGCGACTTGGTTTCCTTCTGCATCATACAGACTCATCCGCACATCACCCTTTCCAAACAACGACACATCTGCCTGCAACACACCATCACGATAGTCGTTCACCAGATTGGGCACAATGCGCAGGTCCTCGATATGACTCTTCGCATTACGACAATACAGATAGCTATCGCGTGCCACGCCGCTCAATCGCCAGAAATCCTGGTCCTCGCTCCAGGAGCCATCGCACCAGCGGAACACCTGGAAGGCGATGAGGTTCTCACCGGGCTGCACATATTTTGTGATGTCGAACTCAGCCTCTATCTTTGAGTCTTCGCTATAACCCACAAACTGACCGTTCACCCAGAGGTAGATACACGAGGTGACACTACCGAAGTGGGCAATCACCTGCTGCCCCTTCCATGACTCGGGCACCATGATGGTCTTGCGGTAACTACCCACATGGTTATCCTTGTCGGGCACAGGGATATCGCTCACCCCCTCCTGATAGTCTTTCTGTGTGAGCTGCTGGAAATGTCCGCGCCAGGCGAAACCGATATTCACATATTCCGGATCGCCATAACCGTTCATCTCCCATATTCCAGGTACTGACATCTTATCCCACCCGGAATCATCGTAATCGGTCTTGAAGAAATCAGTGGGCCGCTGTGAGATACTCTCCACCCACTTGAACTGCCAGTCGCCATGCAGCGACAGGAAACGATCCGACTTTTCCTTCTCTCCTTGAATAGCCAACGAGGAGTTTTCATAGGCAAAAAACGAGGTGTGGTTCTGCATACGGTTCACACCATTCACGTCCATGTCGTGCCACTCAGTAAAGGTCTGTGCCCAAGCTGCTGCCTGTGCCATCAGTACCATTGATAACATCAATAGTTTTTTCATACTTTTTGTTTGATCTTGATTATTTGTTTTCTTCTGCAAATGTACGAATAAATCTGCAAATAATCGACGTCATTGGTTAAAATATACGAAAAATGAACAACCTATTTGTATTTTTACTATATTTGCCAGTGAAAAGCATGGGACCCATGTAATAACATCAAAAGGGACGATGGTACCTAAGTCCTGCAGGAGGAACTACTATGGATTCTACAAAACAAATGTACAACCAAGAGGACTATGAACTCGACAATGTGTACAACAGTGAAACAGATGAACTCTATTCTGAGGTGGATTCATCCGTTTGGTACAATTAAGAGTTGCAAGCAATTCAATTAAAAAATGAGAATTGAGAATTTGCTACCGTACAGGTTATTGGCGCAAATTGAATGGACCAATGCCATTGCGGTAGCATTTTTTATCTAAAAGCTGTGATCATTGGATGTATTTAGCCACCAACCATCGCAAATATGAAGGAATTCTGTTTCTTATTTCATCTTTGCAGCGTTGTTGTTCGTTTCTTCGTATTTCTTCAATTTCCTTTGTAGTTTCACTTCTAATAGAATTGACTTTATCATTTGTCGTTTTTTTAACCTCAAGAATTGTATCTCGAGCTTCTTTCTTTATCCGTTCTGTGTATTCCTCAACTCTATTATTAAATGCCTCCTTTTCCTCTTTTTCCTTTTGAATAGCTCTACGCTGGAAAACGGTTGCGTTCCATTCATCTGTATTAAATGTTATATACTTTCCACACTCTGGATTGGGACATTTACGGATAGATATTCCTTTAGAGTTAAGTTTATTCTCTCTTGTTGTTCCACAGACAGGGCATGTGTAATTATATTTTAGTTCCAAATACCCCTGTTCCTGATATATAGAAAGCAGATTAAATATAGATTTGCTGACCGACTCGTTTAATTGTGTAAACCGCTTGTTTAGTAATTCTCGTGAACTATAATTATCATAAATAAACAAAAATGCATCTATTCTACTGTATCCAATGTTAATGAAGTCTTTGAAATACATTTTGTCTATTCGTTCAAACTCTCCTTTGATTTCCTTTTTTAATTCTTCTAGTATCTGTTCTAACAAACGAATATTTCGATAGAACTCTGCAATCTGACTCTCTGCATTTTTAAAGCAATTGATCAAAAGTGTTCGTTTATCATCATATTTTTCCCATACCTCAATAGCTTCGTCAGCCAATGGATCTATGTCTTTGAGGTTTAGTACTTCGCTTTTGATATTACCACAAACAACGCATACTAACAGGTTTACTTTCTTGTAAGTGTCAGACTTGAGATATCCCAAGCAATGATCTTTGGCTTGATATCCTTTCAGGACTATCTCACCAAATCCATAGTAAATTGTTGCAAGTTCAGCATAAACTTCATTCATAATTATAGTAGGGCTATACAGTCCTTTTACAAATAAAACTTTGTGACAGATTTCGTGAGCTAAAACTGCAACAGATGCTTCCCAATCAGTACGGTATATTTCTGAAACATGAATATTTACAGATTTCTCTATCCCATTATTTTTCACATCGCCACCTGTTCCATAAGCAGTCTGGGCATAGGAAACATCTATGTCATAGTCATAAAGCCCAACAAACTCTAACATTCTCTGAGCTTCTTTTTTTAATTTATCGTCAGGGACAATAGCATCAATAACTTCAGTCGGAATATAAATCCTAAATTCTTCACGTGATGCTTTCTTCTCTATTTCAAGAAGATGGGTCAAGATTTGTCTGGGTGTTAAATCGAACCTTTTATCTTCCATATTACAAACTCCTTATTTTTTAATGAAAAGTTATATTTGAGAAAGGTAAACACACTTATTAATATGATGATTTTCAACTTCCTTTTTTACAAGATCATAATACCATTTTTCCGCACAGGGAGCTATACATATTTCATCAATCAAAGTGTCTAAGGAAACATCAATTTTCATTCCAACATCTTTGTTATCCTTGTCCAGATTCTTCAAATAATCATAATAAACTAATCTTAATTCGTTTTCTTGTTGAAAATACTTACGTTTACAAAAATAACGAGCCAATCCATTTGCACTTCCGCCTGCCTTCTCAAATGTTAAGTCTGTGGTATAATCAATATAATCGACATCAGATATATAAATACAACGCTTATCATTTGAATCTAAAGATTTTATTAGATTACCAATTGTAGATTTAATTGCAATACCTTTATCCAATGAAGCATATGTACCCCACATGAGGTACTGTTCAAAATCAGACATAATCCAACAATTAATATAAGCACACCCTTGTTTCTCAATGTTTTTTGCCGAACCAGGAACATAATAATTATACAAAGCAGAATCTTGTCTAGCAAGCTTTCCTTCTTTTGAATCATCAAATTTGTCTTGTCTTGTAAAATATAATTGTTTGTCATTAAGAAGGGACAAAAATTTATCTAAAGACATATAACGCCAAATAATTCGGCTTATATTTGGGGTACGAATTTCACTATGACTACAATACATCTTACTAAATATTAGTATTATTAACTGGTTAGTAAACTACTATAATGGTTTTATGAAATAATATTTCGACCATTTCTTTGAGCTATTCACTCTGTACGAATTGTGTACGGAATGTATACGTTTGCATTCTCCATCGATTGTTGTTCTGTTAATTGATTGCAAATATACGAATTTATTTTCAATTGGCAACAGTTACGGGGGAAAATCAATCATAGATAGATTCTGATTAAGTACGCTTCACAGAAGAAACCTTGTAAGTTTCTTGCTCTGGATAGCGGCAAAACCATGGGTCGTGGGGACTTCAGCACTTAACCAGAAATTGGATTAGCGGTCCTGTTTCCATGACCCACTCATATTCCTCCGCCATATCAGTGTAATTACATGATTACCAGAAGAATCAAGGCGGAGGAATTTAATGGGTTAAAATATTGGAAACGGGTAAGGAAATAAAAGAGTGACTTTCTGGGAATAGAAAGGTTGCTTAATGTGTGCGAGAAGGTGGCAAAGTAATCGAAAAAGAGTGTCTAACGAATCTGCCACTTAAGTCGGAAGATATCAGAACTTAAGTCGCAGATTGTTGGAACTTAAGTCGCAGATTCGAAAGGCAGTGTCTTTCTTGTCGAAAAGAGGGGTATTATTCATGGGTTAGGACGAGGAGACGTTTATGAGTAGACGAGATTATCCGTGAGTTGGGCAAGTACTCAAGGAAGACGATGGAAGGTGTGATCACCATTAGTTTGGGGCTCATAATGATGCGGTTAGGGGGTTATGCGAGTAGAGCATTACGTTACAGATAGCTATATCGTAAAGGTAGCATAACGACTCACCTTATATAATTGCTCCGCCAACAACCTTCTGATCATAAGTCAATTAGACGTATTGGCGGAACATTCTTTTATTCCCATCCATAGCGATAATAAACATAAGTGGCACCCTGTTTCTTCCGTAGTTAAAGAAGCTTGGGGAAAACACGATATACTGTTTGGTTGGTAACCTCAGCCACTTGTTCTTTATTTACACCATAACACTCAGCGAGTTTTTGCAGAACAAAGCGTACATAGGCACTCTCGTTGCGTTTGCCACGCATGGGAACAGGGGCCATATACGGACTGTCGGTTTCCAACACGATGCGGTCGAGGGGAACGGAAGCTGGTAAGACCTCTGGCAGATGCGACTTCTTAAACGTGAGTACACCCCCGATGCCCAATACGAAACGGTCGAACTGCAGGAAATCCGCTGCCTCCCGCTCATTACCCGTGAAGCAATGGAACACACCACCCGGCAGCTCCCGCTCATATTGCTTCAACAGATGTACCATCTCATTCTGTCCCTTACGACAATGGATCATCAGGGGAAGACCAGTCTCAATGCTCCACTGCACCTGCTCATCGAAGGCTGCCAGTTGCTCTTTCTCGTATTCACGACTCCAGTAGTAGTCAAGACCGACCTCACCGATTCCTATAATGTTTTGAAAAACGGTGGAGCGGTGGAGCGGTGGAGCAGCGGCATCTGTAACCACGTACTCCCGTATCTTCGCCAACTCTTCCCGCCAATTATCCTTCACCTCCTCTGGATGCAGACCGACCATAGGATAGGCAAAGTCGGGATATTCAGCACAGAGCTGCATCACGGCTAAGGAAGAAGAATAGTCGATGGCGGGAACCAGCACCTTGCTCACTCCTGCTTCTTTTGCCCGCATCATCACCTCAGTGCGGTCCTCAGCAAATTCCTCCCCATCCAAATGGGCGTGCGTATCTATCATTTGTTTCTCTTCATCATCTTATCCGTATAGGCTTTCAGCTCCTGCTTACTCTCCTCCGGCACTTGTACGGCAGCAAGATACTTACGACTCTCGTCAAAATAATAGCGGATGCGTTCTTCAGCCAAACGGTTCACGCCTATATTATTATATAATGTAGTAACTGCGGCTATCTTCTGCTGAGGATCAGGATTCACGGCATTCACCCACTTCTCCAGTTCCTTTCGCTGTGCTTCATCGGCTTTGTTAAATGCGTTGATGAGCATGAAGGTCTTCTTGTTGCAGAGGATATCGCCACCGATGGCCTTGCCAAACACTTTCGGATCGCCATATATATCAAGGAAATCATCCTGCAGCTGGAAGGCGAGTCCGATCTGTTCCCCGAACTTATACAGGTTTTCCGCATCTGAAGCAGAGGCGCCACCGAGGATGGCTCCGATCTTCAAAGCACAAGCCAACAATACACTTGTTTTCAAACGGATCATCTCGATATACTCCTCTTCACGCACATCATCCCGTGTTTCAAAAGTCATATCATACTGCTGTCCTTCACCTATCTCCAAGGTGGTTTCTGTGAACACATCCAGTACAGCATCCATATGTTCCTGGGGGCATTGCATCATCAGTTTGAATGCCATGAGCAACATCGTATCACCTGAGAGAATGGCCGTATTGGCATCCCATTTCACATGAACAGTGGGATGACCGCGACGCATGTCTGCATGATCCATCAAGTCGTCATGCAACAGAGTGAAGTTATGATAGGTCTCCAAGCCACAGGCCTGCGGCAAGATACGCTCAGGATCCTCCTGATAGAGGTTATAGGCCAGCATCATCAAGGTAGGACGGATGCGTTTGCCACCCAACGACAGGGTATAACGAATAGGCTCGTAAAGACTAGCTGGCTGACGGTTGTAAGGCATCTCATCGATATAATTGTTGATGAGTTGCAGGATTTCGTTGGCTGTTTTCATATCTTAAATACGATTGGGATTGATATCATGGTACGGCACACCTTGCCGTGATCTTCTCCAGGTTTCCACTTGGGCATCAAACGCACCACCCGTACTGCCTCACGGTCGAGGTCGGGATGACGCGGACGAACGACCTTAATCTCAGATGTGCTACCATCGGTATTGACAATAAAGGAGATGACCACAGTGCCCTGTTGGTTCTGACGACGGGCAGATTCCGGGTATTTCAGGTTCTTGGTGAGCCACTTCATAAACTCGGTCATTCCACCGGGAAACTCTGGCAACCGTTCCACCACGCGGAAGTTCAGGGGATTATTGTCGGCATCGATGGCCACTGGCGGTATGGGTGGAACCTTCTCTTGCTCGGCAGCTTCCGTCTCCCCTTCGAACAACTCCTGACGATTTTCCGCCAAACGGTCGGTAGCTTCTTTCATCACAGGTTCATCCACAGGATTGAGACGAGTGGGAGGTGCCGACTCCTCCTCGGGTTCCTCCATAACAGCAATCATATCCTCCTGATCAACAGCAGCCTTCAGTTCCAGTTCCTGAACGACTTCATCCAACAGTTCCTCGTTATACTCCACCGCCCCATCCCTGAAGTTCAGTTCCAAGGCAACGACAAGAACAGCCAGCACGAGTACTAACCCCAGCAGGAATCTTTTCTTCCACTGGTGCTCCAAATCGGCTTCGTATGATTTCTTGACTTCCAAGTTACACTAAAATGCTGTTTTTTTCGTTATGATAATGATTGCTTTGCAAAATTAGTATAGATATTTGTAAAAAAGGTGTATCTTTGCACTAAAATAAATGAATTAAATGAAAAAAGTCATATTTTGCCTCTTCTTCACGCTCATCAGTGTACTCACATGGGCTCAAGACAGTCAGACGGGATACAATTTCCTGCGACTGCCAGTGAGTGCGCATGCAGCAGCATTAGGCAGTGACAATATCTCCATCATCGAAGACGATCCCTCGCTGATGTTCCATAATCCGGCCCTACTCTCATCGGTAAGCGACAAGAGTCTGAACCTGAACTACATGAACTACATGGAAGGAGCCAATGCCGCCAGTGCATCGTTCAGTAAGATCGTCAAGGAGAAAGCTACGATTGGCGTCATGGCACAGTTCCTGGACTATGGGAAGATGAAGGAGGTGGATGAGCATAACGTACAGACTGGCGAGTTCTCGGCAAAGGATATCGCCATTGCCGGTGCCCTCTCCTATCAGTTAGGCACGAACATCGTGGGCGGTATTACGGCACGTCTCATTACATCGTACATCGGTGACTATAACGCATTCGCCATGGGAGTTGACTTAGGTGTGAACTACTACGACCCAGAGAAGGAATGGTCGGTATCGGCCACCGTCAAGAACCTCGGTGGAGAACTGGATGCCTTTGAGGAGGAATACAATAAGCTGCCGCTCGATCTGCAGATCGGAGCCAGCAAACGACTCATCGGGTCACCGCTCAGACTGTCGGCCACACTCGTTGATATGAACCATCTGGATAAGAAATTCATCCACCATCTCGTGGCAGGTGCCGATGTGATCCTATCACCGCAAATCTACGTGGCCATCGGTTATAATTTCCGCAGAGCCAGTGAGATGGAGATTGTAAGCAACGACGAGGAGCGGGGCAGCAGTCATGGAGCAGGTCTTTCCTTAGGCGGTGGTATTCAGTTGGACCGCTTCAAGTTGAACGTTGCCTACGGCAAGTACCATGTATCATCGCACTCTCTGCTCATCAGCGCAAGCTTTGCGCTGTGAGCTATTTGATAATTGACAATTGATTATGATGAAGAAGATTACAATAGCTATAGACGGTCATTCCTCTTGCGGGAAATCGACCATGGCCAAGGACCTGGCCAAGAAGGTGGGATATATCTATGTGGATACAGGTGCCATGTACCGCGCTGTTACCCTCTATGCCCTGCGCAACGGATTGTTCAACGAGGATGACAGTATCCGCGAAGAGGAACTGAAAGAGAAGATGCCCGACATCAATATCTCATTCAAACTCAATGAGGAGACAGGAAGACCTGACACTTACCTGAATGATGAACTGGTAGAACAGGATATCCGCACCATGGAAGTGTCGAACCGCGTATCGCCCATCGCTGCCCTACCCTTTGTCCGCGAGGCCTTGGTTGCCCAGCAGCAGAAGATGGGTGAGGAGAAAGGTATCGTGATGGACGGTCGTGACATCGGTACTGTGGTCTTCCCCAATGCAGAAATGAAAGTGTTCGTTACTGCCTCTGCCGAGGTGCGGGCAGAACGTCGTTACAAGGAACTGATTGCGAAAGGAATGGAAGCCGACTACGATGAGATTCTGAAGAATGTGCAGGAACGCGATTTCATCGATTCGCACCGTGAGGCGTCTCCCCTGCGCCAAGCCGAGGATGCACTTGTCCTTGACAATAGTAACATGACCATTCCTGAACAGAATGAATGGCTCTACGAACGGTTCTTGGAAAGGGTAGCTGATTAGTTACTTGAGAATGGCATCACGGCACTCCTCCATCAGCCATTTCGGCGTACTGGTGGCACCGCAGATACCAATGGTCTTTAGTTCATCGTTGAACCACGACGGGTCAATCTCATTAGGACCTTCTATCAGATGACTGTTGGCATTCACTCGCTGACATTCATTGAAGAGAACCCTGCCATTACTACTTTTCCTCCCACAAACAAAGAGGAGCAGATCATGACGGGCAGCGAAGGCAGCAATGCTCGGCATACGGTTCGCTACCTGTCGGCAGATGGTGTCGAAACTTTTGAATGTGGCATCAGGCGAGATATTCTGCTTGATATACTCGATGATCCGCTGGAACTCATCCAACGACTTAGTGGTCTGGGAATACAGATAGATATCGCGACTGAAATCCAACTTCTTCACATCCTCGAAACTGGCAATGACAATCGCGTTGTTCTCCGTCTGCCCCACCAGTCCTAACACTTCAGCATGACCAGGTTTCCCGAAGATGACAATCTGCTTCTTACCTTTTGCTTGCTGTTCCTCATCCTTCGAGTCGTACTGCTTCTTGATGCGGCGCTGCAACTGGAGCACCACAGGACAAGTAGCATCGATAATCTCAATATTGTTCTTGCGAGCCAAAGCATATGTCTCAGGCGGTTCACCATGCGCACGCAGTAACACCTTTGCATCATGCAGTTGCTTGAGGTCCTCATGGTTGATGGTAACCAATCCCATCTGGCGCAGTCGTTCACACTCCATTCCGTTATGAACGATATCGCCCAGACAATAGAGCGTACTGCCTTTCGCCAGTTCTTCCTCCGCCTTGCGGATTGCCGTGGTCACCCCAAAGCAGAAACCTGATCCTGTGTCTATCTCTACCTGATACATATTCTATGCCTTTCCCTCATTGCTAATTTATCCATTGCAATTAGCCTTCTTTCCTAACACGGTAGCCCTTGATATCGTTGAAGTACTTCTCCAATAGCTCACCGGCAGCCATGAAAGAGGTCTTCTCACCCCGTAAAACTGTCTGCTCGGTCTTCAACAACTGCTGCTCGATCATCTGGTTATGGTAGAACGAGTTGCGCAATTGCTCGTTGATGGTCTCGTACATCCAGTACTTGCTTTGTTCGTTTCTGCGAACATCGAAATAACCGTTTGCCTTGACGAAGTCGATATACTGATAGATCATATCCCAGATCTCCTTGATGCCCGTACCATAGAATCCGCTGTAGCACAGAACCTTTGGCAGCCATCCGCTATCGGGCATAGGGAAGAAATGCAGGGCGTTGCGGAAATTCGTAGCGGCCATCTGGCACTTATCGACATTGTTGCCGTCGCATTTATTAATGACGATACCGTCGCTAATCTCCATGATACCGCGTTTGATACCCTGCAACTCATCACCCGTTCCTGCCAGTTGGATGAGCAGGAAGAAGTCGACCATCGAATGACAGGCCGTCTCGCTCTGGCCTACACCAACGGTCTCCACGAACACCTTGTCGTACCCTGCTGCCTCGCAAAGGATGATGGTTTCACGTGTCTTACGGGCCACACCGCCCAAGGAGCCTGCTGTGGGCGAAGGACGGATGAAGGCCTCCGGTCTGACAGACAGTTTCTCCATACGGGTCTTGTCGCCCAAGATACTACCTTTCGAGCGTTCTGAACTGGGGTCGATGGCCAACACCGCCAGTTTACCGCCACGTTCGTCGAGCACATGACAGCCGAAGGCATCAATGGAAGTACTCTTACCAGCACCGGGTACACCACTGATGCCGATACGGATACTGTTACCGCTATAGGGCAGACATTTCTCAATGACTTCCTGTGCCTTGACCTGATGAGCGGGGTTCACACTCTCCACAAGCGTCACCGCCTGACTGAGGATGGTGACGTTGCCTTTGATGATCCCCTCCACCATGTCGGCCACACTGATCTCACGACGACGGAAGCGCCCTCGCTGTAGGTAAGGGTTGACGATCGACTGCTGGGTAACGCCTGCGTTTACCTGCAATCCTTTGTATTCTTCGCTATTCTCTGGATGGTCCATGTATAAGATAAGAGATGAGAGATGAGAGATGAGAGATGAGTGATGAAGGGTTATTTTACATTCAGAGGAATCACCAGCTTCGGAGCTCCCGGAGCATTGGTAATCATCAGTACACGGGGTTTCGTACGAACATTGCGAAGCACCTTCGCATCGGCAGTAATCCTCAGCATGGTCGTCTCATGAGGCTTGATATGTCGCTTGTCCAACTTCACCTTCAATCCGGCGGTGGACAATTGCAAGGAATTGATATCAAGAGGCGATTTACCTACGTTCGAGATAGAGACCAACTCGGTCTTCTTCGACTTCTTGCCGAAGTCAAGATCCACATACTCACGCGACAGCAGAATTTCCGGAGCGTTCTCCAACTGACTCTCTGTGTATTGGGTGAAGGATGGTAACAAGACGGCCGACACGGTGATCTCCTTTTCAGGAGCAACCTTATCACCCGGGAACATACCGAGGAAGATACTTGTCTGCGTAAGACCATAGTCGCGCAACTTACGGGAATCAAGGGATATACTGATTGTTCCCTGTCGTCCCGGGGCGATGGTAGTGGGTGAGACGATGGCATTGAGGTATTCCGGCAGATGCATCACGGTCGGAGTGATCGACTTGGCACCAGCATTCAAGATATGGATCTTCTCCATCGGCATATCCCCACGTGTCACATCATCGAACTCAATATCGTTCTTGTCGGCCTTGATATCCACCAAGGTATAGTCGTAGGTGCCTTCATAATCCACCAGTTCCTCTACCACTATTCCACGGATGGACAGGTAATAAGGCTTATCGGAAGCGTTGCTGTAGATGCCTACATCCTTCATGAAATGTCCTAACTGACGGGCATCATAGGTGGCAGAGATCGTAAAACCGTCGCCAGCAGGAATCGCAGAATGGGGATACTCCACCGATGTACAACCGCAGCTGGTCTTGATGGTCTTGATGGTCAGCGGGGCAAACCCACTGTTCTGCATCTCGAACTTCACCGTTACAGGACGTTCATAAAGCACACTTCCGCAATCGATCACATCGGTCTTTGCGGTAATCTTCTGTGCCTGTGCATGGATGGTTGCCCATGCACAAAGCGCTAATAGTATTGTTGTTTTGTTCATCATCATTTAATTACGATAGTCTGCGACTTTGTCGTACCCATATACTCAGGACTGTAAGCACACTGCACCACGCAGGTACCTGTCTCGTAAGTGCCGGGACGGTCGATGTAATACTCCGACTCTACTACATGCTTCCCTTTTGATAGGATATCAAAGTAGTAATGGGTAGTCTGATCCTTAGGCGCGCAGTAATAGCCCCAGTGATAACCGCTTCGCTGATTTACCGGCTCCATACAGGCAGCCCGCTTGTCAATGAGCTGTACATAGTCGTAGTCTTGGTCGGCCTCGATAGTCAGGCGCACCACTACACGGTCGCCAACCTTCAGGTTTGTCACGGGCTTTCCATCCTGTGTAAGCAGTTGTCGTCTTACCTTCAGACCCGCACTATGATCTTCTACCGAAGACGTAGGCTGCAGGAACTGTGCATAGACAGCTCCCCATGAGGTGCCCGTACTACTCTTCTCGGCCGTCAACGAACGCGCCTCCTTTTCGGGAACGACGGTCTTGACATACCCCATGCCTGCCGTTGCCTTGGGCAGATCGAGCTGTTTTCCGTCAACCTTCAGCACGGTCTGCTCCTGATGTCCAAGCTGTTCAGTATTCCCGTTGAGGAAAGCGAACACCGCATTGACACAATTGATTGGAGTGTCCCAGTTCTGTGTACGTTTCTGTAACAGCAACCATCTACGCAGTTCCGTGATGGTCTGCTGATCCTTCGGTGTCAACAACTGCCATGCCTCAATCACTGCCGTCTGGGTAGGAATGCGATAGTCGAACCACGAATAGCCGGCACGAGGTGTATCGAAGTAGCGTCCTTGCTCCTCGGTATAGACCATATACTCTTTCAGACTCTTCATATAGATGTCGGCTTTCTCTTTCTTACCGTTACGGGCAAGTACTACAGCCATCTTCGCCTTGGCATACATCGACTGCTTGGTATTCATCTTCTCCAGTTTCCCAAGCAGATAATCCGTAGCCTCCTGCTCCTTCGCATTCAGCTCACGGTTGGAGATGGCATTGATATACACCCACTGTAAGGCATGGGAGTACCATATATATACCTTCTCGCCCTTCTTCTCCCGACGCTTCATGTCGGCCACCTCATCGATAACGATCTCGCTGAGATAGCTATTGGCTTGTGAGAGAATATTCTTTGTGGCAGCATCAGTACCGATGAGCAGGTTCAGACGGGTAAGGAACTCCATCACCTCGGCAGTCATGCTGGGTGAACCCTTCATTCCTTCCCACCAGGAGAAGGAACCGTCGTCAAGCTGCAGTTTCTTCAACTGCTCCAGAGCCATATCCAGTCGGTTGGCAAGGGCATTCTCATCGAAGAAATTAGCCAAGGCCTTCTTCTGACTACTCTCATCTTCTGCGTCGAGCACCCAAGGAGTTTCGTTCAGCACCAATGCCTTCAGCTCCTGGTTCTTCTCCAAGGCACTCATCAGGGAGGTTTCATTCCCCTCTTCCCGTTGCCATTGTGCGAACACGCTCTTCACCTGAGGAACCTGACCAATCAGATGCGAAGCCAGTTTGTTGGCATAATAAGCTGCCGCCAGACTGATGGCGTTTTTCTCATTCACATCACCCACGAAGGGAAGTGTCTGTACCATCAGCCATGCCGGGTTATTGGTATATTCCACGGTAATCTTAGTGTTCTTCGCATCTGATGGAACGAGCTTGGTAAGATCAATAGTCTTCACCCCAGGCTCATGCTGGGTAAACGGTGCCGTCTTGGTTACCACCTCGCTATTCGGCAAGATGGGCAGATAATGCTGTTCACCATCACTGAAACCGTCGCCATAGGCAATAATCTTACAGATCAGCAGACTCGGTGTCTGCTCGTTCGGCTCTACACGGAAGGTGGCACTACCTGTATCGCCCTGCTTCACGCTGAACGGTTGGGTAGATTCAAAGACCGTCTGCTCCGTTTCGGGATCAATCAAACGGATACCCACCTGTCCTGTCACATCCTTCTCTGCGGTATTGAATATCTTCGTGGTGATACTGGCCTTGTCGCCTATACGCAGGAAACGTGGCATATTTGGCTGTACCATCACATCCTTCTTTGCCACAGCAATACCATCCAGCATCCCGTAGTTCATCTCCTTGTCGTGAGCCAAGCCCATGAACTTCCATGTGGTAACACTCTCAGGTAGAGTGAAGCGCAAAGCAACATTTCCGTTCTCATCCGCTACCAATGCAGGATAGAAGAATGCCGTTTCGTTGAGGTTCTCACGTACCTGCGACTCATCCATCTGCTGACCATCGGATGCAACAACACCCTCTACCGAACCAGTAAGATTCGCTTTCTTCTGGACGCCATAACCTACCACGACCACTTCATTAAGTTCTGGTTCTGAAGAATCGGCTGCATTCATGACAGCCACTTCCTCTTCTGCCACAGCCGCCTTACTCATCATCGCCATGTCAGCATTTCTTGTCACACCTGTTGCCATCGGTGCTCCAAGCATCGATCGTCCGCGGATGCGTACGCCATAGTAACTGAACCGAGAAGCAAACTCGGTAATATCATCTGTGAAAGATGAGTAAGCGATTCGAGGATAAGTGATTTTTGGAAGTTTCTGAAAAGCCGACACATAAAACGATCCAGACGACCGGTACTGCCAACTGTTATAGGGCAGGTTCTGCGAGATTCCTGTATTGAAGTTCCAATAATGCATGGCGAGCTGATCCAAACTCTTGTCGAACATCGTTGCCATGAACTGTGCATTGGCCGGTGTACCGTCGGGATTGGTGATATTCAGTGTCCACTCCTCTTTTTGTCCTGGAGTAAGCAGATCGCGGAACGTCACCCACTTCACCTTCAGTTTCTTGTCGGGAAGCGGTCGTTCTATAACCGTAGAATGGGTATAGACATTTCCTTCTTTTACCCACGCATAATTCAGACGCAGTCCGGAACCATATTCTTCCTTATACTTGAACTCGCGGGAAATGATACTGTTGGACATTTTCAGTGTACCACTCTCTAATACACGGTCACCCGAAATGATGGAATACACCACATGTGTATCCTTGTCGGATGATCCAATCTGTATGGTAACCGGTCCGCCATCGCGTGAGAAGGACGTAGATGTCTGGTAGAACCAATCGTGTGTCTCGATGCATGGCACCTTGTCATTTAATGAGAACACCACGAATTCCTCCTTGATCGTATCACCAGCACAGGTAGCTTCAATCACATGTTGTCCAGATGACAACGAAAGGGCATCGATGGGCACCTTCTCGTTCGCCTTCACCGTACCCATATCTTTCCCGTCGATGGAATATTTCACAGTTCCTTCCACCTCCTGACCTGCTGCATTCCGCAACGAGAAGCTGAAATTCTTCAGGTCCTTCTTCTCACTTTTCTTGTTGATTTCACAAGAGAAGGCGGTAGGTTTGCTACCTAAGGGTAAGCTGGTGGAAGCCTCGTGCGACTCGCCACCTTGATCTGTCACGGTAGCCCTGGTGACAAACGAATAGAACCTTGCAGGGCGATACAAAGGACCTCCTGAGGAAAGGTCTTCCTCGTCCACCCATTCGGGTAGCGTCATCGGAACATCGATACGGAACTCACCCTTCTCATCGGTGGTCACCTCATCGCTGCTCAGTTCCTCGTCAAAATCGTCAGAATCAAACCAACGCCACCACCACGAACGAGTGCGCACCACGTTGTATGACACCTTGGCTCCCTGTACAGGTACACCGGCATAGGTTTTCGCACGACCGGTCACGGTAACCACATCACCACTCTTGTATGTTTCCTTCACCTCGTCGAACTCCACCTGGAAGGTAGGACGTTTGTATTCCTCCACACGGATAGAGGTGGAAGCGTGGTTAGGCACTTGTATCTGGAACCGACCGGTTAATCCGTTGGTCGGCAAGACGAAATCGAGGGAAGCGGAGCCGTACGCATCGGTGGTTACTTCCTTTTCCTCCACTGTCTTATAGTTCGCATTCAGCAGTCGTACGGTATAGTGTTTCCCTTCCAGCGCCTGCGTCCTCAGGTCATCGATTTGGTGTGCCAACATCGAGACGTGTACCGTCTGACCGGGACGATAGATGGAACGGTCGGTAAAGATACTGATTTGGTTGCGTATTTCCTCTTCCTCATTATAATAGAAACGTCCCCATGACGAGTAGTCGGGCAGATAGCGGTCATCACCTGCAGATACAAAGACCTTGTCAGGACGTCTGTTCCCGTCCTCTTCCATCTGATAGATCACCTCCCCTTTCTTGTCACAGGTCAGGTTCACCACCTTGTCGTCCTTTCTGTATCCCTGCGGAATGGTCAGTTTGATGTTTGCCTTGGGTACCGGCTGACCGGTTGTGGCATTGACTACCACATAGCGCACCTTGTTGTTCGGCAAATACTCTTCCATTCGTAGTAGGTTGCTGACGTAGAGAATCATGCGCTTCTTATCGATCTTGTTCTTCGGGGCAGACACCTCTACCAGATAGATTCCCAAGGGAAGCGGACCGATTTCCATCGAGTCTTTACGGGCATAGTATTCCTGCTCGAAGTAGAAGTCTTTGGTATAGACCTTTTCCGTACCGGCAATCAGTTTCAGTTTCTCATTCTTGAGATTGGCGTTGATATTGCTCTCGCCTGTATGGTTCAGGCGTGTCACAGTGATCTTCATTTGGGGGATATTGCGGATGGAAGAGAATGCCACCTGAATAGGACGGTCGGGCAATACCACCGTACGCTCAAAAGACAGGGAGAACATCGGCTGACGGAGTGAGGCCTCCATTTGCTGCAACCGTTTGATGCGCTTCCATGAAGGCCAGCGGTTCTGCACCTCATGGATATAAGCAATGCGTTCATCAATGGTCACATCGCTACAATCTTCCATAAAGGAGCAACGGTCTATGGCCACCTCTGCGCATTCGGGCAAGTCGCCATACTCCTCAATCAACGAATCGAGGGCAGCAACATACTTCGAATTCTTGAAACGGGTTCCTTCCTTATCCTCAAAACGCAGTTCCACTTCATTGAGTTTGCAGATAAGCATGGCCTTGCGGTTACCTGTTGTCTTATAGAAATCATAAGCCAACTGGTATTTCTCTGCCTCGAAAGCCAGCAGGTGCAACAGGTCGTTATTGAAGATCTCACTGTCATCACCCTGCTCCACCAAGGGCACGAATTCAGATGTACGATGACGCGACAGCATCTCAGGATCGGCCAACGACTTCGCAAAATAATCAGCACTCAGCTTACTGGCATCATCCGCCAACTGGGGATTCTTCTCGTAAACGCTTCCTAATATACTGTTCAGGACAGCTGCCAGGGCCGGTTCTTTCTTTTCAGCCATTTCTGTCTGCTGCTTCAATCGCTCCACTGCAGGCTGCAGGGAGTCGGGCGAGATTTCCACCATCGCCTGACAATGCTGCAGTCGTGCCTTGATCAGCTGACCGTAATTCTTCTCCTTTCCGGCCTTGTCGATAATCTTCTCCAACACCGTCATCTGTGTCTGCGGCAGATCTTGCTTTTCAGCCTCACTGACTTGTTTCCACAGGCTGTCATAACTTTGTCCAAACAGATTAAAAGGCATAAATACTATCAAAAACAGTAATAATCGTAAATACTTATTCTTCATGACCGTTATTTTCTTTGGTTCATAAGATAAATGCAAAGATACGAGTTTTCTTGCATAACACAAACACTCTTTAACGATTTATTTGGATATACTAAGAAACTTTAGCAAAGGCACCTGTTTGTTTACAAAAAAAACAGGAAATAATGGAATAAATGCAGATTTATTTTGTATTCTGCTCGCTTATTCGTACCTTTGCATAATGGAATAAAACCCATATCAAACCTATTAAGCCCATTAAGCCTATTAAACCCATTAAAATATGACTAACAAAATGTATGGACATTTCGATGATGCCGCCCGAGAATACGTCATCACCGACCCACAGACTCCCTGGCCCTGGATTAACTATCTGGGCAACGAAGATTTCTTCTCACTGATCTCCAACACCGCTGGTGGCTATTCCTTCTTCAAGGATGCCAAGTTCCGCCGTATCACCCGCTACCGCTATAATGGCGTACCGATGGATAATGGTGGCCGCTATTTCTACATCAACGACGGTGGCATTGTCTGGAACCCCGGTTTCAAGCCCTGTAAGACACCGCTCGACTTCTACGAATGTCGCCACGGTATGAGCTACACCCGCATTACCGGACGAAAGAACGGCATTGAAGCCAGCGTACTCTTCTTCGTTCCCTTGAAGAAATGGTGCGAAGTTCAGAAACTGACACTGAAGAACACCACTGGCGAAACCAGGAAGTTCAAATTCTTCTCGTTTGCAGAGTGGTGCTTATGGAACGCGGCTACCGACATGGAGAATTTCCAGCGTAACTTCTCTACGGGTGAGGTAGAGATAGACGGCAGTGTGATCTATCACAAGACAGAATACAAGGAACGCCGTAACCACTTTGCGTTCTATAGTGTGAATACGCCCATCAACGGTTTCGATACCGACCGCGAGAGTTTCATCGGACTGTACAACGAGTTCTCTTGTCCTGACTGCGTGATGGCTGGTCAGCCCAAGAACAGCGTGGCACATGGATGGAGTCCCATCGCCTCACATTATATAGAAGTGGAACTGAAAGCCGGTGAGAGCAAGGATTTCATCTTCGTGCTGGGATATGTTGAGAACGAGCAGGAGGAGAAATACGAGAAAGAAAAGACACCCGGTTTGATTACATCTCTTGACAAGCTCGACCGCACCTTTATCAATAAGGCCAAGGCTCGTGCCTGCATCGAGGAGTTCAATACCACTGAGAAAGTGAATGCTGCTTTCAAGGAGCTCAATGCTTACTGGGATGACCTGCTTGACCGCTACAGCGTGAAGAGCGGAAACGAGAAGCTCGACCGTATGGTGAACATCTGGAACCAATACCAGTGCATGGTGACGTTCAACTTCTCTCGTTCGGCCAGCTTCTTTGAGAGTGGCATCGGACGAGGCATGGGCTTCCGCGACAGTAATCAGGATTTGGTGGGATTCGTTCATCAGATTCCCAGCAGAGCGCGTCAGCGCATCATCGACATTGCCTCCACCCAATTCCCCGACGGCGGATGCTACCATCAGTACCAGCCGCTCACCAAAAGGGGTAACAACGATATCGGCGGCGGCTTTAACGACGACCCGATGTGGCTCATTTTCGGTACGGTGGCCTATATCAAAGAGACTGGCGACTTCTCCATTCTTGACGAACCCGTGCCCTGGGATAACGAACCGGGTACCGAGGTATCACTGTTCGAACACCTGCGCATCTCGTTCAACCACGTCATCGAGAACCTGGGTCCGCATATGCTCCCGCTCATTGGTCGTGCCGACTGGAACGACTGTCTGAACCTGAACTGTTTCTCATGGGATCCCAACGAGAGTTTCCAGACTACCGAAAACAAGACGGAAGGCTCTAAGGCTGAATCGCTGATGATTGCCGGTTTGTTCGTGGTGTGCGGCAATGACTATGTGGAACTGTGCAAGGAACTATCTTGTAAAGCTAGTGAGACTAATCAAACTAGCCATTTCTCCGCTGAAGCTGATCGGGCACAAAAAGCAGTGGATGCCATGATTGCCGCCGTGAAGAAGCATGGTTGGGATGGAGAGTGGTATCTCCGTGCCTATGACTTCTATGGCAACAAGATCGGCTCACACGAAAACGAGGAAGGAAAGATCTTCATCGAGAGTCAGGGCTGGTGCACCATGGCGGGTATCGGCATGGAAGAAGGTATGGTGGATAAATCGCTCGATGCATGCAAGAAGTATCTCGACTCTGAGCATGGCATGGTACTCAACAATCCTGCCTTCACCACCTACCATGTGGAGATGGGAGAAATCTCCAGCTATCCCGCTGGATACAAGGAAAATGCAGGTATCTTCTGTCATAACAACCCGTGGGTGATCATTGGTGAGACCGTTGCCGGACGTGGTAACGATGCATGGGAGCACTATGTGAAGATCTGTCCGGCATTCATCAAAGACCAGACCTTGCACAAGGTAGAGCCGTATGTCTATTCGCAGATGGTGGCAGGAAAGGATGCCGCCAAGCCCGGTGAAGGTAAGAACAGCTGGCTCACCGGTACCGCTGCCTGGAACTGGTACACCATCACGCAGTTCATTCTCGGCATCAAACCTGATTACAACGGACTGCTCATCAATCCGTGCTTACCTGCTACCGCTAAGGAATACACGGTGAAGCGCAAGTTCCGCGGGGCAGAATACATCATCACCGTGAAGAATCCTAATGGGGTTCAGAAGGGTGTGAAGCAGATTCTCTTCGACGGGAAGGCTATCGACGGGAACGTCGTTCCAGCCACCGAGGGCAAGCACACGGTGGAAGTCACGATGGGATAAGTCGTCACGACACCAAAAACAGGAAAGAGACAAACGCCTCTTTCCTGTTTTCTTTTTACGTCATACGATAGATGATGCAGGTGGTAAGAATCATTTGTCCTATGGAATGACAACATTTTGAATTTTACTGACAACATACCTTTCTCATTTCGTCTATTTGAAAATCATTTCCAGTGGGGCGAAAAAACGCGCTGGAAATGGCATTTTGGTAACAGACTGATAATGAGGACGCTATAAAAACAAGGCACATGGTCATCTCCAAAAGATGTGTTTTTCAATGCTAAAACCATAGGAAACGGGAGCCAATTCCATAGGTAATGAGCTGTAATACCTATGTTTTTGCGTATCAAAAAGCCTGGTTTTGCACCCAAAGTAGCCTACTTACGGGTGGCAACAAGGCCAGTTACTACCGTTAAGAAGCCTTGTAACTTGATTCTAACACCCAATTCGGTCTTTTCTCCCATTCTTCTTTTTCTAGAATGATCAAAAATACAGGTGCATTTTTTGACATATTTTCTTTACATCTCCTTTGGAAGAAGAAAATATTTTTGTAATCTTTATGCGTATTTCATAAATAATTTGTAATTTTGCGTCACGAATCTATTAACTACAAATTCATGATCAACAAACAACTATTACATCCGGAAAGCATTGTCGTTATAGGCGGCTCGAATAACATCCATAAACCTGGTGGTGCCATTGTACGGAACATTGTACAAGGAGGCTATCGTGGAACATTACGCATCGTCAACCCCAAGGAAGATGAGGTGCAGGGCATCAAGGTGTTTCACGATGTGAAAGAGGTGCCACCTACTGATTTAGCCATCCTTGTCGTGGCTGCCAGATACTGTCCCGACTACGTGGAGTACCTCGCAGCAGAAAAGAATGTGCAGGCCTTCATCATCATCTCGGCCGGTTTTGGTGAAGAGACAAAGGAAGGGGCTGTCTTGGAAGAGCAGATTCTCCACTCATGTGAGAAATACGGTGCCGCCCTGATCGGTCCTAACTGTATCGGACTGATGAACGAATGGCATCATAGCGTCTTTACCAAGCCCATCCCCACCCTCAAACGCGAAGGTGTTGACTTTATCAGCGGATCAGGTGCCACTGCGGTGTTTATCTTAGAGAGTGCTGTGACCAAAGGACTGCCGTTCAATAGTGTTTGGAGTATCGGTAACGGAAAGCAAATCGGCATCGAGGACGTGCTACAGTATATGGACGAGCACTTCGACGCGGAGAACGACTCAAAGGTAAAGCTCCTGTATATAGAGAATGTGGGCAATCCCGACAAACTTTTGTTCCATGCCAGCTCACTGATCCGCAAGGGCTGTCGCATCGCCGCCATCAAGGCCGGCTCGTCAGAGAGTGGCAGTCGGGCAGCATCCTCCCACACGGGTGCCATCGCCAGTAGTGACTCTGCCGTAGAGGCTCTGTTCCGCAAGGCAGGTATCGTTCGATGCTTCTCACGAGAGGAGCTGACAACAGTAGGATGTATCTTCACCTTACCGCCTCTCACAGGTAAGAACTTCGCTATCGTTACCCATGCCGGTGGACCTGGTGTGATGCTCACTGATGCCTTGTCGAAGGGTGGCATGAACATCCCCAAACTTGAAGGACCCGCTGCTGATGAACTGAAAGCACAACTACTGCCTGGCTCATCGGTTTCCAACCCCATCGACATCCTTGCCACGGGAGCAGGAAAAGAACTTGGCATTGCCATCGATTACTGTGAGCAACGCTTCGATGAGATCGATGCCATCTTTGTGATTTTTGGTACCCCAGGACTGGTTCAGCTTTATGAGGCATACGATGTGCTTCACCAAAAGATCCTTTCTTGCAAGAAACCCATCTTTCCCATCCTTCCCAGCGTACATACGGCTGGACCCGAAGTGGCGGAGTTCCTGAAAAAAGGACATGTGAACTTCAGTGATGAGGTAACGTTGGCCACGGCTCTCACCCAAATCATGAAGACGCCACCGCCTGCAGCGCCCGAGATAGAGCTCTACGGTGTGGACATTATCAAGATCAGGGAGATTATAGCCGGAATTCCTAATAATATCGGTCATTCCGACTCTTCAGGATACCTTCCCCCGGAAACCGTGCACCAGCTATTGGAATGCGCAGGTATTCCCATGGTTCCTGAGAAGGTGAGTGCCGATATGAAAGAACTAACCACCTTCGCCAACAAGGTGGGTTACCCTGTAGTGGCAAAGGTGGTCGGTCCGGTACATAAGAGTGATGTGGGCGGTGTTGCCCTGAATATCCGCACCCCTGAGCATCTTGCCCTCGAGTTTGAGCGGATGATGAAGATCGAGGGCGCAACCGGTGTGATGGTACAGAAGATGCTCAAGGGCACCGAGCTCTTCATCGGCGCCAAATACGAGCAGCGCTTCGGTCATGTAGTACTCTGCGGCTTAGGCGGCATCTTCGTGGAGGTGCTGAAGGATGTGTCGAGCGGTCTTGCTCCACTCTCCTACCCCGAGGCCTACTCCATGATCCGTTCGCTCCGTGCCTACAAGATCATCAAGGGTACACGCGGTCAGCAAGGCATCAACGAGCAGCGCTATGCCGAGATTATCGTACGCCTCTCCACCCTTCTTCGTTTTGCCACGGAGATCAAGGAGATGGATATCAACCCATTACTGGCAGACGATAAGGATGTGATAGCCGTTGATGCGAGAATCCGGATAGAGAAGAACGATATCAGTTCCTGAATACCAGTCCTTCGCCGAAGCTATCGATGATGATGGCCTTATCACGGTTCACATCACCAGCCAACAGTTTCTTAGAGAGGTCGTTCAGCACATAATGCTGGATGGCCCTTTTTACTGGTCGTGCACCGAACTCCGGATCGTAACCCACCTCTGTCAGGAAATCTATGGTTGGCTGTGTCCACTCCAATTGGAGATCCTGCTCCTTCAGCATTTTCTGCACCTGTTTCATCTGCAGCGTCACCACATCGGCGATCTCTTGCTGTGTCAGTGGTAGGAACATGATGGTCTCATCGATACGGTTCAGGAACTCAGGACGGATGGTCTGCTTCAGCATCGTCATGAGCTGGGCACGCAAGGATGACAGTTGCGCATCACGATTACTGTTCCCTTCCATCTGTTCAACGGTCTCGCGGATCAGCTGACTACCCAGGTTACTGGTCATGATAATGATGGTGTTCTTGAAGTTCACCGTACGTCCTTTATTGTCAGTCAGACGACCGTCATCCAACACTTGCAGCAGGATATTGAACACATCGGGATGTGCCTTCTCAATCTCATCGAAGAGTACCACGCTATATGGCTTATGGCGCACGGCCTCTGTGAGTTGTCCGCCCTCGTCGTAGCCGATATATCCCGGAGGAGCACCAATCAATCTACTCACCGTATGCTTCTCCTGATATTCGCTCATATCGATACGTGTCATCATACTCTCGTCGTTGAACAGGTATTCTGCCAAGGCCTTGGCCAGCTCCGTCTTACCCACACCGGTAGTACCTAAGAAGATAAACGAGGCGATGGGGCGTTTCGGATCATGCAAGCCTGCTCTGCTACGGCGCACGGCATCGCTCACTGCCGTGATAGCCTCATCCTGTCCGATGACACGCTTGTGCAGTTCCTCTTCCAGATGCAGCAGTTTCTCCTTTTCGCTCTGAAGCATGCGGGTTACGGGGATGCCCGTCCAGCGACTGACCACTTCTGCGATATCATCAGCCGTCACCTCTTCACGCACCATACCCATACCGTTCTGAGCCGATGCCAGTTGCTTCTGAATCTGTGCGATATCCTCTTCGAGAGCCTGTAACTTGGAGTAGCGGATCTCGGCTACCCGTTCGTAGTTACCTTCGCGTTCAGCCCTTTCCGCCTCGAAACGCAGCTGTTCCATCTCCTGCTTATCCTGCTGAATCTTGTTCACCAGGTTGCGTTCGTTTTCCCATCTGGCACGGAAAGCGTTCTCTTTCTCGCGCAGCTCGGCAATCTCCTTATCGAGTTGACTGAGCTTACTCGTAGAACTGGAATCATTAGTATCACTAGTTTCTCTAGAGATGGCAGAGCGTTCAATCTCCAATTGGGCCAGCTGACGGGAGATATCATCCAGTTCCTCAGGCACACTGTCGCGTTCCATACGCAGTTTGGCAGCCGCCTCATCCATCAGGTCGATGGCCTTATCCGGCAGGAAGCGGTCTGATATATAGCGTTCAGAGAGTTTCACAGCAGCGATACAAGCATCATCCTGAATACGCACCTTATGGTGGTTCTCGTAGCGTTCCTTCAGTCCACGCAGGATACTGATGGCGCTGAGTTCATCCGGCTCATCCACCATCACGGTCTGGAACCTACGCTCCAAAGCCTTGTCTTTCTCGAAGTATTTCTGGTATTCGTTCAGGGTAGTGGCACCAATGCTTCTCAGTTCGCCACGTGCCAAAGCAGGCTTCAGAATATTGGCAGCATCCATGGCTCCTTCACCTGCACCCGCTCCAACCAGTGTATGGATCTCATCGATGAACAGGATTACACGTCCATCACTTTTCGTCACCTCGTTGATGACACTCTTCAGACGTTCCTCGAACTCTCCTTTATATTTTGCACCGGCCACCAAGGCACCCATATCGAGCGAGAACACCTGCTTGTCCTTCAGGTTCTCGGGTACGTCACCACGTACGATACGCTGAGCAAGACCTTCCACAATGGCGGTCTTACCCGTTCCTGGCTCACCGATTAAGATAGGATTGTTCTTGGTACGACGGGAGAGAATCTGCAGGATACGTCGAATCTCATCGTCACGACCGATCACGGGGTCGAGCTTTCCTGCCCTTGCCTCCTCTACGAGGTTCTTCGCATACTTGCTCAGACTCTGGAAGTTCTCGTCACCACTCATGCTTTGTACCTTCTGTCCCTGACGCAGTTCCTGTACAGCTTTCATCACATCGTTGCTGTTCATGCCCGCATCTTTCAAGATACGACTCGCTGTGGAGTTTACCTCCAAGAGTGCCAACAGGATCGGCTCGATGCTCACAAACTCATCACCCAGTTGTTTCGAGTGATCCATTGCCTTCATCATCACCTCGTTGGTCTCCCTGCTCAGGTATGGTTCACCCCCCTGTACTCGGGGAAGATGCTGGATCTCATTATCAATCAGTGTACCCACATGAGCAGCATTCACCCCCAGCTTCTGGAAGATGAAGTTCACCACGTCCTTTCCTTTCTCCATTACACCTTTCAGCAGATGTACAGGTTCAATGACCTGCTGACCGTTCTGCCGCGCCGTGTTCACGGCACTTTGTACCGCTTCCTGCGCTTTGATTGTAAAATTCTCTAATGTCATGATTAGCTCCTTTCTTGTTTTGTTCTAACAACCCACCATCAAAACATGTACCGACACACTAAACATGACAAAATGGCATAATACAAAAGTCCGCATACTTCGGAATCTCAGTCGGAAGTATGCGGACGAATGCTAAGGTGATTGAGGATGGATTACTTACCCTCGATATCCTTGAAATACTTATAGGTAGCTACCTTCAGCTCATCTGTTGCAGGCTCATCGCAAACGATGATTCCATGCTGATGCATCTGCAGGGCACTGATGGTCCACTCATGAGAAACGGCACCCTCAACAGCAGCCTTCAAAGCACGTGCCTTGTGGTGTCCGTTTACCAGGATCATCACCTCGCGGGCATCCATCACGGTACCTACACCAACGGTAAGTGCACTCTTCGGCACCTTGTTCACATCATTGTCGAAGAAACGTGAGTTGGCGATGATGGTATCAGTAGTAAGTGTCTTCTGACGGGTACGGGAGGTCAATGAAGAATACGGCTCGTTGAACGCGATGTGTCCGTCAGGACCGATACCGCCGATGAACAGGTCGATACCACCTGCTTCCTTGATCATCTCCTCGTAGTGGGCGCACTCTGCAACCAGATCCTTGGCATTGCCATTCAGGATATGAATATGATCCTTGGGGATGTCGATATGGTCGAACAGGTTACGAGCCATGAAAGAGTGATAACTCTCAGGGTGATCCTCAGCCAAACCTACATACTCGTCCATGTTGAACGTGATGACGTTCTTGAAGGACACGCGTCCTTCCTTGTTGGCTTTCACCAGACAAGCATACATACCCTCAGGAGAAGAACCTGTAGGCAAGCCCAACACAAAAGGCTTCTCAGCAGTCGGCTGGAAGGCATTAATACGCTCAATGACATGTTCTGCCGCCCACTGCGACATCTTCTGATAGTCTTTCTCAATAATTAATCTCATAAATGTGTTTGTTTAAAGATGAATTTCTGGCTGCAAAAATAATAAAAAAACACGAAAGCATGACTTTCGGTGCGTTTTTTCTTCTTACATATTATAATTTTTTGTATCTTTGCAAAATAAACAAATATATTTGAATGAAAGAATTCGTAATATCTGAAGTCAAGGCCGAAACTGCTGTCCTTGTAGGACTGATTACCAAGGAACAGGATGAAGCCAAGACCAAGGAGTACCTTGACGAACTGGAGTTTCTGGCAGATACTGCAGGGGCAGTGACTGTGAAGCGGTTTACCCAGAAAGTGGGAGGACCGAACCAGACCACCTATGTGGGTAAGGGTAAGTTGGAAGAGATACGCGACTACATCAAGCAGGAGGAAGAGAACGACAGGGAGATTGGTATGGTGATCTTCGATGATGAGTTGTCACCTCGACAGATACGCAATATAGAGGGTATGCTGCAAGTGAAGATCCTCGACCGCACCTCACTCATCCTTGATATCTTCGCCATGAGGGCGCAGACTGCCAATGCTAAGAACCAAGTGGAGCTGGCCCAATACCGTTATATGCTTCCCCGACTGCAACGACTATGGACCCACTTGGAACGTCAGGGTGGCGGTTCCGGCAGTGGTGGCGGTAAAGGTAGCGTAGGATTACGTGGACCGGGTGAGACCCAGTTGGAGATGGACCGCCGTATCATCCTACAGCGTATTACCTTATTGAAGCAACGCTTACAGGATATCGACAAGCAGAAAGCTACACAACGCAAGAATCGCGGACGACTGATCCGTGTGGCACTCGTGGGCTATACAAACGTTGGGAAAAGTACCCTTATGAACCTGCTCTCAAAGAGTGAGGTGTTCGCCGAGAACAAGCTCTTTGCCACTCTCGATACAACCGTTAGGAAAGTAGTGGTTGAGAACCTGCCCTTCCTGTTGGCCGACACGGTAGGATTCATCCGTAAGCTCCCTACCGACCTTGTTGATTCATTCAAGTCAACCCTTGATGAGGTGCGCGAAGCCGACTTGTTGCTTCATGTTGTGGACATCTCACACCCGGATTTTGAGGAACAGATCAAGGTAGTGGAGAAAACATTGCAGGAGTTGGGGGCTGCCGATAAACCCTCTATGATTGTCTTCAATAAGATTGATGCTTACTCATGGGTGGAGAAGGAGCCCGATGATTTGACTCCGCCCACCAAGGAGAATATTACTCTTGATGAGCTGCGCAAGACATGGATGGCCAAGCTCAACGATGCATGCATCTTCATTTCGGCTAAGGAGAAGACGAATATCGAGGAGCTGCGCGACCGTCTGTACAAGAAGGTCAAAGAGTTGCATGTGCAGAAATACCCCTACAACGATTTCCTTTATGAAACGGAGGAAGAGCAAGAATAGTAATAACGAGTAAACTATTTCTACTAGTAACAAAAGAGAATAGAAAACAACAACAAACATCAATAAGATTATGGATTATAGATTATTAACTGAAGAAGAGATTATCATCCTGGAGAATAACGGATGTACGGCAGAGGACTGGACCGCTATCAATGTGGCAGAGGATTTCCAGCCGAACTACATCAAGAATACCAGTTTCTACGGAGAGGTGAATCTCGGTGTGTATGAGAAGAACGTGGAGGTGTCGAAAGGATTCGTGAAGCATACGGGCATCAACCATTCCACCCTGCGTAACGTTACTATCGGTGACAACTGCCTCATCGAGAACGTGGCAGGATATATCAATAACTATACCATCGGTGATGACTGCTTTATCTCGAATGTGAGCATCATCGAAACCACCGAGGGAGCTACCTACGGAGAAGGAAACCTGATCTCTGTGCTGAACGAGGCCGGTGATGGTAATGCCATCCTCTTCGGAAACCTGAACAGTCAGTTCGCAGCCTTTATGGTGAAGCACTTCACTGATAAGAACATCTTGGCAGAGATACGCCGACTGATCAACGAGGATATTGAAAGGAACATGCCGGAACGCGGTATCATCGGAAATAATGTGAAGATTATCGGCACGAAGGAGATTACCAATACCGTCATCAACGACAACTGCGAGATCAATGGTGCTTCGCGTATCAGCGACTGCTCTATCCTGAACGGTCCTAGCGACTCAGTATATATCGGTACGGGTGTAATCTGTGAGAACTCTATCATCTGTAACGGCTCGTCGATTATCAATAGTGTGAAGATGCAGGATTGCTTCGTAGGTGAGGCTTGTCATATCGCCAACGGATTCACTGCCTCACAGAGCGTGTTCTTCGCCAATAGCTATATGTCGAACGGTGAGGCTTGTGCCGCTTTCTGCGGTCCGTTCTCTGCTTCGCATCATAAATCAAGTCTGCTCATTGGTGGACAGTTCTCATTCTACAACGCCGGTTCGAACACGAACTTCTCGAACCACGCCTATAAGATGGGACCCATCCACTATGGTACTCTGGAGCGTGGAACAAAGACCGCCAGTGGTTCCTACGTGCTGATGCCGGCCAAGATCGGTGCATTCTCAGTGTGTATGGGTAAGCTGATGCACCATCCCGACACCCGTGATGTGCCGTTCTCATACCTCATCTCCTATAACGACGACATGTACCTGGTGCCCGGAAGAAACATCACGACCGTTGGTCTCTACCGCGACATCAAGAAATGGCCAAAGCGTGACATGCGTCAGCAAGGTTGTCAGAAGAGTATTGTGAACTTCGACTGGCTCTCGCCCTTCACTGTTGGAGAGATCCTCAGGGGTAAGAAGATCCTGGAGAATCTGCGCGAGGCATCAGGCGACCTGCAGTCGCAGTACAACTACCACGACTATGTCATCAATGCTTCCTCTTTGAAGAAAGGTATCAAATATTACGATATCGCCCTCAGACTGTATATGGGTGCCGTACTGAAACGTGCCAAGAAACACGACTACTTCAGGAAGCCTACTACTAATATCGGTAAAGGGAACTGGATCGACCTGTCAGGACTGCTCCTGCCGGAGAGCGAAGAAGTCAGACTCATCGAAGACATCAAGAATGGTACGCTGGAAACGATACAGGCAGTCATCGACCGCTTCGAGGAGATCAACGACCACTACCGTGAGTACCAGTGGACATGGACGTATGATATGATTCTCAACTACTATGGTCTTGACGAGATTACAGAAGAAGATGCCGAGCGGATCCGTGAGGACTATATCACAGCTCGACGCATATGGATCGGTGAGATTCGTAAGGATGCCGAGAAGGAATATGCCATGGGCGACGTGGAGGATGATGTGTTCAGTGACTTCATCGACAAGCTCGACCATGAGATTGATTACGAGAACTAATAAAGCTGCATAGTCTATCGTCGAATATGACGATCTTAACAACAAACAATATGAACAAAAGAACCGTTTTATCAACCATCTTGCTTGCACTTGGCATTCTCTTCGTGCAGGCCAAGGATTACAAGTACACCACCGTACCTGGTGACTTGATGAACACACGTATCTACACCCTTGACAACGGACTGACAGTCTATCTGTCGGTTAACAAGGAGAAACCGCGTATCCAGACATACATTGCCGTGCGCACAGGTTCCAAGAACGACCCGGCCGAGACTACGGGTCTGGCACACTACCTGGAGCACCTGATGTTCAAGGGAACTGATAAGTTCGGCGTGACCAATCCTGTGGCCGAGAAGGAGTACCTCGACAAAATCGAACAATGCTATGAGGATTACCGACTCATCAAGGATCCCGAGCAACGCAAGGTGAAATACCACGAGATCGATAGTCTGTCACAACTCGCTGCTCAGTATTTCATTCCCAACGAGTATGATAAACTGATGGCAGCCATCGGAGCGGAAGGAACAAATGCCTATACAAGTAATGATGTGACCTGCTATACGGAGAATATTCCCGCAAACGAGATTGACAACTGGGCAAAGATTCAGGCCGACCGTTTCCAGAATATGGTCATCCGCGGTTTCCACACAGAGCTGGAAGCTGTGTATGAAGAGTATAATATCGGACTGACCTCTGATGTTCGCAAGCTCTTTGCCACCATCTGTAAGATGCTCTGGCCCAACCATCCCTATGGACTGCAGACCACCATCGGTACGCAGGAACACCTGAAGAACCCGTCGATTGTCAATATCAAGAACTATTTCAACAAATGGTATGTGCCGAACAATGTGGCTGTCTGCATGGCAGGCGACCTGGATCCGGACAAGACCATTGCCATTATCGACAAGTATTTCAGCAGCTGGAAACCTGGTGCCGACGTAAGACAGCCGGTATTCCCTGCCCTGCCCCCGCTGACTGCCCCCAAGGATACGACTGTTGTAGGTCAGGAAGCAGAACAGGTATGGGTGGCCTGGCGCGCCAAACAGGCTAACGCACTGCAGGCTGACACCTTGCAACTGATGGAGGACGTGCTTAATAACGGACGGGCAGGTCTCTTCGATCTGGATCTGAACCAGACCATGAAGGTGCAGCGGGCTAACGGTGGCTGCGAGCTATTGCGCGACCACGGTGCCTTCTTCCTGATGGGAACACCGAAACAAGGACAGAGTCTGCAGGAAGTGCGGTCGTTGATGCTGACGGAAATCGATAAGCTGAAGAAGGGTGACTTCCCTGACAACCTGCTGCCCAGCATCATTAATAACATGAAACGTCACCACTACGAGTTGCTGGAGAGCAATGAAGGACGGGCCGACCATTTTGTTGATGCTTTCATCAACGAGGTGGAATGGAAGCAAGTCGTGGAACGCATTGACCGCATCTCAAGAATCTCAAAGAAGGAACTGGTTGATTTCGCTAACCGTTTCTTCACGGAAGGTTATGTCACCGTGTACAAGAAACAAGGTATCGACTCTCTTCAGAAGAAAATCGACAAGCCTGCTATCACTCCTATTCAGGCAAACCGCGACCAGATGAGTCAGTTTGTGAAGGATATCCAGAATGCACATGTAGAGCCTATACAAGCTAAGTTCGTGGATTACCAGAAGGATCTCACCACCTTGGAGGTGAAAAAAGGTCAGCCGCTGTACTATGTAAAGAATAATACCAATGGACTTTTCAACCTGGTTTACCGCTATGAATTCGGACAGAGTGCCGACAAGAGGTATGACTTGGCTTCCGACTACATCAGCTTCCTAGGAACAGCAAAGATGTCAGCTGCCGACATCGTACAACGTTTCTATGAGTTGGGTTGCGACTGGGGTATCAGTGTAGGCGAAGAATCCCTCACTGTTAGTTTGGGAGGTCTGAGCGAAAACATGTCAACTGCTATGTCGCTGTTGGAAGACCTCTTCCTGAATGCCAAGGTTGACAAAGAAGCTTACGATCAACTGGTTGACCTCACACTGAAAAGTCGCGAGGACGCCAAGAAGAGTCAGAGAACCTATTTCGAATACCTGTATGCATACGGTGTTCAAGGTCCTCGCAATGCCTACAGAGATATCTTGACGGAACAGCAGTTGAAACAGACCGATCCACAGGTGTTCATCGACCTGCTCAAGAATCTGTGGAAGTATCAGCACAGCGTGCTCTATTATGGTCCGATGGATGAAAAGAGCGTGGTGGCAACTGTCAAAAAGATTCACCGCACCGCCAAGAAGCTGAATAGCGTACCACAGAACGACCCATATCTGAACCAACTGGCTAACAAGAACGAGGTTCTTCTGGCCCCCTATGATGCCAAGAACATCTATATGCGTATGTATCATAATGAGGGACGCGACTGGAATCCAGAAGAGTCTGCCGTCAGGGTTCTGTTCAATGAATACTTCGGAGGTGGCATGAATGGTATCGTCTTCCAGGAGATGCGCGAGACAAGAGGACTTGCCTATAATGCATATGCCAATTACTCTCGTCCCAGTGTCAAGGGGCGCAAGGAGTCGTTCATGACACATATCATCACTCAGAACGATAAGATGATGGACTGTATCGGGCACTTCCAGGAAATCCTCAATGAGATGCCCGCCAGCGAGACAGCCTTCCAGATTGCCAAAGATGCCGTTACGAAGCAGTTGGCCAGTCTGCGCACCACCAAGATGAGCATCATCTACAGCTATCTGAACGCCAAGCGTTTGGGTATCGACTACGACCTGAATGGCAAGACATTCCAGGATCTGCCGAAGTTGACCCTGCAAGATATCATCAATTTCGAGAAGAGACAGGTTGCCAACAAGGACTACCGCTACATCATCCTTGGCGACGAGAACAATCTCGACATGAAGGCTCTGGAGAAGATTGCCCCGGTGAAACGACTCACCACAGAGGAAGTCTTTGGTTATTGATCAATAAAACTAGAATAACTAGTAAATCATAAAAGGAAAAAAGTATATGGCTAAAACAGTTGAATTCAAGTATGCTCCGATGTTCCAGATGGGAAAAGACGACACGGAGTATCGCCTTCTGACGAAGGAAGGAGTGACCCTCAGCGAATTCGAGGGCAAGGAAATCGTGAAAGTGTCGAAAGAGGCACTTACGCTACTGGCACAGGAAGCCTTCCACGATGTGGAGTTCATGCTGCGCCGTTCACACAACGAACAGGTGGCACAGGTGCTGAACGACCCTGAGGCCAGTGAGAATGATAAGTATGTTGCCTTGCAGTTCCTGCGCAATGCAGAGGTAGCCTGCAAGGGTATCCTTCCGTTCTGCCAGGATACAGGTACAGCCATTATCCACGGAGAGAAAGGACAACAGGTTTGGACGGGCTTTGAAGACGAGGAGGCACTGAGTCTTGGTGTATTCAACACCTTCACACAGGACAACCTTCGTTATTCGCAGAACGCTCCGCTGACCATGTACGATGAGGTGAACACACGCTGTAACCTTCCTGCACAGATTGATATTGAGGCTTGTGAAGGCGCTGAGTATCGCTTTGTCATGGTGGCCAAGGGTGGCGGTTCAGCCAATAAGACCTATTTCTATCCCATGACCAAGGCTACCATCCAGAATGAGGGAACGCTGATTCCGTTCCTCGTAGAGAAGATGAAGAGTCTGGGTACAGCAGCTTGTCCTCCCTACCACATTGCTTTCGTCATCGGTGGTACGTCAGCTGAGAAGAACCTGCTCACAGTGAAGCTTGCATCAATTAAGTATTACGATAACCTGCCTACCACAGGCGACGAGACCGGTCGTGCCTTCCGTGACATCGATCTGGAGAAGAAGCTCTTGCTGGAGGCTCATCGTATTGGCCTGGGTGCTCAGTTCGGCGGAAAGTACATGGCGCACGACATCCGTGTGATCCGTCTGCCTCGCCACGGTGCTTCCTGTCCTATCGGTATGGGCGTGAGCTGCTCTGCAGATAGAAACATCAAGGCGAAGATCAACCGCGATGGTGTGTGGCTAGAGAAGATGGACAGCAATCCCACAGAGCTCATTCCTGCTGAGTATGCTAAGGCAGGAGAGGGAGCCAACCAGATTGTCATCGACCTGAACAAGGGTATTGATTCTGTTAGAGCTGAACTCACAAAGTATCCTGTTAGCACCCGTGTGAACCTCAAGGGTACCATTATCGTGGCACGTGATATTGCACACGCCAAACTGAAGGCCCGCCTGGATGCCGGTGAGGACCTGCCCCAGTATTTCAAAGACTATCCCGTACTTTATGCAGGACCTGCCAAGACACCGGAGGGTTATCCCTGCGGTTCTATGGGACCGACCACGGCCAACCGAATGGATCCTTATGTGGATGAGTTCCAGGATCATGGTGCATCGCTCGTGATGATTGCCAAGGGTAACCGCTCACAAGTGGTGACCGACGCTTGCCAAAAGCATGGTGGCTTCTATCTGGGCTCCATTGGTGGTGTAGCTGCCGTGCTCTCACAAAGCAGCATCAAGAGCATCGAGTGCGTAGAGTATCCTGAACTCGGCATGGAGGCCATCTGGAAGATTGAGGTGGAAGACTTCCCTGCCTTTATCCTCGTGGATGACAAGGGTAATGATTTCTTCAAGACCCTGAAACCGTGGCCAGCCACCTGTTGAACCGTTAATCGATAGCATCTATGTACAAAAGAGTGCTTCAACCTATCGTCTTTGTCCTTCTGATGGCAGTCGTATATGGCTGTAATCAGAAGGCACAGACTCCCCTACCCTCACCGTCGCAGAATGACAGTACGTCGGTAGCAGTGAATGAGCAAGAAGATGGTCAGAAGGATGGTAAGCTGACCTACAAGAAAGTGGAACAATCGAAGAAGGATAAGTCGGGCGAATACAAGATCGTTGTTGACTTCCCTACAGTCGGTAACCCCATCTTAGTGAATGCCATTCGCGAGTACATCAGCGAGTCGCTGGGCATATCCTACGCAGGGGAAATGGAAAACAACATGCAAGGATCGTATAGTGGTGACCTTGGTGATGGTCAGAAGATGATTGACTACTACTTCGACCTGAAGTACAAGGAGTTCAAGAACGCGCACGATGAAATGGCAGAGCACATGCAGGGCGACACCCCGACTTTTGCTTCTGAAACGGAGATCCACTATCTTTACGAGACCGACAAGTTTGTTACCTACGAAATGAAGAAGTACGAGGACATGGGTGGTGCTCACGGTGGTACCTTCATTTCTGGCATGACTTTCCGAAAGAGCGATGGCCGACGCGTTGACTGGGAGTTGTTTACTAAGAGTATGCAGGACGTCATCAAGAAAGGACTGAAGAAATACTTCGAGGCAAACACCGATGAGGAAATGGAGAATTTCCTGTCATTGGAGAATACCTACCTGCTGCCTCTGCCAGCCACACCTCCTGTTTTCACCAAAGAGGGTGTTCTGTTTACCTACCAACAGTACGAGATTGCTGCCTATGCAGCTGGTCTTCCCTCATTCATCGTTCCATATGATGAAGCCAAATTACTGATGAACACGACAGGAAAGAATCTACTTCCTTGATCTGTTTTTCAGCTAATATATGTTGATTTATATCAAATCTCATTAATAAAAGCGTAGGTTCCTACGCTTTTATTTGTTTATATGCCTGTTTTTCCTCACCTTTGCAATGACAAAATGATTGTTTAACAAAAAACAGGTAACAATGAAAAAGATTTTGATGACTTTGGCAGCTGTCGCCATGATGGCAGTTAGCGCCAACGCGCAAGTGTATGTAGGAGGTAGTATCGGTATCGGTAGTGTGAAAAACGGTAGTGGTGATACGGAAACTACTTACAAATTCCTTCCTGAAGTGGGATTCGCACTCAATAACAACTGGTCGCTCGGTGTAGTAGCCGGTGTATCAAAAGGAGGATGCGACTTCAGCGGTCCGTACTTCAATCAAGACACAGATTTAGAGGCAGTCACCATCAATCCCTATGCCCGATACACCGTATTGCATGGTAAGATGGTAGATGCTTTCATTGATGGCGGTGTAGGATTCACCAGCTATGATGATGTAGGTACAGAGTTCAATATCGGTCTTCGTCCCGGTCTTGCAGTTAAACTGAACAACAAAGTAAGCTTCGTTACCCATTTCGGGTTCCTTGGCTACCGTAACTTCAATCCCGACTACGAAGGTGCCAAGAACTCCGACATGATAGGTTTTGATATTGATGGTAACAATATCACCTTCGGACTCTATTACAACTTCTAATAGCAGACGCTATCACAACAAAGGGCGAGGCATTGTATATGCCTCGCTTTTTTTGTTCTCAGGACCAACCATCCGTATAACATTACAAGCAAAAGAATTGAATTTATTTGGTTATCTTAAGATTTTTATATACTTTTGCACCCGGTTTACAAAAAGTAGACCAAGGGGTGCTGCGAATGTTCGCGGCTGAGATAATACCCTCATACCTGATCCGGATAATGCCGGCGTAGGAATGAACGAGTGATGCTCAGGAGAAAAACCTCGGTTTTTCTTTTTCTCTTCCCCTTATACTTCTATATTATTTAATAAGGTGTAATGAAAAAAGTAATTGTTTTCAGTGTGATGATGGCCATGGCAGCACAGATGCATGCCGTTCGGCCAGATGACAACGACTCTCTCCGCATGGAACAACTGCAGGAGGTGGTAGTGAAAGGTGTATGGGTACAGAAAGATGCACCCTTCGCAGTGGCAAACATCAAGAAGAAAGAGTTGCAGGACTTTGCCAAGACAGGACAGGAACTGCCGTTCCTCTTCTCTCAGACGCCAGGTGTTCTGGCGTGGAGCGAGAACGGTGTAGGTACAGGAACTTCCTATCTGCGCATTCGTGGCGCAGCGGGTTCACGTATCAATATCACCCTTGACGGAGTGCCTCTGAACTCCCCCGAGGACCAGTGCGTGTTCTGGGCGAATATGAACTCGTATGCTTCACTCCTTGGAAATGCGCAGATACAACGAGGCGTGGGAACATCAACCAATGGCGACGGTGCCTTCGGTGGTACCATCTCACTCTCCACAAAGACCCCATCCACTACACCCAGCGGTGAAGTGAACTTCTCCTATGGTTCATACAACACCATCAATGTGGGCGGTTCCTTCTCAACCGGTCTGCTGTGGAACCATCTTGTCTTCGATGGTGCCTATCATGAGACGAATACCGACGGATATATCCATGGTACCAGCGGACGCTCAGGTAGCTACTACGGAGGATTGAGTTGGTTTTCCGATGACATCGTCATCCGATACAAGAACATCGGTAACTTCGAAAAGACAGGTCAGGCATGGAATGGCGTTACTGCCGGTAATGACGACCTCAGTCTGATGGACGGCACCTATGGCGGTAATACAGGTATCAAGACCTATGAGGATCTGTACAAAGTAGGACTCGGACGTTACAATAGTCTCTATGAGATGTTCTCGACCGATGCTGATGGTAATTTCGTTCGTGATGCCAACGGCAACTACCAGACGGAACGCTACATGATGAACAACGGTAAGCCCTGGGACAAAACTACCGATAACTTCTGGCAGAACCATAATATTCTCTCTGCCGTATGGGATATCAACGAGCATTGGAACACCATGGCCTCCCTGCACTATACTCATGGCTACGGATACTACAAGGAATTCCGTTACAATAACAAGATTAAGAAACTGGGTCTGCCTAGTGCCACGTTCAGTGACATGAGCGGTGTGAAACGCACCGACTGGGTACGCAAGAAGGGACTGAAGCAGGACACTTACGGCATCGTATGGAACCTTAACTACAAAGATGACGATTGGGATGTGATCGGCGGACTCTCCGTGCAGCAGTTCGATGGTAATCACTTTGGTTATATCACCTACCTGAGCAACGACAAGCTGCGTAACTTGCTCATGAGTGATGGTGACTATCAGTATTATGACTCGGACGCTAACAAGTTCGACGGCAGCGCTTTTATCAAAGCCCTCTACCGCTTGTCCGACAGCTGGGATGCTTTTGCAGATATGCAGTACCGTCGTGTGAACTACACAACCGACGGATACAACGACAAGTTCGTCTATAATAAGCAGACCTATCTCTACGACAAGCATATGCTCGACATCGATGAGACATACAATTTCTTCAATCCCAAAGCAGGCATTAGCTTCCATAACGGCGGTCATCGTGCCTTCGCTTCTGTGGCTTTAAGTCACCGCGAACCCGAACGGAACAACTTCACGGATAATGGTAACTACCCTGCCCCCAAGACCGAATCGCTGCTCGACTACGAGGCTGGCTATAGCTTTGCCACACCGACATGGCGCGCAGGTATTACTGCTTATTACATGGATTACGATAACCAGCTCGTTCAGACCGGCGCACAGAGTGACATCGGTGAACCCCTCACTACCAATGTGAAGAAATCGTATAGAGCTGGTGTTGAACTCACTGCCGGATGCGACATCACTTCATGGCTGACTGTGGAAGGCAATGCTGCATTGAGTATGAACAAGATCAAGGACTTTGATGAATTTATAGATGACTGGGATGACTGGGATTATAAAGATGATGACGCTGGGCGTCAGACTGCCATGGCCTTGTATCACATTGATGGTAATGGTGACGAGTTGCGCCAGTTCCACTATGATAATTCCACACTCGCCTTCTCACCTTCAGCCATCCTCAACGGATTCCTTAACTTCCACTATAAAGGATGGCAGGCTGTGTGGCACACCAACTTCGTGAGTCGTCAGTATCTCGACAATTCTGAGAACAAAGACCGTTCACTGCCTTCTTACTCAACCACGAATGTTAAGCTCAGCTATACACTCCCGTTGAAGAAGATCGGTGTGAAGGAAGCGGTGTTCGGTGTGAACCTGAACAATATCTTTGATGCTCATTATGCCAGCAGCGGATGGACATATTCAGCCGTTGCCGAAAGCTCTGGACATAAGAACGAGAACCGATACTACCAACTGGGATTCGTTCCGATGGCCGGTTTCACCGCCATGGGTAGCATCACACTGCGTTTCTAACTATAATATGTATGATCAGTACATTCATCGCTGCCCACTGGCTTGATATTGTCACCACGATTCTCGGTCTGGCCTACATCCTCCTGGAATACAAGGCCAGTGCCTGGATGTGGCTCGCAGGTTTCCTGATGCAGTCATTGGGTATCGTACTCTACTACCAGAAAGGACTCTATGCCGACTGCGGCATGGAGTTCTACTACCTTCTGGTGACCATCTATGGTGTGGGTTGCTGGGTATTGGGCGACAAACTATGGTGGAAACACAAGGAGAAATCGACTACCACACCGTTGACCATCAGTCATTTTCCACGGCGTCTCGTGCTACCATGGATCATCATCATCCTCTGCATCTGGGGAGTCATATATTGGGTACTTGTGACATTCACGAACAGTAATGTACCAATGGCCGACAGCTTCACCACCGCCTTGAGCATTGTAGGCATCTGGGCATTGGCACACAAGTATCTGGAACAATGGTTCATCTGGATTGCTGTCGATGTGGTAACCTGCATTCTCTACTTCTACAAGGACATTCCTTTCAAGGCTTCCCTCTATGCACTCTACGTAGTGATTGCCGTGATGGGATACTTCAAGTGGAAACAGATGATGAAAAGTCAAAAAGTGAGGTCGTAAATTGTGTGTATAATTACACATTTAGCAAAAAAACATTAAAAAGCGCATATTGTATGATTTTTCATCTGAAAACGTTTGCATAGTTATAAAAATACAATTATCTTTGCATACGAAAATAAGAATATGTGTATCTCACCATTGTGAGATCATATACAGTGCTCGTGAGAGTATTTCCCTATAAACTTGAGTTAATTTAGTTTTTTCCAACGGCCCGCTCGTGAAGAGTAGGCCGTTTTGCTTTGTATGGATGTTGGTTTACAGTACCAACATAGTTTGGCACAATCCTTGGTATGGTGGAAAAAGATTGGAATGATTGAAGAAAATACGGAATCGAGCGTTGATCGTACAGTAAACAACTTTGTTTACTGCTTCTTACTTATTCAGTTTCAATGAGCTCTCAATGCTATGAACCTCTGCTGAGAATGCCTTATCGATCTTCAAGCGCTGTTCAACCTGCGTACAGCTATGGATAACTGTACTATGATCACGCCCGGCAACCAGCTTACCGATACGACTGGCAGGCATCTTTGTCAGTTTTTGAGCCAGATACATAGACACCTGACGGGCAACAACCAGCTCGCGTTTCCGTGAACGACTTGCCATAGCTGTGGTAGTAACATTGAAATGATGGCACACCTTCTCCATGATATCATCAACGGTTACAGATCGCTCCTCTACCTTAACAGCACGCTTGATTACACGTTCTGCCAACTTCATGTCGATATTACCGTTATATACAATCGAGAAAGCGAGCAACGAATTGATCACACCCTCCAAGTCACGCACGCTACCATTAGCTGTCCGCGCAATATACTGAATCACATCTTCAGGAATCTTCAGTCCGTCACGCTTAATCTTGCTCTTCAGGATATCCACACAAAGCTGCACATTCGGGCGTTCCAACTCTGCAATGAGTCCGCATGAGAAGCGTGTGATCAACCGCTCGCTCATCCCTTTAAGATCCACCGGTGGACGGTCGGACGCAAGGATGATACGTTTTCCGTTGCGGAACAGATGGTTGAAGATATGGAAGAAAGTCTCCTGAGTCTTGGTTGCTGTCACCCACTCCTGCACATCATCCACAATCAGCATATCGATGGTCTGATAAAAATGCATGAAATCATTGATGCGGTTCTGCATCTGTGCACTGGTATATTGCACCTGGAACAGTCGGGCGCTGATATACAGTACACGCTTCTGTGGATAGAGTTCCTTGGTACGCACACCAATAGCATTAATCAGATGAGTCTTTCCACATCCACTTGGACCATAGATAAACATCGGATTAAACTGGGTGGTTCCTGGATGCTCAGCAATAGACAAGCCCACACTACGTGGCAACTTGTTACTATCACCCTCGATGAAGTTAGCGAAGGTATGGTGGGGATCCAGCTGACTGTCGATATCCTGTGGCTGAGCCGTATCCAATACGGTAGGTGACTCGTTACCGCGGGTCTTCACACGTGGTGTAACCACATCGGTAGCTGTCTCCTCAGCCTGCAGATCCTGTGTCAAGTTATGAGTCTTATCCGTCACAACCCGATAGGTCAGTCGGGTTCCTGCGCCGAAAACCCTTGTCAACACCTTCTTCAACAGATCCACGTAGTGCTCTTCCAAGTACTCGTAAACGAACGGACTTGGAACTTGCACCAGCAAAGTCTTCATCGCAGGCTTGTACGATTCGAAGACCAAGGGTCTGAACCAGGTGTTGAATTGCTGCTCGGTGACGTTCTCCCTAATTAAATTGAGGCAGTTGTCCCAGCAGGTACGGGGGTTAATACTCATAAATGAACACGGTTAGTCTTTCGACGTTTTTGACAGTGCAAAGGTAGAAAAGATTATTGATTCTTGCAAATCATCTTTTTTATCATTGTGTTCGGAAACGTTCGTAAATTGCCTAAGATTGGTACTTTAAGCGTGAAACAATTCCATATAATAAAAGATTGGTGTTGCAAAATTATAAGTTATTATAAATGAACATTTTACAAAAACTGAAACACCCCATTATCAGACAGTAGTACTCTTAAGGAAAGACAGCGAAAAGTGGCGACTAATAATCACTTACGCATTTCCAAGAAAGCAAAAATCAAGCGACAAACTATTTAGATGTTTTTTAAATTAAGCACTTATTTGTCTTTTCTGCCGAACAAAGAAAAATGCACATAGCGCTTCGGGTGTGCTTTCATATTGACCAACAATGAATCAGCATCGCGCATAGTAGCATTCAAATTCTGGTAAAGACTCGGATCGCGCAAAAGTAACCCGATACTTCCTTCTGTATTGTTGAGCTGGGAGGTTAGTTTCTCCACGTTGTCCAAGGTCTCGTTCACCTTCTCCATTGTTCCTGCCACATTGATCGCAGCAAGGTTCCCGGTAAGGGTATTCGTATTATCGAGCACGGTGTTGGCGCGGTTCATCAATCCCGGCACATTCTTGTTCAGTTGAGCGAGCAACTCATTCACCTCGCGGGTGGTCTTTGTCAGGTCACCAGTTACCGTTCTGATATTATGGAGCGACTGTCCGATGGCCGGATCAGCCAGGATTGCGTTCAGACTTCCCATAATACTATCCAGTTTCGGCAACAGCTTCTCGATGGCAGGAATCATCTCCTTCACCCTACCCAAGGCACCGTCGTTGATATCCCCGTTGATCAGTCCTCCCGGGGCCAGACGTTGTTGCACATTATCTGCCAGCAGCAGGTTTACCTGTACGTTTCCCAGGAGATCGCTGACAATCTCAGCCGTACTGCCTTCCGGTATATGAAGACTGGGATCGATGCCCGCTTCGATTTTGATGTTTCCCGGCTTCTCGTAGTCGTAATTGATACTTTTCACTACGCCCACCTTAAATCCATCAGCGTAGATCGGACTCGAAGCAGTCAGTCCGCTGATATCCTTGAACGACAGATAGTATTTCGTATCCGTCGAGAAGATATTCATTCCTTTTAGGTAGTTCATTCCAAAAAACAGAAGAACCAATCCTGCGACGGCCACCAAGCCGATTTTGATTTCTTTTTTCATGTTGTGATCCTGCTAGTGTTATTGACTCCTGCGAGCCTTAAACTCACGTATCGCCTGCGTAACATCCATTTTCTCCCCTTTCTTGAAAGCGATGATGAACGCCCCGGGGAACTTATCCAGAAGTGATTTCCTTAATCGGTAAATCTCGTTATAGTCTGTCGAGCTTCCTGTAGTATATTTGTAATAACCGCCCTCTTTGTACGAATCGATGTTCTTGACGCCCTTGAATCGACTACTTGATACAGGTACAGCCTTCGTGTCGGCCATGATCTGCACCTTGAACACCGGTGCATCCTGCGGTGCGGTCGGCTGACTTACCTCCGCTTTCTTCATTTCCGTCTGTTGCTCCTTCTTCACTTCAGACTGCTGCGCCTTTACCGGTTGTTCCGTCTTGGGCTTCGCTGGTTGCTCAACCTTGGGAGTCTTTGGGGCCTCTGGCTCATTCAGGAAAGGTGTGGCAGAACCGCCAAAATACTTTTTCTTATACGCAATGAAAGCATTATAGAAGCCTCGTGCATATTGCTCTGGAGCCTCGCTGGAGTTCATAAACCGCTCCTCATCGGGTGTAGAGATGAAGCCCAGCTCCAGCAGACAGCCCGGCATTGAAGACAGGCGCAGCACAGCCAGATTGTCCTGATGGGCACCAGCATTGGCTCTCCCTGTCGCAGCACACATATACCGCTGCATGAACTTCGCCAGTTCCACGCTGCGTTCCATGTAGGTATCCTGGATAAATTCGAACATGATATTGCTCTCAGGCGAGTTAGGATCGAAGCCAGCATAATGCTGCTGGTAGTCCTTCTCCATTACGATGACCGCATTCTCCCGTTTGGCCACCTCGAGGTTCTCGATAATTCCCTTCTTTCCCGAGTTTCTGCCACGTCCCAGCGTGTAGGTTTGGAATCCTCGTGCGATCTTTCCTCCCGGCAAGGCATTGATATGTACGGAAACAAACAGGTCGGCTTTGTTCTTGTTTGCAATCTCGGCCCGCTGCCACAGTTCGAGGAAGACATCCGTTTTCCGCGTATAGATTACTTTCACGTCAGGGCAGTTTCTTTCGATCATCCTACCTAACGCCAGCGCCATTTTCAGTGTAAGGTTCTTCTCTTTCGATATCTTACCCACACATCCCGTATCTTTTCCTCCATGACCAGCATCGATGACCAGGACAAACTGCTTGGCAGTTGTATCGGCAAACGCCCCAACCGTCCACATCATCATGATCACAAGCAATAACCTTTTCATCATACGCGCTGCAAAGTTAATGAATTATCATAAAACGGTGCTAACCATCATGGAGTTTTATCATTTATTAAGTGTAAAGTCACTGAGGCCCCTTCGAGTTGCGCCCCCAAGGGTGGGTTCTTTTTGGTCACGGTAATGACAACCTCCTTCACCTGCGGAAACGCCTTGATCATGCTTCCGCCGATCCTCCCTGCCAAGTGTTCCAGCAGGTTGGACGGCGTCTGCATCTCTCTATTTATGATTTCGTAAATCTCCGCATAATTCAGTGTGTCTTCAACATGGTCGGATTGCACAGCCGCCGTCACGTCACATTGCACGCAAACGTCAACCACAAACTCCCCGCCTGTAGTCCGCTCCTGCTCCATCACCCCGTGACGGGCATGGAATCGCAGTCCTTTCAACGCTATCTTTGAACTCTCAATCCTCAATTCCTATACCTCTCTATTAATTCTTGTAATATTATATTGATTACATTATTATATTGTACAACTCGCATTTATCCACACCTACTGGCTCCACAATTTGTACAAATCAAGCAACCCTCCTGATAGACAAGCGTCTCCTGTCCACAGTTCGGGCACCGCTGTCCTTTTGCCTGCGTACCGTCAGAGATATATTTCTTCAGGGCACGTTCCACACCCACCTTCCAGGTGTTGATGCTCTCACTCTTCAGCTGCAGGGAGCTGACAAGCTTGATGACATGCTCAATAGGCATTCGGTAGCGAAGCACACCAGAGATCAGCTTTGCGTAGTTCCAGTACTCCGGGTTGAATTTCTCACTCAGTCCTTCAACGGTAGTCTTGTATCCCCGTTTATTCTCAAACTGGAAGTCGTAACGTTTCGAGCCATCCTCATTGGTCTGCTTAATGATCTTACCCTTTACCACCGATTTAGGTAGCATGATACCTTCCTCATCATCCTGCAGACCCGTAAAGATCTCGTAGGGATAGCCGTCGAGCAAACCGACAAAAGCCACCCATTTCTCCTTATTGTTCTGGAACCTCACCACATCACACTCCAAAGTCTGCGGTCTTACCTCCGTCACCTCCGGGTGCTTACAAGGAACAGGCTCCAGTTTCGGTTCTTCCTTTTTCTTCTTCTCGCTTACCTGGATCATCACACCCGAACGACTACCGTCGCGATAGATGGTACAACCCTTACAGCCACTTCGCCAAGCCTCCACGTAAAGACGGTTCACCAAAGCCTCATCCACATCGTTCGGCAGGTTCACGGTTACGCTGATGGAATGGTCAACCCACTTCTGGATAGCCCCTTGCATCTTCACCTTCATGAGCCAGTCAACATCATTCGCTGTTGCTTTATAATAAGGTGAACGTGCCACCAGTGCATCTATCTCCTCCTGAGAGTATCGTTTATCGGTATCAATACCATTGATCTTCATCCATTCCAGGAATTTCTTGTGATAGACAATAAACTCCTCGAACGAGTCACCCACCTCATCAACAAAGTCAACATGCACATCGGGCTCATTGGGATTCACCTTACGACGACGTTTATATACAGGAAGGAATACTGGCTCAATACCGCTGGTGGTCTGTGTCATCAGCGAGGTAGTACCTGTAGGCGCAATCGTCAGACAGGCGATATTCCTTCTACCATATTGCTTCATTTCCTTGTAGAGCTTCGGATCGGCTTCCTTGATACGAAGGATGAATGGATTATTCTTTTCACGATTCGCATCATAGATGTCGAAGGCACCGCGTTCCTTGGCCATCTGTACCGATGAGCCATAGGCTGCCAAGGCAAGGGTACGATGAACATTCACTGAGAAGTCGGTCGCCTCCTGCGTACCATAGCACAGCATCATGGCAGCAATCATATCACCTTCTGCAGTAATACCCACACCCGTGCGACGACCCAAGGAACTCTTCTTCTTGATCTTCTCCCAAAGATGATACTCAGCCCCTTTCACTTCATCGCTCTGCGGATCACTCTCCACCTTCTTCATAATCTGGTCGATCTTCTCCAACTCCAGATCAACGATATCATCCATCAGTCGTTGGGCAAAGCCCACATGCTTCTTGAAGAGTTCATAATCGAAATAAGCATCCTTGGTAAACGGGTTCACCACATAGCTATAGAGGTTTATGCTCAGCAACCTGCAGGAGTCGTACGGACAAAGTGGTATCTCTCCACACGGATTCGTAGATACTGTACGGAAGCCCAGATCGGCATAGCAGTCGGGAATACTCTCCTTCAGAATGGTATCCCAGAACAACACGCCCGGCTCAGCACTCTTCCATGCATTATGCACAATCTTCTCCCACAGATCCTTGGCACGGATCGTCTTCTTCACATCAGGATGATCACTATCCACCGGGAACTGCTGAACGTACTCCTTATCGTCGATAGCAGCCTGCATGAAAGCATCGTCGATCTTCACGCTCACGTTAGCACCCGTCACCTTTCCTTCAGTCATCTTCGCATCAATGAATGCTTCTGAATCGGGATGTTTGATACCCACACTGAGCATCAAGGCACCGCGGCGACCATCCTGAGCCACTTCTCGCGTACTATTACTATATCGCTCCATGAACGGCACCAGACCCGTAGAGGTAAGTGCCGAATTGTTCACTGGTGAACCCTTCGGACGGATATGGGTAAGGTCGTGCCCTACACCACCTCGACGTTTCATCAGCTGTACCTGTTCCTCATCTATACGCAAGATGGCACCATACGAGTCGGCATCACCATCCAAACCAATCACGAAGCAGTTAGACAGTGAAGCTACCTGGAAATTGTTCCCGATACCGGTCATCGGACTGCCTGCCGGTACGATATATTTGAAATGGTCCAGTAACTGGAAAATATCATCGGCCGACATCGGGTTGGCATACTTCTTTTCAATTCTGGCAATCTCATTGGCAATTCGCCAATGCATGTCAGCCGGACTTTTCTCATAGATATTGCCAAAGCTGTCTTTCATGGCATACTTGGTCACCCAAACACGGGCGGCCAGTTCGTCACCACTGAAATACTCAAGCGACGCGTTGAATGCCTCATCGTACGTATATGTTCTCATCATGATTCTGTAGTTTTATGCGATTTGGTGCAAAGGTACGAAAAATCGAGAGCAGAACAAAACAAATTATCCATTTTTTCTCATTCCGATTGAAAAAACAATCATCAAGTTTCCCGTTTTGGAAAACTTATCGTATCTTTGCAGAAGAAAAATGTTCCAAAATGAAAAACTTAGATACCAGAAGAAGCATCCGCAAATACACAAGTAGCGATGTCAGTGAAGAGTTGCTAAACAAGTTGTTTACCCAAGCGGCGCGCACCCAGACAATGGGTAACCTGCAGTTATACAGTGTGGTTGTCACCCGAGATCCGAAGATCAAGGAACAACTGGCACCTGCACACTTCAACCAACCCATGGTGACTGGGGCACCTGTGGTGCTTACCATCTGTGCCGACTTCAACCGCACAAGTTTCTGGGCACGTTGTCGTAATGCCGAGCCAGGCTACGACAACTTCCTGTCGTTCATCAATGCCGCCACCGATGCCTTGCTTTATACCCAGACACTCTGCAATCTCATGGACGAGGAAGGATTGGGTTATTGTTATTTAGGCACTACCGTCTATCAACCACAACAAATCATCGACGTTCTGCAACTGCCCAAGCTCGTTATGCCTGTAGCCACCCTCACCGTTGGCTGGCCTGATGAAGAGCCATCCCTCTCCGACCGTCTTCCCACAGAGAGCTTCGTACACCAAGAACGCTACAACGACTATCTGGGACAGGATATCGACAACTATTATTTCAATAAGGAGCATCTGCCCGAGAACGAACAGTTCGTCAGGATCAACAACAAGGAAACACTTGCTCAAGTGTTTACCGATATCCGATACACGCGAAAAGACAATGAGGCCTTGTCAGCAGAACTCATCAAAGCGCTTGTACGTCAGGACTTTCTACCCCACACCGTATTGAATGCAAAAGTAAGCAAATAACAAGCGTTTTGTTAGAAGGCTGATAACCTATAGTTATAAGCCTGATAACTCATAGAAAGAAGGCTGATAACTCATAGAAAGAAGGCTGATAAGTTACCCTTATCAGCCTTCTGAGTTTATCCTACTCTTCTATAATGATTGGCTTGTACTTCGGAACCAGCGTCTTCATGATGCACCAGCCTATCAGATAGGCCACTGCACAGATGCAGAACACCACCATATAGGCAGCAGGTTTTCCTTCAAATCCGAAGAACGTGTAGCTACTTCCCTGGGCAGCGGCCCAGTCGAAGAACTCACCCGAACAGAGGTTAATGGCATAGGAACCCAGTCCGCCAGCCATCGTACCGATTCCTGTTATCGTTCCGATGGTAGATTTAGGGAACATGTCACCAATGGTAGAATACAAGTTAGCCGACCAAGCCTGATGACCAGCACCCAAGAGTCCGATCAAAATAGCCGGCCACCATGCACTGTAAGTACCGAGCGGCTGGGCAAAAAGACCCAAGAGTGGTAAGCAGGCAAAGATCAGCATGGCGCGCATACGACCCAGATAAGGGTTCATACCCCGTTTCTCCACGAAATATGTAGGCAGATAGCCACCACCAATGGAAACCACAGTCACGATGAGATAAAGCGTAAAGATCAGCAGGATACCCATCTTGGAATCTGAGGTATAGCCATACTGGTCGCTGAAATAGGCAGGTGCCCAGAACAGGAAGAACCACCACACGCCATCAGTAAACAGCTTACCCACGATGAACGACCATGTTTGACGGAAGGTGAAACACTTCCAGAAGGGGATGGTCTTCTCCTCCTTGATATTCGAACGGTCCTGCACCTCCACAATATCATTGTCCTGTTCAATGTAGTTCAGCTCAGCCTGGTTCACATAACTGCTTCTATGAGGTTTGTCATAAAGCCATATCCACAGCCCCATCCATACGAAGCCTAACACACCGATGATGATGAACGCCAGTTCCCAACCCCAGGCACGAGCCAGCAGCGGAATAGTGGCAGGTGCAGCCAGAGCGCCTACCGATGCACCGCTATTGAAGATAGAAGTAGCAAAGGCACGGTCCTTTTTCGGGAAATACTCAGCAGTTACCTTGATGGCAGCCGGGAAGTTTCCCGCCTCACCAAGGGCAAGTACCATACGACAGGCAAGGAACAAGTACATCGACACGGTGGCAATCATCACCGCAGCATCACCCGTCAGCTGTCCCAGTTGCGCCACCGAGCTATATCCTTCCCATTCCATGGCAGCCCAGCCGCAGCCAGCATGAAGACAAGCGCCCAACGACCATACGAAGATGGCGATGAGGTAACCCTTCTTCGTACCCATCCAGTCGATGAACTTCCCAGCAAAAAGGTTGGCGATGGCATAGAAGATAGAGAAATACGCCGTGATCTTACCATAGTTGGCATCGGTCCAGTGGAACTCAGGAGCAATAAAGTCCTTCCAGGTGAGAGACAGGACCTGTCGGTCCATGTAGTTGACGGTGGTTGCCAGGAACAGCAATCCACAGATAACCCAGCGGAAGTGGGTCATAGTAGTAGTTTTTACAGGAGTCATTTTTATTATCTATTCATTTGATTTGTTTTCAGTCCTGAAAATACACACGCTTTACGCGGTTTGAGATACCCGTAAGTACCTCGTATGGAATGGTATCCAAGCACTCAGCCAGAATGGAAACAGGCAGATGATCACCGAAGATCTCCACCGTGTCACCCTCCTGACAAGGAATATCCGTCACATCAATCATGGTCACATCCATGCAGATATTTCCCACATAGGGAGCTTTCTGTCCGTTCACCAGACAGTAGCAACGCCCTCTGCCTAAATGACGGTTCAAGCCGTCGGCATAGCCAATAGGAATAGCGGCTATCAAACTGTCGCGTGTAAGTACACCCTTCCTGCTGTACCCCACCGTATCCTCCTTCGGCACATGGCGCAGTTGAAGGATGGTAGTCTTGAGTGTACTCACGCACTTGAGCGGTGAGAGGTGATTCGTCTGCGGTGCCACATAAGGATCCACGCCATAGAGTCCTATTCCCAGTCGGCACATCTCCATCTGTCGTTCCGGGAAATGTTCGATACCCGCAGAGTTGTCCATGTGTCGGAGTATCTGATGACTGAACGCCTGCTGTATTCTGCTGCTTCCTTTCTCGAACAGTTCGAACTGACGGGCAGAGAAGCGGTCGAAATCATCACTGTCGCTTCCCACGAAATGCGAGAACACCGATCGTGGTATCACCGCCTGTTGGTGAGTCAGTCGTTCAATCAACTCATCTATCTCATCCTTCTCACCCTCCTTCGTACCGATATTGAATCCCAGTCGGTGCATACCCGTATCCAGTTTGATATGTACTGGCCATCCGGTAATACCCTCCTTACGTGCTGCCTTGATCAGCGCATCCAGCAGTCGGAAGGAATACACCTCAGGTTCCAGGTCATAGTCGAACATCGTCTTGAAAGCGGTCATCTCAGGATTCATCACCATGATGCTACTGGTGATGCCCGCTTTCCGCAAGGTTACGCCCTCATCCGCCACGGCCACAGCCAGATAATCCACATGATGATCCTGCAGTGTCTTGGCTATCTCCACCGCTCCGGCTCCATAGCCATCAGCCTTGATCATGCACACCATCTTCGTTTCCGGCTTCAGGAACGAGCGGAAATAGTTCAGGTTGTCCACAAGCGCGTTCAGGTTCACCTCGAGAATGGTCTCGTGTACCTTCTGCTCCAGCAGTTCTGTAATCTGCTCGAAGCCGAAGCGGCGCCCTCCCTTCAGGAGAATCACCTCATTGTTCAGGTTGCGGAACAAGGCAGAAGAGAGGAAATCCCCCACTGTGATGAACGCATGCTGTTCGCATGACGATGATGGGGCGACGCTCTTCACGTACTCCTTGATCTCCTTACCGATGCCGATAAACTTATTGATTCCCCTACCCTCAGCCAGTCGCATCACCTTATCATATAGGGAATGAGGATCTTCGCCGCTTTGGTCTATATCACTCAACACCAGCGTACGACTCCTCCCTTGATGCTCCGGACGACGGTTCATGAAATCGAGCGCAATAGCCAGGGAATTGATATCAGAGTTATACGAGTCGTTAATCAATGTACAGCCGTGTTGACCCTCCTTCACCTCCAGTCGCATGGCCACTGGCTCCAGCTGCGGCATCCGCTCAGTCAGCTCCTCGATGGTCACACCCAACTGCAAGGCAGTAACGGCACAGGTTATGGAATTGTCGATAGAAGCCTCATCGATGAACGGAATCTCGTATGAGCCCTCTACACCTTTATATATATACTCCACCTTAGTGGAGAGATGGGCGTTTGTGACACCCTTCACATACAGCGTTGCTTCCTTGTTCTCACGCGACCAAGTAAGACGTTCCCCTTTATAACCGCTGCGTCTCATGCAACGACTCACCACAGGGTCGTCAGAACAATACACCACCGCCTCCGCATCATGGAACAGTTCCAGTTTCTCTGTACATTTCTCGTCCAATGAGCGGAAGTTCTCCTGATGCGCGCTACCCAGACAAGTGAACACACCGATGGTGGGCTGGATCATATCATGTAAGGCCAACATCTCCCCGGGCTCACTGATGCCCGCTTCGAAAAGACCGACACGCGATTCCTCGTTCAGCAGCCACACCGACAAGGGAACACCAATCTGTGAGTTGTAGCTCTTAGGTGAGCGAACCACATGACGAGACGGGAGCAGCAGCTGATACAGCCACTCCTTCACCATGGTCTTACCATTACTACCTGTAATACCTACGATGGGGATATCAAACTCGTCACGATGACGCTCCGCCAGTCGTTGCAGTGCTGCCAGCGTATCCACCACCTTCAGGAAGTTCGTCTGCGGATAACGCTCATCAGTCTGAACTGGCACCTCCTCCACCACGAAGTTCCTTACCCCACGGCGATAGAGGTCATCGATATACCTATGACCATCGTTTCTTTTTGTTTTCAGCGCGAAGAACAGGGTTTCCTCAGGGAAACAGAGCGATCTGCTGTCAGTGAGAAGCCATCTGATCTGAGCCTCCCGACTACCATAACGCCGGGCTCCTATCAGGGTGGCCACCTTTTCGATCGTATATGTCATGAATACTGTCTTTATTGATGCTGCGAAATTACAACTTTTTGACGAAACGACAAAATATTCAGGGTAATAGTTTCACAAAAGGGGAATGTGCAGCTGCTCATTACCGCTGATAACGCGCCTTGAAAGCTTCCAGTTTTTCCTTTGTTTGGTCGATGAACTTACGATATTCCTCACTGTCAGGGTTGAAAGGACGGTGGTTCAGTGCTTGTTTGATGGGACGATATTCCTCCACATAACGACGAGTTTTCTCTGAGAAGAAGGTATCGGCAAACCGTTCATAGATGTAATCCACAGCCTGCTCAGAGGGATGAAGCATATCTGCTGCATAGAAACGGTAATCGCGCAACTCGTCCAACACGATCTCGTAGGAGGGGAAGTACAGCAGTTGACAGTTGACAGTTGACAATTGACAATTGAAAGATGACAGGAGGGTGTGGATGGCCATTAACAAGGTAGCCTTAGACAGCTGACTCTCATGGAAGCCGTATTTCGCATAGCGTATCGGACTAACGGTGAAGATGATGCGTACATCGGGGTTCACCTGTTGCAGAAGGTTGACACATTGTGTGAGATAATCGGTACACTCTTCTATCGAAAGAATCTTTTCCGTGAAGAGCCGTTGCGGACGTTTCTCACAGTTATCCACAATCTCACCCGTCTCGTTGAGGATATACACATGATTGGTACCCAGGGAGAGCACCGCCATATCGGGCACGGCAAATGCAGATGCTCCATCCGCATACATCCGCTCCAGCGTATGCAGCACACTGGCAGGATTATACATCACACCGAAGGGGTTCACTATAGTAAGGAACATGTTATCGGAAAACCGTTTCCCGATATTATCGGCAAAGCAGCTGCCCACGAAGAGCAGTTGGTGATGCGGTTCCACCTTCCACGTTGATGCTGGGATACTGACTGTTGTTCTGAATTCCACTGTACAAAGATTTGATTAACTCCTACTCACCTGCAGTCCTGTGGTGCTCAACGACATATCCACGAACCGCGCATTGGTATTGGTGTGCTCTACCGTTAACTGCTGCTTGATACGGGCTGCAGCCTCCAGATCCTTCGCCACCATATAGAGATAGCCGCCCCCGCCGGCACCCGAGAGCTTATAGCCCAGACACAGATCATCCACCAACGAGACGATACGCTGCACCTCAGCAGGATTCGTACCGCTGTCGATGAGCTGGTTCTGCTGCCACGACTTCCGTACCAGTCTTCCCATCTCCATGAAATCATTCCGTTGAATCGCCTCATACATATCCATGGCATGCTGCTTCATCTCACGGAGCAATGACAGTTCTGTATGCTGGTTCAGGAACATCCGTCTGACGATCTCAGTAAGAAGACTCTTGGCCGTGCGGGTGATTCCTGTATAGTATAACAAATGACAAGCTGTATATTCAGGCTGTGTAAACAAGTTGTCGGGAAGCCAGCGCACCACAGGCTGCTGGGCAAAGCCCCGTTCTGTCTGCAACAGTTTCACTCCTTGCAGGATACCGCCGAACTGATCCTGCCAGCCACCGCCTGTTGTCAGGAGCTGTTCCAAGACGAGGGTACGATAACCTATCTCTTCCTTATCCCATGCCAGACCGCAGAAATCGCTCAATGCACCCAGTATGGTGGAGGCCAGCAGACTGCTCGTTCCGAGTCCGCTGCCCGCAGGAATGGCAGAAAGAGAAGTAATCTCGATACCACAGCCAAAGACTTTCAGCTGTTCTTCCAAAGAAGCGAACGACTCCTCGCTGAACGCGGGTAAGAATCCTGCCAAGGCCAGTGCCGCTTTAGGAATGGAGAATGGACTCCCCACATGATGGTAGTCGGCCAGCTCCTCATACGTTGTCACCCTTTCCATGGCCCCAAGATCAATGCTTCGTAGTACGATATGCGGTTCTTTGCACGGACGAATGTAGGTCTGCAACGGCGGTTGCCCATTCAGTTCAATGGCCAGGTTCACCACGTTTCCACCTTCCATCAGACAATACGGCGGTGTATCTGTCCACCCCCCGGCAATATCTATGCGCACAGGCGAACGTCCCCAGACAATCTGATCACTGTATACCGACATCTTAGGCGACTGCTTATCCAGAAGAATCTGCTGGGTGATACCCTCACGAAGAAGAGAGAAAGCCTTCTGTTCATAAGCATTGGAATCCTCCTCCCTACCCGTCAGACGTGCCAGTTCAGAGCGGAACATACTATCATGAATACGGGTAAACAGCGGCGTCTGTTCAGGAATCGGCAGCGGTTCCTGCAGATGATGGTCGGCAAACGCCTGCGCCGCATCCTCCAGATCAACCTGATAGAACACACTATGCTCGTAGTTCCTGGCCAGCATCCGCCAGTTCTCCCTGCGGAAGTTGTCTCTCTGCTGGGTAAGACGCACCAGATTCGCCTCGGCAGCAATCTCCTCAGCACTCATCTTCCTGCACTGCTCCCATAAGCGTCTGCCACCTTCCAATTCAGGATTATCCATCATCCATCTCAGCAGCAGTCCTGCATCATGCAAACTATCGGTAACAGGGAATAAACGAACCTGTTGAATATCACCGTTGTCTTCGAATACGATTCTCCTTTCCTCCGCCCAATCTCGTAACGGTCTGCCGAGAAACAAAGTCGTCTCCTCGTCAACCCCTCCTCTAAACGGATCGTGAAAGCCATAGGGGCGCACCACGAATTCCTTATCCCCTACAGGAACCATATCAATACAGTCGTTAGGACGAAGGTGAATATCCCAGTCGTTTTCCGGTACACCGGTAATGATATGCTCATGACTCAGTACCCAATTCCTTCCCACGAAGCTGTTCTCCACCCACAGGTTCTGGTTATTCTCGGTGATGGGAGCCTCAGTAATCGCGTTCTGGATGAACATGGCCGGATGCGGTTTCCTGGAATGATGCATAATCTCACGCTGGTCGTTCACCAGATTCTGAATGGCCAAGGTAGAAGAGATGATCTCCGGTGAAGTACCGTAATGGTAGAACTCCCCCCCAGGCAAAGGCAGCACCGCCACCTTCAGACTATTCAGTTCCTCATCCATGATGCCAGGGTTGGTACCTAAGGCGCAGCCGAACTGACTATAGAGATCATATGCTCCGTCACTACTACGTTGCATCAGCAGTTTCACCGCCCTGTCGCTCAATAGCCAGATACCGATATCCGTCAGATAGAAATGATCTTTCAGTAGTTCCCCGAGTGTCTGCACCGAAGGCTTCTGCAGCATACACTTCAAGGTGTTAGGTGATTGTCGTTCGCTGACAAACACCCCATGGTTCTTCGCAATCTCCCTACTGAGCCACAAGCCGTAGCAAACCACATCAGCCTCAGGAATCTTCTGCAGCGGTTGTGTAGCCCTTACCAGCACATCCCCGCTGACAATCATCGTATGCAACGAATCTGGGGCCGCCTCCATGATCTGCTCATAGAGCGGCACCTGCAGCGAGAGTAAGTCTTGTGACAACTTTTGTCCTCGTTCCCATCTAAACACCGGGATGGGAATGAGAACCTTTCCCGAAGGCGCATAGGCAGGTAACCTACGACTCTGCCCGCCTGCGTGAATCAGGATACGCTTCTCTGCTGAAAGCCATTCCTCAAAAGCCCCTTCGTCCTTTCTCCTTTCTCCTTCCTCCTTCGTCCTGCCTCCTTCTTCATAGCACGCTTTCAGCAGCCATGCGCTGCCACCGCCCGAACCCAGTTTCCTACCGATGGGATCATGGGTGCAGAACCACTCATCACGGTTGTAACCAGTTATCTCATGGAAGCAACCTACGAGATTGGGCGGCAGCGACAGCAGTTTTTTCATGCCTCACTGCGTTTCGACTTTTTCCATTGGAGATACACCATGAAGAGAATCATCAGCAAGAGAACCACATACGCCAGATAGGCAATGGTCTCTGTGGTGTTGATGCTCTTGGGGTAGAACATCAGTTCCACCTTATGACTGCCCGGCGATACCTGCAGGGCACGCAACACATAGTCAACCCTGCCCAATTCGGTATCCTTACCGTCAACCGTGGCGGTCCACCCGGGATAGTATATTTCTGAGAAGACGATGACACCACCCTTGCCCGACTGCACGTCATACGACAGGTGGTTCGGCTCATAGGCTGTCAGTGTCACCACCGAGGTGCCATCCTGCTCCTTCGCCTCTCCCAGCTGCTCACTGAACTTCTTATCAGCCACAGCCTGGTGTCTCAATGACAGCTTACCCAATGCATCCAGTTCCTCATTGGCATTATCAACATACTGCACCTGATCCACGAACCACGCATTACCGTATGCATACGGGTTCTTCACGGGAACAGTCTCACCACTCTGCAGCGGTAAGATAACATACCGCATGTTCAGCATGTTCATCACCGGGAAGATGCTGTCGCCATCCACCTTCGTCATATCCCCAGCAGCCCCAGCAATCGCCGGCATCATCTGTTGCATCTCAGGCGAGAGGTAAGCATCGATCAGCTCCTGGTAGCGGCGCAGCTTGGCAGCATGGTAGCCACCAATGCTCTTATGGTAGTAAGATGTCTCATTCTCGTTGAACGTGTTCGAAGCAAGGTTCAGCACACGGTAGTTACCATGGTCGCTTGTATCCTGCAGGATAAACTCATCCGTATTCGTCTTAGGCTGCGGAGCCTCACGCTCGCTCTTGTTCACGAACATATCGTTGTTCAGGTAGCGCTTGTTCACTGTCCACATATCAACAAGACAGAGCACCAGGATAATCCCCACAGCATATTCCTTTTTCAGCTTACCGAAGGCAACAGCGAGCAGAATGCCCGTACCTACCAGAATGATATAGAACGAGCGCAGACTGTCGGCAGTAAACATGGCCTGCCTCATTTCCGTCAGGTTCGCCACCAGCGGAGCCAGATACTCCGGTGGCAAGCCGTTCTTCAGCGCATTCATCTCAGCAGATGAGATATAGTTGCCGAAAAATACCGAGGGCATCAGCGAGAACAACATGGCAATACCTCCCGTCAGTAAGAAGGATATAAGCACATACTTCATCCTTGGCTTCATCAGTTCTGGCTCATCCAGCAGTTTCTTCAGTGCCAGCATCGCCAGCAGCGGAATAGTGAACTCTGCAATCACCAGTATGGAAGCCACCGTGCGGAACTTTGCATACATCGGCACATAGTCGATAAAGAAATCCGTCAGTCCCATGAAGTTCTTTCCCCACGACAGTAAGATGGAAAGAATGGTAGCAGCCAGCAAAGCCCACTTCATCGGTCCTTTCACGATGAACAGACCCAAGACAAACAGCATTAGCACGAAGGCCCCCACATATACCGGTCCGCTTGTACCTGGCTGTTCACCCCAATACTGTCCTAACTGCTGATAGATATCCACGAACTGGTTATCCGCATGATCCATGGCCGTTTTGTTCATGGCCAGCGGCACACTGGCACCACCCTTCGTGTTCGGCACCAGTAAGGTCCATGTCTCCCCGATACCATAGCTCCATTGCGTGATATAATCCCGTTCCAGTCCGCTACTGGTCTGGTTAGCGCTGTTCTTCTTCACCAGCTCACTCTTCCCACGCATCGACTCCTGCGAGTACTGCCAGGTGTGATAGAGGTTCGAGAGGTTCAGGCAGACGCCTATAAGTGCACCCACAATACATACCCCTGATGCTTTGAGGAAATGACGAATCTGATTCTTGCGCACAGCCTCCACGAGCCATGCAATCACCATGAACAAGATGATGAACAAGTAATAGTAAGTCATCTGCACATGGTTGGCATTGATCTCAAACGCCGTGAACACAGCCGTAACGATCAATCCCCACAAGTATTTCCCCTTATAGGCCAGAACGATACCCGCTATCATCGGCGGCAGGTAGGCCAAAGCCCACACCTTCCAGATATGTCCTGCGGCGATGATGATGAAGAAATAGCTCGAGAACGCCCATATCACAGCACCCAGGGCAGCCATCCACTGACGGAAGTCGAATGCCCGCAGCAAGAGATAGAATCCCAGCAGATAGACAAACACATACCACACATTCTCTGGCAGCCACAAGTGATAGGCGTTGATTACCTTTCCCAAGGCCGTAGTACTGTTGTACGACGGGGATGTCTGGTAGGTAGGCATACCACTGAACAAGCCGTTTGTCCATCGTGTGCGCTCTCCTGTGCGCTCAAGATATTCCTTGGCTTCCTGTCCGGCTCCCACACCAGCTGACGAATCATGTCGATACAAGATCCTTCCCTCGATGTCGGCAGGGAAGAAATAGGCAAACGAGATGACAGCAAAGAGGATCACAACCAGTGCGTCCGGCAGATATTGTTTCAAAGTTCTCATAACAGATCGTTTTTATTTGACTGCAAAGATACGAAGAAGTATCCAAAGATACAAAGATGTGAGTATTTTATTTCAATTTTCAATTCACAACTCTCAATTTTCAATTCTCAATTATCAATTCTCAATTAAATTCCTTAACTTTGCACCAAGTTATGAAAATAGGAATTATTGTAGCCATGGAAAAGGAGTTTGTCCAGTTGAAGACACTCCTTGACGAGCCCCGCGCCGAAAAGCACCACGGTCGTCACTACATTCTCGGTCATATCAACAACAACGAGATGATCATGATGCAGTGTGGCATTGGTAAGGTAAACGCCGCAGTGGGGACCACAGAACTGATTAGCACTTATCATCCCGATCTCATCATCAGTACCGGTGTAGCCGGCGGCGCCGACATCTCCTTAGAGGTGATGAATGTCGTAGTGAGCACCGAATGCACCTACCATGATGTCTATTGCGGCAGCGAGGTGGAATACGGTCAGCTAATCGGTACACCAGCACGTTTTAAGACAACAAAGAACCTGGTGGAGAAAGCCCTCGAAGTGAACAAGAAGGAAAGCAGCAACACCGTTGTCAGCGGACTGATTGTTACTGGCGACTGGTTTGTTGACTCGCAAGAGAAGATGCGTTCCATCCTTGAGAAGTTCCCTGATGCCAAGGCCGTGGATATGGAGAGCTGTGCCATTGCCCACACCTGTCATCTCTACCAGATACCGTTTATCTCGTTCCGCATCATCAGCGATATCCCCCTGAAGGACAACAAGGCCGCTCAGTATTTCGACTTCTGGTCGCGCATGGCCGAAGGTTCCTTCAATGTCACCAAGCGTTTCCTCGAACTGTTATAAACCCTATACGATGAAAGAAATGGACAAGATCCCTTCGTTTACGATCGACCACAACAAGTTGCTGCGCGGTATCTATGTAAGCCGGAAGGACCAGGTGGGCGGCGAGACCGTTACCACCTTCGACATCCGCATGAAGGAGCCCAACCGCGAGCCTGTACTCCACAATGGAGCCATCCATACCATTGAGCATCTGGCAGCCACCTATCTGCGCAATGACCCTGAGTGGAAAGACCGCATCATCTACTGGGGTCCCATGGGTTGTCTCACAGGTAACTACCTGCTGTTACGAGGCGACTATGCTTCGAAGGATATTGTGGAACTGATGAAACGCACGTTCCGCTTTGTGGCTGAGTTTGATGGTGAGATTCCCGGTGCGGCGACCAAGGACTGCGGAAACTATTTGCTGCACGACCTTCCCATGGCACGTCTTGAGGCCCGTAAGTATCTCGAAGAGGTATTGGAGCAGATTACAGAAGCGAATCTTGTCTATCCATGAGAGAACGGTGGAAGAACACCGTCTGCAGCGAACCCCTTATCAACAGATACACCAGGAACGACAACCATAATCCGTGGTTGCCCCAGGAGTTATACACCGAGACGAACAACAGGAAAAACACAACAGCCGCCACCAGCGAAGTGATCAGCATCTCGCGCGAGGCAGTGATTCCCACGAACACACCATCCCAGATAAAGGCCCCGATGCTGCAAAGCGGTATCAGGTATATCCACCATATATACTTATGAGAAGCTTCCACCACGGTTGGCTCATCAGTGAGCAGTGCCACAAACGCATCTCCCCCCACCCAATAGACAACAGTGAACAGGAAGGCGCAGATAAAGCCCCACAGGAAACAGTGCCTTACCGTATAGCTGAATGCCCTGAAATTCCTTGCGCCCCAGTATTTCCCGCTCATGGCCTCGGCCGCATTGGCAAAGCCGTCAACCACATAGCTCACCAGTAGGAAGAGCTGCATCAGCAGGGTGTTGGCCGCCAGCGTCACTTCCCCTTGCCACGATCCTGCGGTGGTAAAGAACAGCATCACGCTCACCAGACAAACCGTTCGGAAGAAGATATCCCGGTTAATCTGGAAGAACCGTCTGATCTCCTTGTTACGAAATAACATTGTTACGTTATCCCGAGACAACAAAGCCACACTCCCCACCCTCTTTCCATAGATACGGTGGCATAGAACGCAGGCAAAAAGGAAGCCCACCCATTGGGCGATGAGCGTTCCCGAAGCCACACCTTCCACCTTCATATGGAGGCCGAAGACGAAGAAGAGAGAAACAAGGATGTTGATGATATTCTGTGCGATGGCAACCACCATCGGTATCCGCGAGTTCTGCATACCGATGAACCAGCCGTTCAAGGTATAGAGACCTAATGTTGCGGGAGCGCCCCATATACAGATATGGAAATAGGTGATTACCATCAGTCGCACCTCCTCCTCAGGCTGCATCAGTCGCAAGGCCATTTCCCGTATCGGCCACTGCGCAAGAATCAGCAGCAGTCCGATACCCAGTGCAATCACCAATCCCCTTATCAGCCACGCCGCCACCTCCTGGAAGTCACGCCTTCCCAGCGCCTGTGAGGTGAGTCCGCTGCTGCCCATTCTCAGAAAGCCGAACAGCCAGTAGGTGGTATTGAACACCATACTGCCGATGCTGATGGCCGCGATATAGGCAGCAGCCCCCAGATGCCCTGTAATTGCCACGTCCACCAGTCCTAAAAGGGGTACCGTGATATTACTCACGATACTGGGTATGGCAATATGCAGTATCTGACGGTCGCGTGGGTTCATCAAAAACTATTCCTTATTGGCGCGTTTGCGCTCCAGGTGGTCGAGAATAATCTTGCGCATACGCATCGACTTCGGTGTCACCTCCACGTATTCATCCTCCTTGATATACTCAAGACACTCCTCAAGACTCATCACGGTCTTGGGGATGATACGCGCCTTCTCGTCAGTACCCGAAGCACGAACGTTCGTCAGCTGCTTAGCCTTGCACACATTGATCACCAAGTCGTTATCGTGAACATGCTCACCTACCACCTGACCGCCATACACCTCTTCACCCGGATCGATGAAGAACTTACCGCGATCCTGCAGTTTATCGATGGCGTAGGCAAATGATGAACCAGTCTCCTGTGAGATCATCGAACCGTTCACACGACGAGTGATCTCCCCTTTATACGGCTGATAAGCCTTGAAACGATGCGCCATGATAGCCTCGCCCTGCGATGCTGTCAGCACATTGGTACGCAGTCCGATGATACCTCTCGACGGGATGTCGAACTCGATGTTCACACGGTCGCCCTGCGTCTCCATACTGGTCATATCACCTTTACGGCGTGTTACCATGTCAATCATCTTACTCGAGAACTCCTCGGGCACATTGATGGTCAGCTCCTCCACGGGCTCGCAGCGCACCCCATCAATCTCCTTGTAGATCACCTGCGGCTGACCAACCTGCAGCTCATAGCCTTCGCGGCGCATGGTCTCGATAAGCACGGAGAGGTGTAGAACGCCACGTCCGCTTACCAGCCACTTATCGGTACTGTCCTCGAATGGCTCCACCCGCAACGCCAAGTTCTTCTCCAGCTCCCTACTCAGACGATCCTGGATATGACGACTTGTACAGAACTTTCCCTCCTTACCGAAGAAAGGCGAGTCGTTAATGGTGAAGAGCATCGACATGGTTGGCTCATCAATGGCGATGGGCGGCAGTGGCTCAGGATTCTCGAAGTCGGTTATCGTATCACCAATCTCGAAACGCTCCAAGCCGATTACGGCACAGATATCACCAGAGTCCACATGATCGGTCTTCACATGCGTCATTCCCTCAAAGGTATGCAGTTCCTTGATCTTGGTCTTCTCGATCGTTCCGTCGCGATGGGCAATCGAGATATTCATGCCCCCGCGCAGTGTTCCGCGATGCACGCGTCCCACAGCGATACGACCCGTATAGCTACTGTAGTCGAGCGAGGTAATCAGCATCTGCGGATCGCCCTCGATCTGCTTCGGAGCAGGAATCACCTCGATGATCTTGTCCAGCAGATATGTAATATCATTGGTAGGCTGCTTATAATCCTCGCCCATCCATCCGTTCTTGGCCGATCCATACACCACGGGGAAGTCAAGCTGGTCCTCGGTAGCATTCAGGGCGAACATCAGGTCGAATACCATTTCGTACACCTCCTCTGGTCTGCAGTTAGGCTTATCCACCTTGTTCACCACCACGATGGGCTTCAGTCCGATCTGCAAAGCCTTCTGCAGCACGAAGCGTGTCTGCGGCATCGGTCCTTCGAATGCGTCCACCAACAGCAGACAGCCGTCGGCCATGTTCAGCACACGTTCCACCTCACCGCCGAAGTCGCTATGTCCCGGAGTGTCGATAATATTGATCTTGGTTCCCTTCCAGTTGATGGAAACGTTCTTGGAAAGGATGGTTATGCCTCGCTCACGTTCCAGGTCGTTACTATCCAGCACCTGACTGCTCAGGTTCTGTCCTTCGCGGAACAGGTTTCCCGCCAGCATCATCTTATCCACCAAGGTGGTCTTACCATGGTCAACGTGGGCTATAATTGCTATGTTTCTGATATCCTGCATACTTATTTATTTGAAAAACGCGTGCAAAGGTAATCATTTTATGCGAGAAATGAGGTATGATGACCCGAGAAATGATGATTAGGCATCCTCTAACGTGTTAAATATCATTAAAAGTAATCGTAATCCCCGTCAATATACCATAATTTTCAATTTTCAATTTTCAATTTTCAATTATTCATCGTACCTTTGCACCCGCATTTCGGAAAATCCGGAGCATTTGACGACGTAGTCTGCATGTGATTAGGCAGGAATCGCGTTGGAAAGATGTTATTGCAAACCATTAATCACAAGTTATTATTATGTATTTAGACAAAGCTAAAAAAGCAGAGATTTTCGAGAAGTATGGCAAGGGTGGTGTTAAGGATACCGGTTCTGTAGAGAGCCAGGTTGCATTGTTCACCTATCGTATCTCTCACCTCACCGAGCACCTGAAGCAGAACCACAAGGATCACGCTACTGCTCGTTCACTGACCAAGTTGGTTGGTAAGCGTCGTGCATTGCTCGATTACATGAAGGAGCGCGACATTGAGCGCTACCGTGCTATCGTTAAGGCCCTCGGTCTGCGCCGCTAATCTCTGTAAAGGATTAAACAATAGTGGAGAGTCTCAAAACTCTCCACTTTTTTTTGTCTTCATCCGAAGGTACAAAATTACGATTTATTTTTCACATCACCAAATTTGAGGGGTCACAGCGTGTGAAAATCCTTTAACAACGAGGATTTAACTGTTAAAAAACACTGAACGCCGTAGACACTACCAGCGTTTGACGTTCCCGCTCCCAGAGAATGACGTTCGCGCTATCAGCGTTTGAGGCACTTTCAACAAGAAACTGCCATAGTTTATAGCGCAAGGTGCCATAGTTTCCAAAGCGAGGTTTTTGGAACGAACAAACGAACGAACAGTTCGAACGTCACGAAAAACAGACAACCGCATCAGGAGAGATGCATTTTGTGACATTTGTGACATTTTGAGTCAACCAAAATCAGTACGAAGTCTACTTTTTCAGGGTAAGACACTGTTCGTTCGTTTGTTCGCACCAATGATTATTCGTCGTTTCTGCCATTTCCGCCATTTCTGCGGGACGGAAAAACATTATCTGCGGGAAATAATAAAAGTACTTTCGCTCGGAAAAGCAAAAGAAAATTGTTTTTTTCTTTGCTTTTCGCTCGGTTTGCACTACCTTTGTCTCCAGATAGTTGAATAATCGATAATAACATAACATGAAAATGATGAAGAAGACTTTAATGACAGCCATGACCGTCGTGATTTCCATCATGATGGTTGGATTATTGTCATCCTGCAGCGACGAGGATGATTATGATGTGGTGAAACGTGAGCAGACCGTGGATCTGAAATGCCAGAAACCTGATTATCTGAAGCCGGGCGACAAGGTGGCACTGATCTCACCCTCGTATTTCACTCCGATGGAAAACGTGGAGAAAACGGCTGAAGTGTTGCGCAAATGGGGTCTGGAGCCTGTCATCGGACCGAATGTGGGTAAGGTGGTGGATGGACGCTATGCAGGAACGGTAAACGAGCGCGTGAGCGATATTCGCTGGGCACTCGACGATCCGAGCATCAAGGCGATTATCTGTAACCGCGGCGGCTACGGCACCATCCAGCTCATCGACCAGCTGACACTGGCTGAGCTGAAGGGCTCGCCCAAATGGCTGGTGGGCTTCAGTGATATCTCTACCCTACACGGACTGTTTACCTGTGCGGGGGTGATGAGTATTCACGGTACAATGAGCTCGTTCTTGGCTAAAGGGGGCGACGATGCATCAAGTACGCTGATGCGCGACTTACTGATTGGTTATGTGCCACGCTATGAGCTGCCTGCTCATAAGCAGAACATCGTGGGTAAGGCAAGCGGCGTACTGGTGGGCGGTAATATCTGCACCTTTGCACCTAACCTGGGCTCACAGGCTGACGCTACGAGAGGCAAAGACATTATTCTCTTTGTTGAGGAGGTGGAGGAGTCGATGCATAATATCGACCGTCAGATGCGCATCCTGCAGATGAATGGGGTGCTCGACCGCTGTAAGGGCATCATCCTTGGGGAGTTTACCGACTGCGGTACGGAGTTTACTTATGAGAGTGTGGAGGCGATGCTTAACGAGATGCTGAAAGACTACCATATCCCTGTGCTCTGCGGCTTCCCTGGCGGTCATGGCGACGTGAACCTACCCTTGGTGATGGGTGCCAACGTCACCATCGATGTACGCAACGACGGTGCTACCCTGCAGTTCAACATCGAGGGAAACCAGCAGACTGTTAACACCGCCAGCATCACCGCACCAACAACACCCGCTAAAACCCGCATGAGGTTGGCAGGAAAGATCGAGTAGAATCGGGGGCGCGGTGGTACGAAGGAACGGGGGCGCGAGAAATGAACTAAGAACAAAGACTTATCAAAATGAAGGAGAATATGATACTAAACAATCTGAATCTAAGAAAGAGCAGTATGACCATCAGATCGTTCATGACACTGCTCATCATGTTGACCATGACGATGGTTGTGAATGCTAAGTCAACCAACGCCATGTATGGTGCAGTAACGAGTGCACCAGTAGAGGATGTGTACATCCTTGGAGAAATCAACGGGAAGGGTTGGGTGACCAACGATGGTGTTAAGATGACTCGCGGTGAGGATGGCATATACACTGCCATTGTTATTGCTGATGGAAGTTACGGAGGGTATAACTACTTCAACTTCACCACTAAGCTTTCTGAGAACAGTGATGATTGGGATGCCATTGCACCTTATCGCTTCGGCGCACCTCCCAGTGAAGAGAATTACGATTATCTTGTAACCGATGAACGACTTGGCAAGGAAGCGACACTTACTTATGGAACCTACCAATCTTTCAAAGTTAGTACGGGTAAGTACGACCTGGCGTTGGATCTTGAAAAAATGACGCTTGTGATTACCAGACTTGATAATGTGTACATCCTTGGCGATATTAACGAGAATAATTGGGCCTCTAACGTAGGTGTTCAAATGACACATGGTGAGGATGGGTTATATACCGCTACGATTACCGTAGATGAGGGAGAGGGCCACTACTTTGGTTTTACTATGAAACTCTCTGAGAACGATTATGAATGGGAGCAGATCAACCCTTATCGATTCGGAGCGGTAAGTAATGATGCTTTCTGGGTGACAGATGAACAACTTGGCAAGGAGTTGGCACTACAATATGATGGACCTTCATTTCGCATTGAAGGGGGTGAATATGAATTGACCTTGGATCTTGCAAAAATGACACTCATCATCAAAAAGGTAATACCTCCAACTGATGTATTTATCCTTGGCAATATTGAAAATTGGAATACCAATGAAGGACAACAAATGACTCGCAGTGAGGATGGAAAATATACTGCCACCTTGATTGCTGATGGGTATTCCAATGGGTTTAACTACTTCAGTTTCACCACTAAGCTCATGGAAGAGGCTAATGACTGGGATGGAATTAGTCCATATCGATTTGGCGCTGTCAGTAATGGAGATTTCTGGGTGACTGATGAGACCCTTGGTCAGGAGATATCACTCACGTACGGCGGACAAGCTTTCCGCGTGTCGGCCGGTAAGTATAATCTAACATTGGACCTTGTAAACTTGAAGCTCGTTGTCACAGCTGCTCCATCCGTTGCCACAAAGATCGATCAAGTTTCAAGTAACAAGTTACAAGAAACAAGTGGCGAGTGGTTCACCATTGACGGCAGGAAGCTGAGTGGGAAGCCAGCGAAGAAGGGTGTGTATATTCACAATGGCAAAAAGGTCGTGATGTTGCAATAACGACATCACGACCTTTGATGACCTATTTAATCTTTAATGTTTAATCCTTAATCTTTCATCTCTCATCTATCTCGCTCCTCCGCCAAGGGCGATGTAGAGGGCGATGACGGCCTGTGCTCCCTTATACATATTCATGGCCTCGCTGAGCTGGGCGTTAAGGAGCGATTCCTGGGCGGTGAGTACCTCGAGATAGTTCGACTTACCGTTGTCCATCAGCTCGTGCGTTCCCACATAAGCCTCGCGGAGCACATCCACCTGACGGTGGTAATAGGCATGTTTCTCACGGGCAGCCTGACAGTCGGCCAAGGCCTCATTCACCTGATTACCCGCATCAATAACGGTCTGCACATACTTGCGCTGCAGATCCTCCTCAGTAAGCTTCGCAATCTTCAGGTTCGCCGAGAGTCGGCCACGTGCAAAGATGGGTTGTGTGAGCGATCCTACAGCACTCAGCAGCAGCTTACCGGGATTGACAACCATGCTACCAGCGCTGTTTGTCCAGCCTCCTGTTCCCGAAAGCGTGATACTGGGGAAGAAAGCTGAGCGGGCAGCCTGCGTGTTGTAGAAGGCCTCCTCCATGGCGTGGTTGGCCATACGGATATCAGGACGCCGCTCGAGCATGCTGGCAGGCACGCCAACTTTCAGGAACTCGGTGTCGAACATACGCTGACCCGTGTCCCCCTCTGCTTGAGGATGATGCAAGGCTGAGCTGCCCCACTTGCTGCGCTCTATATGCTGAGGCGTTTCAGCCAGCATCCGACAGATGGCGTTCTCCACGCTGCGGATATTGCGACGGGTGTCAACAATCTGCGTTTTCACATTGAGGTACGACGACTCCATCTGGTTGACAGCCGTAGAAAAGATCTTACCGTTTTCCCACAGCGTCTTCTCGGTCTCCAAGGAAGCGTTCCACAAGCTGTCGGTCTGGGTGAGAATCTCTAACTGACGGTCGAGCACCTGTAGCATGTAATACTGCTGGGCAACGGTGGAGACGAGGTTGGCACGAATGGCCTCCTCGCGCACCTGTGACTGCAGCAGCACCGCATTGGCAGCACGTTTCTTGTTGGTGATAGAGCCGAACACATCCACATCCATCGACATCTGCAACGGAAGGTTGTAGGTTTTCGACCACGGGTTGTCGTCGAACTTTGCCACTGTTCCTTGCGGTGAGAAGTAGAGCGACGGCAGGTAGGCCATCTTAGCGGCTTTCAGCGAAGCCTCGCTCTTCTCAATGGCAATGCAAGCCGAGTTCAGATCGGTATTGCTGGCCAGCACCTGTTCGATGAGTTGCTGCAGCAAAGGATCGGTGAAGAACTCACGCCACGACATCTGCGCAAGAGACGTACCGCCCTGGGCCGACAGAACGTCCTGCGAGGTACCAATGACATCGGCCGGTATCTCATTCTTCTGCTCGTACTTGTTGTAGATGCCACAGCCCGTGAGCAGGAAGCTCACGGCTGCAGCAGTAATAAATAGAATCTTTCTCTTCATACAATTCACAGTTCGTGGTTTATTACTTCATCACAATCTTGATCTTCAATCGAACTCGCTCACGTTCGGAAATGCGAGCGAACTCTCATTTCTCTCACTTAATCACGACTTTTTTACCATTCACGATGTACAGACCCTTCTTGACCTGTCCCTTCGTTACTGATACGCGACGGCCCTGGAGGTCGTATGCCCTGTCGGATGCTGTTCCCTTGCCATTTGCCTCGCTAATGCCAGTTGCAATTCCCGGGAAAGGATCATCATTTATTTCGAAGGGGATAAACTCCTGACCAGCTCCAAGTTCCGAAGGCAGATATACATAACCAGCTGCTAAGATTTCATTCTTTACCTTGAAACCTACCTCACTGTTTTCTTGAGCCAATACATAAACCACTTCGGCTGATTCATCACTAATCTTCAGCTTGTTTACACGAGGCTTAGCAACTTCTTCTCCAGAAACGGTCAGGGCAAACGTACCACCATTCTCTTTATAGAGCAGATAAGGTTCACCACCCTTCAAAGCCGCTACATGAGAAATGACAGCTTCCTTTTCGCCTTCGACTTCCTCAACCTTTGCAACTATGAATGCCTCGAGACCATCGATGGTTACATCAGTATAGGGAACGATGGTAGTCCAACCTGATTCGTCGATGGTTACATCGAAACTTTCAGGATGTACCAAGCGATACAAGCGCGGCAGGGTTGCCTTTTCAGAATCAGCCTCATAACCGCCAAACGAAGATGACATCATGCTCTTGCCGTAGCGGATGACATTCTTGGCAACGGTTGTATTGCCATCTTTCTCGCGATCAGCAATGTTGAACTTAATCTGCACGCTGTCGTTCTTATTGGCAGGGAAGGTAAATGTTACCTGGCAACTATCGCTGATATTCTCCAGTTTACCTGTCTTCAGTTTGGCTCCACCACCCATACCGGGTATGCTGCCACCGCCAAAGCCGCTACTATTGTCAGAAATGTAAAGATAAGTCATTTTGTAGTCGGCTGTTCTACCAGTCTGTAAGCTCCACTTGCCATCGGTCTGCTCCAAATTCAGGATCATCGCATCATCGGGCACCTGGGTAATTCTACCGTCTTCATCAATGGTGATGTTACTGCTATTGCTGCCACCGCCGAACAACGACATGATGCCACCGCCACCGCTGCCACCGACCTTACGGTTGAGCACCTTGGGCTTATCATCGATTGTTGCCACGATGAGCAGTTTGTCATCCTTTTTCAGCTGACGGGCATTCGTCACCAGTTCGTAAACGCCTTCCATGGCTCCTGCAGGCAGCAAGCGACGGTCTCTTACGTCGAGGTAGAACTTACGCTTCATCTTAACGGTATCACCTTCTTGCAGCATCACAGGGGCTTTAACCGTAACGGTAATAATACCCTCCATCTTGGGAACCAATACACTGTCGGTCTTCTCCTCATTGAGCACCCATTCGGCAAAGTCGGTATCGCTGAGCTTCAGTGATGTCATGGGCTTCTTTTTGTCTCCTGCGGTAGTGGGTGTAACCAGAGTTCCACCGAACTTATTAGTTATGGTGAAGAGATCTTCAGCTTGTTTCGTCTCACCATAGTAGAGGATAACAGTCTCGGTGATGAGGTTGCGGGTGTGCTCCTGCATATAGTTAACACGCGGCATCTTGACTGTCCGCTTGTCTTCAGTGTTATTGTTATTATTGTTGCCACCCATTCCGCCAAACATCGACATCATATCCTGATCCTCGGAATACTCCAGCGGACCATATACTGTTACCCAATCGCCTACACTGAGACTGTCGGCTGTGATGTCGGCCAACTTCAGTCCGCGTCCGTTAATGACAGACAGTGAATCGCGGTCCACACCATCGTCGCTGATAGCATAGGTAACGGTTCCTTCCTCCTGTTCGCCCATGAACATGCTAAACAATGAGCTCATGTCGAATCCTCCAGTACTCGAGCCCATGCCTTCCATCATGCCAGAGAACATACCCATCATGTCTTCCATGTCTTCCATGCCAGCCATCATGCCACCTACACTCGATACAATACCATTGACGAAATAGCAGGTACCGTTGGCCGTCTCCTCTTCATGGCCTGTTGCCTTAGCATACTCTATTGCTTCGGCTACGGTGAAGGGCTTTGCCCGACTGCCTTCTTTGCTTGTATCATCGATACGCAGGATGTAGGAAGTGAGGTAATCGTCGTAATCGGCTGATGCATCCAATTGGGCATAGATGCGCACTGTGCCGCGCTTTCCTTTCAACGTTACTTTACCTGTGGTAGCATTAACCGTGGCCAAATTTGTATTGCCGCTCCAGTATTTAATGGTACCGGCGCCTGCCTCTGCTACTGTTGCTTTAGGAGCCTCAAAACTATTGGCACCTGCATGAGCATCAGCCTCATAATCGTGTCCTGGGAAACGGAGCGTTGGGTCTGGCTTGTCGGTTCTCACCTTCTTGAAGAAGGCCAATTTCGTAGCAGCGATGTCAGCATTTACCTTACCATCGTCGGTTTGAGCACCAAGATCCCAAGTACTTCCACCCATGAAAGACTGAATGCCAGAGGCCTGCTTGAAGCCCACATGGTAATCGGTATACTTGTTAGTGCCAGTCTTTATTCTCTGATGCAGGAGATTCTGATCCAAATCAAATATCCTTTTGGCAGGACTTTCATCATCAACATATCCTACACGCAGTGCTTGATCGGAATTGAACAGATGGTGATAATCCTCTCCATTCTTAATATAGAACTGATAATTTCCATCACTGCGGTCAGCCTTCCATTCAAGTGTATCACCAATCTCGCAAGTAAGACGGTCCAACTCTTCCTTCAGTGTTACCTTCATAGCAGAAGGAGCCTCCTTACTGACGGTGTTTCCCTCTTCGTAAGCCGGATTGTTCTTCATGGCGTTCGAGGAAGCCAGGTCAACGATGACAGTCGTATCGCCTGTTGCAAGATCAGCAGGATTTTGCACCCGCTTCCACTTCACAAATGTCAATTTAACCCGCTTGAAAAGAGTTATGTTGCTACCAGAGTTTTTATCAGGGTTAGCATAAGCGCGATAACCATTGCCGCTCTTTTCAAATTTGAGATAATATTCATAACCGCTATCGGTATAATACAACTTACCGCCGTTGCTGCCATAATCTATAAAATCAAAGTAGGTTGTATAAGTATAAGGATCAGTATTAGCATAACTTACGTCATAAAAATGTTCACCATTCTCAAAAACGCCATAAAGTTTTCCGCCTTGCTGTCCTTCATATCCCGACTCATACTGCCCTTCAAATGAATAATAGCTCTTATTTTCAGATTCGACGAATGGCTTTGTCAATGTCCACCTGTTTTTTTCAGGTGCATTTGCAATTCTATCGTCACTGATAGTTACAGGGGTTGTAAATACCATTCCCGAAAGTGACCCATGTTCACTTGACAGAGCGATTTTCTTATCCACATCTACCAAAATCACTTGGTCGCCTGTATTTACCTCCGAAAGGTCGTTTACCTTTACCCATTCATAAACTGCTGCATGGGTAATTCCCCCTCCCGCTATGAGTGCCCAAAGCAGGAGTATGTTTTTCATTAAAATAGCTTTTTTCATATTCAAATGTAATTGAGTTATTAATTATTCTTGAGTTTTTTCTTCTATCGTAGTTTCTTCCACAGCTGCTTCTACTGTTTCCACAGCCACTTCCTTACCCTGATACTTCTCGTGTAATCCTTGGAATACGATGAAGAAGACGGGTACAACGAAGAGCAGGGCTACAGTTCCTACTGACATACCGCCCACAACGCCAAGAGCAAGGGCACGGTTACCATTAGCACCGGCTCCACCCTCGATGATGAGTGGAATCATACCAGCAATCATGGTGAACACCGTCATCAGAATAGGACGCAGACGTTCCTTACAAGCCGCAAAAGCTGCATCGCGGATGCTCATGCCCTGGGCACGACGTTCGGAAGCGAACTCGGTAATCAGGATGGCGGTCTTAGACAACAGACCGATCAACATGATGACACCCGTTTGCAGGTAGATGTTGTTGTCCATGCCCGGCAAGTGAACCAACGAACCCAGGTAGGCGCAGACAAAAGCTCCCATCAGACCGAACGGCACACTGAGCAATACAGCCCATGGGGTGAACCACGAGTTGTAGAGCGAGGCCAGAATGAGGTAGATCAGGATAATACATATTATATATATAAGGGCAGTGGTGTTCGAGCCAGAGGCTTCCTCCAACTCGCGCGACATACCGCTGTACTCATAGGCATAGCCTTGGGGCATCGTCTCCTTGAACACCTCGGCAATCACCTCATGGGCATCGCCCTCGGTATAGCCGCTGGCTGCCTGCACGAAACAGGTGATGCTCTGGAAGAGGTTGAAGTGCTCTACACTCGAGGTTCCTACAATATCACGCAAGGTGACGAACTCTGAGATAGGAGCCATCTTTCCACCACGCACCTTCACGAAGATGTTGTTCAGCGAAGAGGGGTCGAGACGATATTCGGGGGAGGCACTTGCCATGATACGATACACCTTACCGAACTGATTGAAGTTACCCACATAAGAGCCACCGCAGTATGCTCCTAATGTCCTCAAAACAACAGCTGGTGACACACCTGCACGGTCACACTGGGTTGCATCTACATCCACCTGATATTTCGGGAAACGCTCTGAATAGGACGTCATGGCCATACTGATTTCAGGACGCTCGCCTAACTTGGTCAGGAAATTGGTGGCCAGCTTGGCAAACTCCGACAAATCGCCGTCGTTCAAATCCTGAAGCACCAGGTTCACACTGTTGTTCGAACCATAGCCAGGTACCTGGGGCAACTGGAAGGGCATCACCTGGACGTTCTTGATTTCCTTGCAGGCGTAGTACAAACGACCGATAACCAAGTCAACGTAATGGTTGAAGCCTTCACGCTCTTCCCAAGTCTTCAGACGGAGAATCAAGGTGGCATAATTAGGTCCTGAGCCCGACATCATACCATAGCCACAAGCAGTGGCAAAACTCTCCATCTCGGGAATTTCCTGAACCTTGGCCTCTACCTTCTTCACTATCTCACGCGTTTCATGAAGGGTTGTTCCCTCAGGAGCTCGGATCTCTGCAAGGATAACACCCTGGTCTTCCTGAGGAACAAGTCCTGATGGCAGGTTCTTCATGAAGAAGATGAGCAGTATGGCTGCAATAGCCAAGAGGCTCCATGCCAAGACGGGGCGCTTGATGAACTTCTGTACGCTCTTGGAATATTTCTTATAGATAGCGTTATAGCTGGTGGTGTAGGCCTTCTTCGTATAGTAGGTAAGACTCTTGCGCTCGCTTTCTTTCTCGGTTACCTTCAGCATGATGGCACAAAGGGCAGGACAGAGCGTCAGGGCTGATACACATGACAAGCCGACTGCCGAGGCAATGGTTACACCGAACTGGGTGAAGAACGAGCCTGAGGTGCCGGGCATGAAGGCCACAGGAATGAATACGGCCATGAATACCAAGGTACACGAAACAACAGCCACCGACACATCGCTCATGGCTTCGCGAGTGGCCTGCTTGGCATCTGTAATACCTCCCTCCATCTTCGCCATCACAGCCTCAACCACCACAATAGCATCATCCACTACCGTACCGATGGCCAATACCAAGGCGAACAGCGTTAATATGTTTAGCGAGAATCCTGCCAAGGAAACAATGGCAAAGGTTCCCAAAAGGGATACGATGATCGAGATGGACGGGATGATGGTGGCCTTGAAATTCTGCAGGAAGAAGAACACCACAAGGATTACCAGGATGATGGCAATGATAAGTGTTTCGACCACGTTACCGATAGCAGCATAGAGGAAGTCGTCTGACGTTTCGAGCTTTACAAACTCCAAACCTGCCGGCATAATCGGCTTCAGGTCCTCGTAGAGTTGATCTATGCGGGCATTCACCTCAGTAGCATTGGCGCCAGGAGCCTGGAACACCATGAAGATGGTACCGGGCTTGCCACCGATGTTGGAGATGAAGTTGTAGCTCATGGCGCCAATCTCCACGTTAGCCACATCACTCAGATGAAGCAAATGACCGCCGTCGCTGGTCTTGAGCACGATGTCGTTGAACTCCTCGATGGTTTTCAGCGTTCCCTTGTACTCCATTGTGTATTGGTAGGAATTTTCCGACTGGGCTCCTAAGGAACCGGTGGCAGAAACGAAGCTCTGACCGCCAATGGCTGCAAACACGTCGTTGGGCTCCAAGCCGTACTGTGCCATCACATCGGGCTTCATCCAGATGCGCAGTGCGTAGGTGTTACCTAATGCCATCACATCACCTACGCCAGTGATACGCATCAGACGTGGTTTCAGGTTGATGTCGATGTAGTTGGCCACGAAGTCATCATCGTACTTGCCGTCAACACTCCTGATGGCTCCGATCTGCAGGATGTTACTCTGCTGCTTCATCACCTGAACACCCACCTTGGTTACATCGGCTGGTAGTAGCGCTGAGGCTCTGCTCACGCGGTTCTGAACATTGACCGCAGCAATATCGGGATCGGTTCCTTGCTTGAAATAAACCACAATGCTGACATCACCTGATGACGAGGCAGAACTGGTCATGTAGGTCATGTCGGGCACACCATTGATATTCTCCTCCAGCGGTTGCACCACCGACTTCATAATGGTGTTGGCATCGGCGCCTGTGTAGCTTGTGATGACACGCACCGTGGGCGGAGCAATATTCGGATATTGCTCGATGGGCAAACTTTTCATGCAGATAAAGCCCACCAGCGCTATCACGATTGAGATGGCACAAGCCATCACGTATCTGTTGATGAAAATGTTATTCTTCATTTTCGGATTCTTGATGTTTAGTTATTTCGTTATTACGTTATCACGACATAACGAGATTACTTCTCTTCAGCAGGTTGAGCAGGAAAGAGTACACGCTGACCTTCCTGGACATTGTTGGCACCTTCTGTCACAATTCTGTCACCCACCTTAAGACCGTTCGTAACGATTACGTTCTTTCCATCGCCGGCTGAGGTCGTGGTTACTGTAACAGCAGTTGCGGTACTGTCGGCCTTTACCTTATACACCAAGGATTTGTCCTGCAGACGAACCACTGCATTCTGAGGAATAACCATCACGTCCTTCTGCTGAAGCGGAAGAACTACAGTTCCCTGTACACCAGAGAACAAATGACCGTCGGGATTGGGGAACGAGGCCTTAGCGCCCAACGAACCTGTGGCAGCATCTACAACACCTGTCAGACTGGTAATACGTCCCTTGTGCTGGTATTCTGTGCCATTCTTCATCACGAATGTCACATCGGGTAATGCGGCCATATGCTTTTCTTTCTCTCCTCCCTTCATGCCGGCCTGCACCTGCATCTCGATAATAGCCTCTGATACAGAGAATTCTGCATCCATCTTCGTATTACCACTGAGGATGGTGAGGTAGGTAGCAGGGGAAACCTGATCGCCAGTACGAACGGGGATCTCACCGATTACACCTGAAACGGGGGCTGTAATGGTACAGAAACCGAGGTTCACCTTGGCGCGGTTCACTGACGATTGTGCCTGAGTGACGGCTGCCTTGGCCTGACTGACGGCTGCTTGGGCTTGATTGTAACTATTCCTTGAGTTTTCCAACATGTAACTGCTCACAATACCCTTGTCGAACAGGTTCTTGTTGCTCTCGAATTCCAGTTTAGCACTGTTGGCTTGGGCTTGAGCTGCTGTGAGATTGGCTTGAGCTGCCTGGAGGTTGGCACGGGCGGCTTCCACTTCGTGTTGTGCATTGCGAGAGTCGATAACAAAGAGCGTTTGACCCTTCTTTACCTGCTGACCTTCAGTCACGCAGATTCTCATCAACTGGCCACTCACCTGTGGGGTGATAGTCACGTCTGATTGTCCCTTCAACTTGGCACTGAACTTCATGGGCACTTCAATATCTTTCTTTTCCACGGTCATCGTCTCATACGATGAGGGAACTTCCTTGGGAATGTCCAGGCCGCAGGCTGTCAATCCCATCGCCATGCCGAGCAAACATGCTAATTTGATAGATTTCTTCTGTTCCATTTTTAGTTTTTTCTTTTTTATATTTTTTTACTGTATTATGCTGTTTAATGAATAATGTGTGGTCTTAATAAGTTTAGTAGTTAATGAGTCTCTTTCCCAAGAGATATGTATTTGGGCACAAAGATAATAAAAAAAAGTAAAGACCCACCTTTTTTTACAAAAAAAGTGGATCTTTCATGATTATTTCTGATTTTCCTTAGAACACAAATCCTATGTTCAGGAAGATGTATGGTTTCTTGGTACGGTTGCTATATCCTACCATGGCTCCTACAGGACCAAACATGGTGTTGTAGAAATACGAGCCTTGAACACCCAGGATGGTACGGTTGTCGAGCATTCGCGTCATCTTGTCAGCTTGCTGTCCGCCAGCCACCTTGAACACCAAGTAGTTGTTCGTGCCGATACGCTGCTGTGCCTGTAGCTGGACAGCCAGGAACTGACTCTTTACATATTCAATGTTACCAATACCGGCGAAGGGCACCTGCTGCTCGATGTAATGACCGAACCAGTCGCCACCAATGGTGTTACCGAAGACAGGAGGAGTAACGGAACCAAAGAAGAAACGACCATAGACCATGGGCTGGATGGTGAAACGACTACCTAAGAGGAACGACATACGCCAGTCGGCACTTACCTCACTCAATCCTGTCTTGTCGTCGAGTTTGACGAAGTTGTCGGTCAGGTAGGCATATTCCGCATTGAACCGCACGCCACGCGTGGGGAAATACCAATCGTCCTCGCTATTGAAGTTCAGTCGTGCACGATAGCTGAAGAAATGTTCGTTCTCGAGTGTCACGTCCAAGGAGTTGTCCGATCCGAGCTTGTCGCGATAGTGCATATAGTCCCAGCGCACACCCATTTTCAGGTTGAAACGAGTGAGACTCAGGTTGAGGGGCAGAAGTTCGGCCTGGAACTGGTTGTAACGGATATTGTAGTCGAGATCGCCATTGCTATACACATCCACGTCGTTACGATGGAAGGCGTAGCTGAGCGTAGGACTGGTGAAGCTACTGGGGTGGATGGTGAGTTCACCGCGAGCCATGAGTCGTTTACCCAATCGCACCGTGATATCTGTATTCACAGGTACGGCTGCCTTCAACGGAATGTCAAGTCCTATCTGCAAGGCTGCATATTCCTCGTTGTCGTAACGCACACCTCCATGTATCTGCACTGTTTTACGTTCGCCTGCTGTGAGCACCACACGCACACCATCGGCATGTCCCCAGATGCTATCTTGCGTGTTCCAGATACCTGGAATCCTCATGCGCCGAGTAACCTCTGGCAGATGTTCGGGCACTAATCGGCACTCTGCTGTCTGGTAGAACAGATCCACGCGCATAGACGTAGTAAGCTCTTGTTCCAGCTTGGCGTCGATACTGTCTTTATTAGCCAGTTTCTTATCCAGTCCGAATTTCTGACGAAGGAAGCGCTCGTCCTGCGGGGTCATATTCTCAAACGTATAGCCAAGAATACGGTGCTTATCGGTCATCACCCCAGGACGAATAGGATGAAGGATCTCAGACTGGTACGACTTCTCCACACCGATGCGCTCTTTCAAGGCGATGAGCTCATCCCAATGACGCATGGCTTCCTCCTCACCACGACGTATCAGCGTGTCGATGGCTGCCTGAGAGAAGCTGGCCGGAGTATAACCCTTGGTGTCCACCTTCATGTGCAGATCGGTGATGGCTATATTGTCGTCGTACTTGTTCTTACAGTTTATATCAATAATCTGATTCAGAATACTCATCGTTCCACCCAGCTCCTCGGCGGTCTTCGGGGCGCCCTGAACAGACACACCGATCACGATCTCGGCTCCCATCTCGCGGGCAATATCGGCAGGGTAGTTATTCTTCAGACCGCCATCTACCAACACCTTGTCACCCATTCTCACCGGTGAGAAGGCTGCAGGGATAGCCATTGAGGCACGCATGGCCTGCGGCAATCGTCCACTATGGAACACCACCTCGCTATTGTCAATAATATCCGTAGCCACGCAAGCAAACGGTTTGGGCAGGTCGGTGGAGAAGTTAAGCGAGTCGGTAAACCCGAAGCACAACTGCTGGAACAGCTCCGCCAGGTTCTTACCCTTGATAATACCACCTGCATTCATGTCGCGCTTACCGATGGTGAGGCCCGACGTGAAGAAATAGGTGTTCTGTTTCTGACGGTCGATAAGACTCTGACGACTCATATCTTCCTTGTCGGTAATGACGTAACTCCAGTCTTGCACCCTTACCATCGAGTCGAGCGAGTTGGCGTTGTAGCCGATGGCATAGAGACCGCCGATGATACTACCCATCGACGTTCCTGTAACGATGTCTATGGGGATTCCAGCCTTCTCAAGCACTTTCAGCGCTCCGATATGAGCCATACCTTTTGCACCACCACCGCTAAGTACGACGGCCACCTTTTTCCTTGGAGGGTCCTTGCTATCGTTCTGTGCATTCATGGAAATAGTCATCAGCACAGCAACGAACAATAATAGTATCTTTTTCATATCTGGCTACAAAGATTATGTTTAATTATAACAACTCCTGAAGTGGTATCATCACAAAGTCTCGCTCTTGCATCAGCGGATGGGGAATCTTCAAATCAGGTTCATCCACGGTGAGATCATCATAGAGCAAGATATCAATGTCAATGGGACGATCCGAGTAGATGTGCGACTTCGATGTCTTCTTTTGGCGTCCCAGGTCACGTTCAATCTTCTGTGTCTTACGCAACAGCTGTCGCGGTGTAAGGGTGGTTTCGCAGAGAATGACACCATTGAGGAATTTATTCTCTGATTCAAAGCCCCAAGGTTCCGACTCGATAAGCGACGAGCGACGGATCACCTCCCCCACCCGCTCGCTAATCAGGTCAATGGCTCGCTGGATGTTCGCCTGGCGGTCGCCTAGGTTACTACCCAGACCTAAGAATACTTGGTGTTTAGTCATCTAAGATGAGCATAGCATCACCATAGCAGCCGAAATGGAAACCATTCTTCACGGCCTTGTTATACGCCTCCATCACCAGATCGTAACCGCCAAAGGCAGCCGTTTCCATGAGGAGTGTTGACAATGGGTGATAGAAGTTGGCAATCATACAATCGGCTACACCAAACTCATAGGGAGGGAAGATGAACTTATTGGTCCAGCCCTCATATTCCTTCAGCATCTTATCAGTACCCACAGCGGTTTCAGTGGCCTTCACCACGCTGGTTCCTACGGCGCAGACATGGAATCCCTTCTGCTTGGCATTGTTCACAATGTCACAAGCCTCCTTATCAATAAACATCTGCTCTGAATCCATCTTATGCTTGGTCAGATCCTCCACCTCAATATCGTGGAAGTTGCCCAATGCGCAGTGAAGGGTGATATATGCGAACTCTATGCCTTTAATCTCCATGCGCTTCAGCATCTCGCGCGAGAAGTGCAGACCGCTGGCCGGAGCCGTCACAGCACCTTCGTTCTTGGCATAGATGCACTGGAAATCTTCCAGATCCTCTTCTGTTGCCTGACGACGGTCCACTATATAGTGTGGCAGCGGAGCCTCACCGAGAGCATAGAGCTCACGTTTGAACTCATCGTGAGGACAGTCGTAGAGGAATCGCAGGGTGCGACCGCGGCTGGTGGTATTGTCTATTACCTCGGCCACCATAGTACCACTATCGTCAAAGAAAAGTTTATTACCAATGCGAATCTTACGTGCCGGCTCCACAAGCACATCCCAAAGGCGCATCTCCTTGTTGAGTTCTCTCAACAGGAACACCTCTATCTTTGCATCGGTCTTCTCCTTGGTTCCATACAATCGAGCAGGGAACACCTTGGTGTCGTTGAACACAAAGACATCTCCTTCACCGAAATACTCCAGTACATGACGGAAATCCAAAAAGATAGGATTACCTTCCTCGTCTTTCAACGGCTCACCGTTCTCGTCCTTTTTGTACATGTCAATGGTTTGCGACTTACGATGGAGGACCATCAGTCGGCACTCGTCCCGATGATAAGGTGGGTTGAGGGCAATCAGCTCCTCAGGTAACTTAAACTTAAACTGTGATAACTTCATATCGTTTTTGTTTCAATTTTTCTATTCTTCAATTCTTAACTCCGTTGACTTTTGTCACGACTCGGCAAAACTTAAGCAAGCTTGGTTCTGCACTCACTGTTCCAAAAGTTCAAGATCCTGCTGCTCGAGCCACTTCGGAAACTGCTCCAAGGTAATGCACTGCGACAGAGATATGTCGCCCACCCGAGTCCTGCAGAGCGAGGTGAGATAGGCGGCCGAATCAAGGGCCTCACCGATATCGCGGGCAAGCGAACGGATATACGTGCCTTTGCCACATACCACCCGAATGCTCATCTGCATCATCTCTTCATCAAAGTGCAACAGTTCGATTTCTTCGATGTGCACCGTTTTTGCTTTAATCTCAAAGTCCTTTCCCTTCCGACTGAGCTGGTAGGCTCGTTTGCCGTTCACACAGACAGCACTATATACGGGTGGTACTTGCTGCACGTCTCCGACGAATGAGGTGAGCACCTGCTCTATACGCTCCCGCGTGATCTGCTCCGTGGGGAACACCTCATCCACAGGATGCTCCATGTCGTGACTGGCGGTTGATGCGCCCAACTGCAAGGTGGCCACATATTCCTTGGTGTGAGCCTGCAGCGTTTCGATCTCCTTGGTCTTCTTACCTGTACAGAGAATCAGCACGCCTGTGGCCAGCGGATCCAGCGTTCCAGCATGTCCCACCTTCACCTTATACCGCATCTTCTTCGTCAGCAGATAGCGTATATGAGCCAGCGCACCGAAGCTTGACATGGCATAGGGCTTGTCGATGCTCAGTATAACACCCTCTTTGAAATTCATCAGTCAACCATTGAAAGTGAATATCCTGCCATGATGAGGATAAGTATGATGAGACCTACAACGATACGATAGATACCGAAGGCCTTGAATCCGTATTTGGAAACGAAGTTCACAAACCACTTCATGGCAAGCAACGCAACGATAAAGGCCACGACACATCCCACGATGAGCATGGTGATATTATTGGCAGTAGCCCATGCCCCACCCTCTTTCATCAGGTCGAGGAGGTCGAGCACGGTTGCTCCAGCCATCGTTGGAACAGCCAGGAAGAATGAGAACTCTGCAGCACGGCGGCGGGTAAGACCCTGAGCCATACCACCAACGATGGTGGCCATGGAACGTGACACGCCAGGAATGACGGAGATACACTGAAAGAGACCAATGTTAAAGGCACTCCGCTCTGTTACCTCACGCTTTTCGTCGGGCTTGTTGAAGATCTTGTCGCAATAGAGCATGAAAATGCCACCCACGACGAGCATGATAGCCACCACAACCACACTGTCGAGCAGCCAATCGAGCAAGCCCGATTTCTTGGCAAGCAGACCGATTACGATGGCGGGAATTACACCCACGACCAGCAGCCAATAGAAATGGAACTTATGCTCCAGTCGTCCGAATGCGGAAGCCCCTTCTGGAGCCGGTGAATGGTCGATGCGGAAGAAACGTTTCCAATAGAGGCATACCACAGAAAGTATGGCTCCGAACTGGATGATGAACGTGAACGCATGTACAAAGGCGGCCATGGTAGGGTCGTCCTGCATACGATCGGTAACACCCAGAAGATTCTGGGTGATAATCATGTGCCCAGTAGAAGATACGGGAAGGAACTCAGTGAGTCCTTCCACGATAGCGATGATAATAGTTTCAATGAGTGTCATTTCTCAGTATTCTCATTGTTTAGTCCATCTTTCGGCTTATGCATGATAGCAAATACGATTGACACAAATCCGAGGAAGGTTACCACGGGTGCCACCTTGATATGCATGGCACTGAATATCTCCGGGTTGAACGACTCTACCGTTGAACCACTGCCACTCATGAGGATGAAGCCGAGGATTACCACAGCTACTCCTACTGCCAGCAGGATATAATTCACGCGATCAAATGCAAAGTTTGTTTTGTTCATATTTTGTTTTTTTAATGGGCTTGATGGGCATTATAGGCTTTATGGGCCTAATTGTCAATTCTCAATTATCAATTCTCAATTATATTTTATACAGTTCTCCAGCCTTCATCTTCAGGAACATGTTCACTGAGAAATAAGAGCAGAGGAGGGTGATGAGAATACCGAACACCAGAACGGCTACTGCCGTGATGATCATCACCTGGGGGGTGATGACAGCCAGTACACCTGGCTCGTAGGTGTAGAGTACATAGATACCAACAGCCAGTACAATGATGGCGATCAAAGCTGCACACACCCCAATGAAGAAGGCATGCTTCATGAACGGGCGACGGATGAATCCCCATGAGGCTCCCACCAGTTTCATGGTATGGATGGAGAAGCGACGGGCATAGATTCCTAACTTCACGGAGTTGTTGATCAGCGAGAAGGAGACGATGCTTAGCAGAACAGCCAAAACCAGCAATACCAGGTTTATCTTGTTCAGCGTACGGTTCACATCGTTAATCAAGTCGAGCGGATACTCCAGTTCCTGCACCTGCGTATTCTTCTTCAGCTCCTGGGAAATCCACTTCAACGAGTCCTGATTGGCATAGTCGGCCGACAACCGCAGTTCGATACTGCTGGTATAGGGGTTTCCATCGGCAAACTCACTGGGATCAACGCCTAACTCCTGTTTCTGCTCCTCGAGCACCTGCTCTTTGCTCACGAAGGTGAGTCCGCTTACATAAGGGCGCGTCCTCAAGTCCCTGCAGAGACGCAAGGCTTCTGGGTTTGTCATATCCTCAGCAAGCATCATTGTTACCTTCAGATTCTCCTTGACATAAACAGAAAGGTTCTTGGCTGTGAGTACGGAGAATACGACCATGCCCAGAAGGATGAGCACCATCGCCGTACTTATACATAGAGTAATTGCCTGCAATCCTCTGTGGTTGCGGGCTTTCGTTCGTTTCTTTCCCATCGTAGAAAGGTTGTATACAACTTACTGCCTGCAAAGATACAAAGATAAAATGAGAAATGAGAATAAAAAAACCAGTTTATTTTGTTTTGTCCTTTTTTATCCGTAATTTTGGCTTCGCCGAAAGTACTTTCGCTCGACAAACAAAAATAAATCGGTTTATTTTTTGTTTTGTGCTCACTTATCCGTACTTTTGCAGTGAAATTTGCAAAGGTATGTCAACGATTATCTATCCCGGACCTATTTTTGGTCCCGTACAAAGTCGCCGACTTGGCGTTTCCCTTGGTATCAACCTATTGCCATCAGATGGTAAGGTGTGCACCTTCGACTGCATCTACTGTGAGTGCGGATTCAATGCCGACCACCGTCCTCGAAGGAAAATGCCCACACGAAAGGAAGTGAGAGCAGCCTTGGAGAGACGTTTGAAGGATATGAAGGAAAATGGCCCTGCCCCTGATGTGTTCACCTTTGCCGGTAATGGAGAACCTACCGCCAATCCTCAGTTCCCCAAAATCATCAATGATACCTTGCAGTTACGCGACAAGTATTTTCCAGATGCGAAGGTTTCGGTACTAAGTAACAGTACGATGATTTGCAAACCTGAGGTTCATGCCGCCCTTATGCGCGTTGACAACAACATCCTGAAACTGGATACGGTGGATCCAGAGTATATTCAGACTGTTGACCGCCCTACGGGTAAATACGATTTACAGCAAATCATCGAGCAAATGAAACAGTTCAACGGTCATCTCATCATCCAAACCATGTTTATGAAAGGTGATAAGACTGTGGATTTAGGTCCTGAAGGCATGAAGTTAGTACCGGTTGATAACACAGGAGACGAGTATGTCACACCTTGGCTGGAAGCCGTCAAAGCTATTGCTCCGCAGCAGGTGATGATATACACCATTGATCGCGAAACGCCCGACCACAATCTGCGCAAGGCCACAAAAGAGGAGCTTGACCACATTCGCGACCGTGTGATTGCAGCAGGTATCCCATGCACAGCTAGTTATTAAACAAGAAAACCTGACTCACACCATGTAAAAGTCAGGTTTTCTGTTTCTATACCAGAGGCATCAAATTTTGGTGATGATACCCTTTTTAGAGTTCTCCAAGAATTGGATGACATTACGGATTTCAGGACTGTCGGGCACCTGTTCCTTAATCTGAAGGAGAGCATCGAACAGACTGGTCTGCCCGTGGAACACCAATCGATAGGCATTGGCAATATGCTTCAGCACTTTATCACTGATGCCGTTGCTCTTGCACATAGTCTGATTCACGCCACCATAGCCTACAGGAGTGCCGCCCGCAATGATATATGGAGGAACATCCTTAGAAAAGGTCGTACCAGCTTGGATCATAGCGCCATCACCTACCCGAGTAGCAGCATTCTCAATAACACTGGATGAGAATATCACACCATTACCAATCTCGCAATCGCCTGCTATCTTCGTACCATAGCCAAACACACAACGGTCGGCCACCTTTGTATCATGACTGATATGGGCACCTTCCATCAATACGTTATCACTACCGATAACGGTCTGACCACCCGTATGAGTGGCACGGTTGATAACCACATTCTCACGGATGATGTTATTGTTACCAATCACACATTCGGTTTTCTCACCACGGAAATCAAAATCCTGAGGAAGAGCAGCAATGACGGATCCCTGATGAATCTTGTTTCCACTGCCCATGCGTGTACCGTTGAGGATGCTCACAAAGGGGAAAATGATACAGTTGTCGCCGATCACCACATCGTCCTCGATATACACGAAAGGGAATATCTTACAGTTGTCGCCAATCTGAGCCTTTGGGCTGATTTCGGCTTTTGGACTAATTTCACTCATATTTCTGAATTTTGAGTTTTGAACTATTTTGCTCCGCCTCCCAATGCCTGATACAAGTTCACTACGGCCTGCATCTTATGGAAGTCGTCGGCAACTTTCGAGAGCTGGGCACTGAGCAGACTGCTCTGGGCCTGGATTACTTCAAGATAAGTAGTACTACTGCTTGCCATCAGGGCTCTGGTATCTTCCACATTCTTCTGCAACACCTCAATCTGCTTGGCCTCGATGGCACTCTTCTCAGCACTGGAGTTGTAGAGAACGAGGGCATTGCTCACCTCACTACCTGCAGCGAGCACATTCTGCTGCCAGGTGTTATAGGCCTGCTCGTACTGCATCTTTGCCACTTTCAGTCCGGCAACAATCTGTCCGTGCTGGAAGATAGGCTGTACCAGACTGCCCACAGCACTTAGCAGCAGCTTACCAGGATTCACCGCACCATTATTGTTTGTGAAGCTTCCTGTACCTGTGATAGTGATATTGGGATAGAACCGACTGCGGGCTGTATTGATGTCATAGAAGCATCCTGCCAGTTGCATCTCAGCAGCATGCACATCAGCACGGTTGTTCAGCATCTGGATACCTACACCTGTGGAGAAGCTGGTAGGCAGTGATTGCTCCTCCAATGTACCACGGGCGATGGTCTGCGCCGGCTGTCCGATGAGCAGAGAAAGAGAGTTCTCCATCTCGCGGATCTGGCGCAGGAGGTCGGTCTTCTGTGCCTCCACGGAATAGTAGTTCGCCTCAGCGCTCTGCACAGCAGTAGAGCGGTAGCCAATCTTCGTTTCCTTCATCACCTTCATCTTCTCCCAGGTGTCTTTGGTGAGCTCACTCATGTTATTGACGATCTCCACCTGACGATCGAGCATCAGCAATGTATAATAGAGATTTGCGATGTTACTGATGAGATTCGTCTGCACCACCACCTGGTAGTCCTTAGTGGCCAACAGCGCCATCTGGGCACTACGCTTCTGGTTCAGCAGATTACCGAAGAGATCCACACTCCACGAAGCACTTACAGGAAGTGAATAGGCCTTGGTGGCCTTCCCACCATCCCACGAGGAGATAGTTCCCTGCGGAGTAAAGGTAAAGCCAGGTACGAAGGCGAGTTTAGCCACCTTGAGCTGTTCCTCCACCATCTTCACGTTGAGGGCGGCATTGAGCAGGTTGGCATTCTTGTCCAAACCCTGCTGAATCAGCTCCTGCAGCTTCGGATCAGTAAACACGCTACGCCATGGCATGTTACCGAAGTTTTCATCCTGTCCGTTCACCGCCGTCCATTGTCCATCCACCACCTTTCCCAGCGACAAGGTATCGTTAGGATTCAGCGGGTCACGAACCAGTCCTTCGGTATTCACGTCAGGTCGTTCATATTTTGTATAGAGTCCGCAGCCCGACAGTAACAGGACTGCAAACGACATGAATAATATCTTCTTCATATATGCTTATCTTTACTATTTCTCCAATTCATAATCCACAGGCTTAGAATGTGCATACTGTGCCAACTCGGCTGCCACATCTGGATTCTCCTCGTCGTCGAACTTCATCGGGGAGATCTTCTCCTGCAGACTCTGGAAGATTACAAATAAGGTGGGCACCACGAAAATCTGGAGCAGCGTACCGATGAGCATTCCGCCCACGGCTGCAGCACCCAGTGTCTGGTTACCGTTCTTACCCACACCCGAAGCAAACATCATTGGCAATAGACCCACGATCATGGCGAGTGATGTCATGAGGATAGGACGCAGACGGGCAGCAGCACCCAGCACAGCCGACCATGAAATGGCCATACCTGTTTCGCGGCGCTCCAAAGCGAACTGTACGATAAGGATGGCGTTCTTAGCCAACAGACCGATCAACATAATCAATGAGATCTGCATGTAGATATCGTTCGAATGACCGAACAACTGCGTGAAGAGGAAAGCACCTGCCAGACCGAAAGGCACAGAAAGAACCACAGCCAGCGGCAGAATATAACTCTCGTACTGCGCACTCAGAATCAAGTAGATGAAGATGAAGCAGAGTACGAAGATCAACGCTGTAGAGTTGCTGGAAGCAGCCTCTGAACGAGTCAGACCGGAGTAGTCGTAGGTGTAACCAGCAGGCAGATATTGCGCAGCCACCTCCTCACAAGCCTTGATGGCTTCACCAGAAGAATAGCCGTCGGCTACAGTTGCCGTCACGTTGATGGAGGTGAAGAGGTTGAAACGGTTGATGTTCGAAGGACCATAGACACGCTCCAAATTACAATACTCCAGGATTGGCGACATACCATGCGGTGTACGCACATACACACCACCCAAACTCTCTGGTGTCATTCGTGTGGAAGGATCACCTTGCACCATTACACGATAGAGTTTACCGTAAGCATTGAAGTTTGATGCATACAGACCACCGTAGTAACCTTGCAGCGTACTGAGGATGGTTTGCGGTGAGATGCCTGCCTGCTTACACTTAGGCACATCCACATGAATCATATATTGCGGATAATTCGGGTTGTAGCTGGTTTGTGCAGCCTGGATCTCAGGACGCTTGTTCAGCTCAGCCAGATACTCTTTGGTCACTTCAAAGAAACGGTTCAAATTACCGCCAGTACGGTCCTGCATCACCAACGACACACCACTGTTGGCAGAGAAACCAGGAATCATCGGCGGAGCGAATGCCAGCACCTGTGCGTCCTTGATTGCAGCAGTCTGCTTATAAATCAGTCCTAAGACAGAGTTAGCATCATACGGATTCACGAGGAAGCGGTAGATACCATCACCCTGCCATAAACCAGACAGTTTCCACCAGAATCCCTTCTGTCGTTCAGAGAACGGTTTCAGCTTGAGGATAAATGTGGCCTGATCGGAACCGGAACCTGCGATAAAGTTATATCCTTGTATCTGCTCACGACTCTGGATGGCAGGGTTCGTAGCCAGCATCGAGTCAACCTGATCGATAATCTGACGGGTTCTAGCCACAGAAGTTGCCGGCGGCATAGAAACCGTACAGAACAGCGTACCTGTATCCTCGCTCGGCACCAGACCTGTCTTGGTAGTGAACATTGTGGTAGCCAGTACAGCTATACCGATAATCACGGCAATGCCAATAGCCAGGGGCTTGCGCACCAGTTTCTGTACACCATTCTTATATTTGCCCAGCACCTTATCGTATGCTGTATTGAACGAAGCATGGAAACGGTCAATGCGCGACATCTTCACCTCGTTGCCGTTCTCATCGTGCGGTTTCAGGAAGATCGCACAAAGGGCGGGAGACAACGTCAAGGCGTTCAAAGCCGAGATAAAGATTGAAACCGCCATGGTAACACCGAACTCCCTATAGAATGTTCCGCTCGTACCACCAATGAACGATACAGGAATGAACACCGAAGCCATCACGAGCGTAATGGAGATGATGGCGCCAGAAATTTCATTCATAGCATCTATAGATGCGGTGAGTGAACTCTTGTATCCCTGATCCAGCTTAGCATGCACTGCCTCCACCACCACGATGGCATCATCCACCACGATGGCAATAGCCAAAAGCAAGGCCGAGAGCGTGAGCAGGTTGATGGAGAAACCGAAGATCTTCAGGAAGAAGAACGTACCTATCAACGATACCGGCACGGCAATCAGCGGGATGAGCGTAGAACGGAAGTCCTGCAAGAACACATACACCACAAGGAACACCAGAATCAGCGTCATGATCAGCGTGAACACCACCTCCTCAATAGAAGCATAAAGGAATTCTGTGACGTCGTAGTTGATCTTGTAGATCATTCCCGGAGGGAACAGCTTAGCCTGTTCTTCCAGTTCGGCCTTCACTTGCTTGGCAATCTCATTGGCGTTCGAACCAGCAATCTGCTGCACCATACCCATCACAGAAGGGATGTTGTTGTTCTTCATGGCCACACTGTACTGCAAGCCACCCAGCTCAATCTTTGCCACATCCTTCAGCTTCAGCGTATTTCCGTTAGCATCACTGGAGATGACGATGTTGCCAAACTCCTCTTCTGTCTTCAGACGACCAGTATAACGCATGGCATACTCGTAAGCCACATTCGACTGCTCACCGAAGGTACCAGGTGCAGCCTCGATATTCTGTTCAGCCAGTACACCACTGATGTCGCTCGGCATCAGGTTATACTGCTTCATCACCTCGGGCTTCAGCCAAATACGCATAGAGTAGGTCTTCACACCTGGCGACTGAACGTCACCCACACCCTGGATACGCTTGATGGCAGGAACAATGTTAATGTTGGAGTAGTTCGTCAGGAACTTATCGTCATAGCGACCGTCGGAGGTCAGCGTGAACATCATCACCTGTGAGGTCTGACGTTTCATTACCGTCACACCGATACGGGTAACCTCAGCTGGCAGCAAGGCCTGTGCCTGCTGAACACGGTTTTGAACGTTCACCGCACACATATCGGCATTCATACCCTGGCGGAACAATACCTGTATGCTGGCAGAACCTGAGCCAGCTGATGAGGAGAGGTAGTCCATACCCTCCACACCATTGATACTCTCTTCCAGTGGAACGAGTACAGAATTCTTTACTGTCTCTGCATCGGCACCAGGATAACTGGTGAAGACCACAACGGTAGGCGGAGCAATGTCCGGATACTGCTCGATAGGCAGTGTGGTCAATCCGATGATACCCAGCAACACAATCACCACGGAAATCACCGTAGAGAGCACTGGGCGTTTGATAAATGTTGTAAAAGTCATAAATTCTTTGAACCTGTTACTTATAACTGATAACTTGTGACTTACTTCTTACCTGTCATAGCATCCACGAAGCCCTTGGCAGAGCCGTCAGCGTTAATCTGGGTAGCATCCTCGATCTTCTTCTGATACTGCTCAGGCGTAATGGGAACAATCTCCATACCGTCAGACAACTTGGTAATACCGTTGGTAACATACTTGTCACCAGGTTTCAGACCGCTGCGAACGATGAAGTTCAGACCGTCTGTCTGGGGATCCACAGTAATCTCGGTATATTTCACCTTATTATCCTTGCCTAAAACATAGACGAACTTCTTATCCTGCACCTCGGATACACAAGACTGAGGAATGATGATGGCAGAATTATCGTTCTTGGAAATGACAATCGATCCGCTACCACCGCTCTTCAACAAGCGCTCGGGATTCGGGAAGTGTGCAATGAGCTGCACGGAACCTGTGGAAGCATCAATTACACCGCTGGCCTTGGTAACCTTACCTTCATGACCATACACTGTACCATCAGCCAACTGAAGTTTTACAGGAGGAATAGCATTGATGGCAGCCTGTGTACCGCCGGCTGTCTTGCTCAGTTCAAGCATATCTTTCTCAGTCATTGAGAAATAAACCTCCATGCTACTGATGTTTGACACTGTTGTGAGGGCTGGTACGCTGGAAGCGCTGACCATAGCACCCACCTTATAGGGCAGACTGGCAATGACGCCAGCTGCAGGACTCTTCACAAAGCAGAAGCTAAGCTGCTCTTTGGCAGATGCCAAAGTTGCCTTTGCCAACGACAGCTGTGCTTGCGCACTGGAATATGCATTCTTTGCCGACTCCAACTCATATTGTCCGATCACGTTCTGCTCAAACAGTTTCTGGTTATTCTCGTAAGTGAGCTTTGCGGTATTGCACTGGGCTGTAGCTGTATTCACAGAAGCCTGAGCCTGACGAACTGCAGCCTGATAGGTCTCGTTGTCGATCACAAACAGCAACTGACCTACGCCAACTGACTGACCTTCTTTAACACAGACACGTGTAATGAATCCTGACGCCTTCGGACGAATCTCCACATCCTGCACGCCCTTGATGGTAGCAGGATAGGTGGTCTGCATCGATGCATCCTTTGTCTGTGCCGACTGCACCGGGAACTCATTGTCACCAAAGTTTGGCATACCGCCTCCCTTGCCTCCACAAGAGACCAGGATGACAGCCATAGCCACAACCATTAAAACCTTGTTTCTTTTCATACCTATTTATTATTTATTAATACTTTCAAAACTACGTTTCCAGAAAACTAACGCCCTTCTTTGGGTTTTTTTCAAATTGCAAAGATACACATTAATCATTACGTACACGTAAAAGATATGACATTATTGGCAAATATTAACGAATATTTGCAACAAACATTAAGTCTGCATACCTAATTCTTTAGCCTTTGCCATCAGCAGTTCCATCAGCGGTTCCCGTTCGTTAGCCACCTGATTGTCGAGCACAGCATCTTTCAAGTATTGCTTCAGTGTTCCTACAACAGGAGACGGCTTAAGGTGGAAGATTTCCATAATCTCATTCCCGTCGATTACAGGCTGTAGCAACCGTTTGTAATCCTTTTCTTTCAGGTCGGCTAGTTTTTCCCTAACGATTCTGAAATTCTCCAAGAAACGTTTCTTGCGCACCTCATTCTTACTAGTGATATCCGCTTCACAGAGCAGCATCAGGTCGTCTATATCTTCGCCTGCATCGTTCATTAGTCGGCGCACGGCACTGTCGGTCACCTCTTCGTCGGCAATCACGATGGGACGCATGTGCAAATCAACCAGTTTCTGCACATACTTCATTTTCGCATCGAGTGGCAGTTTCAGACGTCTGAATATCTCAGGCACCATCTTCGCTCCGATAAAGTTATGGTTATGGAAGGTCCAACCCAGCTGGTTATCCCATCGTTTGCTTTTGGTCTTGCCGATATCGTGCAACAAAGCCGCCCAACGCAGCCAAAGCTGTGATTGGTCAGTCTTACAAACATTTTCCAGTACTTCAAGGGTATGATAAAAGTTGTTTTTATGTGCCCTGCCGTTGCGAGTCTCTACAATGTCGAGTGCAGACAGCTCCGGCAGCATCAACTGAAGGAGTCCGCTATCATGCAGTTCCAGCAGACCTATACTGGGATGTGCCGCCAAGAGAATCTTGTTCAGTTCTTCAGCAATGCGTTCTCCGCTGATAATCTTCAGTCGTTGGGCATTGCGGCAAAGGGCATCTTTTGTCTCCTGCTCAATATCAAAGCGCAATTGCGTGGCGAAGCGTACACAACGAAGCATACGCAACGGATCATCAGAGAAGGTGATATCAGGATCCAGCGGTGTACGAATCAGTCCGTCTTCCAGGTCGTATATACCATCAAAAGGGTCCACCAGTTCACCGAAACGATCGTGATTCAGGCAGATAGCCAGGGCATTGATAGTGAAATCGCGGCGGCACTGATCATCTTCCAAAGTACCATCTTCCACCACAGGCTTGCGAGAGTCGTGGCTATAGCTTTCCTTGCGGGCACCTACAAACTCCACTTCATATTCCTTCCTCGTTCCTCCGTCCTCCGTCCTCATGAACTTTACCTGCGCGGTTCCGAAATTCTTGAAGATACTCAGATGTGCTTTCTTTCCGAGTTCTTTCTTTAAGGCCTGTGCCAAGGCGATTCCACTTCCCACAACCACGACATCAATATCGTTTGATGGCCGTTCGAGGAAGATGTCACGAACATATCCGCCCACAACATAGCATTCCACGCCAAGCCTATCGGCCATGGCGGAAATCTGGTGGAAAATTTCCTGATCAAGGATCTGTGCCAGCTCGTCGTCGCTATACAGTTTCATCGCTTGCCCTGTTTTTGATGTGCAAAGGTACGATTTAGTAAGCGAAAATGCAAATTTATTTGCAATTATCCTTACTTATTTGTACCTTTGCACTTCGAAAGAGTATTTTTCATGAAAAGACTATTATTTCTAAGTATTACGATAAGTCTGCTTCTGTGCGGCTGTGAGTCGAAACACGACAAGCTGCAGGAAGAAATACGTCTGCGCAAAGAAGCACTGATTCACAAACAGGACTCCGTTCTTAAAGCATCCCAAAAGGAAATGGAAGCGCTCGATAAAGAGATACAAATAGTGAACAGGAAATACAATCAGATGAAACACGAGGCACAGGCGGCTCATGATGCTGGAACGGCCACAGCAGAACAGTTGCGTTCCGTAACCCGTATGCGGATGCACCGTGACTCGCTGAAGACGCGGTTTGACATGCTCTGTGCCAAGATCAAGTATATCCGCAGACGACAGTCGGAAATGGCTTTATGGAATGAGAAAAACACGTCTGTTAAAGACAGTACCGCCGCAGGAAAGAGATAAAATAGGTAATTGTCTTTGCTGTTTCAATTTTAATTCGTAACTTTGCACCATCTTTACAAGATGAGTCATGTCAAAGAATACAAATAAGACTGAGGAACAGTTCAAAAACGTGATGGCGGAATGCCGTTCACTTTTTGAGAAGAAGTTGCACGACTACGGAGCATCGTGGCGCATTCTACGTCCGTCGTCGTTGACCGACCAGCTGTTCATCAAAGCTAAGCGTATTCGGTCGCTGGAGATCAAGAAGGAGTCGTTGGTGGGCGAAGGTATCCGACCAGAGTTCATCGCACTTATCAACTACGGTATTGTAGGACTGATCCAGCTAGACCGCAGCTATGTTGATACGGTTGACATGGATCCGGAAGAGGCCATGGCGCTGTACGACCGTTATGCAAATGAGGCGCTGGAACTGATGCTCAAGAAGAACCACGACTATGATGAGGCATGGCGTTCAATGCGGGTAAGCAGCTATACCGACTTCATCCTGACAAAGATACAACGCGTAAAGGAAATTGAGGACATCGCAGGTGCCACGCTGGTGAGCGAGGGCATTGATGCCAATTATATGGATATCATCAACTATGCCGTGTTCGGAGCCATCAAACTAAAAGGTGAGGAATGAAGGCTAAATGGATTTCGATAGGAGTGAACGTCTGCCGCTTCATCGTGGCACTGACCTTCATCTTCTCAGGATTCGTGAAAGCTATCGATCCGCTGGGCACGCAGTACAAGATCAACGACTACCTTCAGGCCCTCGGCTGTGAAGGAATCGTCCCGCCCATCGTGACGCTGGGCATTTCGGTATTGCTGTCGGCTGTAGAGTTCTACACGGGAATGATGTTGCTCTTCGCCATCAACAGACGCGTAATGAGTCGCGTAGCAGTAGTATTCATGGTTATCATGACCATTATTACTTTCTGGTTGTGGGTAGCTAACCCGATTACCGACTGCGGCTGTTTCGGCGATGCTGTGCATCTGACCAACGGACAGACATTGTTGAAGAACGTGGTACTACTTGCTTGTGCGTTAGTGATTGCATGGAAACCACTTTCAATGGTGAGGTTCATCAGCAAGAGCAACCAATGGATCGTGAAGAACTATACGGCTATTTTCATCATCCTGTCAAGCATCTGGTGCCTCTACGATCTGCCGCTCTTTGACTTCCGGCCCTACCATGTGGGAGCTAACATCCCAGAAGGCATGAGGATCACTGATGATGCAGAACAGCCGGAGTTCGAGACAACTTTCATTATGGAGAAAGATGGCAAGAGGGAAACGTTCACACTCGAGAACTATCCTGACTCCACATGGACGTTCATCGACAGCAAGAGCGTACAGACAAAAGAAGGATATGTGCCGCCCATACACGATTTCTCCATCATCTCGATGGAATCCGGGGAGGATATCACGGAGGAGGTGCTGAGTTATAAAGACTATACCTTCCTGCTCATCTCGCCTCATCTGGAAGATGCCAGCGACACCAACTTCGGTGAGATTGACCAGTTGTATGAATACGCGCAGGCAAACGGATACCCGTTCTATGGCCTTACCGCCAGTAACGAGAAGGCCGTGGCCCGTTGGAGGGAACTGACAGGGGCTGAATACCCCTTCTGCACCATGGATGAGATCACGCTCAAGACCATGATTCGCAGTAATCCCGGACTGATGCTCATCAAAGATGGGACCATCATTCGCAAATGGAGCCATAACAGTCTGCCGGTCATTGAAGCGGCTCTCGCCACACAACCGCTGGAGAAACTCGACATCGGACACATGCCGAAGGACTCTGCACCTAAGAAGATCCTAAGCATCTTGCTGTGGTTCGCGTTGCCGCTCTTCCTGCTGACACTGGCAGACAGGCTGTGGGCTTGGACGAAATGGATTAAGAGAAAATCAAAAGGAAATCAAGAACAACCCATTACAAACAAATAAAAGAAAAATGAGAAAGAAAATCGTAGCAGGTAACTGGAAAATGAACATGAACCTGCAAGAGGGTATCGCTCTGGCAAAAGAGCTGAATGAGACACTGAAAGCTGATAAACCAAACTGCGGTGTAGTCATCTGTACACCGTTCATTCATCTGGCTTCCATCGCACAGTTCCTCGATCAGGACATCATCGGTCTGGGTGCTGAGAACTGCGCAGATAAGGAGAAGGGTGCTTTCACCGGGGAGGTTTCAGCAGAGATGGTCAAGAGCACTGGAGCCCAGTATGTGATCCTCGGTCACTCTGAACGTCGCGAATACTACAACGAAACACCGGAGATCCTGAAGGAGAAGGTGCTTCTGGCACAGAAGAACGGTTTGAAGGTGATCTTCTGCATTGGTGAGAGTCTGGAAGAGCGCGAAGCTGGCAAGCAGAACGAGGTCGTAAAGGCTGAACTCGAAGGAAGCGTATTCAACCTCTCTGAGGAAGACTTCCGTAAGATCGTCATCGCTTACGAACCCATCTGGGCCATTGGTACAGGTAAGACTGCCACCAGCGATCAGGCCGAAGAGATCCACGCCTATATCCGCAGCATCATTGCTGAGAAATATGGACAGGCTGTAGCTGACGACACTACCATCCTCTATGGCGGTAGCTGCAAGGCAAGCAACGCTCCCGAACTGTTCGCCAAGCCCGACATCGATGGCGGCCTCATCGGCGGTGCATCATTGAAGGCGGCTGATTTCAAGGGAATCATCGACGCTTGGAAATAAACTAAAATGAAGAAACTTATAACCATACTACTCATTCTGTGCGCTGCTACTACAGCCAGCGCACAGAATTTCCTTGACGAACTGCAGAAGAAACAGCAAGGACAAGGAACAGTTACCATCACCGAGAGTAAGGAGATTTCCGACCTGGTTAACGGTACCGCTGCCCTCGCTGCGAAGAAACTGGAGGAAGAAAAGGCCGCTGCCGCCGCAGCTGCTGCAGCCAAGGAAAAGGAAGAAGCTGCTAGACTGGCTGCTGAGAAGGAACGCGAAAAGGCCCGATTGCTGGCAGAAAAGGAAAAGAAGGAAAAGGAGGAGAGCGAACTGGAGATTCCCGTCATCGACACTCGCAAGAAGGTGATGAAGAACTCCTATAAGGTGGATGGCTATCGTGTTCAGGTATTCTCTGGAGGTAACACGCGTAGCGACCGCATGAAGGCTGAGCAGATACGCGATAAGCTGAAAGCCGCCTTCCCCGATCAGCCCATCTATACGCATTTCTATTCTCCGCGATGGATCTGCCGTATGGGTAACTACCGCACCTTCAACGAAGCCAACAGCTATTGCAAGAAAGTAAAAGCCATGGGATACAAGCAGGCTTGTGTCGTCAAGGGCAAGATTACCGTACAAAACTAATCATGAATCCGGAAACAGAATTCAGAGAAGGACTCGACCAACTCGCCTCTCATTACAAGAGCATCCTGGAATTATTGGGAGAGGATACGGAACGCGAAGGACTGCAAAAGACTCCCTTACGCGTGGCTAAGGCCATGCAGATCCTAACACGAGGCTATGAGCAGGATGCCAACAAGGTACTCACCGATGCGTTGTTCGAGGAGAAATACAACCAGATGGTGATTGTCAAGGACATCGACTTCTTCTCACTTTGCGAACACCACATGCTGCCGTTCTACGGAAAGGTACATGTAGCGTACATTCCCAACGGATACATTACCGGACTTTCTAAAATCGCTCGTGTAGTAGATATCTTCAGTCATCGCCTGCAAGTACAGGAACGACTCACCCAACAAATCAAGGACTGTATCCAACAGACACTCCGTCCGCTCGGTGTTATGGTAGTGATTGAAGCCAAACACATGTGTATGCAGATGCGGGGCGTGGAAAAACAAAATGCCATCACTACTACCAGTGATTTCAGTGGGGCCTTCAACCAAGCAAAGACACGTGAGGAATTCATGAATCTGCTCCGTGGGGAGAGCAAACGGATCTGATACAGATCACTACTAATCTATTACTTTTCCCTTTGAATAACGAAAAAAATGCTTATTTTCTTCGTTGTTTAATTATTTTATATTATCTTTGCATCGAATACGCAATTTGCTTCTAATGTTAAACAACTAACGATTCGAACTTTACTGGGTGAAAAAAATAGCGAATAGGCATCTATGCAGGACTCTTGTGCTGGCGGCATTCCTGATGCTGTCGGTCCTTAACATATATGCCCAGAAACAAGAAGAAACTATTCTCTTACGTGCCAACATGCTACGTTGGGCCACCCTCACACCTGATATCGGTGTGGAATGGCAGCTCAACAAGGAATGGAGTGTATTGGCCAATGCCACCTACACCCGTTGGAGCTGGAGCGACAATAACCGACGCTTTGCCCAGAAGGAGTTTGCTGGTGAGATCCGTCATTACATGGGATATATGTCTACCCAACGTCCTTGGTATGTAGGAATGATGATACATGGCGGTCAGTACAACTTCGGACTCACCGAAAGGGGTCGCCAGGGCGACTACATGGGAGGTGGCATCACTGCAGGATACCGACTCCGTCTGCATAACAAACGGTTCTTCATTGACTTTGGTGGTGGTCTTGGTTTCACCCATGCTACGATTGAAAAGTACAAAACCATCGATGGCGTACGCTACTACACCGGTGATGGCAATACAAACTACATCGGCATCAACAAACTGTCGGTGGCTCTCGTATGGAACTTCTTAAGAAAGGACGGGCAATGAAAAAGCATATCTTTACCATATTCATTAGCTTGACCGCCGTGCTCCTGTTGACATCGTGCGTGAAAGATAGGCTTCATTTCCTGCCGGACGATGATCCAGAATACTTCAATCCAGACGAATGGAAACTGGGTACGATGATTGTCAATACCGACTGGAGTCGTACGGATCAAGGTGTTCCCCCTGCCGATGACTACTATCTCACACTGAATGACAACACTTATATAGTGGGAGATGTGACCAATATTATCCGTCACCTGCATCCCGAAACCTATCGCGTCTTTGCTTTCTATGACCCACAGGGTATTCACATAGAAGACAATGTGGCCACAGTTGACAGTGAAAGCGACGGGACCTTGCTTCGCAACCCTGGAACACTGATGGTTTCCAACTTCGAAGAAGCCAAGGTGATGCGTAGTGACACCACCTACGTAAACCTCATTATGCGCCAATTGGTACATGAGGTTACGGTGAACATCTATATGTGGCCGGGCGACGAACAGTTTATATCAAACATTACTGGCTCCATCGACGGTATAGCACAAGCTGTTGATATCACCACGGGTGAGGTCGTATCCGACTACAACAGCGTCATCACCCTACCCCTCACACTTACCTATACCCCTTATAATGGTAAGGATGAAGAACTAAAGGGACAGTCTGTTCCCACCTACACCTGCACCATCCGCATCATCGACATCGTTCACTCCTCCACCCAACCCATGGAACTGCATGTTACCTATAACAATGGTACGGAGGCTACGATGACCATTGATCTGGAGAATATTCTGGACAATATCAGTATGAAGGAAGATGTGACAAAGGTTGAACTCGACTACTTCATTAAGACGGAATCGGGAATCACCACGTCTATCATCGACTGGCACGTGATTGACGAGGGACATCATGACATTAAATAACCCTATAATAAATATAATAAGGTATAAGAGAATAATAACAAAAACAATATGAATATGAAAAGAACCTTTTTGACAGGCATCACCATGGTAACCTTTGCTTGCGCCATGATGACCACAGCACTGTTCTCTTCTTGCAGTAGCGAAGACGAACAGACTTCAGAGAACCAGCAACCTGTGGAACTACAGATTGTTTCTGCTATCAACACCCGTGCTGCCAATGATGCATGGGATGCTGGTGACAAGATCGGTGTTTTCGCCTTGAAGGGAACGACACAGGACTATAGTAACATGAGCTACTCAACAGAAGACGGTACCGGTAGCTTCCTTCCTACAGCTGAAGACCAGACCATCATGCTGCCATACGATGGTAGTAACTACACCATTGCTGCCTACTACCCCTACACAGCAAGTGCAGCAAACGGCACATACTCTATTGATGTTAGCGACCAGAGCGATCAAAAAGCTATCGACCTGCTTGTGGCAAGTCCTGTAAACGGCATCAACAAAATGAGTCCTGTGGCCGCTCTCGAATTCTATCACAAGTTGGTAAAGATTGCCATCACCATGAAACCGGGTAATGGTATAACAGCTGAGCAGTTGGCCTATATGAAGGTAACGATTAGCGGTCAGCAGACCACAGGAACCTGTAATATCATTAACAATGACGCAGTTGTTGGAACAGGCGATGCAAACAAAGTAATTACTTTGGATACATCCGCCGACGGTGCCAACAGCGAGGCTATTCTGATACCAGCAGCCTCCACCAATGGCATGGTCCTGACCTTCAGCATCCCTAATGCAGGAGATTACACGTGGAACGTGAACAGCGCAGCCAAATCACAGTCGTTCGGTGCCGGTAACAAGTACAAGTACGACATTACCATCAACAAGACCGGATTGGATGTGAATGCCACCATTGAAAACTGGGCTGACGGTAACGGCACTGAGAACGGAAATGCCATTTAATAACCCACAAGAGAAACTGTCATGAAGAAATATTTTGTTCTTGCAGCCGCTGTCATTGCCTTGGCAGCCTGCAGCAGTGAAGAAGAGAACGTGCAGACTTGGAACGGTGAGATCCGTCTGAGTTATGTAAATGTTACACAAACCCGTGCCGGACAGCTTATCCAGCCTGATGCTTTTTACGGTGGCGAGACCTTGGATGTGTTCATCTACGAGAATTCCATATCCCCCCAAACCACCTATGATAATCCGCTGAAGTACACCACAAATGAAGATGGTTCCCTTACAGCACCCTCTACACAATACTACCCCCAAAACGGTAACGGTGTGAACATCTTCTCAGTCTATCCCGCAGGAACGGCAACTGACGACGAAATAAAAAACAAGAGTGAAATCTCGTTCGAAGTAAGTGAGAACCAAACTGATGATGAGGACTACAAGGCCAGTGACCTGATGGTAGGTAAACCTGATGGCAACAATCCTGTTGAGAAGACGGCCAGCAGTGTTCAACTGAAATTCTGGCACTGTCTGTCGAAGATTAATGTCAACATCAAAGCTAGTGACGAAGTCGATGTTAATGATCTTGTTGGTGCAACAGTCACCATCTATACGGGAACAAATGCAGCTACCTTCAATATTGAGGATGCTCTGGGTCAGAGACAGGGAAAATGGGTAACTGCTCTCGAAAGCCAAGGACAAACGTCTAGTCCCTTCGTTATTGCAGGAGAACTGTCAGCATCAGGAAACAACGCATTTGTTGGTTTGAGTGCTATCATTATACCACAGGATATCCCGGCAGGCAACCAGTTTATCAGAATTGACGCCCGTAATCAAACTAGCTATGCCTATTCGTTGCCAACCATCGTCAATTCCATAGAATTTGATTCTGGGAAGGTTTATACTTATAACTTAACGGTTAAGAAGTCAGGGCTTACCCTCGACGGCGCCTCTATTAATAATTGGGATGATGCTGGCTCAGTCGACGGAGATGCTATCCTGACACCATAAGTAAACAAGATATGAAGCTGAACAAACTTCTCATCATAGCCATAGCCGCGTTGTTCTTCTCTGCCTGTACGACAGAGGAAGATGACTCTTTTGCCCGTCACGAACTGGTTTTCCAAGTTTGTATGGGTAATAACGAGACGCGTGCTATCCCAGACAATTCGTGGTCTGAGGGCGACTTTATCTTTGTGAAGGTGGGAGAGGATGTCAAGCAATATAAGATCACTTTTGACGATAATAATGTTCCGATAGCTATAGGCACTAGTTCGAGCAACACGTTCTACTGGGAAGATCTGAATGAATCATCAGTAACCGTTACCGCATGGAGTTTTGGCAAGAAAATCGTTGAGTCATTGGATGACGTCATTACTATTGAGGCAGACCAAAGCAGTGAAGAGAACTTCTACAACAGCGATTTCCTTTATGCCCCAAGCACCACAGTCAAAAAGGCTGATGTATCCCAACTGACTTTCTATCACCAGATGGCTCGCGTGAACATCAACATCAAAAGTGATGAGGGAGCAGAGATCAGTAAATTGGAATTAGGGACCTTAGAAATGGCATCTCCATGTTTTCTTGAGGCAACCTTCACAGAGCCTACTGATGAAGATTATGACCCTTATCATGGTTATTTCGAGATTATTGAAGACGAAGGAGAAGAAGGTAACGGAGAGGAAGAAGAGCGTGATCCCGTTATTCCCTGCCTGGTCAACGCGGTAGACGGATATGATGCTTCGTATTCAGCAATCCTCATACCCTTTCCCTGTGAATCGTTTGGAATCGTTATCACGCTAGCAGACGGATCAAAGTTTTCCTATATAGGAGGAATATATGACTATAATCCTGATGGCCCATATCCCTTCGATCCAGGAACATTGAACACCTTCAATATCACCATCAGGAACAAGGAACTCACAGTTGACGGATTTGTTAATGAGATGGGAGAACCCATAGATCCTGTCTCTGTAAACGACTGGAGAATACATCAATAAAAGGAAGATATGAGAATAATGAATAAGATATATTATCTCGTCATGAGCATGACAGTTATCCTGCTTGCAGCCTGTTCCCAAGACGAAATGGAGCAGGTGAAAGAGAGGACACTGCCTGAACTACGAGTGATGGTCAACCATCCTTCCTCCATTACCACGCGTGCTACTATCAGTGATCTCACCACCACTTTTGAGGCAGGTGATCAGATCGGACTCTTTGCTTTTGATGAAGGATCAGACGAATTAATATATGTCAATGTTCCATACACCTATAATGGAAGAACATGGGAAGTATCCAACCCTTCACAAAAAGTTTATTTCTCGGAGAATTTCAAGTATTTTGCCTACTATCCATATCAAGAAAAAATAGAAGACGAATATTACAGCTTCGAAGACGATGACACAGCTTATTGGTATTATACTCTATATTATTATACCGAAGATGCTTCTGAATTCTTCGACTATTTGATATCAAAATGGGAACCGCAGTTAGACCAGAGCACGTTGGAAAGCTACAATGCCAGTGACTTGATGGTTGGGAAGGGTACGAAAAATAATGAAAATGCTTCTGTTTCGTTTACACTTGAGCATCAGATGGGATTGGTAAGGATAGCTTATTATGACGGACAAAACCAAGAGTACGTTGAAGATATTTCCTTTTTGGATAGCAAGGAATGCTTTTACAACGAATATGAAGAGGATTGTCCTATTCCGTATAATACTGGAAAAGACTTCTTTCACTATATAGCTAAGCCTGGCACTGATTTGGTCTTTTGGTATATGGACCCCATGACCGGTGCCAGATATTATGATATTGAAGTTGATGATGACAAAGGGTTCGTTACCGATTTTGAAGTTTCACCATCTTACTAAGCCATGAGCATGTCGAAAATTATAATACAAGATATCGTTATGATAAAGAAAACATTCCTATTACTTCTGCTTGTTGTGACAGCCGTCGCAGTCAGGGCACAAGGGGTACTCGAAGTAGATGATCTCTCGCAGGCCAATGCGGTGTATTCCAGCGAGGGCGAGAAGGCTGCTGTGGAAATCAGGTGTAACCACACCATTCCCTTGCAGTTCTCATCCACGATGGATAAGTCGGTTGACCTCTTCAGTACAGAGATCCAGGGAACGGATTCAGTGTATTTCATCGAATTCCCCGCTGGTGCACGCTATCGCGGTCGTGTACTCACTGTAGTGGCTCCTGGCTTCAATCCCCTCGACATTCCCCTCGACCTGGAACCGAAGCAGTTGCGCACGTTTAAGATCTACGACCCCAACTCGATGGTGGATGCGGGCTGCTACCGCGGTCACCGTAACATGGGTGTGCGTGAGATCCAGAACGCGAACTACGAGGAGGCACTCAACCAGTTCAATGTGGCTAAGCAGTGTTCAGACTGCGACGAAGAGGAGAACAATGCCAACATCGCCAAGGTGGATTCGCTGATCAAGTTGCGCAGCGATGCCGACATCCTGTATCGTATGCTCGACTACAGTGCGGCGGCAGAGATCTATAACAACATCGTGCAGATCAACTCCTACGATGCCTATGCCGTGCAGAAGTTCAAGGAGTGTAACGAGCGCTACGAGTCAGAGTGTGCAGTCACCTTCAAACAGGCAGAGGCCTATTTCGACAACCGTCTGTTTGAGAAGGCCCGTGCCCTCTACCAGCGCGTGGTTGAGAACGGCTGTCCTGAGGCCAAGACCTCCACAGAGCGTCTGAACAGCATCAGCAACTACCTCACCGCCAAGGAAGAGCATGCCAGCGTGGTTACCTACGAATGGATGGATGGAGCACCTATCGGTATTCACTACGGTCGCTATAACCAGAC